>NZ_JBEKLH010000004.1:0-369723 GCF_050010295.1 Methanoregula sp.
ATACTCCTACGGTAGCACCCTGACCGCTCCAGTTTCCTCTTATCGGGGTGTCAGTGGGTAGGCCATAGTTGAAGGCGTTGACTGTTCCACCGCCATTCGTGTTGCTGGACGCAAGGTAGAACGTACCGGTTGAAGACCGGAATACTCCGACCTTTGCGCTGGCGGTCGGGGTTGCTGTATAGGTGTATGCATTCGTTCCGGTTGCAGAGCCGCCGGGTGTGGTGATGATGACGTTAACAGCTCCGGCTGTACCGGCCGGTGTGACCGCTGTGACTGCGGTACTGTTGACAACCATGACGCTGGTAGCCGCGTTGCCACCAAAGGTTACACTGGTCGCTCCGGTAAAGCCTGTCCCGGTGATGGTTACCACGGTGCCGCCGGCAGTCGTGCCGTTTACCGGTAAGATGCTGGCGAAGGTCGGTTGGAGACCACCATTTGCGGTATGTAACGTGACACTCGATTGGGAGTTCACCAAAACATTTAGTCCGGGAAGCGTTTGTTGCGCACTACTGTCTACCCATGTGGACCACGGGAATACAACCGGTACATTATTGATATCACTGAAACTCATATTGTAAAACGTTGTCGATCCAGGCATATCGGTATTATCGTTGACATTATATGCCTCCAGAGTACAGAATGCTGCAAGATTTGTCGTGGTGACTGGATTATCGGATGAAAATATTGTTTCTGATTGTCTGTTCTGTAGATCAGCGATGGTGATATTCCACATATTAATACTATTGTCCCAGCTCAATGTTCCTTGAATTGTCTGTCCATTGGATAAATAAATAGGATTCGTGTGATATCCTCCCGATGAATCAACGTACCATGCCCGACCTGTCCATGTGCCGCTGCCACCCCAGTTCCATTCGAGCACTGGTTGGACTATTGACGCACCTGTTAAAGCAGGTTCGATGGCGTTGAATAGGAAATCAACGGTGTCCCATTGTGGGGATGGAGGAGATACCGGGACGTTCCAGTATGCAATAAATTGTGCGATTTTACCGGCATTCCAGTTATCCGACGTTTCTATCCATCCATTAATTGCCGGGGAAACCGGTGATCTGGTTAATGCTTGTTTTTGATCAATGACAGTCAGTATCCTAGCCCCGTTTAACGAAACGGATGTGACGTTCCCCTTCTCACGGATGACAGAGCCGCTAGGGACCTGATAGATTCTGGTTGCAGATGCAAATCCTTTCGGAGTTGGAATCGATGAGGATGCGGTATCGTTTATGAGGAGTTGTTGTTCGCCAGTGGAATCAAAGATTCTTGTTGTATTATCATAATTATGATATATGATGGCCCCCTCAGGGATTGTATAGCCATTTTCGGTGGAGTGAATTTTTTCAGCATTCGAACTGACCGTCAGGGGTGCTAGATTATTGGCCGGATTAATCGTAAATCCCTGATTCAGCGTTACTGCGCTTCCAGTCTCATTAAATTTCAGTGTAGGGAGAAGAAAGCCACTGGTATTCAGATTTTGTATTTCAGCGTTTACCTCTCTCTGGATCTCATTCAGTTGGTCTTGACCACTAACTGTTGCAACAGAATTATTCCCGGTCAATGTCATCGGAACTGACTGGTTCGACACACTTCCATTGGAGTTGGCCATGACATTCGCCCCGAACAGTACGGTCATTATCAGACAAAAAACAAGACCTGCATAGATCCTCTGGGTTAGTGGGCGAAATTTCATTAATGTCTATTATTTTTTAAGGAGAATATATTTTTGGTAATCTGTATGAAGGTTCTTTCAAGTCTTGGATAAGATATAGGATCTTCTGACCATTGCATACTAATAATACATGATAGTAAACTATAGGAAAAACCAATTCAATTTTTAAATATCATACAGAATTGTTTATTGTGAGAATGCGTTTTTCCTCAGTCTTTACGCACCAGAACTGTTCATTATTCGGAAATCACTTTAACTCTACTACTGGGGGCCGTAATGATTGTGGCGATGCAGGCGGAGTTTTGATATATGTTCGTTACATTATCGCCTTCTTTTACGATTCGCGATAGTTCTGGAACACTATAAACGGACGTTGATGGTTGGGATCCTCCTCCCGGGGTTAACGTGAACGATTCTGAATCATTTATGAGCAGTATTTGATTGCCTGTGGAATCAAAAATCCTTGTGAAACCCGCATCATGATAAATGACCCCCCCCAAGGGAACAGTACCGGGTTCTGAACTGGATTTGTCGCCAGGTCCGGTAATTTTTAGTCCAATTATGCCGACATAGTTCCCAAGTTTCGTTATTTCTTGAGAATTATTGAATACTAATGTTGGTATTGTGCAATTATTCCGTATCTGAGTGAGAGTGGAAGTAATCGCCCCAGTAGAAAAATTCGTTTCCGGTGTTGTTTTTTGGGTTCCTATACATCCTGCCACAAATATAATAGCCAAAAGAAAACTGCAGACACCCAAATAATATGCAGATGACGAGTTCATCAGATTCACTTTCACAATTTTGCCATTTCCAGCCGGAATTTTTACCATCGGCAATTCATTTTTACTTTTTCTAACATAATAAAACAATAGGTAAACGGCTCTGTAGAAATCCTTCATTCTCTGAAGTAAACAACAGACTACAAAAGCTAAGGTACGGCGTCTCCTTACCTTGGGATGCTCACAATCGGTGAGGAGACGAGATCATGTCAGCAAACCGGTATCAGGTTTGTTGAATTATATTCAGGGCTGATCCGTGATTCCAGGATTCCTCTTTTCTCGTCGAAATTCTCAAAAAAGACCTATACCCAGCACTAGTTGCTTATTCTCCTTCTCCTGAAAGAATAATTGTCTGAAGTTCTAGTGCATATTCGTGATTTTAGTAAATGTTAGACATTGTAAACTAAATCACAACGTCAAAACAACATGTAAGAACCTACGGATCCGGTTTCCGGACCGGATTTTCTGGCGGTTTTAAGGGTAGGAGACACTCAAAAATTTTGGATTTTACATTTTCCCTTAATGGCAATTAAAGAAGCGTTGAACAAACGATGGATCAACAGTTGGTAAACGTAAAGTGCTATAATTAATGTTAGTTTTGTTGATAGAGATTATATCCGATTACAATCTGAAGACTGGGAGAGATAAGGACAAATATGTATATGGACGACGTACTTTCCTATCATAACTATTCTCCTAATTGAGCATTCAAAATTACACTATCAGAGTGTAGATTGTCATATATTGAGTCTCATGCAGATTTCCATTCAGATTCTCCTATAAATTGCTATATAGATTTCTATGGTTCTGGTGCGTTGTCATGACTTTGTGATTTAACTTGCGACGTGAATAATTTGAAAAAGTCACTAAGATGTACCAGAACCGTCTATCGCCAGTACATTTTAATTGCTATTAAAGGAAAACGTAAACTTCAAAATTTTAGAGAATTTCCTATCCATGAAACCGCTGGAAAAATCCGGCCCGGAAACTGGACCCGAATAAGGTTCTGAGAAGTTGACGGTTGGAAGGGAATTTTTAATGAGGTGAAAAATCAGTCATTAACAGCTAACTTATCAGGACCCATAAACTCTGTCAACAAAACGGACATTAATTGTGGCACTCTACAACTATATATTCGATCAACCGTAATCGGGAACATATCCGGCGATTCTCATGAAACTCCAGGAAAAGACGAGCCTTATTATTGTGATTCTCCTGATCCTCATCATTGCCCTGATCAGTATTTTCGTCTCTTTTGTGTCGATGACCAGCTACAGCGCCCTTGAACAGCGTTACGTCTTGCAGGATGTGGATCAGGCCGTGAACCGGCTGAATGACGAATATACATCATTATCATCGATCGTTGTTGACTGGGGTCCATGGGACGATACCTATGATTTTGTCAACGGGAACAAGCCGGATTATGTATCCGCGAATCTATTGCCAGAAACATACCGCAACCTGCGGATCAACCTCGTTGTTATAACCAACAGGCAGGGTGAAATCGTCTATGCAGGCGCATACGATCTCCGGAATAACACCGTGGTTGCAGCACCGGAGGCGCTCGGTCAGCAGCTGACGCCTTCGAATCCGTTGCTTTCCATGGCATATCCAAACACGACGACCACCGGTATCCTGATGCTTGGGGAGAAACCCCTAGTCGTCGCATCCCGCCCTATCGTTCATTCGGATTTTTCCGGTACACCGCAGGGGGTAGTCATAATGGGAAGGTACCTCGGCGCTAACGAAGTGTCCTACCTTGCGAAACTGACAAAGCCAAATCTCCATTTTATTCCGGTAGATGATCCAACACTCTCCCCAACGCTCCTCTCGTCCCTGTCCGCCGGTCAGAATCGCACCGCGGAGGTCGTTACCCCCCTTAACAGTAACCAGATCGCGGGATATGCGCTCATCAGGGACGTGTACGGAAAGGGGGTACTCGTCCTCGAGATTTTGGAACCTCGTGATATTTACCAGGAGGGGATTACGTTGACCTACCAGTACGTGCTCATCGTACTCGGGGCAGGACTCCTCTTTGGTGTCACGATCCTCCTTATCCTCGACAGGCTTGTTCTTTCCCGGGTCAGCGCGCTCAGTTACCAGTTGTATGATATCGACAGGCAGATTGTACCCTCCCGGCGGATAAGTATTGGCGGCAACGACGAGTTCTCTGACCTGTCCGGGAAGATCAACCACATGCTTGAGACCATAGAAAAATCCCATGAGGGTCTATTGCAGAGCGAGGCGCGGTTCCGCGACATTGCCGAACTCCTTCCCCAGACGGTCTTTGAGATGGATTTGCAGGGGGATCTCACCTACGTTAACCACGCCGGATCGGAGATATTCGGTAGTGGCGATGAGAAGATCCGGGAAGGAGAAAACGTCCGCGAATACCTTACCCCAGGGGATATCGAACGTATGCACAGGGGACTGACTCAGGTCATGTCTGGTGCAAAGTCCCAAGGTGAAGTTTACCACCTGAAGAGGATGGACGGGACGCTGATGAACGCCATCGTTTTTGCTGCGCCCATCCGTCGGAACGGTTCGGTGGTCGGGTTCCGCGGCATCGTGATCGATATCACCGAACGGATAAAACTCGAAGACGCACTCAGGGAGAGCGAGGAAAAATACCGGGCTCTCACGGAAAATACCCCCGACATCCTCTTCTCTACAGATATGGACGGGATTATAACCTATGCCTCTCCGCAAGTCAATAAATATGGTTTCCTTGTAGATGAAGTGGTTGGGAAAACGCTTCGTATTTTCATTCATCCCGCAGATATCAACCGGGTAGAAAGCAATTTGTCCCGTGAACTAAAAGTAGATGCCCAATTCAGTTCTCAGTTCAGAATCCTGGACAAATGGGGCAACCCCTATTGGTTTGAAGAGAAAAGTTTCCTCCGGCTCGATCTGTCTGGAAAACCGATCGGGATTTACGGGATCCTGCGCGATGTTACCGAACGAAAGCATGTTGAAGATGCGATCGGTATCGCTAATAAAAAGCTGAACCTGCTGAACCAGATCACCCGGCATGATATTCTCAACACTGTCACCGGGCTACTTGGGTGCGTGGATATGGCAAAAGCAACAAACTCTCCTGAAGAAAAGGAGCAGCTGCTCAATAATATCAAGGACCTTACCCGGGTTATCCAGCGCCATATCACGTTTACCCGGGAGTACCAGGAGGTCGGCGTTCACATGCCGCAATGGCAGAATGTCAATGATCTTATCAATAAAGTAGTACAGAATTTTGCAAAATCCGGTATCGCTTTTTATTCACAGTTCGAAAAGACGGAAGTCTATGCGGATCCTTTACTGGAAAAAGTGTTTTACAACCTTGTGGATAATGCAATCAGGTATGGAGATACTATCACAACTATATCGATATATCCCAGTATTTCCGATAAAGGATTCTCGCTTATTTTTGAGGATAATGGTGTTGGGGTTGAAGCAGGGCAAAAATGCGAGATCTTTAAACGTGGTGTGGGAAAGAATACCGGCATGGGCCTGTTCCTGACCGGAGAAATTCTGGCAATAACCGGGATAACCATTGGAGAGAACGGGATTTTTGGGAAGGGGGCACGGTTCGAGCTCCTGATCCCGAATGGTACCTGGCGATTAACCAGAGACTAAAAGAGGGTCCTGATAAGTTAGTGGCTGGTGACTGCTTTTTTTCTCGTCATTAAAAAATTCCCTACCCAACCGCCAACTTATCAGAACCTTCTGTCGCACCTGCATTTCTGGGTTCTGATAGGTTGACGGGACTTCGTTGAGAAAATTAGGGAAAATATAAATTTTCACGACCTAAGGATTTGCAGGAATTATCCCAAGTCCCGAGAAGTTATCAGAACCGGGGAATCATTTTTCAGTTAATGATCTGCTTTCATTCCCGGCCTATGATAGGGACCACCTTTCTCTCCCTGAGGAAGCTCACGTGCAGCAATTACTTAACCCATATGGGATCTGTCTTTTCAGGAGGCCGTTTTTGCGAGAACCTCTTTCACGTCCGCTTGAACATCCGGAGGAGTTTATAACGAACCTTCAGATTCGTTTAAACATCGGAACGAGTTTACATGGCTGTATCTATGTAAACATCGGGACGAGTTTATAACGAACCATCAGGTTCGTTTAAACATCGCGTCGAGATCTTCCCGGGTAAACCGTATCATGGTCGGGCGACCGTGCGGGCAGGTGAACGGGTTTTTCGTGAGCCGGAGCTGGTTGGCCACACGCTGGCACTGCTCCCGCGTGCAGACCGTGCCCGCCTTGATCGCGCCGCGGCAGGCGATGATGCGGGTGATCCGTTCGCGGTTGCTGACAGACCGGCCCGGGTCGCCGGTCACAAGGTCACTGATGATATCATCGATAACTTGGGTCTCCTCAAGCCGCCCGAGCACGACAGGGACAGCGCGGACAAGAAAGGAGTCCCTGCCGAAGTCCTCGAGAACAAAACCTTCCTGCGCGAGTTCTGCGAGCAGGTCGCGGATGATCGCAGCTTCCCTGTGCGTCGGGTAGAGGACGACCGGCTCGATCAGCTCCTGCGAACGGCGCTCGCCCCCAATCCTGGCGGTCACCTGCTCGTACAGGATCCGTTCGTGGGCCGCGTGCTGGTCGATCACGATGAGTTCATCACTGGCTGTCCGCACAAGGATGTAGATACCGCCAAATTCACCGATGACCTCCATTGCCGGAAGGAGGGGGGTGACGGGAGAGATGCCGGCGACAAGCTCTGTCTGCCGGAGTTGCCGGTCGGTTGCCGAAGTACCCGGGTGACTTGTCTCGTTCACACCCGCCGGGGCTGAACCGGCATAGTGATACACCGGCCCGGGGACGTCCGCTGGTTCAGCTGCGAGTGATTCACCCGGGAGCGGCGGGGCCTCTGCTGCAGGGATGAGATCGTGGGTCAGCAGGGCAGTTTTCACCGCTTCTTTTATCGCGTCGCTGATCTCCTTTTCCCGGGTGAGCCGCACCAGCTTCTTCGTCGGGTGTACGTTCACGTCTACCAGTCCGGTATCGATCTCAAGCCTGAGGAAGGTGACCGGGAGGCGGTCCTTTGGCAGCAGGGTCCCGTAGCCTTCCCGGATTGCGTTGTTGATGAGGAGTGAAGAGATGTAGCGCTGGTTGATGGCGACAAGCATCCGGGCACTGTCCTTGCGCGAGCGTGACGGGGGGGAGATATAGCCGGAGACGGTCATAAATGGCAGTGAGAAACTGACGGGAACCAGTCCGCGGGCAGCATCGCCCCCGTAGATGCGCGCAATCGTGTCAAGGATATCCGGCGTGCTGTCAGTCACCAGCTGTTCATGCCGGTTGTGGTAGAGCCGGAACGATATGTCCGGGTGGGCGAGGCAGATCCCCTCCATGATCGCATGGATATGGGCGAGCTCGGTATTTCTGCTCTTCTGGAACTTCTTCCGTGCCGGGGTATTGAAGAAGAGGTCCTCGACCAGCACGCTGGTGCCTGCCGGTGCACCGGTGACAGCATGCTCCTGTATCTCTCCGCCCTCGATAACGATCTTTGTCCCGGCAGCCCCGTCATCCGTTCTGGTCACGAGGGTCACGCGGGAGACGGCAGCGATACTTGCCAGTGCCTCGCCCCGGAACCCGAGCGTGCGGATGTGGTGGAGGTCATTGATCGTCACAATCTTGCTCGTCGCGTGCGGGGTGAATGCAAGCAGGGCATCCTCATGTGACATACCGCTCCCGTCATCGGTTACCCTGATGCTGTTTAATGCGCCGTTGGATGCGAGCTCGATTTTGATCGACCGGGCGCCCGAATCGATCGCGTTCTCCACCAGCTCCTTCACTACGGACGCAGGACGTTCCACCACTTCACCGGCCGCGATCTGGTTGACGGTGGCAGGATCCAGGATGTGAATCGGGGGGCTTCTCATGGCGTCCCTCCGCTATTGTCAAGCGACCGCTGCAGTTCTGCGATCTTTGCAAGGGCCTGCAGGGGCGTCATCTCGTCCGGTTTTATCCTGGCGAGTTCTTCGAGAACCGGGTTGAGGGGGGCGGTCGTCTCCTTTCCCCTGTCATCGACGAGCAGGATCTGGGTATACCGCTGAGGCCGGGTGCCGGCAGGAACGGCCCGGTTCATGCTCTCGCTGAGGAGGGCTTCTGCCCGTTCGGTCACCTTCTTCGGGATGCCGGCGAGCCGGGCCACGTGGATACCATAGCTCTTATCGGTCGCTCCCGGGATGAGTCTGCGGAGGAAGATCACCTCGTTGTTTGTATCCTGCACCGCGAAGTGGTAGTTTTTCACCCGCCTGAGGGTATCTTCCATGGCGACCAGCTCGTGGAAGTGCGTGGCAAAGAGCGTCTTTGGCCCGGCCGGGGATTTTCCGTGAAGGAACTCAAGTACGGCCCTTGCAATCGAAGACCCGTCCGCGGTGCTCGTCCCTCTCCCTATCTCATCCAGGATGACAAGGCTCCTGGGCGTCACATTGTTGAGGATGTTTGCCAGTTCGAGCATCTCGACAAAGAAGGTGCTCTGCCCGCTTGCGAGGTCGTCAAACGCCCCGACCCGGGTGAAGATCCGGTCAATGACCCCGATGGCCGCGTGCCGTGCGGGGACAAAACTGCCTGCCTGTGCCATGATGCAGATGAGTGCGGTCGCACGCATGTACGTGGATTTCCCCGCCATGTTTGCGCCGGTGATGATCATGATCTGGGTCTTGCTCCCGGAGAGCTCGGTGTCGTTGGGCACGAACCCCCCGCTGACTCCCAGCTCCACCACCGGGTGCCTCCCGTCGCGGATAACGATGGCATCCCCGTCGTTCAGCTGCGGGCGTACGAAATCCCGGGTCTTTGCCGCTTCCGCGAGGCTTGCGGAAACGTCCAGCACCGCGATTCCCCGTGCCGTTGCCTGGAGATCGGGGATTATGTTCCGGAGGAGAGCGATAAGCCCGGTATAGAGATCGCGTTCGAGCGCAAGCACCCGTTCGTCGGCGCTCGTGATGACCGACTCCTTCTCCTTCAGTTCGGGAAGGGTATACCGCTCACCGGTTGCGGTCGTCTGCCTCCGCTCGTAGTGGGGCGGGACAAGATGCAGGTTCGGTTTCGTCACGTCGATGTAGTACCCGAAGATCCGGTTGTAGCCGATCTTGAGGGACCGGATGCCGGTCTTCTCCCGCTCTTTCTCCTGGAGCGCGGCGATCCATCCCTTCCCCGAGTGGAGCACCCCGCGTATCCCGTCGAGTTCAGCGGAGTACCCGCTGCGGATCACCCCTCCGTTCCGGGCGACTGCCGGGGGGTCGTCGACGATCGCCTTCCGTATGAGATCGATGGTCTCCGGGAGATCCCGGATGTCCGCAATCGCCGTCCGGATCACGTCCGGGATGGTGTCGCCTCCGGCATCAGCCGCCGTTCTCTTCAGCTCCGGCAGTGCCGAGAGCGAACCGGCAAGGGCAAGGAGATCGCGCGGCCCGGCGTTCCCGTAGGCTATCCGGGCCGCGATCCGCTCGATATCCGCGCAGCGTGCGAGCTGTGAGCGCAGCCCGAGGCGCAGCACGGTGTGGGCGGCGAGGAATTCCACAGAATCCAGCCGCCTGTTGATCTCCCCGGTATCCGTCAGGGGGTGAGTAAGGTGCCGGTTCAGGAGCCTGCTCCCCATAGGGGTCTTCGTCAGGTCGAGAGAGGAGAGGAGGGTCGCTCCCCGGGCACCGCCGCGGATGCTCTCCCTGACTTCGAGGTTGCGCAGCGTGATCGCGTCGAGCATCATGCTCTGCGAGGAGGTGCGCAGGCTGAGGCTGCTGATATGGCCGAGCTCCGAATATTGCGTCTCCTTTGCATACGCGAGGGCCGCACCGGCAGCACCGGTCGCCGCTTCGTTTTCCCCGCACCCGTACCCGCCGAGCGATGCGACGCGGAAGTGGGCGGTGAGGGTGCGGAATGCGGCATCGTTCCCAAAGACTTCGTCCCGGAACGGGGTGACGACCACGCCCTGGTCCGCTATGCGCTGCCTCAGTTCGCCGCTCACCCCCGCCGGGACGATGCATTCCGCCGGGCGGTACCGGGCGATCTCGGAGATCACGTTCTGGAAACTGCTGTCATGCCCGGTAACCGTGACAAAAAATTCCCCGGTAGAGATGTCGAGCAGGGCGATGCCCCACTCGCTGCGCTTCGTGTCCGGGCAGAGGGCCATGAGGTAGGATGCTGCAGACGAAGGGACCATCGAGGAGTCGATCACGGTGCCCGGCGTAATGACCCGCGTGATCTCACGCCTGACGATCCCCTTCGCGGTCTTCGGGTCCTCGACCTGGTCGCAGACCGCCACCTTGTAGCCTTTGCCGATAAGCTTCGCGATGTAGCCGTCCACCGCGTGGTACGGGACACCCGCGAGAGGAACTCGGGTGTCCGCGCTCTTCGACCGCGAGGTGAGAACGATCTCCAGCTCCCGCGAGATGAGCTCCGCGTCGGCCTCGAAGGTCTCGTAGAAATCTCCTATCCGGAACAGGAGCACGGTGTCCGGGTACTTCTGTTTGAGCTCCCGGTACTGCCGCATGACCGGCGTGAGTTTTTCGTCCTGTTCCTGGGGTTCGGGTACCATGGGTACGAGAAAGGTGGAGCGCCGGAGAAATTAAGGGTGATGGAGAGGGAAGTGAAAGACAAATTCTTAAACCAAACAAGTTACTTTCAAAGAGTAACGTTTTTCTTTTGTCGACCAATATGATCAACGAATGACAGAATTAAAACGTCGATGAGATTTGTGGTATAGATCAGTCGTCGGATCTCTGGAGGATACTTGTAAAACGTGGACAAGCTCTGCCAATTATTTCTCCACCTTTTTATGGCATAGGCCTATTTACCACCCCATGCTTCCTCAAACCGGTCCAAGGCAGCCAGTCCGAATGCTTCGTTTGGTTCGGTAGAGATCACCCTGCTACCAGCACAGAACGGCATTCTATCCTTGTAATTATTGAATCGGGTTAAATTTCTTACCTGATGGACAATACCGGTCCGGATTTCAGATTTCGGGAATATGGCTTTTATCGCTTCTCCGAATCCCGTTCTTCCTCCTTGCTCTCTTATGTTGGCATACAATCTTCCTATTATTGATCTGATTCGATCCTATTCAGTGATGGTTTCAAAATCGACTCCTTTATCCCTGATCTCCACTACCCTTTCATATCGCTCCTTTAGCGCAAAATCGAGAAGATGTTCCATGTTTTCTGTCGTTAGTACTACGATAGGGTACTATCGGGGTTCTTCGAAAGCCTCATATATTTTTCTCGGCAAACATCCCACTGTTGAAGGAATAAAGGGGGGAAGTTACCTATGGATGATCCAGAACTACACGGTGATGAGAGAATTCTTATCCGGACTGCGAAGGTCCATGTAAAATCGATCTCGTTTGAAGCAATCCTCACTAACAAACGAATCGTCCTTATCGACAGAATAAAAAATATCCTGCCCCAAAAAGAGATCCCCCTTGCCACGATCCAGACCGTGGAGGCCGGGGAGAATGCGATTCGCGAGACGGTGATCACGCTTACCGTGGTCACCAAGAGCGCAGGGATGCGGCAGATGGTGCTGACTTTCTCCCGCGAAAGTGGTGGAAACCGGGCAAAAGAACGCAACGAATGGGTGCGATTGATAAAGGAGAACATCAACCCATCCTTTGAGCAGGTCAGTACGATTATTCCGGGTATTGACCCAGCAGAAGAGGCTGCCCCGGTGCCCCTCCCCAGATTCAAAATTATCGGATCCGCGGTACCGCAGACACCCGCTGCACCATATGAGCAGGCTACAAAGCCACAGCCGGTTAAAAAAATTGTGGAATCACCTTCGGCGGCATCGTGGCAGGCTCCCCCAGTACCGGCAGACGCTCCTGCAGCGGTGCCAACAATATCCTCTTCTGTAACGCTGGGAACGTATTGCACCAAATGCGGGACGAGGGTGCCGGATGGTTCGGGGTTCTGCAACAGGTGCGGCTCCCGGATTACCGTCCGGGGGGGAGACGTGCCTCAGGTCCCGGTCGCCATTCCCACGCCCGCCGCACCTGTGCAGACCGTAAAAAAAGAGCGGCTGATTGATCAAAAGATCCCGTCTGTAGATCCCCTCATCGAACGTTCATCCGTAATAATTCCCCGTGATCCCCAGGATGCAATCCCGCCGGAACCTGCTGCAGTACAGGAGACACAACCAGCGGCCATCCCTGCAGCAGCGCAGCCGCAAAAAAGGTTTATCCCCCGGCTCTTCTCTCCAAAGAATCTTTCCCCGCCACCGCGTGTTCCCGGGTCTGTGCCTCCCGCAAAACCCCGGAGCAGAAAGAACCTGGTTTTTGCCCTTGGTATCGTTATTGTCATCATTATTGCGGTTGTGGCAGCCGCTGTTGTCCTGCCAAAAACGGGATTCATAATGAGCATTCTGCCGGGGTTCAACAGTTCGGGATCTTCAACGACGGCAACTATCCCCACTGTTACCGTGGCTCAGGCCGCAATAACAGGAACGACCGTGCCGGCCACGCAGGTCATGGCAGCGACAACCACCCCGGTCGTAATTAACCAGGCGGCGTCAATCATGACATCGGTGACAACCACACCGGTCGTAATTAACCAAGCCGCATCAATCATGACATCGGTGACAGAGAAGGTCACTCTGTCCCCGAACGAATGATTGTCGGTAAAGTAATATTGGTCCGGTGTGATATCCCGAATTACTATTACACAAATAACCATTTCTGCGCATAGGCCCGGATCCTCACCGGAGGTAATCTGTACCAGAAGACGTGAGACGGTTCATAATAATCGAGACTCATGTGAGGTTTGATCATGCTTATTTCAATGAACGATCTCATCGATAACCCAATTTCCTGATTCTTTGTTCAACCTCACCAAGAAAACCGTTCAATTTACCCCTTGGTCTGGGGTTTTTCACCTTGGCGACAGTGTATTTGATATCATGCAGATAAAGGAACTCCTTGAATGCGTGCTTGGCACTTTCCCGGTCCCGGGCCAAAACGAACTGGATAGCATGGTTGCTCAGGATCCCGGGGAAGTTTCGTATCATTCCACTCCTTCGAGCGTTCATTGAACGGCTGAATAAATCGTTTGAGGGGATCGGGCAGCGTATTTTGGATTGTGCGACTCTGCGAACCCCGTGAGCCCTTCGGACGGTTTCTCGTTTTACCGGCATGGAAAATGCATACGCATGTTCCTGACAGGCAAATCGTTGATCTGCCATGTACTCCAGGAGTAGTAGCTGGCATATGAGCTGGTGAATCACGGGGAATCGATTGCTGTACCGCTGATCCTCTCAGTTCTTTTCTCCGGGCGGATTCTTCAGGTCCTGCCGGCAAACCGGTAAATTCCCATGGGTACCGTGATCTCGAACCGTACGCCTTTGCCCGGTTCACCATTCTCGGTAATGCTGATGCCGGTGATCGCGAGGATCTCTTTTGACAGGAACAGGCCAAGACCGGTATGTTTTCCAAACCCTTTCTGGAAGAGTTTTTTCTTATCCTCTCCGGAAATTCCCACCCCGTCATCACAATAGATGATGATAAGATCGTCTTCCGTTTCCCGTACAGAATAATCCATATGCGTCACGTGATCGCCATGACGGAGAGAGTTTTCCATCAGGTTGTAGAACACTTTTTCTATGAGAGGATCGGCGAAAATCTCTGCACCTTTAACGGCGACATTGACCCCTATGCCCGGGGGGTTCAGCTGACGGATAGCCAGACTGATAATGTCTGAGAGGATCTGCCATTTCGGTGCCTGGGCCCCGATGTCGTGGTAGTTCCGGGTAAACTCAATCTGCCACTGGATCACTTCAGTGACTTTTTCCTCTTTATCGATATATGCCAGGATCCTGGAATCTTTTATTTCCCTTTTTGAGAGTTCGAGATAGGTACGCAGGCCCATGAGCTGGTTGAGGATATCATGCCAGGTGACATTGTTGAGAATCGTGAGTTTCTTGTTCGCCTGGAGCAGCGCTTCCTCGGCTGATTTGCGTTCAGTGATGTCTTCCAGCGTTTCCACGGCTCCGATAATCGCACCATCGGCGTTCCGGATGGGCGCTGCGGTGAAATACAGCCACTTTCCCGATACGCCTATCTTCTGGAGGAACCCGGTAGTTTCGTACGCTCCTTCAACAAGCCGGGAATGAGTAACTGTTCCCTGGTACCATTCGGGAAGCAGTTCAATCTTTTCATCCACCAGCAGATCCGCAAGGACTGGTCGTTCTGTCGCATAAAATGCCTTCCACTGGTCCCGGGTACCCAAAACCTCCGCTTCGTGTACACCGCTGTATTCCTCAATTGCCTTGTTCCAGGATATGACCCGGTGATCTTTATCGATCACAAATTGCGGCATGGGTGAACCCTGAAGAATAGAATTCAGGCGTGCATCACTCTCCGCGAGTGCATCTTCCGCCAGTTTCCTTGCAGTAATATCCCTGATGTTGCACTGTAAAATCTTCTTATCTCCGACAAGGTAGACATTACTGATGAACTCAACGTTAATACCCTGCCCGTCTTTTGTTTCAAGGGGCAGGTTTTCGTACCGGATATATCCGTTCATTTTCAGCTCAGTGAATGCATGCTGGGCAATGGACTTGTCCTTGATGAACCCGAGTTCCCAGAGATGTTTGCCGACAAAATATTCCAGCGGGTATCCCAGCATCTCAAGAATGAATTTATTTGCATCGACAATTGTTCCCGTCTCTTCATCAAGGATTAATATACCGTCCTGTGCGGTTTCAAAGAGGCGGCGGTACCGGGTTTCGGATGCCCGCAATGCATCCTGAACCAGTTTTTTGTCGGTGATATCCCTGATGTTGCACTGGATAATCTTCTTATCGCCTACGAGGTAGACATTGCTGATGAACTCAACGTTAAAACCCTGGCCGTCATTTTTCTCCAGCGGGATGTCTTCGTACCGGATATATCCGTTCATTTTCAGTTCTGTGAATGCATGCTGGGCAATGGACTTGTCCTTGATGAACCCGAGTTCCCAGAGATGTTTGCCGACAAAATACTCCAGCGGGTATCCCAGCATATCAAGAATGAATTTATTTGCATCGATAACTTCACCGGTATCACCGTCAAGGATCAGGATCGCATCCTGTGCCGTCTGGAACAACCGCCGGTACTGGAGTTCTGAGGTTTTAAGATCATTTTCGGCAGTTATACGTTGCTCTTCGTGATCGAATGTAACAAAAGCAAATGAGAGGTCACTGGATTGTTCATCAAGAAGCCGGACAATCTGGTCAGTAAAATATCCTGATACCGACGCATAAAAGGTAATGACACCGGCATTTTTGGTATCAAGTGCGAAGGGGAATGCGGCGAGTGAATGGTAACCTTGTTTCAGTGCAGACTCCCTCACGGGTTTCATACGCTCGTCCGTTGCAATATCGTTACAGACATTATAGGTCCCATCCCGGAATGCAGTGCTTGTCGGACCCAGGCTCCGGGGGCCATCATCAATTGATATGGTGATCCGGTCAAGGTACCCTTCAGACATCCCATGCACAGCTACGGGTTCTATGAGACGGTTCACGGGATTTGCGATCCCGGCCCATACCATCGTAAATCCGCCCTTCTCGACAGCAATCCGGCAGATCTCGTTCAGCAGTTCATTTTTGTCATGAATACGAACGATTGCCTTATTCGTTGCGGAAAGCACCGTATAGAGCCGGTTGAGAGTGGTGACCTGCGCCTCATTCTGACGGTGATCGACTGCTGCCTTGATCTTGTGCATGAGTTCGGCAAACTGCGATACCGGTTCCCCCCCCTTCTGGAGATAAAAGTCTGCACCGTTTTCAAAAGCCTCGATAGCGATCTCTTCCCGGCCCTTGCCCGTAAACAAAATGAAGGGGATGGCCTTATCCATTGCCCGGACCCGTTTTAAAAACCCGATACCGTCCATCCCGGGCATCTGGTAATCGGAGACAATGGCCTGAATCCCATTGGATTTTAACAGGTCAAGTGCCACAGAAGCTGATGACGCGGTAGTCACCGTAAATTCGCTTGTCCGCTCGAGGAACAATTTGCCAATATCAAGGAGACCGGGCTCATCATCGACAAAAAGAACAGATATCGTAAGAACCAACTTCAGGGAATTTGGTTGATGAAGAATGCTAGTTATTGGTAATAAATATTTCGTCGATGATATAAAAAATGGGAAATTATCTGGGTTATTGTATCAATTAAACCGCCAATATACAAACGCATCAAGCCGTAAAAATAAAAAAAATAGTAAACTGAAAAAGACAGAAAAACAGTTATTGTTTATCAATGCCGATGTTCTTGCGTTCCAACAGGATTCAGGAAGTCTCTCGCATGTTTTGAGGTTGCCGCAGCGGCGGGGGCAGGCCGAAGGCGCAGCCCCCCGGGAGTGTCCTGACCGACTAGTATGATTGAACAGCCCAACAAAAATTAGTGGCAGGAATAATACTATACCCAGAAAATTATGCGACTTTTTCCCGGCATTTGGTCCGGGCGTACAATCGAATACTTCCGTGATTTTCAGGATCAGCAATCCTTTTGCAGGATAATGAGGGCCTTTTTCTTTTATCTGCGCCTTGATCTTTTCATAATCCGGACCGCTGGTTTTCACCGTTACGGTCCCCTTGATCTGGAAACAATGCTTCTTTTCTGGATCCCCCAGATAGAGTGCCATATGGGGATTTTCCCTTACCTTTGGGAGCATCTTTATAAAAATCGAAATTTTAAAAAATTTCAGAGACGCGGTCTTAGGATTTGTAAAGGGGAATGGAAACGTATCTGTTTGACCAAGAATATTTTGAAGTTCTCGGTTGATGTGAGAACCAGAACACTATCTTCGATCTTACGGATATTGCGTCGGTTATTGATCGATTGGGAGTAATCCGGCAATTCCCGATTCTTCGATCAGTACCCCAAAGGATTTTGAATTGGGCAACAGCCTCTTAAGATAACATTTTAGGCGATGTTTTTCGCTCAGCTCCTATGATTACTATGTCCTTGCCCGGACAGACATCACTTTCCCGACTATGATCCGCTCGGGGATACAGTAACCTTCTCTGTCACCGATGTCATAACAGATGCTGCTTGGTTAATTACCACCGGTGTGGCTGGAACAGATGTTCCTGCTGTTGTGGCCTGAGCCACTGTAGCGGTCGGGGTAGTTGATGATGGGGTATTACTGGAAACACTGGTACAGCCTGTCACCAGTACAGCAATGCATACAAGGAGCAGGAATATAATTGGCTTTTGCATATCTTTTTTTTTGGATTATACCCCATTAAAGATTTCTTTTCGATCTCCGAGGAATCACACGTTGGGTTGAACGTAACTATTCAGCCAGTCCGTTCTGCGCTCGGAGGAGTGAATGGATTTCTCTTGAAGACGTCGACAAACGGAGCAAGAACCGGCTGAATAGTTACAAAAAATGACAGGGGATGAAACCCCCCTCACTGATTCTATTTTTTTGCGTTCAGATCCAGTTTCCTGCTATCGGGGTGTCAGTGGGTAGGCCATAGTTGAAGGCGTTGACTGTTCCCCCGCCATTCGTGTTGCTGGACGCAAGGTAGAACACACCGGTCGATGGCCGGAATACTCCTACGGTGTCACTGCCACTACCACTCCAGTCTCCCACTATCGGGACGTCACCGGGTAGGCCAAAGGTGAAGGCGTTGACTGTTCCACCACCATTCGTGTTGCTGGACGCAAGGTAGAACGTACCGGTCGAAGACCGGAATACTCCTACAGTGGTACCCTGACCGTTCCAGTTTCCTGCTATCGGGGTGTCAGTGGGTAGGCCAAAGGTGAAGGCGTTGACTGTTCCCCCGCCATTCGTGTTGCTGGACGCAAGGTAGAACGTACCGGTCGAAGACCGGAATACTCCTACGGTGGTACCCTGACCGTTCCAGTTTCCTGCTATCGGGGTGTCAGTGGGTAGGCCATAGTTGAAGGCGTTGACTGTTCCACCACCATTCGTGTTGCTGGACGCAAGGTAGAACACACCGTTCGATGGCCGGAATACTCCTACGGTAGCACCGTGACCGCTCCAGTTTCCTCTTATCGGGGTGTCAGTGGGTAGGCCAAAGGTGAAGGCGTTGACTGTTCCCCCGCCATTCGTGTTGCTGGACGCAAGGTAGAACGTACCGGTCGAAGACCGGAATACTCCGACCTTTGCGCTGGCGGTCGGGACTACTACATAGGTGTATTGGTCAGCGGATGAAGTCGCTGATATGCCAGAGGATGTGGTGACAGTGACGTCAACGGTTCCGGCTGTACCGGCCGGGCTGGTCGCTGTGATTGAAGTAGCGTTGCCAACCGTGAACGCGGTTGCCGCTGTGCTACCAAACTTTACTCCGGTCGCTCCGGTAAATCCTGTCCCGGTGATGGTTACCGGGGTGCCACCGGAGGTCGTGCCGGATGTCGGTGAGATGGCGGTGACGGTCGGGGGTCCGACGGTGACAGAAATATAATTGGTTTTCATCGTCGTACTTGAACCCGCTTTATTGGTCGCGGTGAGACTCACGGCGTAGTTGCCCGGCGTGAGATAGGTGTGAACAGGGTCCTGCACGGTCGCATTCACCGCGTTCCCGTCACCAAATGTCCAGTTCCACGCAGTCGGCCCGTTGGTTGACAGATCCGTGAACGTCACGGTCAGGGGAACGGGCCCTGTTTTCGGATTCCCCGTGAAGTTCGCTACCGGTAGGAGGGATGCCTCTGCCGCGAAAACCGCCTTGTACGCGTCCAGCCTCCCGCCGGTGCTGACTTTACCAGAAAGGGAAGGCAGCACGTGGACATTGTTGAGGATAATGTCCTTGATCTGGACATTCGTCAGGTTCGGGTTGATGGATTTGACCAGCGCAGCGACGCCGGAAACATGGGGTGTTGCCTGGGAAGTCCCAGACATGTACATATAATTGCCATCGGAATAGGTACTCTGGATGTTCACACCCGGAGCAGCAAGATGTACGGAACCCGGGCCATAGTCGGAAAATGATGCGCGCTGATCATTTTGATCGGTTGCTGCAACACTGATGATATCAGCGGACGTGTAGGACGCAGGATATACAGGAATGATATCATTATCGCTGGCATTGTTTCCTGCCGCACAGACAACCACGGCAGGGGATGCATCGATTGCGTCCTTCAGGGACTGATCATAACCAGAACCGCCCCAGGAGTTGCTGATCACGGACGCACCATGGGCATTCGCATAGAGGATAGCGGAAATTGCATTGGACGTTGATCCTCTCCCCGAAGCATCTAAAAACTTGAGGGCCATGATCTGCACATGCCAGTTTACGCCCGCCACGCCAAGGTTGTTGTCCCCAACCGCACCTATCGTTCCTGATACATGGGTGCCATGACCGTTGTCGTCAAGCGGATTGGGAGTGTTGGCGACAAAATTCCACCCATGGGTACCGTCCACAGGGTTTGTCCAGATATTTGCCGCGAGATCGGGGTGGTTATAATCCACCCCGGTGTCAACCACCGCAACGATGACACTGTTCGATCCGGTTGAGATATCCCATGCCGGCGTTGCATTGATATCCGCACCCAGTGTCCCGGTGATACCTGATACCGCCTGCCCGGTATTGTCGAGGCTCCACTGGTTGGAAAATAAGGGATCATCGGGTATTGACGCGATTTGAAGAGTACCAGTACTCCGGACAACCGGGCCGGTTTCGTCCGGCGTTATCGAGATCGCATAATCCGGCTCCGCATACAGGACATCGGGGTCCGCCTGGTATTCCCTGATCGCGGTCTGCACATCGGTCCCGTTTACCAGCTGGACGAGCTGCAGCCCGGTGAGACCGCCGGTGGTAAAATCGTTCAGTACTTTTGCCCCGAGCCTTGCGTGGGCCTGGCGAACGGCATCACTGGAAACGGAGAGACCTCCATCATTCGGGGATTTGAACCGGACGATAACATGGCCGGTCACATATTTGCGCCGGGTAACGGGGTCCGTGGTGAAGGTGACAGCCGAGGACCCGGAAATGGAACCGGTCGTATTAATGGAAGAAACCACACCGGAAACCGTGGTTTGTGCTGAAACAATTCCAAACGTCGCGTTCGTCCCCGTCGCGTTTATCGTACGCCAGGAATTTTTCGCCGCCGGGGTTACCTGGCCTGAAGGAATATATGGCGTTGGGGTTGTGCCATTTGTCGAAACTGTGTCGGATCGTGGGGGAGAAACGTTCGTTGCCGGAGCCGGTTGGGTTGTATTCATGCCGATCGGCTGGCTGGCAACTGATGCCGATGAGTTGAATGCCGGGATCTGATAGGGAGAGATAGTCTGGACAACGAAATATGGTGGAGACTGGTTCAGATCTTCTGCGCAGATCGGCTGTATCAGTGCGAAAATAATCGCAAGACATAAAACACACGTACGTATTATCGTCATGTGGTGGGTATTGTTCACGGTAGTGTCTCTATAATGCTGTAAAATCAGCAGCACCTGTATCCAGAGAGATCATTCACTCTTCACAGATAAATACCGGTTATCCGTGATCCATTCCTCATTGATATCGATGAGGATGGACACAGCCAGCCTCAACAACGAGGAGTCCGTGCATGCTCCGACTTTCTTAGTACGGCGTTTGATCTCCTTGTGGACCCGGACAAGTATCGTGACCATGAAATGACCTGAATGAAACACCCGTTTGATCACCGCAGCTGTAGTTGTATCGAACTGTCGGATGAACTGATAATCGGTATCAATCAACGAATGGAGTTTGTATCCGAACTCTGATTTGGATCCTTGTTGCCCCAGTTCCGTCACAACTTCGAAGAATCATGGCCTCATCCCCCGGGATTTGTCAGGCGGTTCATGGAAGGTCTGATGTAATAAATGTCGCATCCTGGGTGGTGCCGCGTTTAACCGGTCCCCTTTTTCATCACGTTTTCTCCAGAGTTCATCACAGATCGTATGGACTTTACTCCGGTTGTCGAATCGTTCACAAACCATAGGATTGACCGATCCGGGTGCCCAAAACCTCCTCTACGGAAAACAACGGGCAACTCGTGGGTCACACGTCAGGAGGTGACTCTCGGCAGGTACCATCACCACGCCCCGCCCGTTTTGCGATGAATCCATGCCCTGCCTTGCGCTTTTTGTAGTGACCCCCCACTCAATTTTCCGGGAGGTCTGCCCCCCTCACCCACGGGGGTACTCCGGAAGCGGGAAGCTCGCCCGCTTTTACACAAAGCCGGCCAGTGCTCCGGGATAGTGAATCCTGACCGCAGGTAAGGATGAACTTCGGGAAGAACTCATACGGTTCTTCGGAGGAAGCATCTTGTGGTGGAGCCGTGTTTGCAGGGTTACCAGAAATGGGAAGGAAGGGAATATCATCAGTTATGAGTGGATCTTCCCTACCACAGCCCCCATGCTATCAGAGTACCTTCCGTCTCATTCCAGTGGGAGGTAGGAGTGTTCCCCTCATCATTGCCGGAAGGCGTAGATAATCAGTAACGGTAATGAAATCACCAGGGCGATAACGCCAAACCCGAGCGCAAGCCCGAAGCTGATCCCGATGACGTCCGTTATCATCTCAAGGAGGCTGACCGCCGGACTGAAGTTGCTCCAGAAGACGAGCGCGCCTCCGGCAACGATGATTGCAATTCCGAAAGCAGCGTTCTTCATGTCCTGCCTGCTCGGGGCAAGCGAGAGAACGAGGCTCACGGTCAGGTAGAGGTACACAAGAAACCATGGATTGAAATGATACAGCAGGTTTGCTGCGAACATGCCGGCTGTCAGTGACGCCATGAGGCTCACTGCACCCGCAGAACCGATGACGGGCGGGAGTGCCGGGATACTGCACCCGAGATACGAAGAGAAGATCCAGGTACAGCCGTACAGGACGAGGGGAATACCAAAGAGCGGGGCAGTGTTGATGACGACGTCCCCGAGATACGGGACAGGAGATGGCGAGTAGGTGACTGAACCGCCCTCTTTTGAAAGCAGCACAACCTTCTTCACTTTTGCCCCCGTGAGAAGGCAGCCGAGAATATGGGAACATTCGTGGATGACGATCCCCGGCGCCCGCACGAGCAGGTACATCCCCCGTACCGTGATGATGCGGGCCCAGAGAAGATCCAGCGCTTTCGATACGATGATGACGAGGATGCCGGTCAGGACGACCGTCAGATAGCCGGTTGGGATCATGGGTTGGATATATCTCCGGTTGACTGCCCCGGCACATAAGGGGAGGTGTCGCTGGAAGAGGTCTCCGGGAAAAAACTCATCAGAATGCACCTTCTGATAAGCTCTTTATCCCGCGCTGCCCATGAGCAGGTATGCAACCGGATCCTGCACGGGAAGATACCGGTAAGGGCTCCCGCTCCGGGCAGCACAACCACCTGGCGAACGCGAAGAGCCCGTACCTCCTCCAGCATGCCGGGAACCCGGTCGACTGGTATCCCTGGGGGGACGAGGCATTTGCCCGGGCAGCTGCAGAACAGAAACCGGTCTTCCTCTCCATCGGGTACTCGACCTGCCACTGGTGCCACGTCATGGCGCACGAGTCGTTCGAAGACCCGTTCGTTGCCTCTCTCCTGAATGAATCGTTTATCTGCATCAAGGTGGACCGGGAGGAACGCCCGGATATCGACAGCGTGTACATGGCCGTCTGCCAGATGATGACCGGGCAGGGCGGGTGGCCGCTCACCATTGTCATGACACCGGACAAAAAACCGTTCTTTGCCGCGACCTACATCCCGAAGGAACGCCGTTTCTCCCTGAGTGGCCTCGTCGACCTCCTGCCCCGTATCACGTCGGTGTGGCAGAACCAGCGGGAAGATCTTATACGGTCGGCGGAAACGATCACGTCGGCACTCCAGCCTCAGGGTACGGACGCGGAAAGCAGCGTCCCGATCGCCTCACTTCCCGAAGAGGGATTCGGGGAACTCGAGATCCAGTTCGACCTAGAGAACGGTGGCTTTGGGGATGCCCCGAAATTCCCATCCCCACACACGCTCATCTTCCTTCTCAGGTACTGGGTCCGGACCGGTAACCCGGATGCGCGTTCCATGGTTGAGAAGACTCTCGACGCGATGCAGGGCGGCGGGATCTGCGACCAGCTCGGCGGGGGGTTCCACCGGTACTCGACGGATGCAAAGTGGAACGTGCCCCATTTTGAGAAGATGCTCTACGACCAGGCGCTCCTTCTCATGGCATACACGGAGGCATACCAGGCCACGCGCCGGGAGTCGTACCGCCAGACAGCAGAAGCGATCATCGCCTATATCCTGCGCGACCTGTCATCGCCGGACGGTGCGTTTTATTCCGGGGAGGACGCGGACAGTCCCGGTGGCGAGGGAAGGTTTTACCTCTGGACGGTCGCGGAGATGGAGCAGGCGCTGGGACCGGAGGATGGCCCGATAGCGTCCCTCATCTATGGCGCCACTGGGGAAGGGAATTTCCAGAGCCCGGAACACGGGAAAGGGATGAATATCCTCTCCCGGGTGGTGCCGCTGGATCCGGTGGCAGCCTCCCTCGGGCTCAGGGAACCGGAGCTGGAGGCAAGGCTGAAGTCGATCCGGCAACGGCTCTTCTCCGACCGGCTGAACCGCCCCCGTCCGTCCCGGGACGGGAAGATCCTTGCCGACTGGAACGGGCTCGTTATCGCTGCTCTTGCCCAGGCATCAAGGGCTTTTGACGAACCCCGGTACCTGGATACGGCGCGTGATGCGATGGAGTTCGTCCTGTCGCGCATGCACGACTCACAGGGCGGTCTCTTCCACCGCTATTTCTCCGGTGATGCCGGGATACCGGGATTTGCCGGTGATTATGCATCGGTCATCTTTGCGCTCATCGAGCTGTACGAAACAACATTCGATACCCGGTACCTTTCCTCCGCCATTGAGCTGAACCGGACGCTGGTCACACGTTTCTGGGACCGGGAGAAGGGGGGATTCTTTACGGCTTCGGAGAGCCCGGAGCCGCTGATTGTACGCGGGAAGGAGATCCATGACGGGGCATACCCGTCCTGCAATTCCATCGCGTTCTCAAACCTCCTCAGACTTTCACGGCTCACCGGAGACGCTGGTTACGAGAAAATGGCTTCTGACCTCTCCGGCAGTTTCATCAATGGCGTGTCCCGGTCGCCATCTGCACACGCATTCTTCCTCTGCGGACTTGATCTCGCAACAGGGCCGTCGCAGGAGATCGTTCTTGTCGGGAGGCCCGGTTCCGGTGATATGCAGAACATGATTACCGTACTGCATTCGAACTACCTGCCGTCGGTGACTGTCCTCTGCCTCCCGTCCGGGGAGAGCGGGACGGCAGTTTCAGATGCTGCACCGTTTACGCGCGGTCTTGTCATGGTTGATGGTAAGGCAACTGCGTACATCTGTTCAGGACAGCAATGTTCGATACCGGTTACCGACCCTGAGGAGATGCTCCGGAAACTCCTGGCAGGGAGAAAAGAACAGAAGGGATGATCTTTTCAGAGATTTTTCAGGGCCACAAGGTCTTTTACCCCGACAAGTTTCCAGACAAGGGAACGCTCCTCTTCGGCAATCGCCACGGGCGGGTCGTCCGGTGAATGGCCGAGCGCGGCAAGGATATTGCAGGAGAGGTTCCGGTCAACGACCAGGTCGACGAATTTTTCCCTGATGATCTTCTTCTCGATAGAATCATGAACTTCTTCGAGATAGCCCTGGAATGTGACGAACGTGTACGACGAGAGGTCGCGCGTATACTTCTCGATCTCGACCGAGACGTAGGGGCTCTTCCGGAAATATTCGATTTTCTTGCCGTATTTTGTCGAGAGGAAGTAGAGGAATGATCCATCGAACACATAGAGGAACGGGGCAATGTAGGGGTATTTTTCGCCCTGGAACGCGATCCGGCAGATGTAGCCCTTCTCGATCAACCGGTCGTATTCAGCTTTGTCCATCCGTGGGATCTTGATGATATCCATAAACAATCACCAACCGGATTCCCAACAGGAAACGATAAATCTTTTCAATTGGCGCTGGTGCCCATAAAAAAACGTCAGTGTTCGATCCTGAAACCGGCCTGCTTCCACCCGCTCATGCCCCCGAGCACGTTGGTAACGTTATGGTAATGGTGGAGGGAGAGGATACTGGCAGCCAGACTCCCTTTGAAACCGGCATCGCAGTAAACAAAGACGGGTTCGTCCCGGGGAACTTCATCGAGGCGCCCGGGAAGTTCGCCGATATAAATATGGCGGGCCCCGCGGATATGGCCGACGGCATTCCGGTTCCTGATGTCCCGCACGTCCAGGAGGAACGGGGTTGTTGTCTCAAGACGGTCCCTGAGCTGTCCGACCGAGCAGGTCGGGACGGTCGCGATCTCCTGCCCCGCTTTGGACCATGCCGGGAAACCGCCGGCCGGATACCCGGCGATAGTGTCATACCCGAGCCGGACAAGATGGGGGATGACCTTCTCCAGCGCGAGGTTGAAATCGTCCACGATGACGACCGGGCGGTCATAATCGAAGAACCAGCCCATGAACGCGGGGATCCCGTCCCGCCAGACCGAGATGCTGCCCGGTATATGGCCTGCCCCGAAACTGGTGGGCGAACGGATATCGAGGATCTGGCAGCCGGATTTCCGGAAACGGTTCACTTCGGTGATGGAGAGCGGGCGCAGGTCCGGGACACGGTGGAGGAGCGGTGCTCCGTTGAGGTTCTGCATCTCCATCTGCCGGAAATAGGGTGGGAGGTAAGGGGATTCGGCTTCCCGGTTCCTGATGAAGGTCTCGCGATCAAGAGCCAGCCGGGGATTGGTGACTCGCTCGTAGCCTGCCGTTGTGAACGGGTGGTCCGCTATCTCGCCGCCGCAGACGGACCCGGAACCATGGGCCGGGCAGACGATCACGCCATCGCCGAGCGGGAGGATCTTGTTCCGGATGCTGTCATGGATCTTTGCAGCCATCTCGGCTTTTCTCTCCGGCCCGTAGAAGTCCGTCCGCCCAATCTCGCCGGCAAAGAGGGTGTCCCCGCAGAAGACCATAAAGGGGCGGTCGGAGACTTCCCGGTCCCGCAGGACCAGCGAGATACTCTCCTCGGTATGCCCGGGGGTCTCCAGGACTTCGAGCTCGAGCGAACCGAGCGTAAATGTGTCATTCTCATGCACGGGGTTTCCAAATGCGAAAGCAGTCTGGTGACCGTGATAGATCTCTGCCCCGCACCGGTCCTGGAGTTCGAGCGAACCGCTCACGTAATCCTCGTTCCGGTGCGTCTCGAAGATGTGGGTGATGGCCAGTTCATGGCGGGCGGCAGTTTCAGCATAGATGTCCACGTCGCGTCGCGGGTCGATCACTGCAGCTCTTCCAGCGGATGCGACCAGATAGGAATTATGGGCGAGCCCTTCAGAAATAACCCGTTCGAACAGCATCCCATCTTTCTCCCTTCGTGGAAGTTCACGTCCGACAGGTAAAAAGGTTATGATAGTTACGGTTTTGCCCGTACAACCTCCCGGCAGCTACCGGACGTAAGGATAGCGGAGGAGGATCGGTTCGTTATTTCCGGTCGCCAGCCTGCTCCGGATGATTGCGCAGAGTTCCCCCAGGGCCACCGGGACGTACCCGGTCACTTCTGCACTTACATTGATCCGCCGCCCGGCAATGTTCACAAAGGGGAACGAGCGGAGATCGTTGTTGTGGTGGTGGCCGTGGATAACCCAGCCATCAAAACCGGCGGATGCATCTGCCGGGTCGTGGACGAGCAGGAACCTGAACCCGTCGTACTCAAGAACCGCACTCGGGACGGCCCCGAGGTCCCGGCTGTCATGGTTCCCCCTGATGAACGTGACGGAGCCCTGGAGGTTCTTCAGGTACTGGCGGGCGGGCGGGGCCTGGCTGCCATACCGGAGGTCTCCGATGACATATACCTGGTTCCCGGGCCCCACCGTGCAGTTCCAGTTCCGGGTGAGGACTTCGTCCATGATTTGTGCATCGGAAAAAAGGAACGGGCGGGAACAGTACCGGATGATGTTGGCATGGCCGAAGTGGAGGTCTGCGATCACAAAGATCTCTTCCCCGGAAGGTCCCGCCGGGCGTACCACTTCAAAACCGGCCTGACGCCGGTACCATGATATCGTCTCCTGCCACGACCGTATGTCTTTGAGCTCCGCGTTCATGATCCAGCGTCTCCGGACAAGGTCGTATTCAGCCAGGATCTGCTGACCCTTCATGACGGTGATCCTGAGGCCGGCATCGTCGATGAGCGGTGGAAGGAAAGCCACCGGTTGTTTCCTGAAAGGTATGATGCGGCTGAAGGCAGTCAGGATCTTTGGGCCGATTCCACGGGGTGGAATATTCCGGGGCCCCGCGGCGGGAACCGGTGACGTGAGGGCGGTAAAAATTTCCGAGGCTTTTTTCTGCGTGAGCCGGTTGGCTACCGTGACATGGAACCATTTCTTCTCCGGGTGCTCGTCCCACGCGTTCTGGCTGACCGAGATAACGGACAACTCTTCCGCGATCCGGGAGGTAAGGTACCTGAGAGAATCCGAGGGCAGTACCGGGAATGCTATGACACTCCCGTGCATGCCCTCCCTTTGTTCAAAGCCGTCGATCAGGTACGGGACAGGGAGAGATTGCCGCGCCACGCGTCCGACCGTTGCGAGCAGCGTCCGGGAGCCATATCCGTTTTTCAGTACAAGGGGGCCGAAAAGGGTGATGTGCGGGTGCCGCTCCATATGCTGCTTCACATGGAACGAATCTGCAATCCCGAAGGTCATCTCAGAAACCCGCCATTTCGTCCGGGCGAGGCGGATCTCTATGAGAAAGATATCGTCCATGGAAGACAGCCCTCAGGTATTCTGTATGTCCAGCCGGGAGGTAAAATGTTTGATTTTGTACCGGAGATGACAATCCCGGCCGGCTGTTTTCGTACATCAGCGGTACACTGTCATGGCCCCGGGTTTGTTGCCGGGTATCGAACGTTCTTTCCATCGCTGCCAGGAAAGGTCGTCCGGGCGGAGTTCACCTGTTCCGGCTGCAACGGATGTGGATGCCTGTCCGGTTATTTTTTCCCCTGCTGTGCAAGGGCGAACAGCATGATGATACCGATAAGTACGGTTGCACACCGGCGACACTCAGAATAATCCCTGCCCATTGTGGCACCTCTGAGGAGGAGACGATACCGGCAGATATCAAAACTGCCCCGGTCAGAATCGCGATGACAGGCCCCATGACCGCTTCGGTACTACCAATTCCCCCACTGTGCCGAATGAAAATACTCCGGTAGTATGGACCGGTTACCTGTTGCCATTTATACTCATATGCAATCCCGCCGGAAAGAGCAATTCCGGCAGGGGGTCTCTGTATGCACCATCAGCAATGAGCCCGGCCATGCATTTCGGCAGATGTTTTCAAGGGTGTGATGGGGCCTGCCCCCCAGAATAAAAAGACAGATATAATATACCTTCGAACTATACCGAGCAAACAGAACGTTGTCCCTATGTATCGCATTCTCTATGTCGATGATGAACCATCCCTGCTTGAGATCGGCAAACTCTTCCTTGAGCGGAGCGGCCAGTTCAGTGTTGATATCATCACCTCTGCTCCGGCAGCACTTACTCTGCTGAGTTCGAAGACCTACGATGCAATCATCTCCGATTACCAGATGCCGGAGATGGATGGTATCGAATTTTTAAAGAACGTAAGAACTTCGGGGAATACCCTCCCGTTTGTTCTCTTCACCGGCAAAGGGCGCGAGGAGGTTGTCATCCAGGCCTTGAACGAAGGGGCAGACTTTTATCTCCAGAAGGGCGGCGATCCCAAAGCGCAGTTCGCCGAACTTTTGAACAAAGTTCATTACGCTGTAATCCGCCGGCGTACGGAGCAGGCACTGAAGATGGAGGAGGCCCAGCTCAAGCAGATCATCGACCTTGTGCCTCATATGATATTTGCCAAGGACTGGAACGGGAATTATCTCCTTGCAAACCGGGCGGTCGCCGAGGGATACAATACGACCGTCGACGAGATCGTCGGAAAATCCCAGGCTCAGTTCCACGGGGATCCTGCCGAACTCCGGCACATGTTCGAAGACGACCGCGAAGTCATGACTACGGGAAGAACCAAGTTTATTCCGGAGGAGTCCTATATTGACGCGTTCGGAAAACGACGGACCCTCCAGACCACCAAGGTCCCCTTCACCATGCTTGGCAGTAACCGGCAGGCCGTGCTCGGGGTTGCCATCGACATTACAGACCGCAAGAAGGCGGAGGAGCTCACGCGAACAACCTTGCAACAGCTCAGTACCCTTGTCTCAAGACTGAACTCGGGTGTGATAATGGTTTCTGAGGACGGCAAAGTCGAACAGGTTAATCAGGCATTATGCGATCTTTACAACCTGCCCGATTCACCTGAACGTTTGTCCGGGATGACGTCTCATGAAATGATTGAAAAAATTCTGGATGCCTATGTCTTTCCCGCTGAGGCGCTCGCCCGCATCAGGGAACTCATCACCCGGTGGAAGCCCGTCAATGGTTATGAAATTGCCCTACGGAACGGGCGTATTGTCATGGTAGATTTTATCCCAATCATTGATGCGGATGGACAAAAGCGAGGTCGCATATGGCATCATCAGGATATCACCGAACGCAAGCGTGTGGAGGAGGCGCTGCGGGAACGAAATTCCCAGATCAACGCACTGATCGACAACCTCCCGTTCGATGTCTGGGCTATGGATTCTTCTGGCCGGTATGTTCTGCAGAACCCGGTCTCGGTCGGTCATTGGGGTGACAGTATCGGCAAAAATCCTCACCAGATTCCTCTACCGGCAGATCTGCTCGAACGCTGGCAGGAGAACAACCGGAAGGCGTTTGAAGGGAATATCGTTCGGGACGAGATATCGGTGCCGTTCAAAGGCAGAGTGCGAACCTACGAGGAGATCATCGCCCCCGTTCGCCTCGGTGATGAGATCAGAGAGATCATCGGGGTAAACATTGACATTACCGAGCGCAAGCAGGCAGAGAAGGCACTAAGAGCGAGCGAAGAAAAGTACCGGGGTATATTTGCTGCTGAATCCGATGGAATTGCGATCGTTGACCGGGAGACCGGGATACTTATTGACTGCAATGATGCATTCCTTCTCATGCATGGGTACCGGAAGGACGAACTGATAGGCCAGCCTGTCACCGCCACTTCAGCTGATCCGGATGCAACACGTGCCGCAATAATGGCCGGCACGATCCATATCCAGGACAGGTATCACAAGAGAAAGGATGGCAGTGCCTTCCCGGTCGAGATTACCGTAAACGGAATGTTGTTGCAGGGGCGCGATATTTTGATCGGTGCTATCCGCGATATCACCGGGAAAAAACTGGCGGAAGAGGCACTCCGCCAGGCAAACAGAAAACTCAACCTCCTCTCCTCCATCACGCGGCACGATATCAACAACCAGATGACGGTGTTGCAGAGCTACCTTGCCCTGCTGGAAAATGAGCAGCCCGACCCCGCATATACTAAAAATTTACGGCAGGCTGAAACCGCTGCACAGCGGATCTCTGCCATGATCCGGTTCACCAAGGAATATGAGTCAATCGGTGTCAACGCGCCGCTCTGGCAGGACTGCCCCGCCCTTGTCGAAACCGCGGCAAGGCAGACCCCGCTTGAAGATGTTCTGCTGAAAAACGATATTCCCGCTAAAGCTGAAGTGTTTGCCGACCCGATGATCGTGAGGGTCTTTTACAACCTGATGGAAAATGCAGCCCGGCATGGCGGGAAGATCACAACGATACGGTTCTCCGCGCAGGAATCGGGCCATGACTATCAAATCGTGTGCGAGGACGATGGCGATGGCATCCCTGTTGATCTAAAGGAGAAGATCTTCGACCGAGAGTTCGGGAAGAACACCGGTCTCGGGCTCTTCCTCTCCCGGGAAATTCTTTCCATCACCGGCATCACGATCCACGAGACCGGTGAACCGGGCAAAGGAGCACGGTTTGAGATCATCGTGCCGCACGGCTCATTTCGCGTATAAATAACCCCCATCCCCATGCGCTTCTGTTGACGGTTCTCATTGGCTGGCGGGTGAATATCCTCCGGGCAGATAAAAAGAAGCCCGATTTCCCTTCTCTCCATGTACCGCAAACGATCCCATTTTAGTGAGCCGGGGATGATAGTACTCTGTGAATTGGGATCCAAAGGATGGAGAGATTCTTCAAAGACCTGTCACTACTGTTTTGTTCGACATGGACAACACGCTCTTTGACCTCGTTGGTGCGCAGATCTCCGCGTGTCAGGCAGTTGTGGAGCAGCTGGGATACGATGACGGGGACGAACTCTTCTCGTATTTCCTCTCCCCCGCCCACGGGTTCGAGTCCCATGAAAATATCCGTCAGTTCATGGCAGAACACGGGCTGGCGACCGATGGCTGTTTCACGAAAGCCTGTCATTGTTACGAGAGGGAAAAACTCCGGAATATCACCCCGTATCCCGGGGTTGCAGATGTCCTGCAGCATATCCGTGAACTGGGACTTTCCATGGGCATCGTTACCGATGCACACTCCCGGGACGCTGTGCTTCGCCTGGAAAAAACTGGTCTCATCTGGTTCTTTGCGGGGATGGTCACGTATGATATGGTACAGGTCAAGAAACCTGCACCACAACCGTTCCTCTCTGCGCTCGAGATGATGAGGGCCGGTACCGCAGATTCGTTGTTTGTCGGGGACAGCCCGAGGAGGGACCTCGAACCCTGCCGGCACCTGGGGATCAGGACCGTCTATGCCCGGTACGGTGACCGGTTCTCTGCCACCCGGGAGTATGCCGGGGCCGACTTTGTTATCGACAGCATGGAAGAACTCCGTTCCATCGTCACGAGCCTCTCGGAACCTGTCCCGTAATCCGGATTTGTTCTTCCTGATCCGAAACCTGAATTTCAGCGCGATCCGGTATTTTCTGCCAAAGGTAATCGAATATTTTTAAAAAATATTCCGTTTAATAAAAAACTTAAAAAGCGGGACAGATAAACTACAAAATATGTATGTTCCGACAAAGATCTTTTTCACCAAGGGTGTGGGTGTCCATAAAGATCGTCTGGCGTCATTTGAACTGGCACTGCGGAAAGCGGGCATAGAGAAGTGCAACCTCGTCTATGTCTCGAGTATCTTCCCGCCGAAATGCAGACAGATCACCCGCTCGATGGGACTGAAAAAACTGGCCCCGGGGGCCATGACGTTCTGTGTCATGGCAAGGAACGAGACCAATGAGCCGAACCGTCTCGTCTCGTCTGCCATCGGGCTCGCCCTTCCCAGCGACTCGGAAGAATATGGTTACCTGTCGGAACACCATGCATTCGGCGAGACCCAGCAGAAGACCGGGGAATATGCCGAGGACCTGGCCGCCACCATGCTGGCAACGACCCTCGGGATTGAGTTCGATGTCAGCCTTGCATGGCAGGAGCGGGAACAGATCTACAAGGCGAGCGGCAAGATCATCAAGACCAAGCATATCTGCCAGTCGGCTGAAGGGGACAAAAACGGCCTCTGGACAACCACAATTGCAGCGGCCGTCTTTTTGTAAGGATTCTATTGAATATTTTTTTAGTTTGATAGTTTGATTCTGTGGTTTGATTAGAAGTCTTCTTTTTGAATTTTATATCCGGATACACAAAATAATTTTGACGCTCGTGGGGCTATGGGGTCGATACCCTCACATCCCCATCATGATGAACGCCGCCGCAGTCGAAGATTTTCTGGCGAAAATCTTCTCCACAGCCTTCGGCTGTCCCCAACGGGGAGCCAGCCGTGACCAGATGGTCAGGGCTGGCTGAAGAAAATTCTGTAAAGAATTTTCGATTCGCCCCCGCGGCGGATCAATTTCTGGTAATTTGCCCCAACGAGGCCCCGAGAGGAATCAGTCATCGCATCAGCGAGAACGGGTTGGAGAAGTGAAACTTCGACAGCGTCTGAGTGACCCCATGGCGGATCAGTGACTGAAAACTTGTATTCTGTAGAAATCCATTTTCGGGTATCATGATTGCCCCCTCTTGCGCCACCAGTCCCCCGAGGGGGACGGGGCGCACTACGATGGCACTAGAATAGGTAATACGGCACTATCACGATTGGGGGGTGCCCGAGCGGCGGGGGCGGAAGCATGAAGTGCTGGAGCCCCCAAGAGCGACTGCATGTATTTCTCAGGATTTCAACAGAGCCAAAACTTGGAATAACCTCCCTGCCCCGCCGTGCTCGAAGTTCCTGCGAACTTCTCACACTTCGCGGTTCTGACGAACCACTCAGTCCTCGGAGAGGCCCTGAGGCGGGGAACTCTCCCAAATAATTATTTAACGAAAATCAAACTTCCATGATCTCTTTTGAAAAATGACGATTCATAGACAGAATACGCCGGCTCCTTAAGAGATTCTGCAATTATCCCGACCTTACCCGGAGCCCTTTTCCCGTGCCATCGCCCGTATCTTCTCGGCAAGTGCCCGCACCGCGATCCGGGCGGGGCTGCCGGCCGGGATCAGCGAGACCGGGTACGCGGCAAGATCGGCGCTCTCGACCGCAGGATCGTCCGGGACAATCGCTATTGGCGACTCGTCCCCGATGTCGACCGGGGCCGTCCCGGACTTGTACTGGTTGAAGACTACGTGGATCTTTTCCTTTTCAAGGCCCAGCTGGGTTGCGATCTCACGGATGCGGGAGATGGTGCGGAGCCCGCGGGCCCCGGGGTCGCTCACGATGAGGAGCATATCCGGTTTCCCGATAGTTCCCCGGCTGATGTGCTCCATGCCTGCTTCGGTATCAATGACAATGAAGTGATAGTCCCGTTCAAGATTCAGCATGCATTCCGAGAGCAGGTCATTGGCAAAACAGTAGCACCCGCTCCCTTCAGGCCTTCCCATGGCAGCCAGGTCGAACCCTTCGGCTTCGACAAGGGCCTGCCGGAAACGGTATTTCACATAGTCGTGCCGGTTCATGCCCGGGGGAATGGTGCGGGTGAACGCCTCCTCCCGCATGCTCCCGAGCGTCTCGCGGACGGTAACGCCGAGGGCCTCGTGGAGGTTGGCATTCGGGTCTGCATCCACGGCAAGGACCGGTGCCTCCCCCAGTTCGATGAAGGAGCGGACGAGGAGCGAACTGATGGTCGTCTTTCCGGTCCCGCCTTTCCCGGAAATGGCAATGGTGAATGGTTTTTGAAGCATGGTGATCCCATTATGGCAGGTCACGGTTTTCTGTCCTGATTCGCCGGGATATCTCGGCTGCTGCTCCCATGATTGCACGGGACCCGTTGCGATCGGCAAACCGGATACCGCAGCTCGGGGTTATGAGCGACTGGGCATCGAAGAGATCTTCCGGCATCCGGGCCGTGAGCTGCGACCGTATTGCGAGGTAGCGCTCATACAGCGAGTCCACGGTCTCCGTAGTAAAGATCCGGTAATCCGCGGGTACGATCCCCCAGGCAACAACTCCCCCGCGTTCCATGTAGGAGATGATGGCTTCCGTGTACAGGAGGAACTCCCTGGCCGTGGCATAGGCATCGAGCGAGACAACGGATGGGTTGAGGCCAAGTACAAACTCCCAGTCCGTGTTCGAGCAGCAGTGGACCCCGAGCCCACCTTCGACAAGTGCCGCGATGTCCTCCCAGCCGGTCCTGACGCTCTCGCGGTCTACCGGCACGACCGAAGAGCCGAGCGATGCAAGGTACGGCTCGTTCAGGACGATAAGGGTTCCGGAAACTCCGGTCTTCTTCTTCATCTCCTCCTCGCACCAGCGGGCCTTGAGGGCGATCATCTTGGACAGGACGTCGGCGAGCTGGGTATCGTAGTAGATGGGCCGCTTGTTCGCATCCACGACCTGCATCCCGAACGTGACCGGTCCGGTCACCTGGCACTTGAGCACCTGAACGGCCGGCAACCGGCGGGACATCATCTCGATGAAAGCAGAGGCATATTCCCGGTGAAGGCCGTACGCGGCGTAATTGCCTTCGACATAGTCCATGTACACGGATTCCATTGCTGCAGTCTGGTCCCGGGTGCTGTCGAAGAGGAGCCGGTCTTCCCGGATAACCCGTCCCGGAAGCTGCTCGGAGTCGTTGAAGACGATGCTCTCCAGCTGGCCCCGGTCCGGGAGGGTGGGTATGTACGGGAATTCCGGAAAGACGGCAAGCACATCGTCACACGCCTCGACCGGATTGGTATGGGGGAGCGCACCTACGCCGGTGGCAAGTGAATTGGGGGATGCAATCATCTTTGCCATGCTGTTCAGGCCTTCCGGATACGGCACTCGTCCAGCATCTTCTGTACCATCGGGAAGAGCGAGAGATCGGTGTGCGGGAGGAACGAGCTCGAGGTGTACTCCTCCATGAACGCGCTTTCCGCGTTGAGCTCGATATACGCGATCTTGTAGGCGATCTCGTCAAGGGTCTTTCTCGTCCGCCGGTTGATGAGCGCGATATTGGCTCCGGCCACGGCACCGTTCCCGATGTTCCTGATCTGTCCGGGGTCGATTTCGGGGATCAGGCCGATGGTGGTGGCATTCTTCTTGTCAAGGTAATTCCCGAAAGCCCCGGCAAAATAGATGGTGGATATCTCACGACGGGAGACGCCGGCCTCCTTCATCAGGGTCACGCAGGCCGCATGGACCGAGGCCTTGCTCATGATCAGGTTCTTGATATCGTTCTCCGTAATGACGATCTCCTTGTTGATCTCGGTCTCATCCGCCCATGCTATCACAAACTCCGGGAAATGGGCGGTCTTCCGGATACGCGGGTTGCTGATCTCGGTATTGATGCGTCCTGTTCTGTCGATCACGCAGGCTGCCAGCAGTTCGGCGAGCAGGTCGATCAGGCCCGATCCGCAGATCCCCCGCGGTCTGATACCGTTGATGGTGGAGTACGTGGGGTCGAGGGACGCAGGGTCGATCGTGAGCTTTTCGATCGCCCCCGGATTTGCCCTCATGCCAAAGATGACTTCGCCGCCTTCGAGAGCCGGCCCGGCGGCACCGGCGCAGGAGAACATCCATTCCCTGTTGCCGAGCACGACCTCGAAGTTGGTGCCGATATCGATCAGGAGCGAGATCTCCTCCCGTTCGTTCATGCCGCAGGCCAGAATATCGGATATGATGTCGCCCCCGATGAAGTCACTGACGGCCGGAAAGACGAAAAGCCCGCCGTTCGGGTTGCAGGTGATGCCGATCCTGCCCGCAGCAACCGAGAGGGCCCTCCTGACGACCGGGACATAGGGTTCGGCTATCATGTAGGCCGGGTCGATGCCGAGCAGCATATGCGTCATGACCGTGTTTCCTGCAACAACCACTTCGTAGATATCTTCGCGGTCGATCCCTGCGGTGTTGGATGCAGTGGTGAGCGCCTGGTTGATGCTCTCCGCGGCAAGTGACTGGAGTTTCGCAAGGCCGTTCTTTCGTGCGAAGTTCACCCGGGCAAGGATATCCTCTCCACAGCTGATCTGCTTGTTATAGTTCGATGCAACACTGACAACCTTTCCCGTGACAAGGTTCCAGAGGTACACGACGACAGTCGTGGAGCCCAGGTCGACGGCTGCCCCGAAGACCCTCGAGGAGGTGTCGTTCTCCTGGAGGTCGAGAAGGCGGTAGCCGCCGGGCACGAGTCCGATGGTGCCGGTCACTTTCCATTCACTGTGGCGCAGGATCCCGGGGATCTCGCGGAGCACCTCGAGCGGCGCGTACATCTTCTCTGCCACCGGCCCGCCACTCTTCTGGATACCCCAGAGGAGCCGTGACAGGTCAGGCGACGGGTCGGCAAGGCTCGGGGGCTGGAGCTCGACATAATATTTTTTCACGGACGGGTGGAAATCGATCCGGTTCTCCACGCCTTCAACAAGGATCTTCTGCTCCTGGATCAGCGTGGTCTCGGGAATGACAACATGGATGTCTCCCTGGACGGACGCCTCGCATGCGAGACAGGCTCCTTTCTGGAGTTCGGCCTCGGAAAAGAACCGCCCGTATTTCTGGCGGTCGAATTCAACTTTTCCCGACTGGATGAACACAACGCATTTGCCGCATTTGCCCTGCCCGCCACAGACTACGTTTATGTTCAGCCCGGCCCGCTGGGCTGCATCGAGGATGGTTGTCCCCGGCTCCACTTCGATCTTCCGGTAGCCGGGAAGGAATGTTACGGTACGCATACTGGTGGTTCCTTAAGAGAGATAGGAATATAAGAGTGAAATATCCTGCGGTGTCTTTCGTGGGCCATCAGGACCACAAAGACGAGAAGAATCCATCAGGATTCTTCGAGCAATTATTGCCTGTCCCCTTGCCGCCCGGTGCAACGGTTCGTTTAAAAATATGGATTTTTTTAGACCAGTACCGCAGATCGCCCCGGTCCGTTCTCTCAGGGAGCCCCGCCCTCCTTTTTCCATTCCTCGTGGAGGAATTCGCCGATCTCTGCGGCATCGCGTGGCCCGACGAGGACTTTCCAGCCGGTAGCCTCCTCGATCCGGCCGGAGAGCGGTGCGGCATAGCCTGGGATGATCAGCGTGCGGTGGGAGACCTCGTTCTCAACGCCGAATTTTTTGATCGAGTCCCGGACGAGGGTCTCGCTCAGTTTTCCTGCGGCCACGGCCGTCAGGACCGAGAGGCCTTCGGTGTCCACGATGAGCATGAAACAGGGAACCCGGGTGGACTCAAGGTATCCCTCCAGCGTGAAGAAGGTGAGCGAGAAGTTCACCGTCAGGAGGACCGGGGCGCCCTTGTCCGGTGTCCCGACCCGGTAGAGGCCTGGGTTCATCTGGATCGGTTTCTGGGGGTCGGTGTAGATGTTCTGCCGGAGAGTCAGGGCGGCCTTCGCCGGGCCTGGTGTGAGGGGGTCGGTCACGATGACCGAGGCATATTTGACGATGCCCAGTGCGATTGCTGCGTCCTGCTGCCCGGTCAGGGTGGAATCGAGAAAAACAGGATACCCGAGCTCGGGGACCGAACGCGTGATCGCGAGCTGACGTATCAGTGTGGAGCGGGTGATGAACGCCCCGAGCGTCTCCGGTGCGGGGTCGAGCATGAGGTCCTGCACTCCTTCTGCTGTGCAGTCTTTCACCAGCTGGACGAGTCCTTCGGGCGTTGCAGCCCGGATGACCAGTGGGCACCCGTACTGCTTCGCAAGTGCACACATTTCCCTGAAATTTTCCCCGGTCGCCGCATGGAGGAGCGGACGGTAGGAGCCGCAGTAGACGAGGCCTGCCTTAAGCGCTGCAGGATCCTTCGCAATGAGCACGGGAGGGAGGTGGGCCTGTTCCGCCTCGACAGCCGCAACCGCCTTTGCGAACGTTTCTGCCGACCCGCTGGTATTCTCGATGGCGATGCCGCTGAAGCGGAGATCGGCACCCACGCGGGTGAAGGTCTCGCCCCGCACCCTGCGGGTGACTGCAGCGATCTCCGGAGCCGCCTGCGTATCGCGGACCCGGAAGACGATACCGGGAGGGTGGTAGAAGGTCTTCTCGTGCCGGTACAGAACCGTCTCTTCCCCCACCTTGAAGAACCGCTCGCCGACCCCGACCCTCACAAGCCGTATGGGCGGCCGGGTGCTCGCCCCGAGAACGGATTTTGCCTCCTCGCTCAGGTACGGGCAGAGGTCAACGTCTGCCTTCCCGCCGGAAAGTTTCATGGCAAAGGTGAGGCAAGTCGGGTCGCCGCACTCCTTGCAGTTCTTCTTCGGGAGGAGTTTATAGATGTCCAGTGCCTTGAGTGCCATTACCGCATCTCCGCGGGGCCTGCAGATTTTTTCATGTCGGTGAATGCCTTCCGGAGAAGGGGGATGGTGCCAGGGTGGCGTACGCAGATGATCTCCGCGCCGGCCGCCGCTGCCGCGATACCAGTGTAAAACTCCCACCGGGTCGCCATCTCGTCCTGGAGTCTCGGTTCGGCTTCCCGCACTTCCTTGATGGTGAGCGAATCGATCGCGGAGCAGATCATCGGCATAGCGAGATCGGCATCCCCCTTGAGGGCGGAGAACCGGATCCGCTCCATTGCCGAATAGGAATACTCGAACCCGTAGCCGAGGGCGCCGGTGTACGGGTCGATCACGATGTGGTCCCGCTGGACTCCAATCTCTGTCAAGAGGATATTGAGCTGCTTTGCCAGGTTGATGTCGATGGGCGACTGGGCGATGATGGAATGGTTGTACGCGAGGGCGGCTGCCGCTACGCTCCGGTACTTCCCTGCCTCCGCGGTGCCGAGGAGGAGCCGCTCCCCCTGCGCCACCTCGCCGCACGTCAGGAAGACCTCGCTGTCGATCTTCGGCTCGTTGCTCCCTTCGATCACGAGCGGGAGGCTGGATGCCGACAGGACGTCTTCGACCGTTTTTCTGAGCGAAGCGATATCCGAGAAGTTCCTCTGGCGGGTGCTGGTCAGGTACAGCCGGATGAGGTCGGCACCATAGGAAGCGTCGGCCGCTTTTGCCCAATCGCCGACGCTGTTGACCAGGTCCCCGCAGTAATTCTTCACGATCGGCGACCAGAACGGGAGGTAGTCGCAGATCTCGAGGGCGATGAGGGGAGAGGGGGGGTCTGCCCGGCTCTCCAGGAAGGGGAGTGTTTTTCCGCCGCCGATCCGGTACGAGAGTCTCCGTGTCCCGCCATCAGCCTTCGTTGCGCCGAGCATAACTTCCCCGATGGTCGAAGTCCAGCCAAAATTCAGGTCGAAGCTCATGGTCTCACACCAACGGTTTCATACCGAGAGCCGGGTGTTGTACCTTCTCGAGAAATGCCGCGAGATCCTCGATTGTCGCGGCCGTCGTCTCGTCCGCGATCTTCTCGAAGAGGCCAACAAGTCCCTTCTCCGCAAGTTTCTTTTCGAGCCGGTCCTTAAGCTCCTCCCTGAGCTGGGAGGGCATCCACACCAGCCGCCCGATCCCCCCCTCTCCCTGCAGGAACCGGTCCGAGAGGATGTAATTCTTCGAGATACCGGCAAACCCCGGTGTCTGGGCACCGCCGCCGATTGTCCCGGCAAGCGTGGAGAACGTCATGCCGGAAGGCGTCAATCCCTTGAACTCCCGGTTTACTACCATGATCCCGTTCACTTCCGGCAGCATCAGGGCAATGGCCTCGAAACAGCCGCAGCAGGTCATCGGGTATTCCATGACGCTGTAGAGGGAACACCGCTCGATCTCCCCGTGGCTTGCTTTCTTGATGAAGCGGTTCACCCCGTCAAATTCTCCGTTCTGGACATTCAGGGCCCCCCCTTTTTCGACCGGCTGGTTCGCCCCGGCCGGCGACATCTCGAAGGCTATTTTCCCGTCGAGCCAGCTGATCGCGCCGCAGAGAGCCGGACGTTCCGGCGTGATGACGCAGACATGGTTGGGGGCAAAGGTCTGGCACAGGGTGCAGGAGTAGTAGGTATCAACGTCCTGGTCCCGCATCCCCTTGATGCGGGCATCGCGTTCGTCGTATATTCCCTCGGCCTCTTTTTTTGCGGCAAGGACTTTTTCCCCGTCCGTGATCAGCGTGACCGAGACCGCGTCGAGCAGCTGGGGAAAGTCCATCCGGAACTTGCTCGCCAGCATCTTGCCGATATGCTCGATCCGGACGCCTTTTGCAACGGCCTCTTTCGAGATTCTCACCCAGATGAGGTCCCGCTGGGCCACATGCCACGATCCCTCCCCGTAATTGACGAAGTTGTGGATCCTCCTCTCCAGCACCGGCTCGTAATCTTTCTTCATGGTCCTGCCGGCAACCTCGATGATGATGCCGAGGGGGTTTGCGGATCCTTCCTTCATGGTCCCGATCTCAGGGCCGATGACCGTCACCTGCCCGTCCCTGATCTCATCCGGATCGCGCATCCTGAGCAGCTCAAAAGCAGGGGACCTGCCCCCGCCGAATTCCACGTACATCTCTTCCTTGCGGATGCTCTTTCCCTCAAAAGCCGGGGAACAGCCCATGGGGATCGGGATTGCGGTGACATTGACCCGGATCCCTTTCTCTTCCATTCCCTTCCGGACAATATCCTCCGGGCCTGCCTGTATCCAGGAACCACCCTGGTAACCGCCGGGAGTCAGGATGGGAAACCCGAGCACCCGCATTCCATCGACAAGGGCGATCTCTTCATCGGTCAGGCCGGGTAAGACGATGACGATCGCCCTGGCACGTTCGGCAGCATAGGTCAGGAGCCGGTGGGTATCACCCGGCGGGACGCCACCGAACATCATCGCCACCCGGGCGATGATATCCACAAAATGCACTCCGTAAAACGGCGTTGAACCGAGGGGAATGAGGCGGTATTCGAGGCCGAGCCTGACGCCGGCACCGGACAGGGCCGGGATGACCTTGCCGGCAAGGAAGGTGAGCATGTATTTTTCCTGCAGTTCACGGCAGACCGCTGCTGCCATACCGGCATTCTGCGGGGTCCCGACGACAAGGGCAAGACCGAGGATGCTCCCGTCAACGAGAGAATACCCGAGCTTGCGGATGACGGTGTCGCTGATAAAACCGGTATAGGGGGCGGGTTCCTTTCCCGCGACCGCGGTCATATCAGCCAGGATGCTCTCCGATGCAACGAGGGGGTTGCTGCCGGTCCGGGAATAAACGTCGAGCGCGGCTTTCTGGTCATGAACCGGAACTCCTGTCAGTGCATACGAGATCGGAAGGTGGTAAGCCGTCTCTTCGTAGGAGAATGACTGCCGTACTGCCGAAACTCGTATCTTCAACAGGTCTTCACCCTGTTTTTTGGCCAATTCCACGTCGGGCATCTTCAGGTTCCCTCTGATCATGGGTTGCCCGGTAACCTAGATATAGTTTCGGCACAGGACATCGGAGAAGAGTCAGGATATTGGTCTTTTTTCAGAAAAATGCCCTTCAATAACAAAATTATATATTCTTTTTAAATGATATCCTGTACATCGAGAGGTTAAAAATGGGCGTAATCCATCATAACGGGAAAGTTCCGGTTCTGGTTCTGCTCATTGCAGCAGTATGCATCATCCAGGCGGTATCTGCAGATGGAGGTTCTGTCTCAATCGCTTATCGTGGCGCCGGAGGAATATATATCGGTAATGTCGTCATTTTTGACGGGTATAACATCCCAGGGAATGTCACGTTTTTAAAGATTACCGGTCCAGGATTGCCAACTGAGGGTGTCCCGCTCATGGACCTGGACGGTATTCCGGGTACGGGAAATCTGGTCGTGGCCAACCCGGACGGGTCGTGGCAGTATGACTGGGATACTTCCCTGGTGAATGATATTGCAAAGATGCAGACTGCACGGTATTCTATAACCGCAGTGGACCTTTCAAATCCAGCAGACTCCTCGGCAGTTTCAGTCATGATGGTAAAACCCGATTTCTATTTCACGGTAACACCGGCAGCACCTGAGATCGGGGACTATGTCCAGTTCGTGGGAACCGCAAGAAATAACGTCGAGAGTGTCAGGCTGCAGATAACAGACGGCAGCGGACAGGTCATGCATACATTCTACACTCCGGTGAGCGCCACCGGATACTTCAACCAGGGCTTTCATATCGATATGCAGCCGGGCTCTTACACGGTCACCCTCGACAGTCCGACCACAGCCGCCACGTACCGGACTACCCTGCAGGTCGTATCTCCGCAGGCTCCGTCATCGAACGTGACCGCTGCCCCCACGCCGCTGGTACCTGCAACGCCCCCGGTAACCGGTCCGGTGACCGGCACGATCGCCGTTACTTCAACTCCTGCCGGGGCCTCGGTCTCCGTGGACTCGGTCGTGAAGGGTCAGACACCAATAAACCTTGGGAATATCCCTGCGGGTGATCACACGGTTGGTCTCAATGCCTCAGGATACCTGCCGTACTCAGTACAGGTAACGGTCAAAGCAGGGGAGACCGTTACGGTCTCCCCGGCCCTGGTCAAGAGCGCGTCTCCCGTCCCTCTCCCGGTGCTGGTTCCTGTGCTCGGTGTCCTGATCGCTGCTGCACTGGCAATTGCAGTATCGGTGCGCCGGTCCAAGCGCTGATTTTTTTCCTTTTTTGGATTAAAAAACCATAAGTATATCGACGTCAAGAGACAATGCTGATCCCACAACCGGGGGCTTATGGAGAAATTTTCTTTCATCGCGCATATGCCGGATGAACCGGGTTCGCTTCACCGGGCAGCCGAGATAATCAAAAAATACGACGGGAATATCAACCGCATCCAGTTCGACCGGCGTATCGATCCCGGGACGGTATTTTATGAAGTGACCGCTGATGCCGAGTCTTATAGCCGGATAACCCGCGACCTTGCCGATATCGGGTACCTGCAGACCTCGCTGAAGCCGCTGGACTTCCTGAAGTTCTGTGTGTACCTTCCGCACCAGCCGGGGGCCCTGTATGAATTTCTCAGTTATACGACATCGGCCGGGGCAAACATTGCCGGTATCGACTTTGATGACCGGGGCCAGTACCCTGACCGTCTCACCGTCAGTCTCAACCTTGAACAGAGTGCCGTCGTCAACAAGCTCCTCGACCAGTTGAAATCCCGGTACCGGCTTGAGATTATCGAGTATGACAAGACCGGAAAACACCTTGACGATACGGTCTTTTACGTCCGGTATGCCCAGGAGGTCCGCGACCTCATCGGCGAATCCGAGGAGGCATTCATCCTCTCATTCCTTGCCGATACCAACCATATCGCACAGGACCTGATGGCCCGCGGCTGCGATCCCCGCCAGGTATTTGAGAGCGTGCTCGCCACCGGCAGGACCATGAACGCAACGACCGGTAACGGGTTTTATGCTGACGTCCAGCAGTTCTGCATCACGGACAAAACCACGCTCTTCTGTTTCCAGGTCCCGTGCGGGGGCAGCATTTTCCTCATCCGGACGCCGGATGAGATGGTGATGATCGACACCGGGTATGGGATTTATCATAATGACATCCTCGCAATGCTCTCGCGCTATGACGTGGGAGAGATGAAAAAGCTCTCGCGGATCGTCGTGACCCATGCCGATGCAGACCATTACGGGGCATCCGGATATTTTTCTGTTCCGGTGCTGATGCATGAGGACACCCTTGAGATTACCAGAAGGAACAACCGTGCGTATGGATCCCGGAGCGAAGATTCGGTGCTCGAAGCATTTTATACCCGGATGATCAACCAGTTCTCCCGGTTCCGGACTCCTCCCGCCATCACCTGCTTTTCCCGTCCGTCCGGTACGACACGGGGGATTTTTCCGGTCATCGGCACCATTCATATCGGAGATCTCGACCTCGAGGTGCTGGACGGGCTCGGCGGCCATACCTGCGGGCAGGTCTTCCTGTATTCACGGCTGTATGGCCTGCTGTTTGCTGCCGACAGCGTCATCAATTTCGGGAGTCTCACGAAGGAGCGGGCAGACTACAGTTCCCTTGCGGCGTTCCTTGTCACCTCAGTGAATGTCGACAGCGAACGGGCAAAACAGGAACGGAAGGCCCTGCTCGGGCTCGCCCTGGAAACTGATCAGGAACTTGCGAAATCCGGCAGGCGCTGCCTCATCTGTGGCGGTCATGGTGCCGTGTCGGTCCTGGAAAACGGAAAACTGGTCGCCTACGGAAAGATCGAGCGGTACGAGGCGGGAAATCCGGCATGAATTGTGTCAGCCGATCGTAAATTCCAGGGAAAACCCGGAGTCCGGAATTAAAAAAAAAAGAAGATCGTTTCTATAAAAAGACCGTTTTCCTTCAGTCGGCCGTATCGTAATTCGTCACGATGATCTCGTATGCACCGTTCCGCCGCTCACCGTTGCAGTTGATGAAGCGTTTTGCAGCAACCGTCCGTACGTGAAAGTCCCGGTATAATTCTTCGATCTCGGGAACTTTTGAATTGCTCAACATCAGCTGGACACCGTTGGCGGTAAGTTTCCCGAATACCTGTGCCAGCCGTTCCTGGTCCCGGAACCTGAATCCGTCCGGGTTGTAACCGGTGAAACCCGCAGTCTTCGAGAGCGGGTGATACGGGGGATCGAAATAGATGAAATCCCCTTTTTTCGCACTCTTGACCGCCTTCTCAAAATCGGCATTCAGGATGGCAACATTCCGAAGCATGGCATGGAATTTCAGGATTGAGGACTCCGAAGGGAGGCTTTTCCTGGTATGCCGACCGAACGGGACATTGAACTTCCCCTTCCGGTTGACCCGCCAGAGGCCGTTGTACCCGTGCTTGTTCAGATAGATGAAAAGTGCCGCCCGCCTGACTGGATTGTTCCGGGAGCCTGCAAGCCCGTTGAACTCCTCTTTCAACTGCCGGAACGAGTCTTCATCATTCCGGAGCCGCTCGCTGGAGAGTTCTTCGATAAGCCGGCGCGGATGAGATTTTACGACACGGTACAGGTTGATCAGATCGGCATTGAGATCGGATATGACCGCGCGTGAGATCCTTCCGCTGTTCTGGAGGTTTACCAGGAGGGCCCCGCCGCCGACAAACGGTTCGAAGTACGTATCCCAGTGTCCCGGCAGGCTGGCGCTGAGCTGATCCAGGAGCTGCCGTTTCCCCCCGGCCCATTTTACCAGCGGCGCTTTCACGTTCTACAATTTTGTGGATGATCCTTTAAGATCCTTCTCCTGCCGGAACCGGTTGATAGTGATTCGCAAAATTACTTTTTTCCGCATCCGTCAGGAATATGCGAAATTCTCATCTACTATGTGGATGCATCTTTTGTGAGAGAAGCATGGAGAGCCACAGGGTACAGGAAATGATGCTGTTGATGGCATCGAAGATCCGGACAATTGCCAACACGATTTCAGATGAAGATATAGAGAAGTTCCTGAACGAGCTGCTGAAAGCGAAGAGGGTCTACGCAATCGGGGCCGGACGATCGGGCCTTGTGGCAAAAGCCTTTGCAATGCGGCTCATGCACCTCGGGTTGCAGGCCTACGTGGTGGGAGAGACCATCACCCCGGCAATCAGCCCCGGGGACCTGATGGTGGTCTTTTCCGGTTCCGGGCGGACCAAGACCGTGGCCGATATCGCGGAGACTGCAAAGGAGGTGGGGGCCCATATCTGCCTCATCACGTCAAACGCGGACTCCCGCATCGGGAAGATCTCGACATGCACCGTCATCATCGAGCACCAGCGCGACGAGGTGAAAGACGATACGGTCGAGTTCGAGATCCGGCAGATGATGGGGGACCACAAGTCGTTTGCCCCGCTGGGGACGCTCTTCGAGACCGCCTCCATGATCTTCGGCGATGCCGTGATCTCCTGCCTGATGGAGATTACCAAGACCGATGAGACTGCCCTCAAGAACCGCCACACGAATATCGAGTGAGAACAGGATCCCCCATGCCAATGAGATTTTCCGAACGGGTCGCCGGTATCGAAATATCCGGCATCCGGAAGATATTTGAAGCGGCAGGTCCCGGCTCGATCAACCTCGGGCTCGGGCAGCCGGATTTCGATACCCCCCAGCACATCAAGGACGCGGCCATCGCAGCGATCCGGGAAGGGAAGACCGGGTATACCAGTAACAATGGGATCCCGGAACTCCGTACCGCAGTCTGTAAAAAATTCCGTAAGGAAAACGGGCTTGTCTACGATCCCGACCAGGTCATTATTACCGCCGGCGCAAGCGAGGCGCTCCATATTGTCATGCAGGCGCTCGTAAGCGTGGGCGACCGGGTGCTCTGCCCCGACCCGGGTTTTGTCTCGTACAACGCCCTTGCGACCCTTGCCGGCGGCAGGCCGGTCAGCGTCCCGCTCGCGAGGGATCTCCATATCGATGTCGAGCAGGCAAAAGGGCTGATGGACGGTGCCCGCCTGCTTGTCCTGAACTCGCCGGGAAATCCGACCGGGGCCGTCGAGAGCAAAGAGTCGATCAGGGCACTGGTCGAATATGCCGCTGACAAGGACGTGACCGTTGTCTCCGATGAGGTGTATGAGCACTTCATCTATGGCGGGGAACACTGGAGTGCCGGAAGGTTCGGCGATAATGTCGTCACCATCAATGCGACGAGCAAGACCTATGCCATGACCGGGTGGCGGCTCGGGTATCTGGCAGCGCCCGACGAGATCGTTGGCCAGTGCATCAAGGTGCACCAGTACTGCCAGGCATGCGCTACCTCGATCTCGCAGTACGCCGCGGTTGCCGCTTACGAAGGCGACCAGCACATGGTCAAAGTGATGCGCGACGAGTACCAGGCACGACGGGACATCATCTGGCGCGGACTTTCCGGCATAGGACTGGAATTCCCGATCCCCGAAGGTGCATTTTATGCTTTTGTACCCATGAAACCGGAAGTCGCCCAGAAGATCATCGAAAGCGGGGTAATCATCGTGCCAGGATCTGCGTTTGGCGTGAATGCTCCGGAGTACGCGAGGCTGAGCTACGCAACGTCCCGGGAGAACCTGGACCGGGCCCTTGATAGGATTCGGAGTGTAATAGGTGGTTGATATGGTCAAAGAACTCTTACGGAAATTATCCAATGCCCACGGCGTCTCGGGCAGTGAAGGCAGCGTGTTTGCGATCATCAAGAAGGAACTCCGGGGGCACGTGGACGAGATCCGCGACGACCCGCTCGGCAACCTCATCGCCATCAGGCGCGGCAGCAAGTTCAGCGTCATGCTTGCAGCCCACATGGACGAGATCGGGCTGATGGTCAAATATATCGATGACAAGGGGTTCATCCGGTTCGTCGCGCTCGGGGGATGGTATGGCCCGACCCTCTACAACCAGCGGGTCATCCTCCATGGGACAAAAGGCCCGTGCTTCGGCGTCATCGGCGGGAAGCCCCCTCACATGATGGACGAGGAGGAACGCAAGAAAGGCGTGAAGATCGACGACATGTTCATCGATATCGGGGCAGCGAACCGGCAGGAGGCCGAAGTCCTCGGGATCGACGTAGGCACGCCGGTTACCGTGGACCGGGAATTTGCCGAGCTGGCGCACGACCGCGTGACCGGGAAGGCCTTCGACAACCGGGCAGGGGTCGCCATGCTGATCAAAACCCTGCAGGAAGTGGACTCCCCGCTCACGATCTACGGTGTCTTCACTGTTCAGGAGGAAGTAGGGCTGAAAGGGGCCCGCACAAGTGCCTATACCCTTGACCCGGACTGCGCGATCGCAACCGATGTCACGATACCGGGCGACCACCCGGGCATCGATATGAAGGACGCACCGGTGGAGATGGGCAAGGGCCCTGTGATAACAATCGTCGACAGCAGCGGGCGCGGGCTGATCGCCAGCCGGAAAGTGGTCAAGTGGCTCAAGGATGCGGCAGATGCAAACAGCATCCCGGTCCAGCTGGAAGTCGGGAGCGGGGGCACGACCGATGCAACGGCGATCCACCTGACCAAAGGGGGCATCCCGAGCACGACGGTCAGCATCCCGTCACGCTATATCCATTCCCCGGTAGAAATCCTTGATACAAAAGATATCGACGCCGGTGTCCGCCTTCTGGTGGCTGCCCTGAAACAGAAGCCGGTGTTATAAGAGATGGTAATTTAACCGATCTTTTTCCCGTTTTTTCTGGATCTTCTGAATGGGAAAGCCGGGCCTGAAGAAGCCCCCTTGACCAGCGGTATCCCTCCGGGAGGATAATACTGATAAAAGACATTCAAAAATTGTTACTCGACGCCTCGGCCGGGACTCGAACCCGGGTCAAAAGCTCCGGAGGCTTCTAGGATGTCCACTACCCTACCGAGGCAACTTTTACCTTACTTAATCTCTCTCCTTCCCATATAAATACTCGGGAGGGTGGAGCAACCGTCGGATCAGGCCTTCCCGATGTGAAAAACCGGTCGCCGGGGCGGCGCATGGCAAACCGGCGGGACTTCGTGGATTGGTCCCGGTTGTTGCATAGTTACCGGTACACGGGACGGGCAGGACGGGAAATTTTTTCTCTCATGCTACCCGCGGGCGACAGGAAGTAGGGTAAAAAATACCGGGAGACCTACCGGCCAAGGATTGCGGCCAGGAATACGAGACCAAGAATGATATTGATACCAATGAGGACAATCAGGATCCGTCCCAGCCAGCGATGGCTCATCCGGACTACCTTTTTTGATGTGGTTACGCGTTTTATACAATAGCCGATAAGTAACGTGATAATTACCAGGGTTCCAATTGCCACGCCCAGGATCTCATGGATATTTTTAAGGTGCGGAAAACCGGAAAGAGCGACCATGGAGATCCCGATAACCAGACCGGCAATCATGCAGGCACCGCCAGTTACTTCAAGGATCACATGAGTTTTGTACCAGTTCCTGGTTTTGTGAAACCTCGCGATGAGAAAACCGGCAACGAGAAGGATGAGTCCCATCGATATGAACAGGACATGGTACGGCCAGTATACCGGTATTCCCTGGTCGAACTGTCCGGACCCCCCTCCGAGTGCCGGTGCGGGCAGGGCGAGGGCAGGACAGCAGACAAGTGTCAGAACTACAGCCATGAGGATGCCGGAGAAGATTCCTTTTCCCCATCCGTGTGGCAGGCTGGCGGCCCGTGGTGAATTTGCGGGTTTTTTCCGGCGGTTCATCTGCAGTGGCGACATGGTATCAGGATCGGACTATAGAATATCGCGATATTTATCCTTTTGGGAAAACATGGAATAGACCTCCATACCGGAGCCACTGGCTGAAAATTTCCGTGGCACCTCGTGAGTACACGTTTGGGAGATTGAGTACACGATTCGTTTTGAACACCGCAGGCACCGGACATCTGAGGGAGATATCCTCTATCTTGTATCTAATCCCGCCCGTGATCGTGTATTCCCCGGCAGGGAGGAACGGTCTGGCGGGTCAGGGCTTCTTGAGCTGGTACTGGTGCCAGATCTTGCAGGCCCCTTCGTGGCTGACCATGCACGGCCCGACCGGGGTCCTCGGACTGCATACCTTCGCGAACAGTTTACAGTCGGACGGCTGAGCGATCCCCCTCAGGACCTTGTCGCAGATGCAGGCCGAATGCTTGCTGATCTGCCGGAACACGATGTCGAACTTTTTCTGGGCGTCGTACTGCTCGAACTCCTTTTTGAGCCGCAGGCCCGAACCGGGGATTACCGGGAAACCCCGCCACTCGACATCGAACGGTTCGAAGACCTCGTACATGACCTTCTTGGCCTTGACATTTCCTTCGCGGCTGACTGCCCGCGGATAGGCATTGTCCACCCGGTGCGTCCCCTCCTTCACCTGACGGACCAGCATCAGGAGGCCGAGAAGGATGTCGTCGGGTTCAAATCCTGCGACCACCTGAGGGACCGGGAACTGCTCATATTCTTCGTATCCCATGATCGTGCAGACATGGCCGGGGAGCATGAACCCATTCAGCTTCGCCTCGCCCTGTTCAAGCAGCCATTTCATGGCCGGCGGGACGATCCGGTGGCACGACAGGATGGAGAAGTTTTCCGGCGGGTGGGCAAGGATGGTTGCGGCGACCGTCGGAGCCGTGGTCTCGAAGCCTACCGAGATGAAGACCACTTCCCTGTCGGTCTTATCCGCAATCCCGACTGCCTTGTGGACACCCTGCACAACCCGGATGTCGCCGCCGCAGGATTCCATGGACCCTTTCGAGCCCGGGACCCGGAGGAGGTCGCCGTAAGTCGCGATGATACAGTCCTTTTCAACGAGATCGAGCGCTGCATCGATCTCGCCCTGCGGGGTGATACAGACCGGGCACCCGGGCCCCATCACGATCCTGAGCCGGGCCGGTAGGAGGCTCCTCAGGCCGCTCCGCGCAATTGCAGCCTCGTGGGTGCCGCAGATATGCATGAATGCCATATCCCGGTCCACCATCTCGTGCAGTAGATCAGCAATCTCCTTTCCTGTCGCCATGTACGCTCAAAGCTATTTACTCCGAAATGACATAAGAGTACGTGTATGGCTTTGGGAATTTTGGATCTGAATTACGTCTACGCGGTAGTAACGGTTGTTTTCGGCATACTCTTTGCCCTGATTGCGCGGCTGGCGGTCCGCTGGCTGGAGGCAAAAGCCGAACAGACCGAGACCAAGCTGGACGATATCGTCATCGCGGCTATCGGGACACCGGTCCAGGTCGGTATCATCGCAGTTGCGCTCCATTTTGCTGTCAGCCATTTCGGTATTCTTCCTGGCAGCCTGCAGTGGATCCTCGATCCCCGCTTCATCACCGCATTCTATGTCGTGATCGGTGCCTGGATCATCTCCTCGTTCCTCCACGACATCATCGTTATCTACGGCCATGAGTTTGCCAGACAGTCCGAGAGCGACTGGGACGACCGTCTCATCGAACTCCTCGAACTCATCGTAAAATGGCTCGTCTGGTTCGGGGCCCTCATGGCGATACTCAAGGTATTCAATGTCGACATCACCCCCTTCCTTGCCGGTGCCGGTATCGCGGGCCTGGCGGTCGCACTGGCGGCACAGGATATCATCTCCAACTTCTTTGGCGGGGCGATCATCACGATCGACAAGCCTTTCAAGGTCGGGGACCGGATCAAGGTGGACCAGTATTACGGGGATGTCCTCGCGGTCGGGCCCCGGAGCACCCGGCTCAGGACCCTGGACTACCAGGTAGTCACCATTCCCAACAACAAGATCACGTCCAACAGTATCGTGAACTATTCCGAGCCCGACCAGAAGCTCAAGATAACGATTCCGGTCACGGTCGCGTATGGGACCGACCCGGCGAAAGTGAAGGAGATCCTGCTGGAGATTGCCCGCACCACCACCAGGGCAACGGATTACCTGCTGGACGACCCGGAACCCACGACATTCTTTACGGAGTTCGGCGACTCCGGCCTGAAATTCATCCTCTATGTCTGGGCGAAGAAGTACAACCTGCCCGACGAGGTCAGGGACGCCATCAATTCCCGGATTGCCGAGCGGTTTGCAGCAGAAGGGATCGAGATCCCGTTCCCGCAGATGGAAGTGCGGCTGAAGAAGTAATTCTTTTTTTCCATAATTCTTCATCCTGCCGGGCACACGTTTAAGAACCGGGAACCCCGACCACTCAGGTATGTTCGGGGTCTCCACGTTCTGCCTGCACAACCTCCCGCTCCCGGAAGCGCTCGAAAAGCTGGCTGCCATCACGGATAGGATCGAGATCATGGACGACGGCCCCCATTTCCTGGAAACCGCCGAACCCCTTCTCTCCTTTGACGGGCACTTCTCCCTCCACACACCCTGCCGGGGAACCAATATCGCGAGTGTCCTCGAGCCGATCCGCCGGGCTTCGGTGGAGGTCATGGAGCAGTGTTTCCGTATCGCCACCGAAGTGAACGCGGGCCTGGTCATCCATCCCGGCTATTTCGCATGGGCAGAGGAGCGGGGGAAGGCGGAGCAGCAGCTGCGCCGTTCGCTTGCGGACCTCACCGCCCTTTCTGACGAACATTCGGTCCGGTTCTTCATCGAGAACATGGGGAACTGGGACTATTTCCTGCTGAAAACACCCGAAGAACTCCCGCTCATCGGAGCGGCAGCTTTTGCTCTCGATGTCGGCCATGCCAACCAGATGAAATGCCTTGATGAGTTCCTGAAGCACCCGGCATCCCATTACCACCTCCATGACAATTACGGGAGAGATGATTCCCATTCTGCAGTCGGCGATGGCACCATCGATTTTTCTGCCGTCATGAAAGCGGTCAGGAACTCCGGTATCGTCCCGGTCATTGAAGTGGCTACGTTTGAAGGGGTTATCAGAAGTATCGGGCAGCTCCAAGCGCTCTGATACCGGTCTCTCCGGTCAGCGGTGCATCCCATGGACAACCGGGGAGATAGTGCAGGTTTCCGCCAATGCCTCTCCGCAATGTTTTATAGGGATTACTCACAACGTAGTTAGGCAACCCGAACCAGTGGCTTAACCGTGGAACGCCTTCTTTGAGAGGACCACTGCGAACGGCTGCTTCATGTGAACATGCCTGTGTGACACAGCCCGGTAGTGTGCCTCCTTGGTAAGGAGGAAGTCGCGAGTTCGAATCTCGCCACAGGCTTGAATTGAAAAGTTCAAATCTTTTAGGTTTTTTTGGCAAAATACCTTTAATTTTTTGTCCGATTTTAAAGGTTAAAAAATAACGTCCGGCCGGGGCGCTCAACTTTTCAAATCCAAGTCTTTTCTAAAAAGATTGTTTTAAAGCTAAATTTTAACTCGTAACCTTTTATTCCACTGTGAGGTTTGAATCTTAGGAACATAAGGTAATTTCACTTGAAACATCAAAAGATAAAGGATCGTGAAACCACTAAAAGTAAATATCACTGAAATAACAAGAACGTTCTTCGCCCAGACAAATGTGTCTGAAAAAGGGGATAAAGTTAGTGCCAATACACCAGTGATAATGCCGACTATTGGAATTATTGAAACAGGAACGAAGTTCGGACAATTTTTCGAGGGTTTAGTAACAATAATTGTAATTATAGCGTAAATTGTCGCTAAAGTTATTGAGGATACAAGAATGCATGCATTTGCGATTTCATTAATGTAACCTAAAGGGAAAGTGTAAGTGATATTGGAAGTTGCGATGAATGAGGCAATAATTATTGCAAGAAGGGTGAAGAATATCGCACCTAAAACTTGACAGATAAACTTACTACATACCTTAAACTCATCCACAATTCCCATGAAATAATATTATTCGTAGTTTTAAATTTATATCTTTACTACTCAACTTCAGTGTTTTATGTTTCAATTCGTTTCCTTCGCTCTATTCCTTCATACAAGTTTAGCCAGAACTTTTTTGTAATATCACTCTCTAGGCATAAATCATCTGGATCCAGTTCAGCATCAAGATTCAGAAGTGAAGTGCCATCTTCACGAAACCGGATGATGTATCGTGCCTTAATGTTCGAGTGCCGCGTTTTTTTGGGAAGTTCAATTCTCCATAGCAGCACTCTTCACTGGGGTTATAGGTATCTCACAAAATGTGACCTATCACATCTGCGGTCGTTTCTGATATCACTATTCTAAAAAAGAGCCGCATCTCCATTTGTGTGGGTTGCCAACAGAAACGCATGGCGACGAGGCAATTCTAACGGGACGGAACGTTTAAAGGGACGAGATTATTAAAATAGAAGAATGGTGAATTGATGGTTTACCGAGTACTTGAAAAATATTCACGAAAATTCCTTGAACGGCATACAGGAATGACAATAGCCGATATTACAAGCCGTGCTATCTCTTGGAAAAAACAAGGATATACCTTTATTACTCTCGGAAAGTACACATGGACACTCGAACCTCTTTTAGCCAATATAAATTCTTTAAATAAGATTTCGGTCACAAAACAAGAGTTAGAACAGATTTATAAACTTCCATTCGGTGAGATTTTAAGACGTGTAAACGTACGAGAAAAACCATTTCGACCCGGGAAATTAAGCTTGATTTATATTTGGGGGATCTCTCAAGAAATGGACGGATCGATGTATATTCGGGTTAAGGATATCGTTTTTACATGGGACGAATTTGTTGAACTTGTTAATGCCATGGGAGGAACATCGACAAGAGAACCTGATGACTATATGCGGTCATACCAATAATGTAATAAAAATTGCAATCAATTCTAATGTTGATTTATGTGTGTTGAGGTAATCTTTAATGAAAGTTGAAAGTGGTAAGTCCCGACAACGCAACAGAACCGTTTAATTTATCGATCTCATTTCATTTCACTTCGTCACCTCTCTATGCCTTCACACAAATTCATCCAGGACTGTTTTGTAACATCCCCTTCAGGGCATAGGTCATCTGGATCTAGTTCAGTCACATGTTGTTCACCAAGTGATGAGAATGGCGTTCCATCTTCGCGGGACCAGACAGTATATTGAGCACCAAGTATCAGCAATTCAACAGTATCCCATGTCACATCAGATTCTTTAACCGGCCTGCGCATGACTGCTGTCAGTTCCAGCATTGTTGCGGCACATTCTCTTTCTCTTTCAGTTCTCTCTTTTTTAATCCTTGACAGACAAGGAACTCGTTCATGATATAATCAGAATCGAATTTAATGTCAAATCCCACGGCATCTCCTCTGAAAGGGTATTTTTTCCGTCCTTACCGTACGATCATGATCAGGTCGCCATCGGGGGTTATGTTATACCGTTTTAACAGCAGCTCGTCATTCATGATACTTTCGCGCCCGAAGACTTCCTTGATCCTCTCGCGGATTCGCTGGATCTTCTGGTAGTCATAGGGTGCTGGCTGGACCATCTGTCGTGTAAGTGCTTCCATGATCCATAGTGGCAGGATTTGGGATAATAAGGCAGGCCATGGGGAGGGTGAAAGTGAGCAGATCAGGTTTGGCCTGATATATCTCTTGTGAAGCCAGGATCTGGTGTACGAAAATCATACTGACTTCATGCCCGTTTTTTTAAAATTGCCACAAACCGATCCGCCAATTATTTTTAATTGTCGCATCCGGACCTGGCAATTTTTCTTAATTGTCACTTCCGGATCCGGTAATAATTATTTATTGTCAGATCCGGACCTGGGAATTTTTTAAAATTGCCACCAACCGATCGGGCGATTTTTATAAATTGTCACCTCCGGACCCGGCAATTATTTTTTATTTGGAGTGCAGCGGGAGAGGGACTCCGTCGGAGATGAGAGAATTTAACCGGATCTTTCCGGCACAAATTGTCGCAGACCGATCCGCCAATTATTATTTATTGTCACCTCAGGACCCGGGAATTTTTTAAAATTGTCACCTCCGGATGTGGGAATTATTTTTTATTGCCAGATCCGGACCTGGAGATTTTTCAAAATTGGCACCAAACGATCCGGCAATCTCTCTCAATTGCCGCATCCGGACCTTGCAATTATTTTTTTTTGCAGGATCGTTCCAGTATTAGTGAGATCTCGGACCGGATCGTTCTGAAAAAATCTGCCGCTTACAAGTATCCACGCGGACGATATCTGGTGCACCAACTACTTATGATAGCCATAACCGGTATATCCAAGTCCAACACGCTCTCATCATCGCTTCGCTGCACAGGAGATCGGTGGTACTGGTGCTCCGGGGCTCCTGATGCTTTAAGGGTTCAGACAACCTAAATTATCTCAGTTTATGCAGGTGTTTGCAGGTGATTTATGCATATTCCCCCAATAGTCAAGCCCGGAACCTCCGGCATCCTAAAACCGCGTTACACTTTCGCACGGCGGATGGCGCGGACTCCCAAGTCGTTCATCCGTGAAATCCTCAAGGTAACCGAGAACCCCGAGATCATCTCCTTTGCCGGGGGGCTTCCCAACCCGGCACTCATCGATGTCGAAGGGATTGCAAAAGCAGCTGCCAAGGTTCTCGCAGAAGACGGGAGGTCGGCACTCCAGTACTCCACCACTGAAGGATACCTCCCGCTCCGGCAGTTCATTGCAGAGCGGTACAAAAAACGGCTGGGGTTCTCTGTCTCCCCGGACGAGATCCTCATCACCAACGGGTCGCAGCAGTGCCTCGACCTGATAGGCAAAGTGCTCATCGATGCCGGGGACCACGTGGCGATCGAACGCCCCGGATACCTTGGGGCCATCCAGGCGTTTTCCCTCTACGAACCCTGCTTTCACCCGGTCATCCTCCGGGAAGACGGGCCGGACCCCGCCATGCTTGCCGATGTGGCAGGCAGGTACCCCCTGAAGTTATTCTACGGTGTGCCAAATTCGCAGAACCCGTCCGGCATAACCTATTCCGATGAAAGGCGCCGCGAGATCGCCGGAATACTCGAAGGGAGCGGGACGCTCTTTATCGAAGACGACGCGTATGGCGAACTGAATTTTTCGGGAAGATCGAGCCCGTCGGTCCGGGAGTTCCTGCCTGACCAGACGATCATCACCGGGTCATTCTCCAAGATCCTTGCCCCCGGCCTACGGATGGGGTGGGTTGTCGCACCTCCCGAAGTCATGGAGCAGATCGTTGTGGCAAAACAGGCGTCCGACCTCCATTCCAATTACCTGTCCCAGAGGATAGCGTTCGAGTACCTGTGCCACGGGGACATCGATGCACGGATACGGACCATCAGCGCCGCATACAGGAACCAGTGCGATCTCATGATCCGGATGTTTGAGGAGATGCTGCCGGAGTCCGTGACCTATACCCGGCCATCCGGGGGGATGTTTGTCTGGCTTACGCTCCCGGACGGGATCTCCTCCACGGATGTCTTTGAACGCGCTCTCCGGCAGCAGGTCGCCGTCCTCCCGGGCACCCCGTTTTACGTGGACGGAGGCGGACAGAACACGCTCCGGGTCAATTTCTCCAATGCAACGCCCGATAAGATCCGAACCGGTGTGGAACGGCTCTCTGCCGTCATCCGGGAACTCCAGGATGCCTGACCACCCGGGTGATGCTCCGGTATCCCGGACCACCCGTCCTCCTCCAGCATGAGTATAAAAACAGGATTGATAAATCGCTGGTGTACATATATATGTACCGGAAAGGGTATATGCCGCTTATAAGTAACCTTATACCTGAGTGAAAATAACGGCAGCAGGCAGATAGAAGCGGGAAAATCCAGAAATATACCCGGCATTCCACCAACGAGGTAACCTGATTCATGAACAAGAGTGATGCGGAAGCACTGTTGCGGCAGGGCATTGAACTCTATGACATCGGCCGGTACCAGGAAGCCATTGTCATGTTCGACCGGAGCCTTGCCCTCTATCCCAACCTGGCAAAGGCCCATTATTTCAAAGGTATTGCGCTCTACGACCTGGGAAAACTCGAAGACGCGATAAAAGCCTACGACCAGGCTGTTGCGATCGAACCGGCTGACCCAAATGCCTGGTACAACAAAGCGGCGACCCTCACCCAGCTCGGCAGGAACGAGGAAGCCCTCGAGGCCTGCGACCGCCTGCTCTCCATACAATACGACAATGCCGAAGCCTGGATCCTCAAGGGTATCGCATTTTACGAGCTCGGGCGGTTCAGAGACGCCATCACTGCCTACGACCATGCGCTCATGGTCGATCCCCGGCACGCCAAGGTCTATTATAACAAGGGGATCGCACTCGCCGATCTGGGGCGGCATAATGAAGCGATCGTCGCGTACAACAAGGCAATAGAACTTGTCCCCGATTATTCACGGGCCTATTACAACAAGGGAATTTCCCAGTATGAGCTCGGCAGGAATGATGATGCACTGGCCTCATTCGACCGGGCCTACGACATTGACCCTACCGACGTCTGGGTCTGGTATTACCGCTGTTTCATCCTTGCCCGGCAGGGCCGGAACGAAGCTGCGGCAAGGTCTGCGGATAACTTCCTCCAGCAGGAACCGCTCCATGCCGATATCTGGGCAATCAAGGGGATCTCCCTCTTCAAGATCGGGAAATATGAAGAAGCAGTGACCGCACTGCAGCAGGCCGCCACGCTGAACCCGTCACTGGGGGATGCCTGGTATTACCAGGGACTTGCGCTGACCAGCCTTAACCGGTATCAGGATGCAGTTGTGGCATTCGGCAAAGCAATCGAGGCCGGCCCGGCCAATGCCCTGGCCCACTACCAGCGGGGCCTCGCTTTTTACCACCTGAAAAAGTTCCAGGAATCCGTGCAGGACTTCGACCGGACCCTTGCCCTTGAACCGGACAACGCGGAGGCATGGTTCCGGCGGGGAGTTGCCTCGGTCAGCCTGAGCCGGTACGAAGATGCGCTGGAGTCACTGGGCCGGAGACTGGCACTCGGTGACGCCCACGCGGGTTCCTGGTATTACCGGGGGGTCGCCCTCACCCGTCTCGGGAGGCACAAGGAGGCCATTGAGTCGTTTGAATCCGCTCTCAGTCATGATGCCGGGTGCTCCCCTGCTGCGTACCAGGTAGGTGTCTCCTATGCCAGTCTCGGGCGGTTCAGCGAGGCCATCGCGGCCTACGACCAGGCCCTGCAGATAAACCCCGGGTTTTCGGATGCCCTCTACCACAAGGGTTTCGCCCTCGCAAAACTGGGGAGAAACGAGGATGCCGTCCAGGAGTTCGAACGGACCATCGCATTCGACCCGGGAAATGAACGGGCTTTCCACCAGAAAGGTCTCCAGCTGGCAAAAATCGGCAGGTACGACGAGGCCATCGAGGCATTTGACGGAAGTATCAGGATAAATCCCTCCTATGCGCAGGCACACTACGACAAGGGGCTCGCCCTTGTCAAGCTCGGACGGTTCGAACCCGCACTTGAAGCCTTCGGGCAGGCCGTGACGATCAACCCGAACCATACCAACGCATATTATCACCGCGGGCTCGCATTCGTCCAGCTCGGGAGGTTCGAGGAAGCGATTGCATCCTTTGACCAGGCAATTGAGATCGATCCCGCGAGTATCCTTGCGCTGTACAATAGGGGTACGACGCTGGCGCTTCTCAACCGGTATGCCGAGGCCGTACCTGCTTTGGACGCCGTCCTTGCCATCGCCCCCCAGAATACCGGTGCTCTGTTCGAGAAAGCCCTGGCCCTGTTTCACCTGATGCGGTACCAGGAGTGCGTGGCAGCCCTCGATGAAGCGCTTGAGCAGAACCCGGCACTGACCGATGGCTGGCTCCACAAAGGTATCGCCCTTGCCTACATGGGCCACTTCGATGATGCGATCGGGGCCTTTGACAGGGCGCTCGGGCTGAGCCCGAACCTGAACGAGGCCGCTGTCCGGAAAGGCATTGCACTCTTCTCCATGAACCGGTTCGATGATGCAGTCTCCGTACTCGGTACGGCGCTCGAGAACAACCCCCGCGATGTCTGGGCCTGGTGCTATAAAGGCCTGGCCTTTTCAGAACTCGGGCGTTATGACGAGGCAATACGGTCATTTGACCGGGCACTGGAGATCAACCGGAAATGTGCACGGGCATTTTTCGAGCGGGGTAATGCGCTTGCCCGGCTCGGTAAACCGCTCGAAGCGGTCGTATCGTATGACCAGGCGCTCGAAATTTCTCCGGACGATCCAAAGATCCTGTATCAGAAAGGCGTTGCCCTTGCCCAGCGGGAACGTTACGATGATGCCATCACGGCATTTGAGACAGCCCTCTCACTTGAACCTGACAATGCTTCGGGTTTGTATTATCTCGGCATCGCCTATGCCGGACGTGAGCGGTATGAGGATGCCATCAAAGCCTTTGACAGTTCCCTCTCTCTGGAACCTTCGAATGCCCAGGCATACCATTACCGGGGCATCTCGCTCATCCAGCAGGAGCGGTATGATGAGGCAGTCAGGTCATTCTCAAACGCTCTTGCCCTTGAAGCGGACAACCCATCGTCGTATTATTACATGGGACTAGCCCACCTCCAAGCAAAACAGTACGACGAAGCCATCGTGGCACTCGAGCGTGCGACGGCTATCGACCCCTCGTTATCAGACGCCCATATGTACCGGGGGATCGCTCTTGCCGCCTTGTCACGTCACGAAGAAGCCATCCGGTTCTTCGATCTGAGCCTCAAGGCCAACCCTTCCCTCATCGAAGCGATGATCTACCGGGCCAATTCCCTTTTCATCCTCGGCCGTTTTGCAGAAACGATCGAGATGGACGACCGCATCCTCTCGCTCAACCCCACTCTAATCGACACCTGGATGCAGAAAGGGAATGCCCTTCTCAGTCTCTCGAAAAAACAGGAATCGATCCAGGCCTTCAACAAGGCCTTGGAGATCAACGTGAACCTGGCCGTGGCGTGGGTCAGGAAAGCGGATGCATTGTCCGACCTTGGCAAGATCCAAGACGCCGTTCCCGCCTATACCCGGGCCCTCGATATCAATCCTGCGCTCCCTGATGTCTGGATGCGGAAAGGAGACGCACTCAGCCAGCTCGGCAGGACCGAAGAGGCAATCGCCGCCTATACCAAATCACTTAACATCGATCCGGACCAGGAAACCGGCTGGATCAGGATCGGGAAGGCTTATTTTGATTTCGGGCGTTACCAGGACGCAATAGAAGCATTCGACAACGCTATATCCTTAAACCAGCGGAGTATCGAGGCCTTTTATTACAAGGGACTGGCTCTCGAAAAAGTCAACCGCATGGAAGGGGCAATCCACGTATTTGAGATCCTGCTCGAGATCGATCCCGCAAACGGGGAAGCACAGTACCATAAAGGCCTTGCCCTTGCACGGCTCGGCGACCACCGCGACGCCATCCTCTCCTATGACAAGACCATTGCAATCCTGCCCGCGTTTGCGCCTGCGTGGTATTTCAAGGGAAAATCCCTGATCGACAGCGGCAAATACACCGAGGCAGTAGTTGCGCTGAACCGTGCGCTTGAGATCGAATCTTCTTACACAGAAGCCAGTTATTCCCTTGGCCTTGCTCTCCTGAAGATCGGGCAATACGATGATGCAATCCGTGCGTTCGACACGAACCTGGCCAAAGACACCAGCAATGCCCCGGGGTATTTTAACCGCGGGATAGCGCTCGAGAAACTCGGGCGCCATGAAGAAGCCCTCGGGGAATTCGACAAGGCGCTCATCTATGATCCCGAGAATGCCCTTGCCTTTTACCATAAGGGCAAGTCGTATGCGGCCCTCGAACGGCACAACGATGCGGTCTTTGCCTTTGACAAGACCCTGCAGCTAAAGTCGAAATACACGGATGCCCGCCTCCGGAAGGGCATCGCGTTCTTCAACCTGGGGAGGTTCCGCGACGCAATCTCCGATTTCGACCGGACCATTGCCGAGAACCCGGGAAATTTCCACGCATATTATTACAAGGCCCGGTCACTTGCGGAACTGCAGGATTTTTCCGGAGCGCTGGAGTCCTATAACCAGGCTTTGGAGGTCGATACAAATTCCCTGGACGCACATTTCTCCAAGGGCCTCGCCCTTTTCAGCCTCCGGCAGTTCGACGATGCTGCAGCTGCGTTCGAGTTCGTAGTAAACGGCGATCCCGGGCGCGCGATGGCACATTATTACCTGGGCCTTACGCTCGTGAAACTGGAGCGACAGGAGGAGGCTGTTGCATCGTTTGACCTTTGCCTGGCCCTCTCCCCGAAATACACCCCTGCCCATTACCAGCGGGGACTGGTGTTGTATTCGCTGGGCCTGTACCAGGACTCGGTCTATGCATTTGACCAGGTTCTGGAATCAGATACCGGAAACGCCGAAGCGGCGTTCTGCAAGTCCCGTGCACTGCGCGATCTCGGGCGGTACGAGGAATCGCTTGCTTCAAGCGAGACTGCTGTCGGCATAAAACCGGATTACGCGGAAGCATGGTACAGCAAGGGTGTCGTCCTTGCAGACCTGGAACATTTCTCCGAGGCGCTGGCTGCATTTGACCGGGCGATCGAACTTGATCCGGCAATGGTAAAGGCGTACTACGATCGCGGGGTTGCACTGATCCGGCTGGAGCGCTACCCCGATGCCATCGGATCGTTTGACCGGGTGCTCGAACTCATCCCGAATTCTGCGCCGGCATTCTTCCACAAGGGGATAGCTCTTGCAGAGACAGGGATGCTGGAGGAAGCGGTCCTGTCGTATAATATTGCCCTGGAGATCTCTCCGGAGGATGCCGCGGTTTTTTACCAGAAGGGGCTCGCTCTGTCGCGCATGGAGAAGTATGAGCAGGCCATCGCCGCGTTCGATACTGCGTCCACTCTCGAACCCCGGAAGGCGGATTCCCTCTACCAGAAAGGGCTCGCGCTGGCCTCTCTCGGGCGGCAGAACGAAGCTGCAGCTGCGTTCACCCGGGCGTACGAGATCGATCCCGGGAACAAGGACTCCCTGTACCACCAGGGGCTTGCCTTTGCCGAACTGGGCAGGTTCAGCGAGGCCATCGAGATCCTGACAAGGACCCTCGACTCAAACCCGAAGATCGCCAATGCGTGGCTCATCCGGGGATTCTGCCTTTTTGCCGTCGAGCGGTTCCAGGAAGCCGTCAGGTCATACGCCAGCGCCCTGGAACTGGATGCCGCCAATCCCCATACCTGGTTTTACCAGGGGCGCGCCCAGATCAGCCTCGGAAACGACGAAGAGGCAATATCTGCATTTGACCAGGCCCTGAAAATTGCACCCGAGTTCGGCGAGGCTTTTTACTACAAGGGGGTTGCGCTCTTCCACCTTAAAAGATATGCAGAATCTGCCGGTGTATTCGAGGAAGCAACCCACCTGATGCCGGATTTTACCGACGCGTCCCGGGAGAATGGCAGGGCCCTTTCAGCACTTGGCAGGTACCGGGAGGCAGTGGAGGCTTTCGGACGGGTGCTTGCTTCCCACCCCAAGGACCTTCCCTCCCTTTACGGGCTGGCACGGGCATATGACCACCTCGGCCAGTATAAGGAAGCGATCCCGGCGTACTCCCGGGTCAACCGCATAGCCCCGGACTGCGAACGGGCATATTCCTACAAAGGGTTTGCCCAGGTACTCCTGCACCTGCATGAGGACGCGGTCGAGGCCTTCACCCGGGCACTGGAGATCAATCCTGCAAATGCCGAGGCATGGCTGGCGAAAGGCAGGGCACTGTTCGCAGTGGAAAAATATGAGAGTGCAGTTGCCGCTTTTGACGGGTACCTCTCAGTCAGGCCGGATACGGCAGAGACCCTCTATGAAAAAGGTCTTGCCCTCACACGGCTCGGCAGACCGGAAGATGCCCTTGAGACCTTCAACCGGTGTATCGCACTGGGCCTCGATTCAGGCCGTGTGTACGCGGAAAAGGGGTATACGCTCTCTGCCCTTGCCCGGTTTGAAGAGGCGATTTCGTCCCTCGATACGGCTCTGGCAAGGGATCCGCAGGACCTCAGAGCCCTGCTTGCGAAGGGCGAAGCGCTCTTCCAGGCCGGGCGGTACCAGGACGCGGTCACCGCATTCGACAGTTCCCTCGTGCTGGGCCCGGAAAATGCACGGGCGCACCGCGGCCGGGGAATGGCACTTGCAAGACTGTCCCGGTATGAGGATGCGGTCATCGCTCTTGATCGTGCTCTCGAGGAGGAAAATTCCAGTCCCGATGTCCTCGCCTGCAAAGGGTATTCGCTCTACCGGCTGAACCGGTACAAGGAGGCAGTCGAGTCTCTCGGCAAATCCTTAAAACGCAAACCCCGGAACCCGTTTGCCCTCACCTTCCGCGGAAAAGCATATATCCGTCTTGAGATGTGGGCAGATGCCATCTCTGCTTTCGACAAACTCATCAGGGCCAACGGGAAGAACGCTTCCGGATGGTACTACAAGGGGATAGGGCTTTCCCGGCAGGAACTTCACCAGGACGCACTGTCCTCGTTCGAGACTGCCATAAATCTCGATGGTACCTGTGCCCCTGCCTGGTACAACAAAGCCTGCGAGCTGAGCACGCTCAGGAAGTATGATGATGCACTTCCCGCATTTGACCGTGCCCTGGAATTTAACCCGGGCCTTCAGGACGCAGCGTACCGCAAAGGGCTCACCTACGCCATTCTTAACCGGAATGACGAGGCGGTATCCGCATTTGACCATGCGCTAACCCTGGGTCCGGGAACCGCAGGGCTTTATTATCACCGGGGACACGTCCTCATGGAACTGGGGCGGCACGGGGAAGCGCTGGAATCATTCAATTCCTCACTCGATCTCCGGCCTGATGACGCGTCGGTCTGGCTGGAGAAAGGGGAAGCTCTCTCCCGGCTCGGCAAATTTTCCGAGGCTGTTGCAGCGTTCGATAAATCGGCAGGTATCAGTCCCCAGAATGCCATAGCGTCGTTTGGAAAAGCAGAAGCGCTGTATGAACTTGGTAATGACCAGGACGCCGTGATCGCGAGCGACATCGCACTCGCTGCGGATTCTACCCTCTACGATGCCGCCTTTTTAAAAGGGACCGCACTCTTCCGTCTCAGGAAATATCCCGAGGCCATTGCATCGTTCGACTATACCCTTGAATGCCTGCCGGAACATGCCCAGGCCCATTTCCACAAGGGACTGGCACTGCAGGAACAGGGAAAATATGAAAAAGCAATCCGGTCCTACAAACAGGCCCTAACCCATGACCCCTCAATCATCGATGCGGTCTTCCAGACAGGCCTTGCCTATTCCGCCCTCGGAAAGTATGAGAATGCCGTGAGGGCATTTGACAAGATACTGGAACTGACACCGGATAATGCCGCGGTCCTGTACCAGAAAGGACGGGCGCTTGCAAAACTCCTCAAGTTCGACGAAGCTCTCGGCGCACTGGAGGCATCGCTGAACAGCGAGAATAACCTTGCTGACGTCTGGGTACTCAAGGGAACGGTGCTGTACGAACTCGGGAGGTTCGAAACGTCTCTCGGGGATTTCGACCGGGCAATCGCGCTTTCACCGGACAACCCAACAGCGTGGTACCGGAAAGGCAGATCATATCTTGACCTTGCCAGGTACAGCGATGCCATATCCTGCTTTGATCAGGTCCTTTCCGGTGACGGGCGCTGCGCGGGTGCATGGCTCAATAAAGGAAGTGCCCTCCTCTCTCTCGGCCAGTTCGGGCCAGCGCTCGACTCACTGGTAAAAGCCCTCGATCTCAAGCCCCAGAATGCCAATGGCTGGTATGACCGGGCCATTGCGCTCACGGAACTTGGCCGTTACGATGAGGCGGTCGCATCCTATGACCGGGCGATTGCCATCAACCGCAAATATACCCATGCCTGGTACGACAAGGGTGTCGTACTTGCACGCCTCGGCAGGGACCAGGAAGCCATCCAGGCATTTGAGAATGTAACCGCCATTGACCCTCATTTTGCTCCGGCTTTTTATGACAAAGGCCTCGCCCTCGGACGGCTTTCAAAGCACAAAGACGCCGTTGCCGCGTTCGATATGGCACTCTCGATCGATGCGTCCGACGTGCCTGCCCTCTACCAGAAAGGACTGGCACTCCTCATGCAAAAGCGGTTTGAAGATGCAGCCGGCATCTTTGTCCAGGCACTTGACCTAGACTCCGGGTTATTTGATGCCTGGTATTACCTGGGGCTTTCCTATGCCCGCCTGAAAAATTTTGCCGAAGCGGTCACTGCTTTTGATCAGGCGATCGCAGTCAACCCCAAATCCTATGATGCCCTGTACCAGAAAGGGCGGGTACTCTCCGAACAGGGGAATTATCCCGAGGCCGTCGCCGGGTTTTCCCGGGCGATTGCAGTTGATGGCGAGCAGCGGGACAGCCATTTCGCACAGGGTCTGGCATATGCGGCACTCGGGAGACATGAAGAGGCACTCGCTTCGTTTGACCGTTCGCTTGCCATCGATCCTGAATTTGCTGACGGTTACTACAACCGGGGTATCTGCCTTGAAGAGCTCGGGCGGTATGAGGAATCCGTCCCCGCGTTTGACGGCGTCCTTTCCCGTGTTCCGGACAACTCTGCTGCATGGTTCCACCGCGGCGTGGCATCCGAACATCTCGGAAAGGATGAGGACGCTGCTGAAGCCTTTGACAAGGCCCGGAAAGCAGACCCGCACAATAATGCAATCATCCTTTCCGAGGGAAAAGCCCTGGGCAGGCTCAACCGGTTTGAAGACGCCATACGGATCCTCGATATCGCTCTCGGGAAAGACCCGGGCAACGGCGAAGTCCTGTTCGAGAAAGGCATGGCCCTTGCCCACCTCGGGCGCCTCGAAGAGGCCGAGGAGGCCCTCGGGAAATCGGCAATCGCCCTGCAGGACCGGTATGAACCGCTGTATTACCGCGGGCTCTCCCTTATGAACCTCGGCAGGTATGCCGACGCCGGTGCCGCCTTTGATGCAGCTCTTACGTTCAGCCCGGAAAACCCGGATATCTGGTACGAGAGAGGACGTGCTCTGGCGCAGACCGGTAATCCGGAAGGTGCACTATCCGCATTCGACCGCGTCCTCGCCATGCAGCCCGATAACCAGGATGCTTTCCTTGAACGGGGGCGGGTGCTCTGTGCACAAGGCAGGTACGAAGACGCAACCGGATCCTTTGACCGGGTCATCGAACTTTCCCCCCGTCACGCTGCAGCATGGTACGAGAAAGGACTGGCCTTGTTCCATCAGAAGAAATTCGGTGAGGCGATTGAGACACTGACTACCGCCCAGGAGATAGATCCGGGCAACCACGATGCCATGTATCATACTGCTGCAGCGCTCGCTGCTCTTGCCAGATATGGAGAGGCCGTCGGATCCTTCCGGCACCTCCTCACCCTGACGCCGGAGAATGATGAAGTCTGGTATGAGCTGGGTGTTGCCCTTGCCGGTCTCAACCGTTATGAAGAGGCGGTTGCCGCCTTCGATCATGCGGTGGAGATCAGGCCCGGGTTTTTCGATGCCATCTATTCCCGTGCCCGATCGTACGATGCGCTTGAACGGCCCGCGGAAGCCGTTGATGCCTACAATCAGGCACTGGCACTTCAGCCGCTGCATGTACCTTCCCTTCACGCAAAAGGGGTGGCCCTTGCAGGGATGGAGAAGTTCGAAGACGCGGTGAAAGTTTTTGACCGCGCGCTGGAGATCGACCCTTCCTGCACCGAGGCATTCTTTGACAAGGGCCGTGTGCTCAATTCGCTCGGCATGTACCGCGAAGCGGTCAAGACCTTTGACAAAGCCCTGAGTATCGAGAGAAACTACGCCGATGTCTACTACCATAAGGGTCTTGCCCTTGCAAGCCTCGGCCGGCATGACGAAGCGGTTGTCGCTTTCAACAAGAATCTTGACCTGGATGCCGGTAACTGGCAGGCGTCGTATCACAAAGGACTTTCCCTGTCGGCTACAGGACGGCATACGGATGCCATCGAGGCATTTGATGCGGTGATCCGGTCCAATCCCGGTTCCGTTGATGCCTGGCTGCACCGGGGCAGCGTCCTTGCGGAGATCGGAAAATACCATGATGCAATCGAGTCCTATGCCAAGACGCTCGAGATCGACCCCGCAAATGCAGAGGCATGGTATCTCAAAGGAAATGCACTCTTCTCCCTGTCCGGGTTTGAGGATGCCATCGAAGCGTTCAACAGGGCCCTCGGGATCCGCCCGGATTACGTATCAGCCTACTATGACAAAGGGCGGGCACTCTTTGAACTGAATATGTATAAGGAAGCAGTGATCTCGTATGACAATGCCCTTGCGATCCAGCCTAAATTTGTGGAAGCCTTGTATAACAAAGGCGCAGCTCTTACTAGGCTCGAGCGGTTTGACGAAGCAATAGCCGTTTTTGACCAGGCCCTCAAGATACGTCCCAATTCCGGGCATATCTGGACAGGAAAAGGGATTGCACTCTCTTCACTGGGCCGGGACCAGGACGCCGTCACCTTCTTCCAGAAGGCTCTTGGAATCGATCCCAGGGATGTACGCGCCAGCTATTTCCTCGGGGTCTCATTCCTCAGGCTGGGAAAATACCATGAAGCAATCAAAAGTCTCGAGACGCTGCTCGCCCAGCGCCCCGACTGTGCAGAGGCCTTGTTCCAGAAGGGCAGGGCTCTGGCCATGCTCTCCATGAACAACGAGGCCGTCGTGGCGTATGACCGGGCTTTGTCCCTGAGAGAGGGATATCCGGATGCTTACCTCTACCGGGGGATCTCCCGGGCCAGTCTCGGGCTGTACGAACAGGCGCTTGAAGATTATGACCATGCCCTCGGCATCAACGCATCTGCTCCCGCGCCGTACCTGTTCCGGGGGATCGCCCTCATTCAGGTCACCCGTTACCAGGAAGCGATCGATTCGTTTGAAAAAGCGATCGCTCTCCAGCCCGAGTACCCCGATGCATTCTATTACAAGGGCCTCGCACTGCTCCGGCGCGAGCAGTTTGATGCTGCCATTGAAGCACTCGACCGTGCGCTTCTCATCAATAACCGGTACGCGGAAGCCTACGAGAAGAAGGGAGTTGCCCTCGCACGCCTTGACAGGTACACCGAGGCCATCACCTCATTCAATGCGGCGCTTGGTATCCAGCCGGAATATGCCGAAGCGCTGTATGAACGGGGACGTGCGCTGGTCAGCACGGGCCGTCACAAGGACGCTATCGCCTCCTTTGACCAGGCCCTGTCTCTCAATCCCGGGTTTGCAGGCGCGATTTATGAGAAAGGAAGGGCTCTGGCTGCGCTTGACAACCTTGTTGCAGCCGTCGCGGCGTTCGACCGGGCCGTTGACATCAACCCGTCCTGCTGGCAGGCATTTTTTGCGAAGGGCAGGGTGCTGTCTGAGCAGGGCAGTCACGATGCGGCAATCACGGCGTACAACCATGCCCTTGAGATCCTGCCGCAGCGGTCAGTTGTCTTTGAATACCGCGGACTCGCCTATGCAGCCCTTGAACAGTACCGGGAGGCGATCCAGTCGTATGATCATGCGCTTGAGATCGATCACCGGCCCGGGGTATTTGCGCACAAGGGAGTGTCCCTTGCAGAACTGGGGATGTACCGGGACGCAATAGAAGCATTCGACAAGGCTCTCGACCAGAACGAGAATCTTGCCGAGGCATGGATCGGGAAAGGGAATGCGTTCTACGACCTTGGCAAGTACCGGGAGGCGCAGTCAGCGTACGACCGCGGTCTGGTACTGGACCCGGAAAATGCCATTGCCTGGACACGGCACGGGATGGTGCTCTCTTCGCAACAGAACTATGAGGCAGCAATCGGGTCCTACGACCGCGCCCTGTCCATAGACCCGTCGTTCTCGATTGCATACTTCACCAAGGGGAGCGCTCTTGTCGCATCAGGACGCTGCGCAGATGCGATTGAAGCGTTCGACTCCATGATCAACCTCCAGCCGGAATTTGTCGATGCATGGATCCACAAAGGACGCGCCCTGCAGGAACTCGGGAGGTACCAGGAGTCCCTGAGCGCATTCAAGCGGGCACTCGAGATCGAGCCCGGGCGCAAGGAGATCTGGAACGATGTCGGCGACATCCTCGACAGGATCGGAAAACACGATGAAGCCAAGATCTGCTATGAACGGGCCCGCTGATGGAAGGCTGTAAGAACCCCCAGTCTTTTTCTCACCGGAGCCGGAGTATACACGTCCGAAGAAATCTGCACAGCCTGAAGGCCCGGAAATCCGGGTAAAAGAATGGCGGGTATCAGGACTTCTCTCTCACTGCAACAAACCATAGCACGGCACCGGCAGCAACAACGATGACCGCAATGATGACGAATGCATATCTGATATAGAACGGTGTTGCCGCATCACGGAGCTGTTCTGCCATAGTACGATAATATGCGATACGGGGATATTGCGGATTAATGCTCTGGACTTTATCGAATGCTGCAATTGCCTCGTCATACCTCTCCATACCCCCCAGGGCAAATCCTTTATTAAACCATGCGTCTGCATTGTTCGGATCGATCTCGATCGCTTTGTTATACGCAAGGAGTTCGTCGTTATAGTATTCATCTGAGGTATTAATGTCATGGACCTGATTTTCATAGAACAGCCCGACATTATACAGGATCTGGCCACGGTTAATCCAGCCCTGGGTGTACACCGGATCGATACTGAGGCTCGTGTTCGATGCAGCAAGTGCGCCGGTGAGAACCGTCTGGTTAAAACGGGCATCAGAATAAGCAGCGCGATTTAATGCATCTGCCTTTGCATTCCACGCCTCATAATACCCGGGTTCAAGGGAGATCGCATGATCGTACGCCGAAACAGCCGCCGAATAATTTCCAGACTGCAACAATGTATTTCCCTGCATGAACCATGCTGATGCGTCACTGGAATACGCCGAGACTGGCATACAGAACGCGAGAAGGAGAAAAACTGCCAGTATCGAAGTCCCTGCCAACCGATATGAATCCATAGTTACCGGATCATATGTGGTGTGAAATCCTCATAAAGAATTCTTCAAAAAAGGAGTGCTGGAAGGCAAGATCGTTTTTTGTATATCCTGCTAAACTGTTCAGGAGAAGATCATGCGGAATCTGCATGGCCCAGTACCAGGATACGCCGGGTCAGGCTCTTGTGAACCCGCTGGTCATGCTGCTGCAGTACAGTCATCCTGTCGGATGCAATGGCGGAAATATCCCGGTGCGTGACGACAACCGCCCGTCGCTTTTTTTTCAGCACACGCTGGATCTCATCAAGGGCATCGGCATAGAGCCGGTCCATGGAATCACTCTTCCTGATACAGACCGATTGGCCGTAGGGAAAATCGGTGACTATGGCGTCAACGGAATGGTCCCTGAACGGCAGGCTGGCCGCATCCGCAAGCATGAGTGCTGCAGTATCAACATTCCGCCTGCTCCCGAGTACCATCACCGGGTCAAAATCGCTGCCAATTGCGTTCATCCCAAGTATGCCGCCCTCGATGAGGATCCCGCCGGTACCACAGAATGGATCGAGAAGAACATCACCTGTGTGAGCACAGGCGATGTTGACCAGGGTGCGGGCCATCCTCGGCATCATCACGCCGGGATGAAAAAAATTCCGTCTTCCAGGATTCCTCGTGTCATAGGCGCCGCGGCCGGTGGCGAAGAGCACCCTGCCAAAATAACAGCGGTCTCCGGAAAGTATTGCCCGGTAAACGACTTTGGGGTTGTTCAGCGAGACCGGGCCTGAAATCATAGTGCCGATGATCTCTTCAAATTCTCTCTGGGAAGAGGGATGGGGCTCGTTGCCGCTGCCATGGACTTTTTTTACCCGCCCGGCAAAAGGCTTCTCCGTCACGATAGCAAGCTCACCAAGCAGGTTTCTGAAAGCAGCAGGATCAGGTTCACATTCGCCAAGATATTCCAGCACTGCATGGGTCATGGCGAGCCGGCGGGCGGTCTCCGGGGCCGGGCAGTCCGCAACCGCAACCTGCAATCGCTGGTCAAGGATCGTTCCGATACATTCCAGCTCGGCAAATGGCAGGGTCGGGTTTTCTCCGGACAGCTCGAAGAGCAGCTTCATCCCCAGTTCATTTGAGGTAAATCCTCAAATACCTGCGCAGGCTGTTCCGGACGCAGGTAAAAGAGGAAATTTTTTCAGGCTCTGTAAAAACAGGTATGAATAGATCAGGTTCACACCGGAATCCTGAAAACCGTTAAAATACTCATTTTTCGGGAACCCCGCCTCAGGGCCTCTCAGAGGAGTGAGGGGTTCGTCAGAACCACGAATCCGAGAAGTTCGCAAGAACTTCGAGCACGGCAGGACGAGAGATTCAATTCTATTGGATATTTTTTTGACCGGACATGAAATTTCACTCTATGATTTCCGCAGGCGGAGATGTTTTTCCATCCGGTAATTGATCCGCCGGGGGTGCCCCGTCAGGGACAACCGGTGGCTGTAAAAAAGATTTCCAGGGGAAGATCTTGGACAGTGAAGGCGACACCATTCGAAGAACCCTCCGGGTTCTGAGCGGTTCATCAGAACCTCGAAAAGCCGAAGAATTTATCTGAATTCTTCGGGTTCTTCTCAAGCCCCTCCCTCCCTCCCTTCAGGAACAGCAGTCTTTCCCAGAGCGTCCAGAATGAATGCCGATGATTTCTCCCGAACCATTTTTTATTTCTTCGTTTTCTTCTTCCCGCCCATAATGCCGGAGAAGAACCCGCCGGAACCGGAACTGCTGCCTTCCAGTTCAACAAGTTTCTGGTAGAGCTCCTTCTGCTCGCCGCTGACCGATTTCGGAGTGATGATCCGGACGCGGACGAGAAGGTCCCCGTGCTTCCCCCGGCGTTTCACCCCTTCACCGGCGATCTTCAGTGCCGTATTGAACTGGACACCGGCCGGCACCTTCAGGTCGATGTGCCGGTTGTCGATCGTTTCCAGGTCAACCGATGTACCAAGCACGGCCTGAGCCGGGCTGATCTCGATCATGGTCTCGAGATTGTCACCGCTGCGGGAGAAGCGGTTGTGGGGCTGGACATGCACTTCAATGAACAGGTCGCCGTTGGCAGCCCCGTAATCGCCTGCCTCACCGTATCCTTCCATGCGGAGCCGCATACCGCTATCGATACCTGCCGGGATGTGAACCGAGACTTTCCGCTTCACGCGGGTATGACCCGACCCGTGGCATTCCCTGCACGTCTTCTCGGGAATTTTACCCTTTCCCCCGCACTGGACACAGGGAGTCATATGGACGAACTGGCCAAATGACGAGTGCGATACCTGCCGCATCTGTCCGGTCCCTCCGCAGCGCGGGCAGGTATTGAGACGTTTTGTCTCGCTCCCGGACCCGCTGCAGGCAGGACAGGGTTCGGTATGCATCACCTCAATGTCACGATCAATTCCCGATACAGCATCCTCAAGCCGGATCTGGATGCGCATGAGAAGGTCTGACCCGGGCTGCGGCCCCGACTGCCGATGTCCCCCGCCAAAGAAGTCGAAGATGTCCCCGAAACCGGAGAAGTCGGCAGAGAACCCGCCTCCTCCGCTGAATCCACCGCCGCCCGTGTACGAGCCTTTCGATGCATTGGTATATGTCTCGTGGCCCATGTTGTCATACTGGGCCTTTTTCTGCTCATCGGAAAGGACGCTGTAGGCTTCGTTGATCTCCTTGAACTTCTCTTCTGCTCCCGGCTCCTTGCAGATATCCGGATGATATTTTCTGGCGAGGTTGCGGTATGCTTTCTTGATTTCCTTCTCATCGGCATTCCGGGCTACGCCGAGGATGTCATAGTAGTTTCCCGCACCCATTGATGGCTCACTCTTCTTTTACCTTATAATCGGCATTGACAACGTTGTCATCACCGTCTTTATCTTTCTCCGGTGCTGCTTCAGCAGCGGTACCGCCCTGCTGCTGTGCGGCCTGTTCTGCCTGCACTTTCTGGTATATCTTGGTCGTCACCATATATACTGCTTCGGTGAGGGCCTCCATCGATTTTTTTATCCCGTCAAGATTGTTGTCCTCGAGCGCCTTTTTGACCCCGGCGACGCCTTCCTCGACTTTCTGCTTGTCGTCGGGTTCGAGTTTTTCACTGCTCTCTTTCAGCATCTTCTCAGCTGTGAAAACTGCTGTATCCACCTGGTTGCGCAGCTCGATCTCTTCGCGCTTCTGCTTGTCATCCGCCTCAAACCGCTTTGCTGCGTCCATCATCTTCTTGATGTCTTCCTCAGACAGTTTCTTGTCTCCCTTGATCGAAATTGCCTGCTGGTTGCCGCTGCCCAGATCTTTTGCCGAGACGTGGATGATGCCGTTTGAGTCGATATCGAACGTGACCTCAATCTGCGGTATGCCGCGGGGGGCAGGAGGGATGCCGGTCAGCTGGAATTTTCCCAGCGTGAAGTTGTCTTTTGCAAGTGCACGTTCGCCCTGCACCACGTGGATCTCGACGCTTGTCTGGCCGTCAGCGGCGGTCGAGAATATCTGACTTTTACGCGTCGGGATCGTGGTATTGCGTTCGATCAGTTTTGTTGCAATACCCCCGAGGGTCTCAATACCGAGCGTAAGTGGGGTAACGTCCAGAAGTACGATATCCTTGGTCTCCCCGGTCAGGACCGCTCCCTGGATACCCGCACCGAGTGCAACACACTCGTCGGGGTTGAGACCTTTGTCCGGTTCTTTGCCGAGGAGCTTCTTCACGGTATCCTGCACGAGCGGTACCCGCGTCGAACCACCGACAAGGAGGACATGGTCGATATCCTTGGGCTCCAGTTTCGCATCGCTGAGCGCCTGCTGCACCGGTCCGACCGTGGATTCGACGAGATCACCGATGAGCTGCTCGAGTTTTGCCCGGGTGAGGTCGATGTTGAGGAACTTCGGGCCGCTGGCATCGGTAGTGATGTACGGCAGGTTGATGTTGGTCGACTGCCGCTGCGAGAGCTCGATCTTGGCATTTTCCGAAGCGTCCCGGAGTCGCTGCATGGCATAGGGGTCATTTTTCAGGTCGACACCCTCTTTCTTCCGGAACTCCTCAACAAGGTAATCGGTAACTCTCTTGTCGAAGTCATCACCGCCGAGATGGTTGTTTCCTGCGGTGGACTTAACCTCGAAAACGCCATCGCCAAGGGTCAGGATGGAGACATCGAATGTCCCGCCCCCTAGGTCGTACACCAGCACCGTTACATCATGCTCTTTGTCGATGCCATACGCGAGTGCACTTGCCGTAGGTTCGTTGATGATACGCAGCACCTCAAGGCCGGCTATCTTTCCGGCGTCCTTGGTTGCCTGGCGCTGGGCATCATTGAAATATGCCGGCACCGTGATAACCGCTTTTGTAATCTTCTCGCCAAGGTACGCCTCGGCATCGATCTTCAGCTTCTGCAGGATCATTGCAGAAATTTCCTGCGGGGTATATCCTTTACCGTCAATATTGATTTTTTCTCCTGTTCCCATCTTCCGCTTGATGGACTGGATGGTTCGCTGGGGGTTGGTCACGGCCTGCCGCTTTGCAAGGCTGCCGACAAGGCGTTCGCCCTCTTTGGTGAATGCAACAACCGATGCCGTCGTCCGCCCGCCTTCGGAGTTCGGGATAACGATGGGTTTTCCCGCTTCCATGATCGACATACAGGAAAAGGTTGTTCCCAGATCGATGCCCAGAACTTTCTCTTTTGCCATAATTTATGCCTCCTGATCTCTCTGATTTCCTTTTGATACAGCCACTTTTGCGTACCTGATCACTTTTTCATGCATCCGGTACCCGCGGGATATTTCATCGATAACTGTCCCTTCGGTCTCATCCGAGGGGACGTGGACTATCGCTTCATGTTCCGCGGGGTTGAATGGTCTTTTCAGTGATTCTATGGGTGTGATGCCGTGGCGCCCCAGCTGTTCCACAAGGAGTTGCCGGATCTGCATGACGCCTTCACGCAGGTGCAGGTCGTCCGCTCTGAGGGCCCGTTCGAAATTGTCAAGGACCTCAAGGAGGTCGACCGCGAACCGTTCGTTCGCGAGAGCCGCAACCGATTCCCGTTCACGTGCAGTACGTTTTTTAAAATTTTCAAAATCAGCAGCAAGTCTCAGGAACTGATCATTCAGATCATTCAGAGCTTTTTTCTGCTTCTCCAGTTCCTGTGCACTAGAGGTGGATTCGGGAAGCAGGGTTTCCGGTGAAGGAAATTCCTGTTTTTCGTCCTGTTCTGACTTGCGTTCTGCATCGTCCATAGTACATCCCGTTCGATGTTCCAATAACTATTGTATTGTAGTTCTATATAAATATTGACATCTTCTCCGTTCAGGATTCGATGAAATGAGGTTGTTTTGAAGAACCGGGCCGAATTATTCTTATGATTAAACAACCGAGCACGGCAAGCGCTTTAATTTTAGTTGAATAGTAATTTAATTTAAAAAATTTCCGGTGAAAATTTCTTTTTGACAATAATCAGCATAATCAGCATACAGGAATTGTATCTCCATACCTTTTTCATTCCTGTCCAGCATACACTAGACCATGAAGTGGGCATTGCTCTCAGTCTGGGACAAGAAGGGCATTATTGAGCTTGCGCAGGTGCTGGCCGAACTGAAGTACAATATCATGAGTTCCGGGGGCACGGGAAAAGCCCTTGCCGGCGCCGGGGTGAAATTTACGGAAGTGTCAAGTTACACCGGTTTTCCCGAGATGATGGACGGGCGGGTCAAGACACTTCACCCCAAGGTCCACGGGGGACTTCTCGGCCGCAGGCAGATAGATGATGCGGTCATGGCAAAACATGGCATCAGCCGTATAGATCTGCTGGTCGTGAACCTGTATCCTTTCGAGGCAATGTTGCAGAAAGAGCTGAACCTTGAATCAATGATCGAGTATATCGATGTCGGCGGCCCTACTATGATCAGGGCAGCAGCAAAAAATTACAAGGATGTCGCTGTCGTCGTTGATCCTGAGGACTACCCGGAAATTATCCATGCTATACGGAGTGATGGCATTTCTGCTGATGAGCGTTTCCGGCTTGCGAAGAAAGCATTTGCACGGACAGCGGCCTATGATGCAGCGATCAGCAATTACCTGTACAGGCTTGACTCCCCGTTCCCGGAGACATTTACCGTCCAGTTCAGTCACGGCCGTGCATTGCGGTACGGCGAGAACCCCCATCAGCTGGCAGCGGTATATGGCAGCCGTGGGATCGCAGGCACGGAACCTCTCCAGGGAAAACAGATGTCCTACAATAATTACCTTGATGTCAACGCCGGTGCAGCACTCCTCCGCGAATTCGACGAGCCGGCTGCTGTGATTGTCAAGCACAATAACCCCTGCGGTGTTGCGACCAGCCAGGATATTCTTGATGCGTATCTTACGGCACGGGAAGTTGATCCGGTCTCGGCGTATGGCTCGGTTGCCTGCCTGAACCGGGAAGTAACCCGGAGGACAGCAGAAGAGATCTGCAAAACATATGTCGAAGTCATTGTTGCCCCTTCGTTCTCTCGTGATTCCCTTGAAGTCATGAAAAAGAAAGAGACTATGCGGGTGCTCCCCCTTCCCCAAAGATCCGAATCTGATGAAATCCGGACCATTGACGGTGGGGTCCTGACCCAGCGGACTCCCCCGTACCAGGAGCACTGGCAGGTTATTACTGATCGTGACCCGTCCGCCGATGAGATGAAGGCTCTTCAGCTGGCCTGGAAAGTGTGCAGGCACACAAAAAGCAATACTATCATTTTTGCAGACCGGAACCGCACGCTGGGAATTGGCGCCGGCCAGATGAGCAGGGTGGATTCCGCAAAGATTGCCATTGCGAAGGCATGTGCCCCGCTGAAAGGTTCTGCTGTTGCCTCGGACGCGTTCCTCCCGTTCCCGGATACCCTTGAAGTTGCGGCTGCAGCAGGGGCAACTGCCCTAGTCCAGCCGGGCGGCTCCATCCGCGACAAGGAAGTGATCGAAGCAGCGAACCGTCTCCACATGGCAATGGTTTTTACGGGTGTCCGGTACTTCAGGCACTGAATTTTATCAATATTTTTCGATTCAGACGCAAATTTTGCAATAAATTTATATTCTGCGAAGTTGTCAATTCTTTAAATCGTTTGTGGCAGGGAAAGTCACGGATGGTTCAGAACAATTATTGTGGTGAATTGTATGGATTACGGAAAAATGGTAGGTAACTCTTTTGCGTATGCCAAGGAGGGTCTCGTTGGAAAGTGGGTGAAGTGGATCCTGCTGATCATCAGCTGTATTATCTTCCCGTTCATTCTGGGATACATGGTGCGGATCTTCAAGGGTGCTGCCCCTTCGCCGGAACTCGGGGACTGGGGAGGGTTGTTTATCGACGGGGTCAAATTGTTTGTTGTGGCGCTAATCTATGCCATACCGATCCTCATCTTGGAATTCCTTGCACTGGGGACGGTCATGGCATCTGCCATGATGACCGGGGATACATCCGCCATGATGACCGGTCTGGCAGGTGCTGGAGCCATCGCGATCCTCCTCGTCATTGTGGCAGTCGTAATCGGCCTGATCACAGCGACTGCGTATGTCCGTTTTGCCCTCACCGGCAGTTTCGGGGAAGCGTTCAACTTCGATGCGATCTTCGCCCATATCGGCAAGATCGGGTGGATTCCCTACATCATCGCGCTGATCATCATGGTCATTATCCTGGGAATTATCGAAGGCATCTGTATGCTCATCCCGAAAGTCGGGATCGTCGTCCTGCTCATCATCTTGCCATTCCTGGTTCTCTTCTATTCCCGCTACCTGGCCCTGCTCTATAATAGTGCAGGAACAGCATAATCACCAAATTTTTTTACAGGACCTTGTGGTCCGGTTCTTGTTGAATACGTAATTATTACCGGTTTTACCACGTTTGTCCGGGCCGAAAAACAACCAGCCGGATTAGGTACTGAATGAAAAAGTCAAAAAAAATTATTCGCAATCAGTAAGTGGCTCTCATCGTTCCCTCTGCTGCGGCGATTCTGTCATTTATCTCATGGGCAGGAAAATGAAAATCCTGTCTGACAGACAACAACTATCAGGTTTATTCGCTGGAGAACCTGGCAGCAGCACCGATGAAATCTTTCGCAAAGGCAGGAGAGAAATATGAATGGGTATATAAACCAAGGGCATTGTGTGCGATGAGCCCGTCCTGCCCGCCGGCTATTCCCTTTCCGCGGGAAAGACTGAAGGCATATCGAGCATCAGTATCCGGAACGATCCGCGAGTAATGGAATTCATGGCCGAGAATTTCCTGGTTTCCTGAGATAAATGAACGGTTCCCGATTGCTTCGCCTTTGACATATCCCAGCGCCTGAATATTGGCGGTCATTTCCGAGACTGCCGGAAGTACACCTGCCATACGGTACGTTTTTTCTGTTGTGATCTCGCGGGTGAGATACATGAGCCCGCCACATTCCGCATAGAGCGGCATCCCCTTATCCACCAGACACCTGATATCGTCCCTGCACCTGCATGTTTCCAGAGACCTGAGGTGGAGTTCCGGATACCCGCCGCCAAGATACACCCCATCGACATCGGGAAGCCGGTCCGACAACGGGCTGAAAAATACAAGATCTGCACCCATGGTCAGGAGGCAATCGAAATTGTCCTGGTAATAAAAACAGAATGCAGAGTCCATAGCTACACCGATACGGGTATGGATCGGTTCCCCATGTTCCCTGCGGGAAACGGAGACAAGGGGCGGGGCAGTTCCGGCAGCAGCTGTGATCGCGTCCAAGTTGCAAAACTCTTCGATGAGACGGCATGTTTCATTCAGTACTCCGCACTCATGGGCCATGACAAGGCCGAGATGACGGCTCCCGACTGCGATATCCTCCCTCTTCGGAATCCATCCAAATACCGGTACCTGCAGGAAAGATTCTATCATATCCCGGTGACGCGGGCTCCCGATCCTGTTCACGATCATTCCTGCAATGTCCAGGGATGGATCATATTCACGGAATCCTTTCACGAGAGCATGGACACTCCGCGACATTCCTTTGGCATCCACAACAAGGATGACAGGTGCATGGAGGATCCGTGCGACATGCGCAGTGCTTGAAACATCCGATCCGTCGACGCCGTCAAACATTCCCATGACGCCTTCGATGACTGCAATATCAGCGTCTGCCGTTGCCCGCGAAAATGTACTGGCGCACCCGTCTTCGCCCATCATAAAAGGGTCCAGGTTTCTTGAAGACCGGCCGCAGATGGAAGTATGGTGCGAGGGGTCGATAAAGTCAGGGCCGACCTTGAACGGCTGAACCGTCAGCCCGCGGGCAACAAGAGCTGCCATGATCCCGCTTGCGACAGTTGTCTTTCCGCACCCGCTATGAGTTCCGGCAATGAGAATACGCGGGATGATCATGCATCATCGCCGGCCAGAAGGGTTGTCTTGATCCGGATAGTGCTTCCATCCAGAGCGATAGCACGGGTAACAAGCACTATACTGAAACCAGAAATGTCCGCACCAAACCCGGTCCCGGTCTGATAGGAGAACCTTCCCGTCACGGAGCACATCCTGAGTGACGAGAGAAGAAAAATGAAGGCCCCTGCCACCGCGGGGAGGGACGGCCTTTCGCTGCTCTCACTACCCGATGGTTCAACTGGTAAATTCCTTCTCCGCAAACAGAGAGAGACCGCAGTCCGGGAAATACCCCCGTGAAGAAGAAGAAAACCTTCCGTGATATCCATGTTATCACCCCGTTGGTATTAATTAAAAATTACTTGATTTAACTCTGTTTTGTCTGGATTAATGGTTAATCACGACGGTATATATATATTCTGACTTTTCACCCGATGTTTCGGCTCCGATAAAGAGTTCCGTTGATACGATAGGATAAAATATGATGGTTTACTCAAAACGATCGAAGTAAACGGATAGGGTAAAGTGCTATTTTAGTTCCTGATTTTTACATAAAATCTTTTGTAAACAACACTCCTATCAATAATTCTCACGCTCCTGAGGGCTGTGGCATAATGAATCACGAAGAGTGGAGACACGAGAAGAACCCGCAGGATTCTTCGAACAAAGGCTCCGCAGTCAGAGATTTTCCCATGAAAATCTTCTCCACAGCTTTCGGCTGTCCCCGCCGCTGTTGCGACTCCCACAAGGCGATAGACTTGTATACAAATTCCATAACGCAAAAAGCTATACCGTGATTCATTGAAACTTTTTCCCTTTCCATTTTGGTTACAAAATTTTTTCGAAAATATCGTCGTAAAACTAAAAAAATTTAGGATCTAGATTGATCCTTTACCCGATCTCATGTACTCAGTTACATTACCGAAAAAAGTTCAGAATTTTACCGAGAGAGTTGAGGTTCTCACTTGATTACTCTTTCCCGGGAAGTTTTCCAGAGGATATAACAAGGATGTGGATAGTAAAACCCTCATTCGCGGATTATTTATTTTTCTTCCGGTATCTGTTTACCAGATAAACGATCCCGATTATCGCTGCGATAATTATGACCAGATAGATGGGATTTGAAACTATGGCGTTAACCCCCGCCGGCTGAGTTACATCCACCGTGACTTTCATAGTATCTGAGGTATAGGCATTGTCAAGAGCGTCACGGTATTGAATCTGTGAGTCCAGTCCGTACTCTTTGATATTGGCTGTACGGTCGACACTGACAATATATGATGCAGTTGCCGATTGGCCGGGACTCAGGTCTCCAAGGAAGGCAATATCGTCATCGCTGGTAAATGGATCTACGGCACTGATAAGGGCCTGGGCACTGTAAACCGTGGCATCGCCGGTGTTTTTAAATTCAACCGTTATGGCATTTTTCTCTCCGGGATTGAGCACAGACGGCGGGGAGATGACATCAAAATCAACTTTGCCTCCGACCGGTATACCAAAGGTATCGCTACGGGAAGTAACATAGTCGCCCTCGGTATTCTGGTAGACTACCACAACATCGACAGGATACGTCTGTTTCTGTGCATCGCTGGTGACTGCCACCTTGTACGTGCAGTTGACAACGCTCCCTGCGGGAAAATCCCCGATATAGACACTGCTGTCAATCGGTACAATAGGGCTATGACCGTTCTGAAGAATCTTAACAATTGATTTGCTTCCATCCTCATAACCGGTATTTTTGATCGTCATATTGATGTAACCTTCAGTGCCGACATTCAGGTCTTCGGGCGTTGCTGAAAGTACAGCGACAGAGACATCCGGTGTTATGTTGATGGGGACAATTACCGTCACGTTTTCGGTTTTATAGGTATACCTGATGGTATCTTCACCGTATTGGTCTGCTGTATACAGATAGGTATAATTCAGCCACAGGGGGATATTGTAAATGCCGGCAGCAGCATCAGAATTGATTTTTGTTGAGAAGACCGCATTGACGGTGCTGCTTCCGTCGAGATCTCCCAGCATCTGCGCATCAGATTTTATTATAATAGGCGCATAGCTCGGCTGGATGGCAACAGTAAGAAATTTTGCCGTGTTCGGGAGGTCAGCGCGGTCAACAATTCCTGAATCAACAAATTTAAATTCGTTGAGACCGGTGTTCTGAATTACGATAGCCAGCTGAACCGTGTCTCCCGCTTCAAATTGATTTGTCCCCGAGATATAAGCAGACAGTTCCGGACTCCCTGCCATATATTTCGTTCCGGCCGTAACCGGGGCGATCAACCCTATACATAGGATCAATAAAAGAAATGCGCATTTTTTTATGTCTGCCATCAGCAATTTCTCCGTAAGATGTTGATATTACTCAGTGCTCTGAAGGTATGATTGTTTATTTGTCGACATGACATAATTATTTTTTATTGAATGAACTGACATAACGATGTCGTATTATTATTAATTTTGTTTTTTATTATCATTGCGGGTTCTTCTGGACTCGATGCCCGGATAGGCCCATGATCGTATCCTGTACTCGATAGCGATAACAGGGTCGTACGGATAAATGACCGGTATCTCAATTTTATCGGCAGGACCCGGATTGGTGTTTCAGGTAATCATATATCCTGCAAAACCGACGTACCACTCAATTTTTACAAGCATCAAGTCGTCACTCGACTCCTATAATTCATGATCGAGAAATAACCATCAAAGATGACTCTGATCGCGTTTTGTTGAAATACTTAATATCCATGAAAACCTGTACTGTGGATGATGAACATAAAATTCCTGCCCGTGGCTTTTGCAATCCTCATGCTATCCATTGCGCTGTTTTCCGGATGCGTGGCGCCGCCAAAGGATGTAGTTCCTCCAGCAGAGACCGTGACAGGAGGCGAAGGGGGGTTCTCTTCTAGCACTACAAATAGTAATGCGGGTCAGGCAAACCCGGGAATGACGATACCGGCGTTAGTTGCCCAGGCAACAGTTTACCCGACCCGGACCAGCACTCCCACCTTGTACCAGACGCAGCCGGTTTTTACCCCGGTTCCTGAAGACCAGGTCTGCCTGATCTACAAGGATAGCTTTAACATGACCTTTCAAGTCAAGACGATCGCAAAGAGTTTTGATCTCAAGAATCCGCCCATGTATATCAACTACACTCTCACCAATCCTTTCAATGTTACCGGCACGAAGATATCACAATCACAATACAACAATCAAGCAGGAAGCACGATTTCATACTCGTATTACGCGCCGTATTCCTATTTTGAGGTCACGGTCAGAAACGCAACAACCGGTGAAATTTATACCCAGGACGGGTTTGGCACCAAGTATGACCAAAACCTGAACAAGACAATCCAGATAAATACTCCTGGCCAACTGCTGATTGAGATGAAGGGATTCAACGTGACGCCCACCGTCGGTTTCTGGGTTAAACCCTCACAGAATCTCAATGAGAGTGTCGATCTTTCTACCACCGAATGCGAGACTCAGGCATATGTCAAAAGATTGAACCAGATAGGACCAATTTTTTTAACGTAATGTTCCCGGCAATGGATCAAAACCGTGAAAATAATTCTTATATGGTCAATTATTTAAGCGATGAAAACGTTTACAGTAAGGCAGGCAGTAATTGCGTCCCGGTGGGGTAGTGGACATCCTAGAAGCCTGCGGAGCTTTTGACCCGGGTTCAAGTCCCGGCCGGGGCGTCTTGTTTTGAGGTTGGAGTCCCGAAAGGACCTGTTAGCTTTTTGAATAAGTTTGCCAACACCTCTGGCATGACCCAGAAGGATAGGCATGCACCAACCAGCCAAGACCGTGCATTCCATATCCTGCGGCCTGGCGCGGCAGAGAAATATCTTCAGAACGCTCTTAAAGAAAAATCCATTTCGCCGGAAGATGGAAAGTACATCGTCGAATTTGTCAACGAACTGCGATCTTCGAATACGATCGGCAAAAGTCGCGCGCTCAAGATTATCTCGGTTCTTGTAAACTGGCGACGGATGATTCCCGAGTATAAAGATAGTAATATCGGCGATCTTTATCAGGGAATTGAGTATCTCAGGGAGTATGGCGGCTACCGTCAAAATACCGAAAGAGACTACGTCACCTTCTTAAAAAGGTTCTTCAAATGGTTGATCGAGAAGAAGTATTCATCAGTCCCGCTTGAAAAAATTGTGAAGATTAAGGCACCGGGCTGTGATCTGATGACGAAGACTGCGGCGGATCTTCTTGACGAGATGGAGATCCTTTCAATGATCAACGCTTGTCAGAACAGTCGCGATCGCGCGCTGATCAGCGTGCTATATGAAGGCGCATTCCGCATTATGGAACTTGCTACCCTGAAATGGAGTCAGGTGAAATTTGACGAGTATGGAGCAGTGATCAACGTTGATGAGAAGACCGGACGTCCACGATACATCCGACTCATCAGCTCGGTTCAATATCTCGCTGCTTGGATGAAGGATTTTCCCTATGAGCCTCAAGGAGATGCCTTGGTTTTCATCACTGCCAAACACCGCCCGCTCCAATATGAGGGTGTGAATGTGCAATTGAAGAAAATTGCACGCCGTGCAAATGTCAAGAAACGTGTGACACCGCACCTGTTCCGTCATTCCAGAATCACCCATCTACATCGTAAGGGATTCTCTGAAGCGGCACTGAAGATGATGGCCTGGGGCCACCTGGGAACCCGGATGATGGCGGTTTACTCCCATTTGACCGGCGGTGACATTGATGCCGAGGTCCTGCGCATGAACGGAATTCAACGGTCTCCCCCTGCCGGCAATAAGACCATGCAAGTCATGCAGTGCAAAAACTGCATGATATTCAACGAACCCGGTTCAAAATTTTGTGGCCACTGCGGGTTGCCACTGAGTGAAAAAGAACAACGGTCTATGAACCAGATTGTCAAGGAGATCGAGTGCCATCCCTTGTATCTTATGCTAATGGAAGAGATGAAAAAGAAGATCGTAGAACTCGATGGACAGCCGGATGCCAATCAGTCCGCGCGTTTGTAATTTTTTAGAGAGTCGAAATTCAATATTTATATTTATATACTTTGCATTAAATCCTTCGCATATTGTATATAAACATTACTCAAATAATGCATTATTTCATGCATGATTTTCCTTGGCAATTTTTAATCGAAAACAAGAATAGAGGCCATATTCAGGGTTATTTGCCTTAACTGTGATGAGAAATGTTCTTATAGTCCTAAAAAGCACATTTCTTTATGAGGTCTTCCCAGATAATAACCAACGAGCAATATATTCATCTCCCGTCTGTGATTCACCGACTGATCGTCGATACACTTGTCGAGAGAGGAGAATGGAAGCTAGTAAAAGAACCTGCAAAGAAGGAAAAGGAAAAAAAATGATGGTTCAATTGGGTTATCTGCAGAATAGTCCAGGTGATCCCTGATGGGTACTTCGTTGAAAGGTATGGGTGTATTTCGTAAAGAACTGCTCATCCAAATCATCGAGAAATTTGGCCGGAAGTCCTTTACCTACAAGGAGGCGTCTACGATACCGGGATTCTCTCGTGCAGTGTTCATGAATCTTTATACAGACGGTTTACTCAAGAAAACTTCGAAGGGACTGCCGCTCCAGTATAGTATTGCATCAACACCGATCAGGAGTCGGAAGGAGCAAAATTCACCCCCATTGAAGGTCGGATCTGATATCACATTCCACGCGATTTCCGAGAGAGGAGGGGGGGTTATGTAGCGGTATTGTCGAAATTTGAAAAACGTGATTTCTTCGTTGTAATGAGGCAAGACATCCGTTAATTGCAAGTGTACAGCCATACGAGAACCAGATTTGGAATAATCAGGTAACAAAACATGACCAAAACAGAATCTGGGGAGGCCCGTTCTAGCCTTCTAACCGAACAGAGCACTCCCGAGGAAAATTCTTCTCTTTCAGAAGAGAAGAAGGTATCGCAAGTGAATAATTTCTCGAATCGAGGAAGGAAACGGTTCATTTTGGATTGTGAAGAGAATCCCGATGGATCATTCTCACGCTGCAATCTCGTTCCACTTAATGAGAGGAAACAACCGTTACCCTCTATTGATCAGGAGAAAGACTCAGTTACGACTTCGACTGAATCTCAGCCGGAAAAGGTGTCTGAAAACCAATGTACACCTCGTAAATGCAAGATTCCATCCTCAATCAGAAAAAGGATATCGCAGGAGATTGCCGTTCCGACTGAGGGTGATAAAAACCAAACATAATTTTTTTTATTTTATTCGAATCGAAATTTATCATTTGGTTCTCAAAGTTTTTCAATAAGAGTTTTGAAATATGATTCCTTTTTTCAGATGAGAAGAACAGTAATCTCTTTCTCGATACTTACTTTTTTTATTGTTAAAACAAAAACGAGGAGCTGTGACGGTTCAATATGGAGAGGATAGCGGACCTAAAACAGGAGAAGACGGATATCTTCGATATATCGGCGAGGCAGCCAGGCAGATAGTGATGCACTGCCATTGTTACGTGATCCCACGGTATGATTGGGGATATCCAGAATGCGAGGGAGGGGGTGCGGGGTATTGTGTCGGGGAGGAAGGCGGAGGGGGGAGGAGGAATTGACTTCTCGATGGATTGCCTTTACACTTCATGCCTGGTATCATGTCATCGCTGTAAGCACGAGTGGACGTATATGGGATTACGTCTCGCAAGCTTGGAACGATCACGGAAGCCGGTTCACATTCAGTGTCCGAGAAGCCATAACCGGGTAAAGATGGATGTGAAGAACGCTGTATAACAATAACATGCACCGCCCGCGCACGATTCATAAGAAATTGATCTTAAGTGCAAAGGAAACGCGGTGGTGTGCGTCCGGAGTGCATCAAAAAAGGGCTCTGTTCACTTGTTGAAGGATCGAATATTTTTTCAGGGATGGGAAAGTTGATGATCCTGTAATAAGTTAACAGAACCCCAAAAAGTTTAAATTTTATAATCCTCTTTCTTCTACCTATGGCTGAGGAAGTAAACCCTGCCGGCATCACTATTTCGTGCAGTGCTGCCGCGTCGATGATGGGAATTGCTGTTGCCGTCATTATTTTTATTGCGTCCTTCTGGAAGGACCAGCCGCTTACGCTCAGTATTCTCTTATTATACGCCTTTTACGTCTTGGCAATCATTTTCTTTTTGTTTGCGACCGAATTTTTTAACCTGGCGTCCTGGTCGAAGGATTTTTCTCACTTATCGGACACGATAGGATCGGTACTTTACGGGCTAGGACTCGGCTGGATAATTCTCGGCTTAAGCATGACCTTTAAAGTACTGGTTCAAAGTTCATTTCTTGCCCTGCTGACCCTTGCATTGTATTTAATCGGATTCGTCGTTTATTATGTGGTACGCTGGAGACTGACCAAAGAACCGTACTATAAAGAACGTATCATCGCCCGTGCATTCATCTTCATTCAGATTTTCGCAGGATTCTTCTTGCTGGTGTATTTATAGAGAGATAAATATTTATCGTAGAATGGCATGAGTTGAATCATGACAAACGGTGGACCTCCGGCGCCACAATATCCGGCTCAAAAGGTTCCCAAAGCAGGGAAAAAAAAGAAGAAAAATCCCAAAAAAACTCTGTAGGGAACCGGATAGGGAAAAGGGACAGTATCTCCCACGGACCATCGCTCGAAAAAGCACGGGAACGGGTACGGGAGATCGGGATCCAAAACGTCACCTTTACTCAGGTAGATGTCTGCATGCCGGTTACGGTGCTGTTGCGTAGCGGGACTTAAAGGAAATGATATCGTCGTGACCAATCAATATTGACTATTTAAACGTCCCGACAACGCAACAGAACCTACAGGATAGCAGGACGTTCTATCTTCTCAATTGGGCAGACTATGATTTATTACAACCAGGGATGGTTGTTCAATTCATCATAGTAGGAACGGAAAACAATTATTTCGGTCTACAATATGATTTGTCAGGTATCAACATTCTTTCATATGGATATCAACCGCTTTACTATTATCGTGGCGCGCGTGCTCAACCATATTACAGACGGTAATCTCTTTTTTTTTATTTAAATCGAATTCAATATGGATATTGGATTTCCCAATTAATTTATCCCTTCTCACGAAATAATATCTGACCAATTAGATGTCACAAATATTTATTTCACATAGTCAAAAAGATGATGCTATTATAGCACTATTTGCAAAAGCATTCGGTTCTACTCATGTAAAGCATGTTTTTATGGAATATGAGAAAATCATGCTTGGTCGAGAAATCATGCCACAGGAAATTCAAATGAATATAAAGAATTCAATGGCATGTTTTGTAATCTTAAGCGAGAACGTTAATACGATAAAACATACCCGAGATTGGATAGTCGCTGAGTCAAGTCTCGCGTATCAACTCGGTAAAGATATTTGGATTTTCGAGCCTAACTCAGATCTTGGAAAAATTGATGTTATAATTCCGTTTTTTACCCATATTGCTCCATTCGATATATGCGATGAAGCATATGTATTCATTCGAAATATTATTGAATCATATGAGGGTAGTACATTTTTAGGAGCGGTTAGTGGAAATAAAAAAAAGCGACCCAGGGGAATCAAGACTCAGTGTTTTAATTGCCATAGATCATTTCAGGTATACATTAGATATGGATCTGTATTTCGATGCCCGGGGTGCAATCAACATTTACAAATAAATAAGTGAGATCAACCCCGCGCTTCATCTGGCAGCATCATCTTACATTCCGGGCAGTACTGCCATAGGATTATTTGCCATCTATTTTCTTGAGATTTTCATCCTCCCAAACGATCGCCAGCACGTCCATATTTTTTAATATATTCCGGTCGCTTCGGAATCCAACCTTCCTTTATCGCTTGTCGTGCAAGTTTGGAATCGATTTCTCCTCCGGTACGATCCATTTCTTCACAAATATCTCTTGCCTTGGTTTTTCGTCCCATGATAAAAGATATATTGTCTATTAATAAAAGTATCCTATTGGTGTTAGTATTCCTCCTCCAGCAAGAGAACTATCGGGGCAAAAGTTTTGGGAATTGATCGATCACATAGAAACGCAGATGGATAAATCACGAGAGTTGTATTTTGGAACAACATTGGATTTTATTAAATGGAACACTGCTTTTGCTGTTGCCGCAATTCTTTGGTTTGGAAATTATCTGATAAATACCACAACTAGTTTGAATTTTAATCAGTGGGTTGCTGCTATAATTATATTGGGTTTTTTTGTTGGATCTATTTTATGGTCAGTCGTAATTTTTTATTTTGTGTCGAAATACTTCAATAAATATTGGGTCTTATGTTCACGATGGCGAGAAAGCGTAATGTGTAGTACTCCCCCAATGGATGACGCTTCCAGAGTTTTACAAAGCGAAGTGATTACGGAAATTAGGAATCATTATCAAAATTTACCGGAGGAAGCAAAGAGTTTTGATAGAATTTTATTCTTTCAGTGGATATTATTTTGTTTGGGACTAGGAAGTCTCGCCGGTTTTATTGTCTGTATTAAATAAATTTATATTGGCACATTTTCACTTTGCCTCTACCACAGCATTATCTGGGTCTCCGGTCCGGATGATGCGTGGTATCTTCATACAGCTTTCTTTACATCCCTCTTCACTCGGTTATGGCATCGTAGATTTTTGTACTACTTTTCAAAAGAACTTTAATATTGTTTATGCAGGAACGGGAACCGGAAAAACAACTTTTTTGGATGCAATATCTTGGTGCTTATATGGAAAGGAACCTCATAAAAAACTACCAAGAGAGACTTTATTGAATAAAATTACCGATAAAGAACTAAAGACTAGAGATACCGCTGATGTAATTGTTGAAATCGTTCTTGGTGAAGATGATGATAATTTGGATTTCCATTTTCAAAGACGATTATCCTTCATTAAAAACAAAGAAGGTAGCACAGTCCTTCTTCACCACCCAATCTCGTCCGGCACAAACATGATAAACCCATCCTGGCCGCTATTCCTAATAACTATTCACTCGCAACTGATGCGAATCCTTCGCCTTCGAGCTTTTTACCGGTGGACTTTTTAACACTCTATCTCACGTGAAATCATCCTCCTAACACACAATTGGGAAATCCCACCCAGCCCATGATAATTCACATTAGAGATCATCGTGTATGTTTCCTAGTTCCGCATTGTGTTTGTCGCTGTTGTTCAGCAATCACCGCTTCCTCAAGTATCCTGCTGATTTACAAGGGCATCCAACCACTTTTTTTTATTAAATGTGCTCTCAAAAAGGTATTTCAAAATTACGATCGCTGAGGGTATGAGAAAATACGGAGAGATACGGATAAACTACGGTAATACCTGCGTTGTCCATATGTCCGTGCATGAGTGGGAAAAATGCCTTCAAAAATTGCTGAGTGTCACTGCAAGAGCATAAATACACAAGCCCTGTATGAATGGAACTTTGGTGCACTATCGTGACTTTACTAGTGTGTACATGAATTAAAAACCCTCGATAATCCAACAGAACCAAATTATAAATTGATTTTTCTGATTTTTTTATTAATTTAAGGAATAAGTCCCTTATCGTTTCTTCTCAATAGTTTTTGTAATCAGATTTTTTATCCATTTCTCGCCCTCATCAGAAGTTAACCATTCCATCGCCTGATTTTTAGGAGTGTTATAGTGGTTCTCGAAAAATGATCGTAATGCCGCTGTAATTATGTCATTTCTTGATGCATATTCGCCATTTTCAATCGAGGCATTGATTTTCAGTAAAAGATCATGAGGGCATTTATACGAAATTTGCTCTTTTGGTTTTCCTTTAATGACCGGCATTACATTAACAACGCAAGAAAATTTTAATTAATTTTGTAATTCTCAAGAGATTCTAGAGAACCTTTTTATCTTCAGATGTCCAAGGTGGGATTAGTAGAATGATTGAGGGACATTCTCTTGATGATTCCTAGATGGCGGCATCTAGCGCTGGATCCCAAAACGGATGTACTGCTCTGTCAGTCACCGCGACATTCGCCAGATAGCAGCAACCAGGTTACCCAAGGAACCGATCTTTTTGCCCATAAGGCACTAAACGGAGTGTTACATTACTATATCCGCCACTGGTCGCTAAAGCAGGGTGAATCTAACATTTGTGAGCTTATCAGTCAGGGCACTGCCAGAGAATTCATTCTGGAGTATTCAATTCAAACCAGAGATGGCGGGATCACGGATTCAGAACTGAACCGGATTCTGGAATATTTCCCAAGCATTTTTAATGAAGATACCTGAATAGATCTGCCGGCTTCTAATATGTTGTCAGTTGATATGGAATTTTTTTAGATGAAAATCGGAAATCAGCAGTTAACTTTCCCCCCCAATACAAAACTTTTTTTCTTTATCCGGCGATCTCTTTGGTAGAACCCATGGAGGTTCAAATTTTATGGAAAAACGTTGGAATGGCATGAATTCCAACCTCGACAAAGTCCCCTCGGCCGGGGCGTCTTGTTTTAAAACTTCTGGAACCGTGTCTGTTCCCTTTTATATTTCCGAACTATCAGAGGATCTGGTTGACGTAAAGGGATGCGTAGACGCAGCTGACGATGGCAGGCTGATTGACTAAGTTATACTGTAATGTATATAGTTGTTCATCCTTGCCTTATAATCTTCTTCACGACCCGACAGATAATCGCAGACATTGGTACAGTGCCGGGACCATTGCCCTATAGCATTACTCCTGTCCTACCACTAACTTCTTTACCTGTCCCGACATTTTCTCGTACAGGAGAAGAATCCGGTTGCAGTTTTCACCAGGAAGTGACGAGATCTATGCTGAAGCGCTTGCCCTGCATGCAAAGCACCGTGGAAAACTTGAGATCCGCCCGAAAGTCCCGTTGAGGGATAAGGCCGACCTTTCCCGGGCATATACGCCGGGCGTTGCCGAAGTGTGCCGGGAGATCATGAAAGACAGGAACCTCGCCTATAAGTATACGCTTAAAGCGAATACCATTGCGATAGTCACCGACGGCTCTGCCGTTCTCGGTCTCGGGAACATCGGGGGGTACGCAGCGATCCCGGTCATGGAGGGAAAAGCGATCCTTTTCAAGGAGTTTGCCGGTGTCGATGCATTCCCGATCTGTTTCGAGAGCTATGAGACCGATTTTACTGACCAGGTAAAAAATATTGCACCGGTCTTCGGCGGCATCAACCTTGAGGATATTGCAGCCCCGAAATGTTTTGAGGTCGAGGACGCGCTTCAGGACATCGGGATACCGGTGATGCATGACGACCAACACGGCACTGCGGTTGTTGTCCTCGCAGCACTTCTGAATGCCTGCAAAGTCACCGGCAAAAAATACCCTGATCTGAATATCGTGATCTGTGGCGCCGGGGCGGCAGGTTTTGCAATCACCCGGCTGCTGAAATGTATCGGGTATAACCCGAATGTATGTACAACGGTCAACGAGATCATCGTCTGCGACACCAAGGGGACCATCTTCCGGGGACGTGAAGGCCTTTACAAGAACAAGTACAAGTTTATCATAGCCGAAGAGACCAATAAGCCGGCTCTCTGCGGGTCTCTTGCTGACGCGATGAGAGGTGCAGACGTCTTTATCGGCGTTTCTGCCCCGGATGTCCTCTCTGAAGAGATGGTCAGGTCGATGAACAAGGATGCCATCGTATTCGCCATGGCAAATCCGGTTCCCGAGATCTGGCCGGACGCTGCCAGGCACGCAGGGGCTGTTGTAGTAGGGACCGGGAGAAGCGATTTCCCCAACCAGATCAACAACGTTCTCGCTTTCCCGGGGATCTTCCGCGGTGCTCTCGATGCCCGTGCGACCCGTATCACGGATGAGATGAAGATCGTAGCAGCGCATGCAATTGCGGAGTATGTACAAAAACCCCGCCACGACCGGATCCTTCCCAACATCCTTGACAAGGGTGTGACGCAGGCCGTTGCAAAAGCCGTGTCAGAAGCGGCAATACTGTGCGGCTGCAGCCGGAACCTCGACTGAAAAAGGTCAGCAGACCTCCATCTCGTACCGCGGGCTGCCCTCACCTCCTTTCTGACAGAGATCGTGGTACATCATCCTAGGTCCTCGCAACCGGGCAATTCCCGCAGGAACATCCCCGGTCCTCCGAGAGACAGGGCCGGTTTTACCGGAGATACAAAGAAGAGTTCGCCATTTTCCTTTGCAGGCAGGGTGTACGAAGGACATTGCGGACAGGTACAGTGAATACCTTCATCATCGGTTGCCCGGATACGTTCTTCACCCGTCTTCTCCCGGACGGATTCAGGCCATTGCTGAAATGCATCCGGGATGCCCGCCACCCTGAACGCATTCATCCATATCCGGTGATCTCGTAATCGATGGATGTTGATCTCTTCGCGCATTCCTTGCCATGCACCAGCACTTCATCCACCATCTTTTTCAGAATCGCCGGATAAACGGCGCCGACCATCTCCTGCACGGGCTTGCCGTCACAGAAGAACTTGAACGTGGGGGTGCTTCGCACGCCGTACCGTTCGGCAGTCCACGGGCTGGTCATGACGTTCAGGCGGATAAAGACAACGGTGTCGCGGTATTCGGCAGCATAATTCCTGAAATACGGTTCTATCTGGCGACAGAACGCGCAGCCGGGGGAATAGAACATCACGGCAACGGGTTTTGCAGATTTCTCAACGGACTTCTCCCAGGTAAGATCTGAAGCTTCAGGAAGTAATTCCGGTGGAGATTGTTCTGCCGGGACGGCCGGTATCAGCGGCGACGGTCCGGGTGTTGCCGGGAACTCCTCAGGATTATCTGGCATCGCTTCTCAGGCAGACATCAGAGTCTGCCAAGAAATAGTTTTGCGTAAGGAATGATTCCACGACGGCAATACCGTAGGGATGACCCAGGAAACCGCTCCGGAATGGTGCTATTGTATGTTTTTTAACGTTCAGGTCAATATGAAAATACAGGAAGGGGAGGGTGACGGACATATGCAGATGAGGATTGGCGGAACCGGAACAGGCTCGCTTGACGGGACATCGATAGAAGTAAAAAATCCAGCGACCGGTGAACTGGTTGACCGGGTTCCCTTTGGGTCTTCTGAAGACGTGAACCGGGCGGTTGAGGTAGCAGAGGCAGCATTTGCCGGCTGGAAACAGAAAACCACTAGGGAACGGGGGATGATCCTCTTCCGTGCCGCAGGGGTCGTGCGCGAGCGGCACCGCGATGTCGCCCGTCTCCTTACAACCGAACAGGGAAAGCCGCTGAAAGAATCGATCGATGAAGTGCGGGGGTTTGCCGGCATCCTTGAATTCTACGCCGGTATATCTGCCCACCAGACCGGAGAGCTGTCCCGTCTCGGCCCGGCGGGGGACTGCCTCGTCACCCGGGAACCACTCGGTGTCTGCGGGGCCATCATTCCCTGGAATATGCCGGTGATAATCATGGGCTGGAAAGTGGGACCCGCCCTGCTTGCCGGAAATACCCTCGTGGTCAAACCGGCATCGTCAACACCCCTCGCAAACCTCACCCTGGCAGGGATTCTTGAGGAAAGCGGTCTTCCGCCGGGAGTACTCAACGTCGTTACCGGGTGGGGAGAGACGGTCGGGGAAGCCCTCGTCCGGCACCCGCTTGTGCGGAAGATCTCGTTTACCGGCAACAGCGAGACCGGTGGGAAGATACGGGCACTCGCTGCGGCCCACCCAAAAGAGCTGACACTCGAACTGGGGGGTTCGGATCCCATGATCGTTATGGACGATGCCCATATTGACAAGGCAGTGGAAGGAGCGATCAGGGGCAGATTCTACAACGCCGGGCAGACCTGTACTGCAGTCAAGCGCCTGTACGTCCACGAAAAGGTTTCCGGGACGTTTCTCCGGAAACTGAAATCCCGCATCGATGCATTGAATGTCGGCAACGGCCTTGGCCCGAAAACGGAGATGGGGCCCCTGAACAGTGCGGTCCAGCGGGAACGCATCGCCCGGCTGGTTGAAGAAACCCATGAGAATAATGACGGCACCGTCCTTTCCGGTGGCTGCCCCCTCACGGGAAAAGCGTATGAAGCGGGATTTTTTTACCGCCCGACTCTGGTTTCTGACGTCTCCGGGCGTTCACGGCTTCTGACGGAGGAAGTATTCGGCCCGGTCCTGCCAGTCATGACGGTACCGGACCTCGACGCCGCTATCCAGGAAGCCAATACCACCCGGTTCGGCCTCGGGGCCTCAGTCTGGACTGCCAATATCCATACCGTCCGGAAAGTATTCGACAACGTGCATGCCGGGATCATCTGGGTCAACCGCCACCTCACGGTTCCCCCGGAGATTCCGTTCGGGGGCGTGAGCGAAAGCGGCATTGGCAGGGAAAACGGAAGCCACGCGCTCGAGCAGTATTCCCGGACCAAGACCCTGTTCCTGGGCTGGTAAAAGACAGGATTTATCTCTTTTTCATCCGCAGAACGATTGCCGCACCCGCGCATGCACCGATGCAGGCCAAAGCGGAAACGGGTGCCTTTTTTGTCGCGGGGGGATAGTTCGCGGTCGTGAGATTCACAACAACCGGGATTGTGGTCCCTGTTATCGGTGTTGCAGGGACTGCAGGAGTGACAGAGACATTGGCTACCGGCATCTGAGGAAGGAGGTTGAATGTTGCTGACCCGGTGACAGCCACGGTTATACCCGAGACCTGCACAAGGTATTCATCCGGAGTCCAGCCGGTAGTATTCACCTTGAACGACCACTGATTATACCCCTCCGATCCCTGGACCACCGTGACCATGCCGGAAGCTCCGCTGACACCAGACGGCAGGGTTTTTTTTGTAGGGTAGAACGAGGACGAAGTGACCTGAACCAGGAGGTTGTCACCTGAGGCAAGATTCGTGGAACCGCCAATCGTGAACTGGTCGCCGGTCACGTGGTCTCCGACAGGGTTGATAAACGTGTTGGGGTTCCCGATATTGAATGTGACCGATGCAAATGTATCGTCAACATTCTGGCTGTTTATGGCCTGCATGAGGGCAGCGGCTGAATAGGAGCTCTGGAGGCTTCCGGCCCCGGTGAGCTGGAAGATTGCGATCCCGGTCTGCCGGTTGATCACCTTACCGGTTGCCGGATCGTAGGTTATATCAAACTGCCCGTTCATCATCGGGTGCTGGATGAGCATAACATACTGGCCGGAAGCCAGGTTCCGGGTGTCCGCAGATTTCAGTTCGTACGTGTAAGTATTGTCGTCATTCACCATGACATTGTCAATTTTTACGTAGTTCGTACCTATCAGCCAAATCTGAAGCCCGTTGGACGGGTGCCCGGTGGCAATCCCATGGATATATACGGGATCCCCCTGAGATATCGTCGGAAGTGATGTCTGGGGTGAACCCGGGGAGAGATCCAGGGCGGTTGATGGCACGATCAGGAGGAAGGCAATACCCGCCACAAGGGCGAGTGCCCGGACCCTGCCATTGGGTAAACATACTGACAGTTTCATGGGAATCTTCCTGCAGTTATCCGGTATCTGATGATCCGCGAATAGATGTAGCTTCCTGAGCGTGAGAGTGCATGAATGTCCTGTTACCACCAATCACCACTGTGAGAATATCAGACCTAGGGAAAAGCGTTCGTTTACGCATGTTTCAAGAAAGATCCGAAAGGCTGTACAAGAGCATTCGGGTAAATGAGTGGGAGGAGTAAGCCTCCTTCTGTTCCAGCGGCATTCAGCTATGCGCCATACCCGGACGGATACCGGACGATCCATAGTCCTGTTCTGGCTTGCACCCGCAGGGGTTCGCCGTTTCACCGATTCCTGTCTGTGAGCGCTCAACGGGTTACTCGCAGGGGAACCCTGCTTCATGCCTTGTGGGCTTTCTCCGCATCATCACTGAAAACAGGCCGTGTCGTTTCTGTGCCATTGCCGTGACTCTCGCCACCCGTACTTGCGTACGGCTGCGTGACCGGTGGGTGGGAGGACTTTCCTCAGCGACTCTGCAAGTCACCGTCGGCCGCTCTCTCCCTCTCCTGTAATCATGGGTTCGGTAAGAAGATAAGGCCAGCGCTGGTGCAGGGGAGATGGGCCGGATGTACGGGTTCGATAGATTGTTAAACAAGGTGCACTATAGACAGTCACAGGCAAAGGGTAATGGCCATGTTATCCAGTGACGAGGGGATGGCTGCACTGCGTCTGGCACGCGGTGCTGTTGAACATGCAGTTGCAAAAAAACCCAGACCGGCCCGGGATTCCTCACCGGTCTTTGGTGAAAAACGAGGAGTGTTTGTCACCCTGACCGAGAATAGCTGTCTCCGCGGCTGCATCGGGCTCCCCTACCCGGTGATGCCGCTGGGTGATGCCATCGAACATGCCGGGGCGGCAGCTGCGCTCGAAGACCCCCGCTTCCCACCGGTGCGGAAAGAAGAACTGCCGGGGATACGGATTGAAGTAACCATCCTGAGCGCCCCGGAATGCCTCAAAGGAACACCTGAGCAGCGTCCGGGCCGGGTGGTCGTGGGAAAACACGGGCTTATCATCCGGGGCATGGGTACGAGCGGCCTCCTGCTCCCTCAGGTAGCAACTGAATACTCCTGGGACGCAAAAACATTCCTCGATCATACCTGTACGAAAGCAGGACTCTCCACCGGCTGCTGGAAATCCCCGCATGTTGAAGTGCTCACATTCGAAGGCCAGATCTTTACCGAGCATTCCTGAAGGCGCAACCGTTTAACCTGAACACAGCACATAGAAAGGGACACTACGGTGCGACATGGCAATTGCATTTGAAAGCCTGTACAGCGATATCGCAGGGCGCTGCGGGAAACTGACAATAGGGAAAAAGACGGTCAGGACTCCTGCGCTCCTCCCGGTGATCAACCCCCACCTCCAGCTGGTAACCCCCCATGAGCTGCGGGAGATGGGCGTTGAGGCGATCATCACCAACGGCTACATTATCTCCCAGAGCAGGCAGTTCCGCGAACGTGCCATGACCGAGGGGTTGCATAAAGTCCTTGGGTTCGACGGCGTGATCATGACCGATTCCGGTTCGTTCCAGCTCTCGGTCTACGGGCAGGTTTCCATCACCAGCACCGGGACCCTGGCATTCCAGCGGGATATCGGAAGCGACATCTGGGTGCCGCTCGATATTCCCACATCGCCGGCCTCCGACCGGGAGACAGCGGAACAGGAACTGGCAGTTACCCTGCGGCGGCTGGCCGAGGCACGGGAGGTCTTCGGCAGGGATGCCCCGATCGCCGGACCGGTACAGGGCGGTATCTTTGAAGACCTCCGGGAACAGGCGGGGCGGGAAGTGTCCGGCATGGGGTTTTCGTTCTGCCCGATCGGGGCCGTGGTCCCGCTCATGGAGTCGTACCGCTACCGCGACCTTGTCAGCGTGGTCATGGCAGCCAAGCGGACCCTCTCCCCGGCTGCCTGCACCCATCTGTTCGGCGCCGGCCACCCGTCGATGTTCGCGCTTGCCACCGCGATGGGCTGCGACCTGTTCGATTCGGCGGCCTATGCCCTTTATGCAAAAGCCGGGCGGTACCTGACCGTTCACGGGAGCTTCCGGCTGGACGAACTGGCCGATCTCCCCTGCGCCTGTTCAGTGTGCCGCACGTATACTGCCGAAGAGCTCCGCACCGCCCCGGACCGGGAACGCCTGCTTGCACTCCATAACCTGTACGTGACCCTCGCCGAGATCTCCCGGATCCGGCAGGCCATCGTTGACGGCACGCTCTGGGAGCTGGTGGACGAGCGCTGCCGCGGTCACCCGCAGTTGCTCTCCGGTTACCGGGCCCTGCTCGGGCATGCGCCGTCCCTTGAACTGCACGACCGGGTCACCAAGCGCCGGTTCTTCTACCGGGGCGACGAGAGCTGCGCGAGAACCGAAGTGCTGCACTACCAGCAGATGCTTTCCCGCCTGAGACTTGAAGACACCGTCCTGGTCTCGTTCGACGGAAATAAGTGTGAAGGGTTCAAAGAGACCCTGCTCTTCCGCCCCCCGTTCGGCCCCTATTCCCGCGAGCTCGGGGAGACATTCCCGATCGGGCCAAGCGAGGTCCCGGAATGGGATGAACCGATGGTTCGCCGGGGATGCCAAGGGGTTCGTTTGCTCTGCTCAACCCATCCCGGCAGCAGGATTGCAGTCTCCTGCAGCGCGAGATGGGAACCCATAGTCCGGCAGGAACTGGGAGAGATTGAGGTGCTGTATAATGCGGTATAACATCCGGAAACGGGACGGGCTCTCCCGTACCGCCACCCTTGAACTGGACGGGGCCAGACAACCTCTTCCTGCTGCAGCCGACTGTGAGGACCTGTTCCCTGCCCTTCGTTCCCTTTCGGGGACAAACCTCCCGCTCTGTGCCCCGGCACACCTTGTTCAGACGTATCCGCCGCCCGGATCATTACAGCCAGTGCAGGTTCACCCCTTCCTCGACAACCGTGCGCAGAGCGGCGACTGTGTCATGGTCGCAGGCTGGCATATCGCATTTACCAACCCCCGGAGTTATGTCGACTGGCTTGTCGAGCTCAAGGAGAAGACACCTGCCGACACGGCATGGTATGCCCCGGCCGCTGCGCTCCCGTCAAACGTGGCCACCCTCTGTTATTCGGGGTTTGACCTGTTCGACTACCGGGCGGTTGACCTGAGATCCGCACAGGATCTCTTCTGCATTCCCGAAGGTGAATTCCCCGCCGGTATGCAGAAAGGTGGGACCTGTTCGTGTGCCGGGTGCCGGAACGGTGATCTCCGGGAACACAATCGCGAGGCTCTCTGCAGGGAAGTCGCTCTCGCTGCCCGGTTTATCGAGGCCGGAATGTTGAGGGACCTTGTCGAGTCCCGCTGCCGGCTCGATGCCAATCAGGTCGCAATTCTGCGCTATATCGATAATCACTACCCGTTCATGGAGCAGCATCTCCCCATCGCCCGCAGCGGGGTCATGCGGGCCAACTCGGGGGAGTCCATGCAGCGGGCCGAAGTCCGCCGGTTCGCGGAACGGGTACTGACCCGGTACATCCCCCCGAAAACGGATGTTGCAGTTCTCCTCCCCTGTTCGGCAAAAAAACCCTATTCCATTTCGCAGAGCCACCGGAAATTCCAGCAGGCTGTCGGGGGCCGTGCCCATGAACTGATCGTCACCTCCCCGCTTGGGCTCGTGCCGCGGGAACTGGAATGTGTCTACCCGGCGGGGCATTACGATGTTCCGGTCACCGGTTACTGGGACGCGGAAGAACGGGCAGTAATCGCAGGTATCCTCGCCCGGTACTTCGAACGTCACCATAACCGGCGCATCATTGCCCACCTCGACGGCGGGGCGCTCGCGGTCGCGAAGGCAGCCGCCGATGCGTGCGGGATAACCCTTGAATATTCCGGTACTGAACACCTTACCGGTGCGAAGGCTCTCAATGCTCTCGATTCAGCACTTGCGGGAGAACACAGGATCAAGGATGACCGGCTGCACGGCATGGTTTCGTACCAGTTTAACTGCGACATTGATACGAGAGGGATATCCCTCAGGGGGCATTTCCCGGAATTGTTCTACAGCAGGGGCTTGACCCAGCTCTTCTCTATCGATACCGGCACAGGCTTGCTCCGCCCCACCTTTGATGGGTGGGACCTCATCCCGGAAGGATACCGGGTATACATTGACGATTTCATCCCGGAAGGGGACGTGCTCGTCCCGGGCGTCACCCGGGCTGACCCGGGTATACGGGTCGGTGACGAGGTGCTAGTCACGGGCGCGCGAGCCGTTGCTACCGGTCGTGCTGCCCTCCCGACGGAGGAGATGGCCCGGTCCCGCCGCGGTGTAGCCGTACGAGTGCGTAAAATAAAAAGGGTCTAGGTTCAACTGGTACGATACATTGCAGATTATCCATGGAGTGAAAAGGTTGTTCCGTATCGAAAAAACCGATCAAGCGGGGTGGGAATTGTGAGTACCCCCATCGACGCACAGGATGAAAAGGGTACAATCCCGACAGGTTCGAAAGGCTCGACCGCCATGCCGGTCGTGGTCGCCGTTCCAAAAGAACTGGCCCCAGGGGAACAGCGCGTGGCGACAGTACCGGAGGTTGTCCAAAAGCTCACGAAGTTGTGTCTCGAGGTCCGGGTCGAGCATGACGCGGGAACAGGCGCGTACTACCCTGACGAACTCTTCACGGCCGCCGGTGCGAAGATCGTAACCAGCCGGACAGACCTGTTGGACGGTGCCCGGATCGTGCTGCGTGTCCAGCCCCCGACCGTCGCCGAGGTCGATCAACTCGCCGGGGGTACGATCGTCATCGGGTTCATGAACGCGACGAACAACCTCGAGGCCGTCGCCCGGATGCGCGACCGGAGGGTCACTGCCTTTGCCCTTGAACTCGTCCCGCGGATCACCCGCGCCCAGAGCATGGATGCACTCAGTTCCCAGGCCACGGCTGCCGGGTACACGGCAGCCATCCTGGGCGCCGGGAACTGCCCGAAGTTCCTCCCGATGCTGACGACGGCCGCAGGCACGATACGACCGGCAACCGTGCTCATCCTGGGTGCCGGCGTTGCCGGCCTCATGGCGATCGCCACGGCAAAGCGGCTCGGTGCCATCGTCGAGGCCTACGACGTCCGGCGCGCCGCGGGGGAGCAGGTCAGGAGCCTTGGAGCGAAGTTCCTCGAGCTCGAGATCGATGCGGAAAGCCAGGGTGGCTACGCCCGCGAGCTGACGCCCGAGGAGAAGGCGAAGGAGCAGCAGATGGTCTCCGCTGCAGTCGCGAGGGCAGACATCGTCATCACGACAGCCGCCATCCCCGGCCGGAAGGCCCCCCTACTCATTACTAGGGAGACCGTCGCGACGATGAGGCTAGGTGCCGTCATCGTCGATCTGGCCGCTGAATCGGGGGGCAACTGCGAGCTGACTCAGGCAGGGAAGACCGTCCATGTGCACGGCATCACGATCTTGGGCCCGCAGAACCTGCCGTCTCGGGTACCGTTCCACTCCAGCCAGATGTACGCGAAGAACCTCCAGTCGTTCCTTGCACTCCTGGTAGACAAAGAAGGGGCGATCGCGGAGGAGTTCACCGACGAGATCCTTGTCGCGAGCCTCCTGGTCCACGCGGGCGAGGTGCTTCATAGGCCGACACGCGAACTGCTGAGCGGAGTGAAGCCATGAGCGACGTGACCACGCTCTGGACCGCGGTCTACATCGCGATGCTGGCCGCGTTCACCGGCTACGTAGTCATCAGCCGGGTCCCCGTCATCCTCCACACGCCGCTGATGAGCGGCTCGAATTTTATCCACGGGATCGTGCTGGTCGGAGCAATGGTCGCGCTCGGTCTCGCTGCAACGCCCCTGGAGCAGGCTATCGGTTTTGTCGCGGTCATCCTCGGCGCGGCAAACGTCACCGGCGGCTACGTAGTCACGGAACGGATCCTCCAGATGTTCGACCGCAGCGGAAAGAAGCCCGGCAAGGGGGCTTAAGATGATCGACCTCTCCCACCTGATCGACCCTATCTATATTGCGACGATCTTCTTCTTCATCGTGGGCCTGCAGAGGATGAGCCACCCGCTCACTGCCCGGAGCGGGATCGTCTGGGCAGGCGCCGCAATGCTGATCGCGACCCTCGTCACATTCCTTACCCCGGGCCTCACCAACTTTACCCTGATGGCTATCGCGATTGTCATCGGCGGGGGGTTAGGTTATATCGCGGCGAAGCGCGTCGCAATGACGGGCATGCCCCAGATGGTCGCGCTCTACAATGGTATGGGCGGCGGCGCAGCGGCCGGGATCTCAGCCGTCGGGCTCCTCGGCACCACCACCGCCACAACTGGTTCTCTCGCTGTCGTTGGAGGCCTCATCGGAGCCGTTTCGTTTGCAGGGAGCCTCATCGCGTTCCTGAAGCTCCAAGGCTGGATGCGGCCGCGGCCGATCACCTTCCCAAGTCAGCAGCCCGTCAACATGGCAGTCCTGGCCCTCGCCATAGTGTCCGGTGAGCTCATCCTCTTGGAGCCGTCGTGGATCCCGCTTACCGTCGCCATGTATCTCCCGCTGTTCTTCGTCCTCTCGCTCGGGTTCGGGCTCCTGATGACGCTCCCGATCGGCGGGGCGGACATGCCCGTCGTGATCTCGATGTACAATGCTTTCACCGGGCTCGCCGTTGCACTCGACGGGTTTTCGTTTGCTACCCCAAACTATGCGATGGTCGTCGCGGGCATCATTGTCGGCGCCGCGGGTTCGCTGCTCACGCTCAATATGGCGCGGGCGATGAACCGCTCGCTCCTGAATGTCTTCTTCGGCGCTTTTGGCGCGACAGAGGAGAAAGGGATGCAGATCCAAGGCAGTATGAAGTCGATCGAGGCCGACGACGTCGCGGTCATGCTCGCCTACGCGAACAAAGTGATCATTGCTCCCGGCTACGGCATGGCGGTTGCCCAGGCCCAGCAGAAAGTCAAAGAGCTGACCGATCTGCTCGAGAGCAAGGACATCCGGGTGAAGTTCGCGATCCATCCGGTTGCCGGGCGGATGCCGGGGCACATGAACGTCCTACTTGCCGAGGCGGGGGTCGCCTACGACCATCTCTTCGACCGGGACGAGGTGAACCCAGAGTTCCCGGGCACCGACCTCGTCCTCGTCATCGGGGCCAACGACGTCGTCAACCCGGCGGCGCACCGTCAGGGCAGCCCGCTCTTCGGCATGCCGATCCTCAACGTAGATCAGGCGAAGAACGTCATCGTCCTCAAGCGCGGCCAGGGGAAGGGCTTCGCCGGGATCGAGAACGACCTGTTCTACCGGGACAATACGCGGATGCTCTACGGTGACGCGCAGGAGTCTGTGGGGAAGCTCGTGCAGGCTCTCAAGAAGCTCTAGGATCTGTGGGGATTCCGCGCCGATGTTAGATCCTGGCGGACTCCCGGAAAACTGCGCCGTAAAGAGATCGAACCACGCGACGGAATGTATCCTGGCATACACGGAGGAAACTTTCGGAACAGGGGCGGCGGCATGAACCCGTCCCCTGGACGGCGAACTTCGGGCAGAGTTGGCGGGAATACGCGTTCGTTTTCATGTTCAGGGTAATAATTTTCAGCATTCACCCGGTTTCGGCATACAGGTGAGTATCGGAACGATCGGGAGGTTATGTTTAAATTAATCCGGGATCAACGGGTATAAGCAATAACGTGAAGTGACCAGACATGGATTTTGGAAGTCTAGGTGGAATGGGCGGGGCGATCGGAAGCTTCCTTGCCAGCCCTGATGGACAGGACGCAGCAAAGAAGTTTCTCGCATCCCCTCAAGGTACAGATATGCTGAAAAGTTTTGCAGCAACGCCGGAAGGACAGAAAGCGCTTATGAGCGTTGTCCCGGTTATTCTCGACGGGATCAACCTCCCGCCGGGTGTAAAAGACATGATCCTTGCTGCTCTCCCGAGATAACCGGGAGACCCGTTCTCATTTTTTCTTCGGATGGAGACCCGTTCTTCTGATATCACTGCCTGTTTGTACGTGATCAGAAAAACCGACCTCCTGAACTTGCGGGACAAATCATATAATTGCTTATGCAGCCATCCGGTTCCCGGCAAGGCAGGATGTAACAGATATCGGTGCATATATTATAAAAAACGGTGGTACTGTGTCCTGTCCCTTAACAGGAGTCATCAGCACTCAGGACTTGGATGATGAGTTTCCTGCCGAATGTCTTTTCAAACCCTCTCTTCTCGGCCTCTATCCCCCAGATCTCTAGCTGACAGTCTCCCCTCCCGAGGACTTCGAGCCATACTGACTCCCTGTCCGCACGGGAAAACCGCACGTGCTGGATCAGCGCGGCATGGCTCCGGTCAAGGCTTTCCCCGAGCCGGATGAACGTGGCAAGGATCAGGAGGGCGTCCCGTTCCCGTGAGTCGAGCTCAGAAATGCCGGGATCTTTTTTTCGGGGTATTTTTTTCCGGTGGAAACGGGCAAGGTTTGCGATGAACGTCACTTCCTTCTGGTTAAAACCGAGAAGCTCGGAATTTTTTATAATATAATAGGAATGCGCGTGGTGGTTGGTGTACGAGATGAACGACCCGATGTCATGGAGGAAGGTCGCATATTCCAGCAGTTCGCGTTCCGTATCTCCGAAGGTGTGGAGCCGGAGATCCTTGGCCGAATCGAAAAGAGAGAGCACGAGGCTTGTGACGGTACGGGCGTGCACTTCATTGATCCCGCACGACCTCCCCAGCTGGAGCACGCTCCGTTGCCGCGGGGTGAGCTCTCCCAGCAGAGGGAAGTCATCCAGCCGCGAAAGATAATCGGCGAGGAGACCATCCTGCAGTCCGCGGTTGGTCGTGATGACCGAATCAAGGGATAGCTCCTTCATCAGGGTCTCGAGGATGGCAGCTCCTGCGATGATGATATCGGCCCGCTCCGGGTTGATACCCGGCACCTTCTTGCGCTGTTCAAGAGGAAGTGAGCAGAGGAGATCGATGACTTTTTTGAGATCCCGGTAGGTCAGGATCTGGTCAGGACTCCCTTCTGACGGGTGCAGGGCTTTGGCCGCAATCTCGGCAAGGTTCATGATGGTACCGGAACTGCCAACAACGCAGTCCGGTCCATACTTCCGTATCTCGCGCACCGAATGGATGATGGCATTCTGGATATGTTGCCGGAGTTTCTGGTACTCCTCCGGAGTTACCGGGCCGGCCTCTCCTGAAGGGAAACAGTGGTTCGTGAGCCGGATCGCCCCAAGCCTGAAACTGTCGAGGTACTGGTAGTCCTTCGACCCCCCGATCGCGATCTCGGTACTGCCCCCGCCGATATCGATGAACAAGGCCCTCCGGTCCCCGAGGTGGATACCGCTCGCAACCCCGAGATAGATCAGCCGCGCTTCCTCACGGCCGGAGATGACGCGGACGTCGAGCTGCGCCTCCTGACGTATCCTGTGCAACAGCTCGTTCTGGTTCGATGCCTCGCGGGTGGCGGAGGTGGCAACGGCAACGAATTCGTCGGAATGGAAGGTCCGTGCCAGATCCGAAAATTTTTTTGCCACCATAACGGCGCGTTCCATCGCCTCCGGCAGGATCTCATCGTCCTCAAACTCCCCTTCACCCAGCCGCACCTGCTGTTTCTGCCGTGTCAGGATCGTATAGGAATGGTTCGGATTGAGGCGGACGACTAGCACCCGGATCGAGTTGGTCCCCATGTCGATGAACGTGACGACCCTCCCGTCAGGGCCGATGCCCTCATCCTTCACCGGATCACCAGTTCCCGTTCAAACATGCTGACAAAGAGTCCAGACTTCGAGCGCGCCCGCTCTTTTTCTGGCATGACATCAACGGCAGATATGACATCGCACGTGATCTCCCCGGTGCCGATGATGCAGTGTATCTCTTGGACTGACCCCGTATGGAGGAAGTCAAGACCGTCCGCAACACGGAGGATTGCTGCGAGCTGAAGTACCCTCTTCTGGTGTTCGGGGCCGAGCAGGGCAAAGAGGGGGTGGGATCCGGTGTGGACCTGACCGCGGTGGGCGCCGGCGACAAGGCCAACCAAGATGCGGTCGGATATATCGAGCGGCAGTGATTCTTCAGCAAAGATCATGCAGGCGGTACGGGCATTATGCCGCTTCTGGCCACCCACACAGCCAATGTCATGGAGCAGGGCGGCATTTTCGAGGAGGGCACGGTCGTGCCGGGACATCCGGTGCAGGGACTGCAGGCTGTCAAAGAGCATGAGCGCGAGCCGGGTCACGGTCCGGTGGTGTGCGAGCCAGTCAGGATAGGCCGCCGCGAAAGATTCACACGCCATACGGACCTCCGGTTCCCGGAATTCCCGTGCAGGGATGAACCGCTTCCTCCGCCCGTTCGTGAGAGTCTGCCGGAGATCGTTCCATATCTTTACTCTGGTGAGGGTCTGCCAGTAGCGTACAAAATAGCGGTGCACCAGGATCCGTTCCCGTTCGCGGTTGTGCAGGAAAATACGCAGGCTTGCAAGCGTTGCGGTGTCCGGGCGCTTCTCTTTTTTCTCTGACCTCATGCGGCTCCGCTCCCGTAAGAGCAGCCGGGTGACATGATCGATCCAGACATCGCAGTCATGGAGATCCCCGAGGATCTCCTGCACCCTCTTCACCCGCGCGTGGGGTTTTTTCAGGCCGAGGCGGAATACGGGCCCATACACCTCCATCGTATACCGGAGTTTTTTTGCCGCTATCCGCATCGCGTGGTGTTCTGCTACTGCGTCGGGATGCGTTACCCAGGGCTCATAGGATCGCATGGCTTCAAGGCGCGACACGATACGGTAGGCAGCAACGGTCGGTACTCCATAGGCAAGGGACTGCACGAGTGTCCGCCGGCCGGCAGCGATCTGCGAAATCCATGTGGCACGCATTTCGCCGATGACCCCGCTCTTCTGCAGCGCCTCAATGGCTGAGAGGACGCGGACCTGGAGCTCTCGCCGCTTCCTCCTGAGCTCTTTCAGGAGGTATGCGATTGCCGGTTCCATCGGGTTCGCGGTTCCGGGTCCCGCATGGTTCCGGACACCTACAGAAGCAGAACGCTTCTTCCGGAACCTGAGCAGAAATGCGATCTGCACATCCATGTCCCGGGCCATGCCGAGCGCCTGGGTAATACCAGCGATCTCGTGCATCCAGCGGGCATACTGCTTCTGCGGAAAACAGCGCCGGAAGAGGGGCAGGGCGGCCCGGAGGCGGCGGGAAGCGACTCGCATGCGGTGGATATACTCAATATCCTCGGAGGCTTTTACACCTTCGATCTCCTTTTCAAAGGCTTCGAGGAGCGGGGGGAGACTCCGTATACCGAACCAGCAGAGCCCGGTCTTGGGGAGGACCAGTTCAGGTATGCCTGTCATACCATGATCCCCGGTGATCCACCAGCCATGACTGGACATTCAGCGGAACTGTACCCGGTGCGGGAAAGGCGCGGTTATATGTTCCGTCAGCCTGCAGATACCGGAGCTTGACGGTATCATGGAATTGTGCCGGCAGGATCATCGTCACGATGGCATCCCGGATTACCGGGTTCTCCACCGGGAAGAGGACTTCGACGCGGCGGTCAAGGTTACGCGGCATCAGATCGGCACTTCCAAGGAATATCTCTTCATTTCCTCCATTATGGAAATAATAGATCCGTGCATGTTCAAGGAACCTGCCGACAATCGCACTGACCGTGATATTCTCGCTGAATCCAGGGATATCCGGGCGGAGACAGCAGATCCCACGCACCTGCAACTCCACCTTCACGCCAGCCTGGGATGCCCTGTACAATGCAACAATGCAGAGCGGGTCGACAAGTGCATTCATCTTGAAGATGAGATGACCGTCCCCATGTTCGCGGTGTCGTTCAACCTCCCGGTCAACGCGATCGATGACTCCGTTCCGCAAACTTATGGGTGCCACAAGAAATTTCTGGTATTTCTCAATCCGCGCATAGCCGGTGAGGAAATTGAAGAGATTTGCGACATCTTCGCCAATGGCCCGGTCCGCAGTCAGAAACCCGAAATCCGTATAGATGCGGGAGGTCGTGGCATTGTAATTGCCGGTGCCGAGGTGCACGTACCTGCGGATCCCGTCTTTTTCTCTCCGGACAATCATGCAGAGCTTGGCATGAACCTTGAGACCGACAACACCGTAGACGACATGTACCCCTTCATGTTCAAGCGCACGGGCCCAACCGATATTGTTCTCCTCGTCAAACCGTGCCTTGAGTTCGATTAGCGCAGCGACTGCCTTCCCGTTCTCACGTGCTTCCATGAGGGCATTGACAATCGGTGAGTTGGAACCTACACGGTAAAGGGTGATCTTGATGGCAAGAACGTCCGGGTCATGGGCTGCCTGCCTGAGGAGGTTTACCACAGGTGTGAAACTGTCATAGGGATGATAGAGAAGGACGTCGTGCTGGCGGATTGCCGCGAAGATATCTTTCCCCTCGCCAATCTCCTCGGGTACTGAAGGGGGGAAGGGGATGTCTTTCAGGTCGGCGCGATCTAGGGCCATGAGCTCCATCAGGTCTGCCATACCAACAGGGTGGTCGACCCGGTAGATCATATCGGGCAGAACACCCAGTTTCTTCTCGAGCATATGGCATATATTCTCGTGCATGGAACATTCCATTTCTATACGGACAGGTTTACCCTTCGCGCGCTGTTCCATGATCTCCTCAACCGTGGTCAGGAGATCAGAGGCCTCGTCCACCTCGATCTCGAGATCCGCGTCCCGGGTGATCCTGAACGGGAAGGCGGCGACAACATCAAGGCCGGGAAAGAGCATGTCGAGATGGGCCGCAATAATCTCCTCTATGTAGATCAGGTGGACGTCGGTATTCTTGGTACGTATGCCGGTATCAGCATCAGGAATCCGGACCAGCCGGGAGAACAGGTTGGTAGGGACCTTGACCCGGGCGAAATACTCTTTTTTTGCCGTATCGCGGATGACGATTGCGAGGTTGAGGGAGAGGTTGGAGATGAAGGGAAACGGGTGGGAGCTGTCGAAGGCAAGAGGAGTCAGGACAGGGAAGACCTCATTGACAAAGAAGGTGTGCATGAACGCTTTCTGCACGTCCGAAAGATCGGCATACATGTGGATATGGATGCCGGTAGCATCGAGCCGGGGCAGGATCTCGGTATGCCAGGTAGCATACTGGGCCTCAAGTTCGGGAATGAGCATCTGCCGGATGGCATCCAGTTGTTGTGAAGGAGTCATTCCGTCCGGGGGGGATTTCAGGACACCTTTTGCCAGCTGGCGCTGGAGACCGGATACCCGGATCATGAAATATTCATCGAGATTGTTTGCGAATATAGCGAGAAACTTCACGCGTTCCAGTAAAGGGTGGCTTTCATCCCGGGCCTCGTCGAGCACGTGCCGGTTGAACCGTATCCAGCTCAGTTCACGGTTGATATAAAGGGAAGGGTTATCAGCAAGTAGCTGCGTAGTGTTCATCATTTTACCCCGGTGAAAAGACCCGAAACAGGGTTTACCCCTTACGTTTCAATACTATTCATGGACACGGTATAAAATAAATTCTCCGCCATTTTCACGTTTTTTCCTGATAATGGCAGGAAATGTGTCTTTATAGGAGTATTGAGAATTATACCACGGACTACCCGTTGAAGTTGTGGAACCGGTGGCAGTGTTCGATAAACTCCTGTTTCCGGTGCTCACTTGGGTTCGTCAGAGGCCGGAGATAGCCGATCTCCGGAGTCTGGCAGGCAGGGCAGAACAGGCAGAGGGCTGTGTCTACATCGTTTGCTTTCTCCCGGACCGGGCAGTAGTAGACGCCGTCCGTGAACTCGACCATGTCGCCGCCCGGAAACGGCGTGCCGGGCGGGTGGCCGGGCTCGTCCAGTACCAGCATGCAGAAGCCGGCAAGGAGGTACTTCAGGAACCGGATTGCCGGGGCATCTCCCCCGTCATCGTCCCGGCACTGTTCCGCCACCATCTCCCAGTACTTCCCCTGGTTGTCATCGACCGGTTCCTGCATGGCCCTGAAACTCCCCTGCTGGTGCATGAGCCGTATCCGCTGGAAGGTCCCGAGCAGGTGTTCGGTGATCTTCCCTGTCAGCAGGTCGCGGTAGTCCGGTGCGAGGTACTTGATCTTTGTGGCAAAGTTCCGCTTCATCCGCTGGATCTCGACCGGCGGGTGCTGCAGGACGAGTCGTGCTATCTGCTCGCCGAGCTCGCCGCGGGTCGCTGCCACCTTCAGCTCCCGGCACTGCCAAGCAATCTCCTCGCAGGACGCAGGGTTGGGGGAAGAGTCTGTCTTTTTAAAAAACAACATACGGGCTCCCGGATGGTTTCCGGATAGTATGAACCGGTAAAATATAGACTCTCCGGTCGGAATGTGCCCACCCCGGGAATCGATACTATTTCGTGAGGATTCCCGTGAGCATCGTGCCGCTTCAGAAATGAAGATGCGTACACGGTGTCGTCCCGTTGCCGGTTCTTATAGTGATCCTGGCAAGATATCTGCTGTATTCGACAAGAGAGCCTGAATCACGGTAACGACAACGAGCTCTCCCTGAGGGCTTACCCTATGATCGCAATCTCATGGCTTCGCACGGACAGTACAAAGATCCCGGTAACTGCAAGAGCGAGAATGAATCCCGTAAAGAACCCTGACGGATAGCCGGCAACGGCGACGATGATGCCGGTGACAACCGGTCCGGCCGATTGCCCGATATCCATTATGGAAGAGAGCGCTCCCATCGACGCGCCGATCTGCTCTTTTTTTGCCACATCTGCAACATACGCGCTGGTCGCCACAGTGGAAAGCGACATGCCAAGTCCGAAGATCGCACTCGCCGCAAGGAACCCGGTAAAAGTCGCTGCAAACGGGACTACGGCAACAGACCCCCCGGTAACGAGCAGTCCGGTAATGATCTGGAAGCGCTTGTCGACCCGGTCGGAGATCCTGCCGAAGAATGGTTTTGTCACGGCAATGATGAGCACCTGGATGGCAAAGATAATCCCGATTTCGTACGCCTGGAAACGGAGCCCGAACAGGTAAACCGGCAGGAAAGTCTCTAAAGCACCAAACACAAAATAGGTCGCCATATCTGCCATCGCTGTTGCTATCAGCCGGCGGTTTGTGACGAAGGTGACAAAACTCTCCCTGAATACGGGAAAACCGGGGAGGTTCAGCGACCCGGGTTTTTCTTCGCGATACTGAAAGATCAGGAAAAAAACGGGGACTGCGGAAAGTGCGGCCGCGACGTAGACCATCCGATACGGGATCAGGCCCGGGGTGAGCGTAAAGAACGAGATGATGATCCCGCCGGCAAGGGGGGCAAGGGTGCGCCCGATCAGGGTTGCCGAAGAGTAACTGCCAAGCATCTCGCCTTTTGTCGCAGGGAACCGCTCGGCGATGATAGCAGAGACGACAGGCCCGAGAATGGCGGTCGCCGTCCCATGAAAAAACCGGACCGGTATCAGCCAGAGCGGATCGGTTATGAAGAGGTAGAGCAGCGGGGCGAGGAGGAAAACGGCGCCCGATGCCCGAAGCAGGCGTCTTCTCCCAATAGAGTCCGAGATCGCACCAATCGGAAACGAGAACAGGATGCCGGCAAGGGGCGACACTGCAGCGATGAGGCCCAGAAGGGTGTCACCGGCGCCGAGAGCCTGCACGAAGAGGGGGAGCACCGGGTTCTTGGAAATAGTCGTCGAGAATATAGCGAAGAACCCGATCAGGGAGAGGTAGTACATCAGGGTGCGATCAGGATGAGACTGCACTCCCGCCGGCTTTGGATCCTGCGACATTGGATGACACAGTATTGGGTGGGCTTAAGTAAAAAAGGCCAAGGAATAACCGGTGTTCAAGATGAGACGCTGCCGGGGGGCAGCCGAAGGCTGTAGAGAAGATTTTCGTCAGAAATCCTGGACTGATGAGTGGTTCATCAGAACGTCGAAGGCCGGCTTACACCTTCCTTCTTATCGTCGAGGTTTTGATGAACCTCTCCGACCACGAATCCGGGAAGGTCTCAAACTTCGGGTTCCGAGTGGTCTATCAGACCCTTGAGGACGAGAAGAACTAGAGTTCTTTGACCGCGGCGGCGTCTGTCTCGACCTGGAGTATGGGGGTATCAACCCCCATTGAGAATCTCTTCAATCTTCCCTCACCATTTTCTTTTTCATCGGCCCGCAAAACTGCCCGAATCTTTTTATATTCTCCATTCAAACGAATATTCATGGTGATCTGCCATGAGTGAGTGTTTTATTTGTTGAAAACCTGCGCTTTTTAGATACCACGTTACGGGACGGGGAACAGACTCCTGGTGTCTCGTTGAACCCGGACCAGAAATTTGAGATCGCAACGAGGCTCTCCAACATTGGTGTCGATGTCATCGAGGCCGGTTCTGCAGCTGCATCCGACGGGGAGCGTGAAGCAATCCGGCGGATCGCCGATGCCGGGCTTAAATCGGAGATCTGCACGTTTGTCCGGGCTCTGCACGGGGACATCGATTATGCTGCGGACTGCGGTGCGGACTCGATCCACCTCGTCGTCCCGGTCAGCGACCTGCACATCGCCAAAAAGATGCGCAAGACCCGCGATGAGGTCGTTGCAATGGCGATGGATGCCGTGGAGTATGCAAAAGATCGCGGGCTCATTGTTGAACTCTCCGGTGAGGACGCGTCCAGGGCAGACCAGCAGTTCCTCTACTCAATCTTTTCGTCGGGCGTGGAGCGCGGGGCCGACCGGCTCTGCTTCTGCGATACGGTCGGGCTGCTGACCCCGGAGAAGGTGGCGGAAATTATCCCTCTGCTGGCAAGGATTGCCCCGCTCTCGATCCACTGTCACGACGACCTCGGCTTTGCCGTGACTAACACGATGGCAGCCCTGAAAGCCGGCGCCTCCTGCGCCCATGTGACCGTCAACGGCCTTGGCGAGCGGGCAGGCAATACACCGTTCGAGGAAGTTGTGATGGCGCTTGAAGTGCTCTATGGTTACCCTACTCGGATCCAGAAGGAGCTGATCTACCCGCTCTCAAGTCTCGTCTCCCGGCATACAGGTGTCCCGCTCGCGGTAAACAAGGCAATCGTGGGCGAGATGGCCTTCACCCATGAGAGCGGCATCCATGCCCACGGCGTGATCCGCGAACCGTCCACCTATGAATCGGTAAAGCCCGAAATGGTGGGCCGCAAGCGACGGATCGTACTCGGAAAACATTCCGGTTCCGCATCGGTCGAGGCTGCCCTTAACGAAATGAACTACAAGGCGGACGAGAACCAGATAAAAGAGATTGTCAAAAGGATCAAGCAGCTTGGAGATGACGGAAAACGGGTTACCGATGCGGACCTGATGGCGGTTGCGGATGCCGTGCTCGCGATCGAGTGCAAGCCGGTCATCAAGATGCGCCAGTTCACTGCTACTTCAGGCAGCCACATGATCCCGACTGCTTCCGTCACGTTGGTCGTGAACGGTGTGGAGATGACCGGGGCTGCAACGGGTGACGGGCCCGTGGATGCGGCAATGGAAGTCCTGCGCAAGTGCGTTGGCGACGTTGCCGACATCCGGCTCGAGGAGTACCACGTTGACGCAATCCAGGGTGGCACCGACGCCCTTGTCGAAGTGACAGTAAGATTAAGTAAAGACGGGAAGATAATTACTTCACGCGGCGCCCGCACCGACATAATCATGGCAAGTGTCGAGGCGATGATCGCCGGCATGAACAGACTATTGAGGGACAGGACATGAAAACCGGGGCAAAAATCCTCGTCGAATCACTCCAGCGCGAAGGGACCGAGATCATCTTCGGTTATCCGGGCGGAGTGGTGCTGCCGATCTATGATGAACTCTACGACTCGTCATTGCGGCACATCCTTGTACGGCACGAACAGGCTGCAGCGCATGCCGCAGATGGCTATGCGAGGGCTAGCGGTCGTGTAGGCGTATGCCTCGCCACCTCCGGGCCCGGTGCATGTAACCTTGTTACCGGCATCGCCACGGCATACATGGACTCGATCCCTGTCGTAGCGCTGACCGGGCAGGTCCCGACCAACCTCTTGGGCAATGACGCCTTCCAGGAATCGGACATCACGGGCATCACGATGCCGGTCACGAAGCACAACTACCTCGTGAAGAATGCCGGTGAGCTCAGCCGGGTTGTCCAGGAAGCGTTCTATATCGCAGGAACCGGCAGGCAGGGACCGGTCCTGATCGATATCCCCAAGGACGTGAGTACCGGTCTGTCCGGGGACGTGAAGCTGCCGGAGAAAGTCACGCTCCGCGGCTACAATCCCACCTACAAGGGCCACAAGCGCCAGATAGAAAAAGCGCTTGACCTGCTCGGGCATGCAGAACGCCCGCTCATCTATGCCGGCGGGGGCATCATCTCGTCCAATGCCTCGCCCGAACTGATGGAATTTGCTACGCTTGCATCCATTCCGGTCACGACAACACTGATGGGGATCGGGTGCATTCCTTGCCATCACCCGCTCAATCTCGGCATGCTGGGGATGCACGGTACAGAATATGCAAATTTCGCGGTGACGGAATGCGATCTCATGATTGCGATCGGGGCACGGTTCGACGACCGGGTGACCGGGAAGATCGAGACCTTCGCTCCCCATGCGAAGATCATCCATATCGATATCGACCCGGCCGAGATCGGCAAGAACAAGCGCATCGATGTACCTATTGTCGGGGATGTCAAAGCGGTATTAAAAGACCTGCTGTCGCTTATGAAGAAGCGTGACGCCCACGAGATCTGGTTGAAAAAGATTAAGCACTGGAAACAGCACCACCCGCTCAAATGCCCGGAGAACGGGGCACTGCACCCGCAGTATATTATCAGGACACTGAGCGACCTTGTCCGGGACAAGGCCGTGATCGTATCTGAAGTCGGGCAGAACCAGATGTGGACTGCACAGCACTTCTGTTTCCACAACCCGCGCACCTGGATAACCTCGGGAGGTCTTGGCACCATGGGCTACGGGCTCCCTGCCGCGATGGGGGCGCATTTTGCCCGCCCGGATGTACCGGTCTTTGATATTGCCGGCGATGGCAGTATCCAGATGAATATCCAGGAGTTTGGTACCATTGCATCCAACAGGATCCCGGTGAAGGTCCTCATCCTGAACAACATGTATCTTGGCATGGTCCGGCAGTGGCAGGAACTCTTCTATGACCACCGGTATTCGTTCACCGAGCTCCCGCCGGTCGACTTCGTGAAGATCGCCAATGCCTACGGCATCGAAGGGACAAGGGTCGAATCTCCGGACGAGGTACTCCCGGCACTGCAGGCCTCCCTTGACTGTGACGGGCCGTTCGTAATGGACTTCAGGATCGAGCGCGAAGAGAATGTCTTCCCGATGGTCCCGGCTGGTGCTGCGATCAACGAGATGATAGGAGGGCACCCCCGATCATGAAACCGCATACCTTATCCATCCTTGTCGAGAACCGGGCCGGTGTGCTCTCCCGGGTCACCGGGCTCTTCTCCCGGCGCGGGTTCAATATCGAGAGCCTTGCGGTCGGGCCGTGCGAGGAACCGGACATGAGCCGGATCACCATCGTGGTCATCGGTGACGACGAAAAGATCGAGCAGGTGATGAAGCAGCTCAACAAGCTCATCGACGTGATCAAGGTCTCCGACCTGACGGACAGCGAGCGGGTGGAGCGGGAGCTTGCCCTGATTAAGGTGACGGCTGAACTGGGGACCTCCCGTGCAGAGATCATGCAGATCGCTTCCATCTTCCGGGCATCCATTGTCGATGTCGGGGCAAAGACCCTGATCCTCCAGGTGATAGGGGACAAGGACAAGATCGACGCACTGGAGAAACTGCTGCGCCAGTACGGGATCAAGGAGTTTGTCCGGACCGGAACGATCGGGATCCTCCGCGGGTCAAAGACGGTGACGAGCGGGAAATAATTTTTTTTTTGGTCGGGCAGCGGCGGGCCAGCGCGAGCGAACCTGAATGCTGACATTTTGAAAATATATCATATAACCGCAAGGATACATCACAGAACAATATATATCAGACTAATATTTAACAAAAAATATCGCTCTCCTTCTCATCACAATGCAGCGTTCTCTGTTCACCACTGATAGTACGGATCACTTAACCAGGCTCTTCCTTGCACGAAGCAGGGCGAATCGCTGCCGGGACGATGGTCCGGGGGGTCGGGATTACGGCCATGAGCCGATCATTGTCCGGAATACCGGCCGGCACTATTACCATATCGGTATCCGCTCACGATCGATCAAACGTGAACGGCGAAAGGGTGTCCCGCGTCCCGGCGTTTTCGTAGCGTGCGGCAGCAGGGAGGGTGGTTCCGCATGACCCGGGGACGGCCGCCGGCCGGGGGGTCTCAGGGACGTGCTTCCCATAGCCCGGGCACGGGGACAGGTCATGCAGTTCGTCCGTGACGGGGAGTACCCCGCGGACTTCGTGATCTCCGGTGACGGGAAGGTGATCTTCGTCGCGATCCGGAGGGCGAATCCGTTCCGGCGCACCCCGGCCGAACTCGAAGCGGAGTTCCGGGGACTGATCCGGCAGATCTCCAGATTCCCGGGAATCGGCCCGGTTGTCCGGGAGTTCTGGGCGTACTCGAAGAAAGGCTCACTGCGTTACTTCCGCGTGGAGGAGGCCGGCCTAGTGGAGATCGGCCGGGATGGGCTGCCGCTCTCTTGTACAGGAAAGGATGATCCCGGAGCGAGGGAATGAGCGGCGGAAGAGCAACTCCCCCGGCGGGGATACCTTCCCCGTCTTCTCCGATGGAGAAGACCCCTGTTCAAGGGATGGCCGAAAACAAGGCCTTGCAGGGTTTCGTTTGACCGGGGGTGTCTGGAGGACAAATTCGCCAAAACGGGGGACAAATTCTGTCCGATCCCCGCGGATCACAGGTGGCCGGAGGTGGGACGCTAATGGGCGACCGATAGGTTATGAATACGGGTTTCAGGTCGTAACCGTGAGGGGTGATACGGTGGCGGCACTGGCATAATCCGGAGTGACCAAACCCTAGGAATGTGAAGTGATCAAAAGGGCAGGGGATCGATCCCCGGCTGAAATTTTTTTATTCTGATTGTGACATGACTCTTCAGGTCCTGCAATGGTACAGTCAATAGAGATGAGAGGCGTGCATTGACTCCGGGGGTACGACATCCGGGCAGCTGGATTTTTTGTCTCCTCACCCAGTTCTTCAGCACCCTCCTCTCGCACTCTTCGTAAGCCGGACTTTTACTTCGTTCTTCGCGAGCTGCTCTGTCGCTACAGCATAGCCGCACCGCTCCGCATCCGCTTCGATCCACGGGGGAAGGTGGTCGCAGAAGACCTCCAGCTGCAGAAAAGCCCCTTTCCGGACAAACTCCTGCAGGATCTGCTTGCTCGAGACCTCCGGGCGTTTGCCCTGGATATCCTTAATCGAAATCGTGAAGTGGCCAGGCGAGGTCTCGGTAGGTGCCGGGATGGAGGCATCGGCCGGCAGGCACGCGGCGGCCTGCTCTGCCTTCTCATCGTGCCAGACGCTGTCGAGGAATTCAGCCGGTGTCCCCTTGATCTCCCAGACCGAGCACCGGGCCTTCTCAAGTTCGAAGAAGAGGGCGCCGCTTGCTGTCCGAGCGACGACGATCCGGCAGTCGCGGAGGAATCTCTTGACCTCATCCATTTTCCCGCGCAGGTCGTGGAGGCCCTGTTCCGGTGAGAGGGCAAACGCCATCTTCCGGTCCTTCACCCACGAGCCGAGGACCCGGCGGTACACGACCATATTCCCCGGTTCGTTCATGGGGATGGATGCGCCGTCCGCGCCAATGATGGCAGCTATTTCCTGGATGCACACGGTTTCATCACCTTTTTGTTACAGCAGCAGCCGCTCGACCGGCTTTCCGCCTCCGATATGCGAATCGAGGATCTCGGCAACATCATCCCGGGTGACGGAGCCGTACCAGACATTGTCCGGGTACACGGCCACGACCGGCCCTTTCTCGCAGATGCCGAAGCAGCAGGTGTTGGTGAGGAAGACCTCGCCGCCGGTGCCGCGTTCTTCGATCTCTTCTATGAACTTCTGCATAACGTCGACACCGGTCTTATTGTGACAGCCCCCTTTCTGCGTCCCGTTTGGGCGTGAGCTCGTGCATACGAATATGTGTTTCACGGGTTTCTGCATGTCAGCAACTCCTTATTAACATTTTTTCTTTGATCTCTGTCCGGTAGGACGCGTATTTCGTTTCGAGCAGCGTGTTGGTGAACCGGTCGAGGAACGAAAGCGTACCCGTGTACCCGACCGAGAGGATACGCTGCCCACCAGTCCGGTCATGGACCGGGAAGCCCACTCTTAATACGGGGATGCCCTGCCGCTCGGTCAGGATCTTCCCGCCCGAGTGACCGACCGCGATGTTCACACCGGCGGATGCTGCCGCCTCTTCGATGGTGGCAAAATCTGTTTCCAGAAGGAGGACTGGTGTCTCCTCGGCGTCTGCGAGGACCGGCACGAGCAGTCCGGCAAGATTACTGTTCTTCGTCCCGCTCGCGATGACGACCGGCGGCGCCCCATTCTCTGTGCAGGTCCGGGTGAGGGCGTACACGAGCTCGGGTTCGCCGTAGATGACCGGCCGTCCCTCCGCATTGTACTTGTGCGAGTCGGCCATCGCGTCGAGGAGCCAGCCCCGTTCGAGCGCGAGCTGGTCCGGCACCGGGCCGCAGATCAGTTCCCGCAGCGTGTCGATGAACCGGTCAACCGCATCAACACCAACGGGTAGGGGCAGGTTGACGAGCGGGACGCCGAACTGCTCTTCGAGGAGCCGGCCCGGCGAGAGGGCGTCCGGACAGGTGAGCCCGAACTGGATGGTAACGGGGGCGCCGGGCATCCGCGCGATGTCTTCCGTCCGGGTCCCTCCCGGCGGGACTTTCTGGTACCGACCCCCATAGGGGCGGTCGAGTGTTACGGAATAATCAGGCACCAGCGTGTACTCAACCCCCATCATGCCGAGGATGCGTTTGATCTCGCGGATGTCTGCGGGGCTGACATGGGGGATAATCACGTTGATCCGGTGGTGTTTTTCCGTGAGCCGGGCGTAGCGGGCGATGACTGCCCGGGTCGCCGCCCAGAACCCTTCGGTGTGACTCCCGCTATAGCTCGGGGTCGGGACCGGGATAATGTCCACACCGTCAAGGTTCCGTTCTTTCGCGTACGATGCTATGATGCGGTCGAGGTCCTCTCCCATTGTCTCCGAGAGGCAGGTGGTCAGGACCCCGAGCACGTTTGGCTGGTAGACCCGGAGGACATTATCGATCGCTTTTTTCAGGTTCGCCTCGCCTCCATAGATGGTCTGTTTCTCGTTCAGGCCCGACGAGGCAATGTCGACCGGCTCGTTGAAATGCTCAACGTTTGCAAGCCGCATGTAGGTGCTGCAGCCCTGCGAGCCGTGCGAGATTACCATAGCGTTCTCGATCCCTTTGAAGGCGATCACGCCGCCGAGTGGCATGCACATTTGGCACTGGTTCTCATTCACCTGCCGCGCCCGGCCTGGTTGGTGAGTCCCGTCCATTAATGCACCTCCGGTGGAAGGGTCCGTTTCAGTTGTTTCCAGACCGGGGAGCAGGTGGTGACATATACCTCGTGCGCAAAGGTGACTGCCCCCTCAAACCCGGTGAGGCACTCTTTCCGGTCATGGTTGTGGTCAACAAACCCGATACCGAGTTTGTATGCGAGCACGCGTTCTTTGACCCCACCGGCCATCACATCGACGCGCTTTTCGATGAGGAACTTCTCGAGCTCCGCGGGGTTTGCATCGTCGATGACAACCGCGTTCTTGTCAAGCATCCCGCTGATATCGTCGTACTCCTCTTGCTTGCCGGTCTGAGTGCCGGTGATGACGATCTCCATCCCGAGCTCCCGGAGCTGCCGGATGATGGCGACCGCTTTGTACGCGCCGCCCACGTAGATTGCCGCCCGTTTGCCGGCGAGTTTCTTTCTGTACCGCTGGATAACGGGCCTGATGCGTTCCGTTTCCCGCGCGATGTGGGCCTCGGTGCGGCAGGTGATTGCCGGGTCGTCGTAGAACGCCGCTATCCGCCGGAGGCTGTCGACGGTGTTCTCCGCACCAAAGAAGTTGACGGACATGAACGGGGTGCCGAATTTTCTCTTGAGGTTTGCTGCCATCCAGTGCATCGACCCGGTGCACTGCACGATGTTGAGGCAGGCGCCGGGCGCCTGTTTCAGCGCCGCGACTGTTGAATCGCCGGTGAAGGCGACGTTGATCTCAATCCCCATCTCCGCGAGATAGTTCCTGATAAGCCAGGTCTCGCCGCCGAGGTTGTACTCGCCAAGGAAGTTGAGTTTTCTCGTCTTCTTCACGGTCTCCCCGTCTCTTGGCGTGATGAGTTTCATCAGCGCCTCGGCCGCAGCCCGGTAGCCGACCACTTTATTGCCGGAGATGAATCCGCTTGATTCTACCGGGACGACGTCGATGCCGTACCGGGCCGATGCAGATTTGCTCACCGCAATGATGTCGTCGCCGATCATACCGGAGACGCATGTCGCGTACACGAAAATTACCGGGGGGTGGTATTTCTCCACGATCTCTTCGATGCAGGCAATGAGTTTTTTCTCGCCGCCAAAGACCACATCGTGCTCCTTCATGTCGGTCGAGAAGCTGTTTCGGTACATCTCCGGACCGCTCGACAGGCTCCCCCGTATGTCCCACGTGTAGGTAGCACACCCGATTGGGCCGTGGACGAGGTGAACCGCATCCGTGACCGGGTTCAGGACGACCCGGGCCCCGCAGAAGACGCAGGCCCGCTGGCTCACCGAACCCGCGAGGCTGTCGTCAGTACAGTGGATGCCTGTCTTGTTCTTCCCGCCTCTCGCAATGGAGTTCTGGCGTTCGCTGATGCAGGCATTGGGGGCTGCCGGCACCGCACAAAGGTCCTCCATGGTTTCCTCCATTTTTGTGAAATCCTTTACAGCACGAGTTCGTAGTCTTCGTCGAGGCAGTCACGGTCACGGCGGTCGAGCAGCGCATTGCTGATCTGCTCGATTAAACGCAGGCACCCGCGGTACCCGACGACCGGCATCAGCGGGTGGACGGCCCGGTCGAGGACCGGGAACCCGAACCTGACGAGAGGGATGTCTTCTTTTCTCGCAATATACTTCCCGTAGGTCGTGCCGATGAGCAGGTCGACGGGGTCTTCCCGGATCCACTGGTGGAGTTCGAGAAGGTCACCTTCCGCTTTTACCCTGCTCCCTTCGATTTTCGCTTCTTTGAGCAGTTTCTGGATCTCCGTATCAAACCGTTTGCCGGGCGTCCCCGTCAGGATATATTTCGGGGCCATGCCCATCGTCAGGACGAACTCGGTCATGGCGATGACATGGTCGGGGTCGCCGAAGATTGCCACGGTCTTTCCCTGGTAGTGGATGTTGGTATCGATCAGGGTGTCGACCACCTGCCCACGTTCCGTTGCAAGCGATACGGGAACGTCGACACCGAACCAGTCCTTGACTGCCACGATGAATTCATCCGTGGCTTTCAGACCGATGGGGAGTTTGAGCGGGATACCCGTAACACCGAATTTCTCCTGCAGGAGGTCGGCGGCATCGTTCGAAGCGAACGCTCCGAGCGCGATCGTTGCCGAGGAGTTTGCAGAATCTCGGATCTCCGCGATAGTCACCCCGCCTTCCGGGTACATGTCGTACGTGCTGGTCAGGGGCGCATCGAGCACGTTCGAGGTGTCCGGGAACATGATCGTTTTCACGCCAAGTTCCGAGACGATCCGCCGGATCTCCCGCATGTCGCCCGGGTTGACGAACCCGGGGATCACGTTGAGCTGGTCTTTTTTCTCGCCGCCGTCAGATACCGCGAGGTACGAGACCATCGCTTTGACCATACCGGAGAACCCGGTGATGTGCGAGCCCTGGTAGCTCGGGGTGTTGACGTGGATGACGACCATTCCTTCCGGGATCTCGGACTGCTTGAGGATATTGGGGAGGTCGTCGCCTATCGTCTCCGAGAGGCAGGTCGTGTGGACTGCCATGATCTCGGGGTTGTAGATCTGGAATACGTTTTTGATCGAGGTTTTCAGGTTTGCAGCCCCGCCAAAGACCGAGGCGCCTTCGGTGAACGAGCTCGATGAGGCAAGCACCGGTTCGCGGAAGTGCCGCGCTAGGTGCATCCTGTGGTAGGCACAGCAGCCCTGCGAGCCGTGGCTGTGCGGAAGGCAACGATGGATGCCGAGCGCCGCGTACATTGCGCCAATGGGCTGGCAGGTTTTTGCCGGGTTAATTTTTCCGGTCGAGCGGGCGATCAGGGTCTCCGGGATACATTCAAGCATTGTTTTCACTCCCTGAATTTCCGGTTTTCTCCCACGGCGGGATGATCAGGTTCCAGGCCGGGGTCATCAGCGCGTTTGTTACATCGCGCGCGAAGTTGATGGCGCCATTATAGCCAGCATACGGTCCGCTGTAGTCGTACGAGTGGAGCTGTTTTGAGGCGACTCCCAGTTTGTGGGCGATATATTTGTCCCGGACACCGGAAAAGATCAGGTCGGGTTTGAACCGCGCAACAAGCTCTTCGATCTCGTGGTGGTTGCAGTCGTCGATCATGACCTCTCCTGCTTTCATGGAAGGATACATCCCCTCGTAATAACCGATGGGTATTTCTTTTCTGAGCGCGTCGAATTGTTCTTTTGATATGCCGAGGTGCTCGTGAGCCTCCCGGTAAAGTTTTCCATCGGGGGAAAGGTGGAGCTCTGGGATATTCTTGGAATCGGCATCCGTCTTGATCGTGGGGATGATCTGCCTGCCTTCGTAATCGTCGCGGTGGGCGAATTCGTAGCCAGCAACGACGACTTCCATGCCGAGTTCCTTGAGCAGGAAATGGTAGTGGTGGCTCCGTGAACCCCCGACAAAGGTAAACGCTTTTTTGCCGGTGCAGAACTTCCGGTAGTGTTCGAGGGCAGTAGCGACCCGTGTGGTCTCCCGCTCGATGACAAGCTCGGTTTTTTTCTCCAGTTCCGGATCCCCAAAGCATTTTGCCAGCTGCCGCAGCGACTGGTTCGTTGCCTCGATCCCGATGAAATTCACCTTGAGCCACGGCGTACCGTATTTCGTCTCCATCATCTCGGCGATATAATTGATCGAACGGTGGCACTGGACGAGGTTGAGATCCGCAAGGTGCAGGTTCCTGATGTTGACATAGCTTGAGTCCCCGGTGAGGACACAATTGACAGTGTACCCGATTTCCATGAGGACCCGCTCCAGTTCCCAGCCATCGCCGCCGATGTTGTACTCGCCGAGGATGTTGATGACGTATTTCCCGGGTTTCCGAACGGTCCCGGTGCCGATGACCTTCTCCATGATGTTGTTGTTCGCGATGTGGTGGCCGGCTGACTGGCTGACCCCCTTGTATCCCTCGCAGTTGTACGAGAGGACCTGGATGCCGTGCCGTTCTTCCGCCGCTTTTGCGACCGCACCGATGTCATCGCCGATGAGCCCTACCGGGCACGTGGCGCAGATGTTGATGGCCCGCGGGTGGAATACCGCAACGACTTCGTCTATCATCTTTGCGAGCTTTTTCTCGCCGCCGAAGACGATGTCCGGCTCCTGCATGTCAGTCGTGAAGCAGAGCTGGGAGTAGATCTTGTCTTTGGGCGTCGTTTCGTCCGCCCTCGCTTTGTTCCGGCGCGTCCCCCAGCTGTAATACCCACAGCCGACCGGGCCATGGGTGATGGTCACCATGTCCTTGATCGGCCCGACGACCACGCCTTTGCAGCCGGCATATGCGCAGCCGCGCTGCGAGATGATGCCGGGGATGGTCCGGGTGTTCGCCTCGATTTGTGGGCATGATCCTGCCGCTTCGTTTTTGACGACGAGATGTTTCTTCCGGTTTTTCTTCACCGTATCCGGGTACGGAGCCAGCATCTCGTCTATCGTTCCTTCAATATCGGTCATTCCAGATGCCTCCTTACCAGATTGCCGCTTCTCCCGATTCGCCGGTGCGGACCCGCACCGCGTCGAGGATAGGCATCACGAAGATGGCCCCGTCCCCGATACCGTGATCGGTCCGGTTTGCGCTCGTAATTGCTTCTACGATCCGTAGCACGTCGTCATCGTGCGCGAGGACCGTGAAGAGCCGGCGCGGGAAGAACCGCGAGCCGTCGAGGAAACTCGTGACGAGCTGCTCGGTGTCCCGTGACCCGCTAAAGTCGTCGGTACTCATCGAGAGGAGTTTCTCCCTGCACTCTTTGATCCGCGCCGGGTCGGTGACGAGCCTGCCCCTGCCGGAGACTTTCACCGCGGTGAACCCGGCTACCCCGGCTTCGACGAGGGCTTTTTTCGTGGCGCCGGTTTTTTTCATCCGGACTACTGCCATAATTTCTTTCATGAGCAGTCGCCTCCTAGAGGATGGGCGCGCCTTTCGAGATCGTGTAGACCTCTTCGATGGTTGAAACGAATATTTTCCCGTCGCCGAATGTCCCCTCGCTGCCGGTCTTTGCGGTCTTTAATATTATCCCGATGACCTTGTCCTTGTCCGCGTCCTGGATTGCAACGAGGATGAGGGTCTTCGGGATCTCGTCATAGACCATGCCGCCGATCTTGATGCCTTTCTGCTTGCCGCGGCCCACGACATCAACCATCGTCGCAGCATTAAATCCTGCTGAGGAGAGCTCGCCGAGCACGTCGTCTTTCTTCTCCGGTCGTACAATTGCACGTATCAATAACATTGCTTCACTTCCGCCGTCATTTTATGTAAGATTCCTGTGATGTTTCGAGCTCACATTGCGTCGAGGAAGCCGTGCTGCATCATGAGTTCCTCCAGACGTTCCTGTTTCATCGGTTTTGGGATGATGAACAACTTGTTTTCGTCAATGGCCTTCGCCAGGTTCCGGTACTCGTTTGCCTGGTCGGAAGTCGGGTCGAAGTCGATGACCGTCTTCTTGTGAATCTCGGCACGCTGGACGAGGTTGTCACGCGGGACAAAGTAGATGAGCTGGGATCCAAGTTCCCTGGCAAATGCTTCGAGCAGCGGGCGTTCGTTGTCAACTTTCCGGCTGTTGCAGATGATGCCGCCGAGCCTTACCTTGCCGTTCGTCGCGTATTTCTGGATGCCCTTTGCGATGTTATTTGCCGCGTAGAGCGCCATCAGTTCGCCGGATGCGACGATGTAGATCTCCTCTGCCTTCCCCTCACGAATCGGCATTGCGAACCCTCCGCAGACGACATCCCCGAGCACATCATAGAAGACGTAGTTGAGGTCATCGGTATAGGCCCCGAGCTGCTCGAGCAGGTTGATGGACGTGATGATGCCTCGGCCCGCGCAGCCGACACCGGGTTCCGGGCCGCCGGACTCCACGCAACGGGTATTCCCGAAACCGGTTTTCAGGATCTTTTCAAGCTCAATGTCGTCGCCTTCATCTCTCAGGGTATCGAGAACGGTTTTCTGACACAGGCCGTGCAGGAGGAGCCGGGTCGAGTCCGCTTTCGGGTCGCACCCGACGACCATGACATGTTTTCCCGCCTCTGCGAGCGCCGCAACCGTGTTCTGGGTTGTCGTAGATTTGCCGATACCGCCTTTTCCGTAAATTGCCACTTGTCGTTTCATTTTATGCGCCTCTTTCTGTAATGCCTGCAAATCTTTTTTCAAAATCTTCCGATGTTCTGATCCGGAAGGAACTCATTCTTTACTGTCACCGCGATATCGCAGATGATCAGGACTTCATTCCTTGTTATCCGCCAAACCCAACTACCGGTTCGGGACCAAAGGATTGAGAGTGGGTGAACGTGTCAGAGCCGGAGATCCGGTTGAGTTCTGGTACTCTTACCTTAGTCATTCCGCCCGGGGGTAGACCGGTGGATTTTGTATCCGGACCAGAGCCGGCGAAATCGATGCTGTTCCGATGAGCACCGGGCCTCGCCGGCAGAAGAATGATAGTGGCCAGTTGGACACCACTACCCTTCACTTCAGGGGTGTGCTTTTTCATTGTACCTCCTTTTACATACAAACATGGAATGTGCAAATATTTATAACTTATAGTAGGAAGGAATATTCCTTCCATCAATTTTTTGGATTTATTGGCTCTGGAGAACGTGAATATTCACCAGAGGTAAGAAACCGAAGTTCAGACAAGTATGAGGGATAACAATGGGTTTTTCATGGCAACGAATACGCACCTGGAGATGCAAATATACATGATGAAAACATACATCACAGGAATTTCCATTTTCATGGCATTCATTCAGAGCTAATGGTATAGATCCGGAGATCATTTTCACGAAAAAAATCGGTCATAAACCGATAACTTATCAGAACCCATCAGTTGATGATTTTCCGGTAAACGGCAAGTTCTTTACCGGTGCCGCATCAGGTAGACGACCAGTACGATGCATGCTGAAACTGCCAGAAAAGCGATAAAGATCAGAATGCTTCGCAGCCATATCTGGCGGTTGGTGAGCAATCCTCCGGCTGCCGGTTCCGGTTCCAGGTTGAATTGCGACAAATCGAGCTCTGCAAAATGCTGTAAATCGTACCGGAACGCGTTAGCGGATTGATAGCGCTCGTCTGAATTGCGGCGTATCGACTTGAGCACTACGGCCTCTATGCCCGGTGGAATTGATGGCTGGAACATGCGGGGCGAGGCAGGAATTGCCGTGAGGTGCTGGTTCATGACAGAAAGGGCATTATCCCCGTGAAATGGGAGAGTGCCCGTAAACATTTCATAGACAATCATTCCCAGTGCGTACACATCAGTACGGGAATCCCCGCGTTTTCCCTGGATCTGTTCAGGTGCCATATAATCCGGTGTTCCAAAGGTATTTGATGCCCACCGCCACGTTACACGCCTTGAACCTTCAAGCAATGCGCTCCCAAAGTCGAGGATATGAATTTTACCATCAGGTCCGACAACAACATTTTCTGGTTTCAGGTCACGATGATAAACCCCGTGAGCATGAAGATAATCGATTGTATCAGCGAGCTGGTCTGCAAGAGAGAGAACTTCGTTGAGGGGTAACGGTGCATTTTCGCTTATATAGGTGCGGAGTGATGGACCTTCGATATATTCCAGGACAAGGACGACGCAGTCAGTTCCTTCCTTAAAGGTGATCGCTTTTGGGATTGCAGGATGGTTTAACTTCTGCCCGATAGAAACCTCCCGACGAAAACGCTCATATGTTGCCAGATCGCCAAGCAGGGATGCCTCAGGAAATTTAAGTATTACCAGCTTACCATCGGGAGCGCTTGCCTTGTAGATCTGGCTGAATCCTCCCTGGGCGAGTAATCCTATTATTTTATAATCGCAGACCACGTCGCCTGTTTTATACATTACGGTACCTCACTTCCCCGTTTGCAGAGATTAATCCATGGAGTCCGGGGAAACCAAAGCAGATGATACTATCAGAAATTATTTTTATTCCTTTATTATCTTAAGTAACGATGCTAGTACATGATATTGTATGAGTTATTGTCTTCCCAGGATTCTCTTCCAGGAAAACCGCGGTGCAGCTTGGGGGCCTATCGCTTCTATCCGAAACATAATGGCGGTTATATTATCCGGTGCTCCACCCCTTAACGCAAACCGGACCATTTTTTCACACGCTGAACTGATATCATTTTCATGTATTGTGACCAGAATTTCCTCCTCGGTGAGTTCTGACCACAATCCGTCACTGCAGAGGAGATAAATGTCACCGGGTAGCGGTCGTTCGCGTATTATATCTGCATTCATGAATGGCTCGCCGCCAACAGAACGGGTAAGCTGGTGGCGCCCCGGATGTTGAGACGCCTGTTCTGTGGAGATCAAGTGCAGGGTAAGCAGATCATTCGCCATGGTATGATCCCGGGTCAATAACCCGATGCGGCCATCTCTCACTCGGTAAAGCCGGCAGTCCCCGACATGGCCAATGGTTAACGAATCCTGATCCAATGCGACAACCGTTAATGTGGTCTGCATTTTATGGAATAATTCAGGGTCCAGTTGAGCCTTGCTGAACACGTTCTGGTTTGCCTGCTGCAAAGCACGGCCAACCAGACGGTCAGCCTCCCCACCATGCCATGTATGAAATTCATCTTTAACAGATTTCAGGGCCATTCTGCTGGCAATGGCTCCGCCGCGGTGCCCGCCAAGCCCATCAGCAACTGCGAAGAGATACCGCGAGGTCGACTCAGTCTCTGTTTTTACTTCGACCGAATGGGCGACCCAATGGGCATCCTCGTTCTGCGATCGCATCAAACCCTGGTGGGTGATGGCCCGCCACTTCACAATCACTCCGACCAGGTTTGGCGCCTTCTCTTTCAGTTGCGATATGGAATTTTCTTTCATAATGACCACACGTTCCTGTCAACAATTAAAAGTGAGAGGGCCCGGATACGGGCACTTTTTCATCACTTGCTTACCTCTGGCATTTTTGGTTCATGTTATCTATGAAGGGGTCAATCTTCTGCCATTACTCTTTATCCAATCCATTTGCCTGGGGCATATTCGTGGTCAGTACCGGGAGACCCTCTTTCTTCGAGTTATGAATGAACCAGGCTGACCCGGCCACAAGCCAGACGGCAACCATTGCGAGCGCAATAATTGCATCGTTTGCCGTGTTTCCCCCGGCACTGATACCGAGCCAGATAACTGCCCCGAACATAATAAAATTCGCCAGGAAACCCAGTAAGGGGACCAGCTTGTGTTTCAGGATACTGGAATCAGGACGGTGGAAGAACGCCCACAGGGCAATCAGATTGGTCAGGCCATAGAGAAGGAAGGTGCCTGTGTTGGATGCCAGCGTGATCTGGGTCAGGTTATCCACATTCAGTACCCCATACGCGCCGAGTGCGGCAGATACCGCCACGAGAATCCAGATGCCATAGTGCGGGGTGTCGTACTTTCCATGCAGGACACCCAGCAGGGTGGGCACCTCTTTTTCCTTGCCCATGGCATAGGTGATGCGGACGCCGGTGTTCAGGCAGGCCAGGGTAGTACCAATCAGTGCCAGCACCACCGTCGCAGCAAATATAATCACAAGGATGAACCCGGTACCTCCAAGCATCTGGTCACCGATAACCCGTACTATGTCACCGATGGGAGCTCCGGATGCCGCTGCTGCCCCCCAGCCGGAAACTGCAGCTCCCGTCGTATCGGTGCCGGTCAGTTGCGGGCCGACAAAATAGATGGCGGCAAAATATTCGAATAAATAAGCGAATATGCCCTGAATGATAAGGGAGAGAAGGATTGCCCGTTTGATGTCCTGCTTTGGCCGGAGCGCTTCAGAACCCAGCGATGTTACCGACTCGAAGCCGACCAATAACAGGATGGCAATGGTCGACTGGAAGAGCAGGTTGGTGAAGTTGTGCGGAATAAGAATGGAAGAAGCGGTTTGTACATACGCCAGATCCGGATGCGCGTGCCGGTACAGGATCGCCAGTATTGCAAAAGCGATGAGCGCCGCCAGCTGGATGGCGTTGATGATAATCGCGGTCATGGTCGAACCAGAAATCCCGCGATAAGCGATGTAGCCGTTCAGGACCGCAAACAGGATGGCTACGAGAATCTGCTGCCACACTGCTAAGGTGATCCCAAACAGACCGAAAATATAGACGATCAGGATAGCCGAAAAGGCCACCATAATACCTGGATAAATCCAGTAGTAGAGATGGGATATCCAGCCAACTAAAAATTTGGCAACCCGCGCCCATTTACGGTGCCCAGCCTTTTCTTTTTCAAGGAAAGCGGCTTCAGCGTAATAATAGGAAGAACCGGAACCGGCTTTGGGATAGATATTTGCCAGCTCAGCATAGGAAATTGCTGTTAAGAAGGCAAGAATGAGAGCGGCCACCAAGCCCGTCCACATCTCGCCGGCAGTTGTTATACCACCGTTTGTCTGCGCTGCCTGTATCTGGAAGGTGGTCCAGAGGAATGCTCCAGGGGCAATAAGCGCCATGGCGTTCACCAGAAGCGAGGTCAGGTTCAGCGTGCGTTTCATCGTTCCGGTAGGCTGGCCAACCGTCGGTTGGTTACTGCTTTGTGATTGATCCATCGAATCAGATCCTCCTTAACCCGATCATGAAATTGTACATGGAAGGATATTTCCTTCTTAATATTATAAACATTCCCATTTGACCAATAAAACACAAAGTGTCTCGAGTGAATACCCTAGCCAAGAAGAATCAGTTTGATGATTAGGTGAACTTTTCAAATTTTCCTGACAAAAAGATCAATAATACCCTGGACAAAAGAAAATGAACACTAATGGATAGTCACTTTTTGGTTGAAGACTTCATTCAAATTATCTCCACGTCTCATCAGTGCGAACTTTCGCCATCATCTCAACCGGTAGGACAAATATTTTCCCGTCTCCGAACTTTCCTGTCCTTCCGGTGGCACGGATGATTGAGATAATTGTATCGACATCCTGATCATTTACGACCATCATAAGCATGATCTTAGGCAAGGTATCAACTTCAACCATTTCTCCCCGGTATTCGAGTGTGATACCTTTTTGTTCTCCTCTGCCGGTTATCTCAAGGATACTCATGGCAACAAAACCCTTCTCCTCAAGGGCTTTTTTTATCATATCGAGTTTGTCCGGCCGTATAATCGCATGAATCATCTTCATAAACTTTTCAACTCTCTTTTTTGTCAAGATTGTTTGTTGGTACTCGTATCTGGTGCATCTTTTCCTGATCAGAATGAATAGCATAAGAACCGTCCTTAAACTTTGCCGATGCTATTCGCATATGATATTATTGTAATTAGAAATATTTATAATATATAGAAGGAAACATCCTTCTGATGCAACAAGAAATCCGACTATACCTCGAAAAACTCAGCAAAGAAAATTTTGATAATTTAATTGATCTTCGTACAAAATTTATCGGATCAGAGAGAACCCGGTGTCTTGATACTTCAATAATAAATAGACTGAAAGAGGAGGCATTTTCAAAAGATTCTAAATACGAAGCGTATTTAGGAAAAATAGGAGTGGATTGGGTGGCTTATGTAATTATTACCATGTCATATTCGGTTTTTATCGCATTACCCAGCCTTTCTGTAGATGAAATATTTGTTTTGGATAAGTTCAGGGGTCTTGGGATTGGGCGGGCAATGTTTGAATTTTGCCTGAGAAAAGCAAAAAAAAGAGGTTGCGGAAAAATTGAGATACAAGTTCCCAACCGAAATAAAAAAGCAAAAAGTTTTTTTGAATTCAACAGCGCTGTCCAGAGTGATGTGACCTGTTATAAGATGGATCCCTTTGACACAATAATAGGAAAACCTTCGGGAAAGATGACGTATGCAGATTTCATGAGAATAAAAAGTAAAAGTAAAATTAAACTTGCCCGATTGAACTCCCGAGCAGATGACAATCGTCAGCTTCCATGATTGTATCAGAAAGAAAATACCATGGACCCATACCTGAAGACTCATGGAACTGGGAGGAGATCCGATCAATTGCACGGAAAACCATTATTGGCGCCAAGAAAAACATAGAAGATCCCAACATATTCCATAAGATCGCCCTTATTCCGGTTCTTGCATGGATTGGATTGGGAGCTGATGGAGTCTCATCATCATCGTATGGTCCCCCGGTGTGAGAACAGGACGAAGATCAGCAGGAGAACAACGAGATCATGACACGGAGAAAATTATCATGAAACCATTACAGGAAACAATTACCGATAAGGCAAGCGCCATTGAGGCTGGCGGACCTGATGCGGGGAACGGATATCCCGCGGGGCTTCCGTTTCTGGACTGTGGACCCGGTGATGGCTCACCGGATCGTGGGGATAATTGAGGGAATGGGGGTACAGGTGCTCCCTACCATTTTCTCTCTCACGCAGGGATTCATGATACCATAAAAAGATCCAGGATACCCGGAAAACAAGATCTTATCCAAGGTAAACCCGTAATTTTCTGACACGGGCAAGCTGATCCTTCATTTCTACTTTCTTCATATTCTCAATGTCCTGTACGATATCCGCAACAGGTTTTGTCAGCCCGTAGACTTTTTTCAGCCGACCCTTTTTTTCGGAGGGACACGTTCTGATCCAGCCCTGGTCATTCAGGTACTTCATCGCTATGCTTATTTCAGACTCGCATAAATCAGTCCCGCTCTCAATTTCCCGGAACGTTATCAGGGATGTACCCGCAAGGAATACCAGCAGGCTTGCAGCGTTTTTATTCATCCCGAGCTTTATGAGAAGAATAACAAATTCTTTTTCTTCTTCGGAGAAATATTGTCCTTTGTTCCGTTGCATCAACCCACCAGATTGTACTAGGGTATCCTCATTTTGATTTTTATTTAAATTGATAAATGTATTTTGGTTGTATTTTTTTAAAATTTTATCGAGCCCAGTGATAATGCGGATTGCAATTCTGAAACGGCAGCCATGGACCCGTATTGCACCAACCCGGTCTTTATCCTGTGCTACAATGCCTGATCCGGCTCCTGCCAGCCATGTGAGTTACTACGGTAGTTCTGTTTTTGGAAATGTTCCCGTGCACAAGCTTGATACCGTGGTCGGATAATATCCAAGGGAGAGCGCGGCCATGAAACGAAAGATCATCAGCATTGATGAAAAAAAATGCACGGGCTGCGGGCAGTGCATACCGGACTGCCCGGAAGGAGCGCTCCAGATGATTGACGGGAAGGCACGCCTTGTCAGCGACCTCTTCTGTGATGGCCTCGGCGCGTGCATCGGTACCTGTCCCGAAGGAGCGATCTCGGTTGTCGAGCGGGAGGCCGTACCGTATGACGAGAAGACCGTGATGGAAAATATCACGAAGCAGGGAGCGTCCGTCATCAAAGCCCACCTCGAACATCTTGCCGGCCATGGACGGACAGCATCTTACAACGAGGCAATTGAGTACCTGATCGAGAACGATATCCCCCTCCCGGATCACACTCCTCCGGAGCGCCGGAAGGCATCCACACTTCCTCCCGGTATGGTCCATCCCATGGCCGGCAGGACCGGGGAAGGTATCTGCCATCCCGAGCCGCACGCCCCGCATCCTTTCGCAGGTTGCCCCGGCTCAGCGGCCCGGAGTATTCCGCGGGACGGCTCCCGTGCCGGCCCCCGGCAACCGGTTGGCGGGACGATCACATCCGAACTCCGGCAGTGGCCGGTCCAGCTCGCGCTCCTGAACCCCGCGGCCCCGTACTTCGACAACGCAGACATCCTCATCTCCGCGGACTGCGTCCCGTTCGCCTACCCCGGTTTTCACGCGGAGTTCCTGCAGGGCAGGATCCTGATCATCTTTTGCCCGAAACTCGATTCGGACATTGAAGGTTATATAAAAAAACTCGCGGAGATTTTTGTCCAGCATACGATCCAGTCGATCACGCTCCTCCATATGGAAGTACCTTGCTGCAGTGGCGTGCGGTACGTTGTGGATAAGGCGCTTGCAAGGACCGGGGTCACGATTCCGGTCGAAGAGAAAACCGTAACGATTGAAGGAGAGGTGGAGTAACCGTACGACTGCATAACTTTCCCGTGCCGGTTATATCCAGACGAGATTTTCAGAAGACCATGACAGGTCTGCCTGTCTGATTTTAAATTCTCCACCCTCCCCGATGGCCCGGTTTTTTACATTCAGGAAGCTGCCGATGCATCACATTTCATAAACGTTCCCGGATCAATCCGGCATGAGAGCAATACATCTCTCCTGTAGACTCCGATTTTCAGTACCTTCCGATCAACCGGTCCATCCGATCATACCAATCCGTTGGTATCGAGCAGTTTACGGTAATCACCGGTATCGAGCGAACCGAACTGGCTCATCAGGGGCGCTATCACCATCGTGATGAGTATCAGGAGCGCGACAGCGATCACGACGAGGGCGAAGACGATGAACAAGACCATGTGAAGCGTTCGTGTCTCGCGGAACGGCAACTCCCCCGTGTTCATCTTTCCCGCCACGGAGTACGCGTTGTACATCCCGTAGAACCACACGATGAGACCGGGGATCAGGAGGATCGCCAGCCCCGCGAGGGCAAGAATAAAGACGACAACCCCTTTTGCGGTCTCACCGTTGTATACCTGCCCGAGACCGGGAAGCACGGATGAGCAGACTCCCGCGATCAGCGGGTTCTTCTGATCCCGGGGAAGTGTAACGTACCCCGGATACCCGGCCGGGGTGCTCCCGTCCATCCGGGCACCGCATCCGCTGCAGAACCGCGGAGACTCCTCGTCTGATTCCTTCCCGCAGTGCGGGCAGATCATAGGCATGCAGGTACCTTGAAAGGAGATTGATCCACGAATAATAAAAAGACTCGTCCATCAATGGGCACAGGTGCCCATCCGGTAATTGCCATTTGTCAAACCATGAGACGTTGGTAATTTTTTCCGGCAGGATCCGGATCGATCCTCTCCGGTGGCCGAACCACGTTATCCGAAGACGGTACTGAAATGTCTTTAAAAAGTGGAATTAATGGATAGTGTTTGCGGGGATGCACCGAAAAAGGGATTAGAGGACCAGCATCACAACGAGCATCACGCCGGTCAGGATCGTCAGCACGATCGCGACCGGTGCAACCTTGCGGACCACTTCCCCTTCAATACCCAGCTTGTCCACGACCGCTGCCGCGTTGATGATCTTCGCCACGGCCACCCCCGAAGCAATACCACCGGCAACCGCGTGCGCGGCATAGACCTGGATAAAGTTCAGGTTCAGGACATCGGTTGACTTCTTGAGGATGCCGTAGAACATGACGTTTGAGGACGACTCGCTGCCGGAGACGAAGGCTCCAAAGAGGCCCAGTGTCGGGCTGAACAGCGGGAACGCTATGCCGAAGGCGAGGGCAAGCGACAGCCCGATCACCACGTTCATGTTGAAGGCATTCGCCCCGGGGGCAAAAGTCACGGCCCCGTTGATCACCGATTGGCCGGACCAGTCCATGACATAGGCGATCGCAAAGAAGACCATCGCGGCAAGGGTCGGGCTCCAGGCACGCTTTACCCAGAGAGTGAGGATATGCTTTGCCTCTTTGCCGCTCCGGACCAGGAGCGGTGCGGCGATGATGGTGCTGACGAGCACCCAGAAGTAGGCCTGGTTCAGGAGCTTCAGGTCCACGAATTTATTGGCCACGACAGGGATCTTCTGGATCGGCCCGAGGAATGTGTAGAGGCCGGTCTGGATGACGGGGATGCTGATGATGATTGCAAACGTTACGAGCATTATCCAGGGGAAGGCTGCCCTCCAGAGCGGCATGCCGGTATCCGTTGCAGAAGTGTCGGCAGGAGTGGCTGTACCGATCGGCTTTCCCCGGATTGCCCTCAGGAGGAAGAGGATCGCGATCGTTACAAGACCCGAGAATACACCGACGAGTCCTATGGCAGAGCCCGGGAGGAGATTGACAAAGACGATTGCAGAGAAACCGAGCGTCAGGCCCGCAACCAGCGCCGTTGAGAATCCTTTCTTTACGCCTTCGAACCCGTCGGCAACCCAGAGCATGCCCAGCGCAATACCGGTCGAAATGACTGGCAGGAAGAGGGCGATCGTGCAGCCGAGGAGCTTGGGGTCGAAGTTGAAGACCGACGCAGGGATCGTGATCGGGACTGCGAGGAGCGAGAAGGAAGTGAGCGGGTCGTAGCCGAGACAGGGCAGGGCGACCGCAGCTAGAGGGGAGAACCCGAGTGCGAGCATGATTGGCGGCAGCATCGTGACCGGCGTTGCACCGATCGAAACCAGGAACGACCCGAACCCTACGTTCAGGATCATGATCTGTTCGTACCGCTCGGCCGCGATGGACTTGATATATGCCGTGATCCGGGCAATCGCGCCGGTCACGTCCATCATGGTCACCTGCAGGATGGTAAAAAGTACCATCAGCGATATGCCAAACGATGAGAGTACGCCGCTCCAGGAGGCATACAGCGCGATGTCCGGCGAAGTCTGGAAGAACAGGATGGCCAGGACAACGGTCGACAGCCAGCCGACGATGCCCATCAATGTTCCTGACTGTTTCAGGAAAACGAGTCCGATAAAGATCAGGAGAATGGGCAGGATTGCAAGAATGAACTGAACAACGAGATCCACTTTGATCTACCCTCCAGGGTATCAAAAAAAGTCCACCACGGTATAGCATAACAGTATCGTTTTGTTCTCTGTATTGTAGAAGATAGTATAAAAAAATGGGAATTTTCCCGGGATTATATTCAGGTACGCTGGCGATCCGGTCGATCGTATACTATTACTGAATCTATGGGCCGGTCGGATAACGATTTGTCCCGGTACGCTCAATCATATATGCCCAAACGACGCACGTATGTGCAGTGACGACAGCAATTCTTGGGGGGGGCCTCTCCGGCCTGACGCTTGCCCGGCTCCTGCACGAAAAAGGGGAAGAAATCATCGTCCTTGAAGCGGAGCCGGAATATGGTGGACTCTGCCGATCGAAAGCAAAGGCAGGGTTCACGTTCGATACCGGCGGATCCCACATCATCTTTTCAAGAGACGCCGAAGTCCTCGCGTTCATGCGCCGTATGATCGAAGGGAACGAGCAGCGGAACCAACGGAACACGAAGATCTTCTACAAAGGCCGGCATGTCAAGTACCCCTTCGAGAACGGGCTGCACGAGCTGCCACCGGGGGACCGGTTTGCCTGCATCAACGGCTTTGTCCGGAACCTGATTGCCGTTGAGAAAGGGGAGGCAAAGAAGCCGGAAAATTTCCGGGAGTGGATCCATTACATCTTCGGCCAGGGTATCGCTGAGTGCTACATGGTGCCCTACAACGAGAAGATCTGGAAATATCCCACGGAAAGAATGTCACTCCACTGGGTGGACGGACGGATTCCCCGCCCACCGGTTGAAGACATTATCAGGTCCGCAATCGGGATTGATACCGAGGGCTACACGCACCAGGCCGTCTTCTCGTACCCGCTTGACGGCGGGATCGAAGCCCTCGTCCGGGCAATCGCACGGCCGGTAGAAAAATTTGTCCGCACCGGGTTCTTGGTGACCTCAGTCAGAAAGGCCGGCAACGCCTGGCTTATCAGCAATGGTAAGGAGACGGTCAAAGCTGACCGGGTCATCTGCACGATACCAGTCCAGAACCTGCTGCCCTGCCTTGAGGATCTCCCGGCACCGGTCGCCGATGCCTGCCGGGCACTGGTATACAACGCACTCATCTGCGTCAATATCGGCATCAGAGGCACAATCCCGGGGATTTCCTGGATGTATATCCCGGACAAAAGCCTCGGGAAGACCAACCGGGTCTCGTTCCCGTCAAACTTCAGCCGGCACGCGGCCCCCCAGGGCTGTAGTTCCGTCCTCGCCGAGATCACCTGCCAACCGGGCGACGGAATCGCCAGTCTTCCGGATGATGAACTTGTCCGGGAAGTGACGGCCATGCTCACATCGATGCAGGTCTGCACCCCGGAGAATATCGTCTTCACTTCCGTGGAACGCCAGCCGTTCGCGTACGTTGTCTATGACCTCGCGTACCAGAAGAACATCGCCACCATCCGGGAGTTCTGCTCGCGATCCGGCATCCCGCTTGTCGGCCGCTTCGCCCAGTTTGAGTACCTGAACATGGACGGGGTCATCCGCTCTGTCTTCGATTTTGTTGAACAGGATAAAAAGCCCTGAACCGGTTTTCTGCATCACGCTTATCATCAGAAAAACACACATTTCTACAGGAGTTTTTACCCGAATGATATCGGTTATCATCCCGACTTTTAATGAAGAGGAGAATATCGCCCAGTGTCTTGTCTCTCTCTGCCATCAGACGGTCCCCCGCAGCGGGTACGAGATCATTGTCGTCGACGGCGGTTCAAAGGACAGGACGTGCGAGATCGCAGAAAAATACGCTGACAGGGTCTTCATCCAGACCAGCAGAAAGGTGGGCGGCGCCCGCAATGACGGAGCTCGCGTTGGAAAAGGGGATATCATTGCCACCACCGATGCGGACTGCATCCTTCCGCCCCACTGGATACAACGGATTGGCGAGAATTTTTCAAACCCCTCGGTTGTCCAGGTCTATGGCCCGATCTACCCCATCGAGGAGGGCTTCGGCAACCGGTTCTCCCTCCTGCTTGCGAACACGTTCTCCCGGATCGGCTATTACAGCAGGACGTTTTATTATACGCTCGGGTGCAATACCGCGTTCCGCAAGGAGGCATTCGAAAAAGCCGGCAGGTATCGTTGCATCGATGCCGGTGATGACCTCGAGATCGCCATGCGGATGAAAGACCAGGGGGCTATCCGGTTTGATGGCAGGCTCAAAGTCGGGTTCTCCATGCGGCGCTACAAAAAATTCGGGACCGTGAAATCCTTGTACGAGTGGATGTATATCGTTGCCGATGGCGGAGAGACCCAGAAATATTCGTACTCGCAGAAAAAATACAAATGAGCTTCCCGGATCATGAAAGAATTTCTCCGGTGCGCACCATGATACCGAATCCCCATCCCGCTCACGATCCCGCTGCCATCGCCGATCGGATAACGGCATTTAACCAGAGCGAGTTCGCGCAGCTCCTGAGAATGGAGATTACGGAGGCGGATGACGGGTACGCACGCGTCATTATGAACTGCGGGCAAAAGAAAAATCCCCATGGGGTTGCCCACGGAGGTGCAATCTTTGCCCTGGCTGACCAGGCGTTCGGGATCGCCGCAAACTGCGCAGGGACCGACCGTGTAGCCGTCTCGGTGCACATCCAGTACATCGCTCCGGCGACCGGCGACCTTGTCGCCATTGCAGAACGGGTCGCTGATAACGGGCGGTGCTCAACATTCCGGGTTATGGTCTACGAAGGTGAGCGGACCATCGCACAGTTCGACGGTGTCGCATTCCGGGTCTCTCCCGGCACAGAATGATGCGCCCTTTTCTCTTTCCCGCAGGGACGTATCACCTAACCGATTAGTTTTTATTTCGGGATGGAAAACTGTCATTACATGACAGAAAATGCCATAAAACCCAGCCCGCTGCGGATTGCTGCGGCAATTATCCTTGGGTGCGTTGTCGGGTTCATCATCTTCTTTATCATTGCGCTGGGCATCGGTTTTGTGAATGATCGCATGGCGATGAATATCCCGGTAAACCTGCTCTTTGCAGAAAATATCTGGAGTGCCGTACTCCTCGTTGTGCTGATGGCAGCCTCGATCATCTATTTCTGCTGGAAGGTCTGGACGACACCCCCGATTGAGGAAGAAGTCGCTGTTGCCGACAAGTCCTGATCTTTTTTTTAAATTCTATGATTTCTCTCCAGAGCCCTGAATCTTTTCAAACAACCCTGCGCAGTTACGCACCTTTATCCCGTCGTCATCGCACATATTCCGGCATGCATGCTGAAAAGAACGCTGTTGCCACTGTCGCAGAGCTGATGGTGCTTGCCGCCAGGACCGCCCCGAAAGGCAGAGGGGTGGACACCATCCTGTGCAGAGTGCTGACCGGAAAGGAGATCAAGGCTGTTGCAAAACGTCTCGCTGAACTGGGCGAGGCAAAAAACATCGGTTTCTTTCTGCGCGACTCAAAAAATATTGCCGCATGCGACGGGTGTGTCCTCATCGGAGGAAAAGGAAACCTGACCGCCGGCATCAACTGCGGGGCGTGCGGTTTCCTGACATGCGCCGACATGGCAGAAGCGTACGCCACGCTAAAAGAGCAGGACACATTCTTCTCGGGCCCGAACTGTGCAGTAAGGATGGCCGATCTGGGGATAGCGATCGGTTCTGCGGTAAAAACCGCCCAGATCCATAATGTTGACAACCGGATCATGTATTCCGGCGGTGCCGCAGCGCTCGACCTCGGCCTCTTCGATAAGGAATGCACGGTCGCGTATGCTGTTCCCCTCTCGGCGACAGGAAAAAACATCTTCTTTGACCGTGATATTGCCAAATAATGATCATTAAGATTTTTTGGGGTTATGGTACCGGAGTCATCCCGATCGGTTTATGCCTGTTTCTCCGAAAAATTATTTTTTCCGTGAATATACCGCAAAACAGATGATCGCCGCACCGACAGTGACAACGAAACCGAACCCCGGACTCCGTGTCGGCTGAGGCAGGGTTGATTGTCCCGTTATTGAGGGTATTACGGAAGTCTGTGGGGCAGGAGTGCTTACGCTGGCCGGAAGAGTGGTCGGTTGCGGGATAGTAGTCTGGGAAACTGAAGGCTGGGACGTGATCGGTTCGGTTGCAGGCGGAATTGTTGTGGTCATATGCGTGGGTAAAACCGTGATCTGAGTGGTGGGATTTGTTACATATGCGCTGTTTGCAATCCGGGGGTTCTGATCCTGATCCAGAACGGTGACCTGGCTGCTGATGGTTTTTCCGATCACGCCGTAGTTGTCCTTCATGCCGTTGACATCGCATTGCACCCAGACCGTGTACGTGCCGGAAGGATAGACAGGATTGCCGGTATCCCATATCGGACCAGTCAAGAAAGGACTCGTTGTGACCTGAATATTGTCTATCGGAGTCGTAGTACCTCCATTAACCAGAGCACTATACTGGGCACCATTGGGAGCCTGAACATACAGCTGCATGGTTGGCGAGACGGACCGCTGGGAAATTGCGATCAGGTTGGTGTCTATCTCAAACTGGACCAGATCTCCCCGTGGTACCCAGCTGTTGGTTGCATCGATCGAAGCCGTGGTATCCTTCACCTTTACGGCAAGGTTGGGATCCGCAACCGTGAATGCAGGCCCCGCTGCCTTCGAGGCATTATCCAGACGGTACCAGCCACCGGTATACGATCCGAATGATGTGGGATCCACATAAAAACTGGTCGGACTGCTGATCGGGACGACCTGATTCGGAGAACTGGTCGCAATGTCAGCGGCGGATGCCCACCACCCGATCTGTGTTGAACCTCCTAACGCTCCCCTAATATCCAGTCCCTGCTCCCCGATGAAGATCGTATTTCCCTGGGAGATCGTAGCGATTGGCGGCGCCGCACTCGCATAACCTACTGCTACCAGCAGGAAAAACAGCAGAATTGTACACATATTCGCCAGTCTGAATGCCATAGTCATCCATCTCCCGTCAAGATATATAAAATTTACAAGACGTGGTTTGGCTGGCTTGTCGGAGGATTGCAATATTTCAATGCCCGCATGCATCGACAGTCAATTTTATCAGGTCATTTTTACAAATGAAGCCAGACCTTTTCTTTGATCATGACAGGCAGAAATAAGACTGCGGGCATTTTTATTTTTTTGCCGATTTTCAGATCGGTAAGGAATTGAATCTTGCCTGATTCTCATTTAAGGGAAGATAAAAAATGAGGATGAGGTTTGCGGAAGTATTCTGGTCATGGAGACCACGGAGGTGCATCTGGTTCCGGAACGCTGCGCACGGATTAAACGGAAACATTTTCCCGTAACCGCACCTAACAGGATTTGTTCTCTATGGCGATCATGAAAATACGCGGCGGCGATCTCGACCTTGTGGAATACGAGTTCAAGGGGTTCCTACCGGGGAAAAACCTCAAGACGCTTGGCCTCGAGAAAAAAAGATACTCACTGAAACCCGTGAAAGGAACGGTTTTTGTTCAGGCCCCGGCGCGAATCCACCTGACCGTGCTGGACATGAACCGGTTTGCACCGGACCACCCGGGAGGGGGAGGAATCGGGTTTGCGATACAGTGCTACTGTTCCGCTGAAGTCAGCTGCACGAAAAAAGAGGTGGTCATCGATTACAACCGGGCACCCATCGTCCGGAACTTTGTCGAGGTCTTCCGGAACGTCACGGGGTACAAGGGCGGGTTCCGGATCAAAGTCACGGACCATGAACACAAGCATGTGGGCCTTGGCTCCACCAGCACGGTCATGATTGCGGTCGCAACTGCCCTGAACCAGGCGGTCGGCTCGCCCCTGGCAAACACCCAGTTGCGACACCTTATCGGGCACAACTATGTCGAGGAGACTGCCGATGGTAACATCGCGTTCGGATTTGAGACCGGGGTCGGCCCCGCGGTGAGCACGTATGGCGGAATGGCCGTGATGGGAGACGAGCTCTCGCTCGTGTACCACCACCCCTTTGCTGAAGGCATGAATGTCTATATCATCATCCCGCCCACGGACATCTCCTCTGCCGGCACCCAGGAATTCGACCTCCTGATGAACAAGGCCCGAACCCTCGATTACCGTGACCGGGAACTCAAGGCGTACCTTTTCCTGATGGACCTCATCCCTGCACTCGAGAAGGGGGACGTCAGGAAGGCGGGAGACGTGATCTGGGAGATCGAGTTCCGTGGGTCAAAACGTGCGGAAGTGGAGCACCACAGTTTTGAGATCTATCATTACATGAGCATGCTCCGGGAAAAGAGACTGGAATTTATTGGCATGAGCTCTGTCGGTCCTTCCATCGCTGTCGTGACAGAACTGGACAAAAAGACAGTTGAAAAACTCATCCGCCCTCTGGGACTGAAGATCGCAATAGTGACAAAAGTTGATAACAGGGGACTCGTTGCCCGGCAGAAAAAGTAATCTTTTTTTCTGATATCTCTTTCATTTACCAGACAACCAAAGAATGATGTCTGGAAAATTCCTTTCGTTACGTTCCATCAGCCTTGCAGCTGCGATCGGAGACCGTCCTGGAAAACATTTCAAAAATAGTAGCCGGCAGAGAGCGGAAAACAAAGGCCCATCATTTTTTTAGCGACGCCCAAAAGGTTATTGGTTTTTTTCCTGAACTGCAGGTTCCTTCCGGAGATAGGCTGACAGAATACCGGCTGCAATAACAATAACCGTAGCAGCCGTCACGACAAGAACGGCGATAATCAGGAGGCTCATGTTTTCTTTCACGATGGAAAATGCACCAAGATAATAACCGGCAAGGACAACAAAGAAGGTCCATGCGGTCCCTCCCAGGACATTATAGAACAGGAACCGCCGGTACTGCATGGACCCGACTCCGGCAAGAAAGGGTGCAAACGTCCGGATAATGGGAAAGAACCGTGCCATAAAGATGGTAGTACCGCCATATTTTTCGTAAAACCCATAGGTCCGGTCAACGTATTCCTTTTTGACAAGGTTCGGGAAACGTTCGAGAAACACGTGGAGCCCGATGTAATTTCCGATCCAGTAGTTCACGGTGTCGCCGAGGACCGCACCAAGGACAATTGCAATAAGCAGCCACTGGAGATCGAGAATACCACTCGCCGCTGCAGCCCCAGCGACGAACAGGATCGAATCCCCGGGAAGAAATGGCATGATGACAAACCCGGTTTCGAAGAAGATGATACAGAACAGGATAAGATACGTCCACATGCCATATTGATGGACAACTGCCGTCATGTTCTGGTCAAGATGAAGTACTATTGTTATGACCGAATCTATCATAGCTGCCTGAAATATGCGCCTCAACGCTATATTAATTAATTTGAGTGAAAAACCGTGCCGGTAACGGGATTGCACGAGCAGATACCGGGTTCAGGACCGGCGATGATACGCTTATCGGTAATAACAACAGATCTGGATACAGCACATCACAATTCCCGGTTCCATGGAGGAGAAATAATCTTGTCGCTGGAATCATCACGTTTCCTTCGTTCCATGCTGCTCGTATTCTGTACTGCATTTCTTGTTGCTGTACCGGTCCAGGCATTCACTGCCAACTCGCTTGATATCACCATCAGCAAAACCGGGGATGCCACGGCAATCTTCCGCTTCACGCTGGAAGGGATCCTTGAGAATGCCATCCCGCAATCCATTCTGGAGGACGAGCTCAAAAAAGGACTTGCCAGCAGTTCCGATCCCCCGGAGATCATTTCCATGAACAAGTCAGCTGCAACTCTCCTCATGAGCAAATTTGCGGATACCGGCGATGTTCCTGAAGGCACTGAATACCGAACCGCTTCTATGAACTTCAAAAAGGCAGAGATCGCCCTGAAGAATTCCGCACTCAGCAGTGTCATCACCGCCGACTTTTCTCCGGCAACGATAACCGTGACCTTCCCGGACGCATACACCCGGCAATTCACCAACGTTGATGTACTTCCTGCTTTTTCACATACGGTAATTGATCCCACAAAGTCAGCTTCTGCATCCACACTGCCAACTACCGGTGCGGCCAGGGTGATATCGTCACCCTCTGGAGTTCGGGTGTATATCGATGGCTCTTATGCCGGTGATGCACCAGTAACACTGGACGAGATCCCGGCCGGCATACATACCTTCCGGTTCGAGAAAGATAATTTTGAACCGGTCACAAAGACCGTCAATGTCACAACGGGAAGCACGGTCCAGGTATCGGCCATTCTCGGGTATATTCCCGGGACTACGGCAACCGGGACAAGTCCCCTCCCCGGTTTTGACGGGGCGCCTGCGCTGATCGCACTTGCCTGTTACGCAGTCTGTGGGCATCCCGGCGCTGAACCTCGACAGGTCGAAGAACGCTCCGGGTTCTGAGAGGTTCATCAGAACTTCGAAGAGCCGAAGAATTTATCTGAATTCTTCGGGTTCTTCTCCTGCCTCACCCCTCCGGGGTTCGGCATTTCCTGAACACTGCGGTCACCTCGGATCGTGGCAGGTCCCTCCCGCGTATACGCATATTCCAGTCCCGGTAATCCACGGAAACCACGGCAAGGCGGGAAAAAAGATCGGCCACTTCACCGGGGGTAAAATAATGCGTGCAGATCCCGTTTCCCCGCTTGAACGTTCCTGGTTCCGTTTCAGAGCCTTTCGCAAACCTGAAATCACGGGTAGAGAAATCGTTGAAATAGAGATTCCCGCCCGCCCTGATGACCCGGAATATCTCACGGGAGATCTCTTCACGGTCGCCCTGTGTCATATGCCCGAGGATGTGGTGAGCAAAGACTGCGTCAAATGTTTCCGGCCTGAACGGTATAGCCCGGGCGTCCCCGATGACAAGATTCGCCGATAATCCAGCTGCATCCCGGGCAAGGATAACTGCCCGGGTAGAGAAATCCAAGGTGGTCACCTTCCAGTCCCGGTGTACCATTGCTGACAGGGTCTTGCCATCGCCACACCCGAGTTCGAGCACGTCCGGGCCCGGGAGGAGACCCGGTAAGGTGAACACGGAACCACCGAAGAGCCTGCCCTTCCGGGAATATTCTTCATCCCATGCATCAGGATTTACCCGCACCGGTGTATCAGTCCTGCCGGTCATGTTTTCACGTTTGACAAGATAACAGCTTGTTGACAGGTATGGCAGGACCTGCCAGCCACTCTGGTTCATGTATACCTGCCAACGGAGGAAACCCAGACCAAAGGACTCAAATAAATGCATAGGAAAATATATATTAAGCAGCCCCGAAAAGGAAAATTTTCCCGGAAATTTATCGTCGTAAGGGTTCTTTTACGAGACAACGGCATTAACGAGACATCCCATGATCGATGTGGTGTATCATGAATACCAGAAGGTTGACAGGCACCACATCGGCCATTCGTACCTTATCGATGTCGGGGATGAGATCGAGATCCAGCAGGTCATGGAATACAAATGGAAGGTCTACGACAGTGTTATCCTCAAACCCCCTCACCCGAAGACCCGCTATTTCGAACTCGTCATCACCGAATACCGGGACAAGAACGTATCCCTTATCGATGATCTCCAGGTCTACCCGGTGATCGCAAAAAAGAGACCTGACTTCCGGATCCTGGGATTCACGCTCCGGCGGGGGGACTGGGTCGTCACCGAACAGATCTACAAAAAGGCGAACACGACCGAGATCCAGTGGATCTATTCTGATGACTTCCACCTCTTTGCCATCACCCATGCACAGGATCAGCCCGAGACCATCGTGGAGCAGGTGGTTGCCAAGATCGACGGGATCGCCTCTTCCATCAAGAGCGGGTACCGCATCTATTCCCACATGGAGAACCAGCGAATGCGGCGCGAGGCATTCGATGCCGTTCTCGAAAGCCAGAGCGGTGTCACCATCAACAAGACGGCAATACTGAAGCACCCGGAGTTCCAGCTCATAGCGGAACTGGGTGAGGGGGACCGCAAGAAGATGCAGGACGAGATCCTCCGGGACCTCGTGGCACTTGGCGCAACGCTGGATACGTTCGGCGGTTCGAACAAGATCGTCGCAAAACTGGAGATCCCAAAAAAAACCGATATCAACGTCCAGCTGGCGCAGATTGAAGAACTTCAGGACCTCGGCTGGCTCTTCGAATGACCGTCAGCGGGGGAAATATTCAGGTTTGCCGGGAATGTAGATCGCCGACGCGTACTCCTCAATAAAATCCGCATCGACCAGCAGGTCGATATACACCATCTTCTTCGCAACATCCATCGCTTCCTGCCGTTTTTTCCCGGACAGCAGGGTGGCACGTGCACCCGTGAGGGAACCATTCCCGATAGCATGGAATTCTGCATTGGGAAAATCGGGGGTTATCCCGAAGGTCACAATTTTGTTCCGATCTGCATAGGCACCGAATGCCCCGGCAAAGTACACATTGCGGACACTCCTCACCGGGATACGGTATTTTTTTAAGAGGACCCCGATCGCCCCGCATGCTGCGGCTTTTGAGTCCATAAGGTAGGCAAGGTCCTGCTTCGTGATCACGATATCCCGGCCGGTTGCTGTCTCTTCGCCGGGAACAAGGACATATTCGAGACCTTCCTTACCACGGCGCACGCCAGGCTTCTCCTCCACAAGCCTGCCGGTGAAATCCACGATACCCGAGGGCACCATCGCAGCCGCTGCATCGATGATTCCCGATCCGCAGATCCCCCGGGGAAGCTCATTTCCGATCGTTGTCCATGAAACCCTGAACGTGGCAGGGTCGATACCGATATGATCGATCGCTCCCCGCATCGCCCGCATACCTGAGGTGATCCCGGCACCTTCGAAAGCAGGCCCGGATGCACATGAGACAGAAGCCAGCCAGTCTCTGTTGCCGAGAACAACTTCGCCGTTTGTACCAAGGTCTATCATCAGGGAGAGGTCGGGAGACAGGTGCACCCCCGATGCAATGACATCTCCCACGGCATCCCCGCCAACAAACCGGCTGACGTTGGGAAGACAGTACACATACGCCAGTGGATTTACCCGGAGCCCGAGGTCCTGTGCCCGGGCAAGGAAGGGGCTCCGGGAGATATCAGCATTCGCGATCTCAAGGGCTGCCGTATCGCGGCCAAAGAGAAGGTAGTTCATAACCGTATTGCTGCCTATGCAGAGGTCATAGACAGAATCCCCGCTCACCCCGGCAGACGAGAGGAGCTGCCCGATGACCGCATTGATACTCTCAACGGCCGCAGCCCGGAGTTTTTCTTTCCCGCCGGGTTTTTTTGCAAAAGCGATCCGGGTGAGCAACTCCTCGCCATAGGTGATCTGACGGTTCAGGGATGATGCCTGGCTGCAGGTCCGGCCGGTTGCACAATCGACAAGAACCCCGGCAACCGTTGTTGTCCCAAGGTCAAGGGCGATACCGTAATTTTCGGCTGAGGTGTTTCCTGTCTCGATTCCCAGAACCTCCGGGTACCCGTTCGACCGGGTAACAACGACCGTGACCTGCCCTCCCTCCGAAACCGCCAGCCGGCCCATCTGTTCGCGCGTCATGTGCGGGCGGGTGCCGGAATACCCTTCGAGTTTCAGGGAACGGGGCCCGTGCGAATGATGATGATTCCCGGGCACTGCTAGCCGGTGTTTTGTTACCAGGGGGTACAACCCGGAGGTGATTTCAGCATGGTTCTGGAGAATTTTTGGTGCATCGATCCGGCTCTCAACCGGGATGATAAACTCGCAGTTTCCGGTGATGTGCGTCTGGCAGGCTCGACAGTAGTTCCGGGCTATCTCATCGGCAGTCAGGCCCCGGGTGCTCTCCGGCGTGCCGGCATCACACGAGCCCTGCAGGAGAATGACTTTGCACTTGTTGCATTCTCCTTTACCGCCGCAGATACTCTCGAACTGGATCTCAGCGTTCCGGATGGCTTCAAGGACTGTCGAACCAGGAGGTACGGAAACTATCCTGCTCAGGGGGTGGAAAACGACACGGTACATTTCAGCCATTGAATTGCCTTACCTTGAATTGCCGTAAGCCGTACCGGCAGGCTGCGGATGCAGACCCGGAAGCGGATATCGTTTTGCCGCGAAAATTCATGCTACTCTGCAGGAGGCCAGTGGTCCCTGAGGAACTGGGAGATCCCCGACGAGTCCTTGGGGCCGACAAGGATCCTCCAGCCGGTCGATTCTTCAGTCTCCCCGCTCAGCCGTGCCGCAAGACCCGGTATGATGAGAATCTTATGGCTGACGAGGGACGCTACATCATAGGTCTTCAGGGAATTCTGTACCGAATCGGCAGTAAAATACCTCCCGGCAACGGCACTCTCGACACTGAGCCCTCCGGTATCAACGACAATGAGATAGCAGTCCAGGTTGGCGGCCTTGATATCGGATTCCACGGTGAAATACGTGAGAGCATAATTTGTCGTGATCAGGACCGGCGAGGTATCGTCAGGCCTGCCGAACGTCTTTACTCCTGCTTCGACCGAGACCGGCTTTCGCGGGTCCGTGTAAAGGCTGAAACGCCAGATCAGCTGGGGGAGGAGGACCCATCCGTCAAGACTGTGCATGATGAGCAGGTCCGCATACCGGGAGAGGAGCATGGACGCGGTAGTCGCCTCACGCCATTTGAGCACGTCCTCTGAGAGCTCTTCCCCGGTCCAGACGGTGAGCGGGACGCCAAGGATCGGAAAGCCGAACAGCTCATCAAAATTTTTTGTGGCAGCTGCCCTGATTGTAGTAAAATTCGCAATGGTGTCGGACAGCCCGTCTTCGGTAAATGTTCCGGGGTCAAGGACCAGGTCATGGACACCACAGGCCATGAGGGTTCTGGCGAGCGTCCGGAGGAGACCGAGATCGCCCGGCGCAAAGACCGCAAGGGGAGCATTGTGGGCAAGGGCCAGATCAGCCATCAGTTTCCAGTTCTTGTCAGTGGCAGCGTAGATGAGCGGGCGGCGGTCCGCGGCCTCCCGGAGGCCGGCCTCCATCACTGCTGGATCGAGCGAGCAGAGTATGAACGGCAGGTGACTGGCCGCAGCCACTTTTTTTACTGCAGCCCCGAAAATCACGGGATCCCCGGAGACCGAACGGATGGCAATCGCGTTCAGTACCAGTGTCCTGCCTATGTAATTGTAGGAGAAGGCTTCAATCTGCCTGACCCGCTCGAGAAGTTCCGCCTCGGGCATGTGATCGTTGACATCGATGGCGATTGGTGCAGGATTATGGTACGTGAAGTCATGGCGCTGGAGCACATATTTTCCACCGATGCTGATGCTATGGTCACCGGTACCCAGGGTGACAGTACGGACCGGGGGCGCCATGAGACGGGAAAGTTCCCCGAAGGCATCGTGGTACTCGACAGAGTGGAGGGGGAGGCAGCCGGAAAGGACCAGTTCGCCATTGACAAGCCGGGTGGCAAAAGCCATGCAGTTGGCTTCCCCGCATTCCCCGCAGTTTGTCTTCGGGAGGAGCTTGTAGACATCGATCGGGCTGATCTCTTTGATCCCCTTTCTCTGCTTCTTTTCCGGGGCAGGATCCGTCACGTTCATAGCCGCACCCCGGCCCAGCCGGCTATCTGTTCGGCATGCCCGGTCCCCGGCGTGCCCAGACGGTGAATAACATCCCTGAGCGTCAGTACTGCTGCGGGGTGCATCATCATGAACAGGTCGGTTCCCGCCAGCAGCAGGGTCAGGGCATTGATCGTTTCCCAGACCGGCCCCCTCAGTTCCCGTGGCCCGTACATCGGCGGCATCTTCATCCAGGCTTCCCGTGCCGCCCATGCATTGGTTGCGGCCGATATCACCGGGTGTGCCAGTTCCGGATCTCCCATAAGTGCGGCATACCGCGCACGTTCATGAATAGTGAACGAGTACTCGAGACCGTAGCCCAGCGCCACGGTCGTCAGGTCCATGACAATCTGTTCGGGAGGAATATACTCGTACAGGCGGCGGTTGAGTTCCTTGGCATTGTTCAGGTCAAGGCCCGTGAATGCAAGGAGGAGATGCCCGTGGTCCCGTGCTGCAGTGGCGACCCGGTCCAGTGTCTTTGATTCCACCATGTCGAGGGTCACCGAGTTGAGGAGGAGGCGCTCGCCAGCAGCCATCTCGGCTACCTCCAGAAAGACCTCGGCATCTTTTTTCGGGTCACCGCAACCCCCGACGATGACAGGCACGTCAACGGCCTGGAGCACTTCCTCTACGGTCTTTGCTGCCGAACGAGGGGACGCATCGCGGAACAGGGGATCCGTACTCATGAGGTGAATAGTCACCACGTCAGCGCCGTACTTTTTGACGTTCATACGTGCCCATTCAGCGGGGTCTTCCATGACCTCCGAGACATTCTCGCGCAGGACCTTTGGCAGGGAGATGTTCATGTCAAAGACATCAAGTGAGATCGCCGGCGGGTGGACCGGGAGGTGGATACGATCAGAATAGGCAGGTGCCTGTGCACCCCCGATGGTGATTGACTTCCCCCGGGTCCCTCCCCCGGACCGCGTCGCGCCAAGGGTCACTTCACGGATCCTGCCGGGAAATTCAAAACTGGCCGGAGCATAGGACTCCCTGATCAGTTCGGAGGGTTTTTCCGGTATGTACAGGCCGGCGGAATGGACAGGGTTGGCCGGGGATGCAAAACCTGAGGTGGGGATGAAGAGTTCAAGATTCCCGATCTCCATGGAAAAATTTTTCAGTTCCACCTGGTGCACACCTTTCAGCAGATCCCGGAGCTGAGGGGCAAGTGAGAGGAGCTGCTCTGCATCAAGGGCAGGTCTAGTATTTTTTTTCGGCACTGTGCTCGCCTCCAGATGGATGTGGCGGCCTGATAGGCTGGATGATTACGCTCTCTGCGGTGATCCTAGCATTCTTGAGGATGATCCTGAAACCACCCGAAGTAAGGGGAATGTCCGCTCCGGAAATGACCGTCATCTGGCGGACAGGGCCGCTCTCAGGTTCCGGGACGGCAACCCATCGTTGTACGACCGGGTGGTGGTGTTCCTGCAGGAATGTTTTCAGTTCTGCGACGGTTGCCACATCTTTCTCCGTGGCAATAGCCTCATACACCTCTTCAGGAATGAACTCTTTGAGCCGTTCGCGGGTCTCATGCGGCATCCAGACCACGCGGTCGTAACCGCCGTCTGCGTGCATGAATTTTTTTGATCGCATATACTCTATCGAAATACCGTGGAAACCCTCGACCTGCCGCCCCCCGGCCGTGGAGTCCGCCATCGTTGAGAACGCAAGCCCGTTTACCGTCAGCGCGCCAAAACCGCGAAGGACGATGCCAAAACCGTCGACCTCCGGTATGTAAAAAGCGATCCCTTCAAAACACCCGCAGGATGTATGCGGGTACCCGAACGCCGAGTAAAGGTAGATCCGGCTCACTTCACCCATCGACCGCTTCCGGGCACTCTCATTGACACCGGTATATTCGCCTTTGTCCGGGTCCAAGCATTCCCCTTTCTCGATGGCATAGATCGGCCCTTTCGGGTCGATGCCGGCAGCAGCCCTCCCGTCGAACCAGCTGATCGCCCCGCAGTTCGCGTACCGCTGGGGGGTGATGACACAGACATGGGTCGGGGCAAACGACTGGCAGAGTGCACACCCGTAAAACGTGTCCACGTCCTGATCCGAGAGCCCCCGTGCACGGGCGTCCCGGGCTTCGTAGGTCCTGAGTGCTTCCTCGTAGAGAGGTTTGATCTTCTCCGGGTCCGTGATAAAGCTGATCTGGATTTTTTCGATGATGGGGAGCTCGTTCCTGAAGAGCTCGTGCATGACCTGCCCGATAAACCGGAACGAGTCCAGCCCTTTCTTAAAGGATTTTTTCGAGAGCCGGATCCAGATATCGTACCGCTGGTTGAGGTGCATGAACCCTTCGATATAGTTGCTGTACTCGTGGATCCTGCGTTCAACCACGCCTTCAAGGTCGGGCTCGACCTTTTTTCCGGCAATCTCGACGAGGATACCGATCGGGTAGTGCTTACCTTCTTCCATCCCGCTGATATCGGGGCCGATGATACGGATTGCGCCATCCTCGATCTCTTCCGGCTGGCGTACCCGGACTATCTCGAACTTCTCTTTCTCCGACGGGCCGCCCAGCTCGACCTGCAGATCATTTTTCCTGACACGCTCACCTTCATGGATCAGGCCCACTTCAACGGGGATCGTCTCAAACATGATCTGTTCTCCGGTCAGTCACCGAGGTTTGACACGATCCCCTTGAGGTTTGCGGCCCAGTCTTTTATCGTGCTGTTCGGGAATGACCAGCTCGCATTCGGCTGGTACACGCAGTCAAGGGTCATGGTCTTCACACCGGGAGCAAAATGCTTCAGGCCGGAGAGGATCGTCCATTCCATGGAATACGGTAGCCCGACAAAAATTGCAAGGTCATAATGCTCTTTCCCGTCAAGCCCCTTCCATTCAGGGTCCGTAAGCCGGTTGGCGATATCCACTGCCGGCATCCGGGCAGCGGGTTCGAACCCTCGGGCAGTGAACTCCCTGCTCGTGCTGGCAGTGACAACGACCGGCATCTTCGCTTTCCGGGCAAGTACGATGAGGCAGTCGATCAGTTTTTTCCCCTCGACTTCATATTCGATGATGCCGTGGCCTACGATCATGATCGGGCGTTTTGCCCGCAGGATTATCGCGTCCGCAATGTCAGGCTTGATGATGAGGGATGCCTTTTTCGGTCCGGGGATCTCCGCGGTCTGCCAGGATTCGTTCATCGGCATCGGTATCACTCCTTCCTGGTATGGATCATGCGGGGAAGGAGCGTCGGGTCGGGGATCGGGTGCTCCTTCCACCCGTGGCGGTGGAGGTCTTTCAGTACCTCATCTTTCATGGTGAGGGGGATATCGGCCGGGGTCCGGACAAGCTGGTGGATGTCGGGAGGGATACCGCCGACAAGGCGCTTGTGGAGGTCGACGTAGTTGGCCAGCTTGTTGGCCCGCCCCCTGCTGGTGTCGTTCGGGCGCATGGTCAGTTTTGCGATCATCACCATCGCCTCCTCCTTGGTCTCGGCGGCAAAGAAGAGGTGTTCGGGCACCGGGCCGCCATACACCTTCTCCCCGCTGCGGGCATCGTACACGTACCAGTCGGCCTCCCTGTCCGCACGCCCCAGGAGCATGCGGCGGTACTTCGTGCCATGGGGCCCGACGACCACGGGGATTCCCAGCCGCCAGAACCCTGCAGCGATCGCCGCAGCTTTCTGCGACATGGCACCCCATGCGACCCCGACAGCCCCGACACGGTTGTGGACGTAATCGGCGATCTCTTCGTAATTTCCCCGCAGCGGGCGTTTTGCAAAGATGCTCGCGATCTTGATTGCCGCACCGGCGATATGGGCGTTGGCAACGCACGATCCGACGTTTACGATCCCCCCGGCCTCGAACGATCCGGAATACCGCTCGTAGGCAGTCTTTCCTTCCTCGTCCCGGTACATCCCCGCCGACATCGCGGAGCAACCGGATGTGCAGACAATGTACCGCCGTTTTGCAAATTCCATGCACATCTCCGCAACTTCCCGGGAACCTTTCGGGTAGTTGGCGCACCCGACAAATGCAACCACGCCGGGAATTTCGCCAAGGACGATAGGCCCGCCGACTTTGCGGATCTCGACGTCGCGGATCGCGCCCCTCCCGGCCCGGATGCAGTAGGTCTCTTTCAGGGTCTTCTGTTCTGCAGCGGCCACGATCAGGCTGTGTACCGCTATCTTCTGCGTGCAGGCAGGCTCGCACCTCCCGCACCCGAGACAGTCATCGTACAGCTCGTCCAGCAGTGACAGGTTCCCCCCGGCCGCTGCCTTCACGGCCTGCGCAACCGGCAGGTCGTTGGGGCACGCCCTCCGGCAGAGCATGCACAGGGTGCATTTCTTTGCCAGTTCCACCAGGTTCTCCTTCGAGGGAAGGGACTTCTGTTTCTCGCGCCGCGGTGCGATTGCGCGGGCGGTCTTCACGGCAACCTCGCCCACTTTTTCCGGGTCGAGGATGAGAGCGCCAGGCACGTCACCGCTCACGAAACCGTCGACAATGTCATCAACGGGATCGGTTGTGCGGTCGGGAAGCCCGAGACAGTTCTTCTCGCTGGTCGCAATCAGGGCGGCCCGGATATGTGCCGATTCACTCAGCGTATCCGTGCGGACACACTGTTCGTCAATTACGATGACGTCAGGAACTCCGCTCCGGATATATCTGAGCTGCCAGGAGATCGGCCCGATGATCTTTGCCTTCGGGGAGTACCGCGCTACGTCGAGCGCTGTGCAGCAGATGCCAGTCACTTCCACGTCCGATGTGAGGTCATTGGTTTTCAGGTAATCGATGATCCCGGTCGCCGGCGGGACATTGTGCCCGATGACGAGGATCACCGGTTTTTTGATGTCGACCGTCCCCAGACCAAGATCTGTAAGGCTGGTTTCCGGATCAGCCTTCGGGAAACCGAGTGCCGATATCTGGGCGATGTCGGCTACTTCCATCCCCACCTGGTCGATCATGCCGGCATGGAGGACTTTTGATTCAAAATCAAGGTTGTTTCCTTCCTGACCGGTATGGGTGACGGCCAGGAGCTGGGTCACCTGGTTCTCACAATAGTCCAGGACCGGTTCAAGGTCGCCCAGTGTCTCGGGCTTTATCCCACAGACAAGCCGGACCACGGGGGCTTCGACTTCCACGCCCACATCCCCGACATTGATCGGGCAGTCCCTGCCGTAGCGTTCGATGACGTACGTGAGGAGGTCGCGTGAATGGCTGACATGGGTGGCAGCCCCGATACAGGCGGTGATCAGGACCATCCGGGACTGCTGGGACGGCATGGAGATACCGCATGCCCCGCGTTTTGTGCCGGTGAGATCGCACTTGCCATAGGTGCAGAGACAGCAGAGGTCGCAGAACGGGAGATAGAAAGGTTTGTACTTCCGGAGCAGGATCTGGTCCCAAGGGCGGAGGGTGGTAAGAGAGGGAAACGGGGTCGGGCCCATCGGCTCTTCCCACTTCTCACGGGAGATGGCACCGATGGTGATACTGAGATCCCGGAAGTGTGCAAAATCGGAATTTAATTCCTTTATCTGGACATTGACACCTTTCCTGCTCACATGATTCACCACGGCAGATTCATTTATACATTGAGGGATGAGTCAGATAAGGTTATCGAACATCACATCGGTACACCGATAAGATCTTCTATTCGCTCGGCTCTTTCGAAATAATTGAAGCCACAATGCCGAGCTTCACGAAATCGAAGAAACCACAGGTAAGCCTTTGGTTTCTTCTCTTCGTTCAGCCCTTCGGGCTTCACGATATTGAAGGAGGCCCGGGGTCGTTGAGGGTTGGGTCGATCGATCAGTACTGGCGATAAGAAAGGGGATGAGGGCATTGGAAAATTTTTGAGGCTGAGTCGTACCTCTCTTTGAAATTTTTCTGGCAGCGTCCGGTTTCAGAGCAACGATGAAAAACAAAAGTTGGAATGTGAAAAATGGAGATGGTTGAAGGTCTCATGAAAAAATTTTGAAGATGAATCGTAGTCCTCTTCGTTTTTTCCTGAATGGTCGGGCCTTCTGGTTTTGGGCGGAGGCGCATGCCGATAATTCCCACCGCAGCCCTGTGGATCCCGGGCCCCGGATCCCCCCTGCCATTTCCCCGGACGGGCTCCAGCAGGGAAAATCATCGTTTCGATCATCATTCGAAGAAGGCCTCCAGCCTTCTTCTCAAGCTCCTGCTACCCATCGGGCAGCACTCGCTCATCCAAAAGGCAACAATTAGACGTTTTTCAGAGGCTGAAATGCCCTTAATCTGGAAAAAGGATAAAGATGCGTGCTTATTTTAAAACCGGTGTGCTGTAATTCGCTAAAAAGTGCGACTATCGAAAAATCGGTCTTTCAAATCGGGCTCCTTTTGCCAAACAGGGCATTTTACGAAGCGATTACTTTCCGAAGGAAGGTAAGAGCTGGAGAAGACGTAGTCTTCGACTACAGTTATATTTCGGATGATTTGCAGGTCCCTGGCACTCCTGGTATGATGAGGAGGACCCGTCGGGCATCGACGGTGAGGGTGAGTAGCATATGCATGCAAAAGATCGACCAGAGGACCTGCATTCTCCCATCATTCACTCTCCGTCGGAGACCTCCTGACCGGCGTCCTCCCCGACCCTCCGGAGAGGCAATAATTCGAGAAAATAGGGGACTATTTCGACTCATTAACCTCAATTTCACGTCGGAGAATCAGGGGGATTATTTAGCAGCGTTTGGCGGGCCGATCTCTTTGAAAACAGGCTAAGACACCACAAAATGAAAAGAACCCCCTTTTTTGGAGAAGAAGGTATGTCCGTCAGGACATATCTTATGGAGAAGAAACCGCAGGGTTCTTCGACCTCGGGCTTACGTCGGAAAGGGCAATTCTTTGATGAAAAAAATTGAAAGTCACGGTAGCCGCCTTGACGAAGGAGTGAGAAAAACTGATAGCTGTCTGCGATGCCTGACGCGCAAAACGTTCGAAGCCTGATGGCTTCTCCAATCGACCCTCTCTGATGCTAGGGTCGGTTCCGCGAAGCGGGGAGGGGGAGCATCGTAAATATTTTTTGGGAGAAACGGTTCAGAAAATGTTGAAAAAATTTCCGGAAAAGATTTTTGTAAAATTTTCATAGCCGTGTTCAAGCCCCTGACAAAGATCGATAGTGGGGGAGGACCAAATCCCGTAAAGTAAAAGAGGCCCACAATTCTCCCGACAGCCTCCCCGTGTTTTTCCTGAAAAATCCTATCCTCCCGCGAGCACCTTCCCCACGATCCCCGCAACCGACCGGTACGCGGGAGAATCCTCTGGTGTATCCATCAGCGATTTCCCGAGCAGCACCTGCCGGGCAAGGTCAGGGTCATCGGCAATCTTCCCGATGAATGGAAGCCCCGTCTCCTCCGAAGCCCGTGAAGCGAGTTCCGCCGGGAACCCGTACCCCCCGACGACGTAGAACCTCCTGAATGTTATCCCTACTTCCTGGATGACCCGGTGAGCCCGCCGTACATGGGCAAAGGACTTACTGGACGGCCCCATCACGTCGAATATGATATCAACATCGCGTGCAATCTTGCGGTTGAGGTGCTCGAGCCCCCCGGGTGAATCGATGAGGATGTAGCGGTACTGGCGTGTGATCGCGGCAAGGGCATTCTTGAGTGCAGCATCCGGCAGGCAATAGCACCCCTCCACCCACTTGGTGCCGACCGAGATGAGATCAAAGTTTTTTCCTTCATAGAGTCCCTGCTCCCAGATCTGGTTTTCGATCCTTCGTGACGGGGGAATGCCGATTGTCGTGCCACCCCGTGCGATGAATGTCTCGGTCAGCAGTTCAGCTATGGTCTTTTTTCCGGAAGTTTCAAGATCTACCCCTACCATCTCCGCAAGGTTCTGGTCGGGATCGGCATCGACAAGGAGCAGCGGGACCGATCCCTGCTCCGTCAGGTACTTCGCCATAAGGGCCACGAACGTGGTCTTTCCGGTCCCCCCGCGGCCCATGGTGACGATCGTCTGCATCAGTCTCCGTCCTGCAAAGCCGGATATCGGGATAGGTCATTCATTGAAATTTCCCTCCAGGTTTCGCGCGAGATCCCCGATTGCCTGAAGTGCGACAGAAGACGATGGTTCAATTGGTTCACCGGAGATACCGGCGTCTGCGATCACCTGGTCAAAGGGGATGAGTGCAATCACAGGGAGGTCGTACTTTCCGGCAAAATCCCGGATCGCGGTCTCATGGCGGGGATCGGAGACCCGGTTTCCCACCAGGCCTATGCGGGGAATATCCGATTCCTTCGCAAGCCGGCAGATCGTGGCTGCAACATCCAGCGATCTTTTATTTGCGTCGCTGACAACAAGGAGGGTATCAACATGCTCTGCAGTACCCCGGCCGACGTGTTCGATCCCGGCTTCCATATCAAGGATGACAATCTCGTCCCGCTCGACTACAAGATGGCGCATCAGTGCCTTCACCACGGAATGGGCCGGGCAGGTGCACCCCCCTCCCATGGATTTTACGGTGCCCATGACAAGAAGATTCACTCCAGCCGGTGTCGGGACTGCATACCTGCCGATGATATCATCGACCGTGAACGTGAGCCGGAATACACCGGAGTAACCGGTGCCGGTCTTCACCTGGATCAGGTCCTTGTTTTCCGCTATCGGTATAATACGGGAGGCCTCATCAGCGGACAGGCCAAGGGTAAGCGCGAGGTTGGGAGACGCATCGGCATCGATTGCGATGACCCGGCGCCCGGAACCGGCAAAGTACGCCGCAAGACCGCCTGCTATGAACGTCTTGCCGACACCTCCCTTCCCGCCGACAGCAATTTTCACGTCCTGTATCTCCTGCCCCAGTTGTAAGATTTTTGGGCAGATAGACTATTGCTTTGGGGAGCCTGCCATTCGAAAAATTCCTCTGAATTCTTCTCATCTTCGAGGTTCTGATGAACCACTCAGATTCCCGGGGGGAAGGGCTGGATGGAGAATGCTGAGGGTCGTCAGACCCGAAGCAGGAGAAGAACCATCATGTTCTTCGACCGAACATATCAGGTTCTTTTGTTTGTCAACTCTCGGAGAGGAGAAGAACGCATACGCGTTCTTCGACTTCAGATAACCTCTCGCTGGTCGAAGATTTCCTTCGGAAATCAGTCGAAGAATGCTGATGCATTCTTCTCTTCTCTCAGGTCTGGCGACCTTCGAGAAGAGGGATTTTTCAAATCCCTCTGCTTCATCCTTAAAGGATGAAGCATTCTCCACCTCGAGGTTTGATAACCTCTCGGTCACTCGACGAAGTGATGGGTCAGGTTCATGACGTCCCGGTACGGGATTACACCAACGAGACGGTTCTCCTCATCGACAACCGGCAGGGCACGGAACCCGTACCGCGCAAATTCCTGTGCACCTTCCTTGAGAGTGCTGCCGGTCGGGAGGCTGATCACGTTCTCGACCATGACGTCCCGGAGGAATGCCTTGTCATCGGCCTGCAGGAGCTCCTTTAAATCGATGACGCCGATCAGGCGATCGTTCTCGTCGACAACGTAGATGTACATGATAACATCTTTGTCCCGGGCGTGGCGAGGGTAGTCATTCTGGACATACTCGACGGTTGTGTCCGGAGGGAATTTCAGGATCTTCTGGGTGGTATAGTGGATGACCTTCTCTTCCTGCCGGTTGATGATAGCCTGGACCTTCCGTGCGCTCTCAGCGTTCATGGCGTCAAGGATGACATGGGCCTCCGCCGACGGCAGGCCCGAGAGGATGTCGGCCGCCTGACCGGGGGTCATATCGTTGATGAGCTGGACGACCTTCTCCGTTGACAGCGAGGAGATGATCTCGCGCTGCACCTTCGGCTCGATCTCCTCGAGAGTATCGGTCGCATGCTCATGATCAAGGGTTGAGAAGAGCATGACCCGTTGGTCGTGGTCCACCTCTTCGAGAATGTCTGCGAGATCGACGGGATGGATCTCCGAAAGATTCTCTTTTAAGACATTCAGCTTGACGTTGCCCTTGAACCGGCCGATGTTGGTCGGGAGCGGCTGGATGCATGTCCAGGGGATCATCTGCTCTGCCTCGGGATCAACAGAGGAATAGAGAACTTTCGCGAGGAACCCGAACCCGAGCCTGCGGAGACGGGCTGCCTTCCCGGTATCGACATCGGTGACATAGAGTTTCTTGTTCCGGAGGACGAGCCGGATGTCGTACACCACCTCCACCTCGTTCTCCTCGAGATCGATGACCTTCTTGTCGAGTACGTAGTCGCGGAGGAGGATGACATCCTCGGCTGGTTCCGCCTCATAGGGCTTGAGGTCGCTGATGATGACCTCGATCCCCCTCCCGGTGAGGGTGTGGACATTCTCCCACGGGATGAGAAGGCTCGGGTTGCCGAACGACCGGGAGACGTACAGGGACCGCACTTCAGGGATCTTCGCAGTCTCTACGATCACCAGATCGGTGAGCGAACCGATTTTTTTCCCGGAACGCAGGACAGGGACATTCAGGATATCGGAGAGAAGGATCACGAGGTCTCCTGCCATCGCAGAGCTGTTCGCGCTATCCTGCTGCGCCATCATGCACTCCCGTGAACGATCGTCCAGAACTTGTACGCGAGCAGGACAACCAGGAAGATAAGGTAGAACCTGAGGAGGAGGAGCGCAAATTTTGCCCCTCCCGTCAGTTTGATCTTCGGCGTTGCATATTTCTGATTGATGCTGCGGATCTTCCCCGTCGATTCACTGATGATACTTCCGATCCGTTCCCCGAATACTCTTTCGATTGATTCCATTCTCTCATCTCCCCTTACCCGAACAAATTCGGGAAAAGCGTGCTGATACCGTACAGTGAAGACACGACGATGATGCACACGACGATTGTTATGTTCGCTATATTGTCGAAGCGGGTATTTTTGTATTTCCCCATGATCTCCTCGTTATTCAGGAGGATGATCAAAAATACCAGCGCAGCCGGCAGGAGGGTCACCGCGATCACCTGAACGAAGAGCGTGATCAGCACCAGCGGTGCTCCCGGAATAAGCACGACCGCCCCGGCGGTGACAAGGCCGATGAAGTAGAAGACGTAGAACCAGAGAGCCTCTCTGACTTTGTAGTTCAGCGAGTGCGCCCATCCGAAGACTTCCCCGAATGCCCACGAGTTGGTGAGCGCAATGCAGATTGCTCCCAGGAACCCGGCATCGAAGAGACCGATGGCGATGAGCGTCCCCACCCACGGGTGCATTCCCATCATGACCTGGGCGGCCTGGGCGGCACTCTCGATGTTCATACCGTAGAGCAGGGTCCCGGTCACGATAATAATAAAGACCGCGACGAGAACAGTAAAGATTGCACCGACAACCGTGTCGAATTTCCCCCAAGGAATATCCTTCTCCTTCATTTGCTTGTCAACGACGGCGCTCTGCTGGAAGAAGATCATCCAGGGCGCGATCGTAGTCCCGATGTTTGCCATCAGCAGGAAAAAGAGTTCGCCATTGAACCCTCCCGGGAAGTTGGGGACGATCCCGTTCCGGAGGATATCAGGGACCGAAGGGTGGACGAGTATCGCCGCTGGTATGTAGATGAGATTGACAAGACAGAAGGCCATAGTAATCTTCTCCCACGTCCAGTACCTCCCAGACAAAACGATGCCAAACATCACGAGGATGACTATGCCTACCGTGATGGCGGGTGGAACACCGAAGATGCTGAGCGCCGCAGTCATGCCGATGAACTCGGTGACCATCGTCAGCCAGTTGACAACGGTGAGGTCAAGGAGCGAGAACCATCCCCAGAACGAGCCGAATGCGCTGAAGATCGCCTCTGCGTGCCCATGCTTGGTGACGGCTCCCAGCCGTACCGTCATTTCCTGTACAAAATATGCGACCGGCCCGAGCAGGACGAGGAACCAGATGAGGCCGTACCCGAACTTTGCGCCGGTTGCGGCGTACGTGGTGATCCCACCGGCGTCGTTGTCCGCGATCATGACAATGAGGCCTGGTCCGGCAAGCAGCAGGTAGATCTTGATGGTCTTGATGAGCTTGCTGTAATTAAAATAAAACTTCGATAAAAGATCCATGGTATACCCTTTCTTATAGTGTTTTTTCAGTTCATTGTGTCTGTCATCCCCCCATTCGATCCACTCGATCTGAATGGCAGTTGAAGAAAGTCACCAATGATGACGTCCTGCATATGGATAGACATCGGACGTTTATAATAATTTCGTACCAACGCGCCTTGTTTGGATTTCCGGGTTAAATTTTGTCATAAAATGAGTAAAAACCCAAAAAAATGATTTAAAAGCCTAAAATAGCCGAGAAACAAGCGTAAATGCGGGGAAAAAATCAAAGCGGTGTTTTTCCATTACCTGCCGGTTGCATAATACCAGTAGGACCACGCTCCGTCCGCATTCGTCGAACCGGATCATCGGTTCCCCGGAAATGAAATAATCAGAATTCTTGTCGCATTCTTCTCTTTCTTCCGGCGTTTCACCATCAGCAGGCTCTCCGGTTTGTGCGACCGCAATAAAAACGGTTTCCCGACAATGAACGGTTCCGCAAAAAACGTTCCATGATTTTTCACACCAGAGCAAAAAACCAATACAGTTATATGAACAAAAGATCTCCCGTTGATCATGAAGATCCTGATCGCCATCGCTCCCGAGAAATTCAGGGATGAGGAGCTGGCCGAGCCTGTGGCTGCACTCACGCAGGCCGGGATAGAATATGAGATCGCTTCGACCCGTCGGGGATCCTGTGTTGGCATGCTCGGTGCACGCGCAACGGCTACGTTATCTTTTGAAGAGGTTGATCCGAAACAATACGAAGCTCTCCTTATCGTTGGCGGATCCGGCTCCCAGGTTCACCTGTGGGAAGATGACGTCCTGAGGGTGATTGCAAAATATTTCCCTCCGAAAGGAAAGGTGGTGGCTGCGATCTGCCTCGCCCCGGTAGTACTTGCACGGGCTGGGATCCTGAAAGGGAAAAAAACCACGTATTATGAAAACCCGTTATCATTCCGGGAGATGAAGACCGGTGGTGCCGTTCTCGTGAACAAGCCCGTGGTTACTGACGGCAGGATTATAACGGCGAACGGCCCGGCAGCCTCAAAAGAATTTGCAGCAGAGATCATCCGCAGAATTACCGCTGTCGAGTGGTGATCTTCCCCACGGCAAGGAACGTTTATTTCATACCTGGGTCGGCAGTGCAGACGCGGGATGGTATTGAAACGCAGTTCCATCAGCGCTGCAGATCGTGTCAACGGACCCATCGCCATCTCTTTTTCCTTATTGTCTGTTCTCTCATAGTACCATGAAATCCAGCCCCGGACATTCCGGAGAAGGCGATTAATTATGATGGAACGCATATACTATTGAACAAGAGAGCAGGACAGGAGAATTATCCATGCTTGATATCAGGTTCGTGCGGGCCAGCCCCGATAGTGTAAAAGCAGATCTCAGGAAACGAAACGATCCCGAAAAGATCGCATGGGTCGATGACCTGCTTGCAAAGGATGCCCGGTCCCGTGAACTCAAGGTCGAGGCTGACAGACTCCGCCAGCGGAGGAATACCATCGCACGGGATATCAATGCCGGCAAAAAAGCCGGCCGTGAGGTAACGGCACTGCTGGCTGAAGCAGCCGAGCTGCCCCGGAAGATCAGGGACTATGATACCGGACAGGAAGAGATCCGGGTGGCAATCCGCTCGTACCTGATGCGCCTCCCCAATATGTTACATGACAGTGTTCCCGTAGGAAAAGACGATACCGAAAATGTTGAGATCCGTAGGAACGGGACCCCGGGAACGTTCAGTTTCGAGATCAAAAACCATGGCCAGCTGGCTGCCGAACAGGGCTGGGCTGATTTCGAGCGGGCTGCAAAGACAAGCGGGGCAGGGTTTTATTTCCTGAAAGGGAGCCTTGTCCTTCTCGATATGGCCCTCCAGCGCTACGCAATCGACCTGCTTGTACAGAAAGGATTTACCCCGGTTATTCCTCCTTACATGATCAACCGCATATCCTACGAAGGTGTTACCGATCTCGGGGATTTCGAGAAGGTCATGTACAAGATCGACGGCGATGATGCCTACCTGATCGCTACCAGCGAACACCCCCTCGGTGCGATGTACCAGGACGAGATCTTTGAAGAGAAAGATCTTCCTCTGAAGCTTGCCGGCATCTCCCCGTGTTTCCGGCGCGAGATCGGGGCGCACGGTCTTGACACGAAAGGACTTTTCAGGGTTCACCAGTTCACCAAAGTCGAACAGTTCGTGTACTGCAATCCGGAAGACTCCTGGCAGATCCATGAGGAACTGCTGGCGAATGCCGAAGAGATATTCCGGAATCTCGGCCTCCCCTACCGGGTCGTGAACATTTGTACCGGCGATATTGGCACGGTTGCTGCGAAGAAATATGACATTGAGGCATGGATGCCTCGTGAAGGGGCCTACCGGGAAGTGGTCTCCTGCAGCAACTGCACCACGTACCAAGCCGTGCGCCTTAATATCAGGGTGCGGGACAAGAGCGATTTTGAGACAAAGCGGCACGTCCACACCCTCAATTCGACTGCTATCGCAACATCGCGGGTACTCCGTGCAATCCTGGAGAATTACCAGCAGGAAGATGGATCGGTCGGGGTACCGGATATCCTCCGGCCCTATATGAACGGGCGTGAAATTCTCTGAAGCGGACTCAAAGCCATGGTCCGAACTTTCACAAACACTTATTGTATCCGGGTGACGTAATTATATTCGAGAGAGTGGTTGCATGGCATATCCTGATCTGTATCATGACGAATCAATCCTTTTGAATGCGCAGAACGTCAAGGTCAAATCCGTATCATTTGAAGCCATACTGACGAACAGACGTCTCATTCTTGTTGACAGCAAAAAACACCTGATCCCGCCCCAGGAGATCCTGCTTGCAACGCTCAGAAATGTGGAAGAAGGTGAGAATGCTATCCGTGACCCGACCATCACACTCTCGCTCATCACCAGCAGTGGCGCGACCCGCCAGATGATCCTGACGTTCACAAAAACCAGCGGTGGGGAACGAAAGAGGGAGTGCGATGAATGGATCGGGATTCTTAAGCAACACCTGTCACCGGTATTCCAGCATCCGGTACCGCAGGATACCCCGTCGTCCGTAGAGCCACAACAGGTACCGGAACATGAAGAGATGGTCCCGCCACGATCAGAAGTTGGCGGGGCACCGACAATCCAGGCACCAAAAAAGAAGATTGAGATCTCCCGGCCGATGAAAAAGATTGTTGACTCGGTACCTGCCATGCCAAAACCCATTGAGACGACGTCGCTGCCAACAGGCTCCTTCTGCAACCGTTGCGGTAACCGGGTACCCCCGGAATCCGCTTTCTGTAACCGCTGCGGGACACCCGTCGTACAGGAGTCAGATCTGGGAACTCCCGCTGCTGAAATGGCCCCTGTTCCGGTCCCTCCCCAGGTTATACCCCAGGAAGTGGCTCCGGCCCCGGTCGTTCCGCAGGTCCAGGTCCCGCTCCCCCCGGTTTTCGGCACTGCTGCTGATAAAAAGGAAAGGCCTATCGAACAGGTAATTCATTCAATCGAACCCCTCATCGAAGATTCCGTCCCCCGTACAGAACCTGCTCCCATCATCCCGAAACACCATCCGATCCCACAGGCCGGACATATTCCGGAGGTCACGCAGTCGGAAACTTCTATCTCTGACATAAAATGGCCGGTAATTGCGACCGGAGATTCGTCTGCAGTTCCGGTCACCCCGCCCGTAACACCAGCCTCACCACCTCCGCATCTCCCGGTACCATCGCCGGGACGGAAGCGTTCAAGATACCTTGTGGCAGGGGTACTTGCCATTATTATCATTGCAGTAGTTGCCGGGGTTTTCCTGTTTGTACACCCGCTCGCTGGCGGAAACACCGGGACACCTGCCGTTACCCCTACACCATTGCCCGTTACGGTTGCCACAACGGTTGCAACACCCACACCATCCCCGGTCCCGACGACAGTATCTGCTGTGGTAACCCCGACCCCTTCATCAACACCGCAGGTCATAATTCCTAGTACCGGGGTCTGGGTCCGGGTCGTGTATCCCCATAATTTCGCGGGATCGGTGGGAACGCCCGGAAGCCTGACCGAGATTGGCGGCTCCGGTGAACAGTTATACCAGATATCCACGAGCGAGGGAACGGTTGTTGCTTCCGTCAGGAAATCGGATGGTTCGGCCGACAGCCTTCTGGTGGAACTTTATAAGGATGGCAGCCTGGTGCTGCAGAAATCAACCAATACACCGGAAGGGACCGTTGATATCCAGGCAAACCTCAAACCGTCACCAACCCCGACTCCTACGCCAACCCCGACAAAAATTCCTATCCCGGTAACAACAACGGTAAATACTACCGCTACAACGACTTCGACTCACTAAATCTTTTTTCTGCCAATTGAGGCATTGCGCAGGCGCTTACAGACCCAACTGCCGGATCCTGGTATTCCGGACAAACCCGGTATCCTTAATAATGCTACTCCGCTCTATCCTTGTGGAATATTTTTCCTGATTATCACCAAAAAATTATATACGAATTCCAAAAGGTATTGGGTCCCTCCGGTTTTTGGCAACAACAAAAGGATTATTTTACCGCGTGACATCCGGATGGTATGGCCCCGGTCCGCTTCATCGCACTATCGGAAAGAGGGATCCAGGACACGAACGAGGACTCATTTTGCGCTGAGAGAATCGGCAACTTCTCTGTGTTTGCAGTCGCAGATGGTCTTGACGGTCATCCTGCAGGAAGGATTGCAAGTGATATTGCAATTTCGTCGCTGATACGTGCAATCCGCAAAAGTGATGTATCCCCGAGAACGATCCTGGAGAATGCGGTCCATGATGCAGATAGAGAGATCCACCGGCAATCCGAACAGTCCCGTGAGAGATCGGGTATGGGTACGCAGATCGTTGCATGCCTGGTTGATGACAACCTGGACTGCACGGCCCTCGATATCGGTGACGGCAGTATCTACATTATCAATTCAGATGGAATTACAACCCCACGAGACCATGCTTCCCCTGAAACCAAAGGGCGGGACAGTCATTCGCGGGAGCAGACCGGACAAAACCCCCCGCTTTCAAAAATGGTTTCCCATGCACTCGGCGAACCGCGGGTCCTGAAGGACAATGATTTTACTGAACTGAACATACGCGACTCGTTCCTGTTACTGAGCTCGGACGGCTTATACGATTATGTGAAGAGAGACACCATCCAGGATATTATTATGGAGAATGGCAGTAACCTCGAAGCGTCCTGCGAAGAACTGATCCAAAAAGCGCTCTCTTCCGGGAGTGACGGTACCATTACCGTTGTCCTTGTTCGCGGCCAGACCGAATAATTATTCTTTTCATTTTGCTTCAATCGGGCCGTTGGACGGAACGTCCTCCCAAAACCGGGATACCTCACCTATGAAGGGCTGCACCCCCCAACTTACCCATCCGGGTTCGAAATGACCCCGGATTGGCATTTTTACCCGGCCCCCGACCGGCCTGTTTCTGGGGTTTTTGGGGGCAGTTTTCCGGGAAATCCCATTTTCGCCTCTGATGAGGAAAGGGGATGTTTTACGAAGAGAAAAACCGGCCTGTATAGATCTGTTTGGTCAGACGATCTCGGGCCGCCCCAAGGTGCAGAAGGTGGTGAGGGGGCAGGTACAAGAACCCCCTTTTTTAAGGATGGTGCTGATCGCAATTTCACCGCAAGCCCTGCCGGAATAAATCCAGCAAGGTCCGGTTGATCCCGAATACCATTTCAACCGCGATCACGATTGCAATCAAAATTTTCCAGGCAAGGTTTGATTGAAAATTTTTTACCAAGGTCTGCTCATAATTTTTCAGTCAAAGTCCGGTTGAAAATTTTCAACCAATGTTTGAGTGATCCGGAAATGATTTTCGATCGCGATCCGGAAAACGAAAAAAAATCCGGACAGGGTCCGGTTGAAATTTCCGGATAGTATCCGCTGGTAAGGTTCACCCCAGTACCGGGTGCAACGTCGCCCGAATTGCCAAGATTGCGGAAATAGGTATCCCTAGGGATTCTAACCGGAGAACAGGATGCTGCTATGGGGATTTGAACCCCAGTCGCGGGCGTGAAAGGCCCGCATGATTGGCCGGTCTACACTATAGCAGCACACGTTGCTCTATGTAGTTTCACGTAACGTCATAAATAGGTTATGGAAATACAAGTAACCACACAAGCTCCCTCCAGGAATTCCTGAGAGCGGTAAAAAAGTTCAATGCGTGAAAAGCACGAACATAACGCGGACCATCCGGAACGTGTAAGAAAAACCGGCATTATTACGAATTACTTATTCAATAACTAGATCAAGTACGAGCACATTGCCCTGCTGAAATGAACGGAATTCCGGAAAAATTATTTCTTATTAATGGGATACCCTTCTTTTTCCGTGACTGCCTTGAACGCGGCCATCAGCTGACGGGTCACCGGGCCGGGCTTGCCGGAGCCTATCGTCCGCCCGTCAACCCAGGTAATGGGTGCAACTTCAGCTGCGGTCCCGGTACAGATCATCTCATCTGCGGTATACAGGTCAAAGTAACCGATGTTCTGTTCTTTGACGGTAATTCCCAGAGACCTTGAGATCTCCAGCAGTACCATGCGGGTAATACCACGGAGGTTATTGAGCGTGGGCGGGGTGATGATCTCCCCGTTTTTGACAATATACAGGTTGTCTCCGGAACCTTCGGATATATACCCGTTCGTATCGAAGAATATCGCCTCGTCCCCTCCTTTGTAGTTTGCCTCGATCTTCGCAAGGATGTTGTTGAGATAATTGAGGCTTTTGACATTCGGGGGCAGGGACTCCGCCGGGTTCCGGCGGATCGAGACCGTGACGGCCCGGAGGCCCTTCTCGTACAGGTCCCCGTACATCGCCCCCCAAGTCACGGCAATGACAATGACCGACGCTTTCGGGCACTTCCGCGGGTCGAGCCCGAGGTCCCCGACGCCCCGGGTTATGATCGGGCGGATGTAGGCATCCATCAGGATGTTCCTGCGCAGGGTCTCGCAGATGGCTTCAGTCAGCTCCTCCTTGGAGATGGGCGGGTGGAGATCGATGGTCTGGGCGGAATCATAGAGCCGGTCAATGTGCTCCTTCAACCGGAATATCCTTCCGTTATAGGCCCGGATCCCTTCGAAAACGCCATCACCGTAGAGGAACCCGTGATCAAACACCGAAACTTTTGCCTGGTCGTCCGGCAGGTATCTCCCATCATAGTAGATGATCATAGCTGTTGATGGGGTGTAGGGGGTTTTGTAGTTTTTTCTTTTGTTCGGTTAAAACGGACACCAGGAGCCAGGTGTGCCAACCATGAGGAGCCAGGTAATTTCATCACCGAACTTTTTTGCACAGGCCAACAAAATGGCGGAACATCCCGGCACTTGCAACCGGGTGCAGGTGCGTATAACTGCCGAGCGTGTTGTTCACGACAGCCCCGTCGAGATTGTCCCGGATGCCGATGCCGCGGGAGAGCGTATAGGAGAAGCGGGTATCCTTCTTCAGTATGACTTCGGAATAATGGAACTCGTGCCCCCGGAACTGCGCACTTCCCACCGGGGAATCGGCATCGCTTGTCCCTTCGACATAACTTACCACCCTCCGCGCAGGCATCCGGGTCTCCCCGGAAAACACCCCGCACATCTCTGAATCGCGCTCCTTCTCCACTCCCTGCCATCCTTTTTTCAGGGTCATGCGCCCGGTAAGATACATCAGCCCGCCGCATTCGGCATAGACAGGGACACCGTTCCGGGAGGTTTCCCGGACTGATTCACGCATTCTGTCGTTGGCCTCCAGCTCGCCGGTAAAAAGTTCCGGATATCCCCCGCCGAGGATATAGCCGTCCGCTTCGGGTAACCGGTCGTGGACAGGACTGAACGGGACCGTTTCAGCGCCAAAGGTCCTGAGAAGATCAAACAGGTCCGCATAGTAAAAGTTGAATGCCTCATCGATCGCGATACCTATCCTGACTTCCAGTGCCGGGGTCCTGTCAAAAATGGTAGCCGGTTTTTCCGCAAATCCGATCTCTTTCATCAGCGACCGGAGTCGTTCAAGATCGACATACTGGCTTATCATATCGGTTATCGTGGCTATGCGTGCATCGAAATCTCCGTGCCCGGAACCTTCGCGGTACGGCACAAGGCCAAGGTGGCGCATCGCAAGCTGCATCTCTTCCATACGGGGTATCGCCCCGACAACGGGTACATTGCAATAGTGCTCAATGGCTGTGACCGCTTTTGTCCTGTGCGAGCCACCTTTGATATTGTTGAGGATGACCCCCGCGATCCGGATGGCCGGGTCGAACTCCTGGAACCCTTTGACGATCGCTGCAGCACTCCGGGTAATGCTCTGCGCCGACACGACAAGAACTACCGGCAGGTCAAGTTCCTTGGCTATTGCCGCTGTGCTGCCGGTATCGGTCAGTGCATCGGCACCTTCATAGAGCCCCCGCACACCTTCCACCAGAGCGATGTCCGCACCCCGGCACCCGAACCGGAAAATATCCTGTATCTGGTGCCGGTCAAGGGTGTAACTGTCAAGGTTCCGGCAGGGACGGTGCGATACTGCAGCAAGATACGAAGGATCGATATAATCCATCCCTACCTTGAAGGTCTGGACCATGTTGCTTTTCGAAAGGAGAGCTGCGAGGGCAAGCGTGATGCTGGTCTTGCCACTGCCGGACCGGTCTCCTGTGATGAGGAGAGCTTTCATCCAATGCTCCGCAGGACAGCCCCGAACTCGCTCCCGATAATCTCCCGCACTCCGAGAGTCTTCGGGTGCAGGTCGATCTCGACCATGACGTGGCGGTGCCCGATATTCCGGAGAGGTGCGACCTGCCGTGGCCCGTTCGTGATGGAGAAACACTCAATTCCGGCAGTGTATTCAGGGGGGATTGCATGGGGCACACCGGCAATAAGGGCAAACGCAGGGTCGATCTCCCGCATCCGCTTTCCAAGGGCGTCACCATTGGCACCATACTCATCGAGTGCCCCGATATACTCGGATTTTACGCCGCGCTGTTCCAGCTCCTCCGCAATCCGCGCTGCGTCACCGCGGGTCTTCGGCAGCCCGCGTGGTTCAAGATTTGCCAGGTATGTGATGTCGGCATCCGGGCACACATCGTGGAGTGCGATCAGTTCATCGGCAAACATATATGCCGTCTCCTTTTTCGCGTTCATGATGGCAATCCCTTTTGCCCCTCCCCGGGCCAGCCTGACGAGCTCCCGTGCAGCGATATGTTTGAGATCCCCCCGGGACGCTTCGATATAGGGTTGCGATGCAGCCCCCCGCACCCGCTCGACCTCATTGGCCTTCTCCATCAGGAAACGCTGCCTGGCGAGTTCATCGCCTGATATCCATCCGGCCCGTTCGGCTGCTTCAAGCGTTGAAAGTACACCGGCAATATTCTCCAGGTACCCTGCGTGAATATCAACCGCTATGGTGGGAGTCGTGATACCGGCCCCGTCAATTGCGGACTGGAGATCCTCACCGATAATCATGGCAACACACGTGCCTACCACCGCCATCCGGCTGGGTGAGAATGTATCCTCGGCATACCGCAGCACATCCTCGAGGGATTTCTGGCCGCCGAAGATGAACTCGTTGTCAGCCAGCGAAGTGGTCAGAACCCGCATCCCGTCCTCCTCGAGCAGCCGGGCATGTTTGAATGAACAGCCGGATGGACCGTGCAGGATCGCAACGTCGACATTGAGATCGCGGGCAGTATACAGGGCTGCGACAATGGAACTCGGGCGGGGGTGCATATACTTCATCCGTATCACTTATCTCCACATCTTGACAGAGAGGACTATGGATCCCCGCACGGTCTTTTTCCTGGCAAGGGAATACCCTTCGTCAAGCGTCTGAGCGTGCGCAGTTATGAGCGGGGCGAGACGTTTGTATTCATCCGTGCCCGGCTTCGGGAACCTTCCGACCCAGATAAGCCTTTGAGCGCGGATTTCCTCTATAGCCGCAAGAATCTGGTCCTGGGCGAAACCTTCGCATACCGCACCGTCGCCTTCCTGCTGCCCGATGACAAGAGTCATATCTTCACTGGCCGAGGTGCTCCGTGCATAACGGGCTGCATCAATGGTGGTCACAACATTTGTTCCGGTGTTGGCGTTATCCACCACCAGCAGGTCCTGCTCGTAGGAAACTGACATCCGCCCGGCCAGAGAGGCGAACGATGAGAGCGGGGACGGGTCCTGTCCAAGCATCAATGCTGCCGCTGCGGCAAGCAGTATTGGTTCATTATATGCCGGCAGCGCGAGAAGCGGTGAACTGAACCGCCGGGTTTTGCCATCGAATGTGAGGACGCATTCAATTCCATCACAGGATGCAATGTCCTCAAGATGCACAATACCATCCTGATAACCGGCCCGGATATTTTCCGCAAGAAGGAGGTGCCGGCAGTGTTTTGTTGACGCCAGCTTGGCCTTGACGGCTGATTTCTTCCCGCTTGCAAAAGAATAATCCTCATCTGATGTGATAACGGCAAGGGTCCCTGCTCCGGTGACGCCAAGAGATTCCTCCACAACCAGCCACCCATGGATCTCCTTGGCCAACCGGACGACTTCGAGTACCGAACCGGGCGTAATACTGGACCGGGAGATCCAGGTTTTTTCCGGGAACCTGAATGTCCCGTTCGACGTATGCAGGATTCCTTTACCAGGAAGCAGGGATGCCAGGGCATGGGCGGTTGTCGTCTTTCCCCGGGCACCGGTAATCTCTATCATGGGCCTGGGGATATCGTCACCAAGCAGCTGGCGGACCGCCTCATGGTGGCTGATTACCGGCACTGTTGCATGTTTCAGGAGCGGGTGATCGGGGTCGAGATGGACCGGGGCAACGATAAGGTCATAGGTTCTTGAAAGGGCAGTCTTTTCATCCACTGCCGTTTCTCCACGGTACACATCCACAAGGTCCACCGCGTCTCCGCGGGCTGCAAAAGCCTTGCTTATTATCTTTCCTCCATGGATTGTGTCCAGTACCAGGATGCGCATAAAATACGTCAGAGGAGTGCGAGCGCTTTTGTCGCGTTCTTGATCATGAGATCGGCAAGCAGGGGATCGCTCCCGATCGGGTCTGCGTATACGAGCGGTATCGTTTTGCCGTTCAACACAAAGCTCCCTTTCTTTGTCCCTTCGGGCAATCCGATCTCACCGGGAATGTCTTTTTCTATATGGACTCCTTTTGCAAGGAAGAGGGGTACTACCACGAGCACATCGATCGGTTCGAGCCGGAATTCAGTGAGTGACTCCTTGATTGATGGCTTATTCATGTTCATAAAACCACATTTGACAATAAACTCCGTATTGTGCGCCCTGATGAAAGCTGCAGTCTTCTCGACGAGCTCCTGGTTGTAGGGCATCGTGCTCCCGTGCCCTACGAGTAACATTCCCTTTGTACTCATATAACAAATAGTATTACCGGACAGATTAAAAATTCTTACCAAATGGTTTTTTTCGGATGACGTCGCACCAGTAATCGATGAGTGATTTCGAGCGGGAGATTGTCCACTGCCTGAACCGGTATTTCAAAACACACCATATTCAGGGATTTGCCTACCGGCTCAAGCAGCATAAGTTCACCAGCCAGTACGTGGACGTGCTGGTGGACTCCCTCAATCCTTCCTATTACCTTTCTATTGAATGTAAATCCATTATGGATAAGAAGCTCTACTTTTCCCAGCATTTTCATGCCGATAAGAATAATGTCCACCAGGTGGACACAATATCGGATTTCCTCTCGAAGACCGGGCGGACAGGGTACCTTGCGATCGAATTCCGGCATGGGCCGGGAAAAGCAAATGAGGCGTTCCTGATACCATGGGCGACCGTTATAGAACATTTCAGGAACAACAGAGGGATAACCGTTGAGGACGCAAAGGACTGCATCGCACTGGGCCGGACCAGGGATGGATATTGTGTCGAGCAACTCTGAGAGAAATTCAAAAACCACGTGGCTTGCCACGAAGTTGATCTGTCTTGATTGGATTCCTGCATGCCGGAGACCGTGCGCTTCGCTCCCGGTCTTCTCCTGATCCGGCATATGCCCCTCCTCAATACAATCCCGTGCTCACTTTCGTTCGCGAACGGGGATTAATAGGTACTTGCATGTCGAAGACCGTGCGCTTCGCTCCCGGTCTTCTCCTGATCCGGCACATGCCCCTCCTCAATACAATCCCGTGCTCACTTTCGTTCGCGGACGGGGATTAATAGGTACTTGCATATCGAAGACCATGCGTTTGAGCGCTTCGGGCTGCTCATCAATGACCGGGTTGTCAGGACTCCCGTGGCGGTTGCATCAATGGCAGGAATTGTCGATGCAGCATACGTGCTCGAACGCGCAAGCCACATCGGCCTCGCTTTTATCGGCGGATATTCCATTGATGACCCGACCATGAATGCCGCAGAGACCATCGCTTCTGCAGGCGACCGTAAAGAATTCCTATATGATGATCCGGTAACCGGACTTACAAGCCAGATCCGGAAACTGGAAGGATCCGGCGTGATCACCGGGATCAACCTTCGCGGGAGTACCCCCGACTCATTTTGCGACCTGGTGAGGGTGCTCGGGGATACGGTCGTCTACGAGATCGATGCCCACTGCCGCCAGCCGGCCATGGTTGAAGCCGGGTGTGGGGAATATTATCTCAGGAACGTGGAAAAGCTCCTTGCCGTTGTCCGTGCTCTCAAAGGGACCGGTGTTACGGTATCGGTGAAGATCAGGGCCGGTATTGCAGACGATGACCGGCGGTTAGCCGGAAAACTCTGGGAGGCGGGAGCAGACATTCTTCACGTGGACCTCATGGACTTCGGCACGGCAAAGCTCCGGCAGATCAGGAACAGCTGCCCCCTGATGTTGATCGCCAATAATTCCATCAACACGTTCGATCGCATGAAAGACATGCTCTCCCATGGTGCCGATATCGTTTCTCTCGCGCGACATTCGGACATGCGGACTCTTGCCGGGCTCGATGCTGCCATTACCCGGTACGCGGACGAAGAAGGATGGTACAATGCGCCAAAGCAGCTCTGTCGCGGGGGGGATATCCGTTCCCTCACGTTCTGTTGCATGCCGGTGAAAGAGTGCCCGCTGATCCCGACCCTTTCGCGCATCGGCATGCCCCGGGAAGACTATATAGCGATGAAAACCGGTGCCGTGAAGGGGACCCCTCTCGAAGACGGCAAGCAGACCTGTTTTGGCAGCCTTTCCTGGTGCTGCAAGACGTCATCGCCTTGCATGTTCCGGGATATGACCCTCAGGCAGACGGGACTTACAAAGAAAGAGTATATGCGCCTCAAACGCGAGCTTTCAGATACGATAATGAGCCGTGTTTTCCATGACGTGCCTGCAGATACCAGCCGCTGAACGGGCGCAACTTGCAATGATGCTTGAGGTCTGCGCCTACCCGAAGCCGGGAAACGTTGACCGCTGCCACGATTATCCTGATACCCGGCTCGAACATTTCCTGGCATCCACCATCTTTGCCCGCTCTGCCTTTGAAGAAGCTGAACTGGGTACTGGAAGGATCGGGGAGATCATCAAACATGCAGTCCGTGATACAAACTGCCATCTGGGGGGAAATACTCACTTTGGGGCATTTATCCTTCTCATCCCGCTTATTTACGGAAAAGACATTCACGGTGCGCAGAAAGCCATAGAAAAGACCGATACCTCGGATGCCGTAGCATTCTACAAGGCCTTTGCCATGACATCGGTGAGGATGAACGCAGCGGATGAACTTGATGTCAATGACCCGCATACGCTGACCCTGATACGCGACCGCGGGATGACACTTCTTGACATCATGCAGCACTCTGCGGCAAGTGATATGGTGGCCCGCGAGTGGGTGACCGGATTTCGCCTGTCCCGGCGGGGTGCGGACATTCTCAAGGAGACCGGCCCAGGCAGGCAGGCAATTGTCCGGACGTTCCTCACGCTCCTTGCAACAGAACCTGATACCTTCATCATCAAGAAGCACGGCGCCGGAGTGGCGCAGGAGATCATGAACAGTGCGCGCGATGTGCTCGACGGGAAACGTTCGGCAGAGGATCTCGACGGCGAGTGCATTTCACGGGGTATCAATCCGGGTTCCATCGCCGACATCCTGATCGCATCCCTCTTTATCGCGCTCGGGGAACGCTGGTCATGGGACTATTGACTGAGGGTATCAATGAGGTCATTGCGACTACCGGGTTCAACGCTGCCCCTATAGGCATCCACTTCCGCGAAGGGGAAGCAAGTCTTGTGCTCTTTATCGGGAGCCACACTGCCGATAACATTGTGAGGGATGGCTGGATCGTGGCGAATCTGATCCATGATCCGGTACTCTATGTCAAAACTGCATTTGATGACATTTCCCGCGAATCGTTCGTAGAAGAGCCCGTTGGCGGGAAAAAAATGCAGCGGCTGGCCGGCGCTGACGCCTGGGCAGCATTCACTGCATCGGTCGAACGAAAGACAAACGAGGCACTGGTGGTCAGGCTCACCCTGGAAAAGGAGATTATTGAAGAGGTCTTTGCCTGCCCGGTGAACCGGGGGTTCAACAGTATTATTGACATGGCAGTATATGCAACACGGTACAGGAAAAACCGGGATCCGGACCTTAAAAAACTGATCGATTATCACGCGGGGATCGTAAGGAAATGCGGCGGAAGACAGGAACTCGCAGCCATGGAACTTTTGATGAAATATCTAGCCTGAAAGAAAGAGCCCGCAAATTTTTTTTCGGATTCAAATCAGAGTTAATATATTTATCATCGAAGAATATGAGTGTAAGCACTCAACGTTTTTTCCCCTAAACAGGTTTCTCCGTGAACCATGACGATGCGGCCTATCACCCGGAAAAGGCAGATCCTGTATGATATCTGTATCATCGGGAGTATCATTGCTGCAGGAGTGATCACCTATTTCAGTATCCAGAAGGGAATTTACGATGTATTCCCGTACTTTTACCTCATCCCCATTGTCCTTATCGCGTTTTCACGCCCGAAGCTGAGTATCTACGGGACGGTTCTGGTAGGCTGGTTGTATATCGCGCTGGTCTTTATCATCGGGTTGCCGGACAATCGGTTGTATACGGTTGCCACGGTCTGGTTCTACATCTTCGTCTCACTGGGGGTCCTTATCTCCACGTATTCGCAGGTATACCGGAAGGAAGGCGAGAAGAGCTGCGGGGCATATTACAATTCCCAGGCCGGGGTATTCAGCTATGACCGGCAGACCCTCAGGATCATGGATGCCAACCGGAAATTTGCCAATATGATCCGGTACGATTGTGATGAGCTCATGCAGAAGTCCCTCCCTGACCTCATTCCGGACCGGGAAGAACGGGAATGTTTCATCACTAAGATCCGCGACATGCGGAGGGTCGGGGATATCGAAGTCAGGTTCCGTGCCTGGGACGGAAGTATGCGATGGGCACTTGTCTCCGCCGCAGAAACCGGTGAACCCGGCGTCATCTGCACAGTCGTTGATATTACTGACAATAAATTATCGCAGGAAGCACTGACTCAGGCCAATAAGAAACTCAACCTGCTCAATAACGTTACACGCCATGATATCCTCAACCAGTTGACTGCACTCCTCGGGTTTCTCGAACTCTCAAAACAGGATACCACGGATCCCCACCTGGTCAACTTTCTGCTCAAAGAGGAACATGCTGCGAATGCGATCCGCAGCCAGATCCTGTTCACCCGTGATTACCAGAATATCGGCGTGCATTCACCCCAGTGGCATAATGTCGCGGAGACGGTATCACTTGCCCTGGCAAGCATCGACATCCATTCGGTCCTTATAAATGTCACAATACCTCCTGTTGAGATATATGCCGATCCCCTCCTTGAGAAAGTATTTTACAATCTCATCGACAATTCAATCCGCCACGGGGAGCATGTGACAGAGATCATAATCAGGTCCGAAGAATACACCGATAGTCTCGATCTCATCGTTGAAGATGACGGGATCGGGATCCCCCATGAAGAGAAGGAACATATTTTCCGGAGGGAATATTTTAAACATACCGGGTTTGGCCTCTTCTTGTCACGGGAGATCCTCGCAATAACCAACCTGACGGTACGGGAGACGGGTATCCCAGGGGAAGGTGCGCGATTTATCATCCACGTACCACGGGAAGCATATCGGTCGATTGGAGGGAGCTCTATCGATCAAACAAAAAAACCGTAAGTACACGGCACCCGAAAGAATTGCATGCGGGAAATCCTGCCGGCCGCAATCAAATCTGCAAAACTGTAGAGATGGAGGATGGATGATTCTGCATAAAAATTTTTTGAAAATTTTCAGCAGACGCGGGGGACCGGATCACCCATCGGAGGCTCAATAAACCGTTCACCGCCGATTTTTGTTTCCATGATAACATGGGCCCCTCTGGTGACGTTCCCGACAATTATCGCGTCCTTTCCATAGGGGTGTGAACGGAGAGCTGAAAGGATAGCATCTGCTTCGGACGCCGGGACACCCATCACTACTTTGCCTTCGTTGGCGACTTCAAGAGGGTCGATGCCCAGCATTCCCGCAGCACTTTTCACATTTTTTCGGATGGGTATATACTCTTCCTGCACCCGAACGCACACGCCGCTTTTCCGGGCCATCTCATTGATTGCGCTGGCAAACCCGCCACGGGTCGGGTCTTTCATGGCATGAATCGTCCCGGCATCGAGCACCTTTTCCATCATTTTCCAGAGGGGGGCTACATCTGATTTTATCTGTTCTCCAAGGTCAAACCCTTCGCGGTGTGCCATGATGGCAAGGCCATGATCCCCAAGGGTGCCGGAAACGATGACCACATCTCCGGGCACGAGCCCGTTGTCCCGCACGATCTTTCTGGCTATCCCGATTCCCGAGGTATTGATAGCAATCCCGTCGAGTGCACCTCTCTCCATGACTTTCGTATCACCGGTGACAAGGTTTGCACCCGCCTCACCGAGGGCCTCATCCATGGAGGCAACGATCCGTGCAAGATCGTCGATATCGAAACCTTCCTCTATGATCATGCCGCATGACAGGGCAATGGGCCTGCCTCCCATCATTGCGAGATCGTTGACGGTGCCACAGACCGAGATCCGGCCGATATCCCCGCCCGGGAAAAAGATCGGCCGTACAATGTGGGAATCCGTGGTGAATACAAGGTTCTCTCCATTGAAGGGGATAACCGCACCGTCATCCATGGCCTCCAGTCCGATACCGCCGGCATTATTATGCCGGAATTTGGTGAGGGTCTGGAGCAGTTCCCCCATCACTTCACCACCGGCACCGTGCATCATGGTGACTTTCATCTAATCTTCCACCTCGATCTCCACGTTGGTGACAACGATCTCCCTGCCTTTCACCAGTTCCGGAAGTGCCCCGCATTTCGGGCACAGGTAAATCTCATTCCCGCTATACCCGCACGCGCATCTGGTCTCCGGGGATATCTCATGACATTCGAGAACAGCATATTGAAAGAGAGGATCATCTTCTTTGATGGTGTCAAAAAGGAATACGACCTGTTCCGGGTTCACCATCGCCATCCTGCCGACGTCCACACTGATCTTTTTTACTTTTATCGCGTGATGCTCGTGTGCGGCAGACCGTGCAGTTGCATAAAGGTCATACGCAATGGAGTACTCGTGCATCAACTCTCCATTGCCGCATAGACCTGTTTGAAGATCTCACGGGTCTCGAGTCCCTCTTCGCGGGAGAGCCGCTGGATCGCAAACCCGACGTGGACGAGCACGAACTCCCCGACTTTTACATCGACGAGGTCAAGCTTCACTTCCTGCCTGAGCTCGCCATAGTCCACAAGGCCGATATTTCCCTCTTTTATTTCAATTACTTCCGCGGGAACTGCCACACACATAAAAAAATCCTCTCTTTTATCTGTCATTAGTGTGTGAGTTTCAATCACATAAAAACGATGATAGGGAACGGATATGCGGCATAGACCCGGCAATGTATTCCCGGCAGCCAAATCTGTTTTTTTGTACGTTCCGTGAAAAGAATTTCCGGTTATGCTTCTGACGCCGGGGAAGAGATTTGAACTCTTGAGGTGCAGGGCACCAGTAGCTTTCAAGGCTACCGCCTTCCCGGACTAGACTACCCCGGCTCTTTGAGATAAAGATGTACTGACCACCTATATCTTATCTTAATAAACACGATTCGAAAATAGATAAAGGTTAAGCAAAACATTGCCGTTCACTCTATACAGCAATTTCAAGATTCACAAACCATTATCCTGTCACCCGATGAGTTTTCTTTGTGCGCCCACCAGAACTTTTGATCCCCTCTGTGACAGCTCCAAATAGTACAGGATTTCTTTACATTTCAGTTGCATTCGTTCCGGTATGAGGGCTCACCGTATGACAGTGAGTATCAAAAGGACAAGGCCTGCACCGATTGCGGGAAAGAAACCTTTAAAATAGTTATATTGGAATGAGAGGACTGAGGGTTCCGGCCAGGAACTATTTTTTCCGGCGGGCACAGAATAAGAACGTCGCAGCACCCGCTCCCATTGCACTAAAAACTGCCACTTCGGATGATTTCTGGGTTTCAACAGGAGTCGTCTGGCTGCCAGTCCCGGCCTGTGCAGAAGCTCCCAAGGAATTCGGTGATGCTGTCTCCACGAACGTTCCGGTTTGGGACTGTTGGGGGATTACCGAGAGGGTACGGGTACTGATAAAGCCTCTGGAATCCGTAAAACTCACATCGTATTCCCCGGGTTCCGGTATGGGAACGTCGGTGGAAAAATCGCCTTTATTATTCGTATTCACATACTGAGGGCCATAGAGTACCTGGTTGTCCGGGCCGATAACCACGATCTGGACTCCGGAATTTATTTCGCCCTTGATCGTTCCCGCTACATACAGGTTTCCTGTAAAGTTCTGGGTTGCCGGAGAGGCAAGGTCAAGGTCATCAGAACGGTCGACCAGCTGGATCTGGCGCATGGTTACCGAGTCTCCCAGTCCGTTCGCCGGCACTTCAACTTTGTAGATCCCTGCCTTAAGGTCGGTTGTATCGAAAACCGCTGTGAAGGTCTTGTCGGACTGGACATACACCGTCTTACGTTTGATTTCTGTCGCGGTCGTAAGCTGGTAATAGAGCACGACATCAAACGGCGTCCCGATACCAAAAGTGGTCGTCCCTGTGACAACGAGAGGTTCACCGAGGGTAAGCGTAACCGGTGTATCGATATTCACTTCGTAGGCTGCTGCATACCCGGACAGAAAGAGAAGCCCCATCACCAGCAGGACGATCTTTTTCATCTATATCAGATCAACTAATAGGATGTTAATGATTTCTTACACAGGGGAAAAACCGCTCGCATCGTGGCGGGGACAGGAGCGATACGAAAACGATCTGCTTGACTGCCTCACCGTGATATTCAAGAGCGGCGGTTGTGCATGGTCTGCCTGCCGGATGTGCAGCTATCGGCACGAAAGGTACAGCGGCCTGTCGTGCGATACACTACTTGATCGACTCCGGGGACAACTTGCCTGGATTATTGACCAGTACAAATCCGAAGATTACCGCATGATAAAAATTTTCACCTCGGGGAGTTTTTTTGATCCGGATGAAGTTCCGCCTGCATTTCTTACGGACATTGCAGCTGCATTCCGGGGAAAACTGGTCATCGCAGAGACACGCCCGGAGTATGTCACCCGGCAAACACTTGAACAATTCATCGGGGGCATCGATGACGGGAGCTGGGAGATCCCGCTCTACTGTGCCATGGGCCTTGAGACCAGCAATGACCTCATCCGGGAAAAAAGCATCAACAAGGGTTTCCGTTTTGCAGATTTCGCGGACGCTGCCCACCGTGCCCATGCAGCGGGAGCTGGCGTGAAAGCATACCTGCTGTTCAAACCGCTCTTCCTGACGGAAGGCGAGGCGATGGCAGATATGCAGACCTCGATTCAGGATGTTTCCGGACATGCGGACCTGATCTCGATGAATCCGTGTACCGTCCAGCGTAATACCGAACTGGAATTTTACTGGAAGAGAGGTGCTTACCGCCCACCCTATCTCTGGAGCATCCTGAAGATCCTTGAGAATGCACCGGTCCACATCACCTGTGATCCGCTGGGGGGTGGCCAGAAACGCGGACCGCACAACTGCGGGAAATGCGATTACGATATCGTCAAAGGAGTACGCGACTATTCACTGAATGCGGACCGCGATTTGATCGGGGCGTTACTGGACATCGATTGCGGATGCAGGAAAGAGTGGGAATACGTGCTGGCAGAAGAGAGACCATACTGCATGCCTCTGACACGGTAGAGTAAGCAATCAGGGAGGGGACAGTGCCTGTCCCCTCCCTTGACCCACCCCTGCGCTGAGCGATTCCTCGGTATTACCCGCTAGGGAATTTTCCGATGGTGTCCCATATACCTTATGAGAGAATATCGCCATGAGGGGATGCCCGAACGGCGGGGAATTAATCGTCCCTCGCTGGTACGACGACCGGCTCCTCATTACAGATTTGTGACTGAAAAACCTCCCTGCCCCGCCGTGCCCGTTGAGGGCCCTGGGGCTGGGAACACTCGTAATTCATCGTTTTCATTTTTTATTCTTTGACTACCCCTGTACATTCACGTACACGGAACAAAATAAAAAAATGAAATTTCTCACTTCTTCGCACCGCCGCTCTGGATCTCGAGCTGCTTTGCGAGCAGGGGCAGGAATGTCCCCGCATCCGAGACGATACCAATTGCCTGCGTAGTACCGCGGTCCATCAGCTTCGTCAGGTGCGCGGGGTTGATATCCACACAGACGGTCTTCACATTTGAAGGCAGGCAGTTACCTACGGCTATAGAGTGCAGGAGCGTCGCGATCATCAGTACCATGCTGCAGCCCCGGATATGCTCCCGCATGGCGTCCTGCGCAATCATCACATCCGAAATAACATCCGGCAGCGGCCCATCGTCACGGATGGAGCCGGCGAGGACAAACGGTACATTGTTCCTGACGCACTCATACATGATCCCACTTTTGATCACGCCCTTTTCCACCGCCGTCCTGATCGATCCGGCACGCATGATCTCGCTTATCGCGTAGAGGTGGTGCTTATGGCCCCCCATCACCGGTTTGCCCGTCGAGATATCCATGCCAAGGGAAGTACCGTAAAGGTTGTACTCGATATCATGGGTCGGAAGGGCGTTGCCGGCAAAGAGTACGTCAATGTAACCCTTGCGGATAATCTCGGCAAGGGCCCTGTCCGCCCCGGTATGGATGATTGCAGGACCCCCCACAAGTGCTATTTTCCCACCATTTCTCCGCACTTCGAGGATCTCGCGTGCGATCTTTGCGATGAGGGTCTCACTCGGGCGTTCCGGCGAAACAGTCCCATGCATGAACTCGAACGCGCTCTGCTCGCGGGGGCGTTCAGGGTAACTCACGCTCACACCCTGTTCCCCCACGACGACAAGGTCACCCTTCCGGATCTTCCCGAGAGGTTTGGACACTGCACGCTTTTTTACGGGATCAACCACAACAAGGAAATCCATCTCGATCGCTTCGACCGCAACCCATTCACCGCTGCATTTCACCTGGGTCGGGTGGTTGGTGGTCGTGTAAAACCCTTTGGGCACAACGCGATCAGCTTCTGCCGGGACAAGGTGAACATCTTTCACTTCGAGCGGACGGGCACCGAGCCGGTGGAGCTCGGAAAGGATTGCGCGCAATTTCTCCTTGTTCGATGCGGCAATACGCAGGCGGGCATAACTCGGGTCGGTCTTTTTCTTACCCACTTCGAACACGAGGATCTCGAAATTTCCTCCCATGTCCATGACCCGGTCAAAGAGCTGGGTCATGATACCGGAATCAATAATGTGACCCTGCAGCTCAATCTCCTGCGACTCCACCATAGTACAAGAACTTAGGCGATGCCCCTTAATATGCATTTCCTGAAAAAGGCAGAATTATGCGTATTTTTTGCTGAATGCCATGAATTGGAAGATATTGGCAGCATTTTTCCGGTCCATGTGCCCCTATCAGAACGAAGGATGTATTTTTAAAATCTTTTCGGCCTGTGCAAAATCTGCCCGCGTATTGACATTGACCGCAAGACAGGGTTCGTCGAGGAGGAGAGAGCACTCGTCCTGGACTTCGCCGATCCGGTCCCCGCGGAGGATATTGAGTCCTGCCGGGCAGGAGTCAATGCCATCGACAGTCTCCCGGTACGGCATCCCCCCGCGGCAGGATTTTACCAGTTTTGCAGGGATCCAGGTTGACAAGGCGTCTTTACCGGTAGACTGATAGGACGCGAAGATGAACCGGATGATATCCGGAGTTATACAGGGGATATCCGAAACACAGATAAAAAGTGGTCCCTGTTCCTCCAGGCCAAGCACAGATTCCACCATATCCTCCACATATCCTTTGCCTTCAGCTTTACACATTTCAATGCCCCTTGCCCTGCACCAGTTCATGGTCATGGGTGTTTTCATGGATGCAGCAACAACCGGTTCAAAACCAGCAGCCGTGAACGCATCAGTGATGTATTCAATCATTGGCCGGCCGCACAAGGTAATAAGCGGTTTTTCTCCAAGGTTGAGCCGGCTCCCCACCCCCCCGGCCATGATCAGTGCACGCATGCTGCAAGCGCCTCGATAAGTTGGATATTCTCTTCGTGGGTGCGGACTGCGATCCGGATGGATGTTGGCAACCCGAACGATGTGCAGTCCCGGACAAGGATATCCTTCCGGATAAGTTCATTGCACAGGGATGATGCGTCCTGTCCGCATTCAACAAGGATGTAATTCACAGAAGAAGGATAACTGCGGAGGCCAAGTGCAGAAATTGCAGAACTGAGCCAGTGACGTTCCCGTTCAATCGCTGACCGTGATCCTTCCAGTTCTTCCATGTGCCCGAGTGCTTCCAGGGCATATGACTCCGCAAAAGCATTCACGCTCCAGGGAGACCGCGCCGTTTCGATTTTTTCGATGAGTGCCGGTTCCCCAAAACCGTAACCGAACCGGATACCCGGTACTGCGAAACTCTTGGTAAGCGAACGCAGAACAAAGAGGCTGGGGTCAGAGATCTCCGCCACACTCTGGCTGGGATCGGAGAGTTCGATAAATGCCTCATCGCAGAAAAGAATGCCTTTGTGATATTTCATTTCATCCAGCAGGGCAAGCGTTTTTTCCTTCTTCGTTAATAATCCGGTAGGATTGTTGGGATTGCATAAAAAATACACTCCGGCATCAGAAGGTACGATAGTGGGAGTTGCCGCCGAAAGGCGTGCGGATAATTCATATTCACCAAATGTCGGAGACTGAAGGTAAAACCGGTTCCTGCTGATCCCGTTTCTGAAAACTACGGAGCAAAATACCCGGATCAGTTCAATCGAGCCGTTGCCGACACAGATTTCCGTTATATCCCGATGAAAAATGCTGCCGATCCGTTCTTTGAGTTCGGTATAATAATCGTCCGGGTAATACTCAAGCAGATGCAGATCCGGCTCCCAGTTGACTTTTGGCGGGAACGGATTTGTGCTCGCGCTGAAATCCAGCACGTTTTTCCGGGTTTTTTCACGCTGCCGCTTTCCGGTCCCCCCATGTATTGCCTTTACTGGAAAGTCAACAGCCATGATATATCGCTCTTTTTCCAGAATATTTGGATTACCAGTCTTAAATGCATTGTGAACCCTGATCTGCAGGCAAAGAAAAAGATTTATATATCCTTATGTGCTATTTTGATTCATCTGGTTAAGTCAGACACTAGGATTCTCTTTGTCTGACATATGAACGACAGAAGCCAGACATATGTCAGAAATGTGAGATACAATGATGCAAAGAATCACGCTCCGGCTGCCCGAACAACAGATCAACCTGCTCCAGCAGATGGTGGACTCAGGCGAGTATCCCAATGTTTCGGAAGCGGTGAGGGCAGCGGTACGTGAACTTGTAGAAAAACGCGCCAGCCGTGTCCTGAAGGAAAGCGACCAGGTTTCATTCAAGGTTTGAGAGGGTAAACATGCAGAGCATTATTAACGACGCTTTAAAAAATGCCGAACTTGAAAAAGAGTTGAACAAGCCCGGCAGCACGAACGCAATGGAAGATGACTTTGTCGGACAACCGAGAATTGTCATCATCGGGTGCGGGGGTGCAGGAAACAACACGGTAAACCGCATCCACCACATGGGCGTTTCCGGTGCAGAGACAATCGCGATCAACACGGACAAGCAGCACCTGGACATGATCCAGGCCGACAAACGCGTCCTGATCGGCAAATCCCTGACCAAAGGTCTCGGTGCCGGCGGTTACCCGGATGTCGGTAAGCGCGCAGCCGAGATGGCACGCCCCACGCTTGAGGCAATTCTTGAATCCGCAGATCTTGTCTTTATCACAGCAGGTATGGGAGGAGGTACCGGTACCGGTTCCGCACCCGTGGTCGCCCAGGTTGCAAAAGAACAGGGCGCCATCGTTGTCGGGATGGTCAGCTACCCGTTCCAGGTCGAGAAAGCGCGCCTGATCCGCGCAGAGGAAGGTCTTGAGGCACTCGCTTCGGCAGCCGACTCAGTCATCGTCCTTGATAACAACCGGCTGAAAAACTTTGTCCCGAATCTCCCGCTGGGCCAGGCGTTCTCGGTCATGGACCAGCTCATCGGTGAAACCGTCAAGGGTATCTCTGAAACGATCACCGAGCCTTCGCTTATCAACATCGACTATGCTGATGTCCGTGCAATCATGTCCAAGGGTGGCGTTGCCGTCATGCTCGTCGGTGAGAGCAAGCAGCAGAACAAGGCCGAGAGCGTTGTCCGCGAATGCCTCTCCAACCCGATGCTCGACATCGACTACCGTGGCGCAACCGGCAGCCTGATCCATATTACCGGCGGGACTGACCTTACCCTGCAGGATGCAGAAGAAGTCGCGACCTCGCTTACGTACGAACTCGACCCCCATGCAGATGTCATCTGGGGTGCCCGCGTCCGCAGCGACATGGAGGGAAAAATCCGTGTGCTTGCCATCATGACCGGTGTCAAGAGCGCGCAGATCCTCGGTACTCGCCAGTCCTACAAGACCATGATCGAAGACATCGAGAACAAACGCTCAAACCCCAAGGCAGTCGAGATGCCGGTAGCCAAGAGAAGCGGCCGTGACCAGCCCAGCGGTGGCGGCGTCCTCGAATGGGTCGGTTAATCATCACGCCACGCACAAAAATACTAACCTAAAAATCGAAGGGAAACATTCCATCCCCCACAGTAATTCAGGAATTGTTGGTGTATCCAACGACCAACATCCTTTTTGTCAGGTTGTTCGTTTTTCTAAAAATTTTCAATTCGGGAATATTTACCCCTGATAACCGGCGAAACACTTAATAATCCTCCGCTCCTTTAAAATATAGTACATTCGACCAATCCTTCACTGGGAGGATGGGGGTGGGACCCTGTGGACGGTTACACCCCGGTATCGGGAGTTGAACATCATGAACAGAGTGTTGAACAAAGACTTCGTACCGGAGTCTTGCCTGAATTCTGCGCTGATTAGCTTTTCTGATGTTTTTCGCCCTGCATCCTGCATGCAGAGTTGTCAAATGAGAGAATCAGGAGAGTCCGAACATTTTGCTCTTTTGGTCACATATGCCTCACATAAAAAAAGCTCGTGCCTTCCAGAAAAGGGGAATGTGATGGGGAGTGGTAACGCATGTTGAATGACCTTATGGAAAAAAGAAAGAAAATTCTTGCCGAGTCTGAAGAACACAAAAACCGCCGCAACGAACTGAATGCTGCAGCGAGCAAATCTGCCCGCGAGCGCAACACACTCAACAACCAGACCCGGGAATTTGTGGAAGAGGCGCAGAAGAACAAGGATCTCCGCGACAAATCCAACCAGGACGTCCTTGATATCAAAGGGCAGCGCAACGAGTTCAACGACAGGGCAAACGTCCTTTTTGAAGAGATCGAATCGTTCAAGAAAGAACACGGTACCCTGAAAAACCGCGGGATCAAGGAACTCCAGAAGCAGATCGAGTATATGGAGTACCGGCAGCAGACCGAAGTCTTCACTACTGACAAAGAACGCGAGCTGATCGAGAAGATCAAGCAGATGAAAGGTCAGGTGCGGGAACAGGAAGCAGAGCTCGAACAGAACAAGGAGATGCGCACCAAGGTTTCCGAAGCCCGTGACTTACGCAAGCAGGCGTCCGACCTTCATGCAAAAGTGACCGAGGTCGCAGAGCTCGCCCAGAAGCACCACGATCTCATGGTCGAGTCCTACCGCAAGGCTGACAAGTCCCGTGAAGCTGCGGATGCAGCCCACAAGAGTTTCGTCGAGGCACAGGAATCGGCCGACTCCGAACACAAGTTCTTCATTGCCTGCCAGAAAGAGCTCCGCGATTATGACAAGGTAATATCCGGGCTCCGCAAGAAGACGAAAAAGGTCAAGGTCACCAAAGAACAGAAGGCAGTCAGGAAAGAGGCAGAGAGCCTGTTCAAGAATTTCCGGGCAGGAGAAAAACTTACCACTGACGATATACTGCTCCTCCAGCGCTCAAAACTCATCTGATCCTGTATTTTTCTTTTTTACGCTGTCAGCAATAATTTAATAGATTTACGGCGATTTATTGATATAATGACGCAGGGGCGGACGTTAGTCCTGAGTGTCGATCGCGACGATGATATCGGATGGAAGGCCAAGGTCGATAGTCCGTGCATCGGCCGCGCGGCATGTCTGAAAGCGGCTAATACGCTGGCTCTGGCCGATCCCGAAGACTCTGACGTCAATGCGATCTTCTCTGCCATCAAGATTTATGACGACCTCACGGCGAAAGGCGAAGAGACGGCCATTGCGGTGGTTGCCGGGGATCACCTGCACATGATAGAAGGGGACCGGAGGATTGCCGCGTCGCTCGAAAAGGTGATTGCCGAGACGCACGCCACCAATTGCGTCCTTGTAACGGATGGTGCCGAGGACGAGTACGTCATCCCGATCATCCAGTCGAAAATTCCGGTATCAAGTATCCGCAGGGTGATCGTCAACCAGATGCCCAATCTTGAGGGGACGTACTACATCCTGAAAAAATTCTTCGATGACCCCAAAATCTCCCGCATGGTCTTCATTCCCGTCGGTCTCGCAATGCTTCTGTATGCCAGCGCATACCTGCTTGGTGCCCCGGGTGCCGCCACCATCATCGTAGTAGGAGTAATCGGGTGCTACCTGCTCTACAAAGGGTTCGGCTTCGATGAACTGTTTCACGGCGTCATGGATGCGCTCAGGCTGTCGCTCTCGCGCGGCCGTTTTTCGTTTGTAACCTATGCTGCTACCGTCATCCTCGTCATTATCGGACTTACTTTCGGGTTCGGTAATGTCCTGATATATTACTCATCGGACGCAAGCCTTGGACTTGTCCTGTACCTTATGACATTTGTGTACGGTTCCGTGGAGTGGCTCATCGTTGCCGGACTTATCACGTCGGTCGGCGTTATTTATGATGTGTATGTAAATGAGCGGGAAAATCTTGGCAAGGTCATCGTATTTCCGTTCTTTGTTACTGCTATCGGACTCATCCTCTATGCCGCAAGCGTCTATATCATCATATCCTACGGTGTTCAGGACTTCCCGTTGTCCGCCGATGCAGCCTCAAAAAATATTCTCTACGCTACCATCGCAGGTATCATCTCTGCGATAGCCGGCGTTGCCATCCAGTTTCTTGTCAACAGGAAAATGGCAGAGCTCCACAACCAGGAGATCATCGAAGTCATGTAATTCTTCTCACCGGCTCTGTTTTTTTCCCGCGATCTGAATATCGGGTTTTGTTCAGGGATCCCTATCACCCGACACCCGGCATGCACAAAACTCCATTGTGCACGGCACGACAGCCACGGGATATATCCGACGCTCCCGGAAATTCTCCGGGTGACACCCCCTGCGCGCCAGTATCCGGTTAAGACAGTATCCGGTTAAGAAAAAGTTCCACGATCGCTATGGATATAAGATTCTAAAAGATCTTATTTCAATCCCGACACATTCAGGGGTATCTCTTCATGGGCAAAATATCCCATTCCCCCGGGGAACTGATTTGCCATGGTGAGATTTCTTGTGACCTGAGGCGATTTGACGGTAAGGGTGGGGATGACCACGTTGAAATCATGCGAAGGATACCAGTAAATCCCGTTTCCGTATGAGAACGACGCGTTGTTCACCGAAAATTCAGCACTGTTCAGGTCGATATGTATCATCTGGGCGTCATCATAATTGAGGATCTTGAGCAGTTTGTTCTTGAGATCCTGTTTGCCGAATAAAAAGAATATGAAACGGGTCCCTTCATCGACAGTATAGTTCACATGAATCAGCGCAGTACCGTTATTCAGCTGAATCTGGACATCTTCAACCGTAATGTAACTGTACCGGTCTTCATTTGCCGCAAAAGCAGGAGCCACTATGCAGACAGATATCAGGATAAGAAGCGCGACCGCACGGGCTCGCATGGCATAATAAATTCGTGAATTCAATTTAAATTGTTTTGGGTATGTTCCCGGATCGAGGGACGTGATCACCCCGGCAGGTCATTCAGGAATCCCTGAAGATATCAGATGATAGTGAAAAAAATCATTTGTTGTTGGCAAGGACTATCTCAATCGACGAGACATTGGTCTTTCCGGAGTCGGTATCTATGATCTCGGTCGACGTCACGATCTCCTTCTTTGTTACTCCATCAAGGAAGCGGTTCAGGGCGATCTCTGCGGTATCGACAGCACGGGATATTGCCTTGCCCCGTGCCTTGATTGCCACCTCGTCTGCACCATTGTTGAACTGAGTGACTACGGCAAGGACGTAGTTCATGACCGGTTTATTTCCGACGAATACTGTGTTCTCTTTCAGCTGCTGCATAGGTTCCCATCCCTTTTCAGAGATACTTCTTCTTTGTGATCAGTTCTGCGTTCAGTACACTTGCCCCGGCGGCGCCGCGGATGGTGTTATGCCCCATCGCAACGAACCGGACACCTTCACGGAGTCGGCCCACCGAGACCGTCATTCCTTTCCCCCGCATCCGGTCGAGGCGTGGCTGGGGCCGGTCGGGTTCCTCTTCGAAGAAATGGATGGATTCCGCCGGCTGTGTCGGGAGTCCCTTGATCGGCGGTTTATAGTTCTGGAACGCTTTTTTGAGTTTTTCCACGGGTTCTTTGATATCCACCCAGACGGCCATGGTATGTCCGTCGATCACCGGTACGCGGTGGCAACTGGCGCTGACTTTGAATGGCGCGTTGGTCACCTTGTTTCCTTTCAGGGCCCCCATGATCTTGAGCGTCTCGGTCTCCATCTTCTCTTCTTCCTTGCCGATGTACGGGATGACGTTGTCGCAGATGGCCATCGCCGCAACTCCTTCAAACCCTGCCCCGGATATAGCCTGCATGGTCGCGACCCGGACGTCCGTAAACCTGAATGTGCGGAGGGGTGCGAGGGCTGCCACCATCATGATGGTGGAACAGTTCGGGTTGGTAACGATGAAACCATCCCTGCCGGCATCGCGCTGCACGTCGATAAGGCCGAGGTGTTCCGGGTTCACTTCCGGCACCACGAGGGGAATGGCCGGTTCCATCCTGTGGGAACTTGCGTTGCTGCAGACCCCGATCCCCGCGTCGGCAAACTCGGTCTCGACATCCGTTGCTATCTCTGCAGGAAGGGCGGAGAAGACAAGGTCGACACCCTTCATGGCCTTAGGCGAAGTCGGGACGACTTTGAGTTTTCCGATGTTCTCAGGAAACGGCGTATCAAGGCGCCATTTGACGATCTTCCCGTAAGGTTTTCCCGCACTGCGTCCGGAGGCGGCTAGCGTTGTAAGTTTGAACCAGGGGTGATCCGCTAAAAGTTCAACAAATCGCTGACCAACCGCGCCCGTTGCACCGAGCACTCCAACATTGATCATAGGTGTCAGGTCCTGTCTAATGTGTTCTTCCCCGTTTGAAATGATGGCGGGTTGTAAAATCCCATTTCACTTATGATGATAAAAACGTTGTTTTTTATAATTATCATGCGGGACGCACCGTATATGACCGATCGCAGTCTCAACTGAGACGGGGATTTGTCTGTTTGGAATCGGTGGTGTAGTATGTATTTCTTACAAGAAACGTTCGTTTCTTGACGGTCTGAATATGAATTCAGACATTACAAGAAACGTTCGTTTCCTGACGGTCTGAATATGAATTCAGATATTGCTTACAAGAAACGTCATTTCGCGACGAGTTTGAATATGAATTCAGGCATTGGCGAAAACCAATGTTGTTTTAAGAGCAGGGTTTGCAACTCTGCATTAGAGTACCATCTCCGGTTCACGAACCTCCCCAAACTGTAAAACCGTTTCCGGGAATAAGGTTCAGCCAACCAACGCTGAACCTGCTGGCGGGGGACTCCGCAAAAATGAATTCCCTTTGAAAAATTTCATAAAAAGGGGCCGGCAATTATTCCAGCCTTATTCCATATGAATTGCTTCTGACGGGCAGGCGTCGACACAAGTCTGGCAGTCAACGCACATGTCCTTGTCCACTTTCGCCTTATCATTCTCCATGGCGATTGCCGATGCGGGACATTCGCTCACGCAGGTCTCGCATCCGGTACACTTATCGTTGTCAACGACGGCTACCAATTCATTCACTCCACGGTTATGGCTTCAGAGGGGCATACATCGACACAGGTCTGGCAGTCAACGCACATCTCCTTGTCAACTTTTGCCTTGTCATTATCGAGGGCGATTGCCGATGCGGGACATTCGCTCACGCAGGTTTCACATCCGGTACACTTATCGTTGTCAACAACAGCTACCAACTCGTTCACTCCATCATAGATATTTCTCAAAAGACAAAAAATAGGTTTCTATTACGACCTATCTCCATCAGGAGATAGGGAGTGGAGAAGATTCTTCAGAATCTTCGACTATGATTCCATGTCCATCAGGGCACGGGGAATGGAGAAGACCCGTAGGGTCTTCGACCATGACTCTGATGCCCGGTCCTCATTTTCAGCCGTGAAATCCGGGATCAGGCAATTTAGGCCATGGAGAAATCCTATGCTCTCCGATGTAAAAGACTGACCACAAAAGCTGAGGTACGGAGTCTCCTTATCCTGTTCCATGCGTCTTCTGGCGAATAGCTTTTCTACAGAGCCCCTTTTAACAATGTTTAAATAAACATGAAAAAAAGGGAAGAATCTATGACTATGGACCGGAAAAAAGGGATCGGGCTCTGTCTCTGTCGGATGTGCCCGAGTTTTGTTGACTGTAAAGAAGAGATTGCGTTTTGTCTTGCGAATACCGGAAAGAGCAACTGCATACAAGAAGAGCAGGGCTGTCTCTGCCCGGGATGCCCGGTACTCGAAGAAGAGGGATTTTTGCATGTCTATTACTGCACCAGAGGAACCGAAACTGACCAGCTCGCTACCAGGTAATGTCTGGAAATGTCATGTGTGCGGATTCATCCACCGGGGCGAGAGTCCACCGGAAGAATGCCCGCAGTGCGCCAGTACTTTCCGGGAATTTGAAGAAATAACCGATAAAAAGAAACTCAGATATGACGGGAAAAAATTTGATGTCCTTCTCATCAATGGCAGCAATCACCGGGCGAACAATACCGGATACATGATCGACCTCATCGAGGAGGTCCTCAAAGAAAAAGGCATCAGTTACCGGCGCTTTAACATCAATGAATTCATCATCAACCATTGCTGGTGCTGCTACAGTATGCGAGACAATGCGTGCAGATACCCGTGCCGTGATCAGCTTGACGATATGCCGGCGTTCCACGAGATGATCATCGCTTCGAAGGCGGTCATCGTTGCATCCCCCATAAACTGGAACAATATGGCGGCACGGCTCAAGGATTTTCTCGACCGGCTGAACTGCATCCAGAACCTCTACCTGTTAAAAAAACCTGGGTTGACGGAAGGCAAGATCGTGGGCATCACGGTCTCCGGTCACGAAGACGGTGCAACAAAGACCGCGATGGACATCTACCTGTATTTTCAGCAGATGGGGTATATTCTCGCACCTTTCGGCGTCTCGTACCGTACCCATGGGGCGCAGTTCAACACGAATACCGATACGGAATATCTCAGGAATGACCCTCTCGTGATTCTGAAAGTCAAGGGGATGGCATACAACGTAGTAGAAATGCTGCGCCTTGATATTGAAGGCAAGCTGAAGGGAAAACTGGTACCTGTCTGTGAATGAGATAAACGGGAAATTTGCGGTCTGTAAGAACAAACGTTTGATCTACTATTCACAAATCCTTTTATTCTTCTCGGGTAAGAGGATATGTCGGAGAGATTCGAATGAAATGCACACCTAAACAATTTTACTGGGCGATCCTGATTGTTGTCCTTGGAACATTCATCGCCGTGACCGGATGTACCGGTTACGGGTCGTCGCCGCAGACTCCGGCAACCACACCGGCACAGGTCACAGGAGCTGCGACGGTCAATATCCAGAACTTTGCATTCAGTCCGGCAAGCATCACCATCCCACGGGGAACGACGGTAACATGGGTGAACCAGGACTCTGCAAACCACCGGGTCCTCAATGATGCAGGGGGGTCAATCGCTGAGGGGGCATTATTCTCGAGCGATTCTTTACCGAATGGTGGAACCTATTCCTTCAGATTCGACTCGCCCGGAACCTACCCGTACCATTGCAGTATTCACCCATCGATGAAGGCGACGGTTATAGTAACCTGATTTCTTCATAAATTTTAAATCGCTGTTTTCATTTCAATCAGAAGAAAAATTGCCAGATAACCAGGGTTATGTGAATGAGTGCAAAAATAAAAGTCACTGCGGCCATTCTCATATGCCATTTGAAGGGAATATGGTAGAGTCCTTTTAACACAAGAATACCCATTGTGGCAGTTATGATAAGGGAGATAAACGTAATAATCCCAAAATAGAGGGCGATAGGAAGACCAAAAATCACGATATGACCCAGGGAAGTAATCATAATCTCAATATTACATTGAGGGGCTCTGTAAATAAATCATTAGAAAAAATGGCTCTGTAGAAACGGAAATGAACCTATGACGTCCACTCCGGAACCATGAAAATCGGATAAACCGACTCCCGAATGTGTTTCGGTTGGTGATAAATGGTTAACTCAACGTAGATGATTTTCATAGGAAATCCTATGTTTTCCGAGGTAAACACCTGACCACAAAAGCTAAGGTACGGCGTCTCCTTACCCGGTTATGCGAATAAACGGTGAGGAGACGAAATAATGTCAGTAAACCGGGCAACCGGTCCATGACATACCTCATCTCATGCGGAAAAACCCCCCGTTCAATGTCACCGAACAAGAAAGTCTGATACCTATGTCCTCGATAAAGGATATGATTCTGAAGATATTCACAGACTGATCCGAGATGACTTAAACGCTTATTCTCTTATCCCGGTCAGAACCAGAAAACGAAAATGGATCTCCGGGTACTGCCGAAGAAGACCCGCACTTTCATTTGATAAGGAAAAATATCATCAAAGGAATAAGGTCGAAACCGTATTTTCCGTCTTGAAAAGAAAGTTCGGGGAAGCTCTGAAAGGACGTAAATTCCAAGCGCAGATCAAAGAACTCACGGTCGGGCGATCAGGATAGGCAATAGCCGAAAATGCAATTCATGCAAATTAGCTAATCAGCATTTTAAAAAGAGAGTGATTATTTCCTCAGGCCGAGCACGTCGCTCATGCCGTAGATACCGGGTTTCTTCCCTGCGACCCAGCGGGCAGCCCGGAGTGCACCGCTGGCGAAGACCGAACGGTCATATGCCCGGTGCGAGAGTTCGATAGTCTCGAAGTTCTTCGAGAACATGACCTTGTGGTCCCCGACAATATCCCCGCCGCGGATCACGTGGACGCCGATCTCGTTCTGCCGTTCGGTCATACCTTCACGCCCGTACTGCTTCTTCCGGGCACCGGCCTCTTCTTCAATGATCTGCAGGATCGTCTTTGCCGTGCCGCTCGGGGCATCCTTCTTGTTCCGGTGGTGGGCCTCGATGACCTCGATATCATAGTCCCTGAGGAGCTTTGCCGATTCCCGGACGAGCTGCCAGAAGATATTCACGCCGACCGAGAAGTTGCTGGAGATAACCGCCGGGACATGCCCCTCGATCGCCCTCTCCATCTCCTCCCGCTGCGCCGGTGTGAAGCCGGTCGTGCCCACGACAATGGCCACGTTGTTCCGGGCCGCCATCTTCACGTTCTCCACGGCCGCGGCAGCGACCGTGAAGTCGATCAGCACCTCGGCCTTCGTCCTCTTTAGGAGCGCTTCGGCATCCTTCGCCCCGACGATCTCCACCCCGAAAAAGGAGCCGGGCTTCAGGTTGATGCCCCCCACGAGTTCGAGGCCCTTCGACTCGTTGACCATCCGCCCTATGGTCTGCCCCATGCGCCCGGAGGCGCCACATACGACGACTCTCGCCATGGCCCGTTCACCGCGTGCGCCGTTTCGGTGCAGGTTTTGCCTTTGCTGCCGTTGCTTTCACCGCTTTTTTGGCCGGTGCTGCCTTCTTCGCGGAGGTCTTCGCAACCGCCTTCGCCGCTCCCTTTGTGGGAATGTTGGAGAGCACTTTTTTCAGCTGCTCGGTCTTCTTCTCATCAAGTTCATCGAGCGGGAGCCGGACCGGGCCGCCTGCCAGACCGATCAGTTCCACCGCCTTCTTCACCGGGATCGGGTTGGTATCGATGAACATGGAGCGGAACAGGGGAGAGAGGGCATAGTGGAGCACCAGCGCCTTCTGGTAGTCGCCGCACGTTACCGCCTCGTACATTGCGACCATCCGTGAGGGATCGACATTGGCCGCAACCGAGATCACACCGGACCCGCCAAGCGCCATGATCGGCAGGGTGATATTATCGTCACCGGATATAACGGTAAAATCCTCGTCCTGCGTCTCTTCGATGATCCGCGAGATCTGCCCGATATTGCCGCTTGCTTCCTTGATGCCGACAATATTGGGGTGCTGCGCCAGTTCTGCCACGAGGTCCGGCTCGAGGTTCTGGCCGGTCCTCCCCGGCACGTTGTACATGACCACCGGGATGTCAAGGTCCGCAAGTTTCGTGTAGTGCTTGATGAGACCTGCCCGGTTCGGCTTGTTGTAGTACGGACTTATGACAAGCACCCCGTCCGCACCGACGTTCCTGGCGGCCTTCGTCAGTCGCACTGCCTCGGCAGTGTTGTTGGAACCTGTACCGGCGAGCACCGGGATCTTTCCGTTGACCTTCCCGACCGTGAGCTCAATGACCTTTTCGTGCTCTTCAAAGGTAAGAGTCGCAGATTCGCCAGTCGAGCCGCAGGGAACAATCCCGTGGATGCCACGGGAGAGGAGAAACCCGATGTTGCGGTCAAGGCCCTGGATGTCAAGGCTCATGGAAGGGTTTCTTTTAAAAGGGGTTATGATTGCCGGAAGGACGCCTTCAAACATGAATAGGGTTATGAGCGTCTTTTGGTATTTATTTTTCTTGTAATGTATCCGGCGACGCGGTTCCGGACACGCTTGCTCCCGATGACTGCGGAAGTACCGAGCTGCTGCTTGTTCTCTTCGAAGTTATTCGAGAAGTTGTCGCGCTGCTTCGCAACAAGTTCGTTACCGAGTGTTTTGATATATGACGGCTTGATTCCCATGTAAGATTCCTCAAGAATTCTATATTTTAAATGCGGTTTGAGCAGATAATGATATTGTTTGCAACGCCGACCGGATCCTCGCCGAAAAGAAGGATTCGGGATACGTTTCCCCCCGCACCCGGCCTGAATATCACGTCCGGTACCCCATCCCTGCAACAGGAGGCGACACCCCAGTCCATCGTGCTGATTCCCTCAGATACCTGTTTGGGATCACCGGTAACGCATTCGAGGAACAGGTCATCCTCCAGCACCGCACGCGCCCGCCCGGTGAACTGAACCGACGCGGCACTCCGCATCAGCGGGTCGAACTTCATTGCGGTCAGGATAATCCTTGCTATTCCGTCATCCATGCCGAACCCGCAGGGGCCTGCGGCAATGGGTTTTGTCTCTCCGGCCACGATTCCCCCCTGCACGGCCGCAATACCGTGGCTGTCCCGCGCACCCCTGATGGCATACCCGAGCGAGACACCGTGTTCAGGGATGAGGCGGCGGTCCAGTGACCCTTCAAGCAGGGCAACGGCCTGGGCCAGCCGGTCCATCACGTCGTTTCGTTCCTGTGCCGGGTTGTTCATACCATTCCAGAAGTTACCGGGTGCGCAATTAAACCTGCCGGTGATTGTCAGATAAGATCAAGTTCGGCCCGGATCTCCCTGAGCCCCTGTATTGCCAGGTCGTAGAAGACTACGGGATCCATCACTGCCCGGATGAGCCCGATCCGGTCCCGGTCGCACCCGGCCGCAAACCCTTTTTCTTTCATCTTTTTTCCTACGGTCTTCGGGGTAACGTCAGAGATCTTCCCGGCTTTTACGAGAGCGCACGCGATCACCAGCCCGGATACGCTGTCTGCTGCCTGCAGTACGATCTCGACGGGGCGTTCGTACGTCCCGCGATGGAGGAAGTGGTTGTGGCGTTGTATGATTTCCGCCAGTTCTCCGTCGATACCCTCACGGATCAGGATCCCGGCTCCTTCAGTACCGTGGCGGTCCATGGCGCCGCCGGTGAGCTCGAAGTCGATATCGTGGAGGATCCCGATCGTTTCCCATGCCACGGGGTCTTCTGACAGGAATTCAGCGGCTTTCTTCATGACGGCACCGGTGGCAAGGCAGTGCCGGGTGAGATTTTTATCATGGACATACCGTGCGAGAAGTGCAACTGCTTCGGTCCGTTCCATAGGCAGATGGTTTGGAGCCGGGGGGTCATGAGGGTAACGGGAGGTCCTGTGCATATCGGATAAACCTATATTCTCCCGTGGCGAAAATGCTATGAATGGACGCGCGACTTCTTGATGTGATCATCGGTGTGATCGCTTTTATCCTGCTGATCGTACTGCTTGCCGTTTTGCCCATGGTATTCCACCTCGTTCTGGCGCTGCCCCTTGAAAATGTGGCAAGTTTTGCCTACCTTGCGGCAATCATCATCTTCATCGTCTTCCTCTCCGGCGCAGGATACCTGGTCAACGAGAAGATCACCTGATACGGCCGTATTTATTTTTCCGGTGGGGATAAATTCCACCCGCCTCCTTTTAATTTTCCGGAATGGCAGCGACTACCCTCCTGAATCTCCCCAACGAAAACGGGTCCGTGACCGGTACCATTCGATCCGGTACATAAAATAATGAAACTATGTGAGGGACTCCCGCCTCAGGGCCTCTACGAGAACTGAGTGGTTCATCAGAACCGCGAAGTGTGAGAAGTTCGCAGGAACTTCGAGCACAGCGGGGCAGGAAAGTTTTTCAGAATCTTTTTTTTTTTCGTCACTGATCCGCCGCAGGGGCGGCGGCGTCCATCCCAAAAGGGGAAATGGGGTCTCAACCCCCATAAATCGTATCTGAATGTTTTTCCTAGAAATGCGTTGGGATTAATTTGACGATCTCCCGACCTGAAGAAGGATTACGTAGACGGTGCCGGCGTTTTCTCTTCTTTCTTCTCTTCCTTTTTCTCTTCCGGTTTTTTCTGCCCTTTTGCCGTTCTGTCCTTCTTTTTTATCGTATAATAACTGAGGGGATGGGCCACTCGTTCGCAGAGGGGGTCCCGGTGGACACAGAGCCCGGTGGTCCGCATCGCGGCGCAGGCAGGCGCGTTGTATTCGGTGCCGGAACCACCCCGCCCGGTGATGTGCTCCACCTGGTACATGGTCTTCTCCGGGTCGAAGTCCGGTGAGCGGGCATAGAGCTGGGCGATGCCGCTCACATCCATGCCGATCGTGTGGAGGAAGGTGGTCAGGGAAAACCTGCCGGCATGGCTCAGGTTGGTCCCGGCAGTGAGCGCGGTGATGAGGGCCTGCATGCAGGGGGGGAACGCACTCTCCTCGATAGTACCGAACTGGCGGAGCATCTGCTCCTGGTACTCTTTTTTTATCTGCTCGGCAGCCGGCCCGAGTTGTTCGCAGATCTTCTTGGGGACATGATAGGGGAGGTCCCGCCGCAGGATGACACGGATCCGTTCGCGGAGGAGCTCGAGCAGCTCCTCCTTCCTGACCCCGACATACCCGTTCTCCACCCGACGGTTGACCAGCTTGAACCGGGCTTCGTGCAGCGGGGAGACTATCTCGACATAATCTGCCAGGGGCATCCGGTCTCCGGTGAGGTTGATCCGGAATTCCTGTGCCAGGTAAACGAGTATCCGGCTGTTATTGTCGTCATCGAAGACCGTGTTCTCGTTCCAGCCTTTCTCATTCTCCGATCCGGTCTCGGAATTGAGAAAATAGTACGCCCGCTCGGCCTCGTACCGGGTGAGGCGGTCGTAGAGCTGCTTGTCGTTGATGCAGGAAACAAGGATCCGGGAAAGGACATACCCCGCAATCTCGTCGTCGTCGCGGTTCTGGAAATGCGCGACGATGGTCTTTTTCGAGGACAGGGCCTGGTTGATCCGTTTCACGGCAAGTTCAGTCAGGAACGCCCCTTTCTTCCCGGCCAATAGCACATCGACCGGGGGAAAAGAGTTCTTGACATGGTTCTGGGCTTTTTTTAAAAAGGGAAAATGGGAAAGTTCCTTTGCCGATGGGCTGTAGTCCATCAGTCAGCCTCTATCCTGGGTGCGAGGAGGTACTCGACATGCCCGTTGCCACCCGCAATATCGAACGAGAACCTGACCGGGTGGTCGACGCCCAGGTAAATCTCGACTTCTGCCGCCCTGCTCATGACCTTTCCCATGTCTTTGAGGTAATCGAGGGAGAAGAGCGAACGGGCTTCCACCGGGGTGAGCGATACGAGCTCGTCCTTGGAGAATTCACGCCGGATGTTATCCGTGTCGCCTTCAGCAACGAGATAGAAGGTCTGGTCTTTCGGGTTGATCCCGAGCGCGATCTTGTCCGAGATCACTGCCGCGGCCTTCATGGCGTTGTTCAGGTCTTCGCCTTTGATCACGATCTTGCCCGGCAGGTTGATGGTGGGAGGGTTCGGGTCTTTCCGGATGGTATTGGTGTCGAGGAGCGTGATCGAATAGTGGTAGCCGTGCACCGAGACCGACATCTTCTGGGCGTTGTCGGCCATCTCGATGCTGATGAGGTCGCCCTTCCCGGACATGCCGAAAATGTTCTTCATCTTCATCAGGTCAATGCCGAGCTGGCTCGTCGTTGCCTTGTACGAATCGAACGCTTCCTTCTTGAGCGTCAGGCCGATCATCGCCACGTTGGCGGTATCGACCGCCCGCGTGGAGATGCCGCCCTCGTCCGTATGGAGCCGGCACTCAGGGATGAGAGCCGAGATCGCTTCGATAGCTTCCCTGAATATATCTGTGTCAATCGTTGCTTTTAACATCGCTTACCCCTTAACACAATCTCTTATACAGTATATCGTCATACTTTAATTATAGCGTTTTGGGTTTTACCCGGAATTTGAGGGGAACGATCAGGATAATGGGTTCACAATGGGGTTATGACAAGACCTACCTTCGGGCGAAACATGAGGGGTACCGCTCCCGTGCCGCATACAAGCTGACGGAGATCCAGCAGAAGTTTTCCGTGATCCGGGCGGATGACAATATCGTCGACCTGGGGGCTGCCCCGGGGAGCTGGCTCCAGGTGGAGCGTACGCTGACGCAGGCCTGGGTCCTGGGCATCGATCTCAACCCGATCGCTGCACTTGAAGGGGTCGAGACGATCGAGGGCGACCTCAATGACCCGGAAGTGCTGGAAAAAGTGCGGTCCATGCTTGGCGTGGTCAACGTCGTCCTCTGCGATGCGGCACCCAGACTCTCCGGGCATAAAAGTTACGACCAGGCGCGGATCATCGAGCTGGACGAACAGGCCCTCCTGTTTGCCTGCAGGGTCCTGAAACAGGGAGGAAATTTCGTTGTGAAATCCTTCCAGGGAACGGACTTTCCCGAGCTCTACGCCATGACCAAGGCACACTTTTATTCCGTCAAGACCTGCATTACCAGATCGACCCGGAAAGGAAGCACTGAACTCTACATCATCGCAAAAAATTTCACAGGATGAACAGTACTACATGGTTCTCAAGGATTCCTTCGAACGCCCGGTGACCAATATCCGGATCAGCCTCACCAAACAGTGCAACCTGTCCTGCATCTACTGTCACCGCGAGGGTGAGAAGGCATCAAAAGACCAGTTGTCTGCTCCGGAAATTGCCGAGATCCTGCAGCTCGCGGCAGAATTCGGGATCCGTAGCGTCAAGTTCACCGGCGGCGAACCACTCCTCCGCCCCGATCTCCTGGAGATAATCCGGTCCGTGCCAAAGGGCATGGAGTCTTCCCTGACCACGAACGGCACGCTCCTCGCGGGTCTGGCACAGGACCTCAAAAATGCCGGCCTCAGACGGGTGAACGTCAGTCTTGACAGCCTGAACCCGGACACCTACAGGAAGATCACCGGTATCGACCGGTTATCCGATGTCCTCAACGGGATAACTGCTGCTCTCGAAGCGGGACTGACCCCCGTGAAGATCAACATGGTCCTGCTCGAAGGCATCAACGACCAGGAGGTCGATGATTTCCTCGCCTTCGTCCGCGGCAACCGGAACCTGATCCTCCAGCTGATCGAACTGATGAACTTCAACGAATGCGATTACCACGGAGACCTGAACGGTCTCGAACAATCCCTTGCGTCGCGTTCAAAACAGATCGTGACCCGGCGGATGCACCACCGGAAAAAATACTGTCTTGACGGGGCCGAAGTCGAGGTCGTGCGCCCGGTCCACAATACCGAGTTCTGCGCATACTGCACCAGGCTCAGGGTCACCTCTGACGGCAAACTCAAGCCCTGCCTCATGCGTACTGACAACCATATCGACATCCGGGGAAAACACGGAGCAGAACTTGAAGCGCTGTTCCGGAAGGCCGTGGCAGAACGCGAACCGTTTTACCGGTAACTCCCCGGAACGATCGCTCTTTTCTCAGATCTTGGAGAAATCATTGGTTCTCATCGTTGACGCTCTTGGGGGAGACTGCTGTTCCCGAAGGGAAGAGCAGGCTGGAGAAGAACCCGGAGGGTTCTTCGAACGCTGTCGCTCCGCAGTCGAAGAATTCCGATGAATTCTTCTCCAATAATCCTTGCTGATGCAACGATTAATTCCCCGCCACTTGGGCACCCCCCATATAGGGATAGTCCCTCAGAAGGTTAGCTAGAAATTATTAGAAACCGGGAGAAATAACAGAAGGGGGGTCAAGGGGATGCCCCCCTTGGGATGATTGAGTGATCATCAGATCACGAAATCGAGAAGATGCGATAGCATCTTCGCTGCCTCACCCTATGAGGAGACTGTTCTTCCCGAAGGGAGAGCAGGCTGGAGAAGAGCCGATGTCGGATAGAATTTCTTCCTAGCCCATTTCCCTCATGGCATGACGGCAATATATTTACAATGCCATAACGAACCTGTGGATATGAAGGATGAGAACGAATACCTGACGGTCCTCGATTACCTGTATGAAAAGTCCCTGATCCTCCAGGACACGGCCGGGTTTGACAAGGTCCTTTATTTCTATTTCATCGATGCCCTCGCCCATATCGATTATACCGCAGGGATCTATTCCTACAACTTTGCTTCCCCGAAAAATATCATGGGCGGCGAGTACCTGCGCTGGAGGATTGACGAGGAGAAGAAAGGCGACCGGGCCAGGTTCCCGGGCTTTGTCAACTGGCTCCGCGAAAACCACCCGGAGAAATTCACGTCGCTCCCATCGCTCTGGCAGATGATCTATGATACCGAAGACCCGGCGAGCTACCGGAGTTTCCGGATCGTTCTCGACCCGGACAGCAGGAACCCGATCCCTGCGGACTTCTTTTACGCTATCATCGACGAATTTTTTGAGACCGAGTTCTTAAAAAGCCTGTACGAAGACGCCTCGCTCGCCGCGCTTTTCAGGGATTATCGTTCACGGTAAGGAGACCGGAGCCGCCGTCATGCATGTCAGCCGGATCTGTTCGGATCTTGTTGCAATCAGGAGCGAGAACCCCCCCGGGCGGACAGACGGGATCATCGAGTATATCCGGATGTTCCTTGAGGGTCTTGGCATGCGGTCAGACGTGTCGGAAGATACGGGCGGCATGTGCAACCTCGTGTCCCGGAAACCGGGCGACCGTCTTATGTTCTGCGGTCATGTGGATGTCGTGCCGGCATTGGACGAGGGCTGGACTCACGCTCCGTTCTCCGGGACAATAGAAGACGGGGTCGTCTGGGGTCGTGGCGCTACGGACATGAAAGGCGGGTGTGCAGCGATCCTTGCCGCATGCAAAGCCATTGCAGATACCGGTGCCGAAGTTCCCGCTGCGCTCGTCTTTGTCTGCGATGAGGAGACCGGCGGGGAACATGGTATACAGCACCTCCTTGCCAGGAAAGAGATCAGCCCGTGCGACTGCCTGATCGCGGAACCGGCACCGGCCCGCCACCCGTGTATCGGGCAGAAAGGGCTCTGCCGGATGGATATACAATTCCAGGGGACGCCAGCCCACGGGTCGCTCTATCCCGCGGTCGGCGTGAGTGCAATCATGGAAGCGGTCGCACTTCTCGACTACATGAAAGAGTTGCACGAACGGGAGTACCCGGTCAGTGACGAACTCAAAGAGATCATCGCACGGTCATCGGCGGTGCTCGGGGATGAGTTCAGGATCGCGGGTGTGAGCGATATCCTGAAAAAACTGACCTTCAACCCGGGGACAATCAACGGCGGTGAAAAATCCAACGTGGTCGCGCAGCACTGCAGCCTCGAGCTCGAGATGAGGATCCCCTGGGGATGTTCGATCCCTGACATCATTGCAGGAATTACCGCGCAGGCCCTGAACGGGAGGATTTCATCCCTGGAAACCTATGAGCCGTCGGTAACAGAGCCCGGAAATCCACTCGTTGCCATAACCTGCAATGAAGTGGAAAAGGTATTTGGCGGCCCCGTCTTTCCCATCTTCCAGTGGGCAGCAAGCGATGCCCGGCACCTGCGGCGTGCCGGGTTCAGCGTGATTGAATATGGGCCTGGCGAGATCTCCACGCTCCATGCGGTGAACGAGCGGGTTACTATCGAATCGCTCGAGAAGGCATCGGCGGTATACCAGGGCGTAATGCGCGCGTATGCGGGGAAATGAAAGTAAAAAGAGATCTGTAGAAATCATTGGAATAATGTTCTGACGCTCTTGGGGGCTCCAGCACTTAGTGCTTCCGCCCCCGCCGCTCTGGCATCCCCACGATAGGATAATCACTCAGAAGGTTAGCGAGAAATTCTCAGAAAAGGAAGGAATAATAGACGGGGGTCAAGGGGATGCGCCCCTTGGGATGATTGAGTGATCATCAGATCACGAAATCGAGAAGATGCGATAGCATCTTCGCTGCCTCACCCTATGAGGAGACTGTTCTTCCCGAAGGGAGAGCAGGCTGGAGAAGAGCCGGTTTACAAAAATGGGACACTGACAGGTTTTCTGCAGAGAGAAAAATAAAGCGGAAATTTTCTAACGGAAAAAAGTGGGAAGTACTGCACGCAAAAAATTATCGTCTCTTCAGCGCAAGCATAATCCCGCTGGCAGCCGCCACCGCTCCGAGCGCAGAAAAGGGCAGGAGGGGGGAGTAGGTCGTTTTCGTCGGGACAGGGGTGGCAGTTGCCGGGATCGGAGTTGTGATACCGGCGGAGGGTTCCGTAGTGATTGCCACGGTTGGCGGCGGGGTCGGTGTCGCAGTAGTATACAACGTCCCGATTCGGCTGATGGTAACTACCGGGGTGATGGTGCCGGTAATGTTGAAATTCTGCATCATGCCCGTCACGGACTGCGCGTTGTTCTGCGCATCGGCATAATTCGGGTCGATCCCCAGTGCGGTCTGGAAACAGGTCAGCGCATCCGCCGGCCTGCCGAGGGCTTTGTAAGCAAGCCCTTTGTTGTTCCAGTACGTGGCATTCTTTATCGTCAGGCTTGTCGCTTGGTTAAATTTTGACAGTGCCTGATCGTACGCGCCGAGACTCATATAGGCCAGGCCCACCTGGTTCCAGATTTCGACGTTGGCGGGGTCCAGTACCAGGCACTGCTTGAACGAAGAGATCGCATTTTCAGACTGGTTCATGAATGTATAGGCATACCCCTCGTTGCAATAGGCGTCCTTGTTGTTACTCTGGACGGCGAGCAGCGTATTGTACGCGGTGACGGAGTCATTATACTGCCCGAGTTTGTAGAGGGCAAAGGCCCGCGCATTCAGCGCAACCGGGTCGGAGGGCCGGTAGGTCAGCGCCTCTTCTGCCCACGGGATTGCACCGGTATAATTTCCCAGTCCGTTCAGGGCAACCGCCTCGCCTGACATTGCGGATGCAAAGTTCGCGCTGACGGAAAGAGCGTTATTGAAATCAGTGAGAGCGAGGGCATAGTTCCCGACAACGAGGGCATTCTGTCCGTATGTGTACCAGTCGTTGGCGTCCTCGCCATGGACGGCAGGAATGAACAGGAGGGCAAGGATGAGAACCAGTATGAGTGCCTTGGTCTGCATATTATGACGAAATTTCCCTTAATCGCAGATGAATGTATTGATTTCTCGTAACTCTTCCCTATCCAAATCTGACTGCGGAACGCATGGTTGTGCCGGGTCCCTTACAACCGATTATAAAAAAATTTGTTTTGCACGCAGTTTCATCAGGAAATTTTTCCCTCAAAATTTTTCCAGAAAATTTCTCTTGAACTTTTTCCGGATTTTTTCCGCAATGAAAAATTTTTACCGAAACTTTTTCTTTAAAAAATTCCCGGAACGTCTTCTCAAAATTTTTTCAGAATTTTTTTTCTCATGCCGGAATTTTTACAAACAACAAAAATTTCCGGAAATTTTTTTCCGGCCTGGATAAAATTCCCATTCCCAAAACCCCACTTCTCTACCCTGAAACCATCCCCCCGGAACCACCTTTTTCGGAGTTTGCGACCTTCCGAATCCGGGCTCGTATAGGGCTCCGTTCAGACTATTCCGGGAAACGGAGCCCGTAGAGCGCCCGGAATCAGATCCGACACCCCCCTGTTTAGCACGAAACTCCTAGTGGATTTGCATGAAGAGGGGGTCCGGCAGATCTCCTCCAGGGACACGTCAGATTATCACAGTTTCTCCGACATGAACCCGAACCCTGAAAAGGGAGTTCTTTTCATTTCAGCCTGCCACAGCCTGATCCGGCATGAGATCGGCCGCTGGAACGCTGCTAAATATGTCCTCCCTTTCTTCGACGTAAAAATGAGCAAAATCAGGGGAATTACTCCCTCATTTTCGGGAATTATTGCCTCCCGGGGGCCTGCATACCCGATTCCGGGAGAAGGTCTCCGACGGAGATTTATGGTGAGTGGAGTGTATGTCTATTAGGGTCCCGGTCTGGAGAGAGATCCGGAAAACCGGGGTTTTATTCCGGTAACTACCCCCTCACCACCACCGCTACCGTCACCGCCGCGACTGCCGTCACGACAAAAGCGGCAAAGAACCCGGCAGCGTCAGCAACGATCCCGGCGATAAAAGGCAGCACAGCCATCCCGAGGTAGCTGGCGGTGGTAAAGAGCCCCATCGCGGTCCCCTGGTGGTCGTGGATCCTTGCGAGGAATGCCATCTGGGCGATCATGACGATGCCGGCCACGGCCCCGAGCACGAGGAACCCGGCCGGGGAGATGAACGAGACCGCGACACCGCCCATCATCAGGATCGCGGAGATCCGGATCGCGAGGATCTCATCGAAGTGGAACCGGGAGACGGCGAGGACCGCGAGGATCGTGGCGATGCTCATGCCCGCGATCCAGAGGCCGAGGAGGTCGGGCGCTGCCCCGCTGAACTTCGGGTACAGGGAGGTTACGACCCCGGTGATCCCGATCAGGACAATGGACGAGTACCAGATCCAGCGGTACTCCTTCACGAGGGCGATGAAGGCCGGGAGATCCCCGTGGGTGGCGGGGGAGGCCGGCGGTTCCCGGAGGAAGAGGCTCGCACCGGCCGGCACGAGCGCGAGCAGGGTGAAGAGGACGATCCCGGCGGCCGGCTGGCCGGTCGCGGTGGCGAGGAGCCCGGGGCCGACGAGGCCGATGACGAGGCCCACGTTGAGCAGGGCCATGAAGTACCCGCTCATCTTCTTGTGGTCCTCCCCCGCATTGACCACGGACAACGCCGGGACAACGAAGAGCCCGGCCCCGATCCCTTCGATGAGCCGGGCCGCGAGGGCCGGCACTTCGGCAGTCGTGACCGAGAGGAGGAAGCCGCTCGCGATCGTGAGTAAGAACCCGGCCCGCATCATCCGGACCCGGCCGAACCGGTCCGAGAGGATCCCGGACGGCAGCGTGCTGATGACGGCGCCGAGGAAGTACGCGGAGTAGATCGCACCCTGCCACGACGATGTATTTGAAAATGAGGGGAGGACCGGGACGATGGCATTGGACAATGCCATCACGGTAAAGATCCCAAAAAAAAGCGTGACCGCAGTTCTCATCGGTTTAAACCATACGGTAGGTCTCAAGGTTCATGGGAGAGTGGGTCTCGATATGGTAGCGCTTGTAGATCGAACTGGCAAGGTCGATGGTATTGTTCTCGTCGCCGTGGATACAGAATATCTTCTCCGGGCGCGGCTGGATCTGCCCGATATAGTTCATCAGCTGGCGGCGGTCCGAATGGCCGGAGAACCCGTCGACCGTGACGATCTCGAGGTTGATGGTGATAGTCCCCTTCCGTCCGAGAGGCACCTCGCGCCACCCTTTCTGGATCCGGCGCCCCAGGGTGCCATCGGCCTGGTACCCGACAAAGACGAGCGCATTCTTCTCGTCCTGGGCGAGCGTCAGGAGGTACTCCATGACCGGCCCGCCGTTGAGCATACCGCTTGTCGAGATGATGACGCAGGGTTCGCCCGCCATCACTTTCTCGCGGAGCTCCTGGCTGTCGACCTGCTGGAAGCATTCGGCAAGGAACGGGTTCATTCCTTCGCGGAAGATCAGGTTGCGGAGCTCGGTATTCAGGTATTCCGGGTAGGTCGTGTGGATGGCGGTCGCCTCGCGGATCATGCCGTCCAGGTAGATCTTCACCTTCGGGATCTTGTCAAGGCGCATTCCCTCTTCGAGGGCCAGCATGACTTCCTGGGAACGCCCGACAGAGAACGCAGGAATGATCACCTTGCCGCCCCGCTGGAGAACCGTGTTGATGGTCTCGTAGAGCCGGGCCTCGGCATCCGATCGCGCCTGCTGGAAGTCGTTGCTTCCGCCGTAGGTGCTCTCCATAAAGAGCGCCTCGAGACGGGGGAACTGGTTGATGGCAGGGTTGAAGAGGCGGCTCTTGCTGTAGTTGAAATCGCCCGTGAACGCGATGTTGTACAGGCCGTCGCCGATATGGAAATGGGCGATCGCCGAGCCGAGGATATGCCCCGCGTTGTGGAACGTGAGCTTGATGTCCGGCGCAATGTCGGTCACGCTGCCGTAATTGAGCGTGATGGAGTGGCGGATGTAGGTCTTCACCTCGTTCGATGAGTAGGGGACCTTCCGGTCCTCCTTGTGGATAACATCGAGATAATCGAGCTGGAGCATGGCCGAGAGGTCGCGCGTCGGGGGGGTCGCGTAGACCGGGCCCTCGTAGCCATATTTGTACAGGAGGGGGATGAGCGCACAGTGATCGAGATGGGCGTGGGTGAGGACGACCGCATCCAGCTGGGCGAGCGGGTGAATTTCAGGAACGTACAGGTACGGGGTCCCGTTGGAATTGTCGGGTTTCTCCCCGCAATCGATCAGCACCTTGCTGTCCGGGGTCGAGAGGAGAAACGCTGCGCGGCCGACCTCCCGGCAGCAGCCCAGCATGGTGACCCGTGCCCACTGGTCCTTCTTGGTCCCGGTCTCTTCCTTCCCGGGGATGTCGCGGTGGATCCTGCGGCCGATGGTGCGCAGGAACTGTTTGCGGTCTTCATTGACAGAACGGAGGTACTGCCTCACCTGCTTGACCGTGGTGCTCTCGATAGGGGGAGTGCGGACCACCTTGGGGGTCCACCCGATATGCTTGGTTATCTCCCGGAGCGTGCTGCCGTTCTTGCCGATGACCACGCCGGGTTTTTCCGCCTCGATGAGGACTTCCCCGGTATCGGCATCGAAAAAAATATCGGTGATCCCGGCTGTCTCCGGCACGACAGATTTGATATCATTGTACGCCTTTTCCGGGTCCTCGAGGATCGTCGGCCGTACCACGATCCGTTTGCGCAGGTCGCGGGCCAGGATCTTGATTAAGTCCGCCTCATCGGCAAACCGTTTCGGATCGTCAGTATAGATCACGAGCTCGGGTCCTTCGAACTCGACCTGGGTTACCGTGATGCCGCGGGGCACCTTATCGTTGATCTTGTCTTTGAGCTCTTTGAGTCGTTCTTCAATTTGCATAAAAAAGTCGTCCTAAAAAAAGGTTATGCAGGAGTTTTGGCAAGATATTTCTTGAGGTCATCCTCGCTGAGCTCCTGATACTTGTCTTTTGTGATCACAACAACATGGATCCCTTCCCCGGACCCTGCATCGCGTTTCATGGCGGATTTCAGCCCGCGGATCGCGAGGTCGATCGCTTCGTCCTCGGTCATGCCGGGGCGGAACCGGTCCTCGAGCACACCGTAGGCCATGGGGGAACCGGAACCGGTGGCGACGATCTCCTCTTCCTTCGTAGCCCCGCCCATCGCATCGACCGAATATACGCTCGGCCCGTTGTCGTCGATGCCACCGACGAGGAGCTGGACGTAATACGGGAAGTAGCGGTTCTGGTTGAGGTAATTCGAGAGCAGCGTGGCCGTCGCGCCGACCGTGATCGGGCGGGACCTGCGGATATGGTAGAGGCTGCACTCTACGGTCAGGATGCGTGCGAGCTGCTGGGCATCGCCGACACCGCCGGCGGTTGTCATGCCGATCCGGTCTGCGACCCGGTATACCTTTTTCGCCTTCTTGCTGGCGATCATGTAGCCCATGGTCGCCCTCTTCTCGGTTGCGAGGATCACTCCTCCGGCAAAGACGATGCCGATGGTTGTTGTCCCCTTCATGGACTCCTGTAACTGTTCAGGCATATTAACACCGTAAAAACAAATGAACGCCAAAAATTATTAAAAGCGCTTAAAGTATTAGATGATATCGGGAAACTTAAAGGTTGTTATTCCGGATCTTCTCGGCAGAATGCCCGGATAAGCTCCCGGTCATACAGCATGCCGACAAGCTTCTTGTCGCCGTTCACGACCGGCAGCTGGTCGACCCTTGATCTGCGCATCTTGAGGGCGCATTCGCTCACTTCCGCATTCAGCGGCACGGACACGACGTTCCTGACCATCGCGAGTTTGACCGGGCGGTTGGGGAGCTGCACCTTGGAGATGCCGAAGCTGATGGTATGGTTGTCCCGGATGCTCTCCCAGGTCCATTCATCGTCGTCAGTCCCGTTCGAGAAATCGCTCACCCCGACCGAGTCCTCGATGGACGAGTTCCTGATCAGGTCGCGCTCGGATATCATGCCCTGCAGCTTGTTCTCCGCGTCGAGGATCGGGATGGCGTCCACACCGGAGATCTCCATGACGCGGCCGACCACCGGGAGGGGGGTCTCTTCCCAGAGCGCAAAGGTCCTGCTGGTATAGTGCTCCTTGATCTCCTCCTTGACCTTGAGCTGGGCGAGGGCATGGATGACATCGGCAACCGAGAGGAGGCCGATGAGGATCCCGTCTTCTACAACGGGAAGGCGCCGGATCCGGCGGGTGACCAGGAGGCGTGCTGCTTCCCGGATCTCCATATCGGGTTCGATGACGACCGGCTTTGCCGTCATCAGCAGGCCGAGCTGGGTCTCCTCGGGTTTGCGGAGCAGGTCTTTCCTTGTGATGATCCCGACGATCTTCCTGTTCTTGATGACCGGGACACCGGAGATCCCCGTCCGCTTGAGTATCTTCAGGACATCGTCGCGGTTCCCAGGGATCTCGACGTGGACCACGTCGGATGTCATGTAGTTTCTTACAATCATATCTGTTATGATCTCACCACCAGGGTCGAAACCTTGCTGTGGGTGACGACAAACGTGCTGGCACTCCCGATGAGCAACCGGTCGGTCTGGCTCTTGCCGTGGGAGCCGACAACAATAAGGTCGGCCTTTATCTTCTCTGCAAGGGTCACAACCTCATTGCCGGCATGACCGAATTTCAGGTGCGCGGTGAGTGCCAGACCGTCATCCTTTGCCTCGGCTTTTGCTTTCGCCAGGACGGATTCGCCCTCTTTCTGGAGGACATTGTACATCAGTTCCACGGTATTGTCCGTGGGGAGGGAGGCGAAGAGGCCGGTCTCCACGACATATGCGGCATGGATCTGTGCGTTCCCGGCCTTTGCAAGCTCTGTGGCGCGGGTAAATGCGCGCTGGCCTGCCTCCGAGCCGTCCAGTGCGACTAGGATATTAGTAAACACCGGTATCACCAAAAACAAACATGCCTCTTTTATTGGATTTACGAATTAAAAACGTTATTGCCGAAAACGGCAAAATCCACCCGTTTCACAAGCGTTGTGAGCGGATCGCGCGAGAAGTGCAGGGAAGAACGCCTGGGATCGATGACTACGAGGTTCGCCCTCGCCCCAACCCGGATAAAAAACGGTGAGCCGGTCATTTCAGAACCGCGGATCGCAGCCCGGAGCAGGTGCGACGGTTCCAGACCGTAGACCGTTGAGGCAAACGACAGTTCGGACGGCATATCCGGGGCGACGAACATCACGTTGTCGGTACCGAGATAGATCCTGCAGCTGAGTTCCTCCATCAGGGCAAGCGGGGGGTGCCGGCAGGATGATGCAACCCTGAGCGTCCAGTTGGAGCGGGGACAGACAACGACTGGGATTCCTTTTTCAGCGCACTGCCGGAGCTGGCCTTTCGTCGCATGGGTCGCATGGATGATGAGGTCCGGGTCGAAGGAAAGTGCCAGGTCCACATCGTCCTTGTCCCGTTCACCGGCATGGAACGCCACTTTCTTCCCGGCCCGGCGTGCTTCTGCCACGAGATGTTCCGTGTCGGGTACATCTCTGGCGCTGCTGATCCCCAGACCCTCAGCAACCGTCTCCCCGCCGCCGCGCCCGAAAATACAGGTCCGGAACGGGAGCCCCCGGACGGATTCGCGCAGGGCTGCAACCCCCCCGGTGCCGCCTTCCCGGAAATCCGCACACCCGGCGGTCCCCCCGGCAATCATCCCGCGGATACTGGACCGCATCCCGGCAACAAGATCGTCCCGTGTGGCGGCCGCCAGCAACCGGTGCTTCAGCCCGTCCGGCGGTGTGACCAGCGCAGCAAGATCCCCCCCGGCACCACAGTCCATGGCGATGGTATCGCCAAGGTGCGTATGGGCATTGAAAAATGCCGGGCAGACCCAGACTTCCGGGACGTTCCGGTTCTCCTCGACCGCCGTGATGGTCCCGTCCTCGATAAAAATATCCACCCGCGAGGGTACGAGATCCTCCCCGACCAGTGCCAGTCCGGACACCTGCTGCTGCGTCTTTTTCATACGGCGTAACTCTCCTTTATATATCGAGAAATGAAATATATTTGCATGGCAAAGAAGCAAGGCGGGAGATTACTCTCCTCAGCAGGTCTCGTCAACTACTATGAGAGCGAGGACCGGCGGGCTGTCCATATCAGCCCCATAACCGTCATGGCCGTCGCCGCGGCGTTCGGCATCTTCATCCTCATCCTGAATGTCGTCTACTGACCCCACTCTTTTTTCAGCACGCGTTTTGTGATATCCTCGTTGTTCGTAAAATACAGGCTGTCGTGACCGGTCCACTTCGGGCAGTTGCGGAAGACGACTGCAGGGACACCATTGTTGCTCTCCCCCATCACGAAGTTGGCAAACCCGGCGATCTCGTCGACGACCGCCTCCTCGGTGATCTTGAGCACGTGCCCGAACAGGTCTGTGTCGCCACGGAAGTCCCGGATTGCCGGAAAACCGCTCCACCCAATGGCGTTGCCGGTCTGGCCGCGGCGGAATGACCTCCCGCAGGTATCAGTGATGATCACACCGATATCCACACCGGCGATCGAACGGATTTCAGCCCGTACTTCGTCTGCGGCTTTCATAGGATCCGGAGGGAGGAAGATGACCATGCCGTCCTCGATATTGCTCTGGTCCACCCCGGCTCTCACGCCGATGTGTCCGAACGCGAGTTCGGAGAGGATGAAGGGGTGCTCCATGATGATGTCCGTGGACGCGTCCAGCACGGCCTGGACAAAACGCGGGTCCTCGCCGTTCAGGTTCCCCAGCCGCACGGCCCGCTCTGAAGGGGTGATGGCGGAGAGCAGTTTTGTGTACCCCCGGGCCTTGGAATAGATGGTCGATGCGATGCAGAGGATATCGTTGTCCCACACCGGCACGCGTTCACAGATCATTGCTGCAATGTTATCGCCCGCATGGATGAGCGGCAGTCCCTGCACACCCATGACCTGTATGTGTTCCATAGTCACATCTCTATGAATGATCGCCCGATATAGCGGTTTCGGATCGCGTACGCGGATAGTTCATGGCAGCACGTTGCCAGTATCATGATGCTGTGATCGATGACAATCCGGATAATGCCGGCATTCGTTTTCTTCGCTCTGGAAAAACACATATGAACGGATCGAGTTCACCCCGGCACCATGAAGATCGTTCAGGTATGAGGGCTCCGCGTATCCGGACCTGCCCCTCTTGTATCCAATCGGAGATACCGGGCTTCCGCGGAGGTGTGCACGAAGTGAATTCATTATCACGGCATTCAAGCAAATCTGATCCCCGGATATTTTTGGACTGATGGCAAACATTTTTTGGTTTACCCATGAACATTGTACCCATGAGCAGGGATACCGGGCTTGAACTTTCGCCAAAGAAAGTCGAATATATCAAATTCATGAACGGGAAGAACAGTCCTGTGAAGACGAATGACCTGGCCGCAGGTTTTGGCGTGGACCCTTCAACCATTACAAAAACCATTGTCGAACTTGCCGGTGAGGGGCTTCTGGTTTACACACCGTATTACGGGGTTTCTCTCTCAGAGAAAGGAAAGAACACGGCAGAATTCCTGATAAAAAGACACAGGATTCTCGCACTGGCGCTGACGCATTTTGGTCTTTCGCACGAACATGCCTGTCGTGAGGTCTCGAGGTTTGAGAGTTTCGTCTCGAAGGATGCCGTAGACCGGATGTGCAGGGCCATGGGACATCCGAACCGGGGTATCTGCGGGGATATTACGCATGATGACGGCTGCCTCGGGTAATAAGGCCGGGAACCTGAATATTTGTTCCGGCGGTATCGATTACACCCGCTCTCTCCGGGCGGCCGCTGGTGGGCATTCTGAAAAATTGCTTCGGATGCGTTTCTGGCCAACCCTGAAAGAACATGAAGAAAAATTTGGGAACAGTCCAAAATTCTCATAACTTTTATATGGACACCCAGCGAAGCAGATTTGCAGAAAAGAGACGGGTGTCAAGCGATGGATTGTGGTCCGGATGGTACAAAGACAATATAAATCGATTCTGCCGATCGCGGCTCTGGTAATCATTCTTGTGCTCGCTGCAGCAACCGGCTGCATGAGCAGATCACCGGAACCTAATCAACCGGGTGCGGCACCCGCAAATACTACCACGGCAGGTTCAACTGATACCGGCTCAGGATCAGCCCAAGCTACCGGTTCAGGAAACGGATTACCGGTAATCACATCGTTCCGCCCGTTCACGCTCCTCGTCGCACCCGTTGGCGGGGATCATATCACCATCACCCAGATACTTCCTCCCGGGGCCGATCCCCATGATTATGAGCCGACACCGGACGATGCAGTAGCTCTGAAAAACGGGAAGATCTTCTTCTATGACGGGCCGTTTCTCGAACCCTGGGCAGCAACCCTTGCGGATTCGACAAACCCTGACATACACCTTGCAACCTTTGCCGATGCCATCCCGGGACCTGTCTACGACCAGATGAAGAGCCGGTACGCGAACTTCCCGAACCCGACCCAGGACCCGCACCTCTGGTTATCGCCGCAGCTCGCAGAGTATTATGTACCCTACGTAGCCCAACAACTATCAGAAGCAGACCCGGAAAATGCGACTGATTACCAGAATAATGCTGCGGCATTTGAAAAACGGCTGAAACAGCTCGACTCCGACTACAAGGCAGGGTTTTCGAACTGCACCACCAGGACGTTCCTGAGCTCACACGCCTTCCTTGACTATACTGCGGCGGCGTACAACCTGACACCGATCTCCATTGCCGGGATGAGTCCCGACGCGGAACCATCCATTCAGCAGATGGCGGCCATCGTCAGTGAGGCAAAGGCACGGCATGTCAGAGGAGTCCTCGCGGAACCGGATGAAGCTGAAGACCTGAGTAAATCCGTATCTGCCGAACTCAATCTTCCCGTGTATCCGTTCACCACAATGGAGGTACTCCCTTCGGGCCCCCTGACGCCGGAGGATACCGATTACGTGGCGATCATGGAGAACAACCTCCAGGAGATGAGGAAGGCGATGGTATGCCAGTGACAGGTGAACAGGTCTGTCTCACCCTGGACAACGTATGGTTTGCTTACGGGGCAAATACTGTCCTCGAAGATGTATCTCTCTCGATCCGCCAGGAGGAGCTCGTGGGAATTGCCGGGCCGAACGGCTCGGGAAAATCCACCCTCATGAAGATCATGGTCGGCCTCCTGAAGCCCGACAAGGGAACCGTTGCATTCACCTGCCATATCGATGAATGCGAGGGCATGACCCCCTGCAGGCCCTGCATCGGCTATGTCCCCCAGAACCCGGTCATCAGGCAGGAACAATTTCCGGTTACTGCCCGGGAAGTCGTCGAAATGGGAACGTTCGGCCAGGTAGGACTGTTCAGGCGCATGAATTCCGACAGTAAGAGGGCTGTCGACAATGCAATCGCAGAAGCAGGTCTTGAAAATGTGCAGCACGAGTTGTTTTCAGACCTCTCCGGTGGCCAGCAGCAGAGAACCCTGATCGCCCGCGCACTCGTCGGCAGGCCCCATATCATCGCCCTCGATGAACCGACCAACGGTGTCGATGCCCAGAGCAAGCAGGAGTTCTATAAACTGGTCACTCACCTGAACAAAGCGCACCGGATCACCGTCCTGATGATCCTGCACGACCTGCCTGATCTGGCAGCGCATGCCGGACGGGTCATATTCCTGCAACGGAAGGTGATCTACGATGGCCCTGCTGCGAACCTCAACGCGGAAGGCCTGTGGAACCTGATGATAGAGGCAGGCAAAAGCACCTGATGCCGATTATGGTCCTTGAATTTCTCGCCTACCAGTTCGGAGTCCGCGCCCTGATAGGGGGGCTGATCGTCGCAGTCACCTGTTCGGGCCTCGGGGTGTTCCTCGTCCTCCGGAGACTCTCACTCATCGCAGATGGGCTGAGCCACGTAGCCTTTGGCGGGATCGCGTTCGGGTTATTCACGGGAATTTACCCGTTATACACGGCCGTTGCCGGGGTGGTGCTCGGGGCACTGGGTATCCACGCGCTCGGTAAATTACGGGTGGCCTCGGATGCTGCGATCGCGATCCTGTTCGCAGCAGGGCTCGCAATCGGGATTATCCTCGTAAGCATCACGCAAAACGTGGCCGTCGACATCCTCTCCTTTCTTTTCGGGACAATCCTCGGTATAAACCAGACAGATATCTACCTTGCGGCAGGTCTCGGGGTAATAGTCATCGGTATTTTGCTGTTGTTCTGGAAGGAATGGGTAGGGATCACGGTTGATGCGGAGTTCGCCAGAGTTTCAGGACTGCCGGTGCCGGCACTGGAACTTGTTTTCACGATACTGACCGGTTTGACCGTGGTCGTTGCGATGCGGCTGGTGGGTGTTCTCCTGGTATCAAGCCTGATCGTAATCCCGGCATCTGCGATGATACAACTGAAAATGCCATTCAAGCGGACCGTACTCGCTGCCTGCGGTACCGCGGTCTTCTCGGTCTTTGCCGGGTTACAGCTGTCATTCATGTATAACCTCGCCCCGGGCGGGTCAATTGTCCTTGTTACCATCTGTTTCTTCATCCTTGCTGCCATTGTGGCGCGGCTGTTACCGAAAATGCCGAAAAAATCCGCCGGGGGCTGGCATCACCAGTGTAACCGGTAGCCACGGTATACCCTGCACGAAGACAGGGTCTTGTAGAAATCATCGGTTTTCATCATAGACGCTCTTGGGGATGTCGACATGACAAAGTCATGGAGACAAGAGAAGAAGTCCGTCAGGACTTCGAGATCGAGAAGGGAGGCGTAAGCCGACCTTCGAGGTCGAAGAACTCTGATGAGTTCTTCTCCTCCTCGAGGTTCTGACGAACCTCTTCGGATTCTAAAAGAAGATCTCCTCCCGCGGGAGCCGCCATTTCGGGTGAGGGGTATCGGCCCCGTACCCGATCGCGCACAGGACCACCGGCACGTACTCTTCCGGCAGGAAGAGGGCTTCGGCGAACGCGGCCGGCTCGAACCCCCCCATCGGGCAGGAGTCGAGCCCGAGCGATTTTGCGCCGTTCAGCGCGTTTGCAAGCGCGATATGGACCTGCTCGCGGGCAAAACCGAGGCGCTGTTCCGGGCTCATGGGCCCGATATAGCCCCGTATCATGGCTTCATATCGCCGGATATCATCCTCCGGCATCCCGGTCAGGTCCATGACCTCGAGCACCTTGTCGGCAAGCCGTTCCAGTTCGGTATTGGCACAGAAGACCAGCAGGTGCGAGCAGGTGGTGATCTGCGGCTGGTCATGCGCGAACGGGCGCAGCAGTGCCTTGATCTTGGCAGCGGTGACGACCTTGACCTTCCAGGGCTGCAGGTTGAACGCCGACGGTGAGTAGCGGATGAGGTCAAGGAGCGCAAACAGTTTCGGTTCCTCCACCATCCTGCCATCGAACTCCCTGGTGGCGTACCGCTGCATTACTATCTCTTTGAACTCCATTCCCGTCCTCTCACGATCTCTCTGATCCTACCTGACCTGTTGGGGTTACCAGATAAAAAATGGTGGCAGGCCTACGGGATCTTCACGTACGCTTTCTCTGCAAGTGCTGTCACGGTAGCCACGTCCGCCCCGGGGCCGGTCACGCTGATCACTTCAAAGGTGGTCCCGCGGGAGAAGACGACCTCCGCGATATCGTCTTTCGCGAGCACCTCGACATCATGGTTCTCCGGCCCGGAGACAAGCGGGTTCACATTGGTGGGCTTTACCAGGACCGGGGCACTCGCTTTGCCGTAAAATCCTGTGCCCTGATCTCCCGGGACGCCGGTACTGATCTTCGTATAACTCAGGTCCGTGTCGGACTGGTCCTGGGTATCAACCATTTTCACAATATCGGGTATGGTCCCCGCGGGATACACAGCGATGGACTGGACGATCGCGGTCTGCCTGCCTCCGGCAGGGGGGGCGCTGGAGTAGCGCACGATATACCCCCCCTGCCAGCCGAGTTGCCGTGCCAGTGTCCCGATATCGGAACTGTTTTTTGCCCTGCTCTCGACCAGGGTAAACCCCGGGGGGAGATCCGCCGGGGTCAGGGCGAGGTCTGCCAGGACCGGTCCTGCGGCGGGAGAGACCGTGGCGGTGACCGGAACCGGGGCCGGTGTACTGTGGGTACAACCAGCGGCCAGGAGAAGAGAAAAGACAAGAAATACGAGGATCAGGGAGCGCGAAACAACCATGGTACAGTATCGATATGACCGGCACAAAAAGGTGTTTGTCTGTGCCGGACCGGGCATTCAGCCCCTGTCTGCACGCGGATTATTGCTGCCCGCCTTCAGGACCTTTGATGCAGTAGTAGGCTTTCCTGAGGCCCAGCGCCAGAAAGACCGGGCAGGCAGGGCAGGCGCAGCCCTTCTTCTCAAAGGTGCACTCAGGGGATCTGCCGGTCAGGCAGAACAGGAGTTCATCGCCGGCCCGCATGCACTCGTTGTAGGTGGGGCACGGCTCGCACAGGCACTTTCCCCTGTTCTCTTCGGTCATTTTTTTCAGGTCTCCGGTCATCCCATACCCCCATGCCCGTCCTGCTGGAGCCGGACAGGATCAGTACGTAGATTATCGGACGCTCCCAGATAATACTAGTGCCGCCCCCGGTGCGGGGGACGGGAAAAAGTACGGCAAAAAGAATAAGAGGGTGGTCTTAAAATTATACTCCATGCCTGCGCCACTTGTCGGAAGAAAGTTCGGTGTCAATATCGTCCCGGTCCCTGACCGGGCCGCCTGCCGGGACATCCGGGTGCTCGGGATCTCGGGGTCGAGCCGCCAGCAGACGGGGATGTCCAAGTCCGAACGCCTCCTCGGGCGTGCCCTAGAAGCGTGCAGCAGTTACGGATGCCAGACCACGTCCCTGCGCTTAAAGGACCTCAGGATCTATGACTGCGAAGGGAATTACTCCGAAAACCCTTCGTACTGCACTTATCCCTGCCAGAGTTCGCTCAAGTATGACGACGACCAGATGCAGGTCGTGTACGATGCCGTCCTGTCCTCCGACGTCCTCTTCCTCGCGACCCCGATCCGCTGGAACAACCACTCGGCGCTCGTCCAGAAATTCGTTGAGCGGATGAACTCCATCGAGAACCAGTACTCGTGGTTCGGGAACCGGATGATCCGGGACAAGGTGGCCGGCCTCATCATCATCGGGCACGTCGACGGGATCCAGCACGTGGCGGGAAATCTCCTCAACTTCTTCTCATGGCTCGGGTTCCATACCCCGGAGATCGCGATTGCCTCATGGGTGGGGGAGAACGACGAGGACACGACCAAGGACTGGGCACTGATCGAGAACAACCGGTACACCCGGGAAGATCTGCAGAACCTGGTGGCGAGTTCCATCCGCCTTGCCTGCGCCCTCCGGCGCCACGTAGCGGAAGAGACGGCCACGTAGTACCACGCCAGGAGAAGGCATCCAGTATATCACCCACACGGACAGCGATACTGTAATCATAAATACGATGGATCTTCAAACTGTACTTACCAGAAAGGAAGCAGGAGTGGCATCAGAGCATGTTTCCCCAGAGACGGATGAGGAGGGCACGGTCACGGAATATCCAGCCGCTCCTGCGCGAGATCACCCTGACAAAAGATGATCTCGTGGCCCCGCTTTTTGTCGATGAGACGATCGCGGCCCCACGACTTATTGATTCGATGCCGGGACAGTCCCGGTACTCGGTCAGCGGCATCGGGAGTGCGGCGCAGGAGTTGTGGAAGAAAGGCCTCCGGGCGGTACTGCTGTTCGGGGTCCCGGAGAAGAAAGACCCGGAAGGGCGGTCCGCGTACGAACCGGAAGGGGTGGTCCAGCAGGCTGTCCGGCGGGTGAAGGCAGAGGTCCCGGGCATGGTCGTCATCACCGACGTCTGTGCCTGCGAGTACACCGATCACGGGCACTGCGGGATCGTCGGGGAGACCCGCTGCGGCCTCGACCTGCTCAACGACCCGTCGCTCGAACTCATGAACCGGATCGCCCTCAGCCACGCAGAGGCAGGTGCCGACATCGTGGCCCCGTCGTGCATGCTCGACGGCATGGTCGGGTCGATCCGCACGGCGCTGGATGCGGCAGGGTTCGGGGAGGTCCTGATAATGTCCTATTCGACAAAGTTCGCATCGGCCCTGTACGGCCCGTTCCGGGAGGCGGCCGACTCCGGGTTCGCGTTTGGCGACCGCACCAGCTACCAGATCAGCCCGGCGAATGGCCGCGAGGCGTTCCTCGAGTCCCGGATGGACGCAGAGGAGGGGGCCGACATCCTGATGGTGAAACCCGCGGGGTTCTACCTCGACGTGCTCTCGGAAGTCGCGACCCTCGGCCTGCCGGTGGCCGCGTACCAGGTGAGCGGCGAATACTCGATGATAAAGAGCGCTGCGGCGAACGGGTGGCTGAAGGAGAAGGAGACGGTACTCGAGAGCCTGACCTGTATCAAGCGGGCGGGTGCCGACCTGATCATCACGTACTTTGCAGGCGAGGCCGCCGGGTGGCTCGATGAATAAGAAGAGCAGCAGCGAGCTCTTCGGGCTTGCAAAGACCCTGATGCCCGGCGGCGTCAGCAGCCCGGTGAGGGCGATCAAGCCCTACCCGTTCTATACAGCAAGGGCCGAAGGTTCCCGCCTGACTGTTGTCGACGGTTACCAGCTCATCGACTGCTGCATGGCCTACGGCCCTCTCATCCTCGGGCATGCACACCCGCTCGTGAAGAATGCCATCGCGGCCCGACTCGGGGACGGCTGGCTCTACGGTACGCCCTCGCCGCTCGAACCTGAATTTGCCGGCATGATCACCGCCGACCACCCGGGCATGGAGATGGTGCGGTTCGTCTCGAGCGGTTCGGAAGCGACCATGGCGGCAATCCGGCTCGCCCGCGGCTTCACCGGAAAGAAGGACATCGTCAAGATCGAAGGCGGGTTCCACGGGGCCCACGATGGAGTACTGGTCAAAGCCGGTTCAGGTGCCACGACCATGGGGGTCCCCGACTCGGCCGGCGTCCTTGCCGATCTTGTCGCCCATACCCTGCAGGTGCCGTTCAATGACCCCGGGATGCTGGAATCCGTCCTTTCCGCTCATGACGATGTTGCCGCGTTCATCCTCGAGCCCGTCCTCGGCAACATCGGGCCCGTCCTGCCGGAGGACCATTACCTCCGGGAGGTCCGGGAGATCACGAAGGCCCACGACGTGCTCCTCATATTCGACGAAGTCATCACCGGTTACCGTGTCGGGATCGGCGGAGCCCAGGTGAAGTACGGGGTCAGGCCGGACCTCACTACGCTCGGCAAGATCATCGGCGGGGGGCTGCCGATCGGTGCCTTTGGCGGGCGGCGGGAGATCATGGAACTGGTGGCGCCGCAGGGCCCGGTCTACCAGGCAGGGACGTTCTCGGGGAACCCGCTCTCGCTGACCGGGGGTATCGCCACCCTGCGCTACCTCCACAGCCACCCTTCCCTGTACGACAGCCTCGACCAGAAGACCCGGGCCCTCGGGGAGTCGCTTGGCGAGGGAGGGAACGGATCCTTCGTCCGGCTCGGCTCGATGTTCAAGTATTTCTTCCGGAGCGAGCCCCCTCAAAACTACCGGGAAGTGAAGGAATGCGACCCCGCGGCGTTCGGGACCTTCTGGAAACGGATGCTGGATGACGGCATCTTCCTGCCGCCCTCCCAGTTCGAGACCAATTTCCTCTCGGCAGCGCACAGCGATCAGGACCTTGCAACCCTCGCACGGGCGTACACACAATGCCGGTAAAGATCGGGACCCGGGGCAGCAAGCTGGCCCTCGTCCAGACAGAGACGGTCATCAGGAAACTGACCGCACTGGGGATCGGGTCGGAAAAAGTGATCGTCAGCACGCAGGGGGATGCATCCACCCAGGTGCCCCTCCACGAGATCGGCGGCCAGGGGGTTTTTGTCCGGGCCCTTGACGATGCAATCCTTGCCGGGGAGATCGACTGTGCAGTCCACAGCATGAAGGATATCCCCGCCTACCGCCCGAGCGGGCTGGTCACGGCTGCCGTGCTCAAGCGCGATTCCGCGGCCGATTTTCTTGCCCACCGGGGCGCGATCTCATCCGTGAAGATTGTCGGCACCTCGAGTACCCGCAGGCGCGCCCAGCTCCTCCGCCACGACCCGGATATTATCACCAAGGACCTTCGCGGGAACGTGGACACCCGGATCCGGAAGATGAGCGCCGGCGAGTACGACGCCATCGTCCTTGCCGAGGCCGGGCTGACCCGGCTCGGGATCCGGATCCAGGGCGAGCGGTTTCCCCCGGAAAAATTCGTCCCGTCGCCCAACCAGGGTACCATTGCGGTCGTGAGCCGGGCCGACCCCTCCTTAATGGAGGTCCTGTCGGCACTCGACCACCCGCAGACCCGGACGGATGTCGCGATCGAACGGGCGGTCATGGAGCAGTTGGGCGGGGGATGTTTCACACCGCTCGGCATCTACTGCCGGGCGGGGCACCTCATCGCAGAGGTCCTCTCGCTGGACGGGCAGCGGACGGAACGGATCGAGACGGATATCAAAACCATCGAACAGGCCCGTGAGCAGGGGCGGCAGCTGCGGGCGGGGGCACAGGACCTGATCGACGATGCATACAAAAAACTGGGGATCCATGCATGAGCGGTAAAGTGTACCTTGTCGGGTCAGGCCCGGGCGGCGAAGGGCTCCTCACCCGGCGCGGGAGGCACGTGATCGACATGGCCGATGTCGTGCTCTTCGACCAGCTGCCCGGGGAAGAGATCCTCGCCTCGCTCCCGGCCCGGGCCGAGAAGATCGACTGCGGCAAGTACGGCGGCAGCCACACCCTCGAGCAGGACGAGATCGAGGCCCTGCTGGTGGACCGGGCTAAAAGAGGAAAGGTAGTGGTCAGGCTCAAGGGCGGCGACCCGTTCCTCTTCGGCCGCGGCGGGGAGGAGCTGGAGACGGTCCGCGCTGCCGGGATCCCGGTCGAGATGGTGCCGGGCATATCGAGCGCCCTTGCCGTTCCTGCATCGGTCGGTATCCCGCTCACCCACCGGAGATATGCCTCTCAGGTGACTATCCTGACCGGCAACGAGGACCCGGCCAAACCCGGCCCGGCCCTTGACTGGAAACTGCTGGCGGAGAGCCGGGGGACCATCGTCATCCTCATGGGCGTTGCGAACCTTCCGAAGATTGCCGAAGCGCTGCTGAAGAACAAAAAGCCGGCGAAGACCCCGGTCGCCATCATCGAGCGGGGCCTGAGGAAGGACCGGAGGGTTACAACGGGGACCCTCGCGGGCATCGCGGATACAGCAAAAAAAGCCGGTGTCAGGCCCCCGGCCGTGATCGTCATCGGCGACATCGTGAACCTCTATGACCCTGGCCTGCCGGACCTGATCCCGTACGAGAGCGGAGATGAAAGATATGCTGGATATCGTTGAGAAATTTGAAAAGATCCTATATGGCACGCTCATCATCCTGCTGATGGTGGTCCTTGCCTTTGCTGTAGCGGAACTTGCGTGGACCATGGTAACCTCGCTGACGAACCCCCCTCCCGGGCTGTCTGAGAACTACGAACTGGTGAATCTCCTGGGTGCTTTCCTGCTGGTACTGATCGGTGTCGAACTGCTGGACACCATGATGGAGTATTTCCGGGAGAAAGCCATCCACGTCGAGATTGTCGTGCTCCTTGCGATCATCGCGATCGCCCGGAAGGTCATCCTCCTCGACCCGGCGACCACGACCGGCATCGAGATGATCGGGATCGGCGTCGTGATCATCGGGCTGGCGGGAGCCTATTACCTGATCAGGAAAGCCGGGTTCACGATCGGGAAGGGCGGGCTGCAGCAGAAAGAGCAGGGATGAGAGAACGATTATTTTTTAATGGTTTTTTTATAGTGGAGTATTAAAATTATAAAATCTCCATCCTGTCGATTATCCATCGCAGCTAGTTCAGTACATAAACCCCGCTCTTGTCATTCCAAATCGACCGGGATTTTGCCACAGGAGCACCGGCTAACTGCTGTACTATCACGCGACCGGGCCAGCCCCCGCCCGGAAAATTTCAACCAGACCCCGCTCAAAATTTTTTCATTGCTATTCGGATCGCGATTGAGAATCATTTCCAGATCAACCAAACCTTGCTTGAAAATTTTCAACCGGACTTTGATTGAAAAAACTTAAGCGGAACTTGCCGGAAAATTTTCAATCGCACCTTGCCTGGAAATTTTTGATCGCAAGCTTGATCGCGATTGAAATTTTATTCCGGATCAACCGGAACTTGCTTGAAGAAATGTAACCGGACCCTGATAAAAAAAATATTTATCAGCCCTCTCATTGGAAAATGTCATTCACCTCCTCCTTGTCCCTAGCCCAAGTCCACAGCGATATACGATGGGAAAATATAGATCAGGGCCCAAAAACAGGGGTTCTTTTTATTAGGTGAGTGTCGATAGACCCGAACTTTCAGGAAAAACCTCGGTTTTTCCGTGTTGACCTACTGGGGGTCGATCCGGACGGAGATCGGCCCTCCAAATGCGGCTAAATACGTCCTTCATTCTCCGACGTGAAAATGAGAAAATCCATGGAATTAGTCCCCCATTTTCGCGAATTATTGCCTCTCCGGGACCTGCGCCACCAATATAGGAAGAAAATCTCCGACGGAGAAGTGCAAATTGGAGAGAGTAGGTCCCCCAAGATCCCGGATAATGTCTTCCAGGGTTCCCGGTACCACCCTACCCACTGCACGAAAACCACCTTCGGGCAATGCTCTCCAGCGTAAACCCTTTGTTTTCGTGGTGCCCGGGATCTGCAATCCTTCTGAAAAATAACTGCCATAAATGGCCTCCGTTTGCCAAACGGAGCCTGATTTGAAATGTCGGATCTTTGATAGTCACATTTTTTTGCGAATTATGGCACATCATTTTTCAGATATGCCCACATCGTCGTCCTTTCATCTGTTTGAGGGGCATTTCAGCCTCTGAAAAACGTCTAATTGTTGCCTTTTGGATGATCCGGGAACCGGAATCCTGGAGATCAGGTCGTGAAATGAAATGGCAGGGATTGGCGGAGTTGTCCCTGGCACCGCTCCCCGGCCATGCCGGTCCGGCACCCCCGCCACGGGCTGATGCGCTCCTTTGGTAATCCTTTCGCTGATCCTATCCCAGAAACTTCCGGATGTTTGCTGCCTGCAGGATCATTGGCTGAAGATCTTTGTTCCGGTTATCGTGAAGCGACTGGAGAATCGAATTGGTGACCTGCCGGTGCACATCATGTACCTCATCTCCGCAGATTCGCTCCGCTGCTTCCTTCATGGACGATGAAAGGAACGGCGAATCCGGATTCATGTACCGGATCGCATCGAGAAGATCCCGGTCAAAATTCACGTACACTTTACGCACAAACGCAAGGTCATCCCGGTCAAGCGCAGATAACCCGAGAATCTCGGGAGGAACGCCAATCGAGTACATGGCAGCCGTAAAGGTGATCGCCCGGGGCAGCGTGACCCCGCCGGTACTCCGGGTATAGCCGAACAGGCCGATATGGAGTTTTCGTTTGCGCCGGCCCGGGATATAGGCTGCAACCCGGTTGACAATGTCCGTAAGCGGGAGAAGTTCGTTAATATAGGCCTGCGTATATCTCTCAATAATCTCACAGCACCGTTTTTCATCAATGGCCGCCGGTGCGACAACCTCGCGCTGTTCAAGCTGCCTGACTGCAGTCTGTACCGCATCCAGCGGATAGTCATACTTGAATGCGGACTGGATGGTGAAGGTATGTGCTGACGGATACTCGGCGCTGACCCGGTCCACGGTATCCGGCCGCAGGTTGCCCCTGAACGGTGCGGACCCGACCCCGATGATTGGGAAGAGCGGGGTGCCTGTCCGCTCCTGCAGGGCGTTCAGATTGAAAAGGGCGATCTTGTTGAGCAGGACTGCGCTGACAAGCCCGTAGTTCATGGCCGGATCCGAGCGGGCAAGAAAGACCCGCTGGTAGGGGAGCTGCTTGTCGAGCAGGTACCGCCGTACCGTTGTGTGGGCACCGAGCATGCTCTTCTGGTCTTCGAATAACGGGATCACGTTGATATGCCGGGGTCCAAACGTCCCGATCCAGTCGGCGATGGTGGTATCCCTTCCGCCGAGCCGCTTGTACTGCTTGCCGATCACAAAATCCGAATAATACTGGTAGATGTTGTCGATGGCGGTATGGGAATCGGTCATCGGCAGGATGACTTCAAAGATAGGCGCAATATCTTCCTTATAGAAGAGTTTTGCACTGTCGAAGGAGCGAGGGATGCTTTCCAGGGTCTCGAGCACGATCTTTGCCTCGGCCTTCTCCACCTGCGGGTTTGGCACACGGAGGGTAAGGAAGATATCCCGTCCCAGTTTTTTTTCTGAAAAGAAAGGGGAATAGGTGGTGAGGAGCTTCTTGACAACGAAGTTGTCCACTTCCTTTCCTTCGCAGTCCCACATCTGCTCCCGGCAGCTGAGATGCGAGTAGACATAATATGCCTCCCTGACTTCATCCTCGCCACCGAGCTCGGACGATTCTGCAAAAAAAGGTACGTGGACGTTGTCCGGGTGCTGGGTGCTCATGCATTTTGGGATCCTGGGCAATTCATCCATGGGATTCACCGGCGCGGGGTTATCCGGTCCCTCGTCTATAACTTGTTATCGTCAACCATATTTATTTTTGAGGTTGACGAGTTCCGGAATCCACAACCCGGGCCGGCACCTGCTCTCCTCACCGGCTCGTGCCAGACGCCCCCTCTCACCGGCCCACGGCTGCCCCCCCGCCTGGAATTTTTCAACCAGGCCTTGCATGAAAAATTTTAACCGATCCCCCGACCCCGGCTTGAAACAGACGCGAATGAACGTCTTCTAGATTGTATGAACGGCTGCTGAAAAATGCCTGGCTTTTCAGACCGTTGTGACCGGTCATGCGGTGGAAAAGCGGGTCTGGTCAGGGCGGATGACCGCCGCTCTCCCACCTCTTCCGGACCCCCAGCGCTGCCAGGTACCCGGTCGAGAACGCGGCCTGCAGGTTGTAGCCCCCGGTGTCCCCGTCGATGTCCAGCACTTCGCCGGCAAAAAACAGCCCGGGCACGATCGTTGATTCCATGGTCTTCTGGTTCACGCCCTCCAGCGCAACGCCGCCGCGGGTGGCCATCGCGACCGGATATCCCCCGAGCGCAGCAACTGTCAGTGGGAATTCCGTACAGTTCGTGACCAGTTTCGATCGCTGCGCTGCCGAGAAGTGGGCGCAGGTGAGGTCATCCGGAATCCCGGACAAGGTTAGCAGTTTCCTGTTGAGGCGCTCCGGGATCGGGTACGCGGCAAGGATGGTCCGGACCTGCCAGCCGGGGTTCTCCTGCACGCGCCGCGCGAGATCCTGTGCAAACTCCTCGCGTCTCATGGCGCCCACAAACGACAACCGGATACCATCCCCTGCCCGGATATCCCGCGAAGCATCCAGGATGCCCGGGCCGGAAAGTCCCAAGTGCGTGAAAAGGAGATCCCCGGAATGATCCGCAACTTTCTTCCCGTCCCTCCAGACCGAGAATGGCAGGGACTCAAACGAGATACCGGAGAGTGCGGCAAACGGGAAGCTGCTGATCCTGAGCGGAGTGAGTGCCGGTGCGGTCTCCGTCAGCGGCTGGCCGAGTGCTGCAGCGAAGCGGTACCCGTCACCGCTCGAGCCGGTCACCGGATAGGACATGCCGCCGGTTGTAATGACGACTGCGCTGGTATAGTACACCGTTTTACCGGTCTGTACGATAAACCCCTGCCGGTCCTGCACAATCTTCTCAACCTGCTCCGCACACCTCAGTTCCACCCCTTTTTCCCGGCATTCGCGGATGAGCACCGAGAGCACGTCAGCCGAGGCGCGGGTCTCCGGAAACACTTTCCCGTTCTCTTCAGCAGCCATCGCCAGCCCCCGCCCGGAGAAAAATTGGATGAGGTCATCATTGGAGAACCCGTGCAGCGCGGCCCTGAGGAACCTGCCGTTCTTTCCATAGTGCGACAAAAATTCACTGACCGTGCCTGCGTGAGTAATATTGCATTGCCCCGACCCGGTGAGCAGGAGCTTGGCGCCCGGCATCGCATTTTTTTCCAGGAGCATGACCCGGTGCCCCGGTACGGCAGCATGGACTGCACAGAAGAGCCCGGCCGGCCCGCCCCCGATCATCACGGCATCTGCAGCCTTGATCACGATTGCCTCCAGGGTACAGTAGGTTGCCCCGGTTTAGATAGATCGTCCCCGGGCCCGGCGTCTGGTAGTCACCTTACTATCCGGCAGGATTCATGAGGGTAACCCCCTCTCTCCCCCAGAGGGGGAGGCAGCGAAGATGCGAATGCATCTTCTCGATTTCGTAGTCTGATGACTACTCAATCAGCCCAAGGGAAGCGCCCCCTTGAATCTCTGATAGGTCTTCGGACCTCGAAGAGGAGAAGGGAGGCAAGAGCCGATCTTCGACCCCCATCAATTCCTCCCGTTCTCTGAAAATTTCTCACTAATATTCTGAGTGATTATCACGCTGTGGGGGATGCCACAGCGGCGGGGAGGCAGTCGTCGCATTAGCGAGGACTGACTGGAGAAGAATCCTTAAGGATTCTTCGACTGTGGATTCGAGAATAGTCGAAGAACGCTTCGCGTTCTTCTCCCACCTCACCTCACGCTCCGTGAGGTTCGTCGCCCCCAAGAACGTCTTTTTTTATCTCTTCAAGCAGGAAAAACAAAAAAACCGAAAAACAGATTTAGGCATGGTTGCTTTTTGCCCTCTTGCGCAGGGCCTCGGCATAGTGGTGCCGGAGTTCTGCGGTCTCCTCCGGCGTGAAATCTCTTTTTTTTGTAGCGTGGAGGTGCTTTTCCATCTGTTTTACGATATGCTCGGCCTCGTGGTAATCCTCGACTTCGAGATACGCAGGTGCCTTGACAACCTCATGCGCATGCCCGCAGAGCGGACAGAGTTTCCAGCGCTGGAAACGGTCCACGTAGGAGAATGTCCTGCATCCCGGGCAGCGGATGATGAGGTACATGGTAATCAGGTGATGGGTGTTATCCTCATAAAAATATATCGGCGGATGGTTAAAACAGTCCATCGCCATCACCCTCAATCGGGCGACCGGCCGCCGAAAACCGGGATCTGCCATTTCGTAGGATCACCAAGCCAGATCAGACCATCTTTGAACGATGGATGCCCAAAAAACCCGGCGCATACAAGACACTATTTTCGGCTCTGGAGAAATCCTATTTATCCTGTGATTTGATTTTATTCTTCGATGATTATGAGGGTGACTCCCTCTATCAGGTCGAAGAACTCTGACAAATTCTACCGAAGACCTTCGGTCAGGAGAAGATTCTTCTTCTCCTGCTTCAGGTCCGACGACACTGAAGCATTCTCCTGTCTCAAGTCTGATGACTTTCAACAAGAGGGAGTTTTTCCAAACTCCCTCTGCCACATCTCTGATGAGATGCCGGATTCTCCAGCCTGCTCTTCTCTTCGGGAACAGCTATCTTCCCGGAGGGGGGCAACGCGAGGGAAGCATCCCCTTGAATCTTTGAGAGGTCTTCAGACCTCGAAGAGGAGAAGATTTACAAAGTAAATCTTCGACCCCATTTTCGGTGAGATTTTCACTAACCTTCTGAGAGACTATCTCGATAGGGGGGATGCTGCCATCGCCAAAGGCATGGCAGGCGTGAGAAAATATTTATCAGAATATTTTCAAGCTGCACGAGCGGCGGGGAATTAATCGTCACATCAGCGAAGAGAGCCTGATGGCTTTCTTCTCGTGTTCCTTCGTCGCATCAGCGAGGATTAATTGGAGATGAATTCATCAGATAACACATTGTTGACTGTGAAAAAACAGAAATTTATGATAACAACATAACACGGTGCTGTCGCGTTAACGGGACTTAACAAAAATGATATTGTCGTTACCTAGCAATGTTGACTATTTAAACGTCCCGACAACGCAACAGAACCGTTTGGTCAATCTGACTCATTATTTATCCAATGAATTCTTCAGTCTAGAAATGAGGTCTTTCCGGCCTATTCCTGTACCGATCACTTGTCACCGGTAAACCGGTACGCACCTTTCGCCACCGTCATCTCAAACCGCGCTCCCTTCTCCGGTTCTCCGGTCTCCCGTATGGTGATTCCCGTAATCGCAAGAATTTCCCGGGCGAGGAATAACCCGTATCCTGTATTTTTTCCGAATCCCCTGGTGAAAATCTTATCTTTATCCTCTTCGGGAATACCAATGCCGTCATCTTCAATGACAAGAACCAATTCTTTTTCTGACTGCTGGTACGATACGTGTATCCGGGTGACATGCTCACCATGGTGGATGGCATTTTCGATGAGATTGAAAAATACTTTCTCGATAAGGAAGTCAGCGTAAATTTCCAGATTGCCCGTATCGATTACAAAGGATACATTCCCAATATCCATCGTTGTGATCACCGATGAAATGGTTATTTTTATATTCTTCCACTGGGGAGGCTGCACACCCACATTCTGGTAATCCCGGGTGAACACGATCTGGCGTTGGATCGTACCAGCAATATTCTCCTCTTTTTGAATCAGATCTGCAAAGTTTTCATCACCCGACCGGTTTTTCATGAGAAAAATACATCCTTCCAGCATGGATAGCTGATTAAGAATATCATGCCGGGTTATACTGGTCAGAAGGCTGACCTGTTTATTTGCCCTTTTTATTGCTTCATCCGCCTGCTTGCGTTCCGTGATATCCCGCGCCGATGCATAGAGCATGTCTTCCCCATTGATGGTGATGCGGGTTGCGTTCACTTCCACATCACGCAGGATCCCATCCTTCCTGCGGTGATGTGTTTCAAATTTGATGCTCTTCACATTACCTGATTTTATACGCTCCAGCACCTGATCCGGGCTCACTTCCGAATCCCAATCCACAACGTTCAGTGATGCCGCCTCGGTGGGGGAATATCCGAGGTGGGATAAGAATGCATCATTCCATTCGCGCAGGTTCCCGTTTTTATCGATGATATGGATTGCATCTGTTGACGTTTGCAGCAACAGTTCATAGTACCTGCTTTTTTGTCTCAGTTCAGACTCCAGACGTTTCCTGTCGGTAATGTCCGTCAACATGGCAAATGAACCGTTGAACCGTCCTCCTTCATCCCGTATGGGTACAGCAGAGACCAGCATCCAGCATTCCCTGCCATCTTTATGCCTAAACCTGCGTTCGTAGTTCTCGCTCAACCCCTCTTTACGGTGTTCCACTTTGACAGTATGATCCGTGATGTCTTCCGGAAAGATAAACGCCGTTACATCCTGGCCTACCATCTCTTCTGAAGAATAGCCCAGGATATCTGTCATTTTCCGGTTGGCAAAGATTATGGCCAGCGTTTTATCCATCAGCCAGATACCTTCATTTGCGGTCTCGACAATCCGGCGGTAATTTCTTTCACTTTCCTTCAGAGCATCCCTTGACCGGAGGTGTTCTTGGATTTGTTTCTCAAGCACATCGTTGGTTATAACGAGTTCCGTAGTCCTCTCCATCACCCGTTTTTCAAGCTCCTGCTGGTACTTCTTCATTTCCGTAATATCTTCGAAGATAATACCAACTGCACGCCCGCCCGCTTCGAAAACAAGCGGTATGAATTTCATTCTGAAATATCGATGTTTACCAATCCTTTCTATATCAATCTCAAATATACTGCCCGATCCATCAAGTGCCTGTTTCAAGGCAGCAAAATGTTCTTCAGTAAAATAGGAGGCAAGAGATGAATGCTCTAATTGCCTCCCTTTAAGTTCCTCTTTTGAAACCTTGAAACAGGCAAGGAATGGGTCATTGGCTTCCTGGATGAAGAGATCATTATCCAAGATGAGAATGAGATCCGATGCCAGACTCAGCAGGTTGGTCAACGGGAGCCGTTGGGAACGATAGAAAAGCTTTGCCCGTCCCAGTTCCCGCATGTCTGCCTGGCCCGACATCACCAGAGAATTGAGGTATTTTGCTGCCGTTGCCCGGTTGAGCGAAAGATTCTTTGATACTTCTTCAATGGTCAGCCCTTTCGGACTGATTTTTAATAGATCTTTGATTCTTTCCAGTTCATTTTCTCTCTCCAAAGTATCATCAACTCCTCGAATATTAATGCTAGTTGACAGTATATATTATTATTGTTGGTTATCATTAATCAATTTTGATAATCATCATTATACGGAATATTTTTATACTATAAAGAATAATGGAATAATTACCCTTCAAACCGGATGAAACCGGTTCTGGGATTTCAACATTCAACTATGCTGGTGAGTAAAGTGACTGAAAACAATTATATTAAGGATGCAATCAGAATTGCCGACACAACGGCCAACCCGGCACCGCTGGGCCTTCTGGCATTCGGCATGACCACAGTGCTTCTGAACCTGCACAATGCCGGGTTCTTTGCGATGGGTTCAGCGATCTTTGCGATGGGGATATTCTTCGGCGGTATTGCGCAGATCATCGCAGGTATTATGGAATGGAAAAAGAACAACACGTTCGGCACGACCGCGTTCATCTCGTACGGTTTTTTCTGGATCTCGCTTGTTGGCTTGATCCTCATGCCGGTGCTTGGCTGGAGCGGCCCGCTCCAGAAAGAAGCGCTCGTATCGTTCCTCACCTTATGGGGTTTATTCTCACTGGTGATGTTCATCATCACATTAAAGTTGTCAAAAGCGCTCCAGGTAGTTTTCGGACTCCTGACGGTACTGTTCCTGCTCCTGATCGCGGGGAACATGACCGGCAGTGTTGCTGTCCTCCAGATTGCCGGTGTCGTTGGCATTATCTGCGGGCTCTCTGCGATGTACACGGGCCTTGGACAGGTAATGAATGAAGTGTATAAAGAACAGGTTATCCGACTCGGGTGAACGATATGGTAGAATTACAAGACTTAACGGAAATGTTTGAAAAGAATCCGCTAGCGCATGCGGTCGTGGATGCCAACCTCAAGTTCCTCATGGTAAACGACGCATTCTGCAAGCTGGTCGGATACAGCAAGGACCGGTTACTGGCTATAAAATACTCCGATTTCCGGGCACAGGGAATGATCAAGTACCTCAAAGACTCAGGTGAATCATTGGCTGACGCTGTCAACGGCCGCAGGATAACTATCGGCCAGAGCACCTTTGAAACGCCATCAGGACTACATGTCGTCGTCCGGACCAATATACCGCTGCTGAGTGAAAAAGGGGACGTAAAGTACGTCTATGTCACGTACAATGAGATTACCAAGATTGTCAAGAGCCAGCAGTTCATGGCTCACGAAGTTGAAGAACTCAGTAAGGTCTACGCCAAGATGGCTCAAGGGGATTTGACCGTCCGGTATGAGATTACCAAGCCGGATGAGGACACAAAAGAGACCTATGAGCAGATCGTCAAACTCCGGGATGCGGTCCGAGGGATTGTCATCAACCTTGAAAACAGCATTGCCGATGTGAACAAGAGGATGCTGAACCTGGTTTCGACAGCGGAGAATGCGACCCGCAGCATCGAAGAAGGCTCCAAAGGTGTTCAGCAGATCGCACAGAACGCGAGTAAAGTCAGTACCAATGCGGAAAAGGCATCGGATGGCGTTGAACAGATTGCAAAAGCAATGCAGGACATGAGCGCAGCGGTTGAGGAGATCACGTCAAGCATGGAATCGGTATCGAACCTCTCCAAACAGACCAATGACCTCTCCCAGTCCGGCGCAGCACTTGCGACCAAGGCGGAGAAGAGCATGGGGGAGATCTCCACATCGTCTGCAAAGGTATATGAGATCGTATCGGACGTGGAAAAGCAGATGGGGGAGATCTCCAAGATCGTCTTACTCATCCGAGAACTGGCCAACCAGACAAACCTGCTGGCACTCAATGCCGCTATCGAAGCTGCGCGTGCCGGTGATGCGGGGCGCGGCTTTGCCGTTGTCGCAACGGAAGTAAAATCATTGGCGCAGGAGTCCCGGAACTCTGCCGAGCGGATCGAGGAGATGATTACCTCCCTGAAAAAGAGCACCCAGAACGCGTCCACCGCGATGAACAATGCGCAGGGTATTGTCGAAACCGGATCACAAATGGTGACCGAGACATTGCAGTTCTTCAACAAGATCGCAACTGCCGTTGAGAAGGTGGCTACGAGCGCGACTGAGGTTGCGGCGGCAACCGAAGAGCAGGCGGCAACAACCGAAGAGATCACGGCAAGTGTCAGCGAAGTGGCGCGTCTGGTGGAACAGACCTCGAAGGAAGCCAGTGATGCAGCGGCAGCTACTGAAGAATCATCAGCGGCATTGGACGAGATCACCCGGATGGTGGAATCCGTAAATAAAGTTGCCGTCGAGGCAATGGAAGCAAACAAGAAATTCAAGGTGGATTAAACGGGGTGCGTTACAATGGCGGCAAAAACAAGCGAGCCACAAGTGGCGCAGGCCCAAAACCCGGAAGATACAGCCAGGAAACGGCAGGGCAACATCCAAGTAGTGGAGTTCGCCCTGGGCAAGGAACTCTTTGCCATCGACCTGTTTGATGTCAAGGAAGTCGTGGAATACACCACGATCACCAAACTTCCCAACGTGCCGGCATATGTAAAGGGGATCATCGATCTCCGGGGCGAAATCACGACTATCATCGATCTCAAGCACCGGCTCAATATCACCGAGAGCGGTCAGATCGCAGCCGAATCATCCCGGATTATTGTGCTCGATGACAAGATCACGGGTACTAAGATCGGGATCCTCGTCGATGATGTAACGTCGGTTTCGACATTTGAGCCAAATCAGGTGGATTATACCTCTGCATCGATGAGCAAGGAGGATACAGCGCTCATTGGAATTATCAAGCGGAGGGTGAAGGTCAAGGACAAGGAAAAGAACGAACTGATCATCTGGATCGATATCAAGCAGCTGCTGAGGGATGTTAACACATCGGCCTGACGGCATAATCTGCCGGCTTTGAGGGGGTTTGGTTAAGATGAGACTGAGACTGGAACCTAATGGTACAGAAAAGAATATCCCCTTTTTTCGGGCAGAGATAGGTACTGAGACGTGGGGTTAGTTTATGATTGCCGTACTCTATGTAGACAACGGGCAGTTATTGCAGGACACCCTCGGCCATTTTCTTGAGAGACATAAGGATATGGTGGTCGAATCATCACTCTTGATCGAAGAAGCGTTGCGGAAAATGGACTACATCTCCTTTGATGTCATTGTCACTGATTACAATCTCAAGGAATCATCAGGTATCGATCTTCTTCGACAAACCCGGCAGAAGGGAATAATGACCCCCTTTGTTTTCTTTATCTTAAAGCAGAACCGCGGTATGGAAGCTGAAGCCACACGGTATGGTCGGGTTGCTTTTGTTCCGAAATTACCTTATTCCGGTTCGAGCTTTGATGAGCTCGAGAAGACTATCCGGACAATAGTTCCGGCATCTCATGTGGAAACATAAACCAACAGAAGGATCCGATCTACCTGAGACAGGGAGGACACGTATCATTATCTTGGTTCTCTACATTGATGACGAAGATGACGAACCCAGCCTGCTTGAGATCAGAAGGTTTGGGAAAGCTGCCGATGAAAGTTGATTTTGTAGAGCCGAAAAGATAAAAAAAATTTAATAAATTTTAATAATTACATAGGATGAAATGAGTTATTATCATTCAAGGAGATCGAATTATTTATAACATTCTCTATGTCGATGATGAGCTTGGCATGCTCGAGATCGGCAAACTCTTCCTTGAGCAGAGCGGGCAGTTCAGCGTTGACATCATTACCTCTGCTATAGCTGCACTTCCTCTTCTGAATACAAAACACTACGATGCCATCATCTCTGATTACCAGATGCCACGTATGGATGGTATCGAATTTTTAAAGAAAGTAAGAACTTCAGGAAATACTATCCCGTTTATCCTTTTCACCGGACGAGGACGTGAAGAGGTTGTCATCCAGGCCTTAAATGAAGGGGCAGATTTCTATCTCCAGAAAGGTGGGGAGCCGGTATCACAGTTCACCGAGCTCGCACACAAGATCTGCCAGGCGGTGGCCCGCAGAAGGGCGGAATCGGCGCTTCGGAAGGCTGGACGCGACTGGGAGACAACATTTGCAGCCACGAGCGATGGGATCTGCCTGTTGGATGCTGCCCAAAAGATCATCCGGTGCAACCAGACGATGTATGAGATTGCCGGGGTGAAAAACGGAGAAAGTCTCGAAGGCCGTCATTGCTGGGAAGTAATGCACGGGACAGAAAGCCATATTCCCGAGTGCCCTACCGTGCAGATGATGGAGTCCCTGAAGCGTGAAAAGGCAGAGCTCCAAATGAATAACCGCTGGTTTGACATCGTTGTTGACCCTATCCTTAACCCGTCTGGGGTCCTCATTGGTGTCGTCCACACCATGCGGGATGTTACCGAACAGAAGAAAACAGAAGCAGCGATCAAGGAATCGGAGAAACGGCTCGCTGATATCATTAATTTCCTGCCGGACGCCACGTTTGCGATCGACGATGACGGGCGTGTCATCGCCTGGAACAGGGCGATCGAAGAGATGACTGGAACGCCGGCTGGATCGGTTCTCGGCAAGGGAGAATACGAGTACTCAGTACCTTTTTACGGGTTCCGGAGACCCCTCCTTATCGACCTCATTTTTGAGCCCGACGAGATAGTGGCACGGTATTATACCAATATCGTCCGCGATGGCTCCCAGATCTCGGCCGAGACTGCGCTGTCAGCCCCCTGTGGGCATAAGATCACGGTCATGGCGAAGGCAAGCCCGCTCTATAACCGGAGCGGTGAAATTGTCGGGGCAATTGAGGCAATCCGGGACATCTCCGAGCGCAAACACGCGGAATCCGAGCTCCGTTCCGCGTACGAACAGCTCGCTGCTCAGGATGAGGAACTCCGTGGCCAGTATAACGAGATCGCGGCGCGAGAACAGGCGCTCATTGAGAGCGAAGAGAAGTTCCGAAGCGTCTTCAACAATGCCAATGATGAGATCTATATCCACGGTATGGAAGCAGATTGGTCCCCGGGGAAGTTCATCGAAGTGAACAGCACCATGTGCAGCATGCTCGGATACACCCGGGAGGAACTGCTGGGAATGACCGTGAAGGATATTGTATCCGAAGAGCATCGGAAGAAAATACCGCAGATCGCTGAGGTTTTCGGCAAGACCGGGTATCATACCTTTTCCGCGGAACACCGGAGGAAAGACGGGTCGATCTTCCCGATCGAGGTCAACATCCATATCTTCCCCTTCTCAGGACGGAAGATAGTCCTTGCTATCGCCCGCGACATCACGCAGCGGAAACGTTCCGAACAGGCGATCGAGCTGGCCAACCGGAAGCTGGACCTGATGAATACGATCACCCGTCACAATCTCCTCAACATTATCACCGGACTCTTCGGAACCGTGGATATGGCCCTTGCTTCCAGGGATACCGACAAGCGGGACGGATTTCTCTATCAGATCAAGGATCTCGCCGGGCTGATCCAACAGCAGATGAACTTCAACATCCGGTATGAGGAGGTCGGCATACGCGAACCGGTCTGGCAGTTGGTGGCCGGGGTGATCGCCCGTACGGCACCGTCATTCGAGAGGACCGAAGTCCGGATCGTTCAGGATCTTGGCAGGATGGAGATCTATGCAGACCCGCTCTTCGAGAAAGTGATCTACAACCTGATGGACAATGCCATCCGTCACGGGAAGACCGTCACAACGATCCGCTTCTCCAGCCAGATCACCGGTTCGGGGTTGGCGATCACTTGTGAGGATGATGGAACGGGAATACCGCCGGATATGAAAGAGAAGATCTTCCAGAAATTGGAGGGCAGCTACCGGGGTTTCGAGCTCTTCCTAGTCCGCGAGATCCTTGCGATCACCGGTATTACCATCAGGGAAAATGGAGAACAAGGTGCACGGTTTGAGATCACCGTCCCGAATGGCGGATACCGTTAATGTCGAAACGGACAAAAGGGACATACCATAAAGATTGTCCATTAGTACTATGTTTCGGAGAACATCATAGAATGGACGATGGCAGATAAAAAATACGAATCCTTGACGGTCGAGAATGTCGTTGCAGCCGGTATCATCGCCGATTCCATCGATCTTGTTGAGTCGTCAAAAAAGTCAAGAGCTGCGAACTCAATAGGAAACGGTTTCCCGGTGCAGTATATCGTATTGCGGATCCCAGGATGGCGTCCCTGATCTTTTCGTAAGTCAAGATAGTGCTCACCGGCATCCGTAACAATAAGGCGCTTAAAGAAGGACTTGCTCTCATCATCAAATCGTTAAATGAGGCGGGTATTGGCACCCTTAAAGAGCCCAAAGTTGCGATCACCAATATGGTCTGTTCATATGATCTCGGTAAATACATCAATCTCGATAAGGTAGTTATCACATTCAACGTTGAAAATATCGAGTACGAACCCGAACAATTCCCCGGGCTTGTATATCGGATCAAAGATCCCAAGATCGTCGTTCTGATCTTCTCTTCAGAATTCTTCGACTTCTGCAGGATGAAAACAGTTTTCGCTCATTCCTGGCTGTCCGTCACCGGGAAGCGGTCGCCCTGCGTTATGGCCTTCACCAATGCCTCGGCAGCGGCAAGGTCACCTTCCTCGGCACACGAGCGGATGGCAAAGGTCGCGTCCGTGAGGAGCTTCTTCGTGAGCACCCGGGTGAGGTCGTCGACAATCCCGGCGGTCTTCGCGTCAACCGTGCCCATCCGGGTGATCGCCCGTTCACGCTCCCGCACCCGAACGGTCTCCGCCCACGTGTGGAGCGTAGCGAGGAGGTCGTCGGCGGTCTTCCGGTTGAGGTGGCGCAGGAAGATTGCGAGCTCCGCCTCCACGAACCCGTGCGCCCGCTCCGCCTCGGCCCTGCGGGTGCCCATGGTCTGCTCGTTGACCGTGCGGAGGTCGTCGATGGTGAAGAGGCGCACGCCGTCTACGGTCCCTGCCCCGTCTTCGACGTCCCGGGGCTGGGCGATGTCGACGAGGATCAGGGGACGCGGGTGGCCCTCGGTGGGCCAGCAGCGGTCCTTCATGGCGCAGGCGAGTTCCTTCCGGTGGATGACCGGGTGGGGGGCGGAGGTGCAGGAGATCACCACGTCAGAGAGGGTTATGTAATGGTAGAGTTCCGCAAACCGCACGGCTTTCCCGCCGATCTTGTTTGCAAGGATGACCGCCCGCCCGTACGTGCGGTTGGCTACGTACATGGCGGTCAGGTGCTTGGCCGCAAGCGCATGGGCCACGAGAAGCCCCATCTCCCCGCTGCCGACAACGAGGATGTGCCGGCCGGCGAGCGTGCCGATCTCCGCCTCGGCGAGCTGGACGGCGGCGGACCCGACCGAGACCGCCCCCCGGTTGATGAGCGTCCGCCTCCGCACTTCGATGCCGACATGGATCGCCTTGTTGAGACAGGTCTCGAGGAGGCTGCTCGCCGTGACGGCTTCCTGCGCATTCCCGAGCGCGGTCCGGAGCTGCCCGATGATCTGGTCCTCGCCGACGATCATCGAGTCGATGCCGGACGCGAGAGCGAACAGGTGGCGGAGGGCACCGCTGCCGTCGTGGATGAAGAAGTCCTTCCGACCGAGTCCGAGAAGGAATTCTCCCAGGGCTTCCCGGTCCCCTTCCACGATCACTTCCACCCGGTTGCAGGTCTGGAGCAGGATGACGCCGCCGAAGCGTTCGCGTGCAGCGGCAAGGAACTCCGCTTCGTCCGCGAACCGGAACCCTTCGAGGGTCATCACGTTCGCCGTGTGGTGGCTGACCCCCGCGATCGCGAGTGGGACTGCCGGGTCATTCATGGAGGTACCTCCCGCTGACCGTCTCCCACGCCCGGGCGGGATCTGTCCTCAGGGACTCCCAGACGGCCGGGTCGTCCAGCACTTTCCGGAGGATGGCATTCCGCTTCTCCTGGTCGGGCTCGGTCTTCTTCAGATCCTGCCGGAGCCGCTCCTGCAGCCGGACCATGGCGTCCAGGGCCGGGAACCCCCGGTCGATCTGCTCCCTGAGGAAGCGGGCCACCGCCGGGCTCTTCCCGCCCGTGCTGATCGCGATGGTATATTCGCTGCCGCCGCTGACCGCCGGCAGGATCACGTCGCCAGGCTCCCCGTCCGCGTTGTTGAAGAGGATCTTCCTCTCCTTGCACAGCCCCCCGATCCGGTTGTTCTGTCCGGTCCCCGATAACGCCCCGATGACCAGGAACGCCCCGTGGATGAAGTTCGCGAGCCATTCGTCCGGGACCGTGCCGATGTCGAGAGTGTGCCGTGTCACCTGCATCCCGTTGAACTTCTCCGAGAAGGAGCGGCTCACGACCGTCACATCGGCCTTCCCGGCAAAGTAGGCGGCCTTCCGTGCGGCCACCTCCCCCCCTCCGAAGATCACGATGCGCCTGCCGGAACAATCCACGAAGAGAGGGATCATCTGCTCTAAGATAGAGTGATCATACTCAAAAATCCTGTCATATTTGATCCGGTCTTCACCGGCAGAAACGGGCCCAGATCCCTTCCCGCATCCCTGAATCTTCGATATACTTAAATTGTTTGAATTCCCACACTGTAGAGCACACTGCGCCGATAGTGTAGTGGTTATCACTAGGCGTTGCCAACGCCTAAACCCGGGTTCGAGTCCCGGTCGGCGCACTCTGTTTTGATGTCAAAGGGGCTTACTTATTTTTTAAAATAATACAATGTTGACTGCTAATTATGTAAAAAATGGTAGGGTAAGGTTCTAGATTTTTTTATATATGCCATCACTTGTATACTTTGCCAGCTCTAATTTCTCAAATATTCCTCCAATTGTCGTGAAATTACAGCTTCCTTCGTTTGCACAAGCCGGAAGATTTTCATTGAACCAGTCACGGGTAAAATCTCCCGTTTTCTTTAATTGATTATACGCAAGAGTCCATTCAGATTCGGTAATTCCTTTTTCATAAGGCCTTTTTGGATTTTTGTTATTAGGAATTTTATAAATTAAAGCATTCTCTTCACGTCGTTTTCCCCAACCTTTGACAATAAAATCACTTTTTGCTTTTGGTTTTGGAATTATCGTCATTGGTGGGATATTAGCCTTGATTTTATCAACTATCATCTTTTGTCCTCGGGGCGCTCTCTTCGGTTTTAAGAGCTTTTTAACCATAGAAAGTCTCGACAAGGAGTATTATATACCTATTACAAAAAGACAACGGCCTTGTTAAAATTTTTTCGCCGCGTCCCAAACCCCATCCCCTCCCGCTTTGGGTCTCCATAACGTTGCTATATACGACCTCATCCGTTCCCGCCGGAGATTGCCCGATTATTCCTGGCCGGTTCCGCATTTTTCCGAATTATGACCTCTAAAATCTATGGTTCGGGGGAAAAGAGGTACAGCCGGGCCCGCAGCGGGCTTTGATGTACCAGAATTCCCGCAGGGGTTTTGACAGTGAAAGCCGCTCCATCTGACGATAACATCTGGTCTTGTCTTCGGTGAGATCACTCCTTTAAAATAGGATTTCTACAGAGCACTTTCTATCAAACCTCATCGATTTCTGATGATTTTTTGTTAATTCGTCCTTGCCATAGTATCAAAGAATTTTTATCTATTTCGTCATCATTAAAAAGCAATTCATCCCGTGTTTTTCCTGACTTGAACCGACGAAATATTGCGCACACGAACACCGCTTGGATCTGTGAAGGCATTGTCATGGATCCACAAAGTGAGGGCTTAGGCATCTAAATCCCGCGACTTGTCAGTGATGGTTTTGATAAATATTTTCTATAAAAGTCTTTTTAGGTATTTTTGATTTTTGATTCAACCTACCAATCAATAGCTATCGCGTATCCATCTCTTTTTGAAACTCCCTTGGCGATATTCCCGATCAAGGTAAGTGCGTAGCGCAAAACACGAAGTCGTTTTGCGCGTCAAGCATCATTCTGATGGGACGGTTGCCTATCATCGCTTGCATGCCTTTCACTCCTCACAATCCATTTGTACCCGCTCGACCCCCCCCCACGGTTCCAATAACCTTTGCAACCCACATGCCCCCAGCCAATCCATAGGGTATAACAAAACTATCTGTTATCTGGTCCGGGTCAACAGTTTGCTAAAAAAGGATTCGTGTCTGTCCCTCCATGCACAGCACGAGACCGGCCATCGGAAGGATTGCACCGGCAGTTACGGCACGAACCGGATGCCGGGATACACGTTACCCCGGAATCCGTCGTCCGCGATCTCTACCCCGAACGTGTCCGTGATGACACTGCGGAACTCGTTCTCCCGGATCAGGTTTGGGAATCCGGGCATCCGGCACCGGAAGGTCCGGACCCATTCACTCCAGAGCAGCATGCACTGGACATCGCAGATCCGGTTCACCTGCACATGGCGCACCAGGAACTCATCGAAGATATCGAGTTCGCTGGATTCCTCAGGGCTGATATCGATCCCGGCCGACCGGAACCTGTCGCCAATCCGGTCTGGCATTCCGGCGACTGCCTTGCCCGGGAAGGCCTGTGAGAGGAAGTCTCCCGCGGCCGTGTGGAATTGTTCCGGCCGGGGGGTCCTGAATGCGATACAGGTTCCTTGACTGTTTGTAGCGGACATGTTGAATCTCCACAAAAGCATGTGAAGATGGGGTTTATAGGCAGTTACCTGAAAACCAAAATTTGAAACACTTTTTGAAACGATACCGGGAGCGTTTTCTGACCGACAGGGCGATGAGGGTCAGGCCAGGAACCGAATACTCCTAAACGAGAGAGAACGGGTGGGGAGAACCCTGGTACTGCATGACCGGGAGGAGCCATGACTGCCGGCCAATGCCGGCCTGCGTAGTTACCGGAGGGTTCGATGCGATCTGCTCCTCGAAGTCCGCAAGACTGCGCTCCAGCTGCCACTGCATCCGGGCTTTTTCGCTGCTCCCGAGAAACGCGCTGCATCCCGCCGACGGGTCGGGGGAACCGGGAACGTCTCCGGAACAGGCTGAAACCGTCCGCGAATACTCCCCGGTCCCTGCCCAGATGCTCCCGCCGCGCAGGAAAGAAAACTCCAGGCTGTTTCTCACGCACTGCTTCAGGTCGAGGTAGGTCACCTCCGGGTAGCTCCCGGCCGCAATCACGAACTGCTCCGTAAGATCGGTCCGCTCGATGCCCTCGTCATCGGTGGCGAGCACGACCGGGACGCCGTTTTCGATATAGAGCGGGAAGGGGTGTGCCCCGCCTTCCACGCCGAGCAGTTCCGCATTGCTGACAAGCGGGGCCTCGACCGCGATATGCCTGCCTGCCATCAGCCGGATCGTATCCGATGACTTTTCTTCGGAGGCGATGTCGACCGCGTGCCCGATCCTCTGCGCTCCGGCTGTTACGACCGCGTCCCGGATATGGGACCGGAGATCCTGTGGCGGTACCAGCCCGGGGGCGAGTTCGCCCGCATGGAGGGTGACATTCACGGCGGGATAGACGGACCTGAGGTACCCCACCATCTCCATGTGGAGGGAGTAATCGGTGCGGGCGGTATAATCGTCCTCTGCCCCGACAATATTGACGCCCACGGCAAGCGGGGAGCGGTTCACCACCTCGAACCCGAGAAGGAGCTGCGCAAACACGTTCTCTTTGGGCAGGGTGCGTGACGCCTGGTACAGATACCGGACCGTGACGTTGCAGCCGGGATCCGCTCCCGCGGTTCCGCACCCGAGGGCCTCGTCTGAGGAGCGGGAGAGGTCTGCAAGTGCCAGCGTTGCATTTTGTGCGATATTCCCGATACCCGCTGCGAGGAGGTTCTCCCGGAACCGGCTGAGATTGCTGTCATAGCCGAGAGAGGATGAGAGGGCGTTTGCCCGGCCGGTCTCATCGCGGATCTGGAGTATGGTTTCCATATACTGGATATTCTGTACCGCCGCTTCCGACCTGTCGGCACTCAGGACCGGGCTCGCGTTCCTCGTTATGAGGCCGATCTTCGGGAAGACCACGAGGAAAAACCTGTCGTAGGCCGACATGGTGACCGGAGTATAGTCGCGGAGCGACCAGAAGTCGATCAGGTTCTGGTAGAGTGTCGCGTTCCGGTACGCCTCCCGGACCGGCACCGTCCCGCTTCCGCTGCAGGGAGGCGGGGAGACCGTGCCGTCGGAGGGAACGACGCAGAGATTCTGGGCGGCTGCGAGATCGATGAGAGTCTCCGTGTAAATCGCCCCGTTGATGTGGGTGTGGAGGTCGCCGCCCTTTGGCATATCTGCAAAAAACGCCCGGAGTTCTGCCGGGTTGTCCCGGATCGCATCGAAGTACCGGGAGGTCAGCTCTTCATTCGCGAGGAGCGATCCCCTGCCCGGGACCTGCGCGGAGACCTGAGGTGCCAGGGCGGTGGCGAGCATGAGGGAAACGAGGAGAACGGCAAGAAAAAAGATCCCGGGAGATCGACGGGGAAGAGACAGGAGGGGAGGGGGCGGATGCATATATCACAATCCGGGCGCAGGGTGAAAAGAGTTTGCAATCTTCCCGGCACCTCCGCGTTGGTACACGGAGGGATCCTGTCCGGGATAACCGGGCGGGATTACGTGCTTTTCCCTGAGATCCTCAGCTCATATTTTGCCCATCTGAGAGGGTCCGGCTCCACCGCGATGGTTCCCGGGCCGCGACCGGATACCTTACACGAGATTACAACACCGGAATCCGTGCGCAGACACATTTCACAAAATATATCAATTCTTATCTCAACCGGATTTCTGTGAAGGCAGTCTCCGCGGTTTTTCTGGTTTTCATCATCTTTTTCCTGATCCCGGCTGTTCACGCAGCAAATGATCTTGTTATAACCCAGCCGAGCGCGAACGAGACGAGCTTTGCCGAAATGCGGGATTTCTATGTCTACGGTGTCTTCCCGGCCTCCCCGCTCGCGACCCCCGGCGACGTGAAGATTGAACTGTTCCCTACATCTTCCTGCACTTTTTCCTCGCCAGTGAACTGCATCGGACCCTCCCTGCGCCAGATCCAGAGCCATGTCGATCCGGTGAGCGGTACCACAAACCAGAGTTGCCTCGACTTCTCCTTCGTCAACGGCATCACGGTCAAAGGAGGGTATGTCCCGGATATCGTGATCAACCCGGACGGGAGCGGCTTCACCGATCCCAACAACAAAGTCGTGGTGACGGACCGGTATTATGCAGGGCTTGTCCTCGGAGGCGTCACAAAGACCTACAACACGACCTACAAAGACAGCTCCGGGACACCCCTCCAGGACCTGACCGCCGGGAATTATACGATTCTCGTGACCGGTCTCTCCGATACCCTCACGGGTCAGGTTGTTGCAGAGAATATCACCTTCGGTATCACCAACACCGCGCTTGGCACGAACCGCCCCCCGGACAACAAGAATGCCCGCATCAGTTATGCCATCCAGCACAACCTCCGGACGTATTTCGATGCATTCCCCGGCTATTTCTCGGATGGCGGATCAAACTGGTCCAATTTCGTTTTCCGGGCGTACCCCAACAACGGGATCGAAGTGGTGAACGATCTCAGCGGGACGATTCTCGATACCATTGCTGTCGCCAATAACACGATGTTTCTGTACAACATCAACTCCGCCAGTACGACGTACTCGGTCGAAATGGCCCCGATCCTGCGGTACAACCTCCAGGATTCGCCGAATACGACATTCCTCTATTACAGCAACGGGGAACCGTTCCTGAAATACGTAGACACGACCGGAACCTCCCGGAACATCGCGTCCACGATCAACCCATTCAGCGGCTCCAACCGGCTCGCCCTCACCCGGGTCGAGGTCCGCTCTACGCCCCCCTCAAGTTACGAGAACCTCTATGACCCGAACGATACCGCGCAAAAGACGGTCTACACAGACCTGTCCGGTGGCGTTACTGTCACCCAGGGGCAGGAGTTCATCGTCTTCGGGGTCACCAAACCGATCGCGTCGGCCGTAACGACAACTTCGGCTCCATACTGGTACTCGATCAGCAGCCGGACCTCCCAGATCTCCTACACCATTACGAATTCGAGCGGCGGATTGGTCCTCGCTGCGTCCCATGACGTCAATCTCTCCCGGTACTTCACGCCCGGGAGCACGACGCGGTATAACTCGCTCTTCGAGTTCGGGTCCGAGTTCACCACCCTGACGACCCCCGGTACCTACCAGGTCAGCCTTGTCGGTAAGGATACGCTGGGAAACACCGTTCCGGGAACAAGTGCTTCGTTCAACGTAACGGTGGTCTCTCCACCGGGGCCCTCGCCCATGGACTCGGGCAGTTCCCCCTCGGGAGGGGTGCAGGCCGCCTTTGGCAAGGCGGCTCCGGCAGGAAGCCCGGTCACCTTCTCGTTTGCTCCCCCGGCAACCGGGAACACTGTGAGCGTGCAGTCAGTCACCGTGTACCCATCCATAAATATCGGTGAGTCAGAGCTCATGGTCCAGCAGGTAACTCCCGGCCCGGCCTTACAGATCAGCGGGCGTGAGGTTGCCGGCTACCAGCGCATCGATCTCAACTGGGTCAACCCGGAGTCCTCGGTTGACCACGCGGATATCCTGTTCACGGTCAGCAGTGCGTGGCTTGCCGGGCACGGGCTCGCTCCGGGTGTGGTTGTCATGCTCCGGAATCATGACAACGGGTGGCAGGAGCTCCCGACCCGGCTGGACCATACTGCTGGAGACCTGAATTATTACATTGCAACAACCCCCGGCTTCAGTTACTTTGCGATTGCAGGCAGGCTGAACGCGACAGGAAACAACCCGAACTCTACTGTAAAGAGTGGAATGGTATCCCCGGCCGTAACCACGGTTCCCGTACCTGCGACACCGGTCATGGCGGAAGCGGGTCTCATTCACCCGACGGCCACACCACCGCTCCCTTCCCCGGCCCCGCTGCCGGAAGAAGGTTTTCCGCTGATGACCCTGGTGATTGCATGTGCGGTTATCATCCTCATCGCAGTTGCCATCCTCCTGATCCGGCGCTGGTGGATCCGGAGGCAGAACCCGGCGCTGTTCCGGAAGTACGATTGATCCCGGAGACATTCACAGAACCCGGGTCTCTCCCGGGTATGCCTCCCTGCACCATCCGGTCCGGATACTACCTTTCATTTTTTGAAAACAGGGAATGGGACTATCTTCCCTGGATATAACAACACCTCCGTCCACAGAGACAGGAATCTTACAGGTCGTGGCATACATGGCAGAGGAGCAGACAGAAAATTTGCTTATCAGTACCGGTTTCGATTACCAGATGTTCCCGGAACGATATACCTGCGACGGGGAGAACATCTCACCGGAGATCCATATCGACCGGATCCATTCGGAGTACCTTGCGATCATCCTGCAGGACAGCATCGGTCCTGACAGGATGTACACCCACTGGATCATCTGGAATATCGCGGCACGGGACATTATTCCGGAAAATATTCCAAAAGAGGCTGTGATCACCCGCCCGTTTGATGCAGTCCAGGGGCAGCACGAGTTCGGAGAGATCGGGTATACCGGCCCATGTCCGCCACCCGGGGAAGTCCACACGTACTATTTCAACGTGTACGGGCTTGACAAAAAACTGGAGATCCCGCCGGGCTCAAACCTGGACGTCCTCACGAAGGCCATGGAAGGCCACATGGTGCAGTACGGGGGCCAGGCTATTGCCACATACCAGAGGTGATATCTTTTCCGGGGGAACAGGGAAAACCCCGTCCGCCCAGTCCCAGGCCGGCAGGAGACCGGAGCCATTCCCGGGTTGCCCGGAGAAGGTCGGGATCAATCCGTTCCCTGATATAAAGGAGCAATGATGAGCCTGTTCTCTCAGTATGTTCTTGGCGATCTCACGCTCCCGAACCGCATGGTCATGGCACCCATGACCCGTTGCCGTGCACTCGAAGGCAATGTTCCCGGCCCGCTCTCGGTCACCTATTACCGGCAGAGGGCATCGGCAGGGCTCATCATAACCGAGGGGTCCCAGGTGAGCCCCATGGGTGTCGGTTTTCAGCGGACTCCCGGGATCTACTCGCAGGAGCAGGTCGCCGGCTGGAAGGAAGTGACCGCAGCCGTACACGAAGGTGGCGGGAAGATCTTTCTCCAGCTCTGGCACGTGGGGCGGATGTCGCACCCGGATTTCCTTGGCGGCGCACTCCCATTGGCTCCTTCAGCGCTCCCCGTTGGCGAGGAGATCCACACGCCGTCCGGTGCCAAGAAGATGATCCCGGTCCCCCGTGCATTCGGGATCGACGAGATCCCCTCCGTCATCGGCCAGTTCCGGGACGGGGCGGTGAATGCGAAGGCTGCGGGTTTTGACGGCGTCGAGGTCCATGGGGCCAACGGCTACCTGCTGGACCAGTTCCTGCGGGACGGTTCGAACCGGAGGACCGACGCCTATGGCGGAAGCATAGAGAACCGGGTACGCCTCCCCCTCGAGGTCGCCGGGGCAGTTGCCCGGGTCTTTGGCGGAAAACGGGTCGGGTACCGGATCTCGCCGCATTTCCTGGTCCATGGCATGGCGGATTCAAATCCCCGGGAGACCTTCTCCTGCCTTGTTGAGGGGCTGGGCAGGATCGGTATCGGGTACGTCCACCTGGTCGAGTCTCTCGGAGGCAGGACGCCGGTCCCGGCAGCCGGTAACCGGCTGGCTTCCGTCATCCGGGCGAAATTCGACGGAGCTCTCATGCTCAACGGGGGATATGACGAGCAGAGTGCAACAGCAGCAATAGAGGGGGGTGTCGCCGACCTCATCGCGTTTGGCGTCCCGTTCCTCGCCAATCCGGATCTTCCCGAGCGGTTCCGGAAGCACGCACCCCTGAACCAGGAGGATGCTGCAACGTTCTATACCGGTGAAGAGAGAGGATATACCGATTATCCGGTGCTGGTTGGATAACCAGGGATTTTTTATTGCCGGAAAATTCATGTTGGCATGCCAGGTCCCGGGCGGTTGAATCCGGTAGCGTGCCGGTTCTGGCGTCACGCGCCGGTTGTTGAAAAAACTGCGTATCTGCCGGGTTTCAAGAACCCATTCCGGAATCCGTTCTTGGGGATCCAGAAAAAATCGCTGCGAAAAAATGTGTAAAATAACTGCAAAGATTATTTCTTCTTTGCTGCCGCCTTCTTTGCGGGCTTCTTTGCTTCCGGCTTCTTTGCCGCCTTCTTTGCTGCTGCCATGTGGTTTCCACCTCCTACCGGAAAGGGTTATATTTTCTCTTAATCTATCAATTAATAAATATTTTGGTCGCAATGGCATTTTGAGGCATAGAATTGCACTAAACCACCACTTTTACCAAAGAAAATTGGCGCGATATTAGGAAAAAACTGATTATCAAAGTAATACATCAGAAAATGCGCAATTGTTACAATTTTGCCCGGTTTTCAAAAAACTCAACAAATCAAAGGATTTGCAATTTCAAAAATGACCGTCCGTTTGGAAAAAAACGCGCATTCTGAAGGTGTTCCGGGTATACCAGTCGTTTGCAGGCAGTGAGCGGGCCGCATTTTTCCGGAGGGCAACATTTATCCTCACCCACACCTTTTTAAAAAACATGAAAAAACAGTTCATACTGGGGGTCACCGGGAGTGTCCTCGGGATCCTGACCGCACTCTTTGTCATACTGTCTGCACCATCGCATGACGTGACCCTCTCCGGTGTCCAGACCGCACTCTTCTCAAGTCTCGGGCTGATGGGGGCCGCAATCGCGAACAGAGAGACGCGGTTTGCCGGGTGGATGCTCCTCTTTTCGGCGATTTTCATCACCCTGTCCGTCCCGCTCGCAGGGACGCTCAACCTGCTCTTCCTCTATCTGCCCGCGGTTATCATCCTGGGGATATCCGGGGTGCTCTGTTTCATGGAGCCGGAAGAGGCCCGGGAAGCTGAAGAATAATTCCGGCCAGGAGAGACGTTCCGGGCGTTCTTTTTCCCACGAATTTTTTGCCACCGTGGAATTCAGCAGGAGAGACGATATCAGAATTTTTTTTCAGGATGTATCTTTTTCATCCGTTTCCGCAGGAGCTGTGCGGGCGGATGCCGTACAGAATTCCGGGGAACGGGTCTTTTCAAGAATTATCCCGGAGATGACCAGACTGGCAGTTACGATGACACAGAACAGAACCAGGGTGTGCAGGATGAGCGTAAGGTACTGGTAACCGCCGCCCCCGAGCAGGGCATTCAGCCCGAAAACAATAACGGCGGTTGCAGACGCTCCGGCACTGATGATGGTTGCCCTTACCGCGGTATACATCCGGCTGCGGATATCGGGAAATATCAGAAGGGCGGTGAACCCGAGGGCTGCAAAACCCACCCCGGCGACCAGGAGAACCCATATGAGGATGTCGGCTGCCGGATTCATTCCCGATCGCCTCCCGGGAATTTTGCGAGCGCAATGACGATGAGGTAGGCCGTCAGCGCTGCGATGATGGTCCCGTCAAGGACAAGGAGGTTTCCCAGCGTGATGCTCAGGAAGAGTCCTGCCCCTGCTGCAAGGGTGATGGCAACGACTGCCGCTACAAGTCCGTCGTACCATGTCCTGGCGCGGTTCACCCGGAAGAGCGCTCCGAATGTCAGGAGAGTGAAGCAGAGTGCGGCAACAAGCCATGTGTCAATCATGCGTCCCAGTAAAGTGGGAAAGAATGGTATATATCAATACTCCCGCATCAGCAACGCACCTGAACTGCCGTCAGGAGTCCGGCGGCCTGCAGCGTCCCGCTTCCATTTTTAACCCCGCATGACGTATGATTAGAGAGATGCCCCCCTCATATCCTGGCAGGATCCTTCTGCACTGGTGCGATACCTGCCATTCTCCGGTACTGGCCCGCAGGTGCTCCTGCGGCGCAGAGACCCGCGGGGTACCGCTGACCCCGCCGGGGGATGCACGCCCAGCATTTCCCCCGGCGTGGCGCGTATCAACCGGATCTACGGAGAGCGTTTCGGGGCCCCCCTCATTCCGGAGGGGCACCTGGTGCTCCTGAACAAGGTGCCGGATTCGGCACCCTGGAACATCCTGTACGGGCGCTGCCCCGGCCGGATCGGTTGTTTCATGTGCCCGTCAAGCGATATGGCATTGATCCATATGATCGCAGAGGAATACCCGGACCTCCGGGGGAACTGGACCAGCCGGCTGTCGGAATGGCAGCGGGCTCGGGGACTCCCGCCGGCATGGGTCTAGGAGGGGCGGTGGCGGATCCGGGAGGAACGTGAGGATGACGAAGATAGCCATTGTTGATTACGGTCTTGGAAACCTCCGCAGCGTTATCCGGGGGCTTGAAAAAGCCGGGGCGGATGCGGTCATAACCGGCAGTGCGGAAGAGATCGCTGCTGCTGAAGGCCTTGTTCTCCCCGGGGTCGGGGCATTCCATGAAGGGATGGAACAGCTCGGGGAACTGAAAACGACCGTGGTGGACGCCGCATGCGATGTACCGCTCCTCGGCATCTGCCTTGGCATGCAGATGCTTATGGAGACGAGCGAGGAACACGGGCTCCACGAGGGGCTCGGGCTCATTCCCGGGGGTGTCAGAAGGTTCCCCCGCGTGCCGGGGTTCAAGGTACCCCACATGGGCTGGAACTCGCTCACCCTCGCGAAGGACGACTGCCCGCTCTTTGCCGGTCTCGGGAAAGAAGAATACGTGTACTTCGTTCATTCCTACCATGCGGATACCCTGCCGGAGTATACGCTCACGTCCACTGACTATATCTGCCGGTTCGCTTCATCGGTTGGGAACGGCAATGCGTACGGTGTCCAGTTTCACCCGGAAAAAAGCGGGGCCGCAGGTCTCCGGATCCTGAAAAATTTCATCGGCATGATCTGATCCGCGGCCGCACCTTTCCTGCCTGTACCGTTCTTTTCCGGTCTTTCAGTTTTTGATTATTGATTATGTTCCGGGAGTCCGGCGGCTGTTCCCATAACCTGCAGGTATGTTCTCATAATCCTCACGCTGAGTCCAAAGGATATCATTTTAATTTCAGCCATTCGAACCTGTAGGTATGAAACGGTTCATATTCATCGTACTGTTCCTGATGTGCATCGTGGGAACAGTATCGGCCTACGGGGTCTACCTCACCTGCCCCGCAACGGTCCAGGCCGGTGTCCCGCTCCAGTGTACTCTCGGCGGGGACTTCCCGGCTGGTACCGCATTTACGGTTGTCCTGTACCAGACGCAGTATACCGCAACCGAAGTCAGTAGCCAGACCGTAACCAGCCAGGGTGACCAGAAAAACCAGACTGCGATTTTCGATACTACCGGCCTGCCCGGGGGAAATTACAAGGTCGAAGCACAGGTCCCCGGGTCATTGACCGCCCGGTCCGATTCGGTGACCCTTCAGTTTGTCCAGGTGATCGACCGCTCCGGGGATCTCACGGTGACATCGCCCCTGACCCAGGACCTTGATAACGCACTCATGATCGCGGGCTCTGTAGCAAAAGAAGGCTCTGCAGGTGTTGAGATTGAAGTCACCGGCCCGAACGGGCGGATGTTCGGGCCACAGTGGATCGGGACCACCAGCGCTATGCGAACGGGTGCGGGAACGTTCAGCCAGAACGTGATCGTCACGTCGGCAGGAGAATATGAGGTGGATTTCTCGGATGCAAGCGGATATATCGGGAAGGCTACCTTCACGGTCGCAGCACCTGCAACGGCGGCAGTAACCGCTGTGCCGACGACCGTTGCACCGGTGCGGACAACCGTGACCACCATTACGGTCCCGACCCCGTGGCCTACGGAGACCAAGTCACCCCTCTCACCATTACCGGTCATCGGTGCTGTTACCATTGCAGGCCTGATTCTGGTGAGAATGAACAGGCAGTAAAGGTAGTACACTTTTTTATACCGATATCAACGATATATTCCCCGTATCTTCGGGTAGAAACCGTGGCTCTGTTGAAATCCTTAGAGAAAACATGCAGTCGCACTCTTGGGGGTTCCAGCACTTCATGCTTCCGCCCCCGCCGCTCAGGCATCCTCCAATATAGGGATAGTTCTTCAAGAGGTTGATGAAAAAACCCGAAAAACCGGGGGTCAAGGGGATGCTCCCCTTGGGATGCCTCCCCCGCTGGGGGAGAGAGGGGGTCACCCTCCTAACCGCAACAAAATATAAGCAAATGATCAGAAAAATAGGGTTTCTACAAAGCCGAAAAAGTGACAACTTTTTCCTCAGACAAACCCGAAAGGCTTTGCCATTCATCCCCGTCTCTTCCAGAGCCACGCTTCGTAGCAGAGCAGTACAAGGATAACAAGAACCCCGCCAAGGAAGAAGGCGAGTGCCGGATCAATCGCAGCGGCAGCCGGGGGGGCGGCAATCCCATCCCAGCCCGCTTTCAATGCCACCGCAGGTGTCTCCCGCATCACTCCGGCAGCTGCGGGCGTAATGACGGGGGCGTTCACGTTTTCTTCAAGCATGGGCAGGATGACAGCGACCGTGAGAGAGGCAACGGCGACAATACAGAACAGTGACGCATATTTCAGCAACAGCGAGCGGACATCGGACTGACGGGGGGCGACAATGAGGACCTGGTTGGTGAGGGTATAGATCTTTACTTCACGCCCTTTTACGCTGTACCTGGTATCGGCGACCGATATCAGCCCGGCATCGAGCAGGTTCTCGACATGGTATTTCACCGTGTTCATCGGGAGGGACAGCCGTTCGGCAAGGTCGGTCAGGCTCTTCTGGCCCTCCCCGAGCAGCCGGAGGATCTCCCCGGCGGTCTGGCTGGACATCGCTTTTGCGATCTTCTGAGCCCGTTCGTCGCCGGGTTCAAGGACAAGGACAGGGTCAGCCATGCAGTGCCGCAAGGATGCGTTCGCGTCCGACCTTCAGTGCAAGGTCCAGCTGGTTCGCATCCGGCCCGCCACCCTGTGCCATCGCTGCCTTCCCCCCGCCTTTTCCCCCGAGCAGGCTGCAGACCTGGCTGATGATCTCCCCGGCATTCACCCGGGGGTCTCCTGACGCGAGGACCACCCGGACCGTCTCACCGGCACCGGCGAGGAGTGCCACGCCGCCTTTTTCCGCAACGGAGGTGGCAATGGCCGAAAGCTCTTTCTGCGGGAGGTCGATCCGTCTGACCACGACCGATACGCCGCCGACCGGTTCGGCAACCAGTGACTGCATCTCCAGCTCGACCAGTTTTGCGCTCATCCGCTCGATCTCCTTCCTCTGGTCTTTCCATTCCAGGAAGAAGCGGGATACTGTCGGCGGCAGGTTCTCGAACTGAACGGACAGGGTATCTGCGGCAGATGCAACGATCTGCTCGAGATGCTGCATATAATAGATTGCAGCAACGCCGGCAGCAAACTCGATGCGTTCGATACCGTCCTGGATGTGCTCGACCCGGATGATCTTGATGACGCCGACCTCACCGGTGTTCCGGCAGTGGGTGCCTGCGCACGCCTCTACGTCCCCGGCAACTTTCACGATACGGATGGTCCTGCCCGGGGGCACTCCTCCCTGGTAGAGGGAGAACCCGTATTTCTGTTCGGCTTTCGTCCGGTCCTCGACCGTGATCTCCACTGGCTGGCCTGCCATGATCATCCGGTTTGCCGCGATCTCGATCCGGCGGAGTTCGTCGGCCGTGATGTGCTTGAAGTGGCGGAGGTCTACGCGGGAGGACTCGCTGCCTTTCTGGGCCCCGGCCTGGTGGATATGGGCGCCGAGCACTTCTTTTGCAGCATGGAGGAGGATGTGGGTAGCCGTGTGGTGCCGCATCAGCGACCAGCGCCGTTCCTCGTCCACCATCCCCTTCACCCGGTCGCCGCGCTGGAGGACGCCCCCGCCCACGTGGTGGAGGATGACCTCGCCGACCTTGACGACCCCGTCGGCCCGGACCATGCTCTCCGCGGAAACGAGCGTCCCGGTATCTGCGGGCTGGCCCCCTCCTTCCGGGTAGAAGAGGGTCTGGTCGAGCACCGCATAGCCGTCGAAAAAGTCGAGCACGACGGCCTCGAACTCGATCTCCGAAGGCTGCTCGTAATAGAGTTTCTTGGTCGGCGGGAGGCCCTGCACCCGCTCGGCATACTTCCCGGTCCGGTCCTCTTCGGCTTCCTTCTTCGACCCGGAGTGCATGTCCGCGACCATGGAATAGAAGTTGTCCGGGAGATCGACCACGGCACCCTCCTTGGCGGCGATATCCTTGATCATCTCCGGCTGGATCCCGTGGGAGTCGTAGAGCGTGATGATCTCGCTTAAGGGGACCCGCTGGCTCTTCGCCTTGTAGGTCTTTGCGACTTTCTGGACGATCCTGGTGCCGCGCTCGAGGGTGGACGCGTACTTCTCTGTCTCCCGGTCGACGATCTCGCGGACTACGCCAAGGTCCTGCTCGAACTTCCGGGTGCCGATGATCCTGGTCTGCTGCTCGATGAGATCGGCAAGGGGCTCTTCAATCTTGAGTTCGGCCATCATGCGCAGGGTCCGGCGGATGACCAGCCGGGCGAGGTAGCCTTCCCTGACGTTCGAGGGCACGATGCAGTCCCCGAGCATGTAGGCAAGGCAGCGGGTGTGGTCGACAACGGCGTACACCTTCTCGATGGGGGTGATCATCTTGTCGAGTTTCTCCGGTGAGACCTCGATTGCAGCCGCCACTTTCTTGCGCAGGTTGAAGAGGTTGGTGCCGGAGATGTCCATGAGCCCGGCAAACTTCGCGTTGAGGGCAAGGATCTTGGTATAGTCCTTGTTGTCGAGCAGGTGGCTGAGCCCGGCCGAGCTCATCACCCTGCTGACCATCTCGGGGAATACGGCGTCGTAGATCGTAGGAGAACCTTTGGATGCCCAGACGAACCGCTCGAGGCCGTAGCCGGTGTCCACGATCCTGAGTTTCATCGGGTAGTACATCTCGCCGTTCAGCTCGTAGCCCGGGTCCTTGGTCTTTTGCCGCCCGAGGCTCATGAAGACGAGGGTCGCCACCTCGAGCCCGCCGATCAGCACTTCCACGCTCGGCCCGGCGTTCCCGCCGCCGATCCACGGGTGCTCCTTGTAGGTCACCAGGTTGATGTCCCCGCCGACGGACGCGATGAACTGGTCGCAGAGTTCGACGGTCCGGTCTTTCCAGTAGATCTCTTCCGTGGGAGTGTTGAACGCATGGTGCGCCATCATCTCGAACGTGGTCAGGTGCCTCCCGGACCTGCCGACCGAGTCGAGGTCGTTGAGCCGGATACAGGGCTGGGAGATGGTCAGCGGGTTGGCCGGCGGGGGAACAATACCGCCGGTCACGAACGGCTGGAAGTCCGCGATGGACGCGATCGTGAGGTAAATGTCGTCCCTCCAGCGTGCCACCACGGGGTACCGTTCCACCCGGGTATGCCCCTGCTTCTCAAAAAAGGAGAGGTATGCCTCGCGCATACTGTCGAGGGTGTGGGGCGCAAAGACCGGGTTGCCGATGAAGGTATAGGGCTCGCAGGGGGCGTCCCCGCAGATCTCGCGCGAGCTGTCGCGGGTCCAGAATGCCGAACCGCAGCTTTTGCAGATCTTCCGCGTCAGCCCCTGGGTCTTGAAATATTCGAGCTGGTATTCCTCTTCGAGCATAAGTAACACGTATCGTCAGTACTGTTGACCGCAAACGCTAATCTAGGTTTTGCTCGCGGTGGCTTTGCACGTAAAGTGGGTATTTGACCTGACTTTACGTGCAGACACCGGACTTTACGTGCAGAATGCAATAGTGAGATAGGTTGATGGCAGCTCAGGGAAAATTATCTTCTGAATTTAGATGAATATTCGCATTGAAAATCTTATTATTTTAATCGCATTTCTGGTATTCGTGGCTGTGCTGCTTCCGGGGGTATTTGTATGGATGTGCTTTCTTGTATACACGACAGTGATTGTTGCAGTAAAGTTCTTTTCAAACGAAATAATTTCGGGGATTGCTAAATTCTTTCTATTTCCCTAATAAGAAAAGACAATTTAAAGAAATTATTTTGTTGCCGTTCCGTTCATCGGGGTTTTACTCAGGAAGTCCGGTGTGATCCCGTTCTCATACATCTCGTGAATTACTACCGTCAGATTGTAGGCGATAATCTTTGCCAGAAGTTCATTCACCTGAGCGACTTGGTTCTTTGATTTCAGGGTCTCACCGAACTTCCTCTTTATCGCTGCGTTGGTTGACTCAGTGTTACTGCGCTTATGATAGTGCTCCATGAATTCATCCTTATTGAGCTGGAAGTAGTGGTACATTTTATTCCAGATCGGTGAGCCGAGAGTCCTACTGGTTGCATTATTCTTGAAGGGGATATATGCAGTCCCGCCGAGAGCATTTACAGCCTCGTAGTTATCCCGTGATGAATACGCTTTATCGGCGGAAATCTCGCGGATATTGAAGTTCTTTGAGATGTCTTTGATGATAGGTTTGAATTGCGTGGAATCGTGGACGTTCTCAGCGGTGATCTCGATACTGGTAACAATGTTGGTCTTAACGCCGGTTGCCATGTGTGCCTTAATCCATCGGTGCGCTTTCTTCTGACCGTGTTTCATTCCGCAGTATTCGCTAAATGATGTGGTTCGGAAGCCCGTAGAATCCACCGCGAAATCTGTTTCCAGCTCAGCAACGGGTAATGCTGATAGTGTGACCAATTCCTGAAGGAGGGGCGTTATTTCGGGCTTGTTGAAGAGTGCTGATGGTGCATTAAAGTAGGGCGCGTGGTCGATCTGTTTTCTCTCTACCGCGTTCTGGAACAGGCTGTGAGCGCGGCGGCTGGATAACTGAGAGTAAACTTTCTGGATAGCGCAGAAGAGGTTTTCACTCATTGGGATGCGCGGGCGCCCCATCTTCTGTTCTGGCTCAGGGATTGCCTTAACCAAGTCTTTCAGGAGAGCGTCAAACAACTTGATCTCTTCGGTCTGTGCGGCGTTGTATGCGCTCCATGCCTGAGAATAGGTCAGGTGTACCTTTTCGGTGACTGTCCCCTCGGGGGTGTCCTTCTGAACTTCTAAGAAATAGCGAAGCCCAAGGATATGTTTACAGGGCTGGTGCCGGTTCTGGAAGTCCGGGCAACTGCATTCGGCTCCGTTCTTGCCGATTTTGATTTCATAGGAACCGTTGCCAGACTGTGACTTTACCTTGTACTGGTTGTCTTTGACTTTCTGGATCTGACCGCTCTTTTCTGCGATTGCTTTTCCGCGTTCTTCCCTTGTGGTTTTCAATGGTTCATGTGATCGTGTCATCATCTTCCTCTCCACTCACTATAGTAATTATAGGCACTATAAGTATATAAACACTATGGTGGCTATAGCAGAACTTAAATAAGAATAGCGGCTATGATATTTATGGCAACCACAACTAAGAATAACACGACAATTCAGGTAATGATTGAAACAAGAGATGAGTTACAGACCCTTGGAACGAAGGGTGAAACTTACGACGTGATTATCAAGAGGTTGATCAAGGTTCACCGAGAGTGCAAGTGCAAGAAATAAGTATTCGTTGATTTCTGGATAATTTTCAGGATTCTGGATTTATATCAATTACTTTAGCATAATCCAAATACAACTCTCCTAATAGACCTAATAGAACCAATGAAAGCAAGTATGAGATAATAAATACAGCGAGATTTTCTGGGGAACTAAACATCCCAATTAGATTCGAAGTCAATCTCTCTTTTGTATCTTTAAAAACAATCCCAATCAATATGATAAAAATTCCAGCTTCGATCAATGCAAAATAAAATGAAATGACTTGCTCTTTAATATAAGCCGCATGTTTTTTTATATCTTCGAGAGGGATTTCTTTGTAACGCCAGTTGTGAATAAATTCTGTGGGATTCGCGAGAAATCTTAGAGAAATTAAAAATGAAGTCATTACTGGAAACATTAACCCATAATCTACGATTGTAGGGTTTGCTGGTAATTGGACAAGAGTGAAAATTGTTAAATATACTGGAAATGTGAGCACCAGATAGCACCCTATTATTTTTAAGGTATAATTAAATCTATTTTTCTTAGCCTCTTTTTTGTTATAGTTTCCAAGATATGCCGTCAAATCCAAAAGCAAGAAAAATACAAAATAAAAAAGATATATTAGCATTACTGCTAGGATTGCATACTCCGGGTAAAGAATTCCAGATACTGATAGGACGGGCAATATTTTTTTCTGGGTAAAATCTATTATTTGCGGAGCAAGTGGGATTAAAAAGAAGTTTACTTCGAAAAATAAGGATGCTAAAACGAATATGATCATTTCATTATTATCTTAAAATCTCTATGAATTAAATATATTGTAACCATTGCAACTAAATAGTAATACCCGATAAACGATTTCAACTCATTACTGTAAGTAATCATGCCTATTGTTAATATAGACAATAAGATGAATTTCGCATGAAGCGAGATTGAGATCCAATTAATAGATTTCACGATTCCTCCAACTTTTCGTGCAAGATCCCGACTTTACGTGCAGAAGCGACATTACGTGCAAAGCCGCTCGCGGTATTTTTCAGCTGGTCCTGGTACCAGGTGTCCTTGGGGCAGAGGCGGTCATCCTCAATCCGGACTGCCCGCGATTGGGTGATGGCCGGAGCTTCGCGTTCCAGAGTGGGGAAGAACGATAGCGGGTGTCAGCAAACCCTTTCCGGTGAGCCCCCTCGTTCCATGTCGCTCCCATCAACCTTGATCGATCCAGAGGGAAAAATAATAACCCTCCAGCCAGATTCTCTCTCAGAACCGGAAGAGGGGGTACACGAATGAATCAGGCCGTTTTACCCATATACCATCCCGTGAACCTGGATCGGGATTACCTGGCAGGAAAGGCCCTGGACCAGTTCGGGAAGAGACACCCGGGCACCTGGCGTAACTCAAGCGCTTTCCAGAAGATGAGGGTACTGGAAGAGCTCAGGGATCATATCAACAGTCTCGAGGAATCGCTTGCGATTGATAATCCGGCTGTTTTCATCGATCATACCTGCTGGGCAAAGGTACATCTCACCGCCCTGCACTTCCCGAAGAACCATGTATCCCTTGTTCTCGATGCGCTGGGCGAAGTCCTCCAAAAGGAACTGCCCCCGGATTTCCGCACCCGCGCCGCGACCATGATTACCGAAAGTCTGGCCGTCCTTAAAAATGTCTCCCCGGACATTCCCTCCTGCATAACCCCGGACAACCCTCTCGCTGACGTTGCCCGGTCCTTCCTCACCGCCGTCACCGCGGCGGATCGGGAGCGGGCTGGGAGGGTACTCGATGATGCGGTCAGGTCCGGCACACCCGTGAGGGATGTCTATCTCCACATCCTCCAGCCGGTGCTGCGGGAAACGGGAAGGCTCTGGCAGCTGCAGCAGGTGAGTATCGCTCAGGAACATTTCGTAACCGCTTCTGTCGAAACGCTCATGGCCCGGCTGCACGACCGGCTCCTCTCTTCGGGCAGCGGAGGCATGGGCCGAAGGGGAACAACCCTCATCGCTGCCACTGTCGGGACGGACCTTCATGATGTCGGGATCCGCATGGTGGCCGACTTTTTCGAGATGGACGGGTGGAACACCTATTATACCGGGGCAAACACACCGGTGCAGAGTATCCTTGAGGCAGTGCGGGACCGTAAGGCCGACATGATCGCGCTGTCCACGACCATGCAGCGCAATCTTCCTGATATCCAGTACCTTATCCGCTCGCTGCGTGCGGACCGGGGGACTGCACGGGCAAAGATCGTCGTGGGCGGATATCCGTTCAGGATTGTTCCTGACCTCTGGAAACAGATCGGCGCCGACGCGTGCGCAGGAAATGCAGAAGAAGCGGTCGCCGTCGCCAACCGTCTCGTGCCTGAACGCCGGTGAGCGGCCTCATGCGGGAGAAAACGGGTTTCCCTGCGGCAGGCAAGCCCCCCGGGGATCCGTGATATGCACATTATATGGACCGGCGGTCGACGAGGCGTTTTGGCCGACCCCTGAGTTTGTGAAGCTCAAGCTCCCCCGGCTGGACAAAGTTGAACAGCACGGAGAAGGTCCTATCCCCGTAATGCTGCACCAGATTCTTCTTGTTTTTTAAGAGATGCCCGATAAAACGGTCTTCGATGAGCCTCCGGTCAGCGATCTCCGGATCCGTGCACTCCACGCTCACCCGCATCACGACCTCCCCCGGCGATCCACCATCGTAGATGAATGCCTCGTATTCGCCATTGAGGAACTGCATGTTCTCCGGCTGGAAGACACCGGCCTCAACGTCCACGCGGTTCACGGAATCCCCGAGGATCCAGACCGTTTCGGCCTCCCTCTGCGGGTTGAAGATCCGCAGGTGCGTCCTGCCGCAGGCACACTGCTCCCTGGAAAGGACTGCCGTCGTATCCTCGGTGTCGTAGTTGAGCAGGAGGGTGCCCGCCTTTGAGCCCTCCGGGAGGAGTGTAGTGAGGACCACCCGCCCGCAGTTGCCATCGGAGACGAACGCTTTCATCTGCGGATCGTAAATGTCGAGGTGGACGAGGTCTTCCGGGACATGGAGCCCGGCGAGTTCCGTGCACTCCCCGCACATCGTCCCCTCGGTGCTCCCATAGGTGTTGTACACCGGACATCCCCACATCTCTGCGAGGTACGTACGAGACTCATCGGCAAAACTCTCGCCCCCGGCGACCAACTTCGTGATCGAGGTGTCTTCAAGCCGGATCCCTTCCAGCTCCAGCCGGTGCGCCAACCGGAGGAGCTTGAACACGCTCCCCACGATCGCCGTCGGGCGGTATCCTGTGATGGCCCTCGAAGCGAAGTCACACCTGCCGAATGGGATGACGGTCATCCCGAGCCTCTGGGCTGCAAGCGTCATCGTGTTCGCCCCCACGTTCATGCCGTAGGAAGCGCACACGATCACCCGGTCATCGGGGCCGAACCCCTGCGAGACAAAACTCCGGGCATACTTCTCCGCATACCGTTTCCAGTCGTCCCATGTGAGGAAGAAACTCTTGGGTGTCCCACTCGTACCGCTCGTCTCCTGGATGGTGAAGATGTCTCCCCAGGCCGTCGAACAGAACTGGAAATCCGGAGTGTTCGGCGGCTGGTGCTCGCGTATAGTGCGGCCGGAAACGACGGGGAGCTGCAGCAGGTCCTCGTGAACCCGGATATCGCCCGGGTTGATCCCGTTCTTTTCGAACCAGTGCCGGTAGAACATGGAATGTTCATGGGCATACCGGACGGTATACCTCACTCGCTCGTCGATCAGGGAATCGAGACCGTCCCGGTTCATCGTCTCGATCCCGGGGTTATGGTACTTCGACATTGCCAATACAGAGGATGGGAGAAAAGAGGTTTATAGATTGCTGAGGGGAAAGGGACCGGAAAAGGCCGGTTTTAGTCGAGCAGGTATCAGATCTCTCCATCGGACGAAGTATAATAAAAATATGATCTCTGCCACATTTTTGTGGTTTTTACGAGCCTGACAAATCATGTCTCATGGGTTTAGTTGCCGCCGAACGCTAATCTAGGTTTTGCTCGGGAGCGGTCTTCAGCTGATCCTGGTACCAGCTGTCGACACGCTCGAACGTTCCGGTGACCCGGGCGATCCTGACGGCGAGCAGGTGCCAACAGGTCCTGCCCCGGTACATGAAGTCCCCGCACGTGCAGAAGTCCTCGTCTACGATATAGCGGGCGGTCTTTCCTTCGACAACGAAAAAATCGAGATACTTTTTGATCTTATTTGCATCGATCGCGGCCAGTGCCTTCTTCCCGCGGCTGCCAAACACCGCCTCGATCTCCTCACACAGGGCTGTATCAAGCACCCTCTTTTCGGAAAGGTGCTGCCATATATCGCTCATGGGACGGACGTGAGAACCGGGGGATCGTCGATATATTCCCAGCCCTGCCGGACCGCGAGCTGCTGCATGGCCGGGGCTTCGAGCGCGTAGTGGGTGGCTTCGATGCAGGGAAGCGGGGCCGAGCGGGCCACCGAGTGCTTCATCTCCGCCGAGAGGAACGCATCGGCACCGAGGTCCCGGGCCTCTTCCAGCAGCGCCATGTCAAACCCGCTGCCTGCAACAATCGCAAGCCGTTTGATTTGCGGAATTTTACCCCAGACACGAAGGTTTCCCCCGAGCCTGCGGGAGATTTCCGGCAGGGGGATGGTGCAGCTGCCGACTTTTCCAAGCGACATGGGTATACTATCACCCAGAGAGAGGAGCCCGGCAAGTGCATCGTTCACTCCGCCGTCCGCCCGGTCGAAGTTGGTGTGCATCACATAGAGGTTCATGCCGGACGAGAGAATGTCGCGCATCAGGAGCGCCGTCCGCCCGGTCATTGCCGTGAGCGGTGTCCAGAGGGGGGTATGGTGGACGACGAGCATGTCAGCTCCTCCGGCGGCCGCCTCTTTCACCACGAACGGTGTCGCGTCCAGTGCGCAGAAGACGTTTGCGATCTCCGTCCTCCCTTCAACAACCAGACCGATCTTCCCGGCATCGAACTCCTCCGCAAGTTCCGGTGGGGCAAGCCGTTCCATCCCCTCGATGAAGGTACGAACATGCATAGAGGAAGATGGGCGTCAGGGATTAAATAGCATTTATTACTTGAGGTAATAGCAATTACTTTTAATATTCATAAAAACATATCCCAAGGCATGCAGAAGTCCATCAGCCAGATCAATGAACGCATCCGGGAGGGAAGCGCACGCGTGGTCACCGCGGAGGAGATGCCCGCGATCGTTGCCGAACTCGGGGAAGAGGGCGCCCTGAAAGAAGTCGACGTTGTCACGACCGGTACCTTCGGGGCCATGTGCTCCTCCGGTGCGTTCATCAACTTCGGGCATGCCGAACCCCCGATACGGATGGAGCGGATCTGGCTCAACAATGTCGAGGCCTACGGAGGGCTGGCGGCGGTGGATACCTACATCGGCGCAACCCAGCAGTCCGACACTCTGGAGGAAGAATACGGAGGGGCCCACGTGTTAGAGGATCTTGTTGCCGGGAAATCGGTGGAACTGCGCGCGAGTTCACGGGGGACGGACTGCTACCCGAGGCGGACGATCACAACGGAGCTCGTCCTCGAGAACCTCAACCAGGCGATCATGTGCAACCCGCGCAATGCCTACCAGCGCTACAATGCGGCAACGAACACGACGGATCGGACGCTCAGTACCTACATGGGAACCCTTCTTCCCGGGTGCACCAATATCACCTACTCGGGTGCCGGCCTCTTAAACCCGCTCTCGAACGACCCGAAGCTCAGGCTGATCGGCAGCGGCGTCCCGATCTTTCTGTGCGGGGCCCCGGGAATGGTCGTGGGAGAGGGCACCCAGCACTCCCCGGCCGGGGGGTTTGGCACCCTGATGGTCACCGGCGACCTCAAGCAGATGTCCCAGGACTTCCTGAGAGCCGCGACCATGACCGGCTACGGGGTGACTCTGTATGTCGGCCTCGGTGTACCGCTCCCGGTGCTCGACATCGATGTCGTGCGCGCCACCGCGATCCGCGATGAGGATATCAGCGTCGATATCCTCGATTACGGGGTCCCGAGCCGGAGCCGCCCGGTCATGAGGAAGGTCACCTATGCGGAGCTCCGCAGCGGGACCGTGGAGCTCAATGGCGAGGAGGTACGGACCTCCGCGCTCTCGAGTTTCCGCAGGGCCCGTCAGGTTGCGCTCGAGCTGAAGAAATGGGTGGAGAACGGCACCATGCAGCTCTCGCTGCCAACAAGGATGATCGATCCGGCAAAGGTAGCACGGCCGATGCACCAGTCCGCCAAGGGACCGCGGGTTCTGGACATCATGGACAAGAGCGTGATCACCATCGGGGAGACCGAGGAGATCAGGACCGCGGCAAAGAAACTCCTCAGGGGGGAGACCAACCACCTGCCCGTGGTGAACGTCGACCAGGTCCTGGTCGGCATCGTTACGACGTTCGATGTCTCCAAGGCCGTGGCAAACCCCGGCAAGGCGCATCTTGTAAAGGATATTATGAAGACCAAGGTGATCACGACGACCCCGGATGAGTCCGTGGATATTGCCATCAGGAAACTGGAACAGAACAATATCAGCGCTTTACCGGTGGTCGACCCGCAGCACCGGGTGGTGGCTCTCCTGACAGCGATGGACCTCGGGAAACTCCTCGGGGGGAGGTGGCTGAAATGAAACTCCTGGTCAACTTCTCGCGCGGAAAAGGGAGGAAACCTATCATCGCGCAGGTAGTCCGCGATACCGGTGTCCTGATCAATGTCGAGCGTGCGGTGATCGATTCTTCCGAGGGAGAGGCTCTGATTGACGTGCCGGACGACCAGTGCAGGCTGGTCCGGGACTCCATGACCAGTCTTGGCGCCCAGGTCCGCATCCTCGAGCACGGTATAAACAAGAATGAGAGCGAGTGCGTGGACTGCGGTGCCTGTATCAGTGTCTGCCCCCGGGAAGTCTTCTCGTTTGACCCGGACTGGAAGATGGTCCTTGCCGAGGAGAGGTGTATCCTCTGCGGCAAGTGCGTCGATGCGTGCCCGCACCGGGCGCTCTCCCTGCCGCTATGATCCGGGAGCCGTTCCGCTTCCGGGAGACCATAGCCACGATCCTCGCCGATGACCCGGCCCACATCGCCGCGGCAAAGGAGGGCATCCTCGCGGCGCGGCAGGCGCTCGAACGGCATATCGCCCGCGACCCTTTTTTTGCAGCCACCTTCGATCCCTACACGCCGGATTCGGACGAGCGGATCATCGTCCGCATGGCTGGTGCGACCCGCAGGGCGGGAGTGGGGCCGATGGCTGCCGTTGCCGGGGCGATCGCATGGGCGGGGGTCGAGGCTATGCAGGCCGCAGGGGCACCGTTCGGGGTTATCGACAACGGCGGCGACATTGCCCTCGTGAGCGACCGCCCGGTGAGGGTCGGGGTCCACGCAGGCGAGGCTGCACTCTCCAACCGGGTCGCGTTCGTTGTCCCGCCACAGGACCGGATCCTCGGCATCTGCACCTCGTCGGCAACGGTGGGCCCTTCCATCTCGTTCGGTATTGCCGACGCCGTGACCATCTTTTCGCACGATGTTGCCCTTGCCGACGCATGGGCTACCGCGGTCTGCAACCGGATCCGGCCCGATGACCGCACGGTCCTCGACCTGCTCGATCCTGGGGAGGTCGGGGGAGTCCTTGCCATCATGGGCGGGATAACAGTCCGCTGGGGCGAACTCCCGCCTCTCGTCCACGCGGTGGTGGACGGGCAGCTGATCAGTGCCGGGGACCGGCAATAATAGCCTGAGGCTGACCTGACCTCTACAAAAAAGGTGTTCTGCGGAGACTTTACTGGTTACTGATACGTTCATTATCTGAAAGGATCCGGACTAGTATTTCAGAATGCCGGCGGTGAACCAAAATCCTGATCTCACTGCGGATTTTCCACGTACTTCATCGCGTCAGCATAGGCATGCCGGCCCGTATATTCAGCTACAACCTTTTCCCCGTCGCTGATCGTAATGAGGGGCTCATTGTCCCTGATGAAAAAGGAGATTTCAAGGAGATCGATCTCGGCGATCTTCAGGCCGTGGATAAGCGCGGACGCGGGCTCCAGTTCGAGGCGCTCCCTGAGAAGATCATCCGGGGCGGTCCGGAAGGAGTAATAGAACACCTGGTACGCATTGAGCAGGTCGGAGACCAGCAGTTCGCTCTGCAGGTCCGCATCAAGAGAGCCTATCCTTATCGAGAGGCAGACCACATCGTCCTCGCAGTCATCGAGGAGTTTGTCGGCTGTGGCAACCAGCGTGGGATACGGGACTGCCGAACGGTCAGTACTCATTGCCACGTATTGGTTGCGGAGGATAAAAAAATCACTGAAGACCTCACCCCTGTGCGGCCCGGGACAACAACCCTTATTCACCTCCGCATGGAATGAATACAGGTGAAAGAAGAGGATGCGGACTGGCTGGTCTACCACCTGATCCCCCCGGCATCACCGGCCAGCGTGGAGATGCTTGTCGATACGAGCGGGCTTGACCGGTCGTCAGTCGAAGCCTCCCTGGCACGCCTCGAACGCTTCTGCCTCGTCGAGCGGGACGGGGAACAGGCACGGGTGCTGACGTTCGGCGAGTCCCTCATCCGGAACCAGGCAAAATATGATGAAAGCCTTCCGTTCACCATCGAAAATGGGGTTGTACGACAGAGGAAAACCTGATATGCCGGCACGCGAGGTTGTCATTCTCCGGATCGGCCACCGTCCCGAACGCGACCAGCGCGTCACCACCCACGTCGGCCTGACCGGGCGGGCGCTGGGCGCGGCGGGGATGTACCTTGCGGCATCCGACAAGGGGGTTGTCCGGAGCATTGCTGACGTGGTGGGGCGCTGGGGCGGGGACTTCTTCTGCGAGGACAACGTGAAGTGGCGCTCCTGCATCAAGGAGTGGAAGGCCTCCGGGGGATCGGTCGTCCACCTGACGATGTACGGCCTGAACCTGCCGGACGTTGTCGGCGAGATACGCCCGCGTAAAAAGATACTCGTCATCGTCGGAGCGGAGAAGGTCCCCGGCGAGATTTACGGCCTTTCAGATTACAATGTGGCTGTCACCGCCCAGCCCCATTCCGAGATCTCGAGCCTGGCGCTCTTCCTCGACCACCTCTTCTCCGGGGAGGAACTGCGGAACGAATTTCCCGGGGCGCAGATCCGCATCGTTCCCTCAAAGGCAGGGAAGCAGACGGAGGGACGGTGAAGGGGAGGGTCCTGGTCGCCGGCTTTGCGACACGCCACGTCGCACAGTCGGCGTATCGTGCAGGGTATGAAGTGTGTGCCGTCGATCACTTCTGCGACCAGGATCTCGGGTGGTGCACCCGGGACCAGGAGAAGTTCGAGACTCTCGAAGACCTTCCCGATGCGATTGAACGGATGGCCCGCCGCCATGCATTTGACCTGTTCGTCACAACGTCCGGGGCAGAAGACCTGCCGGTGACGATCCCGCTCTGCGGGACCCCCCGGGAGAAGATCGCCCGGTTTCTTGACAAGCTGGATACCCAGCATTTTTTTGAGCAGCTGGACGTCCCGGTCCCCCGGCTCCTGGGGGCCGGGGAGTTTCCCGCCATGGTCAAGCCCCGGAGAGGGGCCGGCGGGTGGCGGAATGCGGTTGTTCAGAACGCAGAAGAGCTGCGTGCCTGGGAATCGCTCTACCCTGATGTCCCCTCCATCCGCCAGGAACTGGCCAGGGGCGTGCCCGCGAGCGTCTGCTGTATCACGGACGGTGTCGGCGCGCGGGCCGTTGCCACGAACGAGCAGTTCCTCCAGGGCAGGGGAGAGTCGGCATTCGGTTTCTGCGGTTCGGTAACACCGCTCGACCACCCGCTCCATGCACGCATGGTCGCAGCTGCCGAACGGATCGCAGCAGCGAGCGGCTGCAGCGGGACCATCGGGATCGATTTCGTGGCCGGTGACGGGAAGGCATGGGCAATTGAGGTGAATCCGCGCTTCCAGGCGACAGTCGATACCGTTGAGATGGCGTGCGGGTGCAGCCTGTTCCAGCTCCATGCAGATTCCTGTGCGGGAAGACTTCCGGACTCCGTACCACCCCCGAACCAGGTGGCTGCCCGCAGGATCCTCTTTGCAGAGAGGGATCTGACCGTCAACGCTGACCTTGCACTGCTGAAGGGCCTCGTTGCCGACATCCCGTGGCCCGGAACTCACTTTGAAGAAGGGCAGGCAGTTGTCAGCGTGTACGGCAGCGGTGCCACCCGCACGGAAGCGCTGTCGGTGCTGGATAAGCATATTACTACCGTCCGACAATATATGCGCTGATGGATCCAACCGAAGAAACGCTGAACGATCCGGCAATACGTGCGTATCTCCACCGCCTTGTCGGCGATGAAGGGCTCAATCTTCTCGAGCGCTTCCCAAAAGAGGGGGAACACAGCGACGAAGATCTCGCGGCAAGTACGGGTATCAATTTAAACTCGGTACGGCACACGCTCTATACCCTCTATGAAAAGCGGCTCGCCGAGTACCACCGGATCAAGAACAACGAGACCGGCTGGCTCACCTATCTCTGGCAGCTCCGGACCGACCGGATCTATGATGCGATCCGGGAGGACATGGGGCTCGTCCTTGAGAAACTCTCCCGGAGGGAACGGTTCGAAGAGGAGAACGACTTCTATATCTGCAAAGAGTGTCACCTCATCTTCACCTTCCCCCTTGCCATGAACACCGATTTCCGGTGCCCCGACTGCGACCAGCCGCTGGGACATTTCGACAACGAGATGCTCTTAAAATCCCTCAAGCTCAGGATAGAAGCGATAAAAAAGTCGCTCGGCCATGCCTGACCGGAAGCAGAAAAAGTACGAAGATCTTCTGCACGAGGCAGGGTGCAGCAAAAAAGTCATAGCCCATTGCAGGGCTGTACGGGGGTGCGCATGCGAATATGCCGGGCACAACCCTGAGGTGGATGCCGGTCTTGTGGAAGAAGGTGCGATGCTCCATGATATCGGACGGAGCAGGACCCATTCCATCCTGCACGCCCAGGCAGGTGCGGACCTCCTCCGCGAACAGGCGTTTCCCGAGGCAGTCGCCCGGATTGTCGAGTGCCATACCGGTGCCGGCCTCACCGCCGACGAGTGTACGTTGCTCGGGCTCTCTCCCCGGGACTGCATGCCGGTGACGACCGAGGAGAAGATTGTAACGCACTCGGATAACCTGATTGCCGGCCGGAAGCAGGAGAGTATTGAGAGCTGCCTGGCCTCCGCGTTTACGCTTCCACGGAAAGCCCGAAAGCGGATGTACCGGCTTTCCCTCGAAGTCGAGCTGCTGTGCAGCTGAAAAGAGAACCGGTTCTGAACCGGCATGAATTTTTTTCCATTTTTTCCGCTCTGGAAAAATCCTATTTTATCGTGAGATTCACATATATTCTTCAACGGTTATGAGCGTGACCCCCTCTCTCATGTCGAAGAGCCTTCGGCTCTTCTTATGTCTCAAGTCTGATGACTTTCGACAAGAGGGAGTTTTTCCAAACTCCCTCTGCCACATCTCTGATGAGATGCCGCATTCTCCAACCTGCTCTTCCCTTCGGGAACAGCGGTCTCCCAAAAGAGCGTCTCCAACGAATAGCGATTAACTCTAAAAAGCCGAATTTTCTTTTTTTCGGATTTTTCCGGAAAAAATCCGCGTAAATGAAATGTTTTCAGTCACTCCAGTCTCTTTGATCCAGATCTTATTTTTTACTGACCGTGGCCGATGGCAAATCCATACCTGAACAGAAAAAAAATTACTCACAATAATAAAAATAAGGCAACAATTGTATTTTTAGAAATTGTTATATGAACTCCAGTCCCTTGTACTATTACCGAAGTTCCACGAGGAAATCAATGAAGAGAAATATCAGGATCGAAGCACTGGACCAGATACCCCTTGAAAAGCAGCGTATTGAAGTCGTTGAGAGAAAATGTCTCGGACATCCCGACAGTATCGCCGATGGTGTTGCAGAGGCGATCAGCCGGGCCCTCTGCAGGGAATATCTCGACGAATTCGGGGTAGTCCTGCATCACAATACGGATCAGGGAGAAATTGTCGCTGGTGAATCCGTGCCAAAATTCGGCGGCGGGAAAGTTATCCGCCCCATCTTTATCCTGATTGACGGGCGTGCGACAAAACGTTTCAACGATATTTCGATCCCGACGGATGCTATTGCAGTTGAAGCAACACGGGACTATCTTCGTACTCATTTCAAGACCCTGAACCTCGAACGTGATGTCATCATGGACTGCCGGCTCGGGACCGGTTCGACCGACCTCCGCGATGTATTCAAGCCCAAGAACGGGAGAGTACCCCGGGCGAATGATACGTCATTCGGTGTCGGGCATGCCCCGTTCTCCGATGTCGAAAATATCGTGAAAGGCGTCAGCGATTTTATCGATGAAAAACTGCGCCCGAAATATCCTGCCGTCGGACAGGACATCAAGATCATGGGTCTCCGGGACGGCGAGACCATAACCCTGACGGTTGCCTGTGCCGTTGTTGATAAATACTGTGCCGATATCCACCAGTACACGGAATACATGGAGATCCTCAAAGAGCAGATTGGCAAGATCTCAAAGAAGTTCACCAAGCGAAAGGTTGTCGTCCACGTCAATACCGGCGATGATATCAAGAACAACAGTATCTATCTCACCGTCACCGGCACTTCGGCTGAAATGGGTGACGACGGATCGGTTGGGCGGGGCAACCGCTGCAATGGGCTCATCACGCCGAACCGCCCGATGAGCATGGAGGCGACGAGCGGGAAGAACCCCATCAACCATATCGGCAAGATCTACAACCTGCTCTCCACGCAGATTGCGACAGACTGCGTATCACGGGTGGAGGGGATTGAAGAGATGTACGTCCGTCTCCTGTCCCAGATCGGCCAGCCTATCGACCGCCCGCTCGTAGCCAGTATCCAGGTACTGCCGGCCTGCGGTGTCAAGATGGGGAAGATCCAGGGTGAGATTGACAGTATTGTTGACGAATGGCTCGAGAACGTAACTGACATTACCGAGAAAGTAATCCGTGGCGAGCTCAAGACATTCTGATAGAACAATGACAAAATCTGCAAAATCTCCAAAGAAACCCCGTGACACCCCTTCTTTTTCTGATGTCGTACGGCTCGCGATCCCCAATAAGGGGAGGATCGCAACTCCCATCATGGAAATCGTGGAGAAAAGCGGGCTCCACCTTGCAGAGAACGGTGAACGACGTCTCATAACGCGGACGCTCGATCCCCATGTGGAGATCTTATTCGCCCGCCCTGTTGATATCCCGGAATATGTTGCCACGGGGGCTGCAGATCTCGGGATCACCGGTCATGATATGGTTGTTGAACGGCAGGCAGATGTTGAAGAACTTCTTGACCTCGAGTCCGGGAAAGCAAAGCTTGTGCTAGCCGTTCATGAGGATTCTGATATCACCTCGGTAAAACAGCTTCGCGGCCTCAAGGTGGCCACCGAGTTCCCGGTTATCGCCCGCGCATATTTTGAAAAACAGAACGTGGATGTAACGATTGTCCTCGTTGGCGGCGCATGCGAAGCGGCACCCCACCTGGGAATTGCCGATGCCATAATCGATCTTTCAAGTTCGGGAACTACCCTCAGGACAAACCGTCTCCGCGTGATCGACGAGGTACTTGGAACCTCAACCTGCCTGATAGCGAACAGGGCGTCTCTCCGGAATAAAAAAGAGAAGATCGATGAGATCCACCTTGCGCTGGAGAGCGTGATCCGGGCTCGCGGCCAGTGTTACCTCATGATGAACGTAAAACGCTCGTCACTCGATGCGGTGAAACGCGTCCTGCCGGGGCTGTCCGGTCCGACCGTGATGGAAGTCGCATCGAACGAGAACCTGGTCGCGGTTCATGCGGTGGTAAACGAGGAACGGGTTTACTCCCTTATCAACGCCCTGAAGCGTGCGGGTGCAAAAGATATCCTTGTCATGGCGATCCAACGGATGGTCCGCTGATAGCATGAGAATTTTTCCTGCAGTCGATATCCTCGGGGGTCGCTGCGTCCAGCTGGTCCAGGGAAAACGGGAGAGCGCCACGGCGTACGGCGATCCGCTTACCTGTGCAACACGCTGGCTTGACCAGGGAGCGGATGCCCTCCATATCGTCAATCTTGATGGGGCATTTGGCAGGTCTTCAAAAAATGCCGGGCTGATCATCGATCTTGTAAAGAAGACCGGCGTCGAGATCGAGCTGGGCGGCGGGATCCGATCAGTGGACGACGCTTCCCGCTGGCTGAATACCGGTGTCTCACGGATTATCATCTCAACGCTTGCAACAGAGGACCCGGATTCCATCGGGGCCCTTGCGGATGAGTTCGGCAGCGAGCGGGTGATGGCAGGAGTTGATGCCAGGGGCGGGCAGATTGCCGTGCACGGATGGCAGGACACTGCAGGCGATTACCTTGACTGGGCGAAACGGTTCGAAAGCTCCGGGGCAGGATCGCTCCTGTACACCAATGTGGATATCGAAGGCCTGCAGCAGGGTGTCCGGTTCGGGCCGGTGAAGCGGCTGATAAACCAGGTACACATCCCTGTCGTGGTCGCCGGCGGAGTTTCTGCCCGATCGGATGTTGCGGGCCTGCGGGACGCCGGGGCCTGGGGTGCAGTTCTTGGCTCTGCGCTGTACAGCGGGAAGATAGCATTGAAAGATGCACTGGAGGAATGTACATGAGAGCGGTGAATGTGAAGCGGGAAACAAAGGAAACGAAGATAGCGATTCGGTTGAACCCTGACGGAGCAGGGAACGTTTCAGTCGACAGCGGCGTGGCATTCTTTGACCACATGCTCACAGCGATGGCAAAACATGGCGGATTCGATCTTACCTGTACGGTACAGGGGGACCTCGGCGTGGACAGTCACCACACTATCGAGGATATCGGTATTGTTATGGGAGATGCCATTAAAGAGGCAATCGGCGACGGCCGCGGGATATGCCGTTTTGCGCATGCTGTTATTCCGATGGACGAGTCCCTTGCACAGGTCGCACTGGACTGTGGCGGCAGGGGATACCTTGTGTTCAGCGGTACTTTCGGCAACAAAATCGTCGGCAGCATTCCGGCAGATCTCTTCGAGCATTACTTTTACACACTCTGTTCGAGAGCCGGTATTACCGCCCATATCGCCTTCTCCGGCAAAAATGACCATCACGAGTGCGAGGCGGTCTTCAAGGCGTTCGGCATTGCGCTCGGCGAGGCACTGTCGATAAGCGGAAACCGGAAGGCGATCCGGAGCACGAAGGGAAAGTTCTGAAAGGAAGGTCTCAATCCCGGGTTCTGTTGCGTTGTCGGGACGTTTGAATAGTCAACATCGATGGATTACGACGATATCATTTCCGGTAAGTCCCGTTAACGCAACAGCACCCACTCTTTAAAATTCCGTCATCCGTTTTTCAAGATAATTCTTCGGCCCAATTTTCAAGTGAAGCAATTTGCTCATTATAATTTCCGAGAGGAGGAATGCCGAACGTCGGCCCCCCTAACTTCGCAGTTTCGGCGGTGGATGGGATTCTATTGCAAATGAGTCCACGCTCCCCAACCCCCACGAGCCGAAGTGCCGCCACGGGCAGGCACTTCTTTGTCGCGGGGGAGACCGTAGGAATGGCGAATGAAAAACAGACGATAGAATAGGGAAGAAACCTACAATTTATCGTGAATTGTTAAGAGAAAAGAGAGTTGATCAGTTGGACTTTGCTGCCAGGTCAACGTCTTCTTTCTTGATCGTCTTTCTGCCTGCGTGCTCGGCAAGCTTGTTCGCTTCCTTCGTGAGCTGGGCGATGTATTTCTCTGCTTTTGCAACAAGTGCCTCAGCAGCATCGCTTCCTACTCTTTCGGCTCCGTTTTTCTTTGCAATCCGTACAACTGCGGCAATAGGTAAATCTGCCATGTTTCTTACCTCAAAAAGAAATCCTGTTGGTATATATAAATACTTTTTGGGAAAATGCTGTAATTTATCCTGCAATACGATATTGGGGGACGCACTGCAAAGCAAGTGAAAAACGGAGTCCAGAATTTCGCAGAATATTTTTTTATTTGATTATATCGTTTTTTAAGGAAAACGGGGGATTTTTAGGAGTTTTAAATTATTCCAACAAAGATGCTGCGAGCAATAGCGCATTCGCATAATTTGGTGAGGCGCGCGAAGTATCCACGAAAATTCTGCTGATATTTACCACAGGCGCGCCATGACCATGGCCGCCTCCCAGAAATGTGAGGGTACGGAAGACAAGGTTGCCGGAGATGCCGTCCGGTGCGATGATGAGTCCGCAGGTTTCTACGGCATCCTCGATCAGGATCTCACAGTGTGTCGCACCCGAAAGCCGTGCTACCAGTTCCGCTTCCGCCATGCTCTTGTCAACCTGCTCGTGACGACCGATATCTCCGAGCCGTCCCCCGGAAAGGATACCGACCTTTTCCGGTAATCCGAATCTCCTTGCGATTGCCCGCCCTTTGTCGATCAACTCGAGTTTTTCGGCAACGGTCCAGCCCTCGTCAACACCGACCGGAGTGAGCAGGAATTTTTTGCCGTTGACTGTTTCAAGCAGTGCAATGCGTTCAAGATGGTCCACCCCCTCTGCTTTTTTCAAAGCTTTCAGGGTGGCATTTGCAGGGAGGGTCCCCCTCACGGCAGCATCGATTCTTCCTGCAGACAGATCGTCAACCATCGCCTGTTCCGGGTGCGCGTGCTCGGCAATATCGACTGCATTTTCCGAAATACGCGTTGCGATGGTCCCGGGCCGGCAGTAACAGATGATCCTGAATTTTCCGCCAATACTCAGGACGCTTTCAACGACTTTTTCTGCATCGCCGTCGATCCCGATCCCGATTCGCTTCAACGCCCCATGCATGCAATGTCCTCGTCGGTAAGGTGCATGATCCCGTTCTTGATGAAATCGAAGACCTGCGTTTCATCCCCGTCATAGGTGATTCGCAGGGATTTTACACTGTCGACTACGCCGATGACCTTTGCCGTCATGCCGACGCCGCCGAAAAGGAGGACGAGTTCTTCCACGTCCGCCCTTTTTGCAGTCAGGATGAAACCCATTCCGGGATACATCTTGACCCACTGCTCGAAGGTCATGCCGTGCTCCGCAAGGGCGGGTTTCGGTATCAGGCCAAGATCGATCTCGGCCCCTTTCCCGCTCACTTCGAGCAGCATGCCCAGTGTTCCGATAAGGCCGGGATTGCTGATGTCTTTACCAGCGGTTACGAGATGTCTCCTGCCGATAGTCTCAAGAACTGCTATCTGCGCCCTGACTTCCGCGGCAGACTTCATCGTGACAGAATCCCAGTTAAGGGCGCAGGAGGGGTGAACCCGGCCGTTCAGGTCGATTGCAGCAACAACGCAGTCCCCCTCCTGTGCAGTATGGCTGTAGATTATCGAGTCGAGTTGTGCCGATCCCAGGATCGAAACGTCGATTACGCTATAGGGGGCATCCGGGTGGAGGTGGCCCCCGACGATAGGAACTCCGAACTGGGCGGACGCATCATGCATACCTCTGACGACCTGTTCCTGTATGGTTGTTTTGGCAATGGAAAAGATGTCCACCATCGCGATGGGCCGCCCGCCCATGGCAGCGATATCGTGGATATTGACAAGAACCGAGCAGTAGCCGGCCCAGTACGGATCTGCTTCCATGAGCCTGCTCCATATACCGTCGGCTGCAAGGAGAAGCGCCTCGCCGTTATGTTCTATCACCGCTGCATCCTCGCCGAATGAAGCGACAACATGCGGAGCATCGATTTTCAGCGCTTTGACCATCTCGCCGATAGCGTGCTTCCTTTTGACGCCTTCATATTCCCGGACTACTTTTGCGATCGTCTCTGTGGAGCAGCTGTGGACCACGGCATCACCTGGATGAACACTCAAAAATTATTGCTTAAATTATTGCTTGTATGCTATTTTCGTTCATCAGAGATAATTTATTTGATATACGGTCAACGTGTTTGTATGGACTGGGCAGAGAAGTACCGCCCCGCACACCTTGCGGATATCGTCGGGAATACGACTGCGGTACGACAGATAGCGGAATGGGCCAGGACATGGACGAGAAGATCGCGGCCCGTGCTCATCTACGGCAAGCCCGGTATCGGCAAGACTTCCTGTGCATACGCTCTGGCGAATGACATGAACTGGGAGGTCATCGAGCTGAACGCCAGCGACCAGAGGACTGCGGCGGTGATTGAACGTATCGCGGGTGAGGGGAGCACTACGGCGAGCCTGACCGGATCATTCCGGAAGCTGATCGTGCTCGATGAAGCAGATAACCTGCAGGGGACTGCAGATCGTGGCGGTGCCAGGGCAATCATCGAATGCATCAGGGGGGCGCGGCAGCCGATGATCCTGATTGCAAATGACCTGTACGGGCTCTCCCCGGAAATACGCGCACGCTGCGAGCCTGTCCAGTTCAAAGCGATACCGGCACGCTCTATTGCCCCCAGGCTCAAATATCTCTGTTCCGCTGAAAAGGTTGCCTGCAGCGAGGCTGCCGTCCATGCCATAGCAGAAAGTGCCGAGGGGGACATCCGGTCCGCGGTGAATATGCTCTATGCTTCTGCAATCGGGAGGGACAGTCTTGACGATTCAGAGGTCCACACTTCGCAGAAGGACGTACGCGTCTCCATTTTTTCCCTGATCGCGGCAATTTTTGGCAAAATCCCGGATGATGATCTGATCCGTCTTTCCTACGAGGTTGAGGACACCCCCGAGACCGTTGAGCAGTGGGTGGAAGGGAATGTACATCTCATCCCTGATATGTCAGCGGTGGAATCGGCGTACCGGTACCTTTCCCGGGCTGATGAATACCTCGGCTATACGTACCGCAGGCAGTATTATACCCTCTGGAGATATGCAACCGCGGTAATGTTGCTGGGGGTGGCCGATGCGGCAGGGGGAAGAGGGATCCACGCCCGTATTATGCCACCGGAGCGGTGGCAGAAGATGTCAACTGCAAAAAAACAGAAAGCGATCCGGGTTGCGACCCTGAACAGGATCGCAGGGTTGATCCACGTCCCGCAGAGCACCCTGCGGGAGGAATATCTTGGTACTATTTCCATGCTCATCGAGCATGACCCTGCAGGCTACTCAAAGGAGATGTCGTTTGATTACGACCAGCTCAATTTTTTCCTGAACGACCGGGCGCGGTCAGCAGAAATTATCAGGATGATTGTCCAGGAAGAGAAAGGGAAAGAAAAGGAGCAGCAGAAAGAGCAGCAGAAAAAACCGAAGAAAGAAAAAATTCCCGGAGAAGAGATCCCACGCGGATTACCCGCAGAAAATGCGGACCCCGAAGAACCGGCCGAAAAAAAGGCCACCGCAAAGACCCAGTCAACCCTCTTCGACGGGTTCTGATCCCCGGTAATACCGGTGGAGGATCACTCCGCAGTCGATCTTCTCCCCGCCATCCCCATACGATTCGAATCCCAGGTGATAGACGAGGAGATCACAATCGATCTTTTTTGCAAGTGCAATGAGAGGCGGGATCATCTCTTCAGCCGGGCGGATCGCGTAGATCACGTCGGTTCCGGAGTAGACCGTGAGATTGGGATCGAATATATCGTCAACGGTAAAAACAATTTCCGGCGATACTTCTTTCCGGTGAATGTCGGTACATCTGACAGGAATCCCTGCCTTGTGAATCCGGAGCGCTGCGCCCGGGTTGTTGCCAATACCCACCTCGACGGCGCGTTTGTAATGCTCCGAGATGAACCTGCCCACGCACGTCTCAATATGTTTATAGGAGCCCATTCCAACAGAATATAGCGATGCATATCCATATCTTTTGGGATGCCCTCTCCCCGGCCGGCCTCCAGACGCCGGTCAAGCGCATGATCTCTGCCGTTCTCGGCGTTCAGTCTACGGTCTCCGAGAACCAGGTCAGGATGATGGGATATGTGGTCAGCAGGAAACAGATAGACGCCCAGGCGCTGCTCGACAGCATCCAGAATTATAAGCACAGCCACGGTATCACGGAACCTGTCCTTCTTGTCGTCAATCAGGATCTCTTCCGGAACGGCAACAGTTTTGTCTTCGGCCTTGCCCGCCAGCAGGTGGGTGCAGCGGTCGTCTCTACCGCCCGTCTCGACAACGAATATTACGGGCGGGAGAACAACGATGACGACCTGATCGACCGGATCACGAAGGAAGGTGCCCACGAGATCGGGCATCTCCTCGGCCTCGATCACTGCGGGAACAGGGAATGCATTATGTTCAAACCCGATACCCTCGACGAACTTGACCGCAAGAAGAAGATGCTCTGTCCCGTCTGCCGCGAACATCTTGCAGCAATTCTTTCAGATTGCTGAAGTGACCCGGTATATTTCATTCTCCCTGGATTCTCTGTCTCCACTCTTCTGTCCTTTTCCGGGTACCTGTGCAGCATCCGGAAATGGTTCCGGAGGGCCGGCACGGTTCTGTCGTCCCTATCTTTTGGAATATCCTGGTGGTGAAGAACGCCGGATACACAAAACGGATTAACCGGGACCGGCAATTGTCCCGTATCCGATCCGTATGATCCCTGGTGGAGGGGAGCAATGGGAAACTGCTGCATTATCGTCAGCCCGGCCAGTGCCGGACATGATCTTCCCGGACATCCCGAGTGTAACGCCCGCATGGTGAATGTACTCCACGGAGTTCCCCCGGGGATCCCCCGCAGAATCGCAGGGCCTGCACCGGATGAATCTGTGCACCGGGTACATACCCCGTATTATACCGCATGGCTCCGGCAGCGGTCTTGTGCGGCGGCAATTCCCGGCTGGCTTGATGCGGACACCTATGTGACCCATGGCACTTTTATTGCTGCCCGGTATGCGGCCGGCGCAGCGATCATGGCCCTCGATCGCACGCTTGACGGCGAGCACGCATTTGCTCTCGTCAGGCCGCCCGGTCACCATGCCGAGCATGACCGGGCAATGGGTTTCTGTTTTTTCAACAATGCTGCGATCGCCGCTGCTCACGCCCTTGACGCTGTTGACCGGGTTGCCATTGTTGACTGGGATGTCCACCACGGTAACGGGACCGAACACGCATTTTACGGCACGGATAAGGTACTGTACTGCTCAGTGCACCAGGAACATCACTTCCCTTATAGTGGCAGAATCGAAGAATCCGGTACCGGGGCAGGTGAGGGGTATACGATCAATGCTCCCCTTGCGGCCGGCGGAGGACGGGCAGAATTTGTGGCGGTATTCTCAGAACTGTTTGCCCCGGCCCTCGGACGGTTCCGGCCCGGTGCGGTGATCGTCTCGGCGGGGCAAGACAACCTGTCCGATGACCCTCTCGGGAATATGAACCTGCGGCCGGATGATCTCCTTTACCTGACCCGGATCCTTCTGGAGGCTGTCGAATGCCCCCTTGCGCTGGTGCTGGAAGGCGGTTACGGACCTTCCCATGGCGCTGCGATCTCCGGTATTCTTTCAGCACTCTCCTCCCCGGTACCAGGGGACCAGGCGGAAAAAAATACCCCCCTTCCCGGTACGGAACGGATGATTGCCCGGGTAAAAAAACATATTCCCCTGGTGAGATAGGGAGTGATTCACGTGGCGGGAAGGATCTCGATTTCCATCCTGCTGATCTTCTCATACGTTGCTTTCAGCTGGAGGATAGGCCAGAGCTCGTAGAGAAGGACGGTAATCGGCTCCCACATGGCCGCCCACCCGATGACGAGGAGTGCATCCGCAAGGAGCTGGGGCAGGAGCGAATCCCCGAGAGATGCAAAGAACTGCCTGGCGAGCAGCGAGAGGGTGAGGAACGGAAGACCGATCAACAGGGTTGCCCTTCCGTGGCGGATGCGGGCCCGGTATTTCCTGTCCGCCACGAGCATCTTGTACTTGAAATGGTTGTGGATTGCCGGGGCGATCTTCCCTGCCTGTTCCCCATGGGCAAGATCTTTGGGGAGATAGATGATTATCCTGAATTCAGTTTTGGCGGGAAAGTCCTTGACCGTTTCGACGATATATCGCTCTGCTGCAGGATCCAGCTCTTTCTCGTGGAACGGTGCCGGATCGAACGAGTTGAAGAGCTGGATTATGGAGGTGAGTTTGATCTCGAGCAGGATCTTCCCGTCGACCTTCCGATACAGGGATTCGATATCCTCCATGGTGCCGTTCCATTCTCCTATAGCCCGCGAAAGCGGATAAACCTCACGCGGGAACCTTATCCCACCGATCTCCGGCGGTTGATCGCATCGAGCGCTTCCCTGATGATCTCCTGTGCCCCCTCGTTCTCCATCCGGTACAGCCGCTGGAGCGGGTGAATCGCCCGGGCATCGCCGATCATTCCAAGAGCCCAGGCAGCTTTCAGCCTCACCCGCGCATCGTCGTCCCAGAGCGTGCTGATCAGTTCCTCAACCGCATCGTCATCACCGATCCGGCCCAGCATCTCCGCGGCCTTCCACCGGGTGCTTTCGTCGTCGTCCGAGAGCAGCGCTATGAAATGGGCGAGCCTCTCCTCATATTTCCGGGAGTTATCCGGGGATTCTGCTCCCTCCTCCGGCCCGGCACGTTCCCCGGGTTCCTGGTCATCCATGATGTACCGTCAGAGTCAACCTACAAAAAACTTGTGAATCTGAGAGGTCTTCAGATGTCGAGGAGGAGAAGATTTCATCAGAAATCTTCGACTTTATTCCGAGAGGTCTTCAGATGTCAAAGGTCGGCTTTTGCCTCCCTTCTCTTTCTCGGGGTTTGATAACCCCTCGAACCTCGAAGACAAGGAAAAAAATCCGGTTGTAATTACTCTTTATCCTTCACATACATGATTCCGGCCGGCTCCTTGTAATCGGACTTGATCACTACCGTATGCGAGATCCGGTTGAATACCCGCAACTTGGTATCCGGCATGGCCAGCCACCCGATGAGGCAGTCAAGCGGCAGGAGGAACGCCTTGCCGAAACTTTCGATTGCGGCAGTACTATAGGAGATCTTCGACCCGTCCCGGTTGACGACTTTCAGATTCATGCACATCTTACCGATCGACTGGCCACGGAACCCCTCCATGACCGTCCAGTAGGCAAAGAAGAACAGTGTCTGGAACCCGAACTCGAAGGGTTCCCAGTGCCCGAAATCCCAGTACGGGGGAATCGGCCAGAATGGATAGAAAATGCCACGGACGATATCCAGGAAGAGGATGATGAGGATAAAATCGATGAGCCATGCCCAGAACCGGGCACTCCATGCGGCAAGGTACAAGGTTTTCTCCGGGGCCGGGTTGACAGGTACCGGCCCGGTTGTTTCTGGTTCGTCAGACATATCAGGATCTCTGTTGTCTGCCGTGATGAATGAAGGTTACTCTTTGGTATAGTGTGCATACCATCCGCATTGTCCGGATATCCTGTGGAAAAACTATTTCCCGCCGTAATTGATAACGTTAAAAACAATCCTGAAACGGATTACCTTGATCCTATGGAGTGATCGGTTGCTATGACAGACGCAGTCATAACCGAATTTGCGGGCACGCGCAAGGGGACCATCGCCCGGTTCTACCAGTATGGAAACGGGGGCGTGCGGGTACTGGATGCCAGAAAGAACCTGAAGAGGCTCTACCTGTTCGATCCATCCACGAACATCATGACGGAACGGGATCCGACGGGACAGGATACGATCCTCCGGAGGTTCGTCTTCGATCCGTACGGCATGCTGGAAGAGAGCTTTGCTTTCGGCCAGCGGCCCAGGACATTCCGCTACGAGGACGGTGCCCGGAGGATCGCGGTGCGGGAAGGAGGGGAGTACGGTGCGGTGGGGAAGCTCTTCACCTTCGAAGAGAACGGGATCACGGAGACCGGCTGGGGGCGGAACGGCGAGATCGAACGGGTGTACGTCTTCGAACCCGGTGACGAGGCGATCACGGAACGGGCAGGAGGGTGGTATGGCAACGTGGACCGGACGATCGTCTTCGGGGGCATACGCGCCTCGGTCTTCCGCGAGCCCGAGTCGTTCCTCCAGTTCCTGATGTTCACGGAATGGAGCGCGGGCGACCGCGAGGATGCTGTCAACGAGCAGGTATCGAAGATCCGGAGCGGGGGGGCCGGAGTGCCGGGGCGGAGCCGGTACGCGTATACCGGAGCACAGCATGCTTCAGCGGATACCGGTGCATCCGGGCGCGACCAGCGGCCCCGTATGCCTTCCCGTTCCTCCGATGATTCCGGTATCGATTTTATTCCGAGTGCCGACTCACCCGGGTCGGTTGTCCCGCGGGGGCCGGCAGCCTCAGCCCGGCCCAGCCGCGAGATCTCATTTGATGAACGCAGGCCGCGTGGCCGGAATGACCGCGAGCAGTTCCCCGCAGGAAGGAGTGCGGAGATCCCTCTCGAGGAACGGTTTGGGGGGGCCCGTGAGAAAGAACAGTTATCCCGCGGGAGGAGTGTCGAGATCCCCCTTGAGGAACGGTTCGAGGGTGCCCGTGAGAAGGAGCAGCTCTCCCGGGGAAAGAGTGTCGATATCCCGCTTGAAGAGCGGTTCGAAAGTGCCCGTCGCGAACGGGAGAAGTTATCCAAAGGGAAGAGTGCTGATATCCCGTACAGTGAACGCCGGGGCGGCGGGGATCGGTAAAAAATTACAACGATTTTTTCCTTACCGGCTTATCAAAAAAAGTTTACTCGTCGCACCGGAGTCTTCCGCCCTTGGCGATATCCTCGAGTTCTTTCTCTTCGAAAAAGATCGTGACGAGTTCCTTTTTCATGCCCAGGGTGCTCACCAGCGTCCCGGTAAACTCCCTGGCAATCCTCCGCTTCTGTTCGATCGAGATCCCTTTGCGGCTCTTCATGATGATGACGGGCATGGTAGTACCTTGCTCAGGTACTGGGCCGGTTTTCTATTAACGGTCTGCGATCTGCACCTCCACGTTCCACGATTTGCCGGATTGAGAACTTCGATAACGATCCCCCTCACCGGCCCACAATCCAAACCACGTCCCGACCCGACTTTTCCACCCGTAATTGATCTAAAGCGGCATATTTTTGGCAGGAGAATCAAGGAGATCCTGCCGATAGGGGCTTAAAACAGCTCCCCCCAGAAACCAGCGATCGATTTTCTGGCGAATTCGGCCGAAAAAAGGTACCGGAAGGGGCAATCGGAGGTTAAAACAGCCCCCGATGGCCCTACGCCTCCGGACACCGTGGTTACCGTCGAAGAGTCCTGATGGACTCTTCTCCTCCTCTAGGTCTGATGACTTGTCGGACGTCGGAGACCCCACTCCGGCGATCGCAGGGATCACATCCCTGAGAAATTCACGACGACAGCAGATCCAGGGATATTTTAAATTGGAAAAAAACCAATGAGAACCAGCTAAAGGCGCAAGCGAGGTGACAATATGCCAACGAGTAAGAAACAATTGGTGAAGCTGAACCAGGCAAAGAAGGCCAAGGCAGAAGAGCTCTCGAAGCAGGCGGCTGGGGGCAGCAAAGAGGCCCAGAAGAAGCTCAAGAAGCTTGAAAAAAAGCTCAAGTGAGCCGGCGGGAAGGTGCCCCGCTCATTTTTTTGGTTTCCGCGGCGTTCGCCGGGTCTTTTGATGGACGGACCCGGACCCGGATCGTGGTAGAGGGTGTCGTTAATCGCTGGTACTAAATCCAGACCTCAAATCCGACACCCGGAAAAACCCGGACGTGTTCCAACTCCACCCATCCTGACTTTCGCCATCCAAATGTGGCTAAATATGACCTCATCTATTCCCGTCGACGACTCAATGTAAATTCCGGGTCCTGTTCCGCGTTTTTGCGAATTATGACCTCTCGTTCCCGGGGGTTCAGGTAAAAGAGGTTCAACCGGCAACGTTGCGGGCTCCGTTGTACCAGAATTCCTTTACCGGACGATACCCCCCTGACCTTGATGTGGTTCTTGAACAATATACCAGAGAAAAGACCGAAGAAATTGTCTGCGAGACAAAGGAGATTCTCACATGGTTGATGCAAAAGTCCTCGAAGCGGTAAATTTTTTCAGCGCTGTCGTGAGCAAAAACGGGATCCATATCCATGATCTCATCCTGTTCGGATCTTCGGGTCTGGGAACGGCATCTCCCCACAGTGAAATCGATATTGCAATCGTCTCCAGTGATTTCGCAGGCAGGGATATTTTCGAACGGGCACTCATGACTAAGGACGCGGAGATCCAGACCGTCAGAAAATTCAGAGTGGCCCTCGATGTTCTCACACTGACCCCGGAAGAATACCGGGACCCGGCATCGCTTATTGCCGGCACAATCCGGAAAGGAATCATTGTGCCGGTCACTTCATCGGCATGAGGCAATCCGGCAGGCGATTGATCTCATCGGATAACTCGTGCCAGAGCATAAGGGAGAATGTCAATCCTTAATCTCCGAAAGTGAAACGTACCCCTCTCTCTTCCGGCCGCTCCATTTCCTGACATCTTCCTCCAGCCGGCGCTTCTTCCGGTCCTCGATCATCTCTGTCAGAAGATCCGTATAGGTCTGGCCGGCCGCTCGCATCTCCGCAAGATCCTTCCACACCGGTTCTGTAACGGGTATCCGCTTTACCGGTGACATGATCGAATTGTAAGCATGGTAAGTATGAATACTTTCGGCGGATTTTCTTTCTTCATGAGGTGGTGCGGGGCCGGGCTGTTATGGATCGGGTGGACCCGGATCCGGTTTAGTACCGGACCCGTCGTCAATTGCCGGAACGAATGGGCACTGAGAAACGTTAGCGGTACTGACGTATCGGAGAGGGATGAACTTTTCCATGAAAATGAAGGACGCATCCGAATAAGGAGAGGTGGCTCCCAACAGAAATCTTCCCGGGCATAAAATATGTATTAATAGTTCGTAACCCATTTTACCATAGGTACTATCATGAGATCCACCCGGCAGGATATCCTTTCCTCACAGAAAAAGCTCAAAGGGGAAGTTGCACAGGAATATTCTGTGAAGAAGATCGGAGTGTTCGGCTCGGTCGCCCGGAGCGAAGAAACCGAACAAAGCGATGTCGATCTCCTGGTAGAGTTTTCAAAACCGGTTGGTTTTGTCACCTTCATCCGGCTGGAAAATTTTCTTTCCGAACGGCTCGGGGAACGGGTTGATCTCGTAACTGCGGATTCCCTGAAGCCCATAATCCGGCAGGATGTTCTCGCTGAGGTCGTCTATGTCTAAACGCGAAGTTAAATTATACCTCACGGATATCGATGATTCTATCTCTGCTATCCTATCCTACACGAACTGCATGACATACGAGTAACTGTTCGGCGACCGGAAAACCCGCGAGGCGATCATCCTCAATTTTGTTGTTATCGGGGAAGCGATAAAGAAAATCCCGGTGGAGATTATCGACCGGTACCCCAACGTCCCCTGGAAAGAATTCGCAGGAATGCGGGACAAAATGGTCCACGGATATTTCTCGATAAGTCCCATGATTATGTGGGAGACGATCCAGCACGATCTTTCGCCTTTGGCAACCGCGGTAAAAGAACTGCTCAGGGAAAATTAGGGAATCTATGGAATATTCCATCCTGATCCACAAGGCCGGGGAAGGGGGCTTCTGGTCCGAGGTGCCCGCTCTGCCCGGCTGCTTTTCGCAGGGGGAGACGATCGAGGAGACGATCGTCAATACGAAGGAAGCGGCCGAGCTCATTATCTCATGTCTTATGGAAGATAACCGCGAGATCCCGGTTGAAGATGAATTCACGATCTACCGGGTTTGTATCGATAGCGTTCCGGGATAGGCTCCAGGCTCTTTCCGTGTCGGCCGCGTGCGGTGGGGCGGGGCCGGGCTCGTGCTGATTGGGCGGACCCGGGACCGGATCCGGTACCGAGGCCGTCGTCGCTTTTCTGGTACTGATGGCTGAAGAATAGCCTGTACTGATGGATCGGGATGTTGAATTGTGATGAATGAATTCCGAGCAAAAGGCTATTGAGTACAGGGTACAGAACTGGACATAGCTATGAATTATAAGATCGCGGACGGCTCAGAGAAAATGATGATTGCCTCCGGCAAAAAGAATCAGGCCGGCATAAGACGATACCCTGTCGGAGGTGTGAGCGAATCCTCGCTCCCCACAAGGAACTCTGACCGGAAAGTGGAGGCGATACTCTCCGACATTGTAACCCGGCTGGAGAGGATTGAGGAGAAGATAGATGAGAATGTCTATCCTCCGGAATCTACGATAAAACCAGATTTTGTAAAGGGTGCCAGGAAAGCCCGTTCCGATATAAAAAAAGGCAAAGGGAAATCCTACAACTCTGCAGACGATTTTTTCAAGGAAATTGAAGCATGAGCTTCCGGGTCGTTGTCCATCCGGATGTCGTCTCCGCGTGCAGAAAAATCCGGGCCAGAGATCCGGTCCGATATGAACAGGTGAAGAAGAAGATCCGGCTCTTGCTCGAGAACCCGGAGTCAGGCAAACCCCTGCATCCTCCACTCAGGGGATTATGGCGGGTTCATATCGGGCATTTTGTTCTGGTGTATGAGATTGATGCAAAAGAACACGCGATTGTTTTGCTGAGATTCGTCCATCACGATGAAGCGTATAGTTGATCGCACGAATATGGTGCGGACCCGTCCTCTCTTTGACTGGCGGGCCCGGGACCGGGCTTGCGGAGGAGGCCGTCGTCAATCGCTGGTACTAAATCCAGACCTCAAATCCGTCACCCGGAGAAACCCGGACGTCCTCCAACTCATCCTGCCCTGACTTTTGCCATCCAAATGTGGCTAAATATGACCTCAAATATTCCCGTCGACGACCTAATGTAAATTCCGGGTCCTGTTCCGCGTTTTTGAGAATTATGACCTCCGGTTTTGATGATTTTAGGAAAAGAGGTACAACCGGCAACGTTGCGGGCTCCGTTGTACCAGAATTCCCACAGGTGCCTTCAGGCCTCCCGTGAGGGAGGGCATCGGCGGGGATGTCACCTGGCCAGGTCTCCGGTGATCTTTCCGGCTGAACCCGGTCTGGATGCGTGCGGCGGGTCGGGGCCGGGCTTGTGGTGACTGGGCGGACCCGGGGCCGGAGAGGGAGGGGGTCGTCGCAATTACCGGAACCGGGGGCACTAAGGAGCGCCGGTACTGATGTATTACCACGAAACGTGGGTTAAAGAACGAATAAGATTTGAGCACATTTTCCTTCAATTCGGAAATAAGGAGTATATAAGACGAGTCAAAAGCGAGTATTAATTTTAGGGGCTGTACTAGATTAGAATTTTATATATCCCCCCATAGCCTCAACGTTCCCGAGTTGTTGCATGGATGTTCCGTAATTAAACATGAACACACACTTCGACGAGCCACCGAATGTAGCTCGGCCGCCCCGGCCGTTGACAATCCGCCGGATATCCCAGCTGCCTCATATCACCGCGCCATCAGCGCGAACACACCCCATCCAAGATATTCACGCGTGTACGCAGCGTAGCGTTTTGGTTCCAAAGTCAGTTTGGCTCTAACCTCTTTCGCGAAGTCGTCGTCAGGATTCGCTTCGAGCCATCGGCGCATGGTGAGCCACTTGGCCGCTTCGTACCTGTCCCAGCCTTCCTGGTTAGCCAGAACCATTTCCACAACGTCGTAGTTGAGGTCGTTAAAAGACGCGAGAAGTTCTGGAAGCATGAGAAAGTCGGAGATAGAATTGGCAAAGCATTCCTTGGCAACGCCTTCCGTCGGGGGTAACCGCACCCAGTAGGGCTCGCCGATGAGGATGATTCCTTCGGAGCGGAGACTCTTCGCCAGAAGCTCGATGGTGCCGACGACTCCCCCGCCGATCCACGTGGCACCGAGACAGGCTGCCACACCGACCTTTTCTTCGGCGACGTAGCCGACAGCGTCGCCGTGGATGAACTCGACTCGATCGGCAACTCCGAGTTCTTCAGCGCGGAGTTTCGCTTGTTCGGTGAACAACTGGCTCATGTCGATGCCGACGCCGATGATTCCGTAATCGCGTGCCCAGGTGCACAGCATCTCGCCCGAACCGCTGCCGAGGTCGAGCACACGAGCCCCCGATTCCAGGCGCAACGCTGCGCCGAGAGCGGCGAGATTTTCTGGTGTGAACGGGTTATGGATGCGGTGAGCACTTTCGGTGATGTTGAAGATACTTGGGATATCCAATGCACAACCTCCTTTTACTAAGTTGTGTAATAACTGGAATATACCCTTAGTGATTATTGTGGATAAGGGTTTTAACTATCATACAACAGCCTCAACGTTCCCTAGTTGTTGCTTTGGTGTAAACCGGCGCGAGCGAGTTGGGCCCGGGAAATTTTTTGCTGCAACCAGAACCCGGCCCTACTATTCCGGCATGCAGCGGTTCCAGCCGGAAAAAATTCGGAGCAATCGCATCCAGAGGCCCGGGATATTTTCCGGTTGCCGGGAATTAATCCGCCGGATTACCCGGGCCGGGTTTTTGCCGAGGCTGGTGCACTCCCTACCGGCCGCGTGCGGCGGGGCGGGACCGGGCCTGTTGTGATTGGGCAGACCCGGAACCGGATCGGGACGGCGGCCATCGTTCATCTCCGGTACTGATGGCACTGAGATAACTATTTGCATTATTGTGCTCTAGTGAAATTCAATGACCGAAAATCTACCTGTTACTGATGAGCTTCGCCCATCAGATAAAACTCGTATTTATTGTAGAGATCATTATATCATTCCTGCTAGATCACGGGGTCAAAAAGAAGTGACTATTCGATCTGGAGATGTCCACCGGGAACTTTACTTTACAAATCGACTACCACTTGTCTGTGCTGCGTTAGGAAGTACAAAATTTGAAAATATGGCTAGAGTAAAAAGAAAATCAATCGAAGGGCCAACTAATGGAGCAAATACAAAATTTACCTTCCAAATCCTATAGTGCTGGGCCGGTCAGTATCTTTTCGCAGTTGAGCTGACGGAACGTTAGATGACTTTATACCTTCTTAAAATAGAATTGAGGAACGATCGAATCGTAGAGCAAAGTGAATCTCATGGGAACCAATTCGTATAAGCTTATTAGTAAGGAAGATTTTCCTAAAGATAAGCAATGTTATTACTATTCTATACTTTGTTCAAGGGATCTCAAATCGATCCAAATATTAAATGATATTTGCTCGAGACTAACATTAGGAAATCAAAAAATAAATTTTCAAGATAATGAGAAAATATCGATCGCCAGTGTAGAAAAAAAATTTCATCTGATTTTAAAAAAGATTGACCCTTCGATCTACCTGCTTGTATATTTCAAGATTTCAAACGAATCCATAAAAGAGAAACTTGAGAGTATAATTGCGAGAATTAAATACATTACGTTCGGATGGATGGCTCCAGATGATCTTGGAAAATTTGAGAAATACAGCAGAGACTACGATATCATAAAACTCTATACAAGTTATGATCCGTACTATCTTCTAAAACGCTCTAAAATTCACCCTGAATTTCAAGATAGGTATCAGGATCGATGGTATAGACCGCGAGCGATTGAGGTGAATATTAAAACATCAAAAATTGATGCTCACGATGTCCTTAGTGCATTATTACAAAAGAAAATAACTGACACTATCAAGTTAAGTTTTAATGCAAAATTTAGCAATCCAGGCGAGGCAAGTATTGTCGTGGATCAGGATGCTAAAGTAATTCATGAACGGGGAGAATTGCAAGCTACGGAGAAAATTGTTTCGGATGTAGTTCAAAAAACGCACGAAAAACTTACGGAATATTCGCGATATTCGACATTTAGAGAGTATACAATATTGAATGATGGCTCATTTGATTTATCAAATTATTCACCGACGCAGCCATTCTATTATACTTTCGAATTCCCAGATGATATTAATGAATTTTCGGTTAAACTTGAAAATTTATTGACAATAAGCAAAAAAAGCCTTCAGATTTATGGGACTAGATTGGAAAGAAAAGGGAGGGATTTTTCATGTTTAACCTATATTCCCGTAGACCGTTCGGAACTTCGTCTAACTTTTTGCGAAGATGACGGAACTCCTCAATTGGTCGTTGATCCTCTACATACAACCCCCCTAGGGATCCTGACACTTACTAGGACACTCTCTGAAAAAATGACTTGGTCGACAAGGTTGAGTGGTTTTTATGACTAATTCTCTTGGATGGAATGAGTTACACACTCAACTTCTAAATTGGACTTTTTCTCTTTATATGAATCAATTTAGAGGAAATGCGCATTTAGCTAATCTAGGATATTTTGGTCGGCCGGATCCTACTTTAGAAGTCGAACAGAGTTCAAAAAAGAAAATTGTTACACCTGATTTCATTGCTACTGACCAAAAGGGAATCGTTCAAATCCATGACATAAAGGGATTTGAAAGGTTGATGCAACGGATAAATGATAATGACATTGCTGAGAAAATTGAGCAGGAATTTCAAAAGATTTCCGATTATCGAAATGTCACTGAGTCTTCAGTTATAACATTTTTTTCAAAGCACAAAATCGATCTCAAGAATATTACAGTTGAACTAATCGCTGTAATGGATTTTGATTTTTACATCCGTCATAAAAAGATTATTGATTCCTGTGCAAAAAAAAGCAATGTGATCGTCTGGACTATTGATACAAATCAGAAGAGAATTCGAAAACATGCAGTACATCATTTAGACAAGAAGTTAGATCAAATATTTAAACCGACTATTGTTCTGCCAATTCAACCATGGTGCCCGGCCTTAGTGCTCTTTACCCGGCAAACCGATAAGCGAGTGAAAACTTATCATTTTATGGCAAATTTAATTTCAGCTCTAGTGCAAAATTCTAAAAAATCTGTAAAATTTTCTGAAATTGATGATCTGATGGTTCATTCGTCTCCACCAAAATTTGCACACCTTATCCCAGATGAACGAGAAAAAGAATGGATAGCTCTTCTCTTTGAGGCAATCAATCGCGATAAAATACTTAAAAAAAGCGAGAAAGGACCTGACATATATGAACTTCAGAATCCTGCTATTCTCGAAAGTCCATATTCAAGGAACAAGCTTCTAGAAGATCTTTCAAGAAGACTGGGGATAATTAAATAATGTCAGCTGCTACCATTAAAATTAATAATTTTCTTCTGTCAAGAATACTCAAGATTGTTAGTGAAATAAACAGTGAAGTAATATTACACTTTTCCAATAATATTGAGATAAAAACGATGAATCCTTCTTTTAGTAATTTTCTAACAGTTGTTTTGAGTAAAGGCGCTTATTCTGATTACAAAAAGAACGAAGATTTTGAGATTTTAATTAATTTTGAAATCTTACAACAAGTATCTGAACGATCCGAACGAAGTAAAATCCAAGAGATTTCCTTGAATTTTTCAGATGCTCAAATGAGATTTTTCGAAGAAGGGCCTAATGGATCGGTTTTTGACCTGAATATTTACTCATCAACATCGTCAAAAATTATAACGCCAAAATTTCATACCCTTAATGAGGTAAAAAGTGATTCAACGCTGATCCTCGAAGGTCTAAAGAAGTTATCAATTATTTCGAAATTTTTTGATATTATTAATGATGACGGAAAAGTAATTCTCCATTCTAAAGAGGCAGTGTACGGTGAAGGAGCTATTGATATAGGGACCGCGAAAAACTTCTCTTCCGAAAAAGATTATTACCATATATCTCCGTTAAAAGAAATTCTAGAAATCGTCCCGGATAAAACGGCGATAACATTAGAAATAGCTGACCATCATGCTTTAAAAATTTCTTTCATTTTTTCGCATGTTGCGTTTGGCATGATCATGGCGGCATCAAAGCCATAACACTGAATCGCGGGACCATTAAATATCGTAATATTCTATTTCACTTTCTTACCCCATCCCTCATCTCTTTAATACCCCAAACCAATCCGTACCAGCATCAAAATAAAAGACATCGTCAAGGGTACCCGCCAGCAGAAACCTCAGGAATATCAGCGTCACGATCTCCCGCGACAAGCTCGTGGTGATCACCGGGGTCTCCGGCTCCGGGAAACCGGCGCTCGCGACACGGCTACGACGTGCGCTAAAAAGGGCAGCGGCGGTATGCCGGGGCCCTCAACCGGTGAGAAAAAGAATCAATGATACCCGTATTTCTTATGAGCCTGCCCGATTGGCAGGATCTCCTGGACAATCACCAGTTTTTCCTCTGCATCAATCTCGTAAAATACGGTGTAACTGCGGGAAATGTGGAGCCGGTATATGATAACCCCGCCTCGTAAAACTAGTTTCTCTTTATCACCTTGGCTCCCCGGGAACGGATCTTTTTCAAGGCGTTTCAGAGCGGTTTTGATGATCCTCCGCGTCTTCTCCGGCAGGCGATTGATCTCATCAGATAACTCGTGCCATAGTACGAGGGAAAATGTCAATCTTTAATCTCCGAAAGTGAAACGTACCCCTCTCTCTTCCGGCCGCTCCATTTCCTGACGTCTTCCTCCAACCGGCGCCTCTTTCGGTCCTCGATCATCTCTGCCAGGAGATCGGTATAGGTCTGGCCGGCCGCTCGCATCTCCGCAAGGTCCTTCCACACCGGTTCTGTTACGGGTATCCGTTTTACCGCAGACATGATCGAATTGTAAGCATGGTAAGTATGAATACTTTTGGCGAATTTTTTCCGGTATCGCTTCTCCTGTCATATGTCCTCCCTCAGGTACACCCTCATGAACAATTTTGTTCATTCTAGTGTACAGGAGGGAGAAATGTCTGTTGATGGCCGGCGATTTTTTCCTTTACTTTCATGCCCCGAAATATACTTCTTTAATACCTCCCGCCAAACTGTCCCAGCATCAGAATGAAACACATCCTCATCAAAATTGCCTGCCCAGCACAACCTCAAGAATATCAGCGTCACGATCCCCCGCGACAGGCTCGTGGTGATCACCGGGGTCTCCGGGTCCGGGAAATCGACGCTCGCGTTCGACACGCTCTACGCCGAGGGGCAGCGGCGGTACGTCGAGTCGCTCTCCACCTACGCCCGCCAGTTCCTCGGACTTAACTCTCCCAAAATCTGGTGCTGATGAGTTGGCGGTTGATAGTAACTTTTTTCGCAGTGGAATAATGGCCCTCAACCGCCGATGCATCAGAACCGTGACTCAAGCTGGCTGGTAGGTTGCTATAATAACACCCTTATCAGTTGTCTTGGCACGTATGAGCTTCAGAGGTGTATAGGGAATGCCTTCATCAAACAGGCGACGTCCTTCCCCTAAGACGAGCGGATGGACTAAAAGGACATACTCATCTATCAGATTACTAGGCATTAACGATCGTATCAACTCCCCGCTGCCCATGATTACAAGATCCTTTTTTTGCTCTTTCTTTAGCGTAGAAAGCGTCTTTGCAACGTCGCCATTAATGAGAGTGGAATTTTTCCATGGCAGGGGTTCCTTTAGCGTTCTGGATACAACATACTTTTGGGTATTATCCATGTATGATGAGAAAGGACTGTAAGTCCGCTGAGGCCAGACATTATAAAAGTCCTCATACGTCGTTCGGCCCAGAAGAAGGCCGCCTGCATTTGCCATAGCCTCTCCTGCCTCGGGCATCGCTGCGTACGGCGCAGCCCATCCACCGTGCGTAAAGCCGCCACGAGTATCCTCGTCAGGTCGTGCCGGGGCTTGCATCACTCCATCTAATGACAGATTTATGAATACGATGATTTTACCCATTTTCACACCGGTTCGAAATTATAGAAAAAGAGACATTTAATACTTGCTGGGGCTCTGTTGCGTCTGCGGTTGATATGCAAATTCATCCCGATGGGAAAGACCGCCGCTACCGCAGATTAGCTCGCCCTCCCTACACTTTCACCGTCCCCAATCCTCACTTCTTTAAATACCGGCACCAATCTGTACCCCACGTAAAATGAAAGACATCATCATCAAAGGTGCCCGCCAGCACAACCTCAAGAATATCAGCGTCACGATCCCCCGCGACAGGCTCGTGGTGATCACCGGGGTCTCCGGCTCCGGGAAATCGACGCTCGCGTTCGACACGCTCTACGCCGAGGGGCAGCGGCGGTATGTCGAGTCGCTCTCCGCCTATGCCCGCCAGTTCCTCGGGCTGATGCACAAGCCCGACGTGGACTCCATCGAGGGGCTCTCGCCCGCCATCTCCATCGAGCAGAAGACGACCTCGAAGAACCCCCGCAGCACGGTCGGCACCGTCACCGAGATCTACGATTACCTCCGCCTCCTCTTCGCCCGGATCGGGACGCCCTACTGCCCCGAGCACAACATCCCCATCGCCGCCCAGACCCCCGACAGGATTGCCGACCAGATCGTAGCGGAACACCCGGGCCAGGTCACGGTCCTCGCCCCCATCGTCCGGCAGAAGAAAGGGACGTACCAGCAGCTCCTCAGGGACCTGAACAAGGAAGGCTATGCCCGGGTCAGGGTGAACGGGAAGATCATACGGACCGACGAGGAGATCGCCCTCGACCGGTACAAAAAACAGGACATCGAGATCGTCATTGACCGGCTCGAATCCTCCGACCGGACCCGGCTTGCGGAAGCGGTGGAGAACTGCTTAAAGAAGTCCGAGGGGCTCGTGCTCGTCGCTGATGAAGAGGGGAAGGAGTCCACGTACTCGTCCCTCATGGCCTGCCCGGTCTGCGGGATTGCGTTTGAGGAGCTCCAGCCCCGTATGTTCTCGTTCAACAGCCCGTTCGGCGCCTGCGAGGAGTGCCATGGGCTCGGGGTGAAGATGGAGTTCGACCCCGACCTCATCATCCCGGACAAGGAGCGGTGCATCGCGGACGGGGCAGTCGCCCCGTACCGCAACCCGATGGACGGGTTCCGGGGCCAGTACCTCGCTACCCTTGCGAGGAACTATGGCTTCTCTGCCCTCACGCCGATCAAAGACCTGACCACGGAGCAGTACGACGCGCTGATGTACGGCTCCGACCGGAAGATGAAATTCTCGATGAGCATGAAAGGCGGCGACGCGGAGTGGTCGCACACGGGTGAGTGGGAAGGGCTCCTGCCCCAGACCGCCCGGCTCTATGCCCAGACGCAGTCGGACTGGCGGAAACGCGAGCTCGAGAGCTACATGCGGGTCTCCGACTGCCCGGCCTGCAAGGGGAAGCGGCTCAAGGAGAAGGTGCTCGCCGTCCGGATCGACGGGAAGTCCATCATCGATGTCACCGACCTGCCGGTCGCGAAGAGCGCTGCATTGTTCCGGAACCTGAAACTGACCGAGAAGGAGACCGAGATCGCGACCCAGATTATCAAGGAGATCCGGTCACGCCTCGACTTCCTCGAAAAAGTCGGCCTCGGGTACCTCACGCTCTCCCGGAACGCCGGGACGCTCTCCGGCGGGGAAGCGCAGCGGATCCGGCTCGCGACCCAGATCGGCTCGAACCTGATGGGCGTCCTCTACGTCCTCGACGAGCCCTCAATCGGCCTCCACCAGCGCGACAACCGGAAGCTCATCGAGACGCTCCGGACGCTCCGTGACCTCGGGAACACGGTGCTCGTCGTGGAGCATGACGAGGACATGATCCGGTCCGCCGAGCACGTCATCGATATGGGCCCGGGCGCCGGGCTCCATGGCGGCGCCGTTGTCGCGGAAGGGAACCCGAAGCAGATCGAGAAGAACAAAAAGTCCCTGACCGGCCAGTATCTCGCAGGCACGAAGAAGATCGAGATCCCCGCAAAGCGCCGGGCCCCGAAGCGGTACATCACCGTGAAGAAGTGCCGGGAGAACAACCTCAAGGGCATCACCGCGAAGTTCCCCATCGGCCTCCTCACGGTCGTCACCGGTGTCTCGGGCAGCGGGAAGTCCACGCTCGTGTACGAGACCCTCTACAAGGGCATGATGCAGATCATCAACAGGTCCCGGGAGCAGGCCGGGAAGCACGACGCGATCGTCTTCGATGCCGAGATCGACAAGGTCATCGTCATCGACCAGTCCCCGATCGGGAAGACCCCGCGGTCCAACCCGGCGACCTACACGAAAGTCTTCGACGAGATCCGCACCGTCTTTGCCGGCACGAAGGAGGCGAAGATGCGGGGCTACAAGCCGGGCCGGTTCTCCTTCAACCTCCGGGGCGGGCGGTGCGAAGCCTGCGAGGGCGACGGCCTCATCCGGATCGAGATGAACTTCCTCCCCGACGTGTATATCGAGTGCGAGGAGTGCAAAGGGAAGCGGTACAACCGCGAGACCCTTGAGGTGAAATACAAGGGCAGGTCCATCGCCGACGTCCTCGACATGAGTGTCGAAGAGGCGATGAAGCTCTTCGAGAACATCCCGTCAATCCGGACCAAGCTAGAGACCCTTTCGCGGGTCGGGCTCGACTATATCAAGCTCGGCCAGAGCTCGACCACGCTCTCGGGCGGAGAGGCGCAGCGGATCAAGCTCACCCGCGAGCTTGCGAAGCGTGCGACCGGCAGGACCCTCTACCTCCTGGACGAGCCGACGACCGGGCTACACTTCGACGACACCAAGAAGCTGATCAAGGTGCTCGACGACCTCGTGGAGAAAGGCAACACCGTGATCGTGATCGAGCACAACCTCGATGTCATCAAGTCGGCCGACCACCTCATCGATATCGGTCCGGAGGGCGGGGACGCCGGCGGCGAGATCATTGCTACCGGGACGCCTGAGAAGGTTGCGGCTACGAAGGAGAGCTATACCGGGCAGTTTTTGGACATGATGTTCGAGGGCCGTCGCTGACAGATAATCCCCGACCCTCACCCGATCCTCATCCCTTATGAGCTTGCACGAAGAGACGCTACACTGCGAAATGCTTGATACTGCCACCCTCCCAAACAACCCCGGCTGTTATCTTTTTTTTGACAAAAGAGATACGGTCATCTATGTGGGAAAAGCAAAAAACCTCAGGAAACGGGTGAGCAGTTACTTCCAGAAAAAAGACCACGACGTAAAGACCCGGAGCCTCGTCTCAGGTATCGCCCGAGTCAGCGTCATGGTGACCAACACCGAGACCGAAGCGCTCCTGCTCGAGAACAACCTCATCAAAAAACACCAGCCGAAGTACAACATCGATCTCAAGGATGCCAAACGGTATGCCTATATCGAGCTGACAACCGAGCAGTTCCCGCGGATCGGGATTGCACGGCGCACGGCTAAAGGGGAAGCCTCGTATTTTGGTCCGTTCGTTTCCGCGGCGGAGCGTGACGCCCTCATCAGGGTGATCAAACGGGTCTTCCTCCTGCGTTCATGCAGGAAACTGCCGAAACGCGCCTGTCTCCGGCACCACATGCACACCTGCAGCGCTCCCTGCATCGGTTCGATCAGTGAGGAAGATTACGGGAAAGACGTTGACCGGGCCGCAGCCCTTCTGAAAGGAAAGGGCAATGAGCTCCTCGCCTCGCTGCGTGAAGAGATGGCCGGATATGCCGCAATGAAGGATTACGAGAAAGCCCTGGTACTCCGCAACCAGATAACCGCGATCGGGCATCTCACCGAACGCCAGCACGTCGAAAGGCCAAAGGAGACCGACCAGGACGTTATTGCCTATGCGGTATCCGATGAAACGGTATACCTGATGGTCTTCTCGGTGGAGAAAGGCCTGCTTGCCGGCAAACAGGAGTTTTCGTTTGACCACCGGGAAGATTTTTTCGAAGAGTTCCTCGTCCAGTACTATGCGGAACGGACCCCGCCGTCAGAACTCATCGTCCCGCTGGAAGTGGGTGAAGCCATGGCTGAATACCTTGCCGAACGCAAGGGAAAGGCTGTACATGTCTCAGTACCGATGATTGGAGAGAAGAAAAAACTCCTCGAACTTGTGGAGAAGAACATCGAGTACTCGTTCCTGAAAAATGACCTGAAGGTGAAAGACCTGCAGGCAAACCTCGGTCTCCCTGATCTTCCGGAAGTGATCGAATGCTTCGATATCTCGCACCTCTCCGGTACTGCCATGGTCGGGTCGATGGTGCAGTTCCGCAACGGCGTACCGGACAAGAAAAATTACCGCAGGTTCAGGATAAAGACGGTGGAGGGAATCGATGATTTCGCCTCGATTGCGGAGATTGTCAGACGGCGGTACGACCGTCTCATCAAGGAGGACGCCGGGATGCCAGACCTCATCATTATTGACGGGGGAAAAGGCCAGCTCTCATCGGCCCGGAGTTCTCTCAGGGACCTCGATCTCACAATCCCGGTCATTGCTATTGCAAAAAAAGAGGAAGAGATCTTTATGCCCGGAGAGATGCTTCCCCGGCGGCTGGATGAAAAGGGGATGGCCCTCCGGTACGTCCAGGAGATCCGGAACGAAGCCCACCGTTTTGCCATTGCGTATAACCGTCTCCTGCGGAAAAAAACGGTTATAGGCGATGGGAAGAAGCCGGTAAAGTCAAAGAAGAAGTCCGGCTGATCCCCGGGAACGCGATCCCGGGGCTGATCGGACTGTCGGCCTCTCTTAACAACGGGCAGGGCCGGAAAAATTGGATCTCCTTCTCTCATAGATCCTTGTCAAGCACGGCCTTATGGGTACCATCGGAGAAATAACCGGTGATAAAGACATGGTTTGTCCCGGAATAATGCCCGGTGAAGGTCAGTGAGCTGGGGACCTGGACCGGTGTCGTGCCCAGCCGCGACCCGATCGACTGGGTCCTGCTCTTCCCCGGGCTGCCCGTCAAGGTAATCTCCATCTCGAGGAGTTTATCCATCCCGGGCCCGCCGACAAAAGAGACCAGGATCTGAGAGTTGCCGGTCTTCATCGCGGTTATGGGAGCACTGTTATTAAAATTGCTGCTCCGGATCGATCGGCATTCCCACGTTCGAAATATACAGGCAGGTTCCCGGTATTCGTTCGAGAGCAGGATGAGGAACGATCTATGTACGCGTCTGGTTTAATAACCTCTCCTCCCGATACCAATCTATGGATTCCGATCTCCTCGTTCTTCTCGCGGCGTGCATCACTCTCGCAGCCGCGGCCGGTTGTACGGCCGGTCCGCCCGTGATGAACGTTACGCCCGGACCGGTCCTGCCGTCTCCATCCTTATCACCTGGTTTATCCGTCATTCCCGCCCCGGTACAGAGCTGCGTGACCGATGAAGACTGCGTTCCTGCCCAGTGCTGCCATCCCACCAGCTGCATCAATAAAGTCAGTAAGGGGGTCTGCGATGTGATGTGCACCATGAACTGTGCCGGCCCGCTTGACTGCGGTGCCGGCAGTTGCGGTTGCGTCAACGGGACCTGCGGCATCGCCCGGGCAGGGTCCGCAGCAGCACCCGTACCGGTGCCGGTGTCCCTGAAGCTGGAAGCCGCGCCTCTCCGTTACTCTCCGGTGATGTCCTCGACGCCGGGGATCGGGCTGACTCCGAACCTCACCGGCTTCGATGTCTCCAGTACCGATGTTGAGTGGAACACGAGCTTCGGGAGGTTCCTGACCTGGTCTCCTCCGGATTATCATGTGAACCAGCAGGGAGCATTTTTCATCAATCACGGGGACAAGGTATACTGGTCGTTTTCTGACATGCCGGCTTCCGCCGGCGTTCCTGTTGTCATCACGGTCGTCGCACGGGACATCAGGACCGGCACGATCCTGGGAAGTTCCACGGTGACGCTTGGATGGGAAGGGAACTCAACTGTCGTGGTGAGATCGATTCTCTAAAAAAAATCTCCTCCGGATCTCCCGCACGCCCCGGAAGGAATGTTGATCAGTCCGGACCGCCGGGCGGCCCGGGATCCTCCCTGCCATGATTCCCAAAGAGGTGACCGACTCCCAGCACCGCGTTGATCCAGCGGAGATCCCCGGACATCTCGAAGGAAAGGAGGAGCATCAGGGTTATGGGTATGGAAAAGAGCATACCGATGATTCCCAGGAGCCAGCCCCAGAATATCACCGAAAGGATCACGATGAGGGCCGGGACCTCGAATTTTCTGGCGGCGAGATAGGAATAGACCGGGTTCTCGACGATCAGGTTCAGGACACAGACCGCGGCGATCACGGCAGCCGCGCCGGGAACCCCGAACTGAAGCCACGCAAAAAAGATCGCCGGAAGAGCGGCTATGACAAGGCCGAAGTACGGAATGTAGCCCAGAAGGAAGGTCAGTATCCCCCATAGGACCGCGGAATGGACCCCCATCACCGATAAGAACCCCCCGAACAGCAGCCCGTGGATCGCATTGGTCTCGGTCCTGACCACGATAAAATCGGTGATGTACCCGGTCATGCGGTCGAGCTGCCCGAGGATCGGACTCTCTCTCCCGAACTGCTTCTCCATCCGTGAGACGATGCGGGGCGCCTCGAGCAGGATAAAGAACGTTGTCACTCCCACGAAGAAGAGGAAGAGGAACGCGTTCCCGATCCCCATGATCCCGGATATGCCGAAAGCCACGATATCGCTGATGCTGACAGAAGGCGGGGAGATGGCCCCCCCGGTGATCCCGGCATGGTTCAGGGCCGTTGTGATATCGGCGAACCGCAGGTTGAGGTCATTCTGGTAGAGCGGAATGTCAGATACGAGCGAATGGAACGAGAGTATGGTGATGACGATCAGCACGAGGATACCGGCGCATGCCAGGATCGTGATGACCGAGACGGAGACGAGATCGGAGAACCCCTTGCCTTTCAGCCAGTTCATTGCCGGCAGGAAGAGCATGGCAAGGATAACGGATGTGATGAAGAAGGAGATGATGAATGTCGTCATCTTCACCGCGAGGATGATGATGAAGACCAGGCTGATGGTCAGGAGCGTCCGCTCGATCCGCGACAGGTCAGCGGGTACTATCATGCTCCTTGTATCTTGCGGAAGATGATACAAAGGTTGCGTTTTGAAAAAAGGGAGTTCTAATAACCCCCGCCACCGCCGCCACTTGAGCCGCCCATATAGGATACTGTTGTCGGTATCGTAGTCGGGGTGGGTACGATTGCCGGGGCGGGTGGCGGAGGCACGTAACCGGTGATATTTGCAACGTGCCAGAGGTTGTTGTAACCGTTGCCCATCATATCCCCAGGCATCGTATCCCCGGAGAAATAGTAGAGCGGCATGCCCATGTACAATGACTGGTTCATGCCATCAGTCCGGTTCCCCGCGCTGAAATCGGATGGTTTGAGAATGGATGGTGCGACAACCGGGCTGCCCGCGAACGCAGGCCATTTCGCAAGGCAGGCTCCTGTACAGGAAGATACCCCGGGAGAGTCCTTGGAAAAGAAGTACAACGTTCTGCCGGTTCCATCGGTCAGGAACGTTCCCGCGCCCGGCTGCTGGGAGACCATGACGGTATAGTCCGGCTTTGCAACAAACCAGTTCCCGGTTACGCCTTCGCCTTTCATATCGCCGGGCTGCGCATCAGCCGTGTAATAGTAAAGCGGCCATCCCTTGTAGGTAGTCTGGGCTGTCCCGTCACTGCGTTTTATCGATGAGAAATCCGCCGAAGCAAGTGGCGGGGAGACGATAACCTGATTCACCGAAAAGACAGGCCAGATCGCTGCACACGCGCCGGAACAGGTGCTTGTCCCGTTTCCGGGAATATCCCGTGCAAAGAGATAGAGTGCCATACCTTTTGCGTCGGTGAGTACGGTCCCGAGCGACGAACTTGTTACCATGACAGAGTCCGATGATTGCATCTGCCCGGTCGTCATTGCCGGCTGGGCTGTCGGCTGTCCTGTCGGCTGAGTTTTGCTCTGCTGTTGTGCACATCCCGCGATGAGGAGTGCTGCTACAATAACCAAGATTAAAACGAGGTATCCCTGACTTCGCATACGATCACCCTGGTGATGATGAGGAAATCCTTTGGCACTCTATTTATGTATTCAGCCAGTTTCTATTAGATGAAACAAGGACTGTAACATCTCCCTCTCTCCATTGCCACGAAAATATCGCCCGGTCCTATTCCTGACAGCACGGGGAAGGTACCCGTAGAATGTCCGGAACGGGAGAACCATACGCCGGAACATCTGCTGTCCAGTCTTTCCGATCTCCAAATTTACCCGTATCACTAGGTTTATTGCGATCCCCGTAACAGTCTTTCCCCATGGCACTCAGGGAACAGATCCTGGAAGTTATGGGTGGTCCCCACCCGGCGGCTGTTGCAACACTGGACGGCAAGCTGCCCGCAGTGCGGTTCATGGTACTGAACGGGTTTCCCGATATGACCCTTGTCGGGGGTACCATGAAAAGTTCGAAGAAAGTGGCACAGCTCCAAAAAGATCCGAATGCAGCGATCGCGATCTGGTCCGGTAAGGAATTCTCAGATCCTTATGTGGAGATCCAGGCAAAGGGGGAGGTCCACGGAGATATCCCGACGAAGAAGAAATACTGGAATCCGATGTTTGAACAGTATTTTAAATCCGTGGACAATCCCGATTTCGTGGTCCTGGTGTTCACCGCAAGGGAGATCGTGTATCACGGCAGGAACATGTTGAGTATGGAAGTGTGGAAGAGATAAATCCCTTTTTCTGCTGGCATTTTTGCAGGTAAACCATCTGAATACCTCAGGATATTTTATTTTGTCAGGGCCGGTATACGATACCTATTTTGTACTTCCCGCGAAACCAGTAATCATGGCTTCTTTTGTCCACCGGATAGAAGTTCACTATACAAAAGATCCCCGCCTGAAGACCCGCACGGACCGGATCCGCTCGCTCGGGTTCCAGATCGACGAGTTACATCTCGCGGACGTATATATGATAGAGACCGGTGCACGGGACTTTACCCGTGATGAGCTTTTTAGGATCGGCTCCCAGCTCATCAACCCCGTTGTACAGGAATTCAGGGTGGACGAAGCGACAAAGCCCCTGTTCGATTACGCTATCGAAGTCGGCTTCCTGCCGGGCGTGACTGACAATGTAGGGAATACGGCAAAACAGACCATCGAGGACTATCTCCCGATGAAATTTTCGGACGGTGAAGCGGTCTATAGTTCCCAGCTCTTCTTTGTCCGGGGAATACTTTCTGCTGAAGCCCTCCGGAGACTGGGGTCGACCCTCGCGAACCCTCTCGTAAACCGTGTGCTCATCAGGACCCGGCAGGAATATGGCGAGAAGGGCATGGACCCGGTCGTACCGCATGTCCAGCTCCACGAATTCCTGGATGCTGAACCAGTCGACCTTGAGCTTGAGGATGCTGAACTGGCACGGCTCGGAAAAGAGGGAATTATGGATCGCCTGACGCAACAACGCCGGGGCCCGCTCGCGCTGGACCTTCCCCAGCTCCACGCGATCCGTGACTATTTCAGGAAGAGCGGGCGAAAACCAACCGATGTGGAGCTCGAATCGCTGGCCCAGACCTGGAGCGAGCACTGCAAGCATACCATCTTCGCTTCCGCAATGGATGAGGATGTCCCCAACGGGCTCTACAAAACGTACATCCAGGCGGCTACCAATGAGATCCGGAAGGAAAAAGGGGACAAGGACATATGCGTGACGGTCTTTACCGACAACTCGGGTGCGATAGTCTTCGACGACGAATATCTCGTGACCCACAAGGTCGAGACCCATAATTCCCCCTCTGCCCTCGACCCGTTTGGCGGAGCCCTCACAGGAATTGTCGGGGTGAACCGGGACACAATCGGTTTTGGCCTCGGGGCAAAGCCCTGTATCAATGTCTATGGATACTGCGTAGGCGAGCCGGAGTCCGTCCCGTCTCTCTACCGGGGGAAGAACAGATCGAACCCGATCCTTTCCCCGCGTCAGATCCTTGACGGGGTTGTGAGGGGCGTGGGAACGGGGGGCAACTGCTCCGGCATCCCGACCCCGCAGGGTTTCTGCTATTTCGACAACCGGTATATAGGCAAGCCGCTCGTTTTTGCGGGGACGGTCGGCGTGATGCCCCTCAGTAAGAACGGAAGAAAACTCTTCGAAAAACAGGCACGGCCCGGCGACCATATCGTGATGGTCGGAGGGCGGGTGGGTAAGGATGGCATCCATGGAGCCACATTCTCTTCTGAGGCGCTCGACCCGGCAAGCCCGGTCACCGCGGTGCAGATCGGCGATCCCATAACCCAGAAAAAATTCAGTGACGTCATCGTAAAAGAGGCACGGGACCTCGGCCTCTACCGGAGCATAACGGACAACGGGGCGGGGGGCCTCTCCTGTTCGGTTGCCGAGATGGCAAAGGAATGCAACGGCTGCCATGTGCTCCTCGATACGGTCCCCCTCAAATATCCCGGTATGGCTCCGTGGGAGATCTGGATCTCCGAGTCGCAGGAGCGGATGACCCTTGCCGTGCCGCCGGAAAATCTCGATGCGTTCATGGAGCTGATGCAGCGGCGGGAAGTTGAGGCGACCGTGATCGGGACCTTCACGGATTCAGGCCGCTGTGTTGTCGAATACCATGGCAAAATTGTGATGGACATCGAACTTGCATTCCTCCATGACGGACTGCCAAAGAAACACCTGAAGACGACCTATACGCCGAAGACCTACCCCGAGCCGGATACACCCTGTCCCGAGCGCCTCGATGCTACTCTCCTTTCGATGCTCGGGAGAAAGAACATCTGTTCAAAGGAGTTCATCTCCCTCCAGTACGACCATACTGTCCAGGGCGGTCATGTACTCGGGCCGGTCCAGGGGAAAGGACGGGTGCAGTCAGCGGCATCACTGACGAAAGTGATCCCCGGGTCGAAAAAAGGAGTGGGACTTTCCCAGGGGGTTTTTCCGTCGTATTCCGAGATCGACCCGTACCGCATGGCCGGGGCAGGGATCGACACGGCCATACGGGGCCTTGTCGCGCTCGGCATCCCTCCGGATGCGATCGCCATCCTCGACAACTTCTGCTGGTGCTCGTCGGATGAACCGGAACGCCTCGGGCAGCTGAAGCGGGCTGCAAAGGGGTGCTATGATTTTGCAAAAGCATTCGGGACGCCTTTCATCTCGGGGAAAGACAGCATGTTCAACGACTTTTCCGGTTTTGATGCGGACGACAACCCGGTCAGGGTCTCCGTGCTGCCGACGCTCCTTATCTCGTCCATCGGTGTGCATCCGGATGTATCGAAAGCGGTCTCCTTGGACGCAAAGATCGAAGGTGACCTTGTTTACGTAATCGGTCGGACTCATGGGGAACTGGGAGGTTCGGAGTATTTCTCCCATCTCGGAAGTATTGGCAACACTGTCCCGGAACTGGATGCCGGAGCGGCAAAAATCCGGTACGAAAAAGTCGCAGGCGCGATTGGACACGAGCTCATTGCCTCTGCCTTTCCCGTCAGTTACGGCGGACTGGGAGTAGCTCTCGCCAAGGTCGCTATTGCCGGACAGGTCGGGATGAACCTGACGATCCCCACCGGTATGCGCCCGGACTACTTCCTCTTCTCCGAATCGCTTGGCAGGTTCCTTGTTACCATCGCCCCGGACAACAAGAGGGCATTCGAGCGGGTCTTCAACGCGGCTGAAAGTGATGCGGTCCTGCTCGGGAGGGTCGGTGGCACCCGGCTGCGGGTGACGGCCCGGAACCTCCTGATTGACGTGGATGTCGCAGAACTTGAAAAGGCGTACAAGTCGCCCTTCAGGGAGTACTGAGAACCATGGCTGCATCACGCAGGAACCTGAAACGGGCGAGAGCCAGACCTTCGGTCTCCGAAAGGAAAGAGATTCCCGAAAAAGCCCTCATAATGAGCGGTTTCGGGATCAACTCCGAGATGGAGACGCAGGAAGCTCTTGCCCGGGCCGGCATGGCATCCGATATCGTCCACATCAATGACCTGATTTCAGGAAGGCGGAAACTGTCAGAATACCGGCTGCTGGTCTTCCCGGGAGGATTTTCCTATGGCGACGACACCGGGGCGGGCAATGCCTATGCGAACCGGGTCAGGAACAACCTCAAAGATGACCTTCTGGAGTTCCTCGACGGCGACAACCTTGTGCTCGGGATCTGCAACGGGTTCCAGATCCTTGCAAATCTCGGGCTTGTCCCCGCATTTGACAAAACCTATGCGCGGGATATTGCCCTGATGCCCAACAGGGGAGGGAGGCTGGAATGCCGGTTTGTCATCCTGAAACCGGCGGCCGACAACCTGTGGACCTCCGGTATAGAACGGATCACCTGCCCGGTCGCCCACGGCGAAGGCAATTTCTCGTGTTCGAAAGAGACCCTGCAGAGGATCCGGAAACAGAAGATGATCGCGTTCACGTACTGCCGGGAAGACCTGAGCCCCGCCGACGGGGAATATCCTTTCAATCCGAACGGGTCGGTTGAGGACATTGCCGGTATCACCTCATCGAATGGCAAGGTCCTTGGACTTATGCCACACCCTGAACGGGCAATGGAATTTACGAACCTCTATGACTGGCCGCTCCTGAAGGAGAGGATGAAGCGGGAACGTATACCACTCCCCGCTGAATCCGGAAATATGCAGGTATTCCGGAATATCGTCGCTTATTTCCAATAACCGCTTGCCTGGAGGTGACGGCAAAACCCCTCGATGATATCTTTTTGATTGCTTCGGTGAGTGCCGGACGATCTTCACGCTCTCTGGATGACAGGTCAGGGACCCGACCCGTGTCGTACGTGCCATGAAACCGCAGCCCGCCAAATCTCTTCAGAAAAGGTAAAAAAGTGTGTCGAGAACCCATCCATACACTCTGGAGGGTGGACATTTCTGGTGTTTGTCGTGCGGTTGTTTCCGCAACCGGGTTTTTACTTTTTAGTGCTTCTTGTGTTCTGCTGTTCTTATGGCTGTGCTCTTCAATACCTGTGCCCGTGAGCACCGGTATTTGTAAAGTATATTTAACATTTTGTATTATATACTTTCTGATGCTACCCTTTCTGATACTACCGTATCTTCCTCAACCTGTCCGGGGCAGGAGCGATAGTATAAACAACTCCTCAATAAATATCCTGACCAATAGACTGGAAGAAACATATGGCTAAGGACCAGGACTGCCTGCAATGCGGAAGATGCTGTGAGAAGTGGGGGTGGGGGCAGAACGGGATCCCCGGGGATCTGGCCCCGTGGATTGCCGACAGCCGTGCCGACATCCTGCAGCACGTCTCTATCCGTTTTGCTGACGGGAGACGGGCGAATGGTGCGGAACTATCCGCATCTGATCTGCCCGCCATATCCAAAATCCGTTACTGGGTGGGGCCTGGTGGCAGGATGCTTGATCACTGCCCGTTTTTTCTGAAGGGGGATGACGGGAAGGCATGGTGTCGGATTCATGATACAAAGCCGGCTGTCTGCGCAGGGTTTGCCCCGTGGGCTGATATCTGGCACGATTACGCGCTGGACTGCCCGGCATGCCGGGATACTGCGCCATGACCGGGACGAAGGAAGAATTTTCGTAGAAGTGACAATTCCTCCTTCTATCCGGCATTCCCCGTCTTTTATTACGGCACGGGCGGGGCACCGGCCGGAAGTACTAAAGATGAAGCAGAACACATCTTAGTGCCAATGATTCTCGTGGACTGGCAGCTCCTCGATCGCATTGCGAGGGGCCATATCAAGATCGATCCCTACGATGAAAAACTCGTTCAGCCGAACTCGGTGGACATCCGGCTTGGCAGCCACTTTGTCTGGTACCGGCCCGGCAACGAAGTCATCGACCCGTACAATCAGATCAGCGTGACAAGTGACGTCGAAGAGACGCACGCTGACTCTTTTGTCCTGAACCCGGGACAGTTCATCCTCGCCGAAACACTGGAACGCATTGAACTGCCTGATAACATTGTCGCTACTATCGAAGGCAAATCGAGTATCGCACGCCTTGGCGTCACGCTCCACCAGACCGGCGGCTGGATCGATGCCGGGTTCCGTGGGACGATCACGCTGGAGATGTGCAACGTAAACTCCCGCCCGGTCAGGATCTATGCAGGAATGCCAATCGGGCAGCTTGTCTTTTATACAACCGAGCGGGCACAGAACCCCTATTACAAAAAACACGATGCAAAGTACCTGGACCAGCGGCAGGCCACCCTGTCCCGCTACCATGCGAACAGGAAACGGGAATGACGTAAAATAATGGGATATTTTTAAAAAATTTTTGATGGGGGTTCCGACCCCATACCCCTTGTGATAGGTGCCACCGCTTCGAAGAACCTGAGGGTTCTTCTTGAATCAGTCCTCTCAGATGCGACGACAGATTCCCCACCGGGCGCTCCAGCGGCTGCCTCAATTACCGGAAATCCCAGTGACGGAACTTGCCCCGCCGTGGCTCGAAGTTCTTGCGAACTTCTCGACCTCCTTCGTCGGTCCCCGCGAGAGGCCCTCAGGCGGGGAGCCCTCCAAATTCTGGTTTTTATGTTCTTTCCACCCGTGAAACTCCCATTGATTCCTGCTCCCCCGGCATTCCAGATTACTCACTATATATACCGGGAAAACCCATTTTATACGGATGACCGGATTCATGTGGAGATGAACCAATGCGACTTCTTTTGATCCATTCAGACTACATAGAATACGAAGCAAAAAAGAAGACAAAGATGGCAGAGGAGTGTTCTGTTCCGACCGACAGGATGGAAGATGCACTCACTGTTTTCTGCGCCGTGGAATCGATAGATGAGGAAGATCTCGAAGGCGTGATCCTTCAGGCCACCGGGGAAATTATAAAGACTGCCGGGCAGGTCAAAACGGATAAGATTCTATTGTACCCGTACGCCCACCTTTCAAATGACCTTGCTTCGCCGGAAACTGCAATTGCTGTACTCAACGCATTAAAAGCTGGCCTTGAGGCTGAAGGGTATGCTGTTAAAAGGGCCCCGTTCGGGTGGTACAAGTCTTTCAAGCTCTCCTGTAAAGGCCATCCGCTCTCTGAACTTTCCAAGACTATCGTGCCCGGCGAGGAAGGAGCGGTGAAGAAAGAGAAAAAGGAAGTTACCCACGACTGGTTCGTCCTGACCCCGGACGGTAAACAGCACGATTACAAGGAGTACCTCGACGATTCAGCGTTCGGCTGCCTGGTGAAAAAAGAGCTGGGCGTTGCCGTCCCTGTTGGAGGCGAACCGGCCCACGTCGAGCTGATGCGCAGCAAGGAACTCGTGGATTACGAGCCCGCAAGCGACGTGGGATGCCTCCGCTGGATGCCAAAGGGCAAGCTGATCCGTGACCTGCTCGCCGATTATGTGCTCCGCATGGTGCTCGAGTATGGCGGCACACCGGTCGAGACCCCGGTCATGTACGACCTTGGCGACAGGGCAATCTTCGAGCATGCCGAAAAATTTGGCGAGCGCCAGTACCGGTTCAAGTCCAACAACCGGAACATGATGCTGCGGTTCGCCGCCTGCTTCGGCATGTTCTCTATCATGCGGGACATGCACATCTCCCCCAATAACCTCCCGATGAAGATGTACGAGCTCTCCACCTACTCGTTCCGGCACGAACAGAAGGGGGAGGTCATCGGGCTCAAGCGCCTGCGTGCATTCACGATGCCCGATATGCACTCGCTCTGTACCGACATGCCCGAGGCACTGAAGTGCTTTGAGGAGCAGCTCGCCATGGGCTGGCAGACCGGCCGGGACTTCGAGACTGAACTTGTAGCTGCGTTCCGGTGCACAAAAGACTTTTATGCCCAGCATGAAGCGTGGGTCAAGAAGATCGTGAAGGAGTCCGGCTGCCCGATGCTCATCGAGATCCTCTCTGACAGGGTTCACTACTGGGTAGCGAAGATCGACCTTGCGGCCATTGACGGCCAGCTCCGCCCGATCGAGAACCCGACTGTCCAGATCGATGTCGAGAGTTCGACGCGGTTCAACATCAAATACCATAAGGAGGATGGCACACCGGTGTATCCGCCGATTCTCCACTGCTCGCCAACGGGCAGTGTCGAGCGTGTCATCTGTGCCATTCTCGAAAATATCTCTACCCAGCAGGTTCCCTCCCTCCCGACCTGGCTTTCGCCCGTCCAGGTCCGGGTCGTGCCGGTCGCCGAGCGCCACCTGCCGTATGCCGAAGAGATCTGCAATGCGATCAACGCAGCCCAGATCCGCTGCGATGTCGATGACCGCGAAGAGAGCGTGGGCAAGAAAGTCCGCGAGGCAGGTATGGACTGGGTTCCCTACGTTATCGTTGTCGGGGACGAGGAAGTTGCCAGCAAAAAACTGACCGTAACCATCCGGAAAAAATCACAGCCCAATAAACCGTTCAAGGACCAGATGACCGTCGAGACCCTCGTGACCTCGGTCAAGGTGGACACGGACGGCAAGCCATTCCGCCCGCTCTACACGCCCCGGAAGCTCTCGATGAAGGCCCGGTATATCTGAACACTTTTTTTTACTTTTTTTGGCTCTGTTGAAATTCTCAAAGAAACAAACAGTCGCTCTTGGGGGAGACTACTGTTCCCGAAGGGAAGAGCAGGCTTGAGAAGAACTCGAAGAGTTCTAATGAACTCTTCTCGTCTTCGAGGTTCTGATGAACCGCTCAGAACCCGGAGGGTTCTTCGAACGGTGTCGCCCTCGCAGTCGAAGAATTCTGGCGAATTCTTCTCCAATTAATCCTCGCTGTGTGACGGAGGAACACGAGAAGAGAGCCATCAGGCTCTCTTCGCTGATGCGACGATTAATTCCCCGCCGCTCGGGCATCCCCCATAGAGCGATAGTCCCTCAGAAGGTTGATGAAAAGCCCCTGAAAAACGGGGTCGAAGATTTACTTTGTAAATCTTCTCCTCTTCGAGGTCTGAAGACCTCTCAGAGATTCAAGGGGATGCACCCCTTGGGATGCCTCCCCCTCTGGGGGGACCGCTGTTCCCGAAGGGAAGAGTGGGCTGGAGAAGAACCGGAAGGTTCTTCGACTTGAGAGAGAGGGTCTCACCCTCCTAACCTCAGCAGAGCATAAGAAAATGATTAGAAAAATAGGGTTTCAACAAAGTCTTTTTTTTTGGAAGATTTTGATGGATCCCTGATACGGTCCGGAACGGGGGTACCGGGCCTGTAACCGGAGGCAAGAATCATCATTTCATAGCGACAACACGCAAAACATCTGTCCACGATAGGTACCGGCGACCCTGTTCAGTCATTCTTTACGTTATTATTTTTGGCCCGGTATCCTTCCTTTGGCACCAGCATATCGAACCGCGCCCCTTTCCCGTGTTTGCCGGTCTCTTTGACGCTGATCCCGGTCAGGGTCAGGATCTCGCGGATTAAGAACAGGCCAAGACCGGTATTTTTTCCCCGGCCTTTGATAAAAATCTCTTCTTTCTCCTTTGCGGTTATACCTATGCCGTCATCCTCATACGTGATCACAAGACCATCTGCCCGCTCCTCACAGGAGTAATGGATTGCCGAAATGGGCCTGCCGTGCCGGAACGAATTATCCATAAGGTTGTAGAAGACCTTGACCAGCAGGGGGTCAGCAAAGACCTCCCTGCCATAACACCCCCTGCAGACCGGTGTAACAACATCCGGGGGCAGCATAGATACGGCATGCCGGATCGTGGCTTCCAGATCCTGCCAGACGGGTTTCTGGATACCGAGGTTCTGGTAGTCCTCAGTAAAGTTGACCTGGTCCCGGATTGAGGTGAGGATCAATTGCTGTTTTGCGCAATACCCAAGAATTTTTTTATCGGACGAATTTGCCTTTATGATCTCTACATAACCTGTGAGCGCTGCCACCTTGTTGAGCAGGTCATGACGGGTGACATCGACAAAAAGATCCAGTTTCCGCCTCTCCTGGTGCTTGCGTACGGCAAGCCGTATCTTATGGGAGAGTTCGAGGAACTGTTCTTCAGGGTCCGGGTGTTTTTTGAGATAATATGCGGCGCCTGCGTTGAATGCCTCGATCACAACATGTTCCGGTCCACTGCCTGTCAGCATGATGAACGGGGTTGGATCACCCTCTGCTTTCAGTTTTTTCAAAAGATCGAGACCGGTCATCACCGGCATATCGTAATCCGACACAACGGCATCATATTTTTTCGATGACAGGAGACCCAGCGCAGCATGGGCTGACGGGCAGATCTCAACGGAAAACGAACCGGTCTTTTCAAGATACTCTTTTGCAGTTTCAAGGTGGTCTGTTTCGTCATCGATCAAAAGAACAGAAATCATGAGGTATCACGGGCCCTTGAAAACCTTCAGGCATTCGAACAATACAAATAATTTCATTTATCGATATTTAATTATTGCGTTATTGTAAAAACTTCAATTTTCAGGTTTTACTTTAAATCTTCCATTTGGAATTGAAATTTTCGAACCAGGCACCTTTTCCGGGCTCCCCGAACGGTTATATGTCGCGTCAGATAATTTTACGCGGATTGTCTGATACTATGTCAGATAGTGCTCTATGCCCGCCCTGAGCTCAGAAAATGAGATGGGCTTGGTGAGTACGCCCAGTTTTGGATCGCGAATTGTTTTCATCTTCTCTTCGATGACAGGTGAAGCAGAGAAGATGATGACGGGAATGTCCCGCATTGCAAAATCCCCGCGAAGTTTCTCAAGGAACTCCCACCCATCCATGGGTTCCATCATGATGTCCAGCAGGATGAGTGATGGCGGTTCTTTCTGGATGGCATCGAGCGCTTCCGGCCCGTTGGTGATCAGGACCGGTTCATATCCGAGTTTCCGGATGAGTACGTCCATGAGCTCGAGTATCGGCTGGTCATCTTCCACAACAAGAATTTTACGTGTCACTGGAATACCCTGATTTTTTTTGCTTGGGAAGGTGGATGGTGAACGTACTCCCGAGGTTCACAATCGAATCGACACTGATGAACCCCCCGTGCATCTGGATATATTTTTTTGCGATCGAGAGCGAGAGGCCGATGCGGTCGTATTTACGGCTCATGTTTGCCGAGTCCGGGAGCTGGAATGGTTCAAAGATCTCGTCGAGCTGGGTGTTGGTGATGCCGACTCCGTTGTCCCGGATGGAGAGACGGTGCATGGTTTCATGGGATGCCGACTGGTACGATATCCGGATCCTGCGGGGAGGTTTTGAATAGTTAACCGCGTTTGAGAGCATCGAATCGATCACTACGGATATTTTGTTCTCGTCAGCGTCGAAGGTCAGGTCCGCCGGAACATCAACAGTGAGGTCCGCTTTTGTCATGTATCCCCCGGCATCGGTAATGGTTTTGATCATCTCAGGTACTGAGAAGACGGAATATTTCAGGGGGATCTTACCAGAATCCAGCACGGAAAGTTCCAGCATCTGGTTGATGATCTGGCGCTCCCTGTCCACGTTCTTGGCACACCTGTCGAGGATAGTCCGGGTCTCGTCCGTGACCCCGTAGGTCTTGGGGTCCTGTGTCAGGAGGGAGAGATAGCCCATGATCGGCTGCAGCGGCGTCCGGAGCTCGTGTGCCACCGTGCTGAGGATGCCCCGGCGGCGCTCGTTATCCTGCTGGATCGTTGCTTTCAGCCGCTCGTATTCCGTGATATCCACCAGGTTTATGAGGACCGCGGGGTCTCCTTTCTGCTTGATCCTGGTAAAGAAAAGCGTGGCAAGCCGTATCTCGCCGTTCTTTGTGACGAACCGGAGTTCGGTCATACCGGGAAGGGGCAGCCGGGAATCCGGCGTATCGGAAAAAAGAGGGAACCTGCTCTGGTCTTCCGGATGGAGGAACTGGAGCAGTTCTTTCCCGGTCAGTTCATCCGGCTCGTAGCCGGTAAATGCCCTGAAGGTCGGGTTTGCAAATTCGATCTTATTCGCCCTGAGGATGAGAATGCAGGTCGGGGCGTTCTCCGTCACCTGTTTGTACTGGATATAATTCTCTTCGGCAGCCTGCTCGGCAAGTTTCCGCTGGTTGATATCGATAACCGAGCAGCTGACCAGGTTTCCGGTGATCCGGCTCCATGACAGGTTGACCCAGACAGGTTCCCCGTTTTTTTGCGCAAATGTAGTCTCGAAATTGGGGATATCCTCGTGGGAGCCGAGATACTCAAAAAACCTGCGCTGTCCTTCCCTGGCATGGAAGAGCCGGGAAAAGCCCATGCTGGGAAGATCCTCCTCTGAATAGCCGAGCAGCCGCGCAAGATAGGAATTGGCAAACTTGATGGAGAAGGTGTTCTGGTCGAAGAGGACGATACCCAGGAGGGAGGTTTCGAAGATGCTGCGGTAGCGCGACTCGCTGGTGTTCACTTTTTCGGTAAAGTACGCCACGAGGGCAGCGACGCAGACAAAGAGAATTGCCTGCCCGGTGGTATAGATAAGGCCCCCGATATCCGGGAAGACATACACGTAGGCGAGGACCTCATACACGACTGCGCAGAAACCGGCAAGGTAAAGGCCGCGTCTCGGGTAGAAATAGGTGGCATAGAGGATCGGGAAATAGAAGAGCTGGGCATAGATAGTCTCGACATGCCGGGCCAGGGAAAGCGAGGTGATGAAAATGCAGGAGAAGGTGAGGGATGCGATAACCACGAGGCGGACAATATCGGTATGTGATACCCGATATCCCCGGATATGTACGTACCGATCCATAGTCTATTCTCGTAGTTCACAGTATGAGGTGATAAACATAGTATCTCCGCGTCCCGCAGCCGGGAATGGATCCGGTCTGGACTGATGCCGGTGATGTGAACCCGGATCGTGGTTTTCAGATCCACCCGATTTTCCAGAACCCCGGGCAGGCGGGTTCATACAATGAGGGGTGAGAGTTTTTCTATCACCCGCTCCACCTGCAGGACCGCTGTCCCGATGTAAGTATCCGGTGAGAGAAGTGCTGCAATATCGGACTTGGAGCAGTAGCGGATTACCTCGGGATCGGCAGAAAGCACATCGGCAAGGGGCCGGCCTTCTGCGAGTGCCTGCATGCTCGCAAGGCGGACCCGCTCGTGGGAGTCCTGCCGGTTCATACCGCGGCGGGTGAGCGCGATCATCACCGATTCGGCCATGTTGATCCCGTGCAGGAAGCCTAGGTTCCGGCGGATGGCAGCGCGGTTGATGACAAGTCCTTCGAGCACCACGGCCATAAGCCGCAGGCAGTGATCGGTGAGGATGGAAGCCTCCGGAAAGAGCACCCGTTCGCAGGACGAATTGGTCAGGTCGCGCTCGTCCCACAGGGTGTTGTTCTGAAGCGCCGGTTCGACGGCCGAACGGATGATCCGGGCGAGCCCGCAGACCTGCTCGCTCTTGATCGGGTTGCGCTTGTGCGGCATGGTCGAGGAGCCGACCTGTTTTGCCCCGAAGGCCTCCTCGACTTCGCCGATCTCGGTCCGCTGGAGCGAACGGATCTCGATGCCAATCTTGTCGAGGGTCGTTGCTATGCCGGCACAGAACATGAAATATTCCGCGTACCGGTCGCGGGAGATGACCTGGTTGGATACGTCCACCGCATTGATCCCGAGGTTCTCCATCATCGTTGCCTGCACGTCTATCCCTTTTGGCCCGAGCGCTGCCTGGGTACCCACGGCTCCGGTCATCTGCCCGACAACTACCCGGGGGCGCAGCTGTTCGAGGCGCTCGATATGCCGGGCGATCTCGCTTGCCCAGATGGCAAACCGCAGGCCGTAGGTGGTCGGGACGCCGTGCTGCCCGTGGGTCCTGCCGATGCAGACGAGTGTTTTTGTCTCGGCCGACCGCTTCAGCAGCACGGCGAGGAGTTTCCGCAGTTTTGCATCGTACAGGTCAAGTGACTGGCCGAGCTGGAGCCCGGTCGCCGTATCGAGGATATCGTTGGATGTTGCACCATAGTGCACCCACCGCCCCGATTCGCCGGAGACTTCAGAGACGGCCCTGACGATTGCCATCATATCGTGGCTGATCTCGTTCTCGATCTCCCTGGCCCGTTCGAGCGAGGCACCGTAGGCTTTTGCTTCGATCTCGAGCGCTGCGGCTGCCGGTATCATGCCATGGGTCGCTTCCGCCTTTGCCAGCGCAACTTCGGCCCTGACAATGCAGGAGAAGCGGTTCTGCTCGCTCCAGACGGCACGCATCTCCGTTGTGCCGTAACGCTCCTCGATGGGGTGGACTGCCATGGGTAGAAATGGGATGTTGTGGGATATAGTGGTTGGGGGATCGTGAGGATAGAAAAAAAAGTTCGAAAAAAAATTTTAACTTTGCTGAAAACCCGGTTTATTCGTTGTTCAGTTCTTTACTATCTGGAGAATATGAGTGTGACCCCCTCTTTCCCTCAGTGGGGGAGGCAGCCCAAAGGGAGCACACCTTAATCCCCACTATTAGGATAAAGACGCCCCCCCCAACCCCCACAAGTCGAACTGCCGCCACAGGCAGGCAGTTCTTTGTTGTTGGAGAGTCTGCCACTCACTCTTACCGTGCAAATGTTTATTTCAAAATAATATACTGTTAATTGATAATAAATAAACAATTTAAGGTCTTATGATTGCTTGTTATGTCAATATATGAGAGCTATTTTCTCATTTTAATATAATCGAGAAGTTGTTTTTGATTATTTTCAGTTTCAACAAATGAAGCCAATGCAACTCCAACAGCAAATATTGTAAGTCCACCGGCAATCTTATTACCAAAATCAATGATTAGGCGAAACCAACCTAAATTCGATCCCCTCAATAAAATCATAAAATCAAATATAGCGCGGCGGGGGCAGAGCCCCCAAGAGCGTCAATCTGTTTCAACCAGTATTCTCCCTCGCGGACACCTAATTTATCCCATCCCTCCCTGTACGTCCATACTAGGAAATCTCCGACGGAGAAAACACCTTCTCTGACGTGAACCCAGAGCCGGAAACAGGGGTTCCTTTCGTCATCGCTCCTAATACCTGAACGCAAACCCAATCTGCAAATTAATTAGCTTCTATTAGCGCAGTTTTGCCTCTCCGGCGTAAAATTTAATAAACCGGGGCAGAATTACCCGATTAAAAATCATTTCCGCAGGTGTTTTGTGCGAATTCCGCAGTTTTTCGGGTACCCGAAAAATTCACCTTCCGGAAAAATCGCTCATTCCTGTTCCAGTTTGGCAAAATACGGCAGATTTCGATCATGGGCGAGATGCACGGGGTCTCACCACCCCCAGGGTCTTTGACGCACCTATTCTCCGTCGGAGATCTCACATTCACATATCCGGCAGGCGGGATCACCTCCAGCTTTTATCTTACATTTTCACAACTGTCTTACCAGTAAGCCAATACCTTTATTCTCTTACAAAACAATGAATTTCTTACCATGGAAATTGTTACCCTGTCCTCAAAAGGCCAGATCGTCATTCCCTCAAGAGTCCGGAAAAAATTTTCCCTGAAGGAAGGCGACTCGCTGGTGATTGTGGAAGAGAACGATACCATCCGGCTCCAGCCGCTGGTCAACCTTTCGGAACTCTGGGGCGTTGACAAGCTGAAGAATACTGAAACTATGCTCAAAGAGATGCGGAAGGAGTGGGATGATGAGCTCAAAGACAAGGCAGCTCTTTGATACGCCCGCGTTCCTTGCTTTTTTCAACCGCGAGGAAGGATCTGAAACCATCAAAAACCTGATGGACGCGATCCAGAACGGGGATAAAGAAGGATTTGTCGCAACGATCACGTTAACGGAACTTGCGTACATCTATACCAGAAACGCCGATGCACCTTCAGCCAGGCTCCGAGTAATGCAGATCCAGCACTCAAAGCTGAACCTCATCCCGCTGACTGCAGAAATTGCGGTGGATGCCGGCACAATAAAACGGCCGGGAATTTCCGTGGCTGATTCGATCATCGCCGCATCAGCCCGGTCTGCTGGTGCCTCGGTTGTCACGAACGATCCGCATTTTTCCGAGATGGGCGTAGAGGTAACCGGGTACCCGTAATTTTCGTATCCATCCATTCTTTTGATTCATCTTCACGTCCCTATCCGTTGCCCATAAAGCCCATCAGCACCAACATTCCTGCAATGGACAGCTTCGACACCTTCTTCCCGTACAGCGAGTACCGCCCGGGCCAGCGCCACATGCTCGAAGTGGTGGCTCAGGTTGCACAGGCCGGCGGGATCGCGATGATCGACGCCCCCACCGGCTCCGGGAAGTCGAGCGTCGTTGCCTCGCTCCTTGCCGGGCGGCAGAAACGTAAGATTGTGATCGCGGTCCGGACCGTGAGCCAGCTCACCACCTTCATCCGCGAACTTGAGCTCGTGAAGAAAAAACAGCCGCAGCTCAGGACCGTGTACCTGGTCGGCAAGGGAAGCATGTGCCCCCTTGGCGGTGGCGGGGACGTGTACCGCAGGTGCGAGGGTGTCAAGGCGTTCTCGTCTTCGCTCATGCGGGACCGGGCGGAGAGAGGGGCGCTCATCCCCTCGAAAGACCCGTTCGTCATCCAGCAGATCCGGCGGATGGACAAGGAGCACCCTCTGCTCTGCCCGTATTACATCAACAGCAAGATGTTCGTCCAGGCCGAAACGGTGGGTGTCAAGATGGTGCCTTCCACCGCTCTCCGGTCGAAGGCGGAGAAGGTGATTGCCCACCCGGTCCCCCCGCGGGAACTCTCAGAGTTCTGCGGCGAGATCTGCCCGTACGAGCTGATGATGCACGCCGCTAAGAACACGGATGTGGTCATCCTCAACTATCATCACCTCTTCGACCGGGAGATCCGCGAGCAGCTCTACGCAAGCCTCGGGGTGGAGCCGCAGGACGTCCTCCTCCTCATCGACGAAGCGCACAACTGCGGGGACGTGATCACCAGTATCGGGAGCGTGACCCTCGAAGAACGTGACCTCGAACAGGCCTCCCGTGAACTCTCGGGCATGCGGAAACGGTATAAGGGAGCGGAGGCCGTGCAGCACGTCCTGCCCCGGCTCACCGAGTTCATCCGGGGACTTGCGAACTCGGCCGAGGCCGAGGACTGGTTCGACCCTGCCATCTTCGACAGGATGATCGTGAAGGAATCCCTCTATAAGGAGATGGACGAGATAGTCGGCGACCTGATCGGCCTTGCCGAATCGGTCAGGGAGAAGAACCAGAAGGCCGGGGAGTTCCGGGAGACGGCGATCGAGCGGCTCACCGAATTTCTTGTGCGTCTCTCCCAGTCAGCTACCGACCCGGCCTACCTCACGGTCTACCGGAAAGAGGAGAGCGGGATCACGCTGGAAGTGCGTAACATTGACCCGTCGGCCTCGCTCACTGAAGTCTGCAGCCTGCATGCCTGTGCGGTCCTTATTTCCGGCACGCTTTCGCCGGTCGAGAGTTTCCGCCGTTATTATTTTGGCGATGCAAAGGTGACCACGCTCTCCCTGCCCAACGCGTTTCCGAGGGAGAACCGTCTCGTGGCCTGTGCGACTGACATCACAACCGCGTTTTCGATGCGGCAGAACAGGGAGAATACCGAAAAGATCACCGGGTATATCCGGGCATTCTCCGCGCTGAAGGGAAACCGGGCAATCTACTTCCCGAGCTACCAGATCCTCGAGTCCTTTGCAAGGCTGGCGGTACCCCATATACGGGGGCGAAAGATCTACATCGAACCGCGCGAGGCTGCCAGCGCAGGTACTGCACTCAGCGAGTTTCTCTCCCTGCCATCACGCGGGGAATCCGGGGTCCTGTTCGCGGTCTGCGGTGGGAAATGGAGTGAAGGGCTCGATTACCGGGGCGAGATGCTGAACGGTGCGATGGTGATAGGTCTTCCTCTTGCCCCGTTCAACCGGGTCCGGAAGATGACAATCGAGTACTTCCGGCACAAGTTTGGTGCGGAGGGGGAGTTTCTCTGCTATACCCTACCGGCAATAAACCGTTCCCTTCAGGCGCTCGGACGCGTGCTACGGACTCCGGAAGACCGCGGGGTGCTGGTGCTCGGAGAGAAACGATTCCTTGAAAAAAGGGTTAAGGAGGCCCTTCCTTTATGGATACGGGAAGAGATGATCGAGTGCGATGCAGCAAAGTTCAGGGATGTGCTGGCTCAATGGAGATCCTAGAAGGCTCATGCCGGTTCGGGTTATGGTTTGTGCAGGTGCGGTGGAGCGGGGATACAGTCCACCGGGTCCGTTTCGCTGAGGCAGGGATCCCGGGAACCGTGCCGGAACCAGTCAGGAAATACTGTGCCGCGTCGCCGGTTGACCTTACATCCCTTGCAAGTGTGGCCGTCTGTGATGACAGTACCTACGGGCGTATCTACCAGGCCGTGCGGCAGGTACCCTATGGGAGGACTGCGACCTATGGGGAAATAGCACGGGTCGCCGGTACCGGGCCGCGGGTGGTCGGGCAGGCCATGGCCCGCAACCCCACGCCGCTGATCATCCCATGCCATCGGATCGTTGCGGCTCATGGGATAGGCGGTTTCTCTCCATCAATTGAGATCAAGGAGGCCCTGCTTGCGATGGAGAACAAAAGGCTGCGTAAAATTCTATTGGGAAAAACCACCAACTAATAACCAGGGGTCTTTTAACCACGAAACAGGATCTGGTTTTCCTGACAGGAGAGACGCATACCGTGAACGTTCTCAGGCATCGTGCCGGTGCTCCCGGCCTATCGGCAGGGGAAAAACTCTCCCGGGTCTGCAGGAACAAAATCGTAGATTACCTGACCTGCTTTCGGGATGTCCGGATCCCGTCCACTGCGCCCCGCCACTCGCCCATACTGCAGGAACTTTCCCGGGGCAGGGTGACCGGGATCGGTTTCCTGAACGGAGCCGTGGTCAGGAAAGGGAGGGAACACGGCGTGTCGGCACCCGTCAATACCTGTATTGTCAGGCTGACATACTTTCGCGAATCGCCCGAATCACCCGGTGAACGATGAGATCCGCAGTCATCCTTGTCGGGGGTGAAGCCCGGCGCGCAAACGGGAAGGAGAAGTATTTCTTCGTGTACCAGGGCAGGACATTTATCGAGAGGCTGATCGATTCGCTCAGGGAGGTTGTCGAGGAGATCATACTCGTTGCCCGCGACCCCGAGCAGTGCACGCGGTTCCGCCATCTTGACGGGGTGCGCTGCATCACCGACATCCGGACCGGGATCGGTCCGATCGGCGGCCTGCACGCCGGGGCGCTTGCAGCACACGGGGAGGTGGTTTTCGTATCAGCCTGCGATATGCCCTGCATCCAGACCTCGGTGGTCACGTACCTCTTCGAAACACTTGGGGAGCACGATGCGGCCATCCCCTGCTGGAACTATGATATGATTGAGCCCCTCCATGCCGTGTACCGGAGGTCCGTTCTCACGGGATATCTCGAAAGCCACGATTCACTCTCGCTCCGTCCCCTGATCCGCAGCATGAATACGAAGTACGTTCCCGTGGAGGAGCTCAAACGGTTTGATCCGGAACTCAGAACCTTCATCAATATCAACAAGGTCGAGGATCTGGAGCGGATTAATTCCGGGATCCCGGAAAAAAATGAACCCTCAATGGACCCTGAAACAGTCCGCGATCGCGTGGCCGGCAAAATCGGAAGGTAATCAGGACTCCACATACTTATATGCAATAAGATCATCGACTAGTACTAAAGTACATTCGGGACACAGCTGGATGAGTGCAGGGAAGATGGAATGACGCATATGCCCAGCAGCGGTGAAGAGGTAATCCGCCTTTTCATCATCGTTTCTGCGTATTCCGGGGCTGTTGCTTCCACGATCTTTTCCCTGACACACGGAATTTTTGCGGTGTTCCCATTTCTCTACCTTCTCCCCATCATCCTTGCGGTCTATTTTTACCCCAAACGTGCTGTCATTATCACCCTTGGCATCAGCCTGACCTACATCAGTCTCATCTATGTACTGGGTTTTACCAACCCGTCCCTGATCGCGATTGCCACGGCATGGTTTGCAATCTTCATTACCATCGGGGTCGTATTCTCTTCGTATGCAAACCAGCTCTATGAGGAACGGGAACGGATCCGGAAGATTCTTGACAATTCGCAGGACGGGATCTTCTGTTTCGACGTCCGCACCCAGGCAATCCTCGACATCAACCTGAAATGTGCCGGGTGGTTGAGGTACGAACGGCCGGATCTGGTTGGAAGGCCCCTTGCCATTGTCTGGGCCGACGGTTCTGAACGCGAACGGTTCATTGCCGGAGTGAACTCCGGCGAGCTGGGATCTGAGACCGAAGGTGTTTTCCGGGCAAAAGACGGCACGCTGCTCAGGCTGGTGGTCTCAACCGTTCTCGTTTCGGGGGGGAGGGTGCTCTGTTCTGTCATCGATCTCACCGGCAGCAAGATAGCAGAAGAAGAGATCCGGAAGACCCTTGAGGACCTCGAAGAGCAGGTCAGGGCCCGCACAGCACACCTTGAACGGATAAATGAAGAGCTCCATGCGGAGATCCTCGAGCACCGGATGTTCGAACGCATGATCCTTTCCGAAGAAGGGCTCCCCCTGCGTGACGAGGATGACGAATGATAGCTCATCCTGCGCTGAAAAAAAGGCTTTACCAGTCAATGGCAGTCCTTGGCATCCTCTTGACTACCCTGGTTGCAATCGGTTCTACCGTGTACTGTCTTACTCACGGCATCTATGACATTTTCCCTTTTCTCTATTTTATGCCCCTCATCATTTTCGTCTATTTCTATCCCCAGAGGGGTGTCCTTTTCTCACTTTTCATAAGCACGGTCTATCTCCTGCTGGTCTATTCGTTCAGTAATTTTGACCCATCCCTGCTGGCGGTATCCACGGCATGGTTCGTGATCTTTGTTACCATCGGCGTCGTTACGTCGTCGTTTGCCGAGGAACTCAGGGCCGAGGAGAAGAAATACCGGCGTATCTTTGAGAACTCGCAGGCAGGAATTTTCACGTTCGATCTTGTCACCCTCCGTATCGGGGAGATCAATGCCAAGTGTGCACGGATGCTGAAATACGAGACGGATGAACTGACCGGCAGGGACATCTCCCGGATCCTGCCCGGATCGGCCGGGCGCGATTCTTTTATTGAGAAGATCCGGGAAAATATGCTGTCCGGGGATGTCGAACTCCTCTTCCAGACCCGTGACGGGGAAGTCCGCCAGTTCCTTGTCTCTGCCTCGCTCGGCGAAGGCAGCGCGGTGATATGTTCCGCTATCGATATTACCGACCGGCGTCTTGCCGAGAAGGTTATCCAGAAAGCACGGTACGACCTGGAACAGCGGGTTACAGAACGGACCGAAGAGCTCCTGAAAGCCAACAGTATCCTCAAAGCCGAGATCCAGGAGCGCAAACGTTTCGAAAATGCAATCCAGCTCGCCAACCGCAAGCTCAGTACCCTCTCCGCCATCACCCGTCACGATATCCTCAACCAGATCACGGCAATCGTGATGTACCTGTCTCTTGCCGAAGACACGATCACGGATCCCGGCGCGATCGAATACCTCAGGAAGACCGGGTATATCATCCAGCTGATCCAGAAACAGATACGGTTTACCCGCGATTACCAGACTATCGGAGCACGTCCGCCCCGCTGGCAGAGCCTGCATGAGGTGGTCTGGCGTGCCATCCAGAACATTGACCCTGGCCGTGTGAGGGTGGAAAAAGACCTCGGAATTGCAGAGATTTATTCGGACTACCTTTTCGCCAAGGTATTCGTTAACCTTGTTGATAATTCCCTCCGCCATGGAGGGAACGTCACGGTCTGCAGGTTCCTGTTCCAGGAGACGGGCTCCGGTGCAGAGATTGTGTACGAGGATAACGGCATCGGCATCCCGGCGGGCGCAAAAGAGAAGATCTTCAGACGCGAATATTACCGGAACAGCGGGTATGGGCTCTTCCTCGCGCAGGAGATCCTCAGCATCACGGGCATGACCATACGGGAGAGCGGGGAACCGGAAAAAGGTGCCCGTTTCGTGATCCACGTCCCAAAAGAAGTATACCGTCTCGCAAAGGATGGAGATGACGGATGATCCCGTCCACGTGGAAAAATTTCCCCGGAACCGGAGGTCTTGCCCGGGCCGGTGCTCAAATGCTCTTTTTACGGCCGCTTGCGTCCCGCAGGTAATGCCCGAATTCGCCCTTCTGGAGGAGGTCACCGGGAAATACCGGGCCGTCTTTGCAGGTCCGGAGCCCCGAAGGATCGATGCAGCAGGACCCGCAGACCCCCACGCCGCATTTCATGTACCGGTGGAGAGAGAATTCTGTTTTATGGGCAATCCCTTTTTCCGCAACTTTTGCCAGAACTGCCCTCATCATGATCTCGGGACCGCAGACCGCGATCCGGTCGTACGCCCCGAGGTTGAGCTCGTCCATCAAGTCTGTCACAAAACCATGGTGACCCTGAGAGCCGTCATCGGTTGCGATCAGGACGTCCGTGCACTCATCCAGCTGGTCGAGGAAGAGAAGTTCGGACTCGGTCCGCGCCCCGAGCAGGAGCGTCATGATGCAATCTGCTCTCGCGAGGGGGAGGAGCGGGACGGCCCCAACGCCCCCGGCAATTGCAAGAACTCTCTCACCTCTTGAAAACCCGTTCCCAAACGGGCCGCGGATGCCGATCGTGTTCCTGGGTTTGAGCCCGAAAAGGGCGGCTGTGGCATCGCCGACCCTCTGTACGGTGATGCTGTTTGGTGACGACAGGGCCATGGGAATTTCGTCGACACCGGGGACCCAGACCATGACGAACTGTCCCGGGGAGAACGTGAACGTCCTGTCAAGGAAGAACGTGCGTACCTGCGGGGTCTCTTTTTTCACCCGGACAATTGCGACGGTCTCTGGTACTCCTTCATCCATGGGCGCACCCCACAATCTCCTCGGGGCTGACCCCGTTCTTTGCATAGAGGTCGCTGGCAATCGTCTCAAACACCTTCACGTCATCGATCACTGCGCTCCCGATCTCCACGGCACATGCTCCCGCCATCATCATCTCGATGACATTGTCTGAGGTCGAGATCCCGCCGCAACCGATAACAGGAATTTTCACCGCGTCATACAGCTCGTACACGCACCTGACTGCTATGGGAAAGAGCGCCCTCCCGGAAAGCCCTCCGAACCTGTTGCCCAGCACAGGACGGCGCATACCCGTCGAAATCCGCATGGCTTTTACGGTATTGATCGCCACGATTGCACTGGCCCCGCCGGCCTCGGCTGCTTTTCCGATCGCGGTGATATCCGTCACGTTCGGGGTGAGTTTTACCCACGTCGGGACGCCGGTCCTGCTCACCGCCTGCGTGCAGGCTTTCACGAGTCCGGGGTCAGTACCGACCGCTGCCCCGTATCCTTCGGCATGGGGACACGAGAGGTTCAGCTCAAAGCCGGCTACTTTCCCGGAGAACCACCCGGCTATTTCTGCAAATTCCTCCGGGCTCCCGCCAAAAATGCTTGCAATGACCGGCTTTCTTGCAAGCGGGGCGATCTCATCGACAAACTCTTTGGACGGGTTGGGAAGGCCCATTGCATTGAGGAGTCCGTCTTCCAGTACAACAAGACACGGTCCGGCATGCCCGTCCTTCGGTCGGGGGCCAATCGACTTTGTCACGACACCCCCGGCTCCCGAAAGGAGCATCCGCGAGAGCGATGACCCGGTTGTGCCAAGCACCCCGGCAGCCAGGAGAAGGTGATTACTGAGCTCAACCCCTCCGACCGTGACCGGGCCCGGCCTGATCGATACCATTCATCAGGAAATGGTCGTTATTTATTATTAGCATACCCATATTGGTACCAGATGGCGCGCCTTGCAGTAGTGGGAGTCGGACGTATCGGGGGCGAGGTTGCGTATCTTGCGGCGTCCCAGGGCATCGCAGACGAACTGGTCCTCTATGACAGCGCACCCGACATGCTGCAGGCGCAGGTGCTCGATATCAGGCACACCGGTATTGATGTCGCGATCGGCACTGAGATACAGGGGATACAGACTGCAGACGTCTGTGTCTTTTCCGCGGGGCTGCCGAGGACCCCTTCGGTAAAGACCCGTGCTGATCTGCTTGCTGCCAACATACCGGCGACACGGGAATTTGCAGGAATGCTGAAGGGGTTTTCCGGCATCCTCATAACGGTTACCAACCCGATGGACATCAATAATTATTATCTCTGGAAGAAGACCGGCATGCCCCGGGAGCACTGCATCGGCTTTGGCGGCCAGCTCGACAGCGCCCGGTTCGGTATCGCGCTCCGCGAGAGGAAGATCGATGGTCTGCCATTTGTCCTTGGCGAACACGGAGAGCACCAGGTGCCGGCCTTTTCCCGGCTTGACCAGCGGGTTGAAGTTCCGGTCCGGGAAGAGATCCTCTCAGGGCTCCTAGGCATCAGCATGGAAGTGATACGGGGCAAGGGAGGCACCGTCTTCGGCCCGGCATTCCACATTGCCCGCCTCATCCGGATGATCGTGTCAGATACCCGGGAACTGGCGGCATGCTCAGCGGTGCTGGAAGGCGAATATGGCGTGAGCGGCTGTTCCCTTGGCGTCCCGGTCCGGGTCGGCCGCGACGGTATCCTGGCGATCGAGGAATGGGAGTTGGATGCATGGGAATCCGGGAAGATGAACGAGGCCGGTACGTTTGCACGGAATCTCTGTGGACAGGTGGTCTCCTGATGGCTTCGCAGGCACAGTCTCCGGACGCGTGCACCAGCGCCCCATGCCCGCCCGAAGCTTCTGACGGGCTGGTCCTTGCCATCAACCAGGTGGAATACAGCAATGCACCGGGCGGTCCCCTGATCCATATCTTCGGGAGGGATGCAAAAGGAAGGGCAATCCGGGTTGAGGTCACCGGTTTCATGCCGTATTTTTATGTACCGGCCGATCAGGCCGAGACCGTCCCGCTTCCTTCGCAGGCCACGCTCGAGACGGGGACGTTCTACCGCTCGATCAGGGACGAACCGCTCCGCCGTCTCTATACCCAGCGCCCGTCCGATGTCAGGGATGTGCGCGACCGCTACCGGCACTTCGAAGCCGATATCCCGTTTGCCACCAGGTTCATGATCGATACCGGCCTGACCGGGGGCGTATCGGTCTCCTCCGCCTCGGTTGACTATCACGATATCCGGCCTGCCGAGGTCGATGCTCCCGCACGCGTCTGCATGGTGGATATCGAATGCGAAGATGAACGCGGTTTTCCGGACCCCCAGCGGGACAAGATCATCTGCATCACCTGCTTCGATTCGTTTGACAATGACTATACCACGTTCCTCCTGTTCGGGGCCGGCCCATCCCCGGATATCACCGCAAAAGAACGGGAAGGCGGGCTTGCCAACGGATGTTTCCGAAAAGGGACGCACACCATCTGCACGTACGCGGAGGAGACCGCCATGCTCCGGGCGTTTGCCGCTTATATCCTCGAACGGGATCCGGATGTCCTCTCCGGCTGGAACTTTGTCGAGTTCGACATGCCATATATCCGGGGAAGGATGGAGAAACTGGGACTGCGGCCGGATTCCCTTGCCCGCATCCCGGGACAGACTGAGCGCAACGCGCTGAGGGGGAGGGCACTCTTCGATCTCCTGACTGCGTACAAGAAGATGCACTCCAATCTCAAGGAGTCGTACCGGCTCGATGCAGTAGCCATGGACGAGCTCAAGGAACAGAAGGTCAGGTATACCGGGACCCTCTCGGATCTCTGGAAGAAAGAGCCGGCACTTCTTGTGGAATACAACTTCAAGGACGTGGAGCTCTGCGTAGCGATAAACAAAAAGGATAATATCATCGAGTTCTACCGGGAGATTGCCCGCTATGTCGGCTGCCCGCTGGACAAGACCCTGAACTCCTCGAGTGTCATCGATGTATACGTTCTCAGGAAAGCCTACGGCCGGTATGTCCTGCCCTCCAAAGGGTTTGCAAATGCCGAAGAGTTCGAGGGCGCTACGGTCTTTGAACCAAGCAAAGGAGTGAGGGAGAACGTGGTCGTGCTCGACCTCAAGTCGCTCTACCCCATGGCCATGATGACGATCAATGCCTCCCCGGAAACCAAAGACAAGGACGGGGAGCTCCGGGCTCCCAACGGGATCCGGTTCCGGAAGCAGCCTGACGGGCTGACCCGGAGCATCATTGCCGATCTCCTGAAAGAGCGGGACGAGAAAAAACGCCTGCGCAACACCTTTTCCTTCGGGTCTCCCCAGTACATTGTCTATGATATGCAGCAGAACGTGCTCAAGGTGATCATGAACACCTACTACGGTGTTTCGGGCTACACCCGGTTCCGCCTCTTCGACCGGGAGATCGGGTCTGCGGTCACGTCGGTCGGCCGGGCAATCATCGAACATACGCGGCGCGTGATCGAGCAGCAGGGATACAAGGTCATCTATGGCGATACAGATTCCTGTATGGTGCAGCTCCCGCCGTTTGACCGGGAAAAAACGATTGAAGTGGCCCGCACCATAGAAAAACACCTCAATGAGAGCTATTCCGCCTTTGCAAAGGATGAACTCAATGCCGATACGCATTTCTTCTCCATCAAGTTCGAGAAGATCTATGCCCGGTTCTTCCAGGCTGGCAAGAAGAAGCGGTATGCGGGTTCCCTTGTCTGGAAAGAAGGAAAAGACGTGCAGGAGACCGACATCGTGGGCTTCGAGATCAAGCGGAGCGATACCCCGCAGATTACGAAGATCGTGCAGATGAAGGTGATGGAGATGATCCTTTCAGGCGAGGGATACGAGGGGATCAAGAGTTATCTCTCCGGCGTGATCAAAAAGTACCGGTCGGGTAAATACTCGCTGGATGAAGTCGGCATTCCCGGCGGGATCGGGAAGTCCCTTGACGATTATGGCAACGATGACGCACAGGTCCGGGGCGCGAAGTACGCCAATGAGAACCTTCACACAGAGTTCGGCAAGGGCAGCAAGCCAAAGAGGGTCTACATCAGGACCGTGACATCAAAATATCCCAAGACGGATGTGCTCTGTTTTGAGTATGCCGACCAGGTTCCGCCTGAATTTGTCGTGGACTGGGAGCTGATGCTGGAAAAGACCATCAAGCAGCCAATCTCGCGGATCATCGACGCGCTCGGCTGGCAGTGGAATGACGTCGACCCGTCGCGGACAACGCTCGCCCAGTGGGGGCTCGGGTAGGATCCCGGTTTTTGCAACCTTCTGCCTCTGCATTGTGCCGGAGTACTGTATCCGTTATCCTCCCCACCGGTTATTTTTTATCAGGTCCGGAACTGTCACCAATTCCCTGTAATTTATAAATTCCGATACCCAATCACTTTTTACGTTGGGAACCGGAATAGCTATCGTATTTATCAGATGTTACGGGATTTGAAATTCACATCAGAATCGTGCTGGTCCATGGCGGGAATATTTTTTTATTGATTTACAGGAGAGAAAACACCGATGACGAATGAGAATATGTCTCTTGACCGGGAGGAGAGCCTGGTCAACCTCTGGCTCTTTATTATCATCACCATCACGGTCCTTGCATTACTGATCAACGTCCTCAGCCTCCATTACGGTAACAACCCGGTCGCCCCCCATCTCCTGTACATTCCGGTTGTGATCGCAGCCTATTGGTACCCTCACCGGGGACTGCTCTTTGCCGGTCTGATCTCTGCAGTCTACCTTGGCATGGTCTGGTTCTTCTCCATGGGATCTCTTGAGTATTTCACAGCGGCATTCATCATCTGTATTGTCCTGATCGGAGTTGCTGCTGTTGTGACCAGCCTCTCTTCCCACATGCGCAGGAACGAAGTAAAGTACCGGAGCCTTTTCAACCATTCCGAATCGGGAATCGGGCTGATCGATCTCGCCACGCTGTCGATCCGGGAAGGAAACAAGCGTTTTGCCTCCATCCTCGGGTATGAGCGCATCGAACTTGCTCAAATCCCCTTTGCCGATCTCTGGATGGAGCCGGAATCAAAAGACCTCTTTCTCCGGGCACTCAGGAACCATGGCAGCGTTGAGAACCTTGCGACAAAATTCCACTCCAAGACGAGAGGCCCGCGCTGGGTCCTCATCTCTGCGGGAATACTGCCTGACAACCAGTTTGTTGTCACTCTCATCGATATTACCGACCGGAAATCTGCCGAAGAGGCACTGCTGATCAAGGACCATGCCATCAGTTCCTCCATCAACGCCATCGCGATCCTTGACCTTGACCTGAACATCACGTATGTTAATCACTCACTTCTCCGGATGATGGAATACCCCAATGAAACGGAGATCATCAGGAAAAACACCCGGCACCTTATGGCTTCCCGCCAGGTGTTCGAGGAGATCCGGGACCAGTTGCAGGACAAGGGAACCTGGTTTGGGGAAGTCACCCTGCTGAAATACAACGGGAGCCCGTTTCATGTCCAGTTCTATGCCAACCTGGTACGGGATGAGGCGGGAAAGCCGGTCTGCGTGATGTTCTGGTTCATTGACATCACCGACAGGAAACGGATGGAAGACGCCAAACGCACAGCGCTCGAACAGGTGGAGAAGAACATCGAGCAGTTTGCTATCCTTGGCGATCATATCCGCAACCCGCTCGCGGTGATTGTCGGTCTGTCAAGCCTGGCACCCGGTGATATCACTGACAAGATCATCCTGCAGGCCCGGGAGATCGACCGGATCGTCACGCAGCTGGATATGGGCTGGATCGAGTCCGAAAAAGTCCGCGAATTCATCAAGCGTTACTATATGGTAGGTACTGCGGAAGAAGCCGGGACAGCTGAGAGTTCCGGTGCGGCAGCGATCCCTGGTAAAAAATGACTGTTCTGTAGAAATCCTGTCAGGCTTTATTTTTTGTAAACCACTTGAAGAGGCTATGAAGGTGACCCCCTCTCTCCCCCATAGGGGGAGGCATCCCAAGGGGTGCATCCCCTTGACCCCCGTCTATTATTCCTCTCATTCTCTCAAGAATTTCTCGCTCGCCTTCTGAGTGACTATCATATTATGGGGGATGCCCTAGCGGCGGGGGCGGAGGCAACGATTGCCGTAGCCCCCAAGAGCGTCAAACCTTTGTTCCGATGATTTCTATAGAATCAAAATAACCGGCCCAGATTGTTACCCAAACCGCTTAAAAAACCCTGCCCCGCTTTTCCGGTCATCTCTCTGCATGATGCCGGGTTGCCTGGCTCATCCGCTCGTTCAGTTTCCTGACCTGGTCCCGGAGGGCGATTGCCCGCTCGAAGTCGAGATTCTCCGCAGCGTCCCGCATCTGCTTTTCGAGCTCGATGACGACGTTCGGGATCTCCTTTCTCGGCACGTGCCGGGTATCCCTGATATCGACTTCTTTTTCCTTGACCGGTTTGACGATGGTCTGCGGGATGATGTTGTGCTCTCTGTTGAAGGCGACCTGCATGTCCCGGCGGCGCTTCGTCTCGGCGATCGCGCGTTTCATCGAATCGGTCATCGTATCAGCGTACAGCACGACGTTCGCATTCACGTTCCGGGCTGCCCTGCCGATGATCTGGATCAGGCTCCGGGCATCGCGGAGAAACCCTTCCTTGTCGGCATCCAGGATACCGATAAACCCGACTTCGGGGATGTCAAGTCCTTCCCTCAACAGGTTGATCCCTACCAGCACGTCGAATTTCCCGAGACGGAGCTCGCGGATGATCTCGCTGCGCTCGAGGGTCTGGATCTCCGAGTGGAGGTAGCGGGTCCTGATCCCCTGCTCCGCAAGGAACTCAGACAATTCCTCTGCGAGTTTCTTGGTGAGCGTGGTGATGAGGACGCGGTCTCCCCGCGCAACGGTTGCCCGGACTTCCCGTATCACGTCCCCGGTCTGACCCTCGATAGGACGTACCTCCACACCCGGGTCCACAAGACCTGTCGGGCGGATAATCTGCTCGACGAGCCTCGAGGATTTTTTCAGTTCATAGTCACCCGGGGTTGCAGACACGAAGACAACGTTTCCCATGTACTGCTCAAACTCATGGAACCTCAGGGGACGGTTGTCGTACGCACTCGGGAGCCGGAAACCGTAATCCACGAGTGCTTTTTTCCGCGAGCGGTCGCCGTTATACATGCCGTGCAGCTGCGGGATCATCTGGTGGCTCTCATCGATGATCAACAGGAAGTCGTCCGGGAAGTAATCGAGCAGGCAGTAGGGTTTCTCGCCCGCTTTCCTGCCATCGAAATGCCGGGAATAGTTCTCTATCCCCTTGCAGGAGCCGGTCTCCTCGATCATCTCGATATCGAACCGGGTCCGCTGCTCGAGCCGGTGGGCCTCGATCATCCCGAGTGTTGGCAATACTTCGTCGAGTTCCTTCCGGATCGATTCTATCGCCGTTCTGCGGGTGCTCTCCGGGGTGACAAAGTGCCGGGCGGGGTAGACGTAGAAATACTTCATCTCCTCTTTTTTTGCACCGGTATTCTTGTCCACCTCCCGGATGCGCTCGATCTCGTCACCGAAAAGCTCGACCCGGATGATGTCGTTGAAGTAGCCGGGTACGATGTCGATGGTGTCCCCTTTGACCCTGAACCGCCCCGGGGCCAGATCGATATCGTTCCGCTCGAACTGGATCTCGAGGAGCCGGCTCAGGATCCCGCTGCGGCCAATCTTCTGGCCGACAGCGAGTTCGAACCCCATGTTCCGGAAATTTTCCGGGTTGCCAAGGCCGTAGATGCAGGAGACCGAGGCGACCACGATCACATCGCGGCGGTAGGAGAGCGAGGCAGTGGCGGAGAGCCGGAGCATCTCGATCTTGGGATTGATGGCGGAGTCTTTCTCGATGTACTGGTCCTTTGCCGGTATGTAGGACTCCGGCTGGTAGTAATCATAGTAGGAGACGAAGTACTCGACACGGTTGTGGGGGAAAAAGTCGCAGAACTCCTGGTAGAGCTGGGCCGCAAGCGTCTTGTTGTGGGCAAGGACGAGCGTGGGTTTGTCCGCTGCCACGATCACGTTTGCCATGGTGAACGTCTTGCCGGAGCCGGTGACACCAAGAAGTGTCTGGCACTGCTCGCCCGAATCGAGTCCTTCGGTTAACTGCCGTATTGCTTCCGGTTGTGAACCGGCCGGTGCAAACGGGGAGGTGAGCTGGAATCCTGTCACGGTTCTTAGGATCTTGTATGGGGATATTAAAAGGGATCGGGATGTGGCATGAATATTGACGAAGGAATGAACATTTTCCGGAAATCTTTTTAAAATAATCGTAAAAAATTTTGTGGGGTTTGTCCGGCTGAAAAATTATTTCCGGTCCATCAACTCCTGCACCCACGCCCTGTTCGCCCGGAGAGCGCACCCACCGGTCGTTTCCGTGAGCAGTCCGTGTTCATCCCGGATCCGGGAGAGCAGCGGGGACAAGAGAGCCCGCTTCAGCGGCACCCAGGTAAGATTCGCATCCGAGAACGGCGCCGCAGGGCAGGGCTCGAGATCCCCGGAAGGGCTGACGTGGATGAAACCCCGGCCCGCGGCAAGGCATCCCCCGTACGTTTCCTCATCACCGGGAAATCCGATGAAAAGAGCCGCAAATTTCCGGTTGAACGAAGAAAGTGCAGCGTTCAGCATCTTCTTCTGTTCCGGTAAAAGGACAAGGTCTTCCGTGCCAGGCTCCATGGGCACGTACTCGACGAAGGTGAACACCCTTGCACCGCCATCAATCATATGCCGGATAAACGCCTCATCCATAACGTTCCCGAAATTTGCCCGGGAAGTGGTGACCGAACACCCGAAAAAGACGTTCCGGCTTTTGAGGATGGAACACGTGTGCTGCAGACGGTCATAGACTCCACCTCCCCGCCGGGCATCGGTATCGTCACGGAACCCTTCGAAACTGATGACCGGGACAATATTCCGCAGGCCGGCAATCTCATCGGCTGCATGTTCATCGATCTTGAGTCCGTTGGTAAAAACCGGGAACAGGACCTGCGGGAATAAGCCGGCAAGACTCAGGATCTCGTCTTTCCGCAGGAGGGGCTCGCCACCGGCAATAACGATGATCGATATGCCGAGGCGGGCGGCATCGGCTACGACAGCCCGGAGCTGCTCCGGGGTCATATCAGGACTGTAGTGGTGTTTTGCCTTCATGTAGCAACCGGAACAGGCGAGGTTACACCGCGAGGTGATGCTCGCGATCATAACCGGCGGGATAAGAATGCCCTGATCTTCAAAGGCACGGCGAAGGCGCGCGGCTTTTTTCTGGTGATAGAGGATCTTTGTCCCGGTGACAAGAAGCGCCGGGCTGCCGGTGATGATCTTTCGCGCCTGACGAAGGGTGTCTGCAATCGCCGTATCAAATACCCGGCGATAGTCCAGATCCTTTTGTACGGCTTCCGGTCCCACTGGCATGGTACGAAGTGTCATGTGATTATCCCTGAATTATCGCATGATCATGTCCATGACATGAACATCCGAGTGGTGGTAATTTCGTTCTCCCGCAGTCGTCCTGCCCCCGGTCCAAATCGTCCCTTCCGGGAACCCGTGGATACAGGAATAGAACAGGGTGCAGGTACCGTCCCATACTTACCGCTTCTCGCTCAATTCCTTGATGCTGACTGACGGGTTCCGGTACCGCTGTCGTGTCCTGGTACGGGAACCGGCTTGGATCGCCTCCGCCGGACAGAGATGGATGCACCCACAACAGAGCTCGCAGTGGTGTTTCCAGACCGGCCTTCCGTCAACAAGTTCGATATTTTCTGCCGGGCAGATGGCTGCACAGGTCCCGCATGACGTGCAGTTGTCATTGACAGAGAATTTCCGGTCATCATCATGGACATGGGTTGCGAACCGGGGATATATCAGGGTATGCAGCAGGTGCGCAAGAACTGAGGAGGGTAATTTCCGTATCTCACAACGACTGACAGTCTCCGCGACATCCGCGATCTGCGCATCGGCTATCGCGAGAAGTGTCTCCCGTTTTTTTCCTGCCGGGGAATCGTACAGAAGAATGTAATTGCCGGGCATTTTTACCATGAATCCCGCGTCCAGCCCGCGGTTCAGCCGCTTCTTGAGAATGCAGTCGAGCTGCCGCAATGCAGACGATCCTCCGGAACCCCCGAGAGTGACCACGGAGAAGGTATACTGCGAGCGCGAAAGGTCGAGACTTCCGGCAAACGAGGCCACCATCACCGGCAGGCCTGAAAAATACACCGGGCAGACGATCCCGACCCGGTCCGCAGCCGGAACGACCGGGCCTTCGGAATTCTGAAGCGATGCGATGGGAACAAGTTCCGTATCTCCGAGTATGCTCCCGATCTTTTTTGCCGCAGCAAGGGAATTGCCGGTACCGCTGAAATAGTACATGATGGTCTTCATGAAGTACTTCCCATCGATTTTACCAGGGTAACCATCCCGTTGATCCGGTTCGGGTCTTTCACACCGGTTTTATCGAACACGAATTCCCCGGCAACGGTCACGCCTTTTGCCTCAAGGGCTTTTTTTAAGATCGGAATCGTCTCCCGTTCTTTTCCGCCGCAGGTTGCATAGATCACCGCTTTTTTCCCATCGCAGCCTTTAAGAGCAGCAACCGCCGCGTTGATCGCAGGGGTCGCTCTCCCGGCCCAGACCGGCGTGCCGATAACGATCAGATCAGATGAAGAGACATCAATGGTTTCAGGTTCAATCGTATCGCAAAGACCCTTCATGGCACGGTAACACCCTATCGTGTACGCAGTGAGCCGGGAAGAGTACTCCCGTGACTTCACTTCTGTGAGGTTCCCGCCGCAGGCTTTCTGGATCTGTTCTGCAATCCCCCGGGTAACCCCGGAATATGAGTGGTAAATAATACTTGTTTTCATGATTTCACGTCGTGTTCTTCTCTTTGTTATCCCGTATTGTTCCATCTTCCGTACCTATGAGAGGATTCGCCGCAATGATCTGCCGGAGGAGTTCGCCCCCCGCATCCGGGTTCTTCGTATCCTCAGCATCCAGGGAGATCTCTGTGACGATCCGGACCCCGCGTTCCGCCAGCGCTTTCCTGAGGATCGGGAGGGCCTCGCCGGGATGGTTGGAGCAGGTCGTGAAGATCAAGGCTGTCTTGCCCTCGCAGCCGCGAAGGGCCTGAACTGCGGCATTGATGGCAGGCGACGGCTTCCACGCCCAGACCGGAGTCCCTACGATCAGAAAATCGTAGCCCGAGACATCGATCTCGGCCGGCTCGATCGGGTCGCAGGCCATCTTCCGGGATCGCAGGACGCCGGTCGTGTAGGCGGTAAACGAGGTGTACGGTTTCTTTGTCCGGACCTCGATGAGCTCACACCCGCTGGCATTCCTGATACCTTCGGCAACGCGCCGGGTGATACCGGAGTACGAATAGAAGATCACACAGGCCCTGATGGCACGGTCGCGTTTTGTCCTCCGGAGCATCTCCCGGTTGCAGTTCGCCATCACGGTCGCGTGCATCAGCTCGAAATGTTCCCGGAACTCCACCATCCGGTCGCGGTTGACGGTATAATAGATGTAGAACCCTTCCCGGCGGGACTCGACGAGCCCCTCACCTTTCAGCGTCTTCAGGTGCTGCGATACCGCCGGCTGCGAGATACCGAGCCGGGCCGCAAGTTCGGAGACACCGAGCGTCCCGCTCGTGTCGGTTGAGAGCAGGTAGATGATCTGGAGCCGGGTGAGATCGCCCAGCACCTTGAAGGTCCCGGCCATCTGCGGGACGATCCCGCAGAGTTCCGGACTTTTTTCAGGCTTTTCGCAGCGGTCCATGGGATTCTGTATAAGTATTTGCTTATACGCTTATATGTTTTGCGAGGTAAACACAAAACAGGGCTTTAGTCCCAGGGAGAAAATAGCGAATTATTTCTTAGAAGCAAGCACGTGTGCTGACTCGTCGACTTTGTAGGATTTCGGGCGGTCGAGCAGGTCGAGCGCATTGATCTTCATGTCGATGAGCTCTGAGTAATTAAACGACTCGTACTTCTTCTCGCCTTTCTCGTCCCAGAAAACGACAATGCCGTTCTCCATCTTTTTGCTGCTCACAATATCATGCATACAGTCCGGTGGGGTGGGTGGATAATGAAGGTTACGGCACGTTTTTGTTTTTTCAAAAAATTGCAGCGGGGCTCGTCTGCAGGGAATGTGCCGGGCCCGGAAAAATAGTGAGAACGAGGGAATGGGATCTTAGTCCTACTCCCGGAACCGCGCTGGGTCCCTCCCCCCGTATCCACCTCTCCATCGTCTACGTCGGAAAGCCCCCCACCCCGACGGAGAACGTCCCCCATACCGTGCCCCGATTGCCAGAATACCCGCAAAATGAACCGCATATAATGCCCTCCGGAGCCTCACGGAAGCGTTTGGCGGGCATCTTTTTTGCTCGTCCGCCATTCAGTCCAGAGCCCTCTGATTCAGGGCTGGAAACCCATTTTATAAAAATCCGAATATTAGTCCCTTTTCTGGATTCCTGCCCGATTTGAGCTCCAATAGAATCCGGGCCCATTTTGGGGTTTTTTGAAAATGGCCGGATTGGCAAACCGGGCATTTTGCGGGGTTTTCTGGGTTAGTACTCCCGTACCGGACGGTGCCGGTCCGGGAAGATCTTCCGGACCCCCTGTTTATGAAAATCCTCCAGAAGGATCGCACCAAACAGGGGGTTGTCGGATGCCAGACGGGGTTCAGTTTGGGCTCCGTTTGGATTTTTCCGGGAAACGGAGACCGTTGAGGGCCCGGATTCGGGAGGTTTCAAAGTCCCATTCCGGGGGGGTTCCGGAGGGTGGTTTCCGGGTCTGAGTGGTTCATCAGAACCACGAAGAGGAGAAGAACTTATCAGAGTTCTTCGAAGGATGGTCTCTACCGGATTTGCGGTTGCGGGTCCGGATTTTTTTTATCCGGGCCGGAAAAATTCCGGGAAAAAGTTAGAGAAAAATTTCCGGATTTTTTTTGAAATGGTGAGGGTTGTCGGACCCGAGCCACAAGAAGAACTCGAAGGTCGGCTGATGCCACCCTTCTCGTTATCGAGGTTCTGATGAACCACTCCAACTCATCAGAGTTCTTCGAAGGATAGTTTTTCCGAAAAAATTTCAGCGCAAAAAATTTTAAAAAAAGTTTTGTCGCGGGGCCTAAAAAAAATTTTGAGAAAGAACAGGGCAGCTTGAAATTTTTTTTACAAATTTTTTTATTTCATTGCGATGCCCCACGCGCAAAACGACTCGAAGGTTTCACCTTCTCGAATCAGTCCTCGCAGTGGCGACGACTGATACTGCGGAGCAGGGGGGGCCCTTCATAATGAAACGCGGATAGAAAATACAAATAAATTTATTTTACAAAAAAATTTGTAAAAAAATAGGAAACTTCCGCACCTCACACCGGCTTGTAGTGACCCCACTTACCGAGAGCTTCTTTGAGTTCTTTTGCATTCTTCGCCTTCTCTTCAAGAGTAACACCTTCCTGCCAGGCCTCGATCGCCTGCATGGTTGCCGTTGCCCCTGCCCGGGTTCCTTTCGGGTGGCCGTGGATGCCACCTGAGACGAGCAGGACCATCTCCGTACCATAAATATCAAGCACATCCGGAACAAGCCCGGGATGCAATCCCCCGGAAGAGACCGGGAAGGCGCTCTTGATCTTCCCCCAGTCCTGCTCAAGCAGCATACCTTCAACGGCTGCAGTCTTCTTCTCGCGCAGGAGGTCGGCAAGCGCAATGGATTCCCGCCGGGAGCCGGTCAGCTTCCCGACAGCGGTGCCAGTATGGATCTGGGAGACACCGACGAGGCGCATGAGCTTTGCAAGGAACTGCATGGTTATCCCATGCTTCCGGTTGCGGTCGAACGTGGCATGCATCGCGCGGTGCGCGTGGATAGCGAGGCCGAGATCGGAACAGTAGTCACGCATCGTCATGACTGCTGCAGTACCGGCAACGACAACGTCAATCATCGCGTAGTTCCAGCCGTTCTCTGCAAGCATGTCAGCCCGTTTCTTCATTGTCTCCACATCAGCGGTGATATTGAGGAACGCGGACTTTTTCTCCCCGGTCTCTTTCTCGGCAACATCCCGTAGTTTCGTCATGTGCTCAACCCGGTCATCGAACCGGTTGAACGAGGTGGAGGTCAGGTTTTCATCGTCCTTGACAAAATCAAAACCGCCCATCCAGGTCTCGTACCCGATCTTTGCGTGCTCCCGTGCCGAGAACCCGATCTTGGGCTTGGGCACCGCGCCGGTGAACGGCCGGCCGGTGATTCCCATCATCTTCCGGATCCCGTCGTTGCCGAAGTGCGGCCCCTTGAAGTGTTTTGTGTAGGCAGACGGGAGCGAGACATCGATCAGCCGCAGGTTCTTCAGGGCCTTCATGCCGAAGATGTTCCCTGCGATCCCGCTCAGGAGCTGCACCGCATTCCCCTCTTCCCAGAGGTCCAGCGGGTATGCGATCATTACCACGTTTCCTTCGATGTCAAACGCCGTAGCCTGCAGGGCTTTCATCCGGGGCGGCATGGTAAAGAGGGTGGTCCATGTCCCGGTCGAACTCTCGGACGCGATCCGCCCGGCTGCTTCCCTGCCGCTGATCCCTGCAGCGGGTTCAAAATAGTAGAGGCAGATGAGTTCGTTCTTTTCCGGCTCGTAATTCAGGTTGACGAATTCATTGTACCAGTCAATTGCCATAGATATCCTGTACCTTTAAAGGCGATTCCGGGTAAAAAAAGTGCTCACGAGATAATGACCATACGGTCATGCTGAAACAAACCATACCGATCATCAGGGAACGGGCATGCAGGGGTACTACCGTTCAACCTTTCGTCCGGAACCACCAATATCCCTGGAATGGACCAGCATCCCGTACCAGTTGTCCTCGTCCACGGGTGGAACAGCCACCCCGGGGTCTGGAACCGGCTCGTACCGCTGCTTGAATCGGCATCGATCCCATTCTCCCGCTTCGACCATTCGGGGATGCACGGTTCCACCCTGCCGCAGATTGCCCGCGCACTGGAGCAGTATATCTCGTCTGTCAGGGATACGGGCGGGTACGACGGGGAGATCGATATCGTCTGCCATTCGGTCGGCACCTGTGCAGCCCGGTACCTTCTCGAGGTGATGGATGGCGCGGCACAACACGAGCGGGTCCGCCAGCTGATCGGGATCGGCCCGCCCAATGACGGGTCAGCACTTGCCGAACTGTTCCATGACCCGCACCACGGTCCGGCCATCATCCGTAGTCTTGCCGGTACGTTCGTCCCGCCGGGATTTGAGCCGTCAGCAGACAGGATTGTGCAGGATGTGCGACCGGAAAGCCCGTTCATGAAGGGCCTCCGTTCTGCCGGGACCCGGAGCGACATCCGCTACCGGATTATCGCGACCGCAAACCCCGGGCGGCACCCTGATTTTTTCCCCTGGTTTGACGGGAAGACATGGGTTCGGGCGGAAAACGGGGAATACCGGTTGACGTTCGATGGTGACGGGATAGTGCCAAACAGCGAATCGGTTCTTCCCGGGATTGCCCCCGAAATCCTTCCTGCAGGTCCCTCTTCGTCCCGCCCCATGCCTTCTCCCGACCAGTACTGCCACATCAGCCTGCCGAGGAACCCGGTTGTTATTCACCGGGTCATGCAGTACCTGAAAGATCCGAAAGAAAAAGCCTGACGCACCCTCAGCCCGCAGCAATGCGATCCATACCGGATGAAGGTGACCGGCAGGGTCACACACTTCCGAATCATTCCGGCAGGGAAAAGGCACCGCTATGCATGGTCCGGGAAAGTTTTTTCAACCTCGCGGAAAATGTCTTCCCGCACGGAAAAACGGTAACGGAAATTACTCCCGATTACCAGGATATTCACCCTTGAGCCAGTCAATCGCGTCACTGCTCGACCGGTGGCACGGGCACCTTGGCAGGGCAGACAGAACAGAACAGTAAATCCGGATTTTTATACCCGGGTGTACGACACAACTCCGGATGAAAGCCAAAGCCATGGACGCCCGGCAATCCCATCGGCCTTTTGTTTGAACGACCGGATACTTCATGTGATGCATAGACCAGCTGATATGGAATAACCATGGGCGAGCGCAGACCTGAGGCCCCGGAGAAAGCCACGCGGCCGTTCCTGACCGGCCCCCCTTTCTACCTCCCGGAATTCGAGGAGTCGTACCGGTACATTATCGATAAGTATGACATCGGCCCCCGGGATATTGCCATTTTTCTTCCCTGTGCGGTCCGGAAACCCTACAGCCAGAGCCCGAGCCACCAGCTGATCCGGATGATCATATCGCAGGTCCTCGAACCGTCACAATACCATATCGTCGTTTTCGGGACGTGCGGGATCGTCCCCGCCGAGCTCGAGGAGATGTACCCGTATGCCCATTACAAGTATATGCTCGGGAAATGCCAGCATGAATCGGTAAAGGAGGACTTCCTCAGGATCGAGACTGAACGGGTTGCGGGCTATCTCGAAAAGACCCGGCAGACCTACACGTACCGCATCGCGTACTGCATCGGGCTCTTCCGCGAGGCTCTGGTACGCGGATCAAGGGAAGCAGGGGTCGATATCGATCTCCTCCTTCCAAGCCGGGACCTGATCAACCGGATCATCGAGGAGGAGGAGTGCGCGTTCCAGGAGGGCAGCCTCTCCATGGAAGAGTACCTGGGGGAGTTCTGCGACGGGCTCATCCGGTTCCGGAACAATCACTACGGTACGGGGAAGTAGAGCGCGCCTGGCAGATCAATATTCTGACGCTCTTGGGGGAGACTGCTCTTCCCGAAGGGAAGGGCAGGCTAGAGAAGAACCCGGGTTCTTCGACTCTCCGCAGTCGAAGAATTCTGATGAATTCTTCTCCAATTAATCCTCGCTGATGCGACGATTAATTCCCCGCCGCTAGGGCATCCCCCAAATTGCGATAGTCACTCAGAAGGTTGGCAGGAAATTCTCGAAAAAACAAGGGGAATAATGGACGGGTCGAAGGTCGGCTCTTGCCTCCCTTCTCCTCTTCGAGGTCTGAAGACCTCTCAGAGATTCAAGGGGATGCTCTCCTTGCGTTGCCTCCACCACAGGGGAGACCGCTGTTCCCGAAGGGAAGAGCAGGCTGGAGAAGAACCGGAAGGTTCTTCGATTTCCGAAGAGGTTCAACAGGACCTCGAGGATAAGAAGAACTCATCAGAGTTCTTCGACGTGAGAGAGGGGGTCACCCTCATAACATCTTCAAATGGTTGACAATAAATAAACCCCGAAAGATTTCCAAGAGGCAAGGACTAATCACTCCTCCTCCTCTTCCTGCCCGGCCTTCCCGCTGATATCCCGGTCGAGACTCGACGGATCGATGTGCCACTCGCTCCTGCGGAGCAGCCCGTGCAGGGTGCTGGCCTCCCGGATCGTGAGGTTCGCCCTCCCGAGGATCCTGCGGATGAGGACCATCGTGTTCTCCCGCTTGAATGCCGGGTGATGGATGGTGTCGAGATACCGGTCGATGTGGCGGTAGAGGTAACCCATCTCGGCAGGGGAAGCGAGCGCATAGGACGGGAGCGGGAGATCGGCCAGCTCGTAGCAGACGACCCCAACGGCATGAGAGAGGTTGAGGATCGGGTACTCCTCGACAGTCGGGATGGTGCAGATCATGTCGCTGCGTTTGACCTCCTCGTTGTTAAGCCCCCAGTTCTCGCGCCCGAAGAGGATCGAGATGCGCCCGTCGGTATCCGTGATCCGCCCGCGGAGTTCTTTTGGCGAGTAGAATGGCATCCGCATGGAATGGCAGACCGATTTGCTCACGGTCCCGGTGGTCGCGACCACGATGTTGCTCCGGGCGAAGACGTCTTCGATGGTGCAGACCTCTGCATTCCTCAGCACGTCCTGCGCATGGCTGGCCCGGGCCTTTGCCTCCTCACCAAGCGGGCATGGATCGATGAGCACGAGCCGCAGGAACCCGAAATTTTTCATCACGCGTGCGGCAAAGCCCACGTTGCCTTCGTAGATAGGGGCAACGAGGACGATGTCAATGACGGGCATAAAAAAAATTACTGGACTGCGTCGACCGTCGCTTTCAGGACGGCTGCTCCCTGGTCGTATACGGCATTGCCGACGACAATCGTGTCGGCATACCTGCTCATCTGCGCTGCTTTCTCCGCAGAGTTGATCCCGCCGCCATAGTACAGCACCGACTTGTCAAGGGCCTCGGATACGGCTTTTACAACGGCCGGATCTCCGTAGATACCGCTGTATTCGATATACACAACAGGGAAATGGAAATAGTGATCCGCGACGCTCGCAAAGGCAGCGACCTCCTCCGCTTTGAGACTGCACATTGCCTTGGTCACACGGCCGACCGATGAGTCCGGGTTCAGGACGATATAAGCTTCCGGTACGATGAAGTCCCACGGGATTTTGCCTTTCTGCATCTGCACCCACGCCCGGTGCTTGCCGACGATCCATTGCACATCAGTAGTGTTCATGACACTCGGGACAAAAACAAAATCGATCCCCTGCATCAGCACGGCATCCGGTCCCGCAGGCTCCATGACGAGCGGAAGGTCATAGGCACCTACCTGTTTCTGGAGTGCGGAGAGGTTCTCCTGCGTGACATTGAGTGTTCCCGAGAGCATCAGGGCATCGGTACCGCTCGCGGCAATAGCATCAATATCCCCGGGCTTCAGCTGCTTGTCAGGATCGAGTTTGGTCACATGCACCCAGTCTTTCCATTTCATCATAATCACAGTACCTCTTGGCGTTCCATCCCCATAAACCGGTATCCTGCCCGGTGATCGCACCCTGCCTGCACGAGAGTGTCTTGAATCAATTGCAGCAGTTCATCGGTTCCGGACAACCAATGGAACACTTTATATGAAAATAACCGTAATCGGGAACATACCAGTACGATATTCATGAAACTTCAGGAAAAAACCAGTCTGATCCTGGTGGTACTGCTCATCCTTGTCATCTCGCTTATCAGCATCTTTGTGTCAGCTATTTCTCTTTCAAGCGACAGCTCACTTGAGCACAAGTATGTCATCCAGGAAACCGGCCAGGTTGCAGGGAACCTGAACACCGAATTTGCATCGCTTTCTGCTATCACATCCGGCTGGGGTCCATGGAATGACACCTACAATTTTGTTATGGGGAACGAACCGGATTATATCCGGACAAACCTCGTCCCGGAAACCTATCACACTCTCAGGCTGGACGTAATCGCCATCACCAACCGGGATGGCGATGTCGTGTACGCCGGTGCCTATGATCAGGCGAACCATCTGATAGTTGCTGTCCCTGAATCGTTCCGGCAGCAGCTGAGTCCCGGAAACCCCCTCATGAATATGACCGATCCTCACCATTCAGTGACCGGGATCCTGGTTGTGGACAAAAATCCCCTTCTTGTTGCATCGCAGCCGGTCATCCACTCGGATTTTTCCGGGACCCCGGATGGTGTCGTGATTGTGGGAAGGTACCTCCATGAAAACGAACTGGCGGGTCTTGGAAGTCCTGCCAGTCTGTCAGTCAGGGTACTCTCTGTCGGCGATCCTGTCCTTTCACCCTCATTGTTGTCACAGATAAAGGATGATGCAGCAGAGGGCACAGGTACCGTCGTCCCGCTGGATTATACAACCGTAGCTGGCTACACACTCATCCGGAATATTTACGGGAATGACGCGTTCGTTCTTCAGGTAGTCCAACCCCGCGACATTTACCAGCAGGGAGTTACCATGACCCTTTATTATATTCTCATCGTGCTCGGGTCCGGTCTCCTGTTCGGGATCATCGTCCTCCTCCTCCTCGACCGCCTTGTCCTCTCGCGGGTCAGTTCCCTGAGCCTGCAGGTGTATACAATCGGAAGGGATGAGGACATATCCAGGCGGATGGTCATAGACGGGAATGACGAGTTCACAGGGCTTGCCGTGGAGATCAACCACATGCTGGATACCCTTGAAACGACGCAGAAAGGGCTCCAGGCGAGCGAAGGCAGGTTCCGGGAGCTTGCGGAACTGCTGCCGCTGATTGTCTTTGAGATGGACACAGCCGGGAACCTCAAGTACGTCAATAAGGCCGGCGTTGAACGATTCGGGATTACCGAGCAAAAAATCCTGAAAGGAATAAATATACGAGATTATTTATCTCCGGACAATATCGAGATGATGCAGCATGGACTTTCTACCGTGATATCGGGAGGCAAATCTCCCGGGGAGATCTACACCTTAAAGCAATTTGACGGCAACCTGATGCGGGCTATCGTGTATACGTCACTCATATACCGTGAAGGCAGGATTACCGGGTTCCGGGGTATTGTTCTTGATATCTCAGAACGGATCAGGCTTGAGGAGGCGCTCACCGAGAGTGAAGAATACCTTCGGGCACTGATAAGGTCTATCCGTGTCGGTATCTTTGTCATTGATACAAAAACCCACAGGGTCATTGATGTAAACCCGGCGGCTCTTGAGATGATGGGCACCGGAAGAGATGCCGTTATCAACCAGCTATGCCACGAGGTAATCTGCCCGGCAGAAGCGGGAAGGTGCCCGATCACCGATCTGAACCAGGCCGTGGATAATGCTGAGCGAACCCTTCTGACACCGGACGGCAGGGAGATCTCGGTCATAAAATACGTTGTTCCGCTGATGCTTCATGGCAAACCCTGCCTGCTCGAAACGTTTATCGACAATACCTACCGGAAACAGATTGAACGGAAGCTCGCAGAGAACGAGGAAAAATACCGCGCGCTTGCCGAAAATTCTGCTGATATCATCTACTCGCTGGACATGGCTGGCATTTGCACGTATATCTCACCGCAGGCCAATATCTATGGTTTTCTTGAAGATGAGATAATCGGAAAACCGATTCGTAATTTTATCCATCCCGAAGATATCGATCGGGTTGACCAGGATCTGGCCCGTGATCTCGAAAATGGTGCCCAGTTCCATTCCACGTTCAGGGTTTTCGATAAATGGGGAAATGTTACCTGGTTTGATGAAAAAGGTACCCTGCGGCTCGATCAGTCCGGAAAACCCGTCGGAATATACGGAGTGCTGCGGGATGTAACCGAACAGACGCGGGCGAAGGATGCAATCGAGCTTGCCAATAAGAAACTCAACCTGATGAATAATATTACCCGCCATGATATCCTCAACACCATTACCGGGCTCCTGGGTTGTGTGGATATCGCAAACGCCACAACCACACCGGAAGAGAGGGATCAGCTGCTCGAGGACATCAGGGAACTGACCCGGGTGATCCAGTGGCAGATAAGTTTCACGAAAGAATACCAGGAAGTGGGTGTCCAGCTGCCCCTCTGGCAGAACGTAACTGATGTAATACAGCGAATTCTGGTGAACTTCGAAAAATCCGGGCTCCAGTTTATCATCGACCTTGAAAAAACTGAAATATATGCAGACCCCCTTCTCGAAAAAGTGTTCTATAATCTCGTGGACAATGCAATACGGTACGGTGAAAAAGCCACCACTATAACGTTTTATTTCCAGATCTCGGACAAGGGATTGTCCTTAACGTGTGAAGATGACGGAGCGGGAATACCCTCGGAACAGAAGAGACAGATCTTTGAACGGGGTGTGGGCAGAAATACCGGCATGGGCCTGTTCCTGACACGGGAGATTCTGGCGATAACCGGAATAACGATTGTGGAGAACGGTGTGTACGGGAAAGGTGCCCGGTTTGAGATCCATATCCCCCGCGGTACGTTCCGGTTTGTCCGTTAGGCTGCCGGGATGGGTAAAGATATTACGTGAAATGACAACATCATGGTATAAGGAATGGTATATAAATGGCAGGTGAATCAGTACTCATCGTCGAAGACGATGATATCATTGCACGGGTTGAAGAATGGCGCCTGAAAAATCTTGGGTATGAGGTGTCCGGCAGGGCCAGGACCGGCGCCGAGGCCATGGAACTGGTCGGGAAAAGCAAGCCGGATCTCGTACTGATGGATATCAACCTTAAAGGGGATATTGACGGGATTGAAACTGCAAAACTGATCAAAAAAGGGTTCAATATTCCCGTGATTTATGTCACCTCGCACTCGGATGGCCCCACGCTTGAACGGGCAAAGGCAACCCGCCCGGATGGTTTTATTAACAAACCGTTCGACGATAAGGATCTCCGTGTCGCTATCGAACTCGCCATGAAAAGATAGGATCTTCCCTTCAGAGCTGGATCACTGCAGTCTCCTTTCTTTTCCGGATACTCTTCTGGTAATCGAGAATTTTCTGTTCGGGAATCCCGGACCTGGCAGCGAGTTTTGCGGCATCTGCAGAGAGCAGGGTATCCGCGTCCGTGATATCGGCACGGAGGAGTTTTTCAAGGACGGGTTCTCCAAGACCTTTGATTGCCAGGAGTTCCTTTTTGCCACGTTCCATCTGGGTTTTCGAGATCTTCTTCGGGACCGGTTTACTGAGGTGCCTGCAGACAAGCTCAACATGGCGCTGGACCGTGCTCGCCGACATGCCGGTCAGGTCGCTCAGGGCCCCGGGGGAGTGGACACAGAATGCTTCCGGATCGATGATCCCTGCAGCGAGATATTTTTTCAGGCTGACGGCAGGGATACCGATCTCCCTGAGCACCTGGCCATGGTAGGTGGTCTTAGCCCGGGTGAGGAGTTGCTCCGCCTCATTCTCCCCGATCCCCGCTCTCGTGAGTGTTGCGATGTCAACCCTCGCGAGACCGGAGAGTTCGGAGATGCCGGATTCCTTGAGGGCAGAAAGGATTTTTGAATAGCTGCGTCCTTTCCTTGGGATCAGGTTATCGCGCATAAACTTCCGGCACTCTGACCGCTTTCGCAGCCTTTCCAGCACGCGCCCTGCTTCATGAACAAGCAGGCTGGCCCGGCCGCTGTCGAGTTCCAGTCTCTTTGCAAGTACCTCCGGCGTGCTATGCGCCAGTTCAGCCACGGAATAGATATGGTGGGACTGGATCTTTTTTGCCAGGGATTCGTCCATGGACGGGATCTCGGCGAGCGACTCGAGGTTGGATTTGATATGGTGACAGAGCGGACAGCCGATGTCCCACGGGCGGGCCCCCTTCCGGACGAGCCGGACATACTTGAGATGGTGTTGTTCGCACACTTCGTCGGTCCGGACTGCAAATCCCCACTGGGCCCCGGGGAGCCCGATGTTGAACGAGCAGTCCGGGTACCGGGAACACCCGATGAACTGGGTGTTGCCCCGGAGGTGCTTGATAGCCAGGGTTCCCCCGCAGGCGGGACACTTCCCCAGGTTCATCTCTTCTGCCGTCTTCCCCCGTATATCCTCGCCGATCACCTGTTCGTTCGCCTCGAGCTGGTCGAAAGCATGGTGGAGCATCTCCCGGGATTCCCTGACCACGTCTTCCCGGGTCCGTTTGCTCTCCTTGATCTGCTGCATGTGCGCTTCCAGCGTCTGGGTCATGCCTGGCCGGGTGATCGTATCGGCATGCTGCTCGAGCGATTCCGTCACTACCCTGCCGACCAGCGTCGGGCGCAGGGGGTTGCCCTCGACATATTTCCGGGAGACCAGTTTTGCGATCACCTCGTGCCGGGTGCTTTTTGTCCCGAGACCGAGTTCTTCCATCCTCTGGATGAGTTTGCTCTGCGTGTAGCGTGCGGGTGGCTGGGTCTCCTTCTCATCAAGGGTGACTTTCTTCACCGGGAGGTGCTCGCCCGTTTCGAACGCGGGCAGGACCACTTCTTTTGCCTCGCTGAACGGATACACCCTGTGCCAGCCCGTTTCGAGGAGTTGTCCCCCGGTCGTGGTATATTCCTCGCCGCCTGCAGAGAAGAGGATCTTCAGTGTCTTCCACTGTGCATCGGGCGAGAGCGTCGCGAGGAACCGGCGGAGCACAAGCTCGTAGATCCGGAACCCGTCCTCTCCGAGTGCCTCGCGGGTTGCCCCGCCGGTCGGGTGGATAGGCGGGTGGTCCGTGGAGGACTTCTTGCCCCGGGTCGGGACTGCCCTCCGGTGTGTCATCACCCATTCCACGTCTTGCTGGAAGGATGAATTCCGAATGGTCTTCAGGATCGCATCGAGATCCAGGGAATCCGGGTATACGGTATTGTCGGTCCTCGGGTACGAGATGAAACCGTTCATGTACAGGTCTTCGGCGATCCGCATCGCATTTGCCGCGGATAACCCGAGCCGCGCTGCTGCAACGATATAGGCCGTCGTGTCAAAGGGTGACGGGGCCCGGTCCTGCTTGGTGCCGGTCCTGACATCCGTTACGACGAGCGGGGCCTTTGTCCGGTCCCGGGCAGCAACTGCCGCCTCCTTCTCGTGGAACCTGCCGTTGGTGTGCCTTGCCTCGATGGTCTCCGCGTACTTCTCGGTCGTGCAGGACACCTGCCAGTACTTTTCCGGGACGAATGCCTCGATCTCTTTCTCCCGGTCCACGATCATGCCAAGTGTCGGGCTCTGCACCCGTCCCACGGAGAGGATGTTCTGGCCGCCCCTCCGTGCAGCAAGGGAGATGAACCGGGTGAGGGACGCCCCCCACATCAGGTCGATGGACTGCCGCGCCTCCCCGGCTGCGGCAAGGGCAAAATCGAGTTCGGTTGTATGGGAGAACGCGTGTTTCAATTCACCGGGAGTGATAGCAGAGAAGCGGGCCCGGTCGATCCCGACGTTCTTGCTGGCTGCCCGGACGAGTTCGTAAGCTTCCTTGCCGATCAGTTCCCCTTCGGTATCGAAGTCGGTGGCGATCGTGACCCGGTCCGCCTGCCTGGCCAGCTTCTGGAGGAGGGAGACGATCTTCTTCTCGGTCGGGATCTTGATGGTCTTGGCATCGATCAGGCTCCGCGGGGTATGCTGCTCGCTCCTCCAGTTCTTGTACCCCGGTTCGAAATCGATCTCCACCACGTGCCCCCGGAGCCCGACCGTGGTTGTATCCCCGAAACTGTATGTCGACACCCCGCCGTCCCTGTGCTCGGTGACTTTCTTTCCTTCGCTGAGTATCTGTGCAATGCGGCGTGCTGAAATGTTCTTTTCGGCAACAATGAGGTGCACGGCAGTTACGCCTCCCGGTCCTTCAGCGATTCGGTGAGCATCCGGTTCAGTTCGCCCGGGTCGGCTTTGCCCCGGGTCTTTTTCATGACCTGCCCCACGAGGAAGTTGAGCGCGCCGCCCTTTCCGGCCCGGTAGTCGTCTATCGCCTTCGGGTTCTCTTCTATCGCTTCCCGGATGGCTGAAGCGATGGCGCCGGTATCCCCGGAAGTCTTTGCAAGGTTCAGGCGCCGGACGATATCTTCAGGAGTTTCACATGCCTCTTTCCTGAGCCGCTGGTCGAGCATGACCCGCAGGACCTCGACCCCGCTCTTGTCGGTGATTGTGCCCTGCTTCAGGAGAAGGACCAGCCAGGTGAAACTCCCGGGGTCGACGGGATCAAGGCTCATGTCCCGGTAATTCAGCTCACCGATCAGCGTGTCGGCGATCCACGTGGCGGCAAGGCCTGAGAGCCCTCTGGGATCGGCAGCAACCACTTCTTCAAAGAAGTTTGCCAGTCTGAGCTCGCCGGTCAGCGTCCGTGCGTGACTCGGGGAGCAGCTGTACTGTACCATGAACCGCTCCCTCCGCGCATCGGGCAGCTCCGGAAGGACGATACCGTCCAGCCACGACCGGACATGGAGCGGTCGGAGGTCGGGTTCCGGGAAGTACCGGTAGTCGTGCTCCAGCTCCTTGCTTCGGGCGGACTGGGTGACGCCCCGCGCTTCGAGGAAGTGCCGGGTCTCCCGCTCTACCTTCTGCCCGCGGCGGAGGAGGTTCTTCTGGCGGGTGATCTCGAAAGTGAGCGCCTTTTCTACGCCCTTGTAGGATGTGATGTTCTTGACTTCCACGCGCTCGCTCCCCCGAATCGAGATGTTGGCGTCGACCCGCAACGAGCCCTCCTTCTCGGAATCAAAGACGCTGAGGTATTCGAGCGTGGCGCGGAGCTTGTTGAGGAACTTCCGCGCCTCCTTTGGCGATCGCATGTCCGGCTCGCTCACGATCTCGATCAGGGGGATACCGGAACGGTTGTAGTCCACCAGCGAATATTTTCCCCGTTCAGTATTTCCCATGTGCACGAGCCTCCCCGGGTCTTCCTCCACGTGGATGCGCGTGATCCGGATGCGGCGCTCGCCGCCTTCGTCGCTGTCGATCTCAAGGTACCCCCCTTCCGCGAGCGGCTTGTCGTACTGGGTGATCTGGTACGCCTTGTCGAGGTCAGGGTAGAAGTAGTTCTTCCGCGCGAACTCGGATTCATCGAGCACTGCACAGTTTAAGGCCTTTGCGACCCGCATCGCGAACGCGATCGCCCTCTTGTTGAGGACCGGCATCGCGCCGGGCAGGCCGAGGCAGATGGGGCAGACGTGGGTATTGGGGCCATCGGCACGGTAATCGGTCGAGCAGCCGCAGAAGAGCTTGCTCTTTGTATCGAGCTGGCAGTGGACCTCCAGGCCGACGATTACGTCTCCTTCAGCCATATCAGCTCACCGCCTGCTCGTATGCGTATGCGACATCGATGACACGCTCGTCCTCAAACTGCCTGCCCATAATCTGGAGACCGACCGGCATCCCCCCGGCCCTGCCGCAGGGAACCGAGATGGAAGGGATGCCGGCAAGGTTTGCCGGCACGGTGAGGATGTCCGCGAGGTACATGGAGAGCGGGTCGCTCTTCTCTCCCAGCCGGAAGGCGACCGTGGGCATGGTCGGGCCTGCTATCACGTCCACCTCTGAAAAGATGCGCTCAAAATCTTTTCTCACGTTCTCGCGGGCGACCTGCGCCTTTGCATAATATTTCCCGTAGTACCCGCTGGACAGGGCAAACGTACCGAGCATGATCCGCCGGCGCACCTCGGTGCCGAACGCGGCGGCCCGCACTTCCTGGTACGCATCGTGCCAGGACTTTTTCGTGTCCGCAGCAGGACCGTACCGGACGCCATCGAACCGGGCGAGGTTGGAACTCGCCTCGCAGGTGCAGGTCACGTAATAGGCGGCCAGCGCGTATTCCATAGAAGGGATGCTGCAGGGAACGCTGGCTGCACCGAGTTCTTCCAGTTTGGCGATGGCGGATCGTACCACGGCCGCTACGGCGGGGTCGACCCCGGCGCCAAAATACTCCTGGGGGATGCCGATTTTCAGGCCCCTGATGTCTGCTCTTGGCGTGTGGGTATAGGGCTTGTCGTGGGAAGTCGAGTCATGCCGGTCGTAGCCAGCGATGACTTCCATCAGGGTCGAGACATCGCTGACGGTCTTTCCCATGGGGCCGATCTGTTCAAGCGAGTTCGCGTACGCGATCAAGCCGTACCGCGAGACCCGGCCGTAACTTGGCTTCAGGCCGACGATACCGCAGAACGCAGCCGGGCAGCGGATCGAGCCCCCGGTATCGGTCCCGAGCGCCATTTGCACCATGCCGCTCGCGATCGCCGCAGCGCTCCCGCCGCTGGAGCCCCCCGGAACGCGGCCGGTATCGCAGGGGTTGAGAGTGGGACCGAACGCCGAGTTCTCGGTCGTTGTCCCCATCCCGAACTCGTCCATGTTGGTTTTGCCCACAATTGCGGCTCCGGAGCTTTTCAGGAGTTCAACAACCCGGGCGTCATAGGGTGGGACATACCCTTTGAGGATCTTTGAGGCGCAGGTGGTTTCAATCCCACGGGTGGAGATATTGTCTTTGACCGCAACCGCGATACCGGAGAGTTTCCCGTTCCCGTAAGGCGCGTGGTTACATACCGTGAGGAAAGCGTTGTACCGGTCGTCAGGTTCGAACAGGATCGTGCCGGAACTCACTACATCACCCGCGGCGCCCTGATGAACCCCTCTTCCTGTGCCGGTGCATTGCGCAGCACCTCTTCCTGAGAGAGGGATGGCTCGACCTCGTCTTCGCGCATGATATTGTAGAGATCGCGCGTAACCGCCGCATCCCCCTGGACACGGTCGAGGATATCGAAATATTCGAGGATTGCGTTGAACTGGTGAGTAAAGGGGCCCAGTTCGCCCGGGCTGATGCCGACATCGGCCAGCTCCGCGATATGGTGTACGTCTTTTTCAGTGACCATGGTCCACCCTGATGATGTGGTCTATGTAATCTTGCACGGACGATTTATATCCATTTTTACTGGCAAGCTTCTGGAGCACTCTCCATACGCCGCTCCCGTATTGCATCGCTTTCTTCTCTTTCCATGCGAGATCCCGGGAAATGTAGCGTTCTGCGACCGTCCTGAGCGGGATCTTACGCCGGCCGTGCTGCACTTTTTCTTCTGCGGGGATCTGCTGTGCAGCGCGCACCACCCGCAGGTCAAGGTAGGGCATGGAAAGGTACGTGCCGTGGAGGGCGGCGACCGACTGGTCGCGTGCCGCCTGCTGCCCGAGGCCGGCAAAGTCCCGGGCCAGGTCTGATTCGAGCGTGGTGGTCTCCAGGTAGCGGGAGTATCCCCCGAAGAGTTCGTCGGCACCCTGCCCCGTGATGATGCGCTCGTGACCGTGTTCCCCGGCCCAGCGTGCGATGAAGTACTGGGTGAGCGCGATGCCGGTATTGACCGGGTCCGTGTCCGGGATTGTCCTGACAACCTCAGGAAGTGCTGCTGCTATTTCTTCCTGGGTTATCGTAACGAACGTGCAGGAGAGCCCGAGCATATCGGCAGCCCGCCGCGCCTGGACGAGGTCGTGGGAGCCCCCGACGCCGACCGCAACGCATTCGCGTTGTGCCAGGAACGCGACGAGCGTCGAGTCCACGCCGCCCGAGAACGCAACCACCCCCTCGTCCGAACGCAGGCTTACCGCGGTGACGATTGCTGCATCAAGGGACATATCAGGAACTTCAGGTTTGATGACTCCCCTCACCTCGCCATTGCAGATCATGGTCCCTTTCCGGCAGTCACCCTGCATGATGCCGAGATGGTCGCGTGCACGGCACCCGTCCCAGGAGAGGAAGAACTCGCCCCCGAACCTGAGGATATCGGACGGGCGGTCCCTGATAATGTGTTCAATTTCAGGAAGGGTGAGCCGGTGCCCGTCGAGTTCGACCCACCCGGAAAGTTCAGATCTGTTCATGGGTACATCACACGGTGTGACTATTCACACTCAGTACCCCGGCATTCTCATTAAACATATTGTTCAGGCCCTGCGGCAGGACGTGGAGGTTCCGGCCCAGGCACCTCTGGTGGCGCTGGCCGCAGCGCCCGGAGATATCGTACGGAAAAACCTGGGGTGGGGACGGGGAGCCCTGATCGGATGCCAGACCCTCGGTTGTATGATATCAATAGCAACGGATGAAATTAGCAACGGATGAAATTGTCTCCTGAAACAGAATCAAAGAGTCAAGAAAGAGCTGCAATCTTTTTTTGTAGTCTCCGGTCAATACTGTAGAGCGCGAGGGCAGCCAGGCCGGCCAACGGCGCTGGACTTAAGACCTCGTCGTGATAATTGGTATAAGGGTTAATGCGAGGGTAGGAAAGCCGGCCAACTCCGCCGGACTTAAGATCCGGTCCTGCAGAGGTTCATGCGTTCAAATCGCATCCCTCGCATCTTTGCCCGGAGATCAGCCGGGTTTACTCTCACCGGGCTTTGGTTCTTCTCCTGCTTTCTTCCCGGCTGCGGCCACATTCTTCTGCGGCTGTTTCCGCTGGTGAAGCCCAGCACGACGTTCCGCTTCCTGGCGGGCCTTCTGCCTGTCCCGGAACCCGGTGAAGAGGATCCGGACCCCATCGATGTCGTCCTTGAGGTATGCCGCTTCACGGTATTCGATGAGCATGATCTCTCCGTCCGGGCCGAAGTGGCGCTCTTCACTCGTACCGGCCATATACCGCTCCCTCTGCTCTTTGGTCGGGGCCGCGTATCTGTTCTCGTACCGGAAAACACCCATTGAGATCTCCCGCGTTACATGATGATATCGTTCTGTCATGATAAAATGCCGGGTGCCATCATTCCGTGGCGGGGTGTTGCCCGCGGAGGAGATCCGCATTCCCGGCCGGGGCGGAATACTTGATTGTCGCTGAATACCGGCACGAGTTCTTCCATCACGGTCTCACCGTCAGGGAACTCGTTGCCATGGATGAGAGCCCCGCGGGCAGTTGCGGTTGCTAAAAAATACCGGCTGAAAAGGTAAGATTACCTCAGTCTGCATCGATAACGGTATCAACAAACGTCGTCAGCTGGGATAGGAGCATCGGGTCAAGCCCTTTTTCAGCCGCAAGGAAAACCCCGGAAATATCCATAAGCCGGAGCTTATTGGTCACAAAGTGAATAAATTTCGAGATGTTTGCCGATGAGATATAGATGAGCATGGTGCTGATCGAGTCGTAGAGGATACAGACTTTTTTCCCGGAATTCTCTTTCAGCGCCCCGGTGACCGCTATGCCCAGGTCCGTCAGGTTCGCAGGATTATTGATGTACCGCACCAGACCCGGGATATTCTCTGCATTCCCTATTGAATGCCGGGTGACCGCGTCGATGAACGAGACGGTGCTGAGATCCACGCCGCTTTCCGCGTAGAGTTTGGAGAGGATACTGTAGGGGAAATTGGTCGTGACGACAACCGTATGATACCCCAGAGACGAGATCTCCCTGATGATCTCGATATTGCGCTGCCGTATATTTGCAGGTGAGGAGAGCACCAGGAAGAGATGCTTATGCTCAAGATCATCAGGGTTTACCAGCACGGGCACAAAGATCACCTCCCCAGAAAATTCCGGTATGCAACAGGTATTTTCCGGCTCTTTTCCACGATCGCTTTCTGGAACTCCCTGACGTTTGCCGCGATCTGGTTCGCATTGCGCGACTGCCCTTCGAGAACCATTATGATCTCTTCCGGTGTGAGTTTCCCGTCCCGGACGAGTCCTGCCACCTCATGGAGGTTGTCCCCGATGATCTCAATCGGCTGCTTGAGGCGCATTGCCATCTCTGTCATGTAGGCGGTGAGGGCATCCTCGGCTGTTCTCAGTGCAGTGATATCCCTCCCGATCGCAATCTCCTGGTAATGGCCCGCCGATCCGATCTGGCGGGTATTCCACGAGATGATCCGCCGTTCGCCGTTCCTGGCAAGGATCGTAGTTTCGAGATTTTCGAAATAACTCTGTGCAGAAATTAATTTTTCAATCTGGTGCGTGATCGTACGGCGGTACTCCGCTTCAGGATAAAGCCGTTTCCATACATCGCGCCTGCCAATGACCTCGTCATGGCTATACCCGGTGATCTTTTCTGCTGCCTTATTCCAGACCAGGATGTTGCCCAGAGGATCGAGAACAGCGAAAAGAACATGGGCATTGTCAATGATGCTCTCACGGAACGCGTCCGCATCCCTCTGGCGGGTAATATCCATGCCGACCGCGACAGCCCGTCGCAGTCTTCCCTCGCCGATCTCTTTCGTATTCCATCGGATGACGCGTTCTTCTCCCGAACGCGTATGGATAACCGTCTCAAAATTTTCAAAATAGTTTTTTGTGGCAAGGATATCCGCAATTTTTTGCGTCACATTTCTGCGGTACTCTTCGTCAGGATAGAGGTGTTTCCAGATCTCCGTACCGCCAATCACCTCATCCTGCCGGTACCCGGTTATCGTCTCCGCTGCATGGTTCCATGTGATAACCCTGCCGTTTTTTTCGAGGACTGCGATCAGGACGAGCGCGTTGTCGAGAAAACCCGCTTCCATACAGGTTCCCTGGTCATCGGTTGTTACTCTCATACGGTATTCTCCAATAAACTCCCGGGCTTCATTCCTGAATCAGAGTACCTGCTGCGGTTATATGAATGTATAGGAATATTTCCCATGGAATGAATGAAAAGAGGGTGAGGAGACTGAAATCTGCCCTCTGCCGGATTCATGACGGTTTTGGGTAAACCCGTACGCACCCTGCGGCACCAGGATCTCGGACCGCGCGCCTTTCCCGGGATACACTTCACCGTAACCGTCAACCTGGCTATGGAAAGGATCTCCCGGATCGGGAACCGTCCATTCCATTTCCCCCAATCCCTACTCAAATTCCAGCAGCACCCGGATCTTCCGCTCGATATGGCCGGACATCTGGTACCATCCGTCCAGGCAGCGATCCCCGGTCATGGTGCGGATCGCGTCTTCCAGTTCAAAGTCGGAGATGCCATGGTTTTCGTGGTCCAGTACCTCTTCCCTGCAGTCATTCCCTCTGGCAGGGATCCTGCACAGGGACGGCATTGCATCCAGGACCCGGATGAAATAGTAGTTACTGCCGACAAGGGACCGTCGGTCATCCTCCAGTCGTTCAAAGAGGAGTCTCTGCTCTTCTTCGCCGCCTTTCCCAGTCCTCTCCCGGAGCACGACCCAGCAGGATCTTTCCACATTAATGCAGCCCATCGGCTCTGCCTCACAACACCCTTAACCGGAACCCTCTTTATCCCTGCGTTCCGGCCCGCATTTGCTTTTCAGGAGGGAATTTGCCCCTGACACTCCCTGTCCGGATTTTTCCCGTCTGATACGCTCGGGTTCCGGGTTCCGGAAGATGATTCTTGTTTCGCTGGCAGCGTAATGAGAAAACACCTTCCACCTTCCCGTGAATGGAGGGTAGTCAGTGTCCGGCAGCATATATTTTTGGTCATATGCATTTCCGGCAGGATCGCCAGACCCCGTGTCCCGGCTCAATTACCGGATGCGTCTTTACTACCCTCTTCCGTATCGATGATCTCCGCAACCCGACCGACCCGGCCATCGGTGAGCCGGACCTTGATCCCGTGCGGGTGGAACGCGGAGCCGGTCAGGATCTCCCTGACGATCCCCCGTGTCCTGTTGCCGCTGCGCTGGTCTGCTTTCTGGATGATCTCTACGGTCAGGCCGGGCCGTACTTCTGCCCGCTGCTGCGACTTCCGGTCTCCGTTCATGGTCGTGAAAAAATGCGGTTATTTCCAATATTGTCCCGTCTCGGCCGGGGATGATGGATCCGGGCTCTCCCACAAAAAATCACGGGGGAAGGACGGGGTTGTCGTACGCGCCCATACCCTCTTCGAGATATCCCTGTGCGACTGCCCACCCGTGCTGCCGGCCATGCATCGTGACGCCGATATCCGTCTGGAACTCATTCGACTCCGGCCCGGATATCTTCCAGCTGTTCGTACCGGTAAGCGCCGATTTGATGATCACGGTTGCATTCGGGTCTGTCTGGTAATCGGCATAGAGTGCTGTGTCGTAGGTGAAACATTCCTGCCCGGGTGAACCCTGAACCGTCCCCATATTCCCGGTGCAGCTCGCGTTCATGAGATCCTGTACCGGGCGGAAGATTGCGCTCTTTTCGACCGGGTCCCCGGTATCGATGATCGTGCCGGATGGTACCTGCGTGGAGACTGATATCGTGAACGGATGAGCGGCACTGGTGCCATCAGGAGGGATGATCGAGGCCGCACCGATCTTCACCAGCGTGGCTTTTCCCGTACCGAAGAGTGTCGTCTTCCAGCTGCCCGGGATCTGCGGGATCTGGTGAGAACTGTACTGTTCCACGATCGGCGAATTACCGGCCCGGTCGTCAGGGACCGGAATAAACAGCGTGACATTGTCCAGCCGCGAATCGGTAGTCAGGGTCAGGGTATAGGAATAGGTGCTGGCAAGCGAGTTCCGGTACGCGGTCTCAACATAGGCGTTATAGGCAGCTGTCGCGGTGAACGCGACAAGGATGAGGATGAACAGGCCAAGAGTGATTTTTATTATCTTATCCATACGGTCACACAACCCCCGGCGCATGGACGCGTAGTTCCCTGTTACCGGGTTACGTGTCCTGTCCTGCCGGATGAGATGATGAAGTATTGACTGGAGCAGATTGAAAACCTGTCGATGGCGTACCCCGTGAAGACCTTTGGACCTGTATCCCCTGGTGCAGGGCTGACCATGCCTTTATGCCTTTTTGAGAAAAGTGAATACTATGGTTTCCCGGCCGTCCCTTGTCCTGCGGAATGTCTCTGTTCCTGGCGGGCGTACTGCAGACATCACGATAATGGACGGGCATGTCAGCCATACCGGCGCCGCCCTTCCGGCAGAGCGGATCCTGGACTGCACCGGGCTTTTCGTCCTCCCTGCAGCGGTCGATATGCACGTGCACATGCGGGGCGGGCGGCAGTCTGTAAAAGAAGACTGGGGCAGCGGGAGCAGGAGCGCCCTTGCCGGCGGGGTAACGGTCGTCGTGGACCAGCCCAACACCATCCCGCCGCTCACCACGCCGGACGCAATCAGGGCCCGGGTCCTTGAGGCAAAGTCAGGGTCGCTCTGCCATTTCGCGATCAACAGCGGCGTGACCCACGATACGCCGCTCAAAGCCATGTGGAGTGCCGGCGCGATGGCGTTCGGGGAGACTTTTTTCGGACCGTCGAGTTATGGAGACGCGATAACCCCGCAGGAACTCACCAGTGCGCTGGGGGAGATCAGCCGCCTCGGTGCCCTCGCAACCATCCACGCGGAAGAGATTGTACCTTCCGCGGACGAAAGCCTCGTCTCCCATGACAGGGCCAGGCCGGCCGCAGGGGAACTGCGGGCTGTCGGGACTGTCCGCAGCTGCAACACGGCCGGCTGCAGGCTGCATTTCTGCCATATGAGTACAAAATCCGCGGTTGGAGCAGCAACGGGGAGCGTTGAGGTGACTCCGCACCACCTGTTCCTCTCCCTCGAACAGCCCCGTACCCCCGCTGCGTTCTGCAAGGTAAACCCCCCGATCAGGACGGAGAAAGAGCGCAGGGATCTCTGGAGCGTGTGGGAGCGGATCGATGTCATCGCTTCTGACCATGCCCCGCATACCCGTTCCGAGAAAGAGCAGCCATTCGCTGCAGCCCCGTCAGGTATTCCAGGTGTGGAGACCATGGTGCCGCTCCTCATGGCTGAAGTCCTGAACAGGAAGATCGGCCTGCAGGACGTGATCAGGAAGACGTCAGCGAATCCCGCTTCTCTGCTGGGGATCCCCCCGGCCGGATTCGCACGAGGAGACCGCGGGGATTTCGCATTGTATCCGAAAGGTGCTGCCCCGATCGATCCTGACAATCTTCACAGTAAATGCGACTGGACACCATTCGAAGGGCTGCCCGCGGTCTTCCCCCGGCTCGTTGTCATGGGTGGGGTGGTCGTGTACGAGGAAGGGGAATTTTCTCCCGGTAACCCCTCGTGGCTGGCAGGCAACGGGTTTTTTCCGCCGTAGGCCCTGGCGGTGTCACGTGGGGTATGCCGCGGGATGTTCCTTCCGAAATGCTCAAGATTCCCGGCGCCGATACTATACTGCCGATACAGCGCTCCCATAGGTCCCCGGGTGATCGATTGACAAGCGTCTGGACGTGATCCATGGGACAACCCGGGTGCGCGACAGGCACTGCCCGGCAGAGGGTTTTTTCACAGGTGAAGGACGGCAGCAGCCACTGGTGATCCATGTGCGTTTATGCCGGGCAACATTTCCCCTCTCCACGGAGTACCTATGCCGGATTTCGCCGACGCTCTTTCTGAAGACCGGGATGGTACCCTGATCGCCATCGAAGTCACCGCCGGCGCCGGGAGCGAGGCGTTTCCTGCAGGCTACAATGCATGGCGGAAGATGATCGGCTGCCGTGTTTCAGCACCCGCGCTGGAGGGGAGGGCCAACCGTGCCGTCATCGGGCTTGTATCAACAAAACTGGGTATCCCTTCTTCTTCGGTCAGCATCCTGTCGGGTGCGACCTCGTCCCGGAAACGGATCCTCGTGTCCGGCATGAGGAAAGAGGATCTGATCAAACGGCTGAACACTTTTGCCAGATAATTCCGGTCTGTGAATCGCGTGATTTGGATGCTTCTTAACATTAATGGTGGCTCTACAGAGGCGTGCATGACTCAATTCAGGTTCACTACGAAATTATAAGAATTGTTAAAATAGTCAAATAAGAGAGGGCTCCCCGCCTCAGGGACCCTACGGGGCACGGCGGGGCAAGGAGATTTTTAGTCACTGATCCGCCGGGGGGGCGAGTCGAAAATTCTTAATAGAATTTTCTTCAGCCAGCCCTGACCATCGGTCACGGCTGGCTCCCCGTTGGGGCAACCGAAGGCTGTGGAGAAGTGATAACTTCGACTGCGGCGGCGTTCATCGTACCTAATTTCCTGTGATCTCCACAAATCAATTAAAATTTCAAAATACGTATTCGATGGTCTATGTCCGACGATTGACCCCGAACCTATCCTTTAAGTAATTCCAAACAATATATATTTCATACCTATGATCAGGCATTACATCCATCGCATGATACATGGGGGTGCGTTTACTTGTATTCACCGGATACTACCAAGTACCTTATTCACATCAGCCTCGCCGCAGAGGGGGTGGTCGAGAAACCTGACGTAGTCGGTGCCATATTCGGGCAGACTGAAGGGTTACTCGGCGAAGACCTCGACCTGCGGGATCTCCAGCGGACAGGGCGTGTGGGCAGAATCGACGTCCAGATCACGAGCAAGAAGGGAGAGACAAAGGGAGAGATCCTGATCTCCACCTCGCTCGACCGGGCAGAGACGGCTATCCTTGCCGCATCGCTCGAGACGATCGACCGTGTCGGTCCCTGTGTAGCCCACGTGACCGTGGACTCGGTCGAGGACATCAGGGTCAGCAAAAGGAAGAAGATCGTCGAGAGGGCCAAGGAGATCCTGATCGACCGGTTCGATGACGGGACCATAGACAGCGACGAGTTGCTTGACGATGTCCGCCAGACCCTCCGGATAGAGAAGATCGGGTCCATCGGCGAAGAGCGGGCACCGGCCGGCCCGAATGTCCTCGAGTCCGACGCCATCATCATCGTCGAGGGGAGGGCGGATGTCCTGAACCTGCTGAGGTACGGCATCAAGAACGCCGTTGGCGTGGAAGGGACCAACATCCCCAAAAGCGTTGTGGAACTCTGCGAAAAGAAGACCACGACCGCGTTCTTTGACGGGGACCGGGGTGGCGAGCTGATCCTCCGGGAACTCCTGCAGGTGGCTGATATCGATTTTGTCGCGTTTTCCCCGAAGGGCAAGAGTGTCGAGGACATGACCCGGAAGGAGGTCATCAAGACACTCCGGAACAAGGTCCCCGTTGAATATGTCCGTGACCAGTACTTCGAGACCTCTGCCGAACTCCCGGGCGATCTCCGGATAACGCGTCCATCCCCTGAAGATGAGGACGCCCACGAGCGGAAACGGCAGCCTGCAGGGACCCGTCGCCCGCGTGACACATCGGGCGGCCCGCTCAGCCTCAGGGAACACATCGAAGACGTGAAAGGGCAGAACCTGGCACGTTTTCTCTCCGATGACCTGTCCGTAGTCAAAGAGCTGCGGTCAGACGAGGTGGAAAAAGCCATCGAGACGATCGATACGACGGCGACCGGGCTCGTTGTCGACCGTCCCGTGGACCAGAAATTCCTCGACCGCCTGGTCTCGAAAGGCCTCTCCTATGTCGCGGCAAAGGATTTCAAGGGGATCATCAAGCGCCCTACGACAATCCGCCTGCTGAAGATGGGGTCGTGACGGCCCCACACAAATTTATTTATGCTGCACCTGTCCATGTTACTGTCGGATGTGGACGCATGCACAAAGAGGAACTGATCAACCTTCACCAGATGCTCTCTGAAGTCAAGGACTATTTTGAGGAGATCAACCCGGACCTGAAGTTCTCCCAGTACAGTGCACTGAAGATCTCCCCCTCCCAGCAGCACAAGAGCAAGATGGAGCACAAGTATGCCATCTTCGTCCTCGGGACCGAGATCGCCAACGCGATGAAAGACGTGGACTATACGTCCTCGAGCAGGATATCGGCACGGATGAAAGAACTTGCCGAGAAGACGCTCAAGGAAATGGATACGGAATAATCTCTTTTGTCCCTGGCCGGAACACCGTACTTCCAAAAACAGATTTAACACTCCCGAATGGCAGGCCCAATGTCACTTTGCATACCATCAGGAATGAGAATGCACGGTTTGGATCGATCGACCGCTGACTTAACGGGACCGAAGTAAAAATCTCCTGAACGAACTCTATTTTTTTCCGAAACCATAATGTTCCCGTAAAAATTTCCTGACCTTTTCAGACTCCAGATATCTCTCATCAAGCGTGTCAATAATTTTCTCGATTATTTTCACCTGATCTGAGATGAGAGCACTTGTCTTATCATCAAGCGTTGCAGTATCCAGCAAAATAGCCTGCAAGGGATTTCTGATCTTGTCATTGAGGATCAACAACTGTTCCATGTTGTGCTCAATCTGCTGGAACGCCTCCCTCTTCAATAGTTCGAGCTGCGTTTTACTGGCCCTGGAACTTTCAGCAAAATGCGAGATCACAATACCAAGAGAGACAAAGATGAAAAACCATGCAGTGTAAACTGCGATTATCCTCACAGAAAATGTTCCGAACACATACACGAGTACGATGTAAACCCAGCCAAGGGCGATCGTGATCAGGATCCCCCTGCGGGGAAAGGCATATGCCGTCAGGAGCACCGGAACAAGGAAAAAATAGGGGAATATGTCATTGATGCCATGGGACAGGCTGAAGACAGCAGTCAGTATTACTCCAAGTGAAGTTGCGATGATGAGATATATCCAGATGGCATTTTCATGGATGAACGTATGGGGCATTTCTCTCTCACCCTGTCTCGTGGCTTGACAATCTGCTATTCCTGGTTGTCAGAGACATCTCAAATTGTGGAGTAAGACATCCCCACTATGAATGCAGCCGAAGGAGATGTCACGAGCAGCCCGGTATGCCGGGCCCTGACAGAGGTCTGCCGTGGGCGGCATGAAGCGGCAGGTGATGGTGCCTGCGCGTGTCTCTAAATTAAAAAGCGAAACAATATATTATTGTCTATTTGAAATTTTTGATATAGTTGCAGTCTTTCCAGATACCGGAACCGGTTCAGGTACATTATTGGACCTTGTAACTACGAGTTGTCGAAGACCGTTTAAAATGGTGAATGAAAGGCTCTGGAGAAACGGACATGAACCTGTAACGTTCACTCCGGAACCATGAAAATTGTTCAGGTACGAAAGCTCCCGGCCTCAGGGCCTCTCCGGGGAGTCAATCGTCGCATAAGCGAGGATTGACTGGAGAAGAATCCTCATGGATTCTTCGACTTGCTTCATCCTGTACGGATGAAGCAGAGGAAGTTTGGAAAAACTTCCTCTTGCCGAGTCTCGGCGGCATTCATCGCAATGGTGAGAGAGTGACAATCCGCCGTGAGATCTGAATAATACAATTTTTCTAGAAAACGCTTCCCGGATTAAGATACGTTCAAATCCAATAAACAACGATTCCCGTTCATGCAGTATTTCACCGATACGGATATGGGACTGGATATCGGGCTCGTCAACCTTGCCGTAGAATCGGCATTCGCAGATCACGGGAGGGGTTTGGTCCAGATGCCTCCCAAGCTCTACATTACGCTCCCCTCCGGTGATTTCCGTACCATGCCGGCATACCTGCCCTCGCTCGGGATCGCCGGGGTAAAGATCGTCAACGTGCACCCGGACAACCCGTCCCGCGGCCTCCCGACCGTGATGGCGCTGACGGTGATCCTGGACATCGCGACCGGCCAGCCCGTTGCCGTCATCAACGCGACGCGCCTCACGGACATGCGGACCGGTGCAGCGGGAGCGGTTGCCGCCAAGTACCTCGCCCCGAAAAAAGAGATCGTCCTCGGCGTCATCGGCACGGGAAAGCAGGCAGAGGCGCAGGTCGCGGCGATTTCCCGGGAACTGAAGATCCAGTCCCTCAAGGTCTGGAGCCGCAACCCCGACCATGTGCGGAAGTTCGCAGACCGCTTCATGGAGTACCCGTGTCTTTCCGTCCCGATCGAGAAGGCATGCGACTGCGATGTGCTGGTGACCACGACGCCATCGCGGTCCCCGATCGTCAGGAACGAGTGGATCCGTGAAGGAACCCATATCAACGCAATCGGGGCGGACGCCCCCGGGAAAGAGGAGCTGGACCCCGCCATACTCCGGCGGGCGCAGGTCTTTGTCGATGATCCTGCGCAGGCGGTTCATTCAGGGGAGATCAACGTTCCGATAAGCCAGGGAATGTACCGGGAAGCCGACCTTGCCGGGACGCTCGGCGAAGTGGTGATCGGGAAGAAGAAACGGGCGAGCAGGGATACCATCACCGTCTTCGACTCGACCGGGCTTGCTATCCAGGACCTTGCCATCGCGAAGATCGCGATGCAGCACGGGAGGACGTACGAGCTGCCGTTCCTGTGAATTGTTATTTGATACTGTGCCGGGCTGGTGGCCGGATCTGCGATTACCATTTTTTGGCACGCCGGGGGATACCCACCCCTCATGTGCCCGGAGGGGTACCTGTCCCTGAGGGTATGATAGCCAATACATTTCGGTTATCGTTCGCGGAAGCTGGATGTGATTTTGAGGTGCTGTTGCATGAACGGGATTGAATGGAAATGATATCCCGGGAACACATCAATGCCGAATAGTTAAACGTCCCGCAGATGCAACAGAACCCGGTTTCTCACCATGTTCAGAACCCATAGCAAATCTGCCGTCATACCTCATTTGCAGGTATCCGCCAGTGTTCCTTCGGAACGGTCATCTCAAACCGTGCACCCTTACCGGGGGTTCCTGTTTCATGAATGGTAATCCCGGTGATATTCAGAATCTCACGGGCAAGGAAGAGTCCAAGCCCGGTGTTCTTGCCAAAGTCATGGTCGAAGATCCGTTCCTTCTCATCTTCAGGGATACCATTGCCATCATCCTCGCATAGGATCAGATAATTATCACCGGATTCCTGTGCAGAGAACCGGATGGTTGTGATCTTCTCCCCGTACCTGACAGCGTTATCCATCAGGTTATAAAAGACCTTGACAATAAGAGGGTCGGCGAACACTTCTGTACCAGCAGGGAGATCGTTATTTATCGTGACAGTTCCCAGTGGGGCTTGCTTTGTTGCAGTGTCGACAAGTGTGCGGCAATCCTGCCAGACCGGGGCATTGACGCCGATCTTTTCGTATTCCTTGGTGAACTGGATCATGGTAGAGATTCGTTGTGCCGCAGTTGCAGCCTTCTGAAAATATTCACTGAGTGAGGGATCGGGCTGCTTCTTTTCCAGAATGGCGAGGTATCCCTGGAGCACCGTCAGCTGGTTGTTGATGTCGTGCCGCGTGATGCCTGAGAGGAGATTAAGTTTCCTGTTCGCCTCACGGAGAGCCTGTCCTTTTTTCCTGAGCTCGGTGATGTCGTGAAGGATTCCTTCAACACCCAGCACATTCCCCTCATCATCATAATAAAAGTGACTGCTGGCAGTGACCAGGCGGAGTATACCATGCCGGGTTTTAAGCACAAGAGGATAATTTTCAACAGAGCCCTTTTCTTTCAGGATATCGAGAAATCGTTCACGTTCCTGGGGATTCTGATATGTATCAAGGGCGACATTGAGCCCGATCATCTCCTCTTCTGAGTCATAACCGGCAAGTTTTACCCCGGCGGGGCTGAACATAATGAGTCTGCCTTCCCGATCGGTCCGGTAGATCGCATCCTGCATTTTGGTGATGATGTCACGGTATTTCTTTTCACTCTTACGGAGTGCCCACTCCACCTTCTTGCGGTCGGTGATGTCGTCGGATATTCCAAGAACACCAATAACATTCCCGTCCTCTGTTTTCATCGGCGCCAGGTGGGCATCAATCCATCGTTCGCCATTTGGGAAAAATTCACAGGTCTCAAAATTCTGATTAGTCCCCTGAGCCAGAACTGAACAGATCCTTTTCATATGCTGATCGGCAACAGGGAGGGGGAAGATCTCGCGGAGGTGCTTTCCGGTAAGCTCATCCGGGGATAATCCCCACTGCGCAGCGGCAGCCGGATTGACAAAGCGTACATAACCCTCCCGGTCAACGAGGTAGATCATGCTCGGAGAGGTGTCCGCAAGGGTGCGGTACCGTTCCTCGCTCTCCCGGAGTGCCTCCTCGGCACGCTGGCGTTCGGTGACGTTCCGGAGGGAGAGGAGGATTGCAGGTGACCCTTTGAATGTGAGTTTCTTCCCCATGCATTCGATCCAGACTTCCCTCCCCGAGGTGGATATCACCTTGTATTTGACGAGATACGCGTCACCCCCCTGCACGACATGGCTGAAATCCCTGATGGCATCCGGTAACGATTCAGGGGCCAGAAACTCCAGGACATTCCGGGTTCCGAGCATCTCGACCGCGAACTCGGCATCAATTATCCGGCCTGCGGCCCGGTTGCCGAAGAGGATAGTTCCGCTGAGGTCAAGAATGAGGATGCCTTCGAACGCGACCTCGATAAGAGTGCGGTACTTCTCCTCGCTCTCCCGGAGTGCATTCTCTGTATGTTTACGTTCTGTGATATCTGAGAGGAGGACAAGGTCTGCCGGTTGTCCGTTCCAGGTAATCAGGCTGGCATTGATCTCCATCCAGAGTACATCTCCTTCTTTGGAAACTATCCGGAATACATAATTATCTTTCAGAATCTCTTCAGCAAGACGCCGTTTGTACTGTTCCCCGACCGTAGTACGGTCGTCAGGATGAACGAATTCCAGGAATGGTTTTTGTGCAAGTTCCTCTTGTGTGTACTTGCCAATCTCCACGAGCTTCGGATTTGCATAGCAGATCCTGCCATTCTGGATTACCAGGATCGCTTCATTTGCATTTTCAACCAGTGTCCGGTACCGGTCTTCACTCTCCCGGAGCGCATCTTCCGCCCTGCTGCGTTCGGTGATATCGGTAAGGACAAGGAGTGTGGCAGTGTTGTTGCGGTACTGAATATGAGTTCCTTTTACGATCACCGATCTCTGAAGCCCGTCCTTTCTCATAATCGCGATCTCATAAGCAGGGATATCCCTGCTGTTCTTGCGGGATGCCAGTTTCGCAGTGACCATATCACGATAATCTTCTGCGACATAGGAGAGAACCGGCTTACCAATCAGCTCCTCAGGGGTATACCCAAGTGCGACTGCCGAGGCCGGGTTCACGTAGAGGATCTTCCCCTCGGTTCCATAGACAATGACATAGTCAGGAAGATTTTCCACGAGGCTTCTGTTAAACTCCTCGCTCTCCCGCAGCAGCCCCTCAGCCATTCTCCGTTGGACCGCTTGGCGGATCTTGTGCGCAAGCTCGGCAAACTGTGATTTTTCCTCACCACCTTTCTGGAGATAGAAATCGGCCCCTTCATTTAATGCTTGGATGACAACCTCTTCACGACCCCGCCCGGTGAAAAGAATAAACGGGATGGTATTCCCCAAGGTTCTTACCTGCTTTAAAAATTCGATACCATCCATCTCCGGCATCTGGTAGTCAGAGATGATGGCATCGTACGTCCCGGAATCCAGCAGAGCAAGTGCGGCCGGGGCAGAGGTTATGATGTCAACGCTGAACTGCCCGCTCTCCTCAAGGAAGAGTTTGCCGACCTCAAGAAGGGCGGGTTCATCATCGACATAGAGAACACGGATTATCGTTGCCATCATGCAGCCCTCCAATCCCTCGTACCGGTCTTGCGTACTTCTCCCGGTGCACCCGTAACTGATTGAACGCCCTGTTCTTTTTTAATAATTATGAAATGATCTCGTACAATAAATGCCAGGGGTATAGTGAACGAGTGCAGTTAATGAGATGAAGCCCGTTTTTGAATTTCAGGACTTCTGACATAATATAACAATTGTCTCATGCATGGGAAAAATGGGAAGCCCGTGCGGTCTAAAATAGGGCCGTAAAATCCACCAGGAATTTCCGGGTGGGGAATCCGCTTTGCAGGTATGTGCGTAGTGTAAACCGGAGCTGTTTTGCGCGCAGGACATCGCACCGGAATCGATCTGCGGCAAAAAATTTTCAACCACCCCCCAGCCCCTTCCAAAAATTTTCAAGCGACCCCTGCCATACGGGCCCGGGCAGCCACGCCGGACAAAACGAAAATGTGTCAGTTGTACATCCGCGTCACGGATAATTATCTGCGCAACGGCATGGTAACTGATGCCTCTTGATCGCGATTGAAATCTTTTGCTCTGTAGAAAACCTCTATCCAGACAAATTGTATAAACCTGTCAAGGTTAGCGAGAATGATCTTGCATGAAATTTCTTTCTTCTGAATCTGGAATATTCGTGATTTCAGGTCAGCTCC
>NZ_JBEKLH010000005.1:0-148788 GCF_050010295.1 Methanoregula sp.
GAAAGCCTTGATGCCTGGGCAGTCCACGGCATGGGCGGCCTCTGGGGCGCACTCGCAACCGGCATCTTCGCGGCAGCAGCGGTCAATGGAGCTTCGGGGCTTCTGGAAGGAAATGTCCACCAGTTTGTAGCAGATGTTGCGGGTGCTTTCGCTGCCCTTATCTATGCGTTTGTTATAACATACATACTTGCAATCATTATCGACAAGACTATCGGCATGCGGGTAACCGAAAAGAAGGGATGTGTCGGTCTCGACATCTCCCAGCATGGAGAGCGGTGCTGATTTTGAGGGATTAACATGAAAATGGTAAAAGCAGTCATTAAACCTGAACGATTTGAGTTTGTAAAAAAAGCCCTTGAAGACAAAGGATTCAACGGGATGACTATTACTGAGGTCAAAGGCAGGGGCGAACAGAAGGGTATCGCTCTTGAATATCGCGGCGGTCTCATGATCGTTGATCTTCTTCCCAAAATCGCTCTTGAGATCGTTGTTAGTGACAAGGATCTCGATACCCTGATCGAAACGATTACCGAATCAGCGAGGACCGGAAAGATCGGTGACGGCAAGATCTTTATTATTCCCGTCGAGAAAGCCATCAGAATCAGGACCGGGGAGATCGAATCGTAAAGTTTGTTTCATTCACTTGAAACTCCCAGAATCACTCAGGACCAGACCCTTTTTACGAAAATACGAATTAAAATTATCTTTGTAATAGTATAATAATCCGGGAAAGAATTGTTACAATCCCAGGAAAGCGTGTAATTTCATCTCGATATGAGATGAAACCGGATGATGACCTGGCAACGTGAAGGTATTCTGGTCTTCATAAATTGCCTTCTCGATATCCTCATCGGAAATTCCGTATTTCTGATGATCCACGATCTCATGGAAGAACACTTTCCCGGCACCGGGTATTATCCGGCACAGGGACACATATCCATCACTTGTCCGGATATAAAAATAGGAATTTCCTATCTGGGAGCTCGGGCATTCCTGAACCTGGTTGAGGATCTTCAGGTAGTCCGATTCTGATGCATCCGGCATGAAATACCGGGGCAATGATACTGAGCCACTCACTTTTTTTACAGTAACCATCAAGAATCCCCTCGCCTTCCCTTTCCCTTCTTATGTCCTCTTGAATACAGAACTGAATGCAGTCCTGAGGTACGAAGGCAATATCTTGCATGTACATATATATTTTTCTATAAGTATCTAGATGCGGTGAAAATACGACTAATCGGCAGCAAAGCAGATTGTTATCTACTATTAGACCAGTAATTCTTTACTGTATCATGATACCGTGGCTGAGTTCCAATTTTAAAAATTTCAAACCCAATGCGGCAATTGCGCTCAACGCCACGAGACACATGAACAAGGTTGAACGCAGAAAATTGTTCTCTCCTGACATTGAACCGATGCGGACCGCCGAAGGACGCTGGTTTGAAGCAATCGTGTATGAGATGTTTCTTGAGATCTCCAAGAGATCAAACCGCATCAAATACCTTGCCATGAAAGGTGCCGATGCCCCGAGAAAGCGGGAAGAAGTAAGGCTTGGCCAGAACGGGCTTTTCTATTCAAAATACGGGGATATTACGGTGAGGGGCAATGGCCAGGACCTTGCGGAGTTTGATCTTCTTCTCGTAGATTCCGATAACCATGTGGCATTTGCCGAAGTCGTGACCTCTCCTTCAGACTTGAAAGAGTTCGAGCAGGAGATCGCATTCAAGAAAAAACTCCTTGGCTACCTCTACGCACAGAAGACGACACCTTTTCTGCTGGTCTCTTCGTTCGATTTATCGAATTATTCCGTTGTCAAACGGCTTGCAAAGGACAAGACCAATGCGATTATCCATACAAGCTCCTGCGAGCAGATCAAGTCGCTTGTCAAACATTACCGTCCTAGGATCCTCTACAATACTCCGGAGAACCACCCGAAGTTGATACGAGCAACCGAAATTCCTATCAAAAGACCCTTTGATTATAAACAATATCATGACGAAGTCCGAGACCGTATCTTCTCCGAGATCAGCAAATCCGGTGGAAGGATGCACCCGGAGATATCAGACCAGACGGGCCAGCTGGTAAAAAAAGTGCTCTACGGGGGGATATTTCCGCAATCGGTAAAATCCCTCTGTGATATTTACGGGTTGAGTGTGAAAGGAAGGAAGATCGAGTTTGCCGATTTTTCAAAATATTATACCAAAGCTATTATCGCCACCGATCTTCCCGGTTACGAGATTATCATCTACCTGCGTTCGCGGCAGAAAAAAGAGTATCATAAAATGATCCAGCATAAAGACGGCCATTTCAAGTTCGAGCGCCCGACCCCGTCCCGAGTGGGTTTCTTCCTCTGGCTGGAGTCGATCCAGCCGACACTTGGTACCCGTATCACACTCCGGCTTCTGGAAGCGTTCAGTATTGGGCCGAGAGTGAATAAATAATCGGTACATAAAATAGTGGTTCGCTAAAAAATTCAGAGCCAGATTTTCATCAGTCCAGCAGAATTTCAAGCGCCTCATCTTTATAAGCCTTCATTACGTAGGCGATACCGGAAATAGTTGCAGCCTCCTCGGTAAGCGCCATGACGTCCCGGCGCGAAACATACGGTATGGAGAAATTTCTGGTTCCTGCCATAATCTGCTGGAAACCGGTCCGGAACTTCTCGGCAAAGGTATACATGCCAAGTGCGCCGAATGGTATTTCTTTCATACGTTCTCCATATTTCTGCTTCAGGTCCTCATAACAGACAAATATTTCTTCTGCAGCCGTCCCGTATTTCGAGACGGTTTTCGGCAGTTCACCGGCATCAAGCCACTTGCCGATATTTTTTCCCACCATCGCGGGAATCATCAGGCCCCTCCCCATACAGACCGCCTTAACGTAAGGGCTTCCCATGGCCAGTGCCTTGAAGACGTTTGGCTCATCCGTGAACCCCCCGGCCATCGCGATATCCGGGACTTTCATACCCTTGCGGCTCAACCGCTCGCAGAATTCGTACATCAGTGACTGGAGGTAAAAAGTGGGGATCCCCCACTCATTCATCATCGGCCACGGACTCATACCCGTACCTCCCGAGGCCCCATCGATGGTGAGCAGGTCTATCTTTGCTTCTGCTCCATACCGGATGGCCATTGCAAGTTCCACCGCGGAATAGGCCCCGGTCTTCAGGGTGATCCGTTTGAAGCCGATATCCCGGAGACGGTCAACTTCTTCCAGAAATCCCTCCCGTGTCACAAACCCCAGTCTTGAGTGACGTTCGAACTCCCTTACGGCACCTGATTTAAAGGATATCTGATGTACTTTGACCGTCGGGTCCGGTAGTACGATATACCCTCTTTTTTTCAACTCGGCCGCGCGTTCCAGAGTCGGGACTTTGATCTCGCCTCCGATACTTTTTGCACCTTGGCCCCATTTGAGTTCGATCGTTTCCAAGTTATGCCTGCTCGCCACATATTCAGCAGCACCGATCCGTGTGTCCTCGACATTCATCTGGACCAGCATTTCACCGTATCCTTCAGAAAAACGGCGGTAAATTTCCACGCGCCTATCCATTTCCGGCGATTTTTTCACTTTTCCATTCATGTCCAGCTCAAGCTGGGGGTCAACACCGCAGACATTTTCACCGCAGACACAGGTTATTCCGGAAATCGCTGCTCCAATTGCAATCTGCTCCCAGTTCACCCGTGCGATCTCAGTCGAACCCAAAGCACCGGTAAAGATGGGGAGGCGCATCTTTACTTTGAGATTCCACCCGTACGATGTCTCAGTATTGACCGATGAGAAGACCGCGGTATCAGGACCTGCCTCTACACCTTCAGGCATACCTTTGGCACCGACGGCATACCCTTGGATGTTGAGGTGGGAATAGTCGACGGGATAATTCTTGTCAGCCCCCGCAGTGACTTCCCCGAACGGCCCGGGGTAGAGTACTTCCCTCCCCCGGAATGATGACAGCCATAACTCGCAGTTTCCCTTGCACCCGTCAATACACCGGGAACAGATCCCGGACATTGGGGAGACATTTCTCGAACGGTTTATGGTTCCTGTTGCCTCATTTGCATTGGGTTGTCGCAGATTCACGATTCACATCCTGAATCCAGGGCCGCATTTCGTTCGCAACAGAATGCCGGAGAAGCGAGGTGAGTGCGATCCTGTATAAAAAGGGGTTATGTCAGAAATAGTAATAATCTCTTGCATTCCCGTGAAAGGTAAAAAGGTCATAAAAACTTTTTTTTTAAAGAAATCCCGATAATTATTGCTTTAAAATGCCCGGAATTCGCGCTAATATATTCCACGGGAAACTGCTCACCAAACTGGCCGGTAAATTCTTTCTGGACAAAATCCTGGCCGCGTAATTCAAAAAAGACCGAAATCTGGGCAGGATAATCAGATATTTATATATAGAAGTTGATCTATATGAGATTTTAATGCTGAGGCACAACATGTCAACTACCAAAAAAATCCGTGAGACGTATAATGAGACCCAGCACAAGATCGTTTTGTATCTCGGCTCGGGGATAACCAAGGGAAAACACTATTTCAAGTCAAAATACATAGCAAAAGATCTCGGGCTATCGCCAAAAGAAGTGGGAACAAACATGGCCATCCTCGCTGAACATTGTAAGGAACTTGATATTATCAGGTGGAGCTATTCGAACAGCACGACATGGATGGTTACGCCTCGTGCAATCTGATACTACCATTATTGTCCCTTTTTATCATGGCAAAAGTTCTTGATTTCGAAGCTGAGATCGAATTTGTTGCGGATATCAACGACTACAAAGACTGCCTTATGTCCCAGGACCCGACACAGGAAAATCCCATTGCGCTCTGGTTCAATATTGATATCCCTAAAGGGCACATGCTGAAAGCGGGTGACCGTGTCAGGGTAATTGTCGAAAAAATATGATTAGTGCGCGGATTCATTTACGCGAGAGTTGATGGTAGAGAACCCTGTCTAGGCAGGTTTGTATGCATCATAATAGTTCCGCGCTGTTTCCAGAGTTATGCGGTAGCGATCGATATAGGCCGTCGAGATGATCATATACACATCCGTATTCGAAACCTGGATAATACGGTAGGATGACCCCCGGTTCAGGATCTCTTCACCGTTAATAATGGAACCATTGGATGCGTAACAGAGAACCATTCGGAAATCCCCGTATTGGGGGGTAAGATTTGCCGTCACCGTCGTATTGAGCACCCAGACCGGATAGGGGACCGAGAATATCTGGGTCAGACCACCACTACGGTTATACTCAATAAAAGCAAACGGTACCATATCCTGACGGTTTGCCAGAATGTCCGACGCCCCGAATATTACCATATTCTCCGGAAGCTTGAACCTCGGATACGTGAACGGCTTATTGGTGTAAAATATCTGGTAGAGTGCTGCACCGGTCGCTACGGCAGTTGGCGTTGTTATTGTTTGAGGGGTTACGAAACCACTTTGATTCGGATTCAACTCCGTGGAAAGAGTTCCCTGAGTGGTTGCGACGCCACTGGTATTCGGACCCAGCCCGTGAGGAATTATGGTCGTTGTCGGAACTGCCTGAACGGATGATCCCGTCAGGTGCTGGGGGTTTGCCACAAGAGCAATAACAAGGACGAGAACAAGTCCGCCCACAACTGTGAGGATATCACCGGATTCCACATATAGTACTTGGAGACGAGATAAAAAAACATGACGATTATCAACCAGGATTAAAGTGGGGTGGAAGAATTATTCTGGCTGGATCCGGGAATTATATACCTGCTGCCGATCTTTCTAGATATTATTTTTTATATGCCATATCCCAACCTGACATTTTTTTAATCGACACAGAAAGATCTGACAATTTTTTTTATTTCCTCATCCGAACCGTCCCCGACGAATTTGGATGAGGATACCCGGGGGTGTTCAAAAATTTTGAGAACAAAAACGTGCATCTCACACCAAAAGTATTGGTGATCCAACAATGTTCCGCTTCTCATTCATCTGATGAATCACTTCTTTCCGGATCCGATAATTCATGCATGAGGGTTAATGGATGCGGATAGGATCCATGGAGTATTGTTTTAAATAATTGCCTCGTATGCCCCAGCATACCGGATATCTTATTATGCGTTTGATGAGTAAGGATGTGTATGGAGTTGCCCGGGCTGCGGACATGGGTTGTCTTTTACCTGATCTCGTTTGTCGTCCTGCTATGGGCAGCGTTCCTGTCAGCCCAGGGCGTGATGGTCTGGGTCAGCCTGTTTCTGATCATCCTTATTATCGGAATCAACTTCGTCACCGTCTTGAACCAGATAAAAATGCACTCTGCCAGGAAAGAATTCCAGCATAACCTGACCAAAGGGTTCGACCGGGGTAAAGATAAAGAATGAGACTTCCGGGCGTCCACATCGTGGGCCCGGATCAGGACTTTTTGATAAAGATCTTCAGGGATGAATTGAAAGAAGTGAAGAGGTTCTCGACCTGCCGGCCCAGGTACTCGGTCTTACCCATGACATAAAATCCGTTGGTGACAAGTGCGCTATGGAACGTGCGTGCAAGGTCATCTTTCTGCTTCTCGTTAAAATAAATCGTGACGTTCCGACAGGTGATCAGATCGAGGAAACGAGAGGGCGGCACACCGCTCATCAGGTCATGCGGGCGGAACCGTATGAGGTCTTTGAGATGCTGTTTTGCCTCGTATGAGCCATTGGGCAGCTGGGTGAAATGCTTCTGGACAACCGAGATCGGGAGTTTTTTGATGAGCTTGTCTTCAAACACGCCGGCTTTTGCCTTCCCGAGTACCACTTGGTCGATATCAGTAGCGATGATATAACCGGATATATCTTGATGGGTGGCCATCAGCTCGTACAGGATTATGGCCAGCGAATATGGCTCTTCACCGGTCGAACTTCCGGCACACCAGATGGAAATCCGTTTCCGGTCCTTGATGATGGCGGGAAGAATTACCATCTTGATCGCATCGAAAACTTCCTTGTCACGGAAAAACTCCGTGACATTGATTGTGAGCGCTTTTCGCAGCAGCTCCATCTCCGGCGGGTTGGTTTTTACGTAATGCAGGTACTCTGCATAGGAATTAGTATTGGTGGATCGCATCCTGGAAAAAAACCGTCGCTTGATATAATCTTCCTTGTAATTGGAACAGAAGATCTTGAGGTTCTGTTCAACGAAATGCTTGAGCTGGAGAAATTCATTCTGGTTTTCAATCATATCCATAATCCTGATTATGTAGGCAACTACTTCTTTTCTATATCCTTAAATAATTTTAGAATATCCAGCCAGATAACAAGACCGCTTCCCTGCTTTGTCTCACCGGCGGAGAACATATTGATGATTCCCTTGACGTAATTGCCTTCTTTCTCCCCGCTCTCTTCTGATGCCTGCTTCACCTGCGACACGGGTACCACGACCACACTTGCAACCGAGTCTACAACAATCCCAACGTTGTTTCCCTTGATGGTATCTGCCGTGAAGACAATGATCTTCTGGCTTTTCGAGAGCTCTTTGGGCGGCAGGGCAAGGTGTTTGTTCAGATTTACGATGTTGGTGATCTCACCGCGGAGGTTAATGACACCCGTTATATAGGGGGGCGCCCGTGGTATGGGAGTTATCGGTACCATTTCCACAATTTCGCGGATAATGTTGATATCGATCGCATAACGTCCGTCCGCAAGGGCAAACTCAATTACTTCAATTGATGATTCCATGATTCGCCTCCAAGTCTCCGTCGGATTAACATCTGATCAACGTTGGTCTCCATTGTAAGTTTCCTAACTGCCTTTTCAGGGTGCACAAGTGTCATAATGTCCGGTACGCCCCCTCGGGAACAAGAATCTCGAACCGTGCCCCTGTACCCTCAGTGCCTGTCTCCTGGATTGTGAGTCCGGTGATGGCGAGCACTTCCTGTGAGAAAAAGAGCCCGTAACTGATCCTGCCGGAACGTGTGTGCTCGAATATGAGCTCTTTTTTCCCCTGAGGAATACCAACACCGTCATCCTCGCATACGATGACTAGGGCACGTTTCCGCTTCTCACCGGAAAACCGGATGGCGGAGACATGTCCCCCGTGTTCGATTGAGTTTGTGATAAGGTTTGAGAAAACTTTCTCGATCAGGTCATCAGCAAATATTTCTATATTGGAAATATCCGATTTCAGGGATATTTTTCCCAGATCTACCGAAGATGCAGCCGCCCGGATACTCTCCGCAACATTCGTCCAGCGTGGGGGCTGCAGCCCGATGTTCTGGTAATCGCGAGTGAAGCTGATCTGCTGCTGGATGGTCTTTATGACTTCCTGCTGGCGGTCAAAGATCTCGGTGATCTTCTTGTTCTTGGTCTGGGCCCTTGCCACACCGAGGTAACCGAGAAGTTTGGTGAGCCCGTTCAGGACATCGTGCCGAGTAATGCTATTTAAGAGAATGATCTGTTTTGCTGCGCGGCGCAGTGCATCCTCGGACCTCTTTCGTTCCTGGATATTCATGAGAATGCCATGATAACCGCTCATGACCTCATTCCGGTAAAGTGCCCTGCCGGATGTCTGAACCCAGCGAGGAGTACCATCCTTTCCTAGAATCCTGAACTCAAATGGTTCCGTTGTCCCTGACCTGCCATGTTCCATGCCTTTGATGAACGACATGATATCATCCTTAAAGATAAAGTCCTGCAGCTGGCGTCCGAGGAGTTCCATAGGTTCGTATGCGGTAACCTGACGGATAACCGGGCTTATGTAGGTGATCGTGCCGTGATCATTGAGCGTAAAGATCACATCCCGCATATTCTCTACGAGATTGCGATACTTTTCCTCAGATTCCTGGAGAGCTTTTTCGATCTTCTTGTGCTCCTGGAGTTTTTCTTCAAGTTCCTTGTTGGCAATGATAAGCTCTTCAGGTGGCTCCTTGATCCGCCCTTCAAGATCCTGCTGGTAGTCTTTCCATCGTGAGGTCTCTTCAAAGATGATACCGAGCCCTTTGTTGCCCTGGTCAAACACCAGTGGCAGGAGTTTCATGCGGAATGTACGTGGTTTGCCACCAATGTCGATATCCTCTTCCAGTTCCTTTTCCTCGCCTTCCATAGCCTCTGCGATGATCTCGAGGTGGTGGGAGGTCATGTGCTGCGCAAGCGGTGAATGGGTGATCTGCGTGCCAATGATCGCCTCACGTTCAAGCTTGAAGAAACGCAGAAGTGCGTCGTTCACCTGCTGGATGAAGAGGTCGTCATCGAGGATCATGATGAGATCTGAAGAGAAACTCAGCATCTGGGACAAGGGCACGCGGTGGGAAAGGCTGAACAATTTTGCCGGCCCAAGGCTGCGCATCTCGGCCTGCCCCGACACAACAAGAAGGTTGAGGTACTTGGCCGCGGTCCCCCTGTTAAGCCCGAGCTTCTGGGATACATCTTCAATAGTCAGCCCCTTTGGGTATTGTTCAAGAATCTCCCGGATGCGGACAACCTCACTCTCCTTTACCATGCTTCGAAACGCTCCTTATTGATATTCAACCTGCACTGGCGCTCCAGTGATTGGTAATAATAAACATATTCATTCAACTATTTTAACCATTGCATCTAACCGCCATAAGCCATAATATTTATATACTATTGTTTACCAACGATGTTGTTACCCACAGTTCGCCCGGAAGGCTAACATTTCCGGACCGTCGCGGTGCCCCGTGGCGGGCGCCGCATACCACGGTACCCTCGCGGGTTCACTGGAAAACAGCGCACAAAGAACCCACATGGGCAGGATTCATGGGAGACCACATGGGGTTACGATCTGAAAAAGGAGGAAAAAGGAGAACCATATGCAGTTCATTGATGACATGAAGATGGGAAAGAAGTTGATCGGGGCATTCCTGATCATCACGTTGATTGCCGTTGTTATCGCGGTTATTGGATATACCAATCTCGTAACAACGAGCAGTGCTACAACATCACTCTATGAAGATTCGGTAATACCAACCGGACAGATTGGTGTTGCGTCTGCTGATTTCCAGCAGCTGAGAGCCGAACTCTACCGGTACATTTTCGTACCGGATTCACGTTCTACGGAAGAACAGACTACTATTCCCCAACTCAAAGATGAGATAAAAGCTCAGATGGATGGCTACCGTGCAACATCCTTATCTGATGCTGATAAGACCAACCTGGCCAAGTTCGACAGTGCGTATGCGGATTTCCTGACGCAGTATGATCTGACCATCGCTGCGGCCAAGAAAAATGACATGACAACCGTGAATGCCCAGCTTGCAGCGGGTTCACCCCTTATCAACGCACGGACGGACACGGTCAATGCACTGAAAGCTGCTGTCGCTGCTAATCAGAAGGACGCAAAAGCCCTGGAAACTTCGTCAGCCCAGTCAGCTACAGGAGCCCAGATGACGATGATTGTTGCCACGATCATTGGCATTGTCATTGCAATTGCACTGGCACTCTACCTGTCCAAGAGCATTACCGAGCCATTAACCACGGTATCAACCAATCTCAAAAAGCTCAGCAAGGGAATTGTCAGCACGAGGCTGAACATTACACGGAAGGACGAGATCGGGGATATGGCACGAGTCATGGATTCCTATGCAAATGGTCTCCAGAAATTCGTCGTAGGAGGCATGAAGAAGATCGCTGAAGGGGATCTTACGGTTAATCTCAAGGTCCAGGATGAAAAAGATGAGATCTCTCCTTCACTGAATACCATCAATGCCACGCTTAAGGCACTGGTTGAAGAGGCCACCACGCTCTCAACCGCTGCAGTCCAGGGCCGTCTCGCGACCCGCGGCAACGCGGAAAAGTTCAAAGGAGGGTACCGGGAGATCGTCAAGGGCGTCAACAACACTCTCGATGCCTTTGTCGCTCCGGTGAACGAGGCCATGAAGGTGTCTAATGAATACGCGGCAGGCAACTTCACCGCACGAGTGGACAAAAACCTCAAGGTCCAGGGAGACTTCATCAAGTTCAAGGAATCCCTTGACAACATAGGCGAGCAGGTCTCAAAGGCGATGCGGGGCATCAACACGCAGGTGACCAACCTTGCATCGAGTGCCGAGGAAGCCAACGCAAGCGTCGAGGAAGTGGCTGCAGGAGCAGGACAGGTCGCAAAGAACGCAGCCGCGGTCAGCTCCAATGCTGACAAGACTACGCAGGGTATCGAGCAGGTCCAGAGAGCCATGGAGGATCTCTCGCGCACAATTCAGGAAGTGGCCAACAAAGCCGAGGTTGTCGCCAAGATCGTTGACGACACTACTACCTATAGCAAGGAAGGCATGGAACTTGCGCAGAAGACCGAGTCCGGTATGCAGGGCATCACCAAGTCCTCGAACGAAGTCAACCAGATCATCCTCGAGATCAAAGGGCAGATGGACAAGATCAGCGAGATCGTCAACCTGATCACGGACCTCGCCAACCAGACCAACCTCCTCGCCCTTAACGCGGCTATCGAGGCTGCGCGGGCAGGGGACGCAGGGCGCGGGTTTGCAGTCGTCGCAACGGAAGTCAAGTCCCTTGCTGTTGAATCACGGGCCTCTGCCGAGAAGATTGCCGAGATGATCGACAACCTCCAGAAGCAGACCAACCATGCAGTGGACGCAGTCGCCGCTGCAAACACCGGGGTCAAGGAGGGCAGTGAGGCACTGCACGATACCTTGTCAAGTTTCAACAAGATCGTCGGCACCATTGACCAGATCAGCAGGAATGTCGGCGAAGTGGCGGCAGCCTCCGAAGAGCAGGCCGCATCCGTTGAGGAAGTAACCGCAAGTATCAGCGAAGTCGGCAAACTGATGCAGGACACCGCGAAGGAGTCGACCGATGCCGCGGCTGCGAGCGAAGAGTCGTCTGCTGCCATCGACCAGATTACCAAAGTCGTCGGTAATGTCAACACCATCATCGATCAGGTGACAAAAGAGATCTCGCGGTTCAAGTGCTGACGGAGGTTATCATGGCAAAAACAACCAAGGAAAAAGAGACAGCCCAACCTTCCCACCCGGATCCTGAAACCACCGTACCCGACAGAGAAAGCCCGAAAAGCCGGCGGGAAAAGCGCCACGAGAAAGGGAGCCTCCAGGTCGTGGAGTTCCTGCTCGGCAGGGAGCGGTATGCAGTCGACCTGTTCGATGTCCGGGAAGTTGTTGAATATACAACCATCACCAAACTTCCCAATACTGCGACCTACATGAAGGGGATCATCGATCTCCGCGGCGAGATCACGACCATCGTGGATCTCAAGGAACGCCTGCATATCCCTGCAGGAAATGAGACGAACGAGGAGAACAGCCGGATCATTGTCCTGGACGAGAAGATCACCCGGGCCAAGACCGGCATCATGGTGGACGATGTCCTGTCGGTCTCCACCTTCGATACAAAGGACATCGATTCCACATCCGCAGCGGATATGGAAGATGATGGAGCGATCCTCGGAATCATCAAAAAGAAGGTAAAGGACAAGGATCACGAGAAGAACGACCTGATCATCTGGATTGACATCCGGCACCTGGTCAAAGACATCGGCGAGGTAGTACCTATCGCATGACTTTTTGTACATGCACCGGGGGACTGAAAATCCGGCAGCGCAAAAAGCACGAAAAAAATACAGAATCATTTACTGATTACGGCACACTACAGCAAAAATGGAGAGGAGAAAATGAAATTCATTGACGACATGAAACTCAGCAAAAAAATGATTGGCGGCTTTCTCGTCGTAACCGCCATTATGATTATTGTAGCGTTTGCGGGATACACCAGCATGGGTGCCATCAATGACCGGGACAAGGAGATGTATAACGGAGAACTTCTCCCGATCGATTACCTCAACAATGCAAATGCCGCTCTCCTGGGAGTGCAGGGTAATGTGTACAATTATATTCTGCTTCCGAATGAACGGGCTGCATCGTTAACAACGCTCAACGCGGATCTGGATACTGCCAAAAAGAATATGAATGCATACCGGGCACTTCCGCTCACCCAGGAGGAAAAGGACCAGCTGGCCCTCTATGATTCTGCATACGCAGAGTATACGTCCTCAGTGACCGAAGTGATCACGAACGTGGATTCCGGTAAAACAACTGTCGCACTATCTTCCGTCCAAAAAGATGGGAGGACTGCCAACGCGATGGAGCAGGTAAACCTGCCCCTCTCACAGCTGATGGATCTCAAGATCCATCAGGCAAGTGACCTCTCCGGTTCCAACCAGGGAGTGTATACCAATGCCAGCCTGCTGCTGTTCATTGCAACGGTGATTGGGCTCATAGTCTCAGTCCTGATCGCCCTTTTCCTGACGCGGAGCATTGCAGAACCGGTTGACAAAGTGAAAGAGAACATCAAGGAGATCCACCAGGGCCACCTCTCCAACAGGCTCAATCTCAACCGCAAGGACGAGATCGGCGAGATGGCGGATGCCCTCGACAAGTTTGCTGTGGAGTTCCAGAAATACATTCTCGGCACCATGGACATGGTTGCTGCCGGTGATCTCTCGCGGAACCTCAAGCCCCGGAATGACACGGACCAGATCGTCCCGCCCATCAAGAAGATGATCGAGACCCTCCGGGCAGTCATCGAGGAGTCCAACAAGATGTCCATCGCTGCCGTCGAGGGAAAACTCAATGTCCGCGGTGATGCCGACAAGTTTAAGGGCGGGTACTGGGAGATTGTTGCCGGCATCAACAAGACGTTTGACAGCGTGGTCACCCCCCTCAACGAAGGGATGCGCATATCCGAGGAATATGCCGCAGGCAACTTCATCGCCCGGTTTGACGAATCGGTCAAAATGCGGGGAGAATTCAAAAAATTCAAGACTTCGCTCAATGACATCGGCGAGCAAGTCTCAAAGGCGATGCGGGGCATCAGCACGCAGGTGACCGACCTCGCCGCTTCCGCCGAAGAGGCAAATGCCAGCGTCGAGGAGGTGGCGGCAGGAGCCGGGCAGGTTGCCAAGAACGCGGCAGCAGTCAGCGCCAATGCTGATAAGACCACGCAGGGCATTGAGCAGGTCCAGAAAGCCATGGAAGACCTCTCACGCACCATTCAGGAGGTCGCAAACAAAGCCGAAGCAGTGGCAAGGATCGTTGACGATACGACCACCTACAGTAAGGAAGGCATGGAGCTTGCCCAGAAGACCGACTCCGGCATGCAGGGCATCACCCGCTCGTCCAGTGATGTAAACCGGATCATCCTTGAGATCAAGGGACAGATGGACAAGATCAGCGAGATCGTCAACCTGATCACCGACCTTGCAAACCAGACCAACCTGCTTGCCCTCAATGCAGCCATTGAAGCAGCGCGGGCAGGAGACGCAGGCCGCGGGTTCGCGGTCGTCGCAACCGAGGTCAAATCACTCGCGGTCGAGTCACGGGCTTCTGCCGAGAAGATCGCCGAGATGATCGACAACCTCCAGAAGCAGACCAACCACGCGGTGGACGCGGTTTCGGCTGCAAACACCGGTGTCAGGGAAGGCAGTGCGGCACTGCATGACACTCTCGCAAGCTTCAACAAGATCGTCTCCTCCATCGACGCGATCAGTAGGAATGTTACCGAAGTTGCAGCTGCATCCGAAGAACAGGCTGCATCGGTGGAAGAAGTGACCGCAAGTGTCAGCGAAGTCGGCCTGCTGATGCAGAGCACGGCAAAGGAGTCGACCGATTCTGCAGCTGCGAGCGAGGAGTCGTCTGCTGCAATCGACCAGATCACCAAGGTCATAGGAAATGTCAACACCATCGTAGATCAGGTAACAAAGGAAATCTCCCGGTTCAAGTGCTGAATGGGCATGGAGCATCATGACAAAACCAGCAAGGGAAAGAAAAGATGACGCACCTGCGCAGCCAGACCCCCGGGCCGCACAACCGGAAGCAGTACCGACTCGGGCCCAACCGGAAAACAGGTACACAAAGGGCAGCCTCCAGGTCGTGGAATTCCTGCTCGGGGAGGAACGGTATGCCGTCGATCTCTACGATATACGGGAAGTGGTGGAATATACTACCATCACAAAACTTCCCAACACCCCTTCTTACATGAAAGGGATCATCGACCTCCGCGGTGAGATAACGACCATCGTCGATCTCAAAGATCGCCTGCATATCCATGGAGGAAGTGAGACAAATGAGGAGAACAGCCGTATCATTGTCCTGGACGAGAAGATCACCCGGGCCAAGACCGGCATCATGGTGGACGATGTCCTGTCGGTTTCCACCCTCGATACAAAGGACATCGATTCCACATCCGCAGCGGATGTGGAGGATGATGGAGCGATCCTCGGGATCATCAAAAAGAAGGTAAAGGACAAGGAACAGGAGAGAAACGAGCTGATCATCTGGATCGATATCCGGCACCTGGTCAAAGACATCGGCGAGGTCGTTCCCCTTGCGTAGCCGATGCGTGCCTTCGGAGGATCAGGCCCGTCGCGGCCACCAGCACAATGAGGCCAACCCGGATGTTATGGATAATCAGGTGACAGACCATGTACCCCAGTGAAGAAAGCATTATTGAACAGGTTCTCAAAGGCGATACCAACGCACGTGTTCCGGAGCGCAGGTTCCCTCCCGGTGCAGCCCGCAGGGTGCAAGCCATCAACCGGCTTATAAACAAATACGGCGAGGCACTCAGGAAGAAAGATGAAGCTGCAGCTCTCTTTAACGAGAACCCGGTCCCAATCGTCCGGTACGATGAAAAATTCAACATCCTGATGGTCAACCCGGCATTCCTTGAATGTTCCGGGTATAACAAGGACAAGGTCACTGCGATGAATGCCCACGACTTCAAAGTGACAAAAGCCGAAGGCCACGGCATCAAGGAAGCGGTCAGGACAAAACAACGGGCATTCGGGCGGATGGAAATCGAGATGCCGTCCGGGAAAAAGGTCTTCGATGCCTATACTATTCCTCTGCTCAACAAGGAAGGCAACATCCGTGGATTCATGGGCGTGTATGTCGATGTCACGCAGATCGTAAAGGGACAGCGTTACATGGAGCATGAAGTGGAGCGCCTGATTGCAACGTACGGCCTTATAGCCCAGGGCGATATCTCTGCCCAGTACCTTCTTACCGAACCCGACAAGGACACGCGCGCCACCTACGAGCAGGTCGCACGGCTCCACGAAGCGGTCAGCGGGATAGTTGCGAACCTCGAAGAGAATGTCCGGGATGTCAATATGCGGATGGAGGAGCTCACAAGGCGGGCAGAACAGGCCGCGGCCAGAATCCGCGACGCCTCGGAAAGCATTCAGGAGATCGCCCGGAATACCGGCAAGGTCAGCGAGAACTCCGAGAATGCATCACGGAGCGTCGACGGGATCCTGAAAGCGGTGAGCGACATGAGCTCTGCGATTCAGGACATCACGACTAACATGGATAATGCTGCAAGTCTTTCGGCCAAAGCCAACGAGCTCTCCTATGCAGGAGCACGGCTTGCCAAAAATGTTGAGACCAGCATGAAGGACATTGCCGGATCGAGCGGCAGGGTCTCCGAGATCGTTACCCATATTGACGGCAGGATGGGGGAGATTACTGCCATCGTGGATGTCATTACGGATATCTCGAGCCAGACCAACATGCTTGCACTCAATGCCGCGATCGAAGCAGCCCGGGCCGGGGACGCAGGCAGAGGTTTTGCTGTCGTAGCCGAAGAAGTGAAATCGCTTGCCGACGAGTCCCGCTTATCAGCAGATAAGATCACCAAGATGATTGCTGGTTTCAGGGAAGAGAGTCGCAAGGCGTCACAGGCAATGGTGGAGTCATCGGCCATGGTCAGCCAGGGCAATACCATGGTAAAAGAGACCCTGACCGCTTTCAGCCAGATTGCACAGGCCGTTGAAGCAGTAGCCAAGAGTGTGGCGGATGTAGCCGCGACAACTGAGGAGCAGGCTGCCACGACCCAGGAGATAACAGCAAGTATTTCCGAAGTTGCGCAGATGGTGGAAAAGACATCCAAGGAAGCCGGGGAGTCTGCGGCCTCGACGCAACAGTCATCGGCTGCCATTGATGAAATTTCCCGCATGATCACAGAAGTCAGTGTCGTCTCCCGCGAAGCAATGGAAGTAAACCAGCGGTTCAAAGTCAGCTGAAATACTCCCTTCTATCCAGTTTCCCGGAATTTCTGCGGGTGCATTGCACCCGCACCAGCCGGGATACGGTTAAAAAACCGTGCAGTCAGTCTCAAAAGAACCATGCCGTCAGAAAAAAGGGGTGCTTTTTTTACTCTGTCACAACCCCATAAGGTCTTCTTCTCCTCTCTCCGGAATCCAAAAGAGCTCCGGAGTGCCGGAACCCTTACCAGGATCACTTAACGCTTTACGGAACGGAGATATGATTGATGTTCGTGTCATCATTCCGCCATATATTTTATGGTTAGGGGTTTATGATTGGATCATGAATGCCCGGGTTTCCCGTCCGGTAGCGACCACGTCCGTCTTAATCCTCGTCCTGCTGGTATGCGGGTGTATCTCTGTTTCTGTGGGGGATGTGTCATACGGGAACGGGACGCTGGCTATCCGGGTAACGGATAATACCGGGCCCTCCGATGGCTATATACAGGTGACCGTGTACCGTATCCAGGACCTGCACCAGCAGGAGTTTACGGTTATTGAAGGGCCGGTTATCCTGAATAAGGGCGAAAATACCATCTTTTTTCCCGCACAGATCGGGTCCGGCCAGTACAAACTGTATGTGTACCTCATCCAGAACGGGGAACGCAAAACGGCCGTAATACGCGATATTGTTGTGTGATCTCATGCAAAGCCGAATACAAAAGATACTGGATGCAGCCCGGGGGCGGATATCTGCGGATGCCGTTTTCAGGAATTCCAGGATATTTAATCCGTTCACCTGCACATGGGAAGAGGGCAGTCTCGCAGTGAAAGACGGCCTTGTCCTGGGAATCGGGGACTATGCCGGGAAAAAAGAATATGATCTTGCCGGTTTGTACATCGTCCCCGGCCTGATCGATGCCCATGCCCATATCGAAAGTTCGCTTCTCGCACCCAGGGAGTATGCGCGGCTCGCAGCCACGCATGGCACGACTACGGTCGTCGCTGACCCGCACGAGATTGCTAATGTCGCAGGGGCAGAGGGGCTGAAGTTCATGCTCGCCGAGAGCGCCGGAGCCGATATCGACATATTGTATATGCTCCCGTCCTGCGTCCCTGCAACCCCGCTGGACGTGGGCGGGGCGGTGCTGGAGGCCGCGGACCTCGCACCGTTTACCGGGTGCAAGGGAGTCATCGGTCTTGGCGAGATGATGAACGTGCCGGGAGTTCTTGCAGGTGATCCGGCTATTCAGGAAAAACTCGCCCTCTTCACTCTTCGCGACGGTCACGCACCGCTCCTTTCCGGCAAAGACCTCAACGCCTACATCCTTGCAGGGTTCCAGAGCGATCACGAATGCACGACCCGGGCAGAAGCATGTGAGAAACTCAAAAAAGGGATGTATATTTTTATCCGGGAAGGATCAATCGAACAGAATATCGAAGAGCTCATCTCGATAGTAACCCCGGCAACGGTATCCCGCTGCTGCTTTGCCACTGATGACTGCCATGCGGATCTTCTCGTGGGAGAAGGGCATATCGACCGCTGTATCCGGAAGGCGGTTGCGTGCGGGATTACGCCGGAACTGGCGATCCGGATGGCGACCCTGTCGGCTGCCGAGCGGTTCGGCCTTCCCGATCGCGGGGCGCTCGTCCCGGGGCGCCGGGCGGATTTCTGCGTTATCGACAGCCCGTACAGGTTCGTCGTGCACCAGGTCTTCCGGTCCGGTATCCCCCTCGTTCAGGGGGAGTTCCTGGAGCCTGCCGCTCCCCCGTCCTCATTCCGGTGCCGGATGCCGTCTGCTGAAGAGATCGCGATCAAAGGGAGCGGCAGCGCCCGGGTGATCGGGCTTGTCCCTCACCAGATCATTACGGAGTCCCTGACCCGTGCTGTTGTCGGAAAGGATGTCCCGGACCTGTCCCGCGACATCCTGAAAGTTGTTGTCTGTAACCGGTACGGTAACGATGCAGTCGGTGTCGGCCTCGTGCACGGGTTTGGATTCGAGCACGGTGCTGTTGCCAGTAGTATCTCCCACGATGCCCACAACCTCGTTGCTGTCGGGACGGGCGATGCCGCTATCCTCTCGGCGATCGGGGAAGTCATTCGTTCAGGGGGTGCAATGGCCGCAGTTATTGATCAGGAAAAGGCAGTACTCCCCCTCAGTTGTGCCGGGCTGATGTCTTCCCTGCCGTTCCCGCTTGTGGCCGGACAACAGGAAAAACTCGCTGAAATGACCGGAAGGATGGGCGGGATAGCTGACCCCTTCATGTACCTCTCGTTTTTATCCCTCACCGTGATTCCTGTATTACGCATCACGGACCGTGGTGTGTTTGATACAGAATTGTTCCGGGATGTGCCATTGTTTGTGAAAGAGGAATAAATCGGCTCTGGAGAAATCCTCATAAATCCTCTCAACGCTCTTGGGGGAGCCCGCTGTTCCCGGAGGGAAGAGTGGGCTGGAGAAGAACTCATCAGAGTTCTTCGACGTGAGAGAGAGGGGTCACACTCATAACCGTCGAAAATTGTAAGCGAATCATGCGATCAAATAGGATTTCTCCAGAACCGATAATTCCGTCAGCCGGTTTTCCTTAAGGAATTGTTACTGGGAGAGCAGGATCAGGGCAACACCCGGCACCATCAACCCGGCACCGACACCCCCCGTAAGAGGACGGGAGCGATCATGGAATTTTCATAGTTCCTGGTGCCCATCAGGATAAACCAGAGCAGGTCACTATGCTGTCTCGCCGTTACCCGCGATGCCGGGAGTCGTGTTCAGGGTCCCGTTCATGTCCGGGCCAGTCACGGATAATCCTGCAGGTACCGGGACCGGGCGGACAATAATCTCCCGCATCACCCCGCAGTCGGACACCAGCCGGTAGCGTTCCGGATCCCAGCCGGTAGTTACAAACCGGTAGATACGGGTGGATTCCCCGGGCCGCAGGACAGACTTATTTGGTGTGCCGGGCGGTTCTGCGCCCATGCGGGTGACCCATGACCCGGTAATTGACTGGAATTGTACCGAGAATGACGGGGGGTTCCCGGAACAGTCAAGTACGCCGGTACCGTCATTCGAGACATAAAATTCGACAACTTCGCCGATATTGTAGATGTCGGTATCCGTGTGGACATAGTCTGAGGTTTCTTCCGGTTGCTTGATGGTGACCTGGTACGATGCCGCAGGATTACGCTGGGCAGGCATCGTGTTTACAGACCGTGTGTTTACCGGTGATGAGCACCCGGCCGCCAGCAGAGCACCGAGAACGATAATGATGAGGACGGGCAGAATATACCCAGGTTTCATACGGTCACCCGGACCCGTGAAATCATTTTTAAAAAAAATCGGAAAACAGAATTCATCATACGAGATCCACTCCCTTTGTTACCATGCAAATCTGCCGGGTCTGGGTAAATAATTTATTCAATTCCTGGCACGGAATGAACCCAAAAAATTGGCTTTGTTGAAATCCCATTTTTTTCCTGTAATCCGGTACAATTTTTCATCCCGTTACGAGCGTGACCCCCTCTCTCTCAAGTCGAAGAACTCTGATGAGTTCTTCTCCAGCCCACTCTTCCCTTCGGGAACAGCGGGCTCCCCAGAGGGGGAGGCAACGCAAGGGGAGCACTCCCCTTGCCCCCCTTTTTCATCTCTTCATTTTATCAGGGTTTTTCACCAACCTTCTGAGGGACTATCCCAATATGGGGGATGCTGCCATCGCCGCAGGCATGGCAGGCTCGAGAAAATGTTTCGACATTTTCGAGCTGCCACAGCGGCGGGGGCGGAGGCATTATATGCCGCAGCACCCAAGAGCGTCGTAGAATATCTGAGCATTTCTACAGAGCAAAAAATCCTTTTTTGGGAAGACCGGAAGAACGGCGTCCCGCCAGGAATTTTTTTAAACCTGGTTGAAAGGGTGATGAGGTTCACACGCATCTGATGACGTGGACAAAAGGTTCGTCCGGAAAATATCACGAAAGGAAAATTACCGGAAAAACCCAACGGATTTTTAAAAGATCACAGGATGTTCGTGCCCGTCGCCATGCCGAGCAGGATGATGATGACCGGCTGGTGGACGAGATAGATGAGGAGCGAGTGCCGGCCCAGGAAAGCGAGTGGTGCGCTGAAAAGATCCGGAAGGCGGGGTACCGCGAACTGCCGCACACCGCCGGTATACAGGAAGTCCCCGATCCCTATTCCGACCAAGACGACCCCGAACCAGGGAAAAAGCGGGGTATAGTCGACCGAGGTAAAGCCTGCCGGGTGGATGCCAAACGGCAGCAGCCACCAGGGGCCGTAGATACCGGTCAGGAAAAACCCGGCAAGAATACAGCAGGACCCGATTATGAGGTTATATCTCCCGAACCGGAAAAAGAGCGGAGAGAGCATCACTGACACCCCGATCAGGTGCAGGATACCAAAGATAATGAAGCCCTCGCCGAGATACAGCCACGTTGCTGCCGTGACCAGGAGGCCGAGTGAGAAGATGCCCGCCCCACGCAGGAGGAACTTTTTTGTGAGGGCTGATCCGGACAGTTTTGCGGCAGCACGGTCGTGGCTGACGACAAGAGAGACCCCCACGATCAGGAGGAATAGGGTCGCAGTCGCGTAGGCAAAGTACCGCCAGAAACCGGTCGAGACGTCGACCGGCGCAATGGAAAAAAAACTGACATCGAAGAGCGTGTGGAAGAGCACCATCATGAGGATCGCGATCCCGCGGGCAGTGTCGATCTCGATAAACCGCGGCCGCTCATCCATACAGAACTATCGTCCCTGTTCAGTCATATGTGTTGCCAGATCCCGCGGTTTCATGGTATTGCCGGTTTACGATATTCCTTAAGCGCCGGATAGCATAATCTGTACCGGAGTGCGTGTATGTCTCACGAAGACGAACATATCATCGAGGCTATTGGCAGGAGCCGCATCGTTATCCGCGACGGAAGGGTTGTCGAAGTCGGGGAAGCTCAGATCAGGGACTGTCCCCTTGCCAGACGGTTTGCCTATCCGATCCCGGATATCAGGAAGGAGTCCGTGAAAGCAAATATCGAACACCGTATCAGGGCCTTTGGCATGTGCACTCCCGACCGGGAAGTTCTGGACAACCGTGAATTTGTCGGGTTTGGCGCGTCCGAGATTCTCAGTACCGCCCTTGCGACCGGTCTTCTCGACGCAGTCGTGCTCGCCTGCGATGGAGCGGGGACCGTTGTCGTAACAAAGCCAGCGCTTGTGCAGGGCATCGGCGGCAGGATGTCCGGGCTGGTCAGTACGTCACCTTATCTTCCGGTGATGGACAGGATCGAGCAGAACGGAGGGTTTGTCCTCGACCGGGAACATGCCGCAATGGATCAGGTCGCCGGGGTTGCACTTGCCGCCGAAAAAGGGTTCCGGAAGATTGCTGTCACGGTCGCTTCCCCTGCATCGGCTCAGGTGATCCGGGAGATCCATCCGGACACTCTTATCTTCGCCGTACACGTCACCGGCCTCAGCCGGGAAGAGGCCGAAACGCTTGTCTCATCATCGGATCTTGTCACTACCTGTGCCTCAAAGACAATCCGGGAAACAGCAGGCCCGAAGGCGCTGATGCAGGCCGGGACTGCCATACCGATCTTTGCCATCACAAAAAAGGGAAAAGCACTTCTCATCGAGAAGATTCGATGTTCGGATGAGCAGGTTCTGATCAAGTCGACAAAACTTCCCGCACTTGGCGACCAGCAGCCAAACCCGCTTGTATAGGATAAGGGTAGATGTGCCGGTTAATTTTCTGTAATAGCTGAAATTATAGCTGAAATTTTTTCCATCCGGTACCAGTTCTGTAAAAACAGAGGACATGATTGGATCAGCGGAAAATATCTCACTATTTTTTCCTGTAAAAATAACTTCCATCAAGAACGGGACGACAACCCGCAACACCGCACCGTGTCCGGACTTTACGTCGGCACTTCGCAGCCCTTTTCAGGGTTCTTACGGAACTCGCGGGCACAGACTGATATGATCTCGGACAACGAGGGGAATGTATGGATCTCATCAATGAGATCCTGGATACCCAGCCGGTGCCGGATTGCAAGCACCCCCTGCTGGATGATCTCGGTTGCCTGAGGGGAACAGATATGGACTCCCAGGATCCGGTCGCTGGCCGCATCGGCCACAATTTTGACCATGCCACGGGCGTCTCCGACAATCGATGGCTTTGCAAGTACGTCCATGCGCACGTTCCTGGCAGTTGCCGGTAAACCGGCCCTGGTGGCCCGGTCTTCGGTCATCCCGACGCTTGCAACCTGCGGACTGGTAAAAATTCCATGGGGGAGCGCAGACCGATCGAATGACCGTTTCAGTTCTGAGAAGGCATTTATTGCTGCAATTTCACCACCCTTCCGTGCCGCAGTCTCAAGCATCGGCTCCCCGGTAACATCTCCTGCCGCCCAGATACCGGCAGAGGTCGTCCTCATGCTTGCGTCAACGATAACCGCCCCGTTCTTCATCGTTGATACTCCGGCATTCTCAAGATGGAGCTCCTGGGTATTCGGGGTGCGGCCGGTGGCAAGCAGGAGGCATTCCGCTGAAAATTTCTCTGGTTTTCCATTGATGGTCGTTGTTGTCATGATCTGATCGCCGCTCTTCTCAACGCTTTCCGGGTTAACGCCGGTCCTGATCACTACTCCTTCCTGCCTGAGGTATTCTGCCAGAAGATCGGAGATCTCCGGTTCCTCTTCCGGGATGATACGGGGACTCCGCTGGAGGAGGGTAACATCCGCCCCGAAGTGGCGATAGAGCTGGGCAAACTCGAGGCCGAGAGCCCGTCCCCCGATCACCACCAGTGACTCAGGGATACGTTCCGGGTCAAGCGCTTCCACGCTGGTCATGTACGGGACCGACCCCATCCCTTTTACGGGTGGCAGGGATGGCGAGGAGCCGGTCGCGATAATAAATCTGCCGGAGATGAGCGTACGGTCTCCCACCCGGATCTTCCCGGGTGACAGGAAAGCGGCCTCTCCCTTCACCAGCTCGATACCCAGACGATCGAGGAACCGGTCCTTCTTCTCCTCCTTCAGCCGTTCGATAAGGGCATTTTTCCCGGCCAGCGCCGCACCGAGGTCAAACTGGCGGTCGACTCCGTAATTGCGCTGCTGGTCACCCCGGTAATAGTGGTGGCCGGCAAGGGTCAGTAAAAATTTGCTCGGTATGCACCCGACATTCACACAGGTACCCCAGAGCGGGCCGCGTTCCACCATCGCCACGCGGGCAGCCCCCATATGCACCGCGGCTGCGGCTGCGGATGTGCCGGCGGCGCCGGTCCCGATAATAACCAGGTCATAGTCTGCAGTCATGGTGACGGTGTCATTGCTCGAGTCTGATGATCTGTACAGGACAGAGGTCTGCTGCATTCATAACGCACTCTTCCTGTTCCGCGGGAGCGGTACCTTCCGCGATCTTCCCGTCCAGCCGGTACTTACTGGTAATCTGGCTGAATGAATCGTCAGGATTTTCTTCAAAAAAATCCGGACAGGTTTCCCAGCAGCTCTGGCAGCTGACACAGTTTATCCTGTCAATTGTCACTTTCATGAGACCGGCCTCGGTTGCCTCAGTTGCGTGAACATTTTTCCGGCAACTGATCGGCGTGGCTGCCGTTTTTCCTCATTCCCGTCGAAGAATCACCTGTTCCGGAGATCCATCTCGGTTCCCATGATGCAATAGTACGAATTCCTGAGTCCCATCATGGGCGTGATGGGGCATGTCGGGCAGATGCAGGCCTTTTTTTGCGGGAGGGCACAACCGGTCCTTCCGACTGCACAGAAGAGCGCTTCATGTTTTCCTTCCATGCAGTCCGTAGAGGTAGGACAGGCAGGGCACGTGCACAGGGAACGTGCATCGGCCATCGCCTTGTTTCGGTCAGCCTCACTCATCTTCTGCATCTTCTGCATCATTTCTTCAAATTTGTCCATGCCGTTTCTCCATCATCCGTATCATCCGGGTCTCCAGCGGTCGTTGTCCAGGGAACCGTCATCCCGGACCGAACGGTCAAGGTAAATGATCTGGCGAAGGTCACGGGAGTTCAGTTTCTTGATGATCAACTGCTGGTCCTTCAGTATCTTCAACGCGTTGCGCACGGTATGCGATGAATACCGTGTCTTTTCCATGAGGTCTTTATGACTCATCTCGCCGCGGGTGCTGATTATTTCCAGCACGCGTCTCGACGACCGGGGTAATGTTGTCGTTTCCATATTAGGGGGTTTCAACCACAGCTCTTTCCACAGCTTTCCTGCGCTCCGGCATCGGATTCTTCCTTGTCGGCAAGGATCCGGGGGAGGGCTTTGTCCACGAAATCGTCGATCGATTCCAGCCTGCCCCAGTCCTCGACCGAGTACGTCATGTAGACTTCCGGGTCAGGGAGGACGATGACGACACCGGTTTCATGGCGGGCAGTGATGAACTGCCGCATGTAATGAGTACTATGCACGCCGTTCCCTTTTTTCGGGATACGGGCTGTGATCATCCAGTAATTCAGAAGGTCCTGGGCATCGACGTAGATCTCGTGTTCCTGCTCAAATTTTTTCAGACGTTCCTTGAGTCCGATAGCCATTCCAGTCACCACCTCATCGCGGGTTATGAATGATTTTCCCCTACTTCAGTACGCAGACCGCTCCCGGGGCCCTGATCATGAGTGCAAGGCTTTCGGCCACGTAGAACTCGAGGTCGTCTCCGGCAGGCCCGTTATAGCCAATGGTCATGTCAAGCCCGATTGCGAGCGATACGAACTGCCGCCCGGATGCGAGGATGACCCCGCCTTTTTTCAGGACCGGTGCCTTCACGACCCCTTCCGACACGATACCCCGGATATGGTCCAGTTCCGTCCCGTCGCCCTGGGGGTACCGGCGCAGCAGCAGGTTGTACTGGGCCGGGGCAAGTGCCATGCAGTATGGACCGTGGAACCCGGCGTCGTCCAGTTTCGTGACCGCCTCTATGACCTGGTCCGCTGCCGTTCCGACCTTGTCCCACTTGGTGAGCGTCAGCGAGCTTGTTCCGTCGACAGTAAGGAGCCCGGCCATGCCCTGTATACCTTGGAATATCATGCGGTCTTCGCTTGCTGCACAGTCGATTGCTGCCGCGGCCACGCAGGTCGTATCGAGCGTAAGCTTGTCCCTCTCGAAGGAGGCCAGGTCCCGTTTGCCCAAGGAAAACCCGGACCTGATCAGGTTCACCGGTATGAATGTACTTCCGGATATCCCCTCTTCAAGTTCGCAGTCACTGAGCGGTATGGCCTTGAGCCCGAACCCGAACGGACCGTCGATATCGATTATCCTCCGGCCGGCGAGCTGGCTCTTGGCAGCTTCGATCATGACGGTATTGAGCAGCTTCCATGTCTCCGGCCCGATCGGGGCCGATTCGCGTTCCAGATAGTTATTGTCCATTTTATACACCTCTCAGCTGGGTTTCAGTGATCCGATGGTCGTTTCAGTTTTCTCCGGTGCCGGTTCCTTTGCAGGTGCTGCAATTTCCAGTACCACAGCATCCACTTCGGCGGCCCCTTCCTTCAGGAACGCATCCTCGTCCCCGGTAAGGAGGGAGATGAGGCGCGAAAATTCTCCTGCATGCACGCGTTCTTCGTTCGCGATGTCGATGAGAACGGCTTTTGCGAGGGCATTGTCCGTGGCTTCGGCATGGGCCATATACGTATGGACCGCCTCGTGCTCTGCAGCAAGGTCAAGGCGTATCGCCCTGATGAGTTCCTGCAGGGTCAGGAGGCGCTCCGGGATCTTTCCGCTGAACGGGTTTACAAATTCTGGCATTATCTCTCCTCACTCTCAAACGGGATCTTCCATGGGATCTTCATTTTTTCAGCAGCATCTCTGTCCGCTTGTTCACGGCATCCCAGTTCACGATGTTCCAGAACGCCTCCACAAATTTTGCCCGGTCATTCTTGTAGTCGAGATAATACGCGTGTTCCCAGACATCGAGGACCAGGAGAACCTCAAAACCGGGGATCAGGTTCACGTTGTGTTTTTCGAGCTGCATGATGAGGGGCCTGCGGGTTTTCCTGCAGAACGTCAGGGCAGCCCACCCTGACCCTTCGACACTCGTCGCGGTCATGGTGAACTCTTTTTTGAACCGTTCGAACTTCCCGAATTCGCCGTTGATGACTTTCAGGAGCTCCCCCTTGGGCTGGCCGCCCCCGCCATTTCCCGCCGGCGCCATATTTTCCCAGAACAGGGTGTGAAGTTTGAAGCCCCCGACGTGGAAGGACAATTCCTTGAGCGTTGCCTTGAAGTCGAGGTCCGCGTTCTCCTTTCGTGCCTTGTCCAGTTTCTCCAGTACGGCATTTGCACCATTCACATATGCCATGTGGTGCTTCTGGTGGTGAAGCTTCAACTGGTCCTCGCTGATATGCGGGGCCAGGGCATTGTAAGCATAAGGGAGGTCCGGCAAAGAATACATCTTGTCTGCTTCCATGGTTTCTACCTTCTCGAACTATTTTCTGACAGGAGAGAATTGTCCTCTCTGACGGGATCTATACAGAATGAATTTAATAGAGTATTGCCTGTGCTTCAGATTTTGAAACAAATAATGAAACGAAAACAGGGACAACGGAGTGGGAGTACCGATGTAGTCCGCCGTTATCTCATACCGGGGCTCCGTTTTTTATGAAATACCGGACAGGGGTTATTCACCGCCATCCTCCTGTGCATCCGGCCCGGCACAGATAACATCAGGTAATGGTTATCGTTCCTTTCGGTTCTGCGGTCGACTTTTTCAGATGCACTTCCAGCACACCGTTTTTGAAACTCGCATCCGCACCCTCCCGGGTAACGGCTTTTGGAAGGGGTATGATCCGGATCATGGCGCCGAAACCATGTTCGTGCAGAGAGTACCCTACGTTCTCTTCTTTCTTCTCTTCATTCCGTTCACAGGAGATCTCGAGAGAGCGGGGTGTGATCAGATTTATTGTTATGTCCCTTTTGTCCACGCCGGGCATCATGTCTGCGGTGACCACAACTTCATTCTCGTACTCAGCAACGTCCACCCGCAGGCTTCGCCGCTGTACCGGTAACATCTTGGTGCCGGGGTCGTTCGCAGCAGGCAGGAGCATTGCGCCTGACGGTTCGTAGGCCTGCCGGAGTAACAAGTCCATGTACTTCCTCATATCCTCGAGTTCGTCAAAAATTGAGCGGTAGTATATCCTTACCATAATGCTGTCGCCTCCTTATGCCCTAGGTGCCGGATGGCGCCAAGTCACCGGTTGGAGAATCGGCAGCTGTTTTCCGGCCCCGGGGAATTCCGGTGACAAGCGGGACTTCCGGCATGTTCCTGTTCCTGACTTCCCATCAGCGACTGATATCATGGGTAAGATTATCAAACATTTCCTGATGTTCAGGTTTTGAAACAAAACCTGAAACGGGCGGCAGACGGAAGAGTTCACATGCTCCCACCGGATATTTTTTTAAGCGATCGTACCCGTCAGGGACATTTTAGCGCAGACAACCCTTGGGCCTCCTCCCCTGGGGGGGGCGGGTCATCCTCATGACACCTGAAATTATATGCTCATGGAGTGGAAGACAGGATCTCTCCAGAGTCCGTTATCGCTCATTTTCTCATCCTTTTCGGCAGGGCTGGGTCCGGTCATCGCTTTCCTGAGTCCCCCGGCAGACTGCTTTTTATTTCGCACCGATAAATGCCTCTTTGATAAGCTCCTCCTGTTTTTTTGTTATCTTCTCCGGGATCTTCACGACAACTTTTACGAGAAGGTCCCCGCGGTTGTCTGAGTTCATATACGGCATTCCCTGCTGACGGAGCCGGAAGAGGGTGTGGCTCTGGGTGCCGCCGGGGATCCGGAGGAGCGCGTTTCCGGTAATGGTGGGAACGGTGATCTCGGCCCCGAGCAATGCCGTTACAAGACCTACAGTCGCAGAACTGTAGAGATCAGCCCCCTGCCGTTCGAAAATATCATGTTTTTTCACATGGACGACCACATACAGGTCGCCCGGCGGCCCCTGGTTCTCTCCGGCTTCTCCTTCGCCGGCAATCCTCAGGAACTGCCCGTCTTCTACCCCCGGGGGTATCGAAACTTCGATCCGCCGGGTTTTCTGTATCATCCCTTTCCCCCGGCATGACTCGCACGGCCTGTCCACGATCTTCCCGTCACCACGGCATGACGGGCAGACCGTGATGTTCACCATCTGGCGGCCGCCGCTCTTCTGGATATTCCGAATCTCCCCTTTCCCCCCGCACGTCGGACATACGCGCACAAAACCGGGCTGGGCACCGGTCCCGTGGCAGGTCTTGCATTCATCATCATGGGGGACCTCGACCGTATTTTTCGTGCCGTAGAATGCATCGGCCAGCGAGATACTGATATCGTACCGGAGATCGGCCCCGGCCCTCTTCCTTGTCCTTCCCCCGGACCGGGAAAAAACATCGAAGATATCGCCGAGGCCGAAGTCCCGGAAGAGGTCATCGTAGCTGGGGGCGGTATATCCGGAAGAGTCGCCGGGTCTGAATTCGGCATGGCCTACCTGGTCGTACTGGGCTTTCTTCTGCGGGTCGCCCAGTATCTGGTAGGCCTCGTTGATCTCCTTGAACTTCTCCTCTGCTTCTTTGCTGCCCTTGTTGAGGTCCGGGTGGTACTTCCGGGCGAGGTGCCGGAACGATTTTTTGATCTCTTCCTGCGATGCGTCCTTTTTCACGCCAAGGAGTTCATAGTAGTCTTTTTGTGCCATGGCGCGGGACCGGGACTACTTCTCATCCTTGACCTTGAAATCCGCATCGACAACCTTCTCTCCGCCCGGCCCGGTCGTCTCCTGGCCCGGTTGTCCGCCGGATGGCCCGGCCTGCTCCTCGTGTCCCGCATGTTCCTGCGCATATTGCGCCGACGCCTGCTGGTACGCGGCAGACCCGGCCTCGCCCAGAACCTTCTGGAGTTTCTCTGTCTCGGACTTGATCTTTGGGGTATCCTTGCCTTCCATCGCGGCCCTGAGCGCGACGATGGCCGCGTTCAGCCGCTCGACAAGGTCGGTACCGAGTTTACCGGCAAGATCGGATTTCGCCTTTTCCGCGGTATAGATGAGCGTATCGGCAGTGTTGCGCGCCTCTACCTCTTCTTTTCGCGTCCGGTCCTGTTCCTCGAACTGCTTTGCCTCATTCACCATCTTCTTTACGTCGCTGTCTGCCAGCTTGGTCGAAGCGGTGATCGTCATCTTCTGTTCCTTGCCGGTGCCAAGGTCTTTTGCAGACACGTTGAGGATCCCCGATGCATCGATGTCAAATGTTACATCGATCTGGGGGATCCCGCGCGGGGCAGGAGGGATGCCGACGAGGTTGAACTGCCCGAGGCTCACGTTGTCGGCTGCCATGGGCCGTTCGCCCTGTAACACGTGGATCGTGACCGAGGTCTGGAAATCGGCAGCCGTAGAAAATGTCTGGCTTTTTTTCGTCGGGATCGTGGTATTCCGGTCTATCAGGGCTGTCCTGACACCGCCGAGCGTTTCAAGGCCGAGGGTCAGGGGCGTCACATCCAGGAGGACCATATCGGTGATCTCCCCCCCAAGAATAGCCCCCTGGATGGCCGCGCCGGTAGCAACACATTCCATGGGATCGATCCCCCGCTCGACTTTCTTTCCGATATGGTCTTCGATGAATTTCTGGACGATAGGCATCCTCGTAGGGCCCCCGACAAGGATGACTTTCTGGATACCGTCCTTGGTGAGTGCGGCGTCCTTCAGGGCCTGTTCGAAGGGGTTGAGACACCGCCGTATGATAGGTTCCACGAGTTGTTCGAGCTTTGAGCGGCTCAGCTTTATGGAAAGGTGTTTCGGGCCCGCCTGGGTTGCAGAAACGTACGGGAGGTTGATCTCGGTCTCGAGTACCGTTGAAAGTTCGATCTTCGCCTTCTCGGCAGCTTCCTTGACCCGGTTGACTGCCATCTTATCGCTTCGTAAATCGATGCCTTCCAGTTTTTTGAACTCCTCGGCCACCCATTCGAATACCGCATTGTCCATGTCGGTACCGCCGAGCTGGGTATCACCGGACGTGGCCAGGACCGTGAACGTCCCGCCGCCGAATTCCATGATGGTCACATCCAGCGTGCCGCCGCCGAGGTCAAATACGAGGATCTTATATTCCCCGCCGCGGTCGAGGCCGTAGGCCATGGACGCGGCAGTAGGTTCGTTCACGAGCCTAACCACGTCGAGCCCGGCAATTTTCCCCGCGTCCTTGGTGGCAGTCCTCTGGTTGTCATTGAAATATGCCGGGACCGTGATCACGGCTTTCGTCACCGTTTCACCGAGGAATGCCTCTGCGTCCCGCTTGATCTTCTGCAGGAGAAACGCCGAGATCTGCTGGGGAGTGTATTCCTTACCATAGATCCGGTAGGAATGGCTTGTCCCCATCTTCCGTTTCGCTGCAGTCACCGTGCCGTCCGGGTTGCTCACCGCCTGCCTCCGGGCCGGCTCGCCCACGAGGAGCTGGCCGTCTGCGGTGAACGCCACATAGGACGGGAACATCTTGCCGGCCACGGTCGCACCTTCCGCCGAAGGGATAATTGTAGGCTTGCCGCCAAGCATGACAGCAGCTTCGCTGTTCGATGTCCCAAGGTCAATTCCGATAATCTTCTCTTTACCCATTTTCCTCACCTTCCTTTCGTGAAACATGTTCTGCAATCTTTACTTTCGATGGCCTGATCACCTTTGAACGCAACTGGTAGCCTTTCCCGAAATCCTCAAGGATCACCCCGGGTTCCCGGTCGCACTCCTCGCGGCACAGGGCCTCATGGAGGTTCGGGTCGAATTTTTTTCCTACGCATTCTATGGGTATGAGCCCGTATTCTCCAAGAATCTTGAGCAGTTTCCGGTAGACCATCCCCATCCCTTCACGGTTCTCCTCGGCCTGGAGAGAGGGGAGAGCGCGGTCGAAATCGTCCAGGATGACGAGGAGGTCCTTGATCAGGTTCTCGTTGGCAAGTGCGATGATCGCCGTTTTTTCCTTTTCCGACCATTTCCGGTAATTGTCAAAATCCGCCTGGAGATATTTCAGGCGCTCAAGACGCTCTTCTGCCAGGCGGGTCTGCTCTTCCAGATCCTTTTTTATCCGGTCAACATCCTCCATCGGGCCACCTCGGGAATACCCCGCAACGGTCTGCTCTGCCTCCCTGCATGGGACCGGCATCAGTCTCCCGGTCGACCGGATGCGGAGATGCCGGTGAATTCCCAACGCTACCCGGATTTGTATCCTGCCCGCGGATTTCCGGAATCACCGGACCTGTCATGGTTCTTTCATGCCCTCTGGAGATTCGTATCACCATGCCGGACTGCCTCATCATATCTGCCTGTAATGGCCGCACACACCGGCGCTTGTCCTGCCGGACTACGGGGTGTCGGAGACATCAGTCGCAATGGGGACCGTTCCAGTAGGCCCTGATAAAATCCGCATAGTAGCACCCGTTACAATCGCAACGGAAGCATCCGGACGCCGGGCACTGCATCCCGGAACGATAATCAGCACCGGATAGATCCCGTACACCGTACTCTTTTGCCTGGCGGTAGTCACACCAGATCCGCTCAAGATCTTCCCCGGCCATAAACAAACTCTCTGAGTCTTCCAAGACGGGAATAGTCCTCACCGGTCAGGGAGTTGAGCGGGGACTTTTATAGGATCTTCCCTGATAGTCATTTTTTGAGACAAATTTTGAAACAACCCGTTCAATTCCGCGAAAACAGGTCCTGCCGGCGGAACCGGGGAGATCACCCTGCGGTCTTTTCCAGGGTCAGGTTCAATAATCCGGCTGCGAATGTTTTTTTACACAACCTTGACCCGTCCGGAACCAGTATCTCCTTCCTGAAGGTCATCAGGTCATCCGATGCGATGAGCGTGAGAGTGTTCGTTTCAAGATAAATCCTGATCTTCTCTTCGGGTATCCCGGGCAGCCGGGCCTGGATGTGAATGTGCCGGACATCTTCTGAACGGTCGATGACCGGTTCATTCACCGGTCTGCGCTGTTTTTGTTTTTTTCTCATAGTACCCTTCAGGCAGGTCATTTCCGGGGAGACTGGGATCGAGATGGTTTTACCGTCCATCATTCCCTTTTGATCCCGGTGCCGGTGTGAAACGGAGTATCCCTGTCACCGGATGCCGGTTCTCATCGGGCAAAAACCGGGGCTTCAGGCCTGCTGTGGCGTTCAGCAGGAACCTGAACCCTGGTGGATCGTGTCAGGAATGTAAAAATTGAGGCCCGCATGAACAGTATGTCCGGTTCTATTCCCTGCCGGCTCCTGTTTCCATGCATATAACACCCCAATGTCCTGGACAGTAGAATTCAACGTGGTGCGCAATGAGGGCTGATCATCCCCTGAGTGTTCCCGACCTTCATGTGGGCAGCTGTACCCACACAACGCCCTTTTTTTGGAATTCCTATATACTTACCCGGATTTTTCAAAAATTGTTTCAAATTTTAGCGCGATGATGACACCGGTACCTTCACATCACTGTCCGGAAATGGGATCTTCCATCCAAAATTGGAGGCCCGGGGTATCCGTATCATTCTGGCCAGGGCCAAAAAGAACGACTATTTTCGTTCCGGTGGTGCGATACTCTCGCCATGCATATCCTCTCCCATGAGGTGGCGGAAAACAAACCGGAATTCACCCAGTTTCTGTCGGATATATTTTCTTCCCGAATCAGTTGGCATGTAGAGTTTTGATTTCCCCGAGCTCTTCATCTCGAGATACCCTTTCTCCTGCAGCTCGTAGAGGAACGTGTAGATCCGCGCCTGGGGGATGAGCACATTATAGCGGTTATGGATCTCGTGGACGATGTCATACCCGGATATCGGTTTTTCCAGGAGGGAGAGGACAACGGGTTCGAGAGACTTTTTCACCACGTCGTCGATGGTTGACTGGGGGACGACGGATACCGATTCGGCAGGGAATGAGCGGCGGGCAAAGGAGAGCATGGTGTCTTTTCCGGTCGAGATGATGATCTTCGGGATACCTTCGGAGAGTTTCTGTATCTGGTTGTGATCGATCTCAGCCATATTCACTGCAATCATGCCGGAGATGGGCAGCCCGCTCTCTTTTTTGGAGAGGATCAGGTTTTTCACCGCAAGGATGTCGGCAAACATCTCCGTATCGGAGAAATCAAGAAGGATCCTGAGGGACTTGACGGAATTCGTGCCCTCCAGTGAACCGGTACACCGTTCTAGGAGTTTCAGCATGAGGAATTCCTCGCGTTCCTTGATGCGCCGGGTGACCAGTTCCTCTTTCTGGATCTCTTTTAAGAAATATTTCATGAGCGTGGAGCGGTGGTACGCAAAAAAATTCCGCCCGCCTTTTTTCAACCCCTCTTCTATGGTGAACTTGAATACCGGGTCTTTTACCGTCTGTTCGGTATAGAGGAAGAGGACGATATCAGTGAAAATATCCTGCAGGAGAATGGTTTTGACCCCGGGGAGGTCGACATAGGCTGTGCCGAGCTCCTCGTTCTCGGCAGTCTCCTTTCCCGGAAGACCTGGCGTAACGGCAACCTGTGACAACCTTGCCGTTTCCCGGTCAGCATTCTTGTGGAACAGGGCCACCTCAATTGCGGCTTTGATCTCCAGTTCGTTGAAGGGCTTCACAATGTACCCGTACGGCCTGACCTGTTTGGCCTGCTCTATGATGGCATCGTCGGCATACGAAGTGACAAAAACGACCGGAATATCGAGCTCCTCCATGATGACCCGTGCTGCTTCGATCCCGTTCAGCTTTCCCGGCATCACAATGTCCATCAGCAGAAGGTCGGGTTTGAGCCTCCGCGCCTTGTCGATCGCACCTTCACCGGATGCGGCCATGCCTGCAACCGTGTAGCCCATTGCAGTCAGCCGCTCTTCCAGCTGCATCGTAATGATCGCTTCGTCATCAACTACAAGGATCCTTGACATGGGTTATCAGTCCGCTACGGGAAGGGGAAATTCCACGATCACTTCAGTCCCGCCGCTCCCGTTGATCGTGAGGGACCCGCCCAGCTGCTGGACAAGATTCCTGATCAGCTTGATCCCCAGGCTGGTGGCATGAGAAATATCCAGTTCCCGGGGAATCCCGATACCGTCGTCCCGGACCGTTATATGGACATGCCCGTCCTGCTTCATAGCAGTAATACTGACTTTCCCGTATTTACGTCCTTTGAATGCGTGTTTGAAGGCATTGGAGAGGATCTCGTTCACGATGAGGGCGCAGGGGATTGCCTGGTCAACCGGGAGATATATCTCCCCGGCATCGATCTCGCTGACAATTTCTGTGCCCGATCTCCGGTAAATACTGGACAGGTCGGCCACCTGGTCCCGGATCTGGCCTCCCATGTTGATCTTGTCGAACTGTTTGCTCTCATACAGTCTCGTGTGGATCTGGGCCATGGTCTTGATCTTCAGCATCATATCCGTCAGTATGCTGCCGGTTGCCACGTCCTCCGTCCGCATCCTCGTCATATCGAGCAGGCCGGATATGATCTGGAGGTTGTTCTTCACCCGGTGGTGGATCTCCCGGATGAGGATCTCTTTCTCTGCAAGCGATGAGATGATCTTTTCCTCGGCGGACTTGTGTTCGGTCATATTCCTGAAATACCCGATGAGACCATCGACCCTGCCCGATCCATCGAATTTCGGGATATAGGAACCTTCAAAATAATTTTTTTCACCAGTCTTGGAGACCAAGGGGAGTTCGATCTTTGCCGGTTTTCCGGTCTTGAGCACCTGCTTCTTGATCTTTACAAGGTTGTCTGCCTCCTCCTTTGATACGATATCATAGTCCGTCTTCCCGATCATGTCGTCTTCGGAAAGCCCCAACTGCGGGTTGATGACACTGGTATACCTCAGGCCGGTATCCTGGACAAGGATATGGTCGGGTGTGTTCGTGGCGATGATCCTGAATCGCTCTTCGCTCTCCCGCAATGCTTCCTCGGCCCGCCTGCGTTCGGTGACATCTCGGTAGCTCCACACCCTCCCGACAATCGTGTCCTCGATTCTCTGGGGTTTTGAGTAGCGCTCGAAGACCCTGCCGTCAATAAATTCGACCATGTCATAGCTCTCCCTTCCGGGGTGGGCGTGGAGATCCTTAAGGCCGGAGCGGAACCCCTCAGGGTCCTCCAGTTGCGGCAGCATATGGAGGAGGACTGAATCTTCCGTGGAACCGGCAAGCGAGGGGTAGGGAATATTCCACATGATCACAAAGCTCTGGTTGTAACTGGTAATCTTCCCGTCACGGTCAACAACGAGCAGACCATCGGCAGTTGAATCCAGGGCTGCATTGAGTAACGAAAGTGTCTTCTTGACAATTTCATCAGCCTGCTTGCGGGCGGTTATGTCCCGGATATTACACTGGATCACCCTCATGTGGTCAACGCTATAGATGTTACTGACGAACTCAACGTCTATCCGCTGGCCGCTGGCAGTCTCAAGCGGCAGATCTTCATAACGGATGTAATCCTGCCGTTTCAATTCTTCGAAGTTGTTTTTATTGGAAATTATGTCCCTGAGAAACCCGATCTCCCATACTTTCTTTCCACGGAGTTGTTCGTACGTGTATCCCACCATATTGATAAAAAAAGGATTTGCATCCTCAATTTGCCCGGTTTCGGCATTGAGAATGAGTATCCCGTCTTTCGCAGACTCAAAGAGCCTGCGATACCGGATCTCTGAAGCGATCAACGCATTTCTTACCCGCTCCCGTTCGGTGATATCAACACCCTGCGCGATAGTGGATATCAGCCGCCGGTCTGGTGCAAGGATATTTGCTGAGTTCCAGAGCACGGTCCGTACGCTGCCGTCATTAGTGAGGATGGGGATCTCGACGTCCTTCCATCGTTTGCCGGCGGACGTTTTCCGGATCAGTCCCATCAGCTCATCGCGCTGCGGCTCCGGGAAGAGAAGGTCAATACCTTTCCCTATCACGTCCGCAGCCATCCTCCCGGTGAGCCGCTCGAACGCGTGGTTGAACCGCGTGATACGGAACTCCGGGTCCCATACGATGATGGGCGCGTTGGCATAATTGATCAGGTTTTCGAGATACTGGCTGGTCTGGCGGAGGGCCTCCTCGACATGTTTCTGTTCGGTAAAGTCGACCGTGGCAATCCCGACACCGGTGATCTGTCCGGTATCGTTCCTCAGGGGTTCCAGGTAGACGTCCAGGTACAATCGTTTTCCGTCCACGGTCAGCCAGATCTTTTCATGGTATTCGGTACCGGTTTCCAGGACCCTCTGTTTGAGTCTGACGAGCTGTTCGGAATCTTCAGGTGAAAAGAGGTCGGTATCACGTCTGCCTTCAACATTCTCGTACCGTTTGGCGTGCTGGTTGTACGCCCACTGGAAAACCAGGTTGCGGTCCTGTGCTGCCACGGAGACCGGAGCATTTTTTAAAGCCAGGCGGAACCGTTCCTCGCTCTCCCGCAGGGCTTCTTCCGCCCGGCGTTGTGCAGTGATGTCGCGGAAACTCCACACTCTCCCGAAAATGACGCTCCCCATCTTCTGGGGTTTCGAGTACCGCTCAAAAATCCTGCCGTCATTGAGTTCGATGATATCGTGGCTTTCCCGCGCGGGGTGCCCGTAGAGATCATAGACCCCGGCAAGGTAACCTCCCGGATCTCTCACCTGGCCCTGCATGGATTCGAGAACGTTTTCGTCATCTCCTGTCTTCAGTAATACTTCCCCGATATTCCAGATATGGACAAAATTCTGGTTGTAACTGGTGATCTTCCTCTCTTTGTCGACAACGTAGATACCTTCAGCGGTCGATTCAAGGGCCGCGTTCAGGAGTGAGAGTGCCTCTTCAGCCTTTCTTTTCGCGGATACGGCGAACTCTTCGGCAAGCTTGCGATCCGTTATATTGGTAAAGAGGACGGCGAACTGCCATGGTGCCGGGGAAAAGGCATAGACATCATAATGGTTTTTAAGGGCCGGTGAATACTGGTCGAAATGGATTGGACGGCCGGTGAGGGCAACTGAACCATAGAGTTCAACCCAGCGGGGGTCTTCGTCCGGAAGGATCTCGCTGAGGCGCCTTCCGACCACTGCATCCCTTTTCAGGCCGGTCAGTTTTTCAAACGCCGGATTTATTTCAAGGAACCGGTAATCAACCGGAAAATTCCGGTCGTCGCAGATGATCTGATGAAGGGCAAACCCTTCCGTCATCTTCTCGAACAGGTTCCGGAATTTCTCTTCGCTTGCCAGGAGCCGGAGTTCTGTCAGCCTTCGTTCGGTAATATCCTGCACCATTCCGATGGATCGGGTGATCCTGCCGCTCTCATCGCGCAGGTGCTCGCACTTCTCGTGGACGTACCGGATCCCGCCATCGTCTTTCCGCACGACCCGGTGCTCTATCTCGTAGCCGTCCTGTCCCTCCGACAGAGAACCTGCATACGCTGCATTCACTGCCGGGCGATCATCGGGGTGTACGACGTCAAGGAAGGCCTCGTAGGTAGCCCCGAACTCCCGGGGCTTCAGCCCGAATGTCCGGTATACCTCGTCGGACCAGGTGAGATGGTTGCTGTCAAGATCCAGTTCCCAGCTCCCGAGGTGAGCGATCTCCTGTGACCTGCCCAGACGGTGTTCGCTCTCAATGAGTTCCCGCTGTTTTTTACCCAGTTCGTCGATATTCTGCCGGAGTTCCTCCTCCGCTGCCGTGAGTTCTTCGTTCATCACGCCGAGCTCGTCGTTCTTCCTCACCAGCGCAGTCTCTGCACGATCAAGGGCATCCCCCGTCCGGGTGGATACCCATGAGACAGCACAGACCGTTCCGGCAGCAAAGATCACGAGACTTGCCGAGAGGAAAAGTGCCTCGGGGACATTATACACCTGGTAGATCGACCTGAATGCAAAATTCTGGAAAAAAACGATAGCTACACTGAGGGGGACAAAGGTGCGCAGGAGGCGGGCCCGGATGGAATTTCCGGTGAGATACCTGACCGGTATTGTGCCGGGGCCCCCGGCCGTGATCAGTCCTCCTCCGATGAAGAACGCGGCGAGGGCTGACAGCGCTGCAATGGGAATGATCGGGGTGCCGTACAGGAAAGGAGCTCCGTAGATATAACCCAGGATGAAGGTGAAGCTGAAGAGAACCAGCACCAGGCCGACGATGCCAATGGCATCATGCGTCCGCCGGTTTTCCGCTGGTGCATTCTCTTCTCTCACCATGAAGGCCATGGAAACGGCAGCCGGGATGATAAGCCCTGCCGCAACCGGGGAGATCGGTGAAGACAATGTCCCGAAGAATATCGTGCCGGCCTGGACAAGCCAGGACTCGACAAAAAAATTTCCTCCGTACAGTGTGAAGAGGAGTCCGACCGCCTCAACACCTGCGATTATTCCAAGGGCTGCCTGCACCAGCATGCCGGATCTCCTTTCCAGCGGTTTTATTGCACTGGCTGCAAGAACCAGTCCAAAAAAGATCCAGACCAGTGACGCACTGAGTGCCATGGTCTTATACCCGGGATAGACGCTGCTGATCACCGTGATATTAAAAATATTCCCGATAATTGCCAGCAGGCCCGTGCCTGTTGCCAGAAGCCCGAATGACAGGGTAATTCTTTTAAAAAAAAGATTTGTAGTACTGGTACCCGGTGTGCCGTTCGCAGGAAAAGGTGATTTGAAGATCATTCCGGTACTTCCAAAAATCTTCCTAAAATAATGTTCTCTACAGTAAATAGAGAGATAATTTTCATATGATAAGATTTTCCCCCGTTTACAAAAAATGAAATTTCCGGATACCGTCGTGTTCGACATATTTGTGTACGCAGAAAAAGCATCATATCCGATCCATGTGCATGAAACGATGTTCCCCGGTGCATTTGATCGCTGGTATCAGTACCCGCCGTTCACGGGAGCGGATGCCTGCTGCAGCACCACGGATCATGACTACCGGCAGAGACCGTTCCCGAACCGTGTTGCGTTTCTGCTGGTTTTCCCGAGGGTCCGGCCATCCGGCCGGAAAACAGAATGCTCCCCGGTCCGGAGAATACCCCCGGGAAACCCTTTCAAACTATGTCACATGGTTTGAAAATCAGCCATAGAACTATGGTTCCCTGCCCTCATCACACCTCTTTGTCCGGTCTGCCGGACAGAAAACAGAGAAGAGGTGTGAACAGCGATGCAACCAGGACATATGGGCGGGGGCATGATGCAGCAGCAGGAGATGCTCATGACGGAGATGTGGGATGCTCTCACGGATGACCAGAAGAAAGAGATGCTGAAGAGGGCACTTGACGGGAAGATCATGATGAAGAAAGGCATGATCGAGCATTTCAAGTTCAAGATCGAGACATTCGAGATGCTCAAGAAGATGCTGGACGAGTCTTAACCGGAATCGATGAAAACCCGGTTCCTCCAGTCTTTTTTGAAAGTGTTCCGGTCAGTTAATCGGGTTGTGCGACCCAACGGTTTTCCGGGCCGGGCCAGAGCGCGCCGGATATTTTTCCGGCGCGATCCCGTACGAGGCAAAAGATTTTCCGGCCCGATCCGAGTTGCGCCAAATTTCTTTTTGGCTCGTACTGAGTTGGGCCGGAAAATTTTTTGGATTGATCTGAGTTGAGGCAAATTTTTTTCCGGCGCGACCGGGGAGTGTCAGACAGCAGGGGTTCAGACGTGAAGCGTCATTTCCGGGTGGGGGTCACACCAATTTTTTTGGCTTGTACTGAGTTGAGGCAAAAATATTTCTGGCGCGATGGGAGTTGCGACAAAAATATTTTTGGGGCGTACTGAGTCGGGCCGGAAAAATTTTTGAGTGACGATAGGGGGGTGCCTGCGGTCTTTGGGTGAGTGTGGTGCAATGGAGCGGCGGGGAAGTGGTGCCGTTCCGTATCGCTGTCTCGCGGTTCGTAATCTTACCCGCTTAACCACGTGTTTCAGTGCAGAGAACACCAAACTGCAGATATTTGACATTAAATGGAGAATACTTCAACTACTTCGAGCATGATAAAAAATTTGTTGCTGAGTTCTCTGCATCAAATCATGACATGTCAGATGGAAATTAATATGACCTCACAGTCTGAATGAATATCTATGGGAAAGATCGGGGAAAAACAAGTTAGTGAGAAGAAACAGGCAGAGCATCTCACGAAGCTGCAGCGGGAAAACCTCGATAAGACCAAAAAAGAGTACGGGTCGGCACTGCAGCAGCTCAGTCGGCTTTAATCATCCACTACCGTATTCTCTTTTATCCAGGATTCAACTGAGGCTCTGCTGTGGATGTACGATGCCACATCCAGCATGAATACGACGACAGCTTCATTTGAGGCACTGATCCTGCAATGATGTTCCCTTACGAGGTTATCAGCAGTTACGAGGGCGGTCCGCTTGTTGCCATCGATAAACGGATGTCCGGTGCAGATTCCATGAAGGGCAACAGCACCCTTCCTGTACATGGTGCGTGAACGGTTCACCTGGTAAATGGTGTAATCGAGTGTTGCAGGATCCCGCAGGCCGGGCTCTCCGCCGAAGTCATGGATAATATCGTTATGAATGTCGATAACCTGGTCAGCACTCAACATCATGCTTCCCCCACGCAGGAATATTACCGGTCCGGCATGTTCAATTATTCGAACTGCTGTTTACCCAATTCCACCCGTTCGCTATCCTCTGCGATGATCACCTGCGAAGGATCAGGTTGCCGGGAAGGGCGTACCCCCTTCCATGTCCGGAGGGGTACCCCCACCCTTTGCTCTGATGGAGGGGGAGGTACCCCCGTGGCTGCCAGGACCCTGGTGAAGCGGTCGGTAGTATGTGGCTTGTGTTGCATTTATACTCCGTCGGAGAGGGGGTCTATTCGGGAGTACTGCCTAAAAAAGCCCGTACAGGGCTTCGATTCCCTGTTTTTCCGGTAACAGAGACAGTAATTCCGGAAAATGAGACAGTAATTCATGCAATTACAGTCATTTTTACGTCTGAAACCATGAGACGCTATTTGGGTGTATTTGGAAGGCGAAAAGGGAGGAGGGACAGGTTTTAGCCTGTCTCTGCACATTTTCTGGCTCCGGATGGCTTCCTGACGGGCAATTCTGAGTACCTCCCATCCGGGCCCGTATAGGGCTCCGTTTGGCCTTTTCCGGAGGCCGACCGTGTCATAATTCGAAGAATTGACGAGTTCTTCTCTTGTCTCATGCCTTCAGCATTCGACATCGCGAAAATGCATGTCAGTTACCGTGTCTTATTCGACAATTTTCTGCTGTTTTTACGTCGGAGGAGGACCGTGTCAGTTACCGTGCTAATATGGGCGAGTTTGAGCGGGCGATCTCAGGGCCGGATGGGGTTTGGGATGTGCGGATGAAGGAAACCCCCTTTTTTGAGGGTCATTCCGGACCCCGGTTCCGCAGCCGGAGGGGGGGTGGGTACCCCTCCCGTACTCAGAGGGGTGGGGGGTAGGGGGGTGCCTCCCTTGTCCAGAGGGGTACCCTCCCCCCGACTCTCTTAGCTGGATAAGGGTATCCTTTCGAGAGCAATTGAAAATTGTTGAAATGCTGCCGACGCAATATGAATGGCGGTGCAAAGGTTATGAGATGTGGATGAAAAAAGCACAAACCTTTTTTGGCGAAACATAATTTATAATTTACAGAAATTATGACACACTATGAAATATACTCAAAAATCTCTAAATTAAAATCTAACAGAAAGTATCGTCGCGATCATTCCTTCACAAATTTTAGAATCAAAACAAATAGATCTGGTAGATTACTTAATAAAATTTATAAAAAAATTGATGACAAAACTTGTCTAAAGGAAGCCCTTTGTCAATTTGTAATATCAGATATTACTGCGTTTGAAGTATATTTCCGAGATATTTTTCTTGCGATGTTTTCATTTTGCAAAAATGACAAAGAATTGTTATCGAGATGCACAAAGCTAATCGATAAAAATTTTAACATTGAAGATTTAGTTATCATCAATTCAGATGAAATTGGTATTCCTTTATTAATTCTAGGATTCCAAAATTTTCAAAATTTAAAGAATATCGAAAAAGTTTTTTCAACAATTACTCAACAAAAAATCTTCGAACTTTTAGATACAAATGAATTTTATAAAGGTAAGCCTGAAGGTTATGATTCTCATCCGTTGGACAAAAATTGGTATTCAAAATTAGAGGAATATCTTGAACTCCGCCATAATTTAACACATGACTTTAATCCAAGATTAAAAATTGAGCTAGACAGGGTCGTTGAATTACACGAAAATCTATTAGCATTCATAATTGCCATGGATATTTGTTTAGAATGGAATTTTATTCAAGAAAATTTTCGAACGGATGCTTTTCCGGAAGGAAAAAGGAGATATTAGCCTAATTATAAAGGCTCAAGAAAATTATCTGGCGTTAGATTTGAACATTTACAGTCAGTCATGGTTGAAGTTTTTTTAAAAAAAGTCAAAAGTGGAATGCTCTAAACTTTGTATTTTTGTTCTACCGTCTGAATATCTAGGTTTAACTAGTTAGTTATATACTTAACTAACAATAATACTTAATAACTTATGTTTTAATCCTCTATTATGGCAATATGTGATTTCGTTAAAACTTGCATAAAGGGATTCGTTGTACTATTCATTGTTACATGCTTTTTGATATTTTTCCTTTTCAAAATCGATGGATTGAATCTTTTTCCTGAAGCCCGAGAAGCTCTAGTTATTATTGCGGCAGCACTTGTTGGAAGTATTTTTTATGATTATTTTAAAAAACTGTTCCCCTTATTTGGTGAATAAAAAAAAACAAGGAAAGATCCTATCCCTCGCGACCCTGTGACTTATTCTATATGAGCCTAGGAGCCCTCTTTTTCTTTTTCAGACGTTCCATCCTAATTAGTCTATAGTAGCCAAGAGAGACGGGCTGAAGCCCGTCTCTTGGGGGGTTCCAACGAACCCCCGTCACCTTTCAAGGGATGCCCCGTGGGGCACCTCTTCTACCCCCGCTTGTGCTACCATGCCCCCGTGATCGGGGGACGGGGCACAGTTGCGATAGCCCCCGAGGGGGGCACGGACCCACGCACGAGCCCATAACCTCTTTTTCAAAATTGTGATACCAATCGCGATGTAGAAAGTGACGGGTTGCAAAATGCAAGATACCTATAGCCCACAAAAACCGGATGCGAGGAGCCGGATTCGAACCGGCGAACCCCTACGGGAATAGGCCCTGAACCTATCGCCTTTGACCTGGCTCGGCGATCCTCGCGCCTGTATAGATTACGCGCCCGATTACATAAAGGTAAGGGAAATGAGGGGGAGATAGAGTGGGAGTTGAAGGGGATCAGTCCTTCCGGTTGTTCCCGCTCTCGCTCACGTACTTCTTCTGCTCCTGCTCCCGGAGCTCCTTGCGCCGGATCTTCCCGGAGATGGTCTTCGGGAGCGAGTCCACGAATTCGATCAGCCGGGGGTATTTGTAGGGAGCCGTCACTTTCTTGACATGGTCCTGGATCTCGTGGATCAGCGCCTCGGTCGGGTTGATGCCGGGCTTGACGATAATGAAGGCCTTCACGACAAGGCCGCGGATATCGTCCGGCGACCCAACGACTGCTGCCTCGGCAACTGCCGGGTGTTCGATGAGCGCACTCTCGACCTCGAACGGCCCGATCCGGTAACCGGATGCCTTGATCACGTCGTCGTCCCTGCCGATGAACCAGAGGTACCCGTCCTCGTCGCGGTACGCCTTGTCCCCGGTATAGTACCAGTCGCCGACGAACGATTTCTTGTTCTCCTCCGGGTTGTTCAGGTACTCCCGGAACATCCCGACCGGGCGGGGGGTCATCTTTATTGCAATCCTCCCCTCCTCGTGGTCCGCGACGACCTTGCCGTCGTCGTCGTGCAGCTCGATCTGCCAGCCGGGCGAGGGCTTCCCCATGGACCCGAACTTGGGGGTCATGCCGGGGAAGGTCCCGATGCAGAGGACGGTCTCGGTCTGGCCGTAGCCCTCGTAGATGGTCAGGCCGGTCGCGTCCTTCCAGGCCTTGATCACTTCGGGGTTCAGGGGCTCTCCGGCGCTTACACAGTGCCGGAGCTCGGAGAAGTCGAACTTGTCGAGGTCGGCGAGGATGAGCATCCGGTAGATGGTCGGCGGGGCACAGAACGTGGAGATGCCGTACTTCTCGATGAGCGGGAGGATCTCGGTAGGATTAAACCTGCTCCGGATATCGTACACGAAGATAGCGCTCCCCTCGATCCACTGGCCATAGAACTTGCCCCAGGCGCTCTTCGCCCACCCGGTATCGGAGAGCGTTAAATGAAGGTCGTTTGTCCGCAGGTCATGCCAGAACCGTGCGGTGACGATATGGCCGAGCGGGTAGCTGTGGTCGTGCACCACCATCTTCGGTTCCCCGGTCGTCCCGGAGGTGAAGAAGATGACGAGCGGGTCGGTGCTCCGGGTCTTTTTCATGCCGGGGAGGTTGACCAGTTTGGCCGAGACCGGGGCCGGGTAGTCGAGTTCCACCGGGTAACTGATCCAGCCCGGGCGCTTGCTGTCGATAACCATCCGGCAGGTCAGCGAGGGGCACTCCTTTGCGATCTCGTCGATCTTTGCGGCATGCTCCTCCATCGTGATAACCATCTTGATCTCGGCGATGTTGATCCGGTACTTCAGGTCCTTCGGCGTCAGCATGGTGGGGGCCGGGCAGTAGACCGCTCCCCGCTTGATCAGGGCGAGGGTGAAGGTCCACCATTCCGGGACACGGGGGAGCATGATCAGGACGCGGTCGCCCTTGTTGACGCCGTACTTGATCAGCATGTTCACGATCTGGTTCGAGAGGCGCATCAGGTCCCAGAAGGTGAACTTCTTCTCCACTCCCTCCTGGTTTACCCAGATCATCGCGAGCTTGTTCCGGTCCTTGTTGGCCCAGGCATCGATGACGTCGAAGCCGAAGTTGAAAAATTCTGGCACGTCGATGCAGAAATTTTTGTACATTTTATCGTAATCGGGCATGTTGTGGTGATCGGGGCCGGTTACCGGCCCTGCGGACGGGAGCGTACTCACGCACGAAGCCCCGCTGCCCGGGACCTGGTGCAGCTGTGCCGCACACGCCTCGCTGATCCAGTCAGAACGGGAAATTTTCCGCTTTTCACAGGATTTGTCTATCGTTTCCGTAAGCCGGTCTTCCATCGTAACAGAGTATCGCACCATACGGATCCATTTGGTGGTGCACTTATTACGCTTTTCGATAATTATCTGCACCACAGGGAGTGGATCCCCGGCAGCATCGATAAACCTCCGGGTAGTTGTACGTGAAGCAGACCGTTGATAAAAATGAGGATATGGGAATCCGGTGGGTGAACCTGGTGGGGATGGACAACGAACCTTGTGGATAACGAATGGGTTGAATTATACCAAATTTCAGATGTCTCTCACTACGAGCTTTTCTTCGCCGGGAAATTCATCGGCTGCATACCGGTATCAGCTGGTACAGATAAGAAAGCCCGAATCACCAGACAGCAACTTGCTTTTTACTCCGCCCGGATTTCCCGTCATAACCCTTTTCCAGGAGTTTTGACGGGAGGTTCCCGCTCCGGACTCATGCAACCGGATATGTCCTGAGCTCCTGCCCGAACCGGGCCAGATCATCTGCGCGATTCACCGTATCTACCCGGATCTCCCGTTATTTTTTCGTTTTTGTGGCAACCTTGAAATAGAAACAACCAGCACCTTCTTATTCAGCTCATACTGCGACGTGAAAAACGCCAAAAATTGAAATGAGGCAAGACCTTGTCGTTTTTTATCATAAGTCCTGATGTGTATAACTGGATCGTCCTCCCGCTGCTCATCTTTGTCGCCCAGATCTGCAACGTGAGCCTGGAGACGATCCGGGTCATCTACGTCTCGAAAGGGATCAAATACCTCGCCCCGATCATCGCATTCTTTGAGATCGTGATCTGGCTGCTTGCCATAGAGGCAATCCTGACCGACATCTCCAATATCGCGATGTTCCTCGGGTTCGCGTTCGGGTTTGCGCTGGGAACGTATGTCGGGCTGGTAATCGACGAGAAACTTTCCGTCGGGAGGGTGCTCGTCCGTATCGTCATACCCGAAGGATCCAATGAAGAGATTGTCTCTTTTTTACAACAGGGGGATTACGGGGTGACGAGTCTCTATGCGCAGGGTTCGCGGGGTGAAGTCCGGATGATCCTCTCGCTTGTCAACAGGGCAGAAATTCCCCGGATCATAGAACATCTCAAAACGACCAACCCGAATGCTTTCTTCTCTATCGAAGATGTCCGGTACGTGAACCAGGGCGTGTTCCGGCCCTGGAGGCCTACGGTGTTTACCGGGATGATCCATCCGTTCATCCGGTCCCGGAAAAAGAACTGATTTTTGTTCCCCGCTATTGTTTTCAGGTTTGGTTGTGTCACTCCGCTAGGCCCGGTCCTGGTACTTTTTCAGCTCGGCAGCCCGGAGCTCGTTGCGCTTGATCTTGCCGGAGATCGTTTTCGGGAGTTCTTTGACAAACTCAATCTCGCGGGGGTACTTGTAGGGGGCTGTCGTCCGTTTGACATAGGTCTTGATCTCCCGGATGAGCGATTCGGAGGGTTCATATCCCTTGTTCAGGACTACGAAGGCTTTCACGATCACCCCGCGGATGCGGTCCGGAGAGCCCACGACCGCAGCTTCCTGGACTGCCGGGTGCTCGAGAAGAGCGCTCTCGACCTCAAAAGGCCCTATCCGGTAGCCGGAACTCTTGATGACGTCGTCGTCCCTGCCGACAAACCAGAAGTAGCCGTCTTCATCGCGGTATACTTTGTCTCCCGTGTAGTACCACCCGTTCACGAACGATTTCCGGTTCTCTTCCGGGTTGTCAAGGTATTCCACAAAAAGTCCCGGGGGCCGGGGGTTGCAGCTGATGGCAAGCCTCCCCTCCTCCCCGGCACCCACCGGTCTGCCGTCATCATCGTGCACTTCGATCGTCCAGCCGGGTGAAGGTTTTCCCATCGAGCCCGGCCGTGATTCGAGAGTGGGAAATGCAGCCACACAGCAGGCAGTCTCGGTCTGGCCGTATCCCTCGCAGATGGTGAGCCCGGTGCCTGCCTTCCAGACCCGGATCACTTCCGGGTTGAGGGGTTCGCCGGCACTCGTGCAGTGGCGGAGGGAGGCCAGGTCGAATTTTTCAAGGTCGGCCAGGATGAGCATCCGGTAGATGGTTGGGGGACAGCAGAACGTGGATACCTGGTATTTTTCGAGCAGGGGCAGAATTTCTGTTGCCTGGAATTTACCGCTGAAATGGTAGACAAAGATGCATGCGCCCTCGATCCACTGGCCGAAGATCTTGCCCCACGCGCATTTTGCCCAGCCGGTATCGGTGACGGTGAAGTGGAGGTCATTATGCCGCAGGTCCTGCCAGAGGCGGGCAGTTACGATATGGCCGAGGGGGTAGCCGTTGTTGTGCAGCACCATCTTGGGTTCCCCGGTCGTCCCGGAGGTGAAATAGATGAGCATCGGATCGGTGCTCCGGGTCTTCTGCTGGTCGGGGATGCTCACCGAGCGGTGCGAGACGGGCGCCGGGTAGAGGAGCTCGTAGGGAAAGCTCGCCCAGCCCGGGAGGTCCCCGTCCGCGAGGAACCGGGTTGTCAGCGTCGGGCATTCGTTGCAGATCTCCTCGACCTTGGAAGAATTTTCAAGGTCGGTGATTATCATGCGGAACTTCCCCTTGTTGACCCGGTACCGGATATCCCGTGGTGTGAGCATGGTGGGGCAGGGTGCGAAGACCGCGCCCAGTTTGATCAGCGCGATGGCGAAGATCCACCACTCGGGGATCCGGGGCAGCATGACCAGGACGCGGTCTCCCTTGTTGATCCCGTATTTCAGGAGGATGTTTGCTGCCTTGTTGGAGAGGTTGGCAAAGTCAAGGAAACTGTATTTCTTCTCCTCGCCCTGCTGGCTGACCCAGATCATCGCGAGCTTGTTGCGGTCCTTCTTAGCCCAGGAGTCGATTACGTCAAACCCGAAGTTATAATATTCCGGAACATCGATGGAGAACCGTTCGCACATCTTCTCATAGTTGTCCTGAACATGCCCGCTCTTCTTCATGGAATCAGGAACAGTGTTTTATCCGTTTCTTCTTCAATCTGTCTTTTTTAGTGCGATACCGGAGGGTGTGACGGACCGGGCCGGGCCGGCAGGAAGAAAACGGTTTTGCGGGATGTGGTTTCCGGCACGACCCGGCTTACATTTCCGGATAAAAGATCGTCGAAACCGGAGACACTGATGGTACCATAAAGGTTCTCCATTAGTATTATGATTCAGGGCACAGCATAGTATAGTGGATGGCTGATAAAAAGTACGCTTCATTAAAAATTGAGAATATCGTGGCCTCGGGAGTCATCGCCGATTCCATCGATCTGGCTGACGTTTCCGGCAAGATCAAGAGCTGCGAGCTCAATACGAAAAGGTTCCCCGGCGCAGTCTATCGTATTGAGAACCCGAAGATTGCGTCCCTGATCTTTTCTTCCGGCAAAGTCGTGCTGACCGGTATCCGGGACAAAAAAGCGCTCACTGACGGGCTCAACATCATCATCAAATCCCTCAAGGCGGCCGGCGTCGACACCTTCAAGGAGCCGAAGGTGGCGATCACCAATATCGTCTGCTCCTATGATATCGGCAAATACATCAACCTCAACAAGGTGGTCATCACCCTCAACCTGGAGAATATCGAGTACGAGCCCGAACAGTTCCCGGGACTCGTCTACCGCATAAAGGACCCCAAGATCGTCGCACTTCTCTTCTCATCCGGGAAGATCATCCTGACCGGCGGCAAAAATCTCGAAGATATCAAGAGGGGCCTCGACTTCCTCGAGCAGAAGCTCGAGAGCATAATGTGATTTTTTTCAATAACGTTTTTTGACTGAACGCAGATCCTCGGGTCACTCTTTTCATTTTGACTAATTTTTGTGAAAATGAAAAAGGATTTTTAAGATAAATCAAACTCCCTTCGCGATGCCTGCCGCCGCCCCCGACGGGGCGCAGTCGAAGAATTCTGAGGAATTCTTCTCCAGTCAATCCTCGCAGATGCTACGATTGCCTCCTCGCGGCGGATCAATTACCTTCCACTGGCTGATAAAGGTAATCTGCCCCGCCGTGCCCCGGGAGGGGCCCCGAGGCGGGGGCCCTCCTATCTGATAGGGACGTATCTGAATTTTCATCGATGGAAATTCTTCGAACTTTAGAATCGACCTTATACTATTTGTCGTCAAAATCGGACGCTGAAATCCTTACCGTGCGGAAAATACCTTCCTCACGACCAGTAGCGGTGAGTCTGGATGAAATTCCGTTCCGCTTTGAGGATCTCCCGGTAGAATGCGTCTCCTTCCGTAAGCGTGGCAAGTATCCGGGAGGCGATCTCCGGCCCGACGCCCCGTGCCGAGAGGGCGATAACCGCTTTCTTCCCGCTCGAGAGGACGATGTTTGCATTCTTCAGGAGGCGCTGTTCGACCGCCCGCTCCTCAGCCGACTTCCTGGTCTTCTTCACGATGGCGTACTGATCCTCTTCGTAAGGCTTGAGAGCGGCGACGAGACGGGCCCCGCACTTCGGGCACTGGGGGCGGTCACCGACCCGGGACACGACGGTCCGGCTCTTCCAGTCCCGGCAGTTCATGCAGGCAAGCAGCACGTCGTCCTGGTCGAGCCTTTTTTTCAGGGTCGTGAGGACAGCCTGGTCGGCAGTCGGGGGCGGGATCTGGTCCCGCGAGGAGAGGAGCCCCCCTGCACCGATCAGCGAGTGCGGACCGAGAGCTACGCCGATCTCCCCCTGCCGGACCAGGCTTATGATCGCAACGGCGGTATCGACATCCATGTATTCCGAGAACAGCTCCCGGTATGCCTCCTGCTGGACGACGGTGTTGTCGAAAAATTCGAGCAGCCGGTGGATGCTGATCTTCTCGTAATCGGCGTCAGGGTCGATGGCCCCGAACTTCTTTGCGATCTGGACCAGTTTCCACTTGAATAGTGCGGTCCGTTTCAGGGCAAGGCGGAGCACCCCGGGCATATGGGCAGGGTCCAGCGAGAGCAGGATGTCCCGTACATCGGCAGCCCGGATGGATGACGGCAGCCGGAAGAGCATCCGGTAGGCATCGAGTTCGAGTCCTACGGTTGTACCGTAGCGGGCGGAGATCAGGATGGAGACGACGCGCCCCAGCGCCTCGTTGGCTTTGTGGCCGGCACAGACATTGAGGACGACACCGTCATCGGTATTTTCGAGGGTGATGAGCCGGTCGGTGGGGATGAGCGAGCGGTTCCTGTCCATCTCGACAAGCAACTTTTCTGCAAAGAGAATCGATTCCCGTTCTGAGGTATAATCTGCGATGTTTCTCTTCCTGCGCATCCCGCCGGCTTCGCGGGCCACCGGGAACGGTACCGGGATCTGTTCGCCTTCCCACGAGGGAAGTTCCCCCTGTGCCTTCTTTGCCGGTTCGACCGTGAGCCTGCCGTCGGCGATCTCCAGGACCCGCCAGAGCTGGCCCTTGGTAATAAAAACGGCCCCGGTATGCACCCAACCGACCACAAAGGATTCATCGAGGCTGCCGACAGTCCTCCGGGTGACCATATCGAAGACCGGCACTTTCCGCTCGTCGTGGATCATCGAGAGGTTCGCCGCAAGGTAGCGGCGGGCACGGGCGGTGGTGATAATCCGGGTGCCATCGATCCGGATGAGGCGATGCTCTTCTATCTGGCGGCAGACTTCTTCAAGCAGGGAACCGCACTCTTCAAAAACCGCAGAACGTTCCAGTATTTCCCGGATTCCCGACTGTTCGATCTCCCCGTACTCGACGGCCATTGCAGCGACCTGGTTTGCCAGCACATCCGCTGCGTTCTGGTGGGGGACAACCCGTTCGATCTCATTGGCTTTCGCCCTTTGTGCGATGACCAGTGATTCGAGCAGGTCGTCAAACCCCGTGGCAAAGACCGTCCCCTTCGATACGGTGTTCAGCTGGTGGCCTGCACGCCCCACCCGCTGCACCAGCCGGGCGACCTCCCGGGGAGAACCGAACTGGACGACATGATCGACCCGCCCGATATCGATCCCCAGTTCCATCGACGAGGTACAGATAAGGGTCCGGATCTCGCCCCGTTTGAACCGCTCTTCGGCATCGATCCTCACTTCCTTTGAGAGCGACCCGTGGTGGACTTCGACATCTCCCCTCTCGAACAGTGCGTGTCCCAGGGCCTCGGCAGTCACCCGGGTGTTGACAAAGACCAGGGTCGACCCCTCCCGTTGCAGCGCTTTTGAAAGTTCTCTCACCTGGTGCTGGAAATCATCGCCAACGAATTTTACCGCGATCTCCAGGTGTTTTGCCACCGGGACCTGCACGACAGAAAACTTCCGGGCCCCGCACAGGAACCGCGCCACATCCCCGGGATTTCCGACCGTTGCCGACAACCCGATCCGCTGGAACTCGCCGGCATGGACAACGAGCCGCTCCAGTGCAACCGAGAGCTGGGCACCCCGCTTGCTTCCGGCAAGCTCGTGGATCTCATCGATGATCACATACTTCACGTTTGCCAGGTGCTTCCGGAGCCGTTTTCCCATGAAGAGGGCCTGGAGGGTCTCGGGTGTTGTGATCAGGAGATCGGGAGGAGAAAGGGCCTGCTTTCGCCGTTCTGAAAGTGGCGTGTCCCCGTGGCGGACCCCGGCCCTGAGGCCCAGTTCGCTGCACCACCACTGCATCCGGGAAAGGATATCGCGGTTCAGTGAGCGGAGCGGGGTGATGTAGAGCGCCTTGATCCCGCCGCCGGCAGGCAGGGAGAGCAGCTGGTCAAAGACGGGGAACATGGCACTCTCGGTCTTGCCGGTACCGGTCGGTGCGATCAGGACTACGTTGTTCCCGTCACGGATGAGGGGGATTGCCTGTTTCTGGGCATCGGAAAGGGCGGTAAAACCGCGTTTGCGGATGCACGCCTGCACTTTTGGATCGAGAGCTTCAATCTCCTTCATCGGTATCGATCGTGCTCAGGGGACCGATGTACGTCCCGTCGGCAAGGATGATCTCGGCTTCGTCCTGTTTCATGCACCGCGAGAGGGGCGAGAACGGGTTCTTCGTGATCTGGAGGATATCATAGCCGGCAATTTCGTTGAACGAAGGTACGAACAGGACGCGGGTTGGTGTTTCGGCTCCTTCAGGCTCCTTCAGGCCAAGTTTCTCCATATCGAGCCCTGCCCGGAGGTATGCCGGTGCCTGGAGCGCACAGCCGACATCATCCCTGAGAGAGAGGAGCGGGTGGTGGTGACCGACAACCATCAGGTGCCCTGATAATGCCGCAGACGGGTACATGTGCCCGTGCAGGTACCCGACACCATCGATAACCGCACCCTCTTTCGGCCTGAGCTCGTCTTTCCGGACGAAGCGCTCGATGCCGATATCGTGATTGCCGGGGAAGAGCACCAGGGGAATGCGGTCCCTGATCGAAGCGAGAATGCCGGGCATCTCATAGAACTCCTGACGGGTGAGCGACGGGATGCTGTGCTTCACGTCCCCGAGCAGCACAAGAGCGTCCGCATCCGCCCGGTCGATCACTTTCAGGAGGCGTTCGAGCCTGTCGGCACTCCTGCTCCGGAAATGCAGTCCGTGTGCACGGAGGTCGGCCTCGATCCCGAAGTGGAGGTCGGCGACGATGAGCAGGCGCTCTCCTCCTTCAATCACGAGCGCCGGGCCATCACCGATAAATTCCAGTTTCATAACCGTTTGACAAATCCCTTCTGGGGCTGGTAACACTCGTCTTCAACGATAAGTGATTCAATTGCTGACAAGACCGCGTCCCCGGGGATACCCCGGAGGGAAGCAGCCCCGATGATCTCTTCAACTGCAATTCCTCTCGGCCCGCTCTGCGCCTGCATCAGTTCAAGCACCAGTGCGCGGGCATCAGGCCGGCTCTCCGGTGGATTTGTGCCATCGGGACAGGTGCTCCGGACCGCCCCGTCGACCATCAGGAGCAGGTCCTCAAGCACGGCCGCAGTCACGGCATAGTGGCGGTATGCACGCGTGACCCGCCCATCCGTGCACTCTCCCTCAAGGGCATGGGACATCTGCTCAAGTCGTCCGAGCGTCGCTTCGGCAGTACCGAGGGTTATCCTGTCGCGCGTGGCACGGTCGATCACCCGGACGTACTCCGGGCGGACAGAGAGACTGACCGTTTGGTTCTTCTGGTATATCTGTGCCTGCCCGGTCAGGGATACGAAGGATGGCACGGGAATTTTTCTGAACGTTTCAGCAATGGCCGTACTCCTGCCCCCGCTTACGACATCGAATGCACCGGTGGGATCTGCCACCCGGCACCGGATCATATCCCCGGAATCGTTGACCTCGGTCAGGGCACCGGCAAGGTACATGAGGCGGCACCATGCACCACCCGGGGTAACCACCGCTGGAGGGGACCCGGGGTCACCACAGGGTGCCGACAGGGTCGAACGGCTGAACTCGCCGGCAAATACTCGTGCTGCGCCTTCCATGCTCCGTAACAGGATTGTGGCGGGGAGATATTCAAGATATAGTCAGTGCCAACCGGTGGATGGTCCAAGGAGCCGGTGCATGCCGATAGGGACGCAGTTCACCCTTCGGGACCGTTCTGACCGGACTGATAAGGACCCGGCCTGCTACAGGGAACAACCGGGGGCGGCATTAAGACCTATTCTGATGGGGGGATACAACCGGACCGGGCAAACGCCATGACAGCTGTTCAATGAAGCGCAGTACGGTTTTTTTATACGAAGTTGTCGTCAACTGGATGAGGAAAAGTCGTGAAAAAGGGAACGGTCAGGAGTGGACTGATGAGGTCGAATCGGAAGACATATCCGGAGGAACAAGGGTTTTATCCAGTTCGTACGCTTTTGCATATGCTGCTTCTGCTTCGCTGATATTTCCAAGGGCGCGAAGGGCATTGCCCTTGTTGTACCAGGCTATGGAAAATGTCGTATTCAGGTTGCCTCCCATTCCCAGCGCGTCGTCAGCTGCCGCATTTGCATCAGTGTATCGTCCGAGTGCGACAAGGACACCGGAACGTTGTGTCTGGATGAGAGCTTTTAATGAGGTCGCATTGAGTGCAAGCGCTTCATCCGCATCCTGCAGGGCTTCCTGGAAGCTTTCCTGGGCTTCCTGGATTTTCCCTTGGTCTGTCAGATTTTTTCCTTCATTTGCAAGGTCAACACTCTTTGTATATAATGCCCCGGCCTCCTGGAACCGTGTGGCTTCGTCTTTGGGGGATTCTTTGGGAGATGACGGCTGGAAGGTCAAAAAGATCGCTGCCACAATCACAACTGCCGCAACCACACCCGCTGCAAGCAGGTAATTCCGGATTTTTTTGGGGGACTTTTTTTGAGGGTTATCTGCCGGTTTTTTTGAGGGTTTCATCCTCCACCGGTATGTGAGTTATCGGTATTAAAGGAGATGAAAAAAGAGCTATTTTTTCCTGAGGATCACGGCGACAGCGCCGAGCATTCCTGCAACTGCAAGCACTGCCGGCAGGGACGAATACGTCGTCTTCGTCGCGAGCGGCGAGGTCGTAGCGACTGTCGTGACCTGGACTGTCGGGATTGTAGTGGAAACAACAGGCTGCGTTGTCAGTACCGGTTGCGGGCCTGTCGTTGAAGGGACCGCGGTCTGATCGCTGACAAAGGTTACGTTCGCTGTCGTTGACAGCAGCCCGGGATAGTCCACCGGATTGCCCGGATAACTGTCCTGCATGCCGTTGAGGTTCTGGGTTATGGTAAACGTGTAGGTCCCAAGGGGATAGATGATATATCCCTGGGCATTGCGGGCCAGGCGGTCCCATGCTTCCCCCTGGCTCCAGAAGTAGGGAGACGATGGGATGGGCGGGTTGGTATTCACGATAAGGAGAGGTGCACTGGAATTCCCGGCATCCCCGGTATAGATGGTGGTTAACGTCTTTCCATTGGGATCGGTGAGCGTGAACGTATAGGGGGAATCGGCGGGGTTGGAGTTGGGCCTGTTCAGCGGGCTGAGTGCCGCGGCAAGGTTCGTATCGATCCGGTACGTGACATTTGACGACACGGGAACGGACTGGCCTGTCACATCACTGTTTCTGTCAAGATCCCATACCCTGATATCAATCTGGGGTTCGTTCACCGTGAAGGCGGTATAATAGGGTTTGCTGTCCACGCAATACCAGGAACCGGTATACCCGGAAAATATGCCCGGGCTGAAATTGAAATGATATATCCTGTATGAATCCGAACCGATAGCATAAATCGTGAGATTGGTCACTGCCGGTACGCTGTTGACGTCGCTGCCGTTCTGCCACCAGGCTATCGTATGGCACCCGTTCAGACCAGAGGAGATATCCACGTTATTTTCTCCGATGAATACCGGGGCACCTGCAGAAATTTTGCTCAAACTGCCCGCCACTGGTGAAACGACAAGAAGGATTACGATAAGAGCGGGCAAAATATATTTTCCGTGCATGAAAGTAATTTCAAAACCATTATGATAAACATTATGACATTTATTAAAAACAGCGGGCAATTTTCCCATAGACACAGGGTTCTCAAGGAAAGAAATCCAATACTGTTCAGGAACCCATATGTCCTGCCCGATGAGATGATACACCATGGATGAGACCCACACCATCTGGATAGAAAAATACCGTCCTGCGAAGCTGGCTGATATTGTCGGGCAGGACGAGATAGTGGAGCGGTTGTCATCATACGTAAAAAGCGGTAACCTGCCGCATCTCCTTTTTACCGGCAGCGCGGGCATCGGAAAGACTACGGCCGCGGTGACGCTGGCCCGCGAATTTTTCAAAGATTCATGGCAGATGAACTTCCGGGAGCTGAACGCTTCGGATGAACGGGGGATCGATGTTGTCCGCAACCAGATCAAGCAGTTCGCCCGGACCACCCCCCTCGGGGATGCGACCTTCAAGATCCTCTTCCTGGATGAAGCCGATGCCCTGACGACCGATGCGCAGGCGGCCCTGCGCCGGACCATGGAGAGTTATGCCCAGACCTGCCGGTTCATCCTGTCCTGCAACTATTCTTCGAAAATAATCGATCCGATCCAGAGCAGGTGTGCCATCTACCGGTTCAAGCCACTGGGGGCTGAGGCCATAAAAGAAGAGATACGCCGCATCGCAGCCCGGGAGAATCTTTCCATAACCGGCAGCGCGATGGAGGCCATCGTCTACATTGCGCAAGGCGATATGCGCAAGGCGATCAACGCCGTGCAGGGCGCAGCGATACTCAATACTGCCATTGACGAGAAGATGGTGTACGCCATAACCTCGACCGCCCGGCCGGACGAGATCAATGAGCTCCTCACTCTCTCGCTCGACGGGGACTTTGATGCAGCTGAGTCGGTCCTCGCCCACCTCATCCACGAGCGGGGAATTGCTCCGAACGAGCTGATAAACCAGTGCTACCGTGCGCTGGTGAAACGAGACGTGGACAGGAAGCTGAAAGTTGAACTGATCGACCACATCGGCGAGACGGACTTCCGCCTCTCGGAAGGGGCGAACAGCGACATCCAGATGGAAGCGCTCATCGCGCGGTTCGTCCTCTCCGCGCAGAAGAACCGGTGAGTCATGACTATGGAGAACACCCCCTCTCTTCAGGATACGGATAAGACCGCGGACTGGAGCAGGCTGCTCAAAAGCAAATACAAAAAGGAGCTGGGGGAACTCTCCCGCGAATATCCCCACAAGCGGTCCCTTTACATTGATTACCGGGACGTTATCCGTGCCCATGGTGGTACAAAACTCGCAGATGAACTCCTGGAGAATCCCGGAAAAGTCCTCGAGGATGTCTGGGATGCAATAAAAAACAGCCAGCTCGTCAGGACCAAAGACGGGAAAGAGCCAAAAGGTATCAATATCCGTTTTACCAACCTCCCGAAAAAGACCGGCATCCGGCTTATCAGGTCAGATGATATCAACACCTTTGTTTCCGTTGAAGGTATCCTCCGCAAGACCACGGAGGTCAGGCCCCGCGTTGTCGAGGCGGTCTTCCGCTGTCCCGCCGGGCATTTCACGATAAAAAAGCAGAAATACGGGAAATTTATCGAACCGGACGGGTGCGCCACAGACGGGTGCACGTTCAAGAAACTCGAGCTGGTGCCAAAACGCTCGAAATTCGTGGACTCCCAGAAGCTCCGGATCCAGGAGTCCCCGGAGGGGCTGCGCGGGGGTGAACAGCCCCAGACACTTGATATTGACGTGACCGACGACCTGTCAGGGAGGGTCTCACCGGGAGACCGGGTCATCATCAACGGCATCCTCCGTTCCATGCAGAGGATTGTCAGAGGTGAGAAGAGCACGGTGTTCGACATCTTCCTCGAATGCAACTCCATCGAGATTGCAGAAAAAGAGTTTGAAGAGGTGGACATCGACGAGAAAGCCGAGGACGAGATCAGGGCCCTCAGCAAAGACCCGATGATCTACCGGATGATCACCCACTCGATTGCACCCACGATCTATGGCAGTGAAGACGTGAAACAGGCCATCGCCCTGCAGCTCTTTGGGGGTATCGCAAAGGAGATGCCCGACGGCACCCACCTCCGGGGGGATATCCATGTCCTGCTCATCGGGGACCCGGGAATTGCAAAAAGCCAGTTGCTGAGGTACGTGGTAAAACTCTCCCCCCGCGCGATTTACACAAGCGGCCAGTCATCCACTGCAGCCGGGCTCACGGCAACCGCGGTGAAGGATGAGTTCGGGGAAGGCCGCTGGACTCTCGAAGCGGGGGCACTCGTGCTCGCGGACATGGGCGTTGCAGCAGTCGACGAGATGGACAAGATGGAGAAAGGTGATCGGTCCGCACTCCACGAGGCCATGGAGCAGCAGTCCATCAGCGTGGCAAAGGCGGGTATAACCGCAACGCTCAAGTCGCGGTGTGCACTCCTCGGTGCGGCGAACCCTAAGTATGGCAGGTTCGACATGTTCGGGGACATCTCGGACCAGATCAACATGCCCCCCTCCCTGCTCTCCCGGTTCGACCTCATCTTCATCATGACAGACCAGCCCGAACAGAAACGGGACCTCGCGATCGCCGAACACATCCTCAAGGCTCACAGCACAGGCGAACTGATCGCCCAGCACAAGAAGACCCCCATCCCGGGGGTCACGGACGAGTACATCCAGCAGCAGCTCAAACCCGTGATGCCGGACATCGACCCTTCCCTCTTCCGCAAATACGTCGCGTACTCGAAACGTTCCTGCTACCCCATACTCTCACCGGAAGCACAAGAGGTCCTTGTCGCATACTATCTCAAACTGAGAGGGATTGCCGAGCCCAACAAACCCGTGCCGGTGACCGCCCGCCAGCTCGAGGCGCTCGTGCGGCTTGCGGAGGCAAGCGCACGGATCCGCCTGTCAGATACAATCGAGCAGAGCGACGCAGAACGGGTGATCCATATCGTGGATGCCTGCCTGCGCCAGATCGCGTACGATGCGAAGACGGGGACGTTCGATATCGACAAGGTCGTCACGGGCATCTCCAAGGAGAAACGTGACATTGTGCGGGTGATCAAGGACGCCATCCGCGACATTGGCGGAGAGGGAAGGCGCGCCGGGATTGACCAGGTCATCGACGCGGCCAGTTCCAAGGGGTTCGCGCGGGAAAAGGTCAAAGAAGGGATTGACATGCTTCTCCGGCATGGAGAGGCCATGGAGCCGAAGTCAGGGATTATCCAGTTGATATAGGTGAGGGACATATGGGAAGTGACAGGGAGCAGGCAGTGTTTGAAGCAGGGATCAAACTCGGGGCGCTCTACCACCAGTGGGTTGGTACCCCGATCTCGCGCGTTTCCGCTTCCAGCGTCGAGACTGCAATCGAACATGCCGTCATCCTCCAGCCGTTCGTTGAAGAGATTACGGTGCGCCTCGATCGCAGCCGGATGACCGGGAACAGGTTCGGGTACAGCGAACTCTCGGGCCTGATGTTTGATGTCGAGATCGTGACCCGAGTAGGGTTTGCCTATTGCCGGGCCCGGCTCAGCCCCTCGGACGGTTATCCCCTTATGCAGATTGCGGAGTACAATGAGATTCCCGAAATTTCCCGTCACTGACGACCACATCCATATCGATCCGGTTAATGGCCGCGGCGTGGAAGCAGCCAAAGACTTTCTCCGGGCCGGGGGGACCCACGTGTTTCTGGTCTCGAAACCCTCGTGGTCGTTATCGGTCCACCCGTCATCGGGCGCGGATTTTGCCCGGGTCTTTGACGAGACAATCCGGATTGCCGGCATGATTGCCGATACCGGCGTTGTTGTCTACCCGGTACTGGGCGTGCATCCTGCTGAGATCAGCCGCCTCACCGACCGCATGTCCCTGGAAGAGGCGGCAGGCGTCATGAAAGGCGGGCTTGACTGCGCTGCACGGTATGTACAGGAAGGAAAAGCAGTTGCACTGAAAAGCGGGAGACCTCATTATGACGTGAGCCCCGGGATCCTCGCAGCATCAAATGAGGTTCTCGCGCATGCGCTGGCGCTCGCGTATGAGTGCCGGTGCGCTCTCCAGGTCCATGCCGAGAGTGGACCGTGCGCGGATATCGCAGATATGGCACGGCAGGCCGGAGTAGCGACAGACAGGGTGGTGAAACACTATGGTTCCCCGGATACACCGCTGCACCCTTCACTCATTGCAAAACACGAAGCTATCCCCGGCCTCGTTCGTTCGAAGCGGCCATTTACCATGGAGAGCGATTACATGGACGAGAACTCTCGTCCCGGTGCAGTGACAGGCCCAAAATCAGTCCCCCGGTATACCAACAAGCTCCTTGAATCCGGACAGATCACGGAAGAGGACTGTTTCCGGATCCATGCGGAGACCATCGGGAACGTCTACGGAGTTACCATCCTCCTGCCGTGACCGCCCCTGCCCCAGACTCACCTTTTTTTATGCCGGCCATCCAATGAGCTATCAATGTTTTTGAAGATCCATCGCTCGCCCGGCATGGGCGATGTTGTTGCCGTGTGCGATCGCGAACTTATCAATACGACGATATGCCATGACAGGATGACCGTCACCGTCACGGAAGCGTTCTATGGCAACCGCCCTGCAACCGAATCAGAGGTCCGGGACGCCCTGACAAAAGCGGGCAACATCAACCTCATGGGGGAACGGGCCGTTGCTCTCGCCATTGAACTGGGACTTATCAGCCGGTCCGGCTGCATCATGATCGGGAAAGTGCCGCACGCACAGATCTACCAGCTATGACCCCGAGCATAAAGGACAATTTCTGCCCGAAGTGCGGCCAGCCATCCGATAGTACCGGATTATTATGCACCCGGTGCAGGATCGGCAGTACACCCTGGTTCACCTGCGACAGCCGGGTGAAAAATATCCTGTGCCCGAGCTGCGGGGCAACAAAAGAGGTGAATACCTGGACGGACAGCACCCGCGAACGGAGCGAACTGGCACCTGAACTTGCCAGGAGTGCCGTGCATTTCCATACGGATGCCCGGAAACCCTCTATCGCGGTGAACGTTGAGGATATCAGCGTCAACCGCTCGCGCGCAAACCTTACAATCCATGCAACCCTGTATAATAAACCGGTGGAGGGGACGTGCAGCGTCGAGATCCTCTGGCACAAGGAACAATGCGACCGCTGCAACCGCATCAGCGGGAGTTATTACGAGGGAATCGTCCAGGTGCGCGCCGAAGGGCGGGCCCCGGGCACGTACGAGATCCAGACGGCCGCGTCCATCGCCCAGCAGGTGGAAGACACCCTCCAGTCCGGGGGAGAACGCCTCTCATTCATCTCGGATATAACCGAGATCCGTGACGGGCTTGATATCGTCATTGGCTCCCAGCATATCGGGCTGCTCATCTCGCAGGGGATCGTTGCGCAGCTCGGAGGCAGGTACAGCTCGCACCCGAAACTGGTGGGCGAGAAGAACGGCAGGCAGCTCTACCGGATCACCTATCTGGTGAGGCTGCCCCGTTTCCAGAAGCACGATGTGGTCAGATCCGGAAACCGGTATTACGAGGTGGAAAAAGTCGAATCCCACCACGTCCGTACTTTCGATCTCCGCGACGGCCAGTCAAGATCCATCCGGGAAAACGATATCGATCGGATCATCGGCAATGCGCGGAATGCCGAACCGGCACTGGTAGCCTTCGCGCACGGAGATTCGGTAGGCCTCCTTGACCCGGGAACCCTGCAGACCTGCGAGTTAAGGCGACTGCCGTGGACAACCATCATGGCAGGCGACCACGTGAACATCCTCAGGGACGGGGATGAGCTCATTATTGTCAGGTAGCCATGCGGGTAAGGGAAATACCGAGGGACAAACTCAGGGAGATCCATGCAGCGGAGTGGGTCGACCGTACGAGGAGTCCCTTTGCCGAGAGAGACATTGCCTGGGTACCAGTAAAACCGGGTGAACCGTTTGACCGGGAACTCAGCAAAAGCCCCGCCTATACCGGGCGCGGGTTCGTCATGATCGGCGACATTGCCGTTCTGCATGGCACAAAGCCGTCCGGTCCTGAAATTGAGGAGATCGTCCGCTTCCGCAAACCGCGCGGAATCCTCTGGATAGCGGCGCTCAGCGGCATGACAAGGACTCCGGAGACCGAGGTGCTCTGGGGCGAGGCGGGGGAGGTACGGCATCGGGAAAACGGGTACACCTTCATTCTCGACCCCCGGACCGTGATGTTTGCGCAGGGAAACCGGAACGAGAAGATGAGGCTTGCACGGCTGGTGAGGAGCAAGCCGGGAACCGAACGGGTGGCTGACATGTTTGCCGGTATCGGGTACTTCTCCATTCCCCTTGCGGGAGCGGGGGCAGAAGTCCACGCAATGGAGATCAATCCGGTCCCGTTTGAATTCCTGAAGCGCACCATCCGGGAAAACGGGTTATCCGATCGCATAACACCAGCACTGGGAGATTGCCGGGACCTCCTGTCAGGGACCTATAACCGGATCGTGATGGGGCATTTCGATGCAATAACCATGCTTCCCCCGGCACTCGGGCATGTCGAGAGCGGGAGCATCATCCACCTCCATAGTATCGGCACGGTAGAAGACCGGATCCGGGAGTGTGCCGAAGGGGCAGGTTTTTCTGCAACTATCCAGGTACATAAAGTAAAGAAATACCGCCCGTATGCATGGCATGTGGTGCAGGACGTGACCCTATCATGACAGTCCTCCAGACACTGAGCGGGAAACAGATCGTTGTTGCGGTGACCGGCAGCATCGCTGCCGTCGAAGTGGTCAGGCTCATCCATGCCCTGAGGCGGCGCGGTGCGGCAGTCCAGGCGGTGATGAGCCCTGCCGCAACAGGTATCGTAACCCCGGATGCCCTGACCTATGCCAGTGGCAGGGAGACGATAACCCGGCTCTCCGGCATGGTGGAGCATGTCATGTACTGCGGGGATGAGGGGACTGCCGATCTCCTGCTGGTTGCACCCTGTACCGCAAACACCCTCAGCAAAATTGCCTGTGGTATCGACGACACCCCGGTTACGACGTTTGCATCCACCGCTCTCGGAAGCGGTATTCCCCTGCTCATCGTTCCTGCGATGCACCACAGCATGTACCGTCACCCGGCAATTCTCGCAAATCTCGATGCGGTCCGGCGGTGGGGGGCAGGGATAGTCGAACCCCGCATTGAAGAGGGGAAAGCAAAAATTGCCGGCAACGATGAAATTGTCCTCAGGTGCGAGAGGGCTGTGCTCGGATCGCCACTGAAGGGAAAAAAGGTGCTTATCACCAGCGGGCCATGCCGGGAACCGGTGGATGATGTCCGCATACTCACCACCCGTTCGAGCGGGCAGATGGGGAGGGCACTCGCCCTGCAGGCATTCCGGCTCGGGGCTGATGTCACGGTTGTCCACCGGGATACGTTTCCCTGCATGAACAACATCCACGTTGAGACAGCGGCTGACATGAGCTCTGCCGTGCTCAGCTACCTTTCAGAGAATAACGGGGCCGACATCTATATCAGCGCAGCTGCCATCTCTGACCTGGCCCCGGTGATGATGAACGGGAAGATACCCAGCGGAAAGGCCGTCAGGCTTGAACTTGAACCGCTTCCCAAACTGCTGGACCGGGTGATGCAGGACTATGCTCCCCTGACCATTGCATTCAAACTGGGCAGGAGACCCGAAAAAAAGGCAAAGGCCATGTTCGATCATGGTGTGGCGATGGTCCTCATGAACGCTCCGGAAACGATGGGACGGGAAACCGGGGAGTATGTTCGGCTGGATAAGCTGGGTACGGAACGGTTGCAGGGCTCCAAGGACGAGATTGCAGCAAGAGTGTGGGAGGAGATTCTCAGGGTGCATCTCTAGCCCGCCGGGTTTACATTCCGGGAGTCTGCAAGTTATTCCTGAACCTATTTTATCTCTATATTTGCCAGATTTTATCTATCTGCCACTCTTGAAACCCCGGAATCTTCTGGATATTTTTATTAAGTGTTTATGTAAATACTGATACATGCCAGCCATGAAAAGGAGTGACGCAAAACCGTTGCAGGGCGGGTCCACGTTCCCGATTCCCATCTTCTACAAGCTGATGATAAGCATGCTCTTCGTGGCCACAATTCCCATCATTCTTCTTGAGATCGTCTACCTGGGAGGGACGGCGAGCATTGTGGAGAACATCGGGCTCACCGGCAGCATCCTGATCATCACCCTTATCACGCTGACGGTAGTCATCATGTGGAGTTTCTTCCTTGCGAGCAGCATCACCAATCCTATCGTACGGTTATCAAAAATAGCCACCAGCATGAGCACCGGCGAGCTCACGAACCCGGAAATTGAGCTGCTCAGCAATGACGAGATCGGCGAACTCCAGACCGCCTTCAACCGGATGATCAATACCTACAAAATACTTGACACCCTTGCCAAGGAAGATAATGAATAAACGGCTGCAGCCCGCCCTGTTCCCCTTACCCGCATGGTACTCCGGGATCATTCCGTGAATATGCAGATACAATCTCATGATGAGGACGATCAATGCTCAAAGAGATCCTGAACAAATTCCTGATCCTGAATGGTGTCCAGGCCGCAGTAGTCATCCAGGAAAATGGTGAGATAATCGAGAGCATGAAATCGGGAATCGTCATCGACAGGAACCTCAGAACTGCCCTTTCCACGATCATGATCGATACCAGGTCAGCGGCAGCCGGGTTCAATAGTGCCCCGCTATCCATGGTATTTGCCCAATACTCGGACAAATTCCTCATCCTCGGGCCTCTGGCAGAAGAGTTTTTCCTCGTCATTATCGCAAAAAGCACCGCAAATATCGGCCAGATATCCTATGAAATGAAAAAGAACCAGGAGGCTATCGTCTCTCTCTTATGATCGAACTGTTACCGGAAGGAAAAAGTATCGGGTGGATGCAGGCGCCTCCGCAATGGATCTTCACTCATACCGTACGGTTCGTCGGCATAGTAAGGGTCGTAATCCAGGACGGGGAAGGGTTTATCCTGATACGAAGAGGCAAGCCTCTTGCATATTATTTCAGACACGGCCGGATCGAGCTGCGCGGGCACGCGGCACTCGACTATTTCAATTCACACCCGACCATAGAATTCAACCTCTGTAAATATACCCCGGAAGAACTGGGCCAGGCACTCAGGATCTGTAACGTCGACGAACAGGTTCCCGAACCTGATCTCGTGACGCCAGGGGCTGAACCATACGCTGTACCCGCACCGGAAAAGGTGACCGTTCCCGTTATGGATTCACCGGAAAAAACGTCACCGGATACGACAGAAAAAGAGGTGATGATCCCTGTTTACGAAAAGCCCGTCATCACGCCTCCCGCAACCCTGGATGAACCGGACATGAAGCTACTCGGACAGATCAAGAAGCTGAACGGGATTGTTGCCATTTCGGTATTTGACGAGGAACGGAATATTATCCTGGTGGGGGACGTCGAGGTTGAACCTTTATTGAACCTTGCAAGAAAGATGCTTGAAACCACCAAAAAGATCACCCCTTGCCTGGACTGGGGATCTTTTGTCCACATGACCCTCCAGATCCCCGAGGCGAACGTGATCATCGCGCCCTACCGTGACTACCACCTCTGCCTGCTTACGACACGAACGATCAATATCGGGCACATCCGGAGAATTCTCCGGGACCTCCAGCAGGCCAGAGAGTCGCAATAAGCCTTGGATCTCAGGACCCGGGATTCATGGTATACGTTTATGCATACCTTTTTCCCTTTCGGGATTCCTTAAAGAAAGAAAACGCCCTAACTGATCATGTACGATCCGTGTCCATGAGACCAAGTTCAGTGACAGCCTTCTGCCCGGGGCATATTTCCGGCTATTTCAGACGGGTTGAGGGGAAGACAAAAGCCACGACCGGCAGTATGGGAGCCGGTATAGTCATAAGTGAAGGCGTCACGGTCACGGTTTTTCCATCGGACACTCTGTCGGTCCGTATCACGAGAAAAGACAGGGACGGGAAAGAGATTTCTGCAGAATCCGGCTCACCGCCCATCTTTTTTGTTCTCAAGCAGCTGGGCGTGACTGCAGCTGTCACGACAGAATGCCGGCTGCCTATCGGGGCAGGGTTCGGGCTCTCGGCAGCTGCCCTTCTCGCGACGCTGACAGCGGTTGACAGGCTCTGCGGGCTGGGGCTTTCAGCCCACGATATCGCATTATATTCCCATGAAGCGGAGGTGACTCACCGGACCGGTCTTGGAGACGTCGCTGCCTGCCAGGGGGGCGGAAGGGTAGTACGACGGGGACCGGGCATCGATGCTGAGATCGAGCGGAAGTTTGACCTGCCTGACCCACTCTATGCAGTATCCTTCGGGCCAATCTACACGCCGTCGGTTCTCGGCTCTCCCGAACAGATGGCGCGCGTGTCCAGGGCATTCCCCATAAGGGAACCGGATGATGGCGGGGATTTTTTCCGGCTGTCCCGGCAGTTTGCCGGCAGGAGCGGGCTGATAACCCCGGAGGTTCAGGAAGTGCTCAGGATCTTTGATGACCGAAACCTTCCGGCGAGCATGACGATGCTGGGGAACGGGGTTTTTGCCTATGGCCGTGATTCGCGGGAACTGCTCAGGCCCTTCGGGGAAGTGTTCGAGTTTGGGATGGGATGTTCCGGGGTAAGGATTGTCGGGGAGACGGTATGATACCCCCGGATCATCCCCGGTACCGCTCGCTTGTCGTCCGCGAGCGGCTTGCCGGATCTGCACGGAAGGGGATCGTCTCATGGGAAGGCCTTACCGCCCACGGGCGCGGGGAGGCCTTCGATTACCTGCTCGGTGAGAGAACGACTGCCAGCGCTCTCTTTGCCGAACGGACCGCAGCAGCACTTCTGCTCTCTGCCCGCCACCCGGTCATTTCGATCAACGGAAATACGGCGGCCCTCGCAGCAGGCGAGATTGCAGCCCTCCAGAAAGCCTGTGGGGCCCTCGTTGAGGTGAACCTCTTCCACCGCACAGAACGGAGAGTAAAAATGATCGAAGATCTCCTTACGGTTGCCGGGGTCGACGTGTTTTCCGGCAAAGCGGAACGGCTCCTCCTCCTCTCCCATGACCGGGCATGGTGCCGTCGCGACGGGATGTATTCTGCCGATGTCGTTCTGGTCCCGCTGGAAGACGGGGATCGGTGCGAGGTGCTTGCCGGAATGGGAAAAACAGTCATCGCCATCGACCTCAATCCACTGTCCCGCACAGCGCGTACCGCAACCCTCACGATTGTCGATGAGCTGACCCGGGCCCTTCCGCAGATCACCAGTGCCTGCAGGGATCTTTCCCAGGCGGGCGAAGAGCGGTCCCCGGTGCCTGTAGATAATCATTATCTTTTGTCAGAGGCAATACGTGAGATGACGGCGAGGTTGTCCCATGCTCTGGATTGAGAAATACCGGCCAAAGGAATTTTCCGACATAGTGGGGCAGGACCCGGTCATCCGCCAGTTGTCCTCTTTTGCCGGATCAGGCATGGTCCCCCACATCATTCTCACCGGACCCCACGGGACCGGAAAAAGTGTGACAGTCGAATGCTTTGCAAAAGCGGTCTACCGGGAGAACTGGGAGATGAATACCTCAGTCTTTCCGACGGCCGATCTCTTCCTCCAGGGAAAGGCATTTCTGGAGACCGACGAGCGGTTCGCCCATCTCTACCAGAAGAACCAGTCCCTGATCAACAATTTCAAGTACATCATCAGATGGTATGCGTCCCTGCGCCCGCTGGATGCCGAATTCAAGCTGATGGTCTTTGAGGACGCCCACGCACTTTCCCGTGAGGCCCAGCAGGCTCTGCGGAGGATCATGGAGCGTTCAAGCAGCACCTGTCGTTTCGTATTCACGACAACTAACCAGAGTGCACTGATCCCGCCGCTCACGTCCCGCTGCCTTCCTCTTTTTTTTGTTCCCCTCGAGCCTCCGGTCATTTTTCGCTATCTTTCAATTGTCAGGGAAAAAGAAAGTCTCGCCCGGCATACGTGTTCGGATGATGAACTCGAACTCATTGTAGAGGCTGCTACCGGGGACCTGCGCCGGGGGCTCCTGCTCCTTCAGGTAGCCCTTGAGACAGGACGCTGTGAGGATCTCTTCGGGATCGCCCAGTCCGAAGCAGCAACGGTCACCTCGGCAGCGATCACTGCACTGAAAGGCGGGGATGTGCGGGGAGCCATCCGAAAGCTGGAATCGCTTATGATCGACTATGGGCTCTCCGGGAGCGAGGTCTTTACCGAGATCCGGGCGGTACTCAAGCGCGAATACAACCATCCTGCACTTGCAGTCGCCCTGGCAGATGCAGAACACCGCATGCTCCATGCGAATAACGAATTTGTCCAGGTCGGGGCTTTCACGACGGGTATACAACAGGTCTTCCCATGAGTTCGATAAAACAGGAGAAGATCAGGGAGCACTACGACACGATCGCCGACAGCTACGATCACCATTACGACCATCCCCGGGGCAGGAACTACCATTCACATATCAGCAACTACCTTATCAGGGCCCTTCCGCCGGGGGGAAAACTTCTCGATATCGGGTGCGGGACAGGCCTGTTTGTCGAGAAATATATCAGGCATGGGGGCAGTGCCACGGGGCTTGACATCAGCACAAAGATGATTGAGCAGGCCCGCTCCCGTTGCGACTGCTGCGAGTTCACGGTCGGCACCGGGGAGAAAATTCCGTTCCGGGATTCTTCATTTGATGCAGTGTCGAGCCTCCTCGTATTCAGTTACCTCAGAGACCCCGCTGCGATGCTGTCTGAAACGTACCGTGTCCTGCAGCCGGGGGGTGCAGTTGCGATCTGCACGCTCGGGAAGAAACTGCTGACACGGGGAATTCCGGCGATATACCATATCAGCGAGAAGATGAGAGTGAAGCATGTCGTGATGAAAGATTTTGGCGAACATTATTACAACGAGGAAGAGATGAGAGACCTTTTTACCCGGACCGGATTTGAGGATATCCAGGTGAAATGGTGTTCCTTTGCCCACATTGACATGATCGACCCTCTCTTCCAGCTCGCAAAAAAAGTCGAACCTTTTGTTGAGAAACGGGTCCCGCAGCTTGCATATAATATCTTCGTAAGCGGGAAGAAACCGGAATAAGAGGTTCGCCTTAGCTGAATTTGCTGAAATTTTTTCTCTCCGGAATTCGTACAGACTCCACGGAAATTACGAGCACCCCCGCCTCAGGGCCTCTCCGAGGACTGAGTGGTTCGTCAGAACCGCGAAGTGTGAGAAGTTCGCAGGAACTTCGAGCACGGTGGGGCATTTAGTTTTTTTCATACGAGTTTTGCAAGTCACTGATCCGCCGCGGGGGCGCCCCGCCGGGGGCGGCGGCGTTCATCACATTTCCGCTGAATATTTCCTCTGATAATGAGCATAGGTCACGCTTATAACTGTTGGAAAATATAAGCGGATCAAGACGATAAAATAGGATTTCTACCGAGCCTAATTCTTCTTCCTGAGATCGGCAAGGACCCGCCGTTTCTTCTCAATCGCTGCCTCCGATGCCCTGAGTACTCCCTCCTTCATCTCATCGAAATCGCGCACTTCGGTGTCCACAACCTTTTTCACCGGGGTGTACGCGGATTCCCTGAACCGCGGGGAAAAGTCCCGCTCCCGCCCATCGACCAGCAGGACAGACTCAGGTTTTCCGGTTTCCACGTACCCGATAGTGTGCATTGCAACCCCGGCCGAGCGGACAACCCTGCAGACCTCATCTGCGGCATTCCGGGGGGCGACAACAAGCAAGGCATCAAGTGAAACACCGAGATAATCGATCTTCAGTTTTTCCAGCATGTCGCGGACATGCGGTTCAACCAGGCCCCCAATCGCGGATTCATCGATCACGATCCGGCAGCCTGCTGTTTCCGCCATCTCAAACACGTCCCCCCGGAGCCCGCCATTGGTCACGTCTGTCATCGCGTGGATTCCGGCAAAGGCACTGCTCTTCATCAGGGTTTCGCATGCTGTCAGGAAGTTGAGGTTGATCGTCCGTTCTACGACTTCAGGAAACCCCGAATATATCGCTGCAGTCGCAATGGTTCCCCCCCCTGCACCTTCGGTCATCAGCAGGACATCCCCTGCCTGCGTCGATTTACGGGCAGTGAGATGTTCAGCGACACCCACTGCCCCCACACACCCGGTGAGCCGGCTGCCAAGGACCATATCGCCTCCGATACGGAGTGTTGAGCCGGTGACGAGCGGTACGTCCATGGCTTCAGCTACCGTCGTGATACCGGCAGTGTAATCAAAGATCTTTGCCACATCGCCGTCGTCTGCGACGTGAATATCCGAGAACAGCATGATCGGTTTTGCACCCATTACATAGATGTCACGGAGTGTTGCGCGCGTTACATGGAACCCGGCAAGGAACGGGTAATCAGAGAGGCGTGAATGCATACCGTCAACGGTACAGATAATGTATTTGCCTCCAGCGCACACGGCACCGGCATCGTCCATCTCGTCCACCCCAACCGATGCGGAAGTCTTTCCGATGATACGGGCAATCTGGCGGTGGGCAAAAAAATCCCCTTTCCCCCGGGACCCGACACCAAATTCCCCCATCCTGACACCGGCCGGTTCGTATTCGAAAAAGTCACCTGAGAGCCCACGGGTATTTTTCACCTCCTCGATTACGGCGCGGGCAAATGCAGATGCATACGAGGGATTGACATCTTTTATCCCGAGGATATGATCGACCAGATTTTTTTGTATCGCATTTTCATCTTTTCCGTCGGCAATTTTCCTGCGGACGTACTCCTCAACATCCATAACGTTCTGTACGTGAACCAGCCATAAAAAGACGGAGGATTACGTGACCACCGCACCGGGTGCAGTTATTACCTGAGAAGAACCCCAAAAACATCGGAGAAACAGCGGAGAGCGTCGTCGAATTTTCCGATTTTCAGGAGGGACAGTCCCTTCACGATGCTGGTGCGGACATCTTTTACATCGATATAATACGCCTGATCGAACGCCCGGGCTGACTCCTCAAGCTTTCCGAGCATGAAGCAGGAGTTGCTCATCACGACCCAGGCATCGGCGATCGAGGGATCGCGTTCGAGGGCCTTTTCGAGAGCACGGATCGCCTCGGGGTGTTTTCCGATCATGGAGAGGGTGAGCCCTTTCCGGTAAAGTGCTTTTGCGTTTTCCGGGTCTATTGCCAGCGCGCGATCAAGAAACTCGAGGGCTTCAGCATACCGTTTCAGGTTGATCAGGGCAACACCTTTTTTGATCAGTGCGGAAAGGTAGAACGGGTATATCCGGAGCGCGCGGTCGTAACATGAGATCTCTTCGGCATACCGTTTCAGTTTTCCATACGCAAACCCCTTGTTTACCCACGCGGAAAGGTACCGGGGCCGTATCTCCAGAGCCCGGTCGCAGCAGTGGATCTCTGCATCGAACCTTCCGAGCATCCCCACAGCTACACCCTTATTATTCCAGGCAGTTGCATTCTCGGGATCGATCTCCAGCGCTCTCTCACAGCATTCCACCTTGTCTTCAAACCGGTCGAGCATGCCATAGGCAAATCCCTTGTTATTCCAGGCATCGACGCAGTTCGGATCGAGTTCAATTGCTTTATTGCAGCACTCGATCTCGTCTTCGTACTTGCCCAGTTTCCCGAGTGCAAACCCCCGTCCCACCCAGGCAAGTGCAAGGCCGGGGTCGATGGCAAGGGCGAGTGAAAACGAGGTAAGCGCATCCTCGTGTCTCCCCTCACGTCCAAGCGAAAGGCCCTCACGATAAAATTCCCTGCCTTTCTGATGGGGGTCCTGACTCTCTTCTGACATGGAAAACATCGAATGCAATTCCTATGGATGAGCGCTCGTAATAAAAGGATCTTAGTGCCCGTGATATTTATTTTCACGGATTGGTCTCTGCAGCCGCTATTGCCCGACAGCGGTACAGATACACGGAATGATTACCCGGAAACCAGGTTCTGCCGGATTCAGCTAAAAACCCAATTTTTTATATATTTTTGGCATAAACTTTCAAATATGCCTGCGGGACGACCAAAAAAACTGAATAACTATGAACAGATAAAAGTGAGAAAAATCCGGAAGATTTTATCTGAAAGTAATATCCGGAAATTCGACAAGGTCAATGATTCTGCGCTTCTGAAGACAATTTACATCGATCCTTCGGGGAAAATTTTTATATGCCATGATTTCTACGAAAATTCGATGAAAGAGATTTCTGCAATAGTTTCGGGATTTATTGAAAAATAGGTGCCTATTTTTGACTCGGGAAACTGTTGGAATATTCTCCTTCCCTTTCACGAATACCGGTTTTATATCGTCCATCGCCTCTCCAGAATGGCTAATATCGCGAGGCCGGGACAACGGTCGCACTGCCGGGTATAATCCCTCCAATAAAGGATGCCTTTTTGTAAAGGAGATCCCGGACAGACTGATCGAACAGGTGGTATCGTTCCTGCACTATTGATTAAGTGAGGATACAATGCCTGTGTTATCTGCGAGGGGGTACCCGGGTCCACACCCAGGATCTGCACACAAATCACTATGCGGGACAGGGGAGTTCATTCTGCCGGAAGGATTAGGGTTACCCGGCTCCCCTCCGTCACAGAAGTGTCTATGCTCTCTTTATGGGGTAAATTCCCGAAACAATTTCGAAATATTTATAATAAATAATTGATAAAATAAAATTCTTGAATCCTCATTATCCAGCTGATACCGGATCATCAAGCCCCCTGGGAACGATCCTGATGGTCATGATCACCATCGTGCTCGCAGCACTTGTCCTGCTCGTTGCGCTCCAGCTGCCAAACCTGTGTGATGATCCGAAGGTTCCGACAGTTTTTGAGATCACGAATATCAAACATATCAATCAAAATGGCGTGGATTACGATAGTTACATGGTAGTAAAGAACAGCGGAAAAATCGCGTATGATAACAGAAATTTATATGCAAAAACTTTCAGGAACGGGGTTCATCTTCCCTGCGATATTCCTACCATGAATGGATACGATTTTATCCAGGTGCACCCTTATGGAATCCAGTACTTGGGAGGTCCGGGTTCTGACAATTATTTATGGAACCCCGATGCGCTGATCGCGATTAATTATGCCAAGAGGACCTTCCATCTGGGGGACATCGTGCAATTCGAAGTATACGACAGGAAAAACGGCCAGCTCCTCTCGCGCGACACCTGGCCGCACAAAGACGATCCCGGGGAGAAACTAATGAAACAATATATCAGTCATCAAGGCGCTTGAACACGCCCTTTTTCACCTTGAGGATCTTGCACTCTGGACAGCGCCATGTATCGGGAATGTCTTCAAAGGCCGTCCCGGGTGCAATCCCGTTCTTGGGGTCCCCCTTGGCCGGATCATAGATATAATGGCATTCGAGGCATACCCAACGGGCAAGTTTCGTGACCTGTGTCATGGTACTGCAACTCCTGAAATGAAGGATGTATCAGTTGGTTCATCCTCAAATCATATGAAAGCATCTCTCCGGGAAGCCGGAACGTTCATGGGCAGTCTTCGCGGGGATTACGTGGATCGGGGGCAGCACTCCGGGCGCAGAGCCGTGCCACGCGCAATGGTTCGGGGATCTTACCTTCAAGGGTAAAGTCGTTACACAATACTGCCGCATCCCGGTGTTCAATGCCCCATGAACGGATGAAGATGGTCTGGTGCGTCCGCAGCGCAACCGGTGAACGTTCCCCGAGCTCCATGTACCGGGTCACCCGTGTCAGGTCGTCAGGAAAATGACGGCGGATATCCCCGAGCAGTCCGTCGGAATCCTCGTAGGTGACACAAATAACCGGGAGGCCGGTCTTTTCATGAATCACGACAGGGCTGATAACGTTAAACCAGGCGATGACACAACCGGACAACATGACCACGTTGAGATCGCTCCGCTCAAGGTCCCGGATCATCGCAAGTATTGTGTCGGTAGCATCCGTCCCGCCAACGGTCACTGTGCCAAACGAGAAGCCGTCAATGCGGAGATCTTTTCGCATCACCACGCCGGCAAGGGTAGACGAGGTTCGCCCGGAATAACTTTCTGCTATACCAAATGCCCGCAACCCTTTTTTCGGGACATGCATAGAAGCACTTATGATAACCGATTAAAAATACTATACCAATGAAATTCAACAAAGACGAGGTCTGCATCCTCATCCCCACGCTCAATGAAGGTCCCACAATTGGAACTGTTATCAGGGAATTCAAGGGACTCGGATACGACCATATTCTCGTAGTTGACGGGAAGAGTACCGATAACACGGTAAAAATTGCCCGGGAAGCCGGGGCAAATGTCCGCACACAATCGGGCGTGGGCAAAGGCAATGCAATTATCGAGGCTTTTGAAGTCATCGAGCAGCCCTATATTCTCATGGTTGACGGTGACGGCACCTACTCGGCAAAAGATGCGGAAAAGATGCTGACCCCCCTGTTCCTGGGATTTGATCAGGTCATCGGGGATCGCCTCATCAACGCAGAAGAAGGCTCATTCTCCGGGCTCAACCTCTTTGGCAACCATATGCTGAACCTCCTTTTCAAAGTGGCTCACAGCAGGGACCTTCATGATATCCTGTCAGGATATCGCGCCTTCACCAAGCTAGCGGTCCAGCAGATGCATCTGAAAGAGAAAGGGTTCGAGATCGAAACGGAAATCTCAGTTGAGTCCGTGCGGAACGGCCAGAGGATCATGGTTGTCCCCATCCGGTATTCCCGCCGCCCGGGGACGGCGACAAAACTTTCCCCTTTCCATGACGGCATCAAGATTGTGAGCACAATTTACCGGCTTGCACGGGTCAATAACCCCATGTTCTATTTTGGCATGATGGGGGTCCTGACCTCTCTCCTCGGACTGCTTGTCGGGGTCTATGTCCTGCTGGAATGGCTCAAACCCGGCCATATCGAGCATATCCCGCTCACGATCCTCACGGTGCTGCTTATCGTCGTTGGCATCGAAATTTTCATGTTCGGTATGATCAGCGATATGCTCCTTGTCTTCCACCGGGAAATTATCCGTGAGATCCAGCTCCTCCAGTCCCCGAAGTCTCCGAAATAATCTTTTCTGCCTTGTCCTGAAAATTTTTTTTAATAACACACTGTTGACGGTAAATACATTGAGAAATAACCGGAATGATGGTAGGTCCGGGCTGAACCCGCCTGTCTCGTAGGGAGTAGGTGGGGATTAAGAATATAAAAAGCAACAGAGGTGAAAAAATTCATCGGCTGCATCATTTCTTGCACGCTCTTATGCATACCGGAGAGCGCCGGTTCAGGTGAGCAATACGGGATAAAGCGGGGGGATTCGATGTGGTCGTTTTTCAGAGAGAGGAAAGAACAATTTTCGAATTGGGATTTTTTCCGAAAACCTTTTTCCTGTATTTCCCAAAGAATTACGTATGCAGTCGCCAGCCGGGTATATCGGGTATACGCGTCGGGAATATTGTAATGATGTGAAATGCCCGATACAATTGCTCCTGAATAAAAAAGTGGAAAAATCTCCTGAATATGAAGAAATCCGGGCGATTTGTGCATCCAATTGTCTCCACAGCACCCATGAATTTCACCACTGGCTGACAGGGAATGGGTACCTCGTCGTCAGACCGGAGCACAAATAACCCCAGCTTTTTATACATTTGTGTATCACTAATTCTCGTGAAGTGTCCCCATGGTAAATGCATATCCTGATATTGGAATTCAGAGCCGGATGAACCGGATAATCAATCCGAAAGATAACCGGGTAGTGATGCTTGCGATAGACCATCCCTATTTCCAGGGACCGACAACCGGCCTGCGCAACATGAGTAACACCATAACAACACTCCTTCCCTACTGCGATTGCCTGATGACGACACGCGGGGCAGTGCGGAGCAGTATTGCGCCCGAAAATGTCGGGTCAAAACCCATCATGTTACGTGTTACCGGGGGAAACAGCGTCTTAAATGAAGAGTTGAGTGATGAAAAGCTTACGGTTACGATGAAAGAAGCCATCCGGATGGATGCGGCCGGTGTCGCGGTCAGTGTGTATATAGGCTCTGCCAACCAGCAGCAGACTATTCTCAATCTCACCGACATGATCAATCAGGCCGACGAATACGGAATTCCCGTTCTGGCAGTAACAGCCGTGGGGAAGAACATGGCCCGGGATTTGCGCTATCTGGCGCTTGCATCCCGTATCTGCCAGGATGCCGGGGCCCGTATCATCAAGACCTATTATTGTGAGGAATTTTCCAGACTGGTTGACTGGGTTTCTCCAACTGCTGTCGTGGTTGCAGGAGGGAAGTACTCAAGTCCTCCTGACGCTCTCCAGATGGCCTACGACTCTGTCCAGGCCGGTGCCGTGGGAGTTGATTTCGGACGAAATATTTTCCAGGATGCCAATCCTGTCGGCATGATCAAAGCAATTGGTTCAATTGTCCATGGAAATCATACCGTAAAGGAAGCCCTGGATATCTACAATGCATGCTTACCCGGTGCACGCAGGCTCGACTGATTTTTTTATATCGTATACAGTTACTCTCCATTCGTGAACAGGAATGAAAGCAGCGGTCTATTATAAGAACAGTGACATCCGCACCGAGGATGTTGAAGATCCAACCGTCGGACCAGGGGAGATCAAGGTCAGGATCATGGCGTGCGGGGTGTGCGGGTCGGATGTCATGGAATGGTACCGGATCGAGCGTGCGGGAAGACCCGGCGGGATCGGGGCCTTCGGGCATGAATGCACGGGAATCATCGCAGAAACCGGTCCCGGCGTAGATCCGAAATGGAACGTGGGAGACCGGGTCGTGGTCACCCATCATGTACCATGCAATACGTGTAATGCCTGTATACGCGGGCATACGACAGCATGTGACACGCTGCAAAAAACCAAATTCAAGAATGCGTACGGGGCGTTTGCGGAATATGTTGTTTTGCCTGAGATCAACGTGGACCGGGGTATGTTACGCCTTCCCGAATCGGTCTCTTTTGATGCGGGAACCTTTGTTGAACCCCTGGGATGTGTTGTGCGCGGGCAGCAACGAGCTCCGACCTCGGATGGCCGGTCGGTCCTGATCATCGGCGCCGGGATCACCGGACTGCTGCATGTCCAGGCGGCCCGGCTGAACGGTGCGGGATTTATTGTTGTTTCCAACCCGAGTCCCGATCGGTTAAAGGCCGCCCGGAAATTCGGTGCTGATGCAACCATTTCCGCCACGGAAGATGTTCCCGGAAGGTTTAAAGAATTAAATGGCGGCCGGGGCGCAGACACCGTCATCATGACCGCCCCGGTTCCCGTCTGTGTAAAACAATCGCTTGACGCAGTCGGACCCGGGGGTACGATCTTATTTTTTGCCCCCACGAATCCCGAGATCCAGTCCGAGATCAATCTCTGGAACCTGTGGCAGAAGGAGGTTACGATTACCCATTCCTATGCTGCCGATTTCCATAACCTGACAACTGCCCTGAAATGGATCCAGTATACCAGGATCAATGTGGCCGATATGATAACCCATGTCTTTCCCTTACAAGAGACGGTTCAAGGTTTTCTCCTGACTGCCCGGCACCGGGACGGTAGTTTGAAAGTTATCATCCATCCCCAGGAATAAGATTTTTTCCTCCATCATCTGCATTGAAGTCCCGGTATAGCTGGATCTTTTCTATCCTCATCTACACCACCTGTTCCATTATGGTAAAATTCCCCGCATTGGTCTGATGCATTCGCGAGACGGTTGGAATACCAGCTCATTTCAGATTACGAAGAAACAGATCTCATCGGGTCCCGGCAATGCAGAAGAACCAGTTCCCCTGATATTTTTAAAAAATCCGGGTATCAGATTTCGGAATGACTCTGTCGTGAAACGAAATTCTGTTTCATGGAAAGCACCCGGCAGGAATGCTCTGCAAGCGACGTATACACGTATGCTTCATCGAGTGTCCTGCCGGCAGCAAAGGTACCGTGGCCCCGGACAACAATCAGCTTTGAATCTGCGAGGGCCCTGACGACATTATCCGCGATCTCCTGGGAACCCGGGGCACCCGGAACAACCGGAATGACCGGGCAGAACATCAGTCCTTCGCTGTCCTCGGGGATGATGGTGTCCATGACGAGCGAGGCTGCGATCGCCGCGGGCGGATGGGCATGGACAACTGCCTTGTACGGGGTGTTCCGGTAAATCTCCCGGTGGACACGGAACTCGCTCGAGGCATGTTCCGGAACAGGGCCGTCGAGTGGCACGAAGACCGGTTCTGGCAGAACATCGAGATATTCCCCGGTCCGCGTGACGAAAAAACCCTCGTCCTCTTTTCGGACGCTCATATTGCCGAAGTTCCCGCCTACCAGGTGCTCGGCAAAGAGCCGTTTTCCTATCCGTTCGAATTCACGGGCATACCTTGCTGCTTCTTTCATCCGCCAGGCCTCCTTCATGACCCATCCTGCCGGTACCAGCAGGACCGGGGACCCGTCACGCCCGGCCGCCCTCTGGCACACCGGCCTATGGCCGACTTTTTCCTGTTCCGCTTCTCGCCTGAGATCCCCGGTGTCTAGCAGAACCGGATACCAACATCCCTCATCTTATTATACCGCGCTATATTGAGGAGGAGCGGTGTAAGGGACTCGACCAGACCGGAAGCTGCGAGAGGACCGGCATCAAACGCCTGGAGCTTTGATACACGGTTTACAATCCCCATGACTTCCTGTTTTGTGGCAGGGTCATCCCCGCAGACGGGAACCGAGTATGCGAGTTCTTCATCGAGTGCCTTCCATTTGTTCGCTGCAATTGTATTGAAAGCCGTGCAGATCCTTGCCTCCGGTGAAATGATCCTTTTGATCATGAGGGCTGCCGAACCCTCAGGCGGGGGGACGGAGGTAAAAAAATCCTGTTTTATCATGGGGTTGACCGGGCTGATGACAATCTTGTCCTCAAAACCGGCCAGGGTTTCAAGGGTCATGGAGACATGTTTGAAAGGTATGGCCAGGATGATGACATCTGCCTCGTCAACCGCAGTCTGGTTGGATACCCCGGTCATCGAACATTCGCACCCGCGTTTCTTCAGGGTCTCAATATTAAGCCTGCAGCACGCCTCTGCCTTGTCTTTTTCCCGGGACCCGACACTCACATCAAATATCGTGGAGAGGCGCATGGCGATGCCTTCACCGATGTCACCGGTCCCTCCGACAATACCAATCTTCACTTATCTCACCAGCGGTGTCAAGAGTTTCTCAAGAGTCGCTGCGTCCGTGACCCCTTCCAGTCTCTGGACGGTCTTCCCATCCTTCTCAATGATCAGGGTGGGAACGACGCTGATTCCGTATTTTTCCGCAAGGTCCATATGCTGGTCGACATCCACTTTCCGGATCTCGATTGCATCTCCCATTTTTTTCGCGAGTTCTTCCAGGATGGGTGTCTGCATTCTGCAGGGACCACACCAGGTGGCAAAAAAATCAAACAAAACCGGTCTGCTCATTGGTTGTACCCATATGAATAGTGGATTAAAAAAAAAGATAAATCTATGGTATTGTTACTTGGAGAGGATCGCCATGATTATTTTCCCGTAGGCTGGTCTTGTAACAATAACGCCGACCAGCACACCGAGGATGGTAATGATGGCGAATCCCTTGAGGGTCGACAAGTCCATGACGGCCAGCGGGAGCATTGCTATAACGACCGTCGCAGCGGCGATCACGATGATACTGAGCGCACGGGACAGCCGTTTCAGGTAAAGGTTTGGCGAGGGCACCTTGCCTTCGTGGAGGATCTCATCGGTAATCACGACAAGCTGGTCGATTCCCGTACCGAGAACGGCGATCAGGCCAGCGATCGTCGGAAGATCCATCTGGAACCGTATCAGGGCAATGAACCCGAGCAGGATGACGATCTCGGACATATTGATCAGCACCATCGGAAGAACGATGCTGGATTCCCGGTATCGGTAGTAGATCACAAAGCCGACAGTGACAAGAGCAAACAGGCCGGCAAGAAGGGCCATCTCCTTGTAACGTTCGCCCATCGGGGCTGACTGTCCCCCGGACCCGGCAATGCCTACGTCAACGGGCAATGCACCGGCCCGGAGGTGGATTTCAAGGTCAGTTGCCTGATTCATACCGTACGTGCCGGATCCCGTTGATGCGTAGAGCTGCCGGACGGGAGTGCCCTGGATTGTCCCGGCGAGATCGGTTGAGAGGGGAGCCGAGTAGACGGTCTGGTTGTCGAGGATCATTACCAGGTTGTGTTTCGAGGGTTCAACCGTTGCCCCGTATTTTACAGCCGCCGCCTGGAATGCAGCAGCCCCGTCATCGCTGAGCGTGAATCCGACCCCCCAGTTGTTGCTACCGGCCGGTGACTGGCTCGGGGTCTGGACGCTGGTTATGGAATCACCGGACAATACATGCTCTGTCTGATTGTCGACAGTTACGATCCGGATCTCGAATTTCCCCTGTCTGCCGACAATTTCCTGTGCCTGATCCATGTCGACACCGGCAAGTTCCACCCTGATAAACTGGTCTACGTTGTTGAGGCCGGTGAGGGTGTTGACCTTGGCATCCTTGGTACCAAGAGTATTGATCTTGTTTTCAAGGATAAGTTTGACATCATCGGCAGTTGCCTTGGAGACTCCAGGCTGGTAACTGGTGATCGTCCCGCCGTTAGCAGCTACAATGGGTTCCAGCTCGGCCTGTGAGAAAGATTTCCGGATCTCGAGGTGGTTTTCATCCACGGCCACCACCTCGGTGCCGAGTTGTTTGGTAAGATTTGCAACGAAAATATCAACCGGCTGGGTTGTGGTGTACCCGACGACTTCCCCTTTCATTTCCAGCTGGATCCATGCTCCCTGCTGGAGGTCAAGGCCGTACTGGAGGTTCGAAGCAAGGTTCCCGTTCTCATCGAAATGCGGGTAGATTGCGATCACCGAAAGGAGCACGAGGATAATGAGAGTGGCCACCCGCCAGTCAAGGAGAATTGCCTTCATCTCTTTTGCGTTCATTTGCCTCCTCCCTTCTGGACATACCATTTCAGGATCCCGGCATTCGTCAGCCACGTGTTGAAGATATCTGCTATGAGCCCGATGAGGAGTACCGCGGATATCTCCCAGAGCATTTGGATGGACCCCAGCCAGGAGACGATGAACATCGCGGTGACTGCAGCGATGGTCGTAGAGGTCATGATGATGCCGGTATGGAACGCGCCGGCAAGCTTGTCATGGAGTTTGCCCTGCCTCTTGAGTACGCGGTTTGTGAGCAGGATGTCGCTGTCCACAGAATAACCGATGAGCATCAGGAGTGCTGCCACCGTTCCAAGGGTAAGCTGGATGCCGACAATATTCATCACGGCAGCGGTCATCACCATGTCCGCAAATGCTGAGAGGACTACCGCCCCCGCAGGAACAAAAGTGCGGAAGGCGACGAATATGACGATGGTCATACCGATGAACGAGAAGAGCAGCGCAATGACTGCCTGGTACTGCAGGGATTTCCCGAACGTCTCGCCAATCTGATTGATGCTTGCATCGGGATACTTCTGGTTTATCAGGGTTGTAAGCTCCTTGAATTTCGTATCATCCATCGCTGAAAATTGTAAAAATACCCCATTATTAATCCCCTGACTGATATCGATCAGCGGATAGCCGGCAAAGGTGGACTGGAGCTGGTCCTTGGTGTCCGTAGTGTACAGGTTAACGGCAGTACCTCCGGAGAAATCGATGCCTGGCGTAACAGGCATCCCGGTCGTCGCCATATTGAGAGCGAGCAGTACCAGGGAAATTACAAGGAACACGAGCGGGATTATCACCAGCTGTTTTGGTGAATATTTTTCGATATTATAGTTGATCAATCCCATAGTGTAATCATCTGTTTACAGAAAATAAATACTTATCAGAGTGTCATTTCTTTCGCGTCCGATCCGGGGCAGCCGCGATCAAATACGCGAGAATCATCGCATTTTACGGATTTCGCAGAAAATTTTTGTTCCTTCGTTAAACAGTTGAATCTCCTTTTGGAGATTTTAAATCGCACAAAATCAAAAATTATATATACAGAGACCTTTGACAGTTATCGTATGAGATCTCCTTCAGAGATCAAGAGGGTCATTGAGGGACGTCTGCGATCCTACCTTTCACGTGACAGGACTGGGATCCGGCGCGAAGTGCTCAGACTCTTTGTAAAAACTAGATCGATCACCATTGCCGAACTGGTCTTCGAACTACAGAAACAGTTCACCGTGACGTTCCATGCGATCGCATCGATGGTTGGCATTATTGCTTCCCGCATCGGAATCCTGCACTCCATTCGGAATCCCGACGGAGTGAACAGCTATGCACTCAAGGAAAAGTATGTCGAGATTGTGATCGGTATTGTTGGGGTCTGCTGACCCTGTTCCGATCCATAACGGTTTTTAGTGGTGCGTTCCAATACTACCAGCATCATGCGTACCAATTCTCCTGACTGCGCCAGCCTAGGCGAAGTCACTATTGTTCCGGAAGTCATTGAATATATCAACCGTCGGGATTGCGATTTCCGCATCTGTACTTCATGTGGCGGCCCGATTCTGTTGCCAACGAGAGTGAAACCCCCCAAAAAAACCGATCTCCTCTTAAAAGCCGGTGATCATACGGTTTATGTATCCGTCCATCAGGCACGATTTCTCCATACCATTCACCTGGAGATGATCCCGTTCTTCGACGATAATGAGATCGTCAGGTACGAACGCTGATGAGTCTTGAAGATATCCCTCATACGGCAGACGTAAAGTTCCGGGTCCGCGCCGACACACTCAATGCTCTTTTTTCCGAGATATTCGGCGCATTGATGCAGGTGATCTACGGAAAGGATCGTCGCGGGGATCTGGTAAAGGAAGCACATATCGAGTCCTCCGATATCGAATCGCTCCTCGCCGACTTTCTTTCAGAAGTCCTTTTCATATCAGAAGTTGAAGGACTGGTATTTTCCCATGCGGAGATTACTATCAAAGGCCTGAAGCTTACTGCAGTTCTTCACGGCGAGCTTTTTGACCGTGCCCGGCATTCGGAAGGAACCGAAGTGAAGGGGATATCCTATTCAGATCTTTCCGTCAGCAGGGATACGAACGGATATATGCTGGATATCATATTTGATGTATAAAGGAAACGGTGAGGCGGGGCAGGCAGATGATCGACGGTGTAAAACGGATCGGTGCAAATGACTGGGAAGTTCCAATCGGATTTGTCCCAGGTATGCGTGTCCCGGGGAGGTTTTTCCTTTCAGAGGCACTGGGCAGGATTCTTGAACCCGGAGCGGTCCAGCAGCTTGCCAATGTTGCCACCATGCCGGGAATCGTCAGATATTCCCTGGCCATGCCTGATATCCACTGGGGGTATGGTTTTCCTATCGGGGGCGTTGCCGCATTTTCTCTGGATGAGGGAGTAATCTCTCCAGGAGGTGTGGGTTTTGATATCAACTGCGGGGTACGACTGCTTTCCACACCTCTGACCCAGACGGACGTCAGGGGTAGAAAAGACCTCTTTGATGAGCTCTTCCGGTCGGTGCCGGCCGGAGTCGGAGCAAAAAGCAAAACCAGCGTGACAGCCCGCTCGCTGGACGGAATGATGATCCGGGGTGCGCACTGGGCTGTTGAAGAAGGATACGGTGTCAGCCATGATCTCATCCGTTGCGAAGAAAAGGGGTACATGAAAGCCGCAGACAGTTCCGAAGTATCTGCAAAAGCAAAGCAGAGAGGCATACCTCAGGGCGGAACGCTTGGCTCAGGCAACCATTTCCTTGAAATTCAGATTGTGCAGGAAATTTATGATCCTGAAGCAGCTGCTGCATTCGGCATTACCGCTGGCCAGGTCTGCTGCATGATCCACTGCGGTTCACGGGGCCTCGGCCATCAGGTGTGTACGGACCACCTGAAAATACTGGAAGGTGCTCCGAAAAAATACCATATCTCACTCCCTGACCGTCAGCTGGCCTGTGCACCAATCACCTCAAAGGAAGGAAAGTCGTATTTCGGTGCCATGGCTGCATCCGCAAACTATGCGTGGGCTAACCGGCAGATGATAACCCATACGGTCCGGCAGGTCCTGTCAAAAATGTTCAGCATACCCTATGAGGATATGCCGCTCATCTACGATGTTGCGCACAACGTGGCAAAGTTTGAAGAGCATACGATCGATGGTCGACGGATGAACGTCTGCGTACACCGAAAAGGGGCCACCCGTGCGTTCGGACCAGGGTCACCCGACCTTCCTCCTGACGTTTTATCCATCGGCCAGCCGGTCATCATCCCGGGCAGCATGGGTACCTCGTCGTTTGTCCTGAAGGGAACGGCCGGGGCCATGGAAAAAACATTCGGGAGCACCTGCCATGGAGCGGGGAGGTTGATGAGCCGTTCCCAAGCTAAAAAGAGACTGATTGGCCGGGAAGTTGCAGGAAATCTTTTAAAAGAGGGGATCATCGTGCGGGCACCCAGCGAAAACGCCATCGCCGATGAAGCACCCGGCGTATACAAGCCCATTGATGAAGTGGTAAATGTCGTGCACGAAGTGGGAATTTCCCAGCTGGTAGCACGCCTCTCTCCGGTAGGAGTGATAAAAGGATGAGTTGTCGCGCCGGATTCGTCTGGGGGACCCCGCAACATTTCAACCGGTTCATCGAGGAGTGCGGGATCTCCTGCGAACTCGTCACGCCGCACATGCTCGCCGCCCCGTTCTACCGGGGCGAATTCAACTGCCTGATCATCCCGACGGGTTTTGGAAATCCGCACTATTCCAACCTGCTCCCCGCCCTCAGGGCAGCATCGGCGAGGATACGGCATTTCGTGGAGAACGGGGGCAATCTCCTCGTTTTTGGCGCTGCAACCGATAAACCGGACACCTATGACTGGCTCCCGTTTTCTGTTACCTACCGGCATGATTGCTATCCGAGACAGGTGGTCTGCTCTCCCGGGTCGGCGGCCGGATCCCTCGTGGAAGACTACGATCCTTCATCCATCGAGTGCGATGGGATCTTTCTGTCGCATAACGGGGATACAGCAGGAACCGCAGACGGCTCGGACGTGATAGTCGAAAAGCGGGTGGGCAGAGGGAACGTGGTAGTTACGAGCGTGCACGAATTTCCCTCCCGCAATTTCCTGAAAAAATTCTGTTGTGCGGGAACGCGGACACCATTCTGATTTTTAGTCCTGATTCAGGTTCATTCTGCGATATTCCTGCAAACGAATTTTATGCACAGTAGAAATCCGTTCATTGTTCATTTTTTCCAAACTGCTTGATGATACTGGGAGTGTGACCTCCTCTCTCCAGTTGAAGAACCTGCCGGTTCTTCTCCAGCCTGTTCTTCCCTTCGGGAATCGGAGAGGTTTCTCAAAACCTCGACGAGGAGAAGGGAGGCATAAGCCGATCTTCGAACAGCAGTCTCCCCCAAGAGCGTTAACCGAATTTTCTGATGATTTCAACAAAACCGAATTTATTACCTGCCTGATTCCTGGTTTGTCTGCGTCAGCAAGCGGCGCAACCTTCTTCTAGATAGAAAATGACCAGAGTATTGAGGTATTTTATGCACCGCTATACATTGTCCTGCAGCGCAGAGGCCGCCGACCTTGAACCGATTGTCCTTGCACTCCACGAGCTGATCCACCGGCTCCCGGTCACGGCAAAATCTCTCGAACGGGACGGGATCCGGGTTGAGGACGGGAGGGTCATCGACCGCCATTACAACGGCCCTGTCCTCATTGAAGCGATCTCCAAAAACCAGCTGATAAAAATCGCCCCTTCATCAGGTGCATACAAAGGGGTACCGGTTACTGTCGCGCCAATCAGGGATAATGAAGGGAAAGCGATCGGTGCAATCGGTGTGGTTGATATAACCGGCATATTTGACCTCGCCACGCTTATGGAACACCAGTCAGCGATACTCAAACAGGTATGCGGGAAAGATCCCTGCCCGCTTCCATCGGAACTTATCGAGTCCAAGCGGTGATATCCTTGCCAGATTCTGCGTTTAAAGTGCTCGAAATCCTTGAACGGTCAGCAACCCCGATATCCGGGGAGGTTATCAGCAACGAACTCGGGATTACAAGGTCAGCGGTATGGAAGCACATCAATGAGCTCCGCATGATGGGCTATGATATCTCTTCCTCACAGAAAGAAGGGTACCGGCTCGCCCGTACAAGTGCCAAGCTGCTCCCGTACGAGATCCATAAAAAGCTCCAGACCAAATTTATCGGCAAAAAAATGCGGTATCTCGAGAATACCCCCTCCACGATCTGGATAGGCAAGCAGCTCTGCTCGGAAGGTGATGTCGAGAAGATGCATGGCATGGTGATCATCGCAGAAGAGCAGACCGGCGGTATCGGCAGAATGGGGAGGGCGTGGGTCTCCCCAAGCGGTGGGATCTGGATTACGATTGTGCTCAAACCCCATGTGCCTATCGATCATGTCTTCATGATAACGATGGCAGGTTCAATTGCCGTTGCCCGGGCAATCCGTAAGGAGTTCGATCTTGGCGCCCTGATCAAATGGCCGAATGATATTTTTATCGGCAACAAGAAAGTTGCCGGGCTGCTCCTCGAGCTTTCTGCAGAGGCCGATACGGTCCATCACTGCCTCCTTGGAATCGGTATTGACGTGAATGTGCACCTGAACAATTTTTCGCCGTCCCTCCAGAACAGCATTACCACTATCAGCGCTGAGGTCGGGCATGAGGTTGACCGTGCCTCGTTCCTTGCCCGTATTCTCAAAGAATTTGAAAGCCGTTATCTCCTCATCGAAAGCGGGGAATACGATGCAATTATCCAGGAGTGGAAGAGCATGTCCTGTACTCTCGAAAACCGGGTCCAGATCCGTACCCTCAAGAACAGTTTCGAAGGTGATGCGGTCGACATCGATGAATTCGGTGCACTCATCATACGAAAAGACAACGGGAAACTCGAACGGGTCATCGCCGGCGACTGTTCTCACCAGTAATCATTACTTTTTTATCGTCAACCGCATAATTCTTTTGGGTTGACGATGTTTGGAGACTTGAACAGGTCACGGGTTATCAGTCATTCAGCCGCGTTTATCGCTCTCATCGCACTGGGAAGCTGGGTTTCCATCCCGTTTTTCCCGGTCCCGTTCACCCTCCAGACCCTGTTTATCATTCTTGCGGGCGCAGTGATGCGGAAGTATGCGTTAATTCCGGTATCGCTCTATGTGATCCTCGGTGCTCTCGGTCTCCCGATATTTCATAATGGCATAACAGGTTTTGGAGTGCTTCTCGGGCCGACCGGGGGATACCTGATCGGGTTCATCTTTGCTGCCATTGCAGTGGGTCTTGCCTATGAACGTGAGTCCGCATATATCCGTATCACCGGGATCGTAGCCGCAACCGTGATTATCTATGCCTGCGGGGTGGCTTGGCTGATGATTTCCCTCGGAAGGGCTTTCCTCCCTTCAGTGATTGTGGGAGCACTTCCCTTTATTCCCGGTGATGCTCTCAAGGCATCGGCTGCCTACACAATTGCGAAAAATCTTCCATGATCACGATTGCAAACCTCAGGTTCGGTGCAGTCGGGATCAGCTCGCTTGCTATCGGGCCGGGAACGACATCGATCATCGGGCCGAATGGCAGCGGAAAGACAACGCTCCTCAAGATTCTCGCCGGTATCGTTCTGCCCGAATACGGGAGCGTGCTGATTGATGGTGCTCCCCCCCGGGAGATCGATACCGGATGGATCAACGAATTTCCTGACCGGAACATCCTGTTTGAGACCGTGGAGGATGAGATCGCTTCCCCGCTCAGATTCCGCCATACGAAATACAAAGAGATTGACAGTCAGGTCAGTCTTTGTATGGAAACGCTGGGCATCACTCATCTCTCAAAGCGGCAGATACGCGGACTTTCCGGGGGGGAAAAAGTGCTCGTTGCCCTTGCGACAGCACTCGTTCATCACCCACTGGTCCTTATTCTTGACGAATGCGATTCCCACCTGGATGCCGACATGACAGGTTCTGCCGACCTCGTGATCAGGAAGAGCGACGTCCCTTACATCATCTGCTGCACGCAGGACATGGAAAGGGCATCCTGCGGAGATAACCTCGTGTATCTGGAAAACGGAAGTGTCTGTTTTGCCGGCACACCGGAATCCGTCTTTGCATCGCTTGCCGGCACACCGTATTATCCATTGTCGTGGAAGTGCTCACGATGAAGATTACTATGGATTCGGTGCGTGCTATCCGCGGGGAGTGGTCACTTTCAGCACGCGGAACTTTCAGTGAAGGAGTCCACCTGATCACCGGGAATATCGGGAGCGGGAAGTCCACGCTGGCGCTGCTGTTATCCGGACTTTTCAGTTCCTTCTCCGGCTCTATTGACATGGAAGGGGTCACGTCGGTAATGGTCTCCTTCCAGTTTCCGGAATCCCATATCACCGGCCTGACTCTTGAAGAGGAGTGCACATCATGGGGGCTTGATCCTTTCACGGTGCTTTCATCAGTAAAACTGTACGGGAAAAAAGAACTCAACCCCCTGAAGCTGAGCCGGGGCGAACTGAAGCGCCTCAACCTGGCATGTGTGCTCGGCAGACAGTATGATCTTTTGATACTCGATGAACCGTTCAGTTCGCTGGATGTTCAGGAAAAAGAACGGGTATGCCATGACCTGTCCCTCCGGAAAAAGGGAATTACCATAATTATCACGCATGAGCAGACCCTGTTTCCCCGGGTCGATCATCTCTGGGAGATCCAAAACTGTGAGCTCCGGTATCTTGGAGGAATGCCGGAAGCACTCGGTGCATGGCAGCATGCCCCGGGGATTATCAAAAACCTCATGGCTGCAGGAAGGACTCCGTACAATATCTCGCCGGAAGATCTGCTGGAGGCGGCATGCAGGACGTAAGGCTGCGGATAGGCGCTGCGATCGTTCTCTCCCTCGCAGCATTTCTCAGTATTACCGGAGCATTTCTGGTTTTTATCTGGTGGCTGGTATTTACCAAGCGTCTTCAGATTCTAAAACAATTCAGGCTCATGGTCCCCCTGATGGTTCTGATGGCATTTTTCAGCGCTATTGTTGAATTAACCGGCGGTGGCGGGCTATCCTATTTTTTCCGTATGCTGGTGATCGTCCTTATCGGGATGTGGGTGTATCAGGAGCAGCAGAGCAAAGAATTCCTTGAGCTCGCGGTCTGGATGTTCGGTGACAGGGCAGGGTTCGAACTTGGCCTGCTCGCCGAAATGGGGATGCAGTCACTGAATTTACTTGTTGCGGATTTCGACCGGATCAGGATAGCCGAAAAGCTCAAGGGTATTTTCTGGGGGGTGGGGAGTATTGTTCCGACAGGGCTCATTCTCGTTCATGGCGCACTTTCCCGTGCTGACGCCGCCGCCGACATTCTTGCCGTAAGAGGGTACCATAACGGCGGAACTCTGTGCCCCGAATTCAGGACAACGGGAACGGACATCATTGGTTCTCTGGCCGCTGCCGGTATTTTCATCATTACCTTCCTTCCCGTTAGTGAATTTTTTATACTATACCGATGAATTTTTGAGAGGCTACAAATGATTTTTGAGTCCCGCCTGAGGTTTCACGTTATGCGCACTGCATCTCCTCAAAAAGTCCTGATCACTGACACGACCCTGCGCGATGCGCATCAGTCGCTGATCGCGACACGGCTCCGGACAGAGGATATGCTTCCTCTGGCACGGGAGATCGATCATTGCGGGTTCTTCTCTGTCGAAGCATGGGGCGGTGCTACGTTCGACACCTGCATCCGGTTTTTAAATGATGACCCGTGGGACCGTCTCCGGGCACTCAAGGCCGAGCTCCGGCACACGCCCATCCAGATGCTGCTCAGGGGCCAGAACCTTGTCGGGTACCGTCATTACCCGGATGACGTTGTCGACAAATTCATCGATGCATCCTATAAAAACGGCGTCGATATTTTCCGCGTATTCGATGCCCTGAATGACATCAGGAACATGACACGATCGATGGACCAGGTGAAAAAAGCGGGGGCCCACCTCCAGAGCACGATATCCTATACGACCAGCCCGGTCCATGATACCCAGACCTTTATTGAGATGGCAAAAGATCTCTATGCACTCGATTGCGATTCCATCTGTATCAAGGACATGGCTGGACTCATTATGCCGGACGCAGCACAGGAGCTGATTGCGGGGATCAAAAAAGCGGTGGATGTCAAAGTCTGCCTGCATAGCCATTCCACGAGCGGGATCGCACCCATGAGCTACCAGGCAGCAATCGAGGCAGGTGTCGATATCCTCGACACCGCAATGTCGCCGTTTTCCATGGGGACTTCACAGCCACCCACCGAGAGCGTCGTCGCGTCCCTGATCGGCACACCCCGCGAGACGGGAATTGATCTTATCAGACTCAGGGCGGTCCGCAACGTCTGCCTGCAGATACGGTTGAAATATGCAGGCCTGCTCAATCCGATCTCGGAACGGGTCGACAGCGATGTACTCATTTACCAGCTGCCGGGGGGAATGATCTCCAACATTGTCTCTCAGCTCCAGGAACAGGACGCACTGAACCGTTGGGACGAGGTTCTCGAGGAGATTCCCCGCGTGCGAAAGGACCTTGGCTATCCCCCGCTTGTTACCCCGACCAGCCAGATTGTCGGGACGCAGGCAGTACTCAATGTGCTGGTGAACGGGGAACGGTACCGGAATGTGACAAAAGAAGTCAAAGACTACATGAGGGGATTGTATGGAAAATCTCCCGCACCGGTCACCGATAAGATCCGCACCATGATCATAGGCGACGAAGAGGTGATCACAGTCCGTCCCGCAGACCTCCTTGAACCTGCGTACGAGAAGATGAAAGAGGAAGCGATAAGCGCGGGTCTTGTCAGGAAAGAAGAGGATATCCTCACCTATATCCTTTACCCGGCGATTGCACCCTCGTTCCTCAAGGGTGAGCGATCCCTCGAAGAGATCCCAAAAAAACAGACCTCATCAAAACCTTCTGCAGAGGTCCCGAGCCAGATGGAAGTAGAAGTTGATGGCGAGGTCTTTTCCGTCCGGATCGTCTCCGTCGGCGGGAGCAAAATTGAAGTGACCGGCGTCACACCCCAGAAGATCCCGAGGGGTGAATTTGCAGGGGGCGTCAAGAGCAATATCCAGGGTATGGTACTTCAGGTCCTCGTCAGCCGGGGGACCGTTGTGAAGAAAGGCGATACCCTCGTTGTCCTTGAAGCGATGAAGATGGAGAATCCCATACACAGCCCGGTCAATGGAAAGGTCACCGAGATCTTTGTCGATACCGGCGATGTCGTCCAGAACGGCGATGTCCTGCTGGTGGTTCAATGAAATATTTTGAAAAACTGCTGATCGCCAACCGCGGTGAAATTGCCATCCGGGTCATGCGCGCGTGCCGGGAGCTTGGCATTGAAACGGTGGCAATTTACTCCACTGCCGACAAAAACGCCCTCCACGTCAAGTATGCTGATGAGGCGTTTCATGTCGGTGATGCCCATCCTTCCAAGAGTTACCTTAACATGGAGAGGATCATTGATATCGCCAAGAAAAGCGGTGCCGAGGCCGTGCACCCGGGTTACGGGTTCCTGGCAGAAAATTACCGGTTTGCCAAACTGTGCCTTGACGAGAACGTGATCTTCATCGGGCCCCGCTGGAAAACGATCAAGGCGATGGGATCAAAGATTGGAAGCAAACAGATGATGAGGGATGCAGGTGTCCCTGTTCTCCCCGGTACAGAAGGGGGCATAAACAATATCGATGATGCAAAAAAGGTTGCACTCCAGATTGGCTACCCGGTTATAGTCAAGGCCAGCGCCGGCGGGGGCGGTATCGGGATGCAAATCGTCCATGATGAAAAAGCCCTTGAAGATGCAATCACGGCCGGCATGCGCATCGCCAAGTCAGCTTTTGGTGATGCAACGGTATTCATCGAAAAATACCTTGTCAAGCCCCGCCATATCGAATTCCAGGTGCTTGCCGACGAACACGGCAATGCCGTCCACCTTTACGACCGGGAATGTTCGATCCAGCGCCGGCATCAGAAACTCATCGAAGAGGCACCGTCACCGATCATGAGTCCGGAACTGCGTGAACGGATGTCGTCGTCCGCACTCAAGGTAGCGGAGGCATCAGATTATACCAATGCCGGATCCGTGGAATTCCTGTACAGCCGGGGAGAATATTATTTCATGGAGATGAACACCCGTCTCCAGGTAGAACACACCATTACCGAAATAATTACCGGTATCGACCTGGTCAAACAGCAGATCGCCATTGCTGCCGGGGAACAGCTGCCGTTTGAACAGGCGAACCTTTCGATCCGCGGACATGCGATTGAGTGCAGAATAAATGCAGAAGATCCGCTCAACAACTTTGCTGCCGACCCGGGGAAAATTATCCGGTACCGCTCGCCGGGCGGCCCGGGCATTCGCGTTGACAGCGGCATCCACATGGGTTACACGATCCCGCCCAATTATGATTCGATGATCGCCAAACTCTGTGCCTGGGACAGTACAAGGGCCGAGGCGATAATGCGGATGAGACGGGCCATATCCGAATATATTATTCTCGGCATAAGGACCACACTTCCCCTCCACTATGCGATCATGAACAACCAGCAGTTTGTTAAAGGGAACACGCACACGCACTTCTTGCAGGAAGAGCACATCCTGAATACTCTCGAACGCTACACACGGGACGAAGAGACCCGGATGCAGACGCTCGCCGGCTCTTTCGAACAGGGCAAGAAGGTGGCCGCGATCACGGCAGCTGTCAACATGTACATACAGCAGAATAAGGAATGAGTGTTTATCCCGACGACTCATGAATACCTTTAATAATTTTTACGGCCTTTTTATTGTGCACTTTTGTGCTGCGGTGGCCTAGCTGGTTAGGGCGCCAGACTCATAGGGTTGTTGAACTCATCCTCGCGTTCACACTTTGGGGCATCTGGAGATCGGGGGATCGTAACCCTCCCGCAGCATCAGTTTCCTTCACAGATCTTTCTTCGTTTCCGATTATACATTCGGGATCATTCTCGGAGTCAGAGTAATTTACCTTTCCCTGAACATCTTGGACAAACTGAAAAAGGGTGTTGAGGAAAGGGAGGAGATCAAAAAAGAATGGCTGGCCTATTTATTGCAGTCGCCGTTTTGTTGAGTCCGGATTGGCATCACTGCAGCACTCTTATAATTTTAGGGTATATCCCATTCCGGCGATTAAGTATACCGTGTTTGTTGAATGAAACTTGCCCCCCTCAAATGCTCCAGTGACTTCGCCTTCACCATAATCCTGCCGTTGTGGGGTTCGTAAATTGCGATAGAACGGACTTGGTGAACAAACACTGAATCCATATATCTTACTTCGGTGATTCACTTTTTTTTGAAAATTATTCCGGTTACCTGGTCATCCCTTTTTTCTGTCATATATTTTGAAAAAGTTGGATGTTAACCTGTCCCCTAATTTATCATTTTCCGGGAAGTTATCTATTTTCCGTACCGGTTGATTGTCTGGATCAACTCCGCAAAACCTTCCATTTCCATCGTAAGTACCTGATCGCGGGTCATTCCCATGCTGGTCTCGGCATCCGCAGTCAGCATCTCCGGGCCCCGGACCGCGATACGATCGGTTCCGTCGCATGACAGGATCTCCTGCACCTCGGCATCGTGCACAAAGGCACGCCCGGGAATGATCACGACGGGTTCAAGAGTGGAGAGGTCGAGCTGCCTGATATCGTCAGCGGTGATCAGGCAGGCGATCTCCTTTTTGACCGGAAGGACCGGCACCCCCGACCCGCACGCGGAAAGAACAGCATCGATGAACGGCGTGGCAATATTCCCGCTGATTACGCTCGCCCTTTTTGTGACCCGGGGGAGTTTTGCAAGCAGGGCCGGCTCATCAAGGATCGCGAACGGCGAGCCGATCTCCGGGTCCCAGAGCGGCGTGCCGGATATTTTCATGGTGAACTTTTTGCTGAGGTCCGTGATCATGTCACGGAACGACTCGACGCTCTGGACTTTCTGTTTACTCATGACCGGGCCGTTCCCGAGGATGAGCCCCTGGTCGGCGTTGTTCGCAAACCGCATCAGGATCAGGCCCTTTGCCCCCCGGTCCTGGAGCCACCTACAGGTCTCCTCCAGTACTTTGCCATCATTGACCCCGGGGAGGACGACCGCTGCTGCATAGACATCCGCTGCACCGCAGAGCCGTTCGAGGATCGCAAGCGAGGCCTCGGGGGTCGGGTCGTGCATGTACTTCTTCCGGAGTTTCAGATCGGTGGCAAAGACCGTGAAGGAGATCTCCGTGAGCCCGTTCTCGATCAGGAGGTCGGCAATCGCGGGATCGTCCCAGCCCTTCCCGCTCGTGTACCCGATATGGAGCGGGGCTTCCGTGCTGCCGAGAAGTTCGATGAGTTCCGCAAACCGCGGGTAACAGCTGGGATCGCCCCCGCCGCTGATCGTGATCCGCTCGATCTCTCCCTGCTTTGACTGGAGGTTTGCAAGGGTCTCATCCGCGATGGTCTTGAGGTCCTTGAACCCGGCGTATTCTTCCTTGACGCCCCGGGTACAATAGTCGCACCCTTTTTTGAACGGCAGGCAATACCTGCACCCGAGCGGCTGCACACCCCGGACTTTTTTGAAATAACAGTATTCGCAGAAACCCCGGCAGTTGATGCCCGGGCTCCCTCCGATGTCCACGGTGAGTTGTGCCATCTGTGGAGGAATTTATGCGCTGGTCGGTATAATGTGTTTCCCCGTGGCATCGCGATTGAAAGTGTCCCGGCAGGCCCATGACAACGGGTGTCCTGTGAATTTTTTTCTCCAGAATTTCTTCTCCGGCCGTTCTCGGGAGAGCACCATCTTTTTTATCATAAAAAATCTATGGTATATGGCGCCTCAGTGGCTTAGTTGGCAGAGCGGCTGACTTGTAATCAGCAGGCCCCGTGTTCAAATCACGGCTGAGGCTTACGGTTGCGTGGCCATTCGAAAGAGTCTTGCAACAAAAATCGGGTTTTTTCGATTGGAGAATAACATCGTTCGATTGGCAGGATATCGGCCAACCGAGGGCATTGCGGGACTCCTTCTCACCCCCCTGATATTGTAGTCATTGCCGGAAACCCTGCAAATCTCCGTTTTCTATTCCTGGAGAAAATATGCCTGAATATCATACCACTTTGTTTTAAAATACGGCAGACTTGAACCGCATCTTGGCGGCACCAAATGCCCTGACGCCTCCTAATTTAAATACCATTATTATATATTAATTTAAAGAATCACAAATAATAATTATATAAGGAAAGTTTTCAAAATATAAGGAAAGTTTTAAACGTTTTTTTGACAAAGACTGACTTACATAGAGAAAAAGTCCGAACAATCTGTTATATGGCATGACATGAATTATAAAGGTGAATTGATGAATTTGTTCAGATCAGATGACCGGGGATTCACCGGCCTTGAGGCAGCGATTGTGCTGGTCGCATTCGTCGTCGTTGCGGCGGTGTTCGCCTATGTAGTGTTGGGTGCCGGGTTCTTCACGACCCAGAAGGCACAGCAGACCGTGCACACCAGTGTTGAACAGACAAGTTCGACCCTGGAGATCGTTGGAAACGTATATGGTACAGGCTCTGGCACCGGAGCTGTCGGTAACACTATTACGTATGTTAACTTCAGCATGGGATTAGCTCCCGGGGGAACAGCGATCGACTTCTCAAAGGTGGCTATATCCTATAGTAATGCAACCACCTTGGAAACATTGTCGCAGCCAGATATGAGCTCTGCAACGATACAACAACCAGCTACTGGTGGGTGGGCAATTACAGGGATTCAGAATGCGCCGAACGGTGATGCTAGTACCGCCTCACCGCTGCTCCAGCCAAACGAGCAGTTCTCCATCAGTTGCAAACCGACCCATCAAATTATTGCAAACGATGTGTTTACCATTGAAATCAAGCCGTCAGCTGGCGCAGCATTCAGTATTTCACGGACCGCTCCTGGCGCTATAATTGGAGTAAATGTTCTCTATTAATTTTTTCCATTATTCTTTCAGGTATAAGCAATTATCATAAAATAATTGGGATTTTATCGTCGAAGGGGTTTGAACAAAAAAGGTCAACCACGGCTGAGGCTTTTTCTTTGAGCTCTTTTCACCATGAACGATCCCGCTTTGATTTTCCGGGTCTTCTGAACAAGTACCCAATACTTTGAAATTTTTGTGGATTTTATATGTAATTACACTGATGCATCATGACAAAAATAGCCTTCATCACCGGTATCACTGGTCAGGACGGGTCGTATCTTGCCGAACTGCTGCTATCGAAAGGATACGAAGTCCACGGAATGGTACGGCGGTCATCCACCTTTAATACAAGCCGGATCGATTCCATTTATGTCGATCCGCATGATCCTGATGCCCGTCTCTTTCTTCATTACGGCGACCTCTCAGATTCCGAACAGATCGCAAACATAATGTACAATATCCGCCCGGATGAAGTCTACCATCTGGGTGCGCAGAGCCATGTCCGGGTCAGTTTCGATACTCCGGAGTATACCGGTAACGTCACTGCCCTTGGCACGACCCGGTTGCTGGAGGCAATCCGCCGGAGCAACAACCACGTAAAGTTTTACCAGGCATCGTCAAGCGAGATGTTCGGCGCTGCCGTGCCGCCCCAGCATGAGTCGACCACTTTCCACCCACGCAGCCCCTATGCCTGCGCAAAGGTCTATTCCTACTGGATGACCCGGAACTACCGGGAGGGGTATAATCTCTTTGCCGCTAATGGAATCCTTTTCAACCACGAGTCTCCGCGCAGAGGAGAGACTTTTGTCACCCGCAAGATCACCCGGGCAATTGCCAGGATTCTTGCAGGAAAGGAGAAATATCTCTACTTGGGAAATCTTGACGCAAAGCGGGACTGGGGATTTGCCCCGGAGTACGTCGAGTGCATGTGGCGGATCGTCCAGCAGGAAAAAGCGGATGATTTTGTGATCGGTACTGGTGAGACACATTCCGTTCGCGAGTTCCTGCACGAATCGTTTAATTATGCGGGGCTTGACGTTGAAGAACACGTGCGGATCGATCCGCGATATTTCCGGCCGACCGAAGTGGAGGTACTCATTGCTGATGCGAAAAAGTCTGCGCAGATTCTTGACTGGGAGCCGACAATTAAATTTGCAGATCTCGTGAAGATCATGGTGGATGCGGATATGAGGGCTGTGGGGCTCTCACCAATAGGGGAAGGGGATGCCGGTCTGGCCAAAAAAATTTGCCCCCGCTGGTGGTTAAAAGATTAATGGGATATTTATTAATTTTGAGATTCTCTTACCTCAAAGGAGAACCTGTCCCCTATTTTCCGGGAGGAATGAAATGGATGAATCCTTTCATTGTTATAAAAACAAACCCCCTCCTGTAGTTCCCCTTATTTTTTAATACAGGAACGAACTGTTTCCAAGTCCTCATCAGATAATTCGGGATAATTCCCACAATAAAAACCGCATTTATGAATAAATTCTGTGCTTGGCAGATCATAGATATTGCGCACATATTTGGAGTAAAATGGCTGTCTCTGAATGTTTCCTGCGATCATAGGCCGCACTTCGATATTAGAAGATGAAAAACGGGCAATATACTTCTCTCTTATTGCAGATGTCCGGCATATCACCGGGAATGCGAAGCTGGATAGTCTGGTTATATGAGCATGTTCCGGTGTGATCAGTTCTGTGTTTCCTTGAACTTCCTGCTCAAGGATCTGGTAATTATTTTCACGGATTTTGATATTCTCCTCAAGAAACTGAATCTGATACTGTCCCAGAAAGCCGGTAATTTCAGTCGGCCTCAGGTTATACCCCAGATCATAAAACGTATACTTTGCATCAAATTCATTTTCTATCCCAAATCTCGTACGGAGGGTGGTTTGCTGTACTGCATCCAGATTTCTATCCCATCCGTTTGCACGAACAATTCTGAGCATTTCCGCTAACTCACGGTTATTTGTCGCTACCAATCCCCCTTCAATCGTCGACATGTGATGTGCGACAAAAAATGAGAATGTTGCGGCAAAGCCAAAATTTCCCGCTTTTCCTGAGGGGAGTTCGGTTCCAAGGGATTCACAGTTATCTTCAATCAGGATTATATCCTGTTCCTTACAGATTTTTCGGATTTGCGGGAGGTCTCCAGTAAATCCGAGTGCATTTGTGAGAAACAATGCGTCCAAAGTATCCGATTCAAGACGTTCCAGAAGGGTATCTGACATGACATTTAATGTTCTAACATCAACATCCACGGGAACCGGTATCATATTCATTTGGATGATGGGCATTACATTTGTGGACCAGGTTAGCGCAGAAAAACCCACTTTTGAACCGTCTTTCAAAAAATTTAGATTTTTCAGGGACTGGATAAGTGCAAGATTTGCACTTCCTCCGCTGTTGAATAGTACTGCTTCACGCGAGTTTTGATATGCTGCAAATTGTTTTTCAAATGCTAAACATTCAGAACCCATGCTCAGCCTTTCTGTTCGTAAAATAAAATCCGAAAGTGCTTTTTTTGTTTGAGATTCATGAAGAAAGGTATTTTTCATTAAGGGGATCATCATCTCACCTTTTTTCTTTGTTAATTCCCTGAAATGAACGGATCGCTCTGTACTGATCGATCATTGACATAATTCCATCCTCAAGAGAAATGATGGGTGAAAATCCTAAATTTTTGATATTCGTAACGTCCAGACATTTTCTGGGCATTCCATCGGGCATTGATGTGTCCCATATGATTTCACCATTGAATCCTACTTTGTTCTTGATCTTACATGCAAGATCGTAAATGGAAATATCCGTACCGGATCCAACATTGATAATATCCGGTTTTCCCCATCTTTCCAGAAGCACCATCAGCGCGCGTGAAAAATCGTCGACATGCAGGAATTCGCGTCGGGCGGATCCAGTCCCCCATAATGTTATTTTTGAATCCCCGTTTTTTTTGGCATCAACAAATCTTTTTACCAATGCAGCAAGCACATGAGCGGTTTCAAGGTTAAAATGATCATTTGTGCCATATAGGTTGCAGGGAATCGGGCAAAGAACCTCCATTCCATATTGCTGATGGTAATACTGTGCCATTTTTACTCCACTGATCTTTGCAAGGGCATATCCCTCATTCGTGGGTTCCAGTGGACCGGTCATCAGGTATTCTTCTTTCATGGGTTGAGGACATTCACGAGGATAAATACACGAACTGCCCAGGAAGATTACTTTTTTTGTTTTATATTCGCAGCTTGCATGAAGGAGGTTTGACTGGATCATGCAGTTTTCATAAAGGAATTCCGCCGGGTGCAATCGGTTTGCATTTATCCCTCCTACGCGGGCTGCAGCAATAAAGACAACTTCGGGTTTATTGATGTTAAAAAAATGGTTCACATCCCTTTGATTGCATAAATCCAGTTGCGCATGTGAGGCTGTGAGTATTTTTTCGTATCCTCTTTTTCCGAGTTCGCGGATAATGGCAGATCCGACCATTCCCCGATGACCCGCCACATATATTTTAGTCTCTTTATTTATGTTAATCATATTTTTCTGGTTCCTCAGGACGCATCCCTATTTTCTGAATATATTCAATGATCCCAAAAGTAAAAAAATATCCGTAACTGCATTGGTAATAAACATCATGATAACGTGGAATGGGGATCGTATCCACGGTATCATGAAAATTTATATTATGAAAATGTATTGACCAATGTCATGCCGAAAGGCTGTCTAATGAGATAATGGTTTTATTGGGGAATCTGATTTGATTATACATACCCTGCCCAGCTCTCCCACGACAATGCGATCACGGGTATCGAAGTGTTCGAGGCGGCACGGCAAGAGAACGTAGAGAAGTGTGTGATTGCCGGCACCATTTGCGTATCCCAAGTTCACCCCTGTCCCATCCAAGGAAGAGAGCCTCTGGAATGCTTACGGAGGAGACCCATGCCCCTGCGGTCTTCAAAAAGTGCTCCCTGTCCAATCACAGGCATACCGGGAGGAGTACGGTTTCAATTCCATCTATCTTCTGCCAGTCAATCTCAATGGTCTTTTTTCAGAGATCATGGGGATGAAACTTTAATTCACCATCACCGCATACCATTACAGAATCACAGGAACGCTCATCCCTATGTCTTTCGACCGCATCGCTATCCGCGTCAGCCACTTACGCAAGAGATACAAGCTTGGCGGACCGCTGGAGCCGTACCATACGTTCCGCGATACGGTTCTCAATTTATTCAGAGTATGGCTAGGTTTATGCCACAATGCAACAAGAGAAGAGGGTCTTGGGTTTTGAAATATATGTTCACAGGAGTAATGTAATGACTAGTGCCTGGAAACGGATATTACTTATAACCACAAGTTGGGAGGAAGTGTCATTATCCTCAATGGGTATTGATAAGAACCTTGACATTAAGTGTAATGACTCAAACCATTACCCGTTGGGTCTTGCGTATATTCATTCATATCTAGAGTCCCAAGGACATCGTGTCACCAGTTTATTTTTAAATAATCATCCTTATGCTATTTGTTTATCCCGTCTTATTGACACAATTACCGTATTCAAGCCGGAGGTTATTGGGCTTCAGATACTCACACCCAATCGGGTCAGCAGTTTTCAGACAATAGAATATCTCCATATCCATTATCCGGATATTAAAATTGTTATCGGTGGGATCCATACCACGGTTATGTATGATCAGATATTGAAAAAATATCCTTATGTTATTGCTGTACTTGGGGAAGGCGAAATTACATTTGCTGAATTAATGAACTCCTTCGCTCTTAACGGAATCCCCTTAGGCAACACTCGTGGAATTGCCTATTCCAAAGATGGTATTGTGGTCAGAACCGTGGATCGAGAGCCTATTGAAAATCTCGATGTACTACCCTTCCCCAAACACGAAGCATTCTTTACTGAAGAACGGGAATCAGCATGTATTATCACTTCCAGGGGATGTCCTAATAATTGCAGTTTCTGTTGTTTAAATCCTCTTACAAAGCGGAGGGTCCGTGCCCGATCCATCAAGAATGTAATTGCGGAAATCGAATGGCTGATAAAAAAATTTCCTCAACTGAAATCCATATGGATTCACGATGATTCGTTTTTCTTAAATCCCGGAAGAGTGATCGAATTCTGTGATGAAATTATTTCGCGGAACATCAACCTGAAGTTTACCTGTAGTGGGCGATGTAAACCTATCACACGAGAGATGGTGATAAAACTTGACCAGGCGAATTTTACCCAAGTTCTATTTGGACTGGAAAGTGCCGATGAAAACATCCTGAAAAAGTGTCATAAGGGAATTACCCGGGATGATGTAATCAAAGCTTTCAATTTATTTAAGGGAACAAAAATTGAGTTAACGGCATTCCTTATCGTGGGTCTTCCTGGTGAAACTGAGGAAACTGTCAAAAGCACCGCAAAGTTTGTCCAGAAGCTGCAGCGAATTAAATATATATACTACACAAATTTAGCAGCCCTTGCGGTTTATCCGGGTACTGAATTGTATGAAATCTCGAAAGCTGATGGTATTCTGAGTGACCCATACTGGCTGACGGATCAAACCACCCCTCTTTTTACGGTGGAACATTCACAAGTGGAGTTATTCCAGTTTAAAGAAATTATGCTGGATTATCTCTGTTGCGATAGATTATTTAAGAGAAATGGTTTTTTTAAACAGTTTTTCATGATACCCTATATTTATTGGTTCAAATTACATCATTTCTGGATTCCCCGATTGAAAGGTGAAAAAGTATGAATTATTTACATAGCCACAATTTTTTTATTGACTGAAGAAAGATTGTTTCAAATAACGGTTTACCTGATTTAGTCTGCTTTTCTGGTTCCCACCCTACAGAATCGCAGAAATACTTGATTGGCCTATCATAAAGAGGATATCTGTGCACATTATCGATAACGTTCTTTCCCGTGTGATGAGTATCGGGCCAATACAAAGGCAATCGTTAATTTCATTTGTATCATTGATTGGAGTTACCGCTATCGGGTACTTGGCTACCATATATTTCGCACATTTTCTCGGTCCTGCGATCTTGGGATCTTTTTATCTGTTTACCGCATATTTTGGCATTTTTGACGTCATCAGTGACGGGGGTTTTGGGGGAGCTTCAATTAAAAGGATTAGCGAGGGAAAAAACCCCAATGAATTTTTTACTGCAAGTATTATTTTGAGATTTGTTTTGCTGGGGATATCTATTGTTATATTTATTATCATGTCTCCCTATTTGGTTGGAATAACCAATTCAGAATTGTTTTATTTATTTATTATAACGCTCACAGTTGGATCGATTAATGGAATTTGCGCAATCGATGTGTTAGGGACTGCCCGGATTGGTATAAGTCAGACCAGTAATTTCATCAATACTATGGTAAAACTCGTAATCCAGGTATTAGCTGTTTTTGTGGGATGGGGTTTGGGAGGCCTTATCGCAGGATTCATCACAGGGATGATCGCGTCTGCGGTAATAAACTTTAAATTTATCCGGTTGAAATTGACGAAATGCAATTTCAATCATTTTAAAGATATGTCGACGTTTGCGTTCTGGACATTCCTTTCTTCCGGGGGGGTTCTCATGTTTTCATATGCCGATACTATTCTCATCGGTTATTTTTTGAATTCAGAGGAGGTTGGTATTTATCGGATAGCATTCCAGCTGGCGGCATTCTCCGCCGTTACCGTTACCGTATTCAATTCTGTGTTGTTTCCCAGGATAAGCCGGTGGCACGCTGAGAATGACATTGCGATGATCCAATTGACTCTTTCAAAGGCAATTACGTATTGTCTTATCCTTGCGATCCCCGTCACCGCCGGGGGGGTATTGCTTTCTGATAAATTAATGTATTTCCTGTATGGCGCATCGTTTCAATCCGGTAGCAGCTGTCTGATTATCCTGCTGTTTGCCCAGATTGCAAATATTTTCATGTATCTTTTCACCATGTGCCTGAATGGAATTGATAAACCCAGGTACTCGTTTTATGTCACGCTGATATCCGCAATTCTTAATATTATTCTTAATATTGTGCTCATTCCGGTTTTCGGTATTACCGGTGCGGCTGCGGCAATGTTGCTCACCATGTTAATCAATGCAGGCCTCGCGTATGCTTTTCTCAAACCAGTAGTTACAGTACCTCTTGAGTTAAGATCGATCGGGTATATGATAGGATCTTCAATGGTGATGGCCTGCGTTATCATAGCGTCTACGTCTTATGTTAAAATTCAGGATTTCACGAATCTATTTACAATCGTCCTGATGGGTGCACTCGTTTACTTTATCATTTTATTCACGCTGGACAAGAAACTCACCAGTGATATTAAAAATATATTGACGAAAATGCAACTACCATTTATTAGTGGTGATTGAAACGAATGACAATGTAAAATCTGGTGAATTGATTATATGATTATTGTACGACTTAAGGGAGGCTTGGGTAACCAGTTATACCAGTATGCATTGGGACGTAAAATATCATTCCTGAATAATGTTGAGTTAAAACTGGATATTTCAGGATATCAATCCTATCTATTATGGTCATACCAATTAGGAAAATTCAATATTGTTGAAAAAATCGCAACCGATAAAGAAGTCGCATCCTTCCTGCCGTACTACATCGAGTTGAATCGTCGTGAATTGAAAAAATTACATAATCTTACCGGTCTCTTTTCACCGTATTATAAACGAAAATACGTTAAAGAACGATCAAACCTTTTTGATCCAAATATCCTGAAAATTACTGACAATGCTTACCTTGATGGATATTGGGGAAGTTACAAATATTTTGCTGATATTGTGGATCTCCTGCAGAAAGATTTCACGGTCAAAGCAGAAATGGACCAGAAGAACGTTGAAATCGCACGTGCCATAGCAGGGACGGAATCCGTGAGTATACATTTCCGAAGGGGCGACTACGTGACCAACCCGCAAACCAATGCGTATCACGGAACGTGTTCCTTGGATTATTATCAGAGAGCAGTAAAGGATATCAGCAAATATGTTTCTGATCCTCACTTTTTTGTTTTCTCGGATGATCCGGACTGGGTACAGCAAAATTTTTCCATTCCGTATCCGCTTTCATTCGTTACAATAAACGGCCCCGATGAACCTCATAAGGATCTTCGGCTGATGAGCCTGTGCAGGCACCATATCATTGCGAATAGTTCATTCAGCTGGTGGAGTGCATGGTTATGCACGAACAAAGACAAAAAAGTATACTGTCCGGATAAATGGTTTAATGTACCTTATGATATGAGAGATGCAATACCAGAATTCTGGAAAAGAATTTAGTGTGATAATTGATTAAAAGAAACACATCAGATTGATTACTTGGGTGGTACTCAAGAAAGTGGTAATCCTTGCCGGAGGACTGGGCACGCTTGGGTGAGGAAACAGGTGCCAAACCAAAATCCATAGTAGTGATTGGGGGGATGCCCATTTGATGGGATAGTGAAAATTTATTCCTACGACGTTTTTAATGAGTTCATCATCTTCCCGGGATATAAAGGCTATATGATCAAAGAGTATTTTGCCAATTATTACCTCCATATACCCGATGTCACCACAGACATAAAAAGAACATGAATGAAACCCACGAGAATTCCTCAAAACTCTGGAAAATTTCCTTGACCGATACCGGTGACAGTACCATGACCGGCGGACGAGTGAAACGTATCCAGATATATATAGAGAATGAACGGTTCATGTTAACCTACGGTGACGGCGTATCCAATGCGGATATAAAAAAGGTAATCCGGTTTCATGAGAAATCGGGGGCACTATTGGCACTCTTACCGCTGCACAACCGGTGAGACGATTTGGTGTTCTGGAGGTTGATAAGGATCGCGTGACTATATTCTTGGAAAACCCCCGGGGAATGGAGGATATATCAAAGGCGGATTTTCTGTTTTCGAATTGAAAGTATTTGATTCTTCTTCTTGCAGCACTGCACGCGAATCCCAGCTGGTTTGGGTTTCCCATTATAGTCCGGGAAGGTGCACAATTTATGCGTGATGATATTGTCCGATACTTGGAGAATCACAAGATCGCATGGATGCTCTTTGGGGGAAATCTTCCCAAACAGCCGGCGTACGCAGATATGAAGTACCGGGCACCGGGTGCTCTTGTGAACACCGATATCGTGATGAATAAACTGTTATGGATAGGAGTGTATCCGGGCATATATTAATACAATAATGCAAGAATTCATTAAGGCGTTGGTATGATTTTGGGGATCTGGTGACTTAATGAATACAATCTGTTATCCGAAGATAGATCCACTTCCTGAAAAGATCCACAGACCTTTTTGGAGTGTAATGATCCCAACGTATAATCGTGTAAATTATCTGGGAAAAACAATTAAAAGCGTTCTTGATCAGGATCCCGGCCCGGAATTCATGCAAATTGAGGTTATTGATAATTTCTCATCCCCGGAATTAAACGTTGCAGAACTGGTCAAAGAAATTGGCGATGGCAGAGTTTCTTATTATCGGCAACCAGTTCAAGTCGGCTTTCAGGAAAACTGGTCGACCTGCATCAGAAAAGCGTATGGAAAGTGGGTACATATCCTTCATGACGATGATATGGTTTTGCCGGGATTTTACAGTTCCTACCAGCAATTTATCGACCAACATCCAGAAGCAAACCTGATCTTTTCCCAGGCAATCCATATTGATGAAAATGACGAGCCCTTTTATACATTTATACCGGCTATTCCGGATTTTCCCGATGGCATTATCAAAGATGCATTTAAATTATTATTATTGGATAATTTCATCTATTCAACATCCTCTGTTGTATCAAGAGAAAAATACGAAAAACTCGGTGGTTTTCATCCTCATGTTATGCACACCGTGGATTGGGATATGTGGCTTCGAATAGCATTGGATGGACCGATTGGATATGTTAAAAAACCCCTTTTGGCATATCGTACTCATCTAGGCTCAGGATCAAATAATCAAAACAACTCTGTTGAATTGATTAACAAAAAATATGAGGATATCTACTATATAATAAATACATACCAGGAATATCTGCCCCCTCGTCTCAAAAAGAAATACTATGTCCGTTTTATGAAGACATTTGCCGTAAGTGCAAATACCCAGATGAAATTTTTACTCAAACAAAAAAAATATCCCCTCGCATTTAATCACGCAATATGGTCAAAAAAAATGTATCCTTCATTTGTGAATACTGGCAGATTTTGGTGGAATTATCTCTGTTATTTCCGACAGAATAAATAAAAACTGTACGTATCTAATCTGAAGTCAGGTAGATAAAGTAAAATGAAAATCCTCCACACCGTAGAATCCTATGATCCATCCGCCGGCGGGATGCAGGAGGTAGTGAAGCAGATCTCGGAACATCTGGTCAAACGGGGCCATCAGGTAACCGTGGCGACATCCCGTGATCCTGCACGGAAATCCCGTTCGATTAATGGTGTCACCATACAGGAATTCGCGATCTCTGGTAATTATGTAAGCGGGATTCATGGGGATACTCAATCCTACCAGGACTTTTTATTGCATTCCGATTTTGACATCATCACCAATTTTGCGGCACAACAATGGGCGACGGATCTCATGCTGCCATTGTTAGGGAAGATCACGGCAAAAATAGTCTTTGTACCGACGGGTTTTTCTGCATTGCACCACCCGGCATATGCCGTCTATTTTGAGAAAATGAAAGACTGGATGAAACAGTATGACATGAATATTTTTCTTTCAGAATCCTACCAGGATTGCGAGTTTGCACGTATGGCCGGAATCAAAAATTTTATGATCATCCCCAACGGCGCGTCAGCAGAGGAATTTCTCTCACCGGATGAAACAGATATCCGCAAAGACCTTAAACTCCCGGAAGATCATTTCCTCATCTTGCATGTGGGATCGCATACGGGTCTCAAAGGGCATGCCGAGGCGATCAGGATATTTAGCCGGGCAAAGCTGGACCACGTGACATTTATTATCGTGGGCAATGTATTCTCCCAGTTCTGTTACTGGTCCTGTAAACTACGGGAGCTGCTCTTCCGGCTCAACCCGTTGAACCGGATCAGGGGCCGGCAGCTGCTGGTACGCGCTCTCTCCCGGAAGCAGACCGTCGCTCTGTACAAAACATCAGACATGTTCTTGTTCCCCTCCCATATTGAGTGCTCCCCGATTGTGCTGTTCGAGTGCATGGCATCGAAGACGCCGTTTCTCACAACAGATGTAGGAAATGCCCGCGAGATCATTGGATGGTCGCATGCCGGGGAACTGCTCCCCACTATAAAAGATTCCCGGGGTTACTCACGGGCGGATATCGTAGGATCCGTCCGGGTTCTTGAAGCATTCTGTAGCAATAAAGAACAGCGTACCCGTATGCAGGAGGCAGGATACGAGGCATGGACCGAGAAATTCAGCTGGGAACGGATCGCGCAATCGTATGAGACAGTATATGCAAATCTTCTGGACGCTGGTGGACCGTGATCATCACACGTCTTGTTGGCGGCCTAGGCAACCAGATGTTCCAGTATGCCATCGGCCGGCGCCTGTCATGCATGCATCATGTCCCGCTGAAACTGGATATCTCGGGATTTAAAGACTATACCCTGTGGACGTACCGTCTTGATCACTTCGCCATTCATGCAGATATTGCATCTGTCCCTGAAATTGAGGAGGTTAAATTTCATAGCCGAACCGGGGTACTCCGTGCCATGGGAAATCTGGTCGTGTACTCCGTGCCCTATTATCAGAGAAACATTTACCGGGAACCTCATTTCTTCTATGATCCCAATATCCTGAAATGCAAAAACGATGTTTATCTTGAAGGCTACTGGCAGAGCGAAAAATATTTCAAGAATATTGAACATCTCATCCGGTCTGAATTTACTCCTGTGACAGAACCCGACAACCCCAATGAGAAAATGGCTGATGAAATCAGATCCTGCGAATCTGTGAATCTCCACGTCCGCCGGGGGGATTATGTGTCGAATTCCACGACCAATGCCTATCACGGGACCTGCTCACTTGAGTATTACCGCGGGGCCATACGCATTATCGAAAAAAATGTAATAAATCCCCGTTTTTTTATTTTTTCAGATGATCCCTTGTGGGTTCGCGATAATATAAATACCGGTCACCCCTCGACAATTGTTGATTTCAACGGACCAGATAAAGATTATGAAGATATGCGACTGATGAGCTTGTGTCAACACCATATCATTGCAAACAGTTCGTTCAGCTGGTGGAGTGCATGGCTTTCCACAAATCCCCAAAAAATTGTTATCGCTCCAAAAAGATGGTTTGCAGCACAGGGGATCGATACCACGGACTTACTACCGGAATCGTGGATTCGTCTTTGAAATATAAGCATAGTTTCAACAAATACCCCTGCAATAGGAATTGATAGATTGCGAAAATCCTGTGAGATCCTGAATCCCATGCCCCTCTCAGTACTGTCCATTATCATCTGTACGAAAAACCGCCCGAACGATCTGAAGATCACCCTGGAATCGGTATTTCAACAGTCTTTCCTTCCGGATTCTGTTGTTATTGTAGATGATAGTACTTCTGATGATACCGAAATTCTTGTGCGTGACTATGCTGCGTCAACGCCGGTGAATCTGATTTATTCTCATTCACCCTGCCCCCATTCAGGATTGCCTGCTGCACGAAATACGGGCATTAAAAAAATCCCTGATATTACCGAGATTATCCTTTTCCTCGATGACGATGTAACCCTTGAAAAACAGTACCTTGAGTCAATAGAATCGGTTTTTTCCCGCTGCCCCGAAATATCCGGGACCACTGGCTTTATCCCAACCGGGTATTATTCACGATCAGTATATGAGAAATTCCTGCTTTGGATAATAAGCGGATTAAATCCGGTGCTGGTGCCCGCGACTCTCATTTGTCCTTCAGTCTCAAGGACCGGGGAGGCCCTGTCGCCGCTCTTCCTCAAAAAAGATACGTCGCATATCCCGGCACAATGGCTCAGTGGCTGCAATATGGCGTACCGAGCAGAAATCTTCAGGAATGGTAACTCCTTTGATGAGCACCTCACCCGGTATGCTCTCGGAGAGGATATGATCTTCTCTTACGGCTTATTCCGTGAAGGAAAAAAACTAATCATGGTGTATCCTGCCCGACTGATTCACCGGATTTCTCCGGATGATCGGATCCCGCCAGTCGCACGGTTTGTTATGATGCTCGGTTACCGGAGGTATGCAATCAGAAAATGTTTCGGACAACATTTAATGAACCCGGTTTTTTTTATGCTCTTTTTAATACAGTTTATTACAGCCGCGTTTATTCTATCTATGAAAAGATCCGGCAACTTACATTACTGGAATCAGGCTATGAAGGGATATCGGATAGTCATGACGTTATTCCGAGATACTGACGATGCGGATTTGAGTAAAATTAATGTGTTCTGCAGCAATTCGCAGTCCTGAAATACCGGGATGTATCCGGAACAGCTAGCCTCTTATCAAACGAGGCGTTCTTAATAGTTATCTACTTAAACCCGGCCTGTATAATAAGGAAAACCACGCATCATTATCATAAACGGAGTGGGAAATGAAATATGTAATTACCGGTGGCTGCGGATTTATCGGTTCCCATATCGTGGATTTTTTAGCACAACGAGGCGATGAAGTAGTAATTATTGACGATCTGTCTAGTGGCACACTAGAGAATATCATCAGGCTCCACAATTCAGGCGCCGTCACTTTTGTGAGCGGGAGTGTGACCGACCCGGTTCTTTTGAAAAACACGTTCAGCGGTGCGGACGGGGTTTTTCATGAGGCTGCAATTACATCAGTACAACAATCCCTCAGAGATCCTGTACACACGCATGAGGTGAACAGTACTGGTACGTTAAACATCCTTCTTGCCGCTCGGGATAGTGGAATAAAAAAAGTGGTATTTGCTTCATCCGCTGCTGTATACGGGGACAGCCCTGCGTTACCCAAAAGAGAGGATATGCTCCCGGCTCCACTCTCCCCCTATGCAATAACAAAAATTACCGGTGAATACTATTGCAGCGTTTTTTCGTCCCTGTATGGTCTGCCCACCCTCTGCCTGCGTTATTTCAATGTGTTTGGTGACCGTCAGGATCCCCATTCCGAATATGCTGCAGTAATTCCCAAGTTTATCACCCGCATGCTGAACAACGAGTCCCCGGTCATTTTTGGTGATGGACAACAAACCCGGGACTTTGTTTTTATCGATGACGTGGTCCGAGCAAACATTCTGGGTATGGAGAGCAGCATTGAAGGAATTTTTAACATCGCAGGAGGGGAACAGATTTCTCTCAACGTACTTGTCGGTTTGCTCCGCGATTTGACCGGCTCCACATTGGATCCGCAATATATTCCTCCGAGGAAAGGGGACATCCTTCATTCCGTTGCCGATGTCAGCAGGGCCCGTTCGAAATTAAAATTTGCCCCGGAATATTCAATAAAACAGGGACTGGCAAAAACACTTGACTGGTATAGCCATCGCTGATTACTTGTACTTTCTTATTCTTATCGTAGCGAGTTCTCCGGGGTCTCCCCTGCTGTCCACATTATTGCATTCCCTGGTTTTGTTCAGCACAATACCTCTCGCATTCGTGTAAAACAAACGAGAAGTTCAGGGTCCTGCAGACTGGTATATTGCATTGATCTTCTCGCAGAGCCGTTTCCAGGTAAATTGTTCTGAATATGCAACAATTGGCTCCTGATCCCATGTTTTTTCAAGGGCACATTGTATTGCGTTCGATAGACCCAAAGGATTGCCTGGGTCAACAAGAAGACCATACTTTGTTGAAGAGATCACCTCCGGTATCCCTCCGACCCGGGTTCCGATAAATGGTCGGCCGCAGCCAAGACATTCAAACATCACCGTGGGATTTCCTTCCATAAGGCTGGGCAGCACGAATGCATCACAGGCGCCGATCCACAGGGGAATCTCATGATGGGGACGCCCCCCGATAAGGGTGATCGATTCTTCTAGGCCCAATCGTTTTATCTGTCGGGAGAGTGTCCTGGCGAACGGGCCCCGCCCGATAAGGTAACACCGGAGCCTGAAATCTTTTTTTTCCAGATCCGCGACAGCATCCACAAAATATGAATAACCTTTCTCTTTTACGATATTTCCAATAGAGACAAGACACTTATTCTTATCTGGCAAACCCAAGTGTTTCCGGCAATCCAAAGCAGACCTCGGAAAAAAGAGATCCCTGCGAAATCCGTTGGGAATAACCGATACAGACGTATGGACATGCAGGTTTTGGATACAGGCCTGATTCTTGCCACTTACCGTAATAATATGGTCAGCTGTATTCAATATCTCTGTTATCCGCTGATTCCACTGCTTGGAACGGAACGGAAGATCATAAATATCGTATCCGTGGGCCGTAATAATAAGCGGAACCGCGAGTCGCTCCTTAAGCCGTGCGCCGGCATATCCATTTGGCCAGGTAAAATGCGCATGGATGAGATCAACGCAAATATCGTTTCTCCCGATAAAGGCTTCAATTTCGTGGAAATATCGGTCTCCAAACGAGGTTGACTGAAACACGACCGGTGGGTAGATGAGAGGGATCGTGTGGAGATGGATATTGAGTGGAATGTCTGTGGAATCAACAAGGTTTTTTTCCCGGTACTGTTTCAGGTATCTCAAAGGTAGGATACGGGATAGTTCCGTGAGGGGATTATACGGGATAAACACATGTATTGCTTCAAAAGATTCCGAGAGTATCTCTATCTGGTCCTTGACAAACGTAAGGTAATGATCCGATAGCACAATCAGGTGATTCTTCGCCATAGGAAACTCCCTCCCTGAATAACGAGTGCTGCAAAATCTCCCCGTTTTACATGACTAATGATCTGGCTCTTTTGGATGTCCCAGGGCTGGCTGAGTTCTCTGCAAAGCATTTCCGTGAGTTCAAGTGATTCCGGAGCCACGCGGCTCTTCACCAGTCCAATTTCCCCATATATATGTGCATCACTTCCCATCATCCTCTTTTTGTTCATGTGACCGGCGAGCTGTTCCGCCCGGGCGTTTTCCTGAGGAGAACTTCGGGCATTCCAGATCTCAATAAAATCCACGCACGGTGAAATCTCTTCAATATGGGAATGATCGCGATAAGGATGCGGCAGCACGACCGTGCCCCCCTGCAACCGTATCCCCTTGATAACCTCACGCCATCCGGTAACGCCTATCTCATCATTGAGATTAAGTCCGATAATATCCCCGCAATCGGTCTTAATCTCAGCGCCAACGATCACCTCAACGCCATAGGTACGTTCATACTTTTTCCCCTCGATCCCTCCCCGTATTGTATTATGATCCGTTATCGCAACACAGGTAAGCCCAACTTTTTTTGCCCGTTTTACAATACTCTTCGGTAACATCAGCGAATCATGGGAGTATTTTGAATGGATGTGGAAATCAGCAATAAGGTCGTCCATGTGGTCTCCAGAACCGTTTCTGTTTGAGCCGTAACACAAATTCCGCAAACGTCATGCCCATCTGGATAAAGGTGGGGGCAGGATCATGGATATCCAAGTCGTACCGGATAGTCAGATCCCCAAAATCCCGGATAAACTGCGGGAGCGCACGGGGATTGGTCATCACATGGAAGAGATCGGCCGGGAAGAGCCATCGGTATCTCACGCCGGTTTCGTACTGGCATACCGGATCAATATCCCCTTCAACGGCCATAGTGCTGGTAAGAGTGGGAAAATCTACTCCTGATGCAATGGAGAGTCCAAGCGACCCCCAGAACTTGGGATTGATCTCCATCAGTACAAAATCCCCGGTTTTTTCATCTTTCTTGAATTCCACCATTGCTACGCCATGCCAATGCAGGCTGTTAAGAATGCGCAGGCCCGCGTCCCGTAATGCCGGCACGTACACACTCTCTGCAAAAGCACTCGGACCCCCCGTAACCGGGTACTCGCGAACCCGTTTGTGCATGAAGATCGCCCGGGCAGATCCGTGATTATAAAGAGCGAAAAAACCATACCCTTCACCGGTAATATATTCCTGAATAACCGGTGAATGTCGGGAGATCATCCGGTATTTTTCTGATAATTCACCTGGGGAGTTTGCATACCGGACAAATCCTGATTCTTCCGATCCTTTGATCACCGCTGGATAGGAAACCTCGTGTGCAATGGTCTCAACGTCGGCTTCAGTGCGGGGATACCATGTTTTCGGGATGCGGATCCCGATCTTTTCTGCGAACTGGATGGTCCGGTCCTTGCTGCCTGCAATATCCAATGCCCCATCCTCTGCAAGGGGAATTTTTACGTATTTTTCCAATTCGTGGCGGATATGGACGACTTGCATTACTGCGGCGAAACTGACCGGCAGCAGGACGTCTATATGATTTTTTTTGACATATTCGAGCAGGAATGCTGCAAACTGTGGATCTTTCTCAGGATCTGGTGCAATAACGTGATGATGACAATATTTAGAATAAAATGAGATGCTGAAAGAAAGGTGCGAAAGAACAGTGACCTCATTGCCTTTTTTCCCAAGTGAGCGCACCGCTGCCAGAGTATGCTTGAAATTGCCATCGGTCAGCAGGACTCTCATAGGAGAGCCACCGTTATTTCCGGTCGGGTACAGCGAATATCGATGTAATCCTCACTAACTCTATATTCAGTATCGATATTCGCTACCCGGACTGGATCTATAAAAACCCGCACAAACATCGGCGGGTTTTGGCCGGAAGGCCGATTGCTGATTTTGATCGTTATAATGTTTTTACCCCTGCCATATTCAATACCCGTTTCTCTCCGTTCTTTAAACCACTCCACCACCGCTCCTGCAGTTGTTACCCACGCACCGTCAGCCTGAGCCCGTTTTACCAGATCCTTATACAACCGGGACCAGTCCCGAGGAGGTATCAGGTTCTCGTAGTGCCAGAGTATCGTCACAGTCCCCCCAAATCTTTTTGCATAATCAAAAATACGGTCACAGTACACGCGTGCCGCGTGTTCATCGAGATGCATGCACGGCGTTTTCACCCAGCCATTGTCAGTGGGCGCCCAGCAAAAGTTCCCAAAGAGCCCGATGTCCTGGATGTGGAGAGGGAGTTCCAGGAGCGTCTCTGCAGTGCGCGGCCGGTATACCTGCAGGGTACCCGCACGGAAACCGGCATCGTCATTGTACCCGAATGTCGTATCATATGAGTACCCCGCTTCATCCAGTACTTTCCAGCTGTTCTGGTCAAAAAGGAGCCAGTGCGTCCGGTTGCCGGGCGTCTTTCCCTCAAGCCCAAGTGCTGCCATTTCCTGTCTTCCGCGTTGTGCGTCAGCCCAATTATCAATGCCATGAACACCGGCTTCCCATCCGCCATGATCCAGATCGCGCAGTAAATCCGTTTTCTCTTTAATGTCATACACGACCGCCCGGTACGGGTGCGCCCGCACGCCCGGGTCATCCTTTTGGGGTACGAAAAAGAAAGTTGAACGAACATCAAGCCGATTCTCAAGGGTCTTCCAGTGTTCAAAGAGTGACCAGGGATCCGGTCCAATCCCGCACTTGGCACAAAACAGGTTAAAGCCGGCACGGAACTTCCCTTGTTTAAAACACTGGTATGCCGCATGGCCCACCGTGAGAATACGGCATTCCCTGACGGAAGTGATATCAACGTCATGAGTAAGGGCCACCATGTATGGGTGCCCCCATGGCGCGGGAGGGATCTCCACAAGGATCGTGTATTTTTTCAGTTCCTGCCGGAGAGTGTCAATCAGGAGATCGCACACCGGTTCGTGGAGATGGGGCTGACCGGTTGTGAGCAGATCGCTGATTTTTTTAAAAATGTCATTGCCCGTTAGATCGATGAGGTTTTCCGTGCAGCCCGGTACATCAGCTTTGCGGGCGATCACGACATCGTACTGCTGTCCGGGTACATACCAGTCCCACGGCACCTTGAGGAGCTGGAATGCCTCTTCAACAGCATATTTGTCCGGATAGCACACACCGATACTCATAATAACCTAGATTATCCCCATCTCACACAGCCTTTCCGGCAGATACTTCTTCGTCACAAAATCAAGCCCGCGTGCTGCAAATGCCTGCTGTTCTGACTTCAGCCCCATGTCGATCTGAAAGATGATCTGTTTTTTCCAGTAGTCCGTGGCAAAACGGGGGTCTGTCAGCTCGGCATTGAGTGCCTCCACATCTTTTTCGGTCAGCTTGTCGGAAGGAAGGTTGTAGTCCCGGATATCGCTTGGCTGCAGGCCAAGGAACTGCGATCTTGGAGTGGCCAGAAGTTCCGACATGTGTGCGCTCTTGATAGCACCATAGGCAACGGACGCAAAAATGCGGTACGACCATGGATCGCCATCGGTGAAAACGAGCACGGGAAGATCCCAAGTCGAACTTATCCTGTTGAGCATGCGACGGGTCGAACGCGCCGGCTGTCCTTTCAGGTGCACGAGAATCGCGTTGAACTCCTCGTCAAATCCGTTCTCGATGAGACGGTCGTACATACCACCTGTCTCTATAGCGATAACGAACTTGGCGTTGTGATCAACAAATTCAATATTCTCCACATTGTTGGGAATCGTGTATCCCGCCTGCCCGACATCGTCCTGGCAATGGATCGTCTTCATCCCGCGACGCGTCTCTTCCCGGATCCGCATCGGGCCATAAATAGAAGCACCATTCTCTTCGGGGTGGAGATGGAACCCCTCGCGGGGGACTTCCGAGAGGATCTCGAGGTCTTCGATCAGGAAGTTGCTCTCGTCCTGGGCACTGAATTTTGCGCGCTTCCACCCTTCCGAGATATAATACATCTCTCTCAGGGTCGAAGACCGGTTCTCGGTCAGCTGCTGCTTGATAAACCCGATTACATACGCCATTTTCAGGAGGTGCGTGGCGCTCTTGGCTGAAGCGGCCGTGCGCATGCTCTCCCGGTCACCATATTTCCATACTTCGCTTGCATCATCGAACTCAATATTGTATTTCGTCCGGGTCGGGAGCGAGATTGAGGGGATCTCTCCTGCCTTCATCTGATCATACCAGGCGCTGGCAATCCCGAGCAGGGCTGCCATTGACTTCTTCTCAAGTTCTTCCCTAGACATCGAGGTCCACCACCATCTTCCGGGAATCATCTATCCCGCGTATATCCAGCAGGCCTCCGCCTTTCCCGGTATACATTGCCCGCCATACCTCTTTTGACGGAACAGTTACTTTCCAGACTTTGGTGAACTGGCCGTCAATCTCGCTCACAAAATCCGCTTTGGGAACGGCATCGGCAGCGGGATCGGCGGATATATCATACACTGAAATCTCACCAACATACCCGCTATAGTTGGCGAGTTCGATGGTAACCTTTCCGCCGCGGGACGATTTTTTGGCAATCATCTTGCGCATAAGTTTTCCCTCGATAGGTGTTGTGTCTACAACCGGTTTTTCAACAATCTCGCTGACTTTCGAGGCGATCTCGGGAATGATAGCACAGACAGCCCGGGCTCGGTCTTCGGCCTGTTTGTTTTTGTCCCTGCGCGAGACAAAATTCTTAAGTTCGCGGCCGAGGTCTTGGAGAACGAGAACAATCTCCTTCTCAATTTCCGGGATACTGGCAATGGCGTCCTTGCTTTCGCTGGTAAACGGGACATTTGTCGATGCCACATGGACCAGGATCAGGACCGGTCCCACCGGGAGTCCCTGCTGCGTGATGTTATACGATTTCCAGTTGATATTCGCGACGCATTCCGTGATGGCACAGGCCCCCTGCTGGTACATGAGAGGGACCCGGTTGGCAAAGCGGAGGAGGATGGCATTGCCTTCAACCGGGAGTTTTCCCCCGTACCCGATCGCCGCCTCGACCATGAACGGGTGACCGGAAAAGACCGAACTCGGGCGGGTCCGGGCAGCGACAAAATCCATCTGGAACTCCTTGTCCAGTCCTCGTCGGATCAACTCTTCTCCGATAGGGGAGAGGCACTGGGAGGTTGGAGGGGCGGGGACTCCGACTGCCTGCATGGCGGAGAGAAGGGACTTGAGTTCGTCCATGGAAAGACCGTTTGCTTTTACCGTACTTTTGAGTCCGGCCCGTTCACCCATCTCCTGCGCCGTTTTTTTCCCGACCCGGCTGAAATTTTCAACGAGAAAATCAGCCAGTTCCTGGTCGCTTGCCGCCACCATCCGCTTGAGCTGGCCAAACTCGATCCCGTGAGGGTGCGGTCGTATTGCCACCGGGCAGGCAATTACTTCCTGGCTCACACGCTCGAACGTGAACGATTCGTCATCCAGTTCGACCCGGAACCGGGCATGGGGGTTGACTACGGATGTGTACCGGAGATATTCGAGCAGCTTCTTCTTTGCCGACATGGTACTCTTGAACTCGATCTGCACCCGCGTGCCGTGAGCGCGGTCCCAGTCAAAGGGCTGCTCGGAGATGATATCCGGCTCGTTCGTCTCGATCCTGATCTGGATCTCAAACCGGTGGGCCGGTTCTTTGGCACCGGTGCGGGATATGACCACCGTCGGAAGGCCGCTGGTCAGCTGCGCATACAGCACTGCGGCAGAGATGCCGATACCCTGCTGTCCTCGGGTCTGACGGATCTGGTGGAACCGCGACCCGTAGAGGAGTTTGCCAAACACATACGGGACCTGCGCTGCTATGATACCAGGCCCGTTGTCCTCAACAATAATACGGAAAATATCGGGACCGGTCTTTTTTATGCTGATGAAAATATCCGGGAGCACCTGTGCCTCTTCACAGGCATCCAGTGCATTGTCCACGGCCTCCTTGATGGTGGTGATAACCCCCCGCGTGGGAGAGTCAAAACCAAGGAGATGCTTGTTCTTCTCAAAAAATTCTGCAACACTGATGCTGCGCTGCTGTTTGGCGAGCTCGTCAGCGAGAGCCAAGCGCAACCACCCCGGCAATCGCAGCTTTTAACCCGATCGTCTTCTGCTCACCGGACTTCAGATCCTTGATCGTAACCTCCCCGGATTCCACTTCACGCTTCCCGATGACAACCGCAAAGTCCGCGGATTTCGAGGCATGGGCAAGCTGGGCCCCGAGACCGCGTTCCATGAGATCCATCTCGGTGCGGATACCGGAGTCGCGGAATGCGCGGGCGACTTCGAGGGCACGTTTTCGCCCGTCTTCTGTGCAGACGATACTGATAATCGTATCTTTTTTCTGCCGGACCTCCCCAAGGGAGACCATTACGCGGTCAAAACCTATGGCAAACCCGCAGGAGGCAGTATCGTCCCCGCCGAAGAGATGGGCAAGGCGATATGTCCCTCCGCCAAGGATCTGGTTTTCAGCCCCGAGGTTATCGGCAAACGCTTCAAAAACAGTACCGGTATAATAGTCCAAGCCTCTCGCGATCCCGAAGTTGAGTGAGTACCTCACACCCGCTGCATCGAGAGTAGAAATGGTCTGTTCGATCCGATCTTTCCCTGAAACCTGCCCTGCAATCTCGAAGGCATCGGCAAGGTCCCCGCTCCCGATAAGGGCTACGAGTGAATCCGCGAGTTCCGGCTTTTCCATGGTCCGGAGTGCATCCGTGAGCCCGTCGAAATCTTTCTTGTCGATATGCGCCATGACCCTGCGCTGTGCCGGAGGCTCAAGATCCTTGAGAAGATTTTTCATGAACGAGAGATGGCCGACTTTCAGCTCGTACCGCACGCCGGTTGCATTCAGCATGTCAGCAGCAAGCATGATCACTTCCGCATCAGCGGCCGCGGTATCAGCGCCGATGAGTTCCACACCAAACTGCCAGAACTGGCGGTACCGCCCTTTCTGCGGCCGCTCGTACCTGAAGCAATCGGCGAAATAACACCAGCGCAGGGGTTTTGGCGCAACCTTTGCCTCATTGATGTACATGCGTACGACCGCTGCAGTGATCTCCGGGCGCAGGGCAAGCTTACGGCCGCCTTTGTCTTCAAAAACATACATCTCTTCAACGATTCCCTCGCCAGAGCGCATGGTGAAGAGCTCAAGGTCCTCGAACTCCGGAGTACAGACTTCCCGGTAGCCCCAGCGGCGAGCAACTTCCCGCATGCGCCATTCCGTGGCGCGCCGCGCTTCCATCTCATCCGGTAAAAAATCTCTCGTGCCTCGTGGTTTCTGGAGCATGGTTGTAAAGTCCTTATTCAGTACTGTTCGCATCACATTATTTCTTATTCACCCTTCCGGGCGACACACTACCAAGAAGCCGTTGCAGGGTACCTTCATCTTTCCATATCTTCTCCTTTTTCCGGTTGACAAGGAGATACATCGCCGCAAGGATCAAGCCAAGGCCGAGAAGTTCAAAATCGGGAGCGAAGAATGCCACTTGAAAACCGAGGGTCGCAAGCGCGCCATAGGCAACACCCCAGTAAGCAGCCGAGCGGTATCCCGGAAGCCCCGTCCTGAAAAATATCCGCGCGTCCCTCAGCCAGAGAAAGATCGTGGCTGCAGTCCCGAACAGGGCAACATAGAGAAGGTACGACATGGCAATGAACTAACTTATTATACGCTGTTCCATATCTGTATTATTACAACCATGCAGGCAAACTCGGCGTTACAGGATCTCCTTAGGAAATATAAGGAGGGCGCGATCTCCCTCGATTCGGCGGCCGAGGCCATTGAAGGGCTGCGCCTCGACCGCATCGGGGATTTTGCCTGTATTGACCTCGGGCGGAGCATACGCTGCGGTATGCCCGAGGTGGTTCTTGCTGACGGAAAAGACCCGCCCCATCTCGCAGAGATTGCCATTCGTCACGCGGAGGCAGTGGGGCGCTGTATCATCACACGCATCAGTCCCGATCAGGCTGAACGAGTACGGGAATCCGCGACGAAGAAGGGCATAGCAGCAGAATATCGCGATACCGGAGGAGTCCTCATTCTGGGAAACGGGCCGGCACCCGGGAAGACCGGGGGGGTAGTAGCGATCATCACCGCCGGCACCTCTGATATCCGGGTCGCTGAGGAGGCCAGGATTATTGCTGAAGAGATGGGGTGTGAGGTACGGACTGCCTATGATGTGGGGGCAGCCGGCATCCACCGCCTGTTCCCTGCGCTCAAGTCCGTACTTGCAGCCAACGTCTTCGTAGTCTGCGCGGGGAGGGAGGGGACCCTGCCGGCTGTCGTTGCCGGGCTGGTTGACAAGCCGGTAATCGGTGTCCCTGTGAGTGTCGGCTATGGTTACATGGGGGAGGGGAAAGCAGCTCTTGCCAGCATGCTCCAGTCGTGCTCGGTCATAGCCGTTGTGAACATCGACGCCGGGTTCACCGCCGGTGCCTTTGCTGCCCGGATCGCAAATATGGGAGTGCATCCATGAAACGGGGATTTTATATCGGGAGGTTCCAGCCCTACCATAACGGGCACCAGTCCGTACTCGAACATATCGCAGGAAAAGTTGACGAGATCATCATCGGGATCGGTAGCGCACAGCTCTCCCACCAGGTTGACAACCCATTTACCGCCGGTGAGCGCGTTCTGATGATAACCCGGGCGCTCGCTTCCCTGGAATGCCCGTTCTATGTCATCCCGATTGAGGACATCCAGCGCAACGCCCTCTGGGTGGCCCATGTCCGTTCGATGGCCCCGCCGTTTGAGACCTGTTACTCTTCAAACCCCCTCGTCATCCAGCTCTTCAGGGAGTCGGGCATCAAAGTCCAGTCACCTGCATTGTATGAGCGCGAGACCCTGAGCGGAACCGAGATCCGGCGCCGGATGCTTGCCGGTGAACCATGGGAGGAGCTTGTCCCGCAACCGGTCGTCCGGGTGCTCAGAGAGATCAAAGGAAAAGAACGGCTCCTCCAGATTGCCCGAAATGATTGACCGTCCCTGTGGCAGCCGCCAAGACCATAAACGTCTATCCGGTGCATCGTATGCATGATTTTCTGAAAAAGATCCTGAGCAGAAAAGAACAGGAACCGACCCTCATCTCCTTTGACTCTATTCCGGAATGGCTTGACGCCCGCAGGGAGTCGGTCCTGTCCACACTTGAATCCGAAACAACAATACCTGTCCAGAACATCCGGAACGCAGCGGCACAGCTGCAGCACATCGTGAACAGCATCGCCGGTGCCGAGCACGATCCAAAAATTCACCCGAAACTCAAAAGTATCGCAAAGAACTCCCTTCCCCTCTTTGTCAGGGCAATGAACGCGTCCCTGGCAAAAGAATTACCGGACGAAATAAACGAATTTTACTCTGCAGCAGTTGAATGCGTGAAAGGGTGCCTGAACAGTACGCGGGGACAGGGGAGGTATCTCCAGGTCGTCTTTCCCGATGAAATGAAATCGGTCAGAACCGGTATTGATGCGATGGGGCGGGAGATTAACGGCCTCACCGATTCCCTCGGGCGGTACCGGAAAGAGTTCGACAGGGAAAAAATTGTGATGGAATTGTACGACGCAGTCAGAGATCTCAAAGCGGATTATGCAAAATCAGCTGAAAAAGAGCAGCGCATTATCGGACGCATTACTGAGATAACGGATCGCCTGACGAAAATCGGGAACGAGACAAGTCTCCTTTGTTCCGATGAACAGATGAAAGAGATTTCGGGGCTGAGGTCCGCGCTTGCAGCCAAGGAACGGGAACGCGATGATATGGTGCGTTCCTATGCTGCTCTCTCCATGACCGCGTCCCATGTATTCCGCAAAGCCGAGAAAATTGCGGTCAGACAGAAGCACCCGCCCGAAGTTTCAGCTCTCCGGCATGCCATGGAACTCCTCTCGGATCATGCCATGCCGGATCCGCAGGAACTGACCGCCCTGCTCACTGCTGCATGCCCGGTAGCTGAACGGATGATCGGCAGCGGGGAAATTGTGCTGAAAAACAAGGAAGAGCACTCAATTTTTTCCGATACCTCTCGGTTTTGCCAGGAGATGATTATGATGTGCAGGGAACTCAGGGCCCGGGAGGACTCGTGTACCGCTGCCTGCGAATCCCTGACCGTACACCCTGTTCTTATCCGGGTGAATTCGCTCGAACGCGAACGGCACCAGCTGGAATCGAGACTATCAAAAGAGAAACAGTCGCTTAAGGAACTGGAAGACTGGAGACTGAAGAGCGGAGAGAAGATCCCGGTACTTGTAGAGGAACTGCGCATAAAAATTAGAGAGATTGCGGGGGAGAACGTGCAACTTCAGGTTAATTGCCAAGGGTCAGCGTGAGAGGGACGGGTCGGCATTTTGTGGTTAAAGGTATCATTCTCATCATCATCTTCTTCCGAAAACATCTCGTCCACTCGTTCGACAAGCCAGTTGAGCCGGTCTTGGTTGATATCGTCGGTAAGCACCAATTTCATTGGATCAGACACCATTCGGTCTTTTGCAGGATCCGTAATGAAGCCAAAGACATTATCGTGGATGGATTTCGATAAAATCCTCAAGCTCACGCTGGCTGGCCGAAAATTCGTCCGACCACCCGTAGCATTCACGGAGCATCTGCGCGATGACGTCGGAAAACGTCATATTCCCACGTTTCAGCGTGAGAAGCGCCTCATACACCTCAGGATCGATTCGTATCGAACGTCCCTCGCCTGCACGAGGCATAATAACCACTCTGTGGTTACATAATATAAATATATCGCGAAGAAAGGGAAAAAATGCCTTTGATTTTATATGCAGAGCACAAACCGGGCAAAAATTGCGGAGATCCAGATCTTTATCCAAGATAAAAGACGGTCTGGGGCAACAGTATCAGGCCCGGAATTTATGCCGGGAGCAGAATCCGGATGAAGGAGAATGCAGAGAAATCGGTGTATGCAAATTCTGGTGCATAGCCGTGACAGCCTCCGACACGGAAGAGCGCCGGGTAGTCGAGGGGTACACGCGCTGCTTCAAGCCTGATATTGCCCGGTTCGATCTCCCCGCCCAACATTCTGAATTTAAGCTCGTTCTGGACAATACCATTTGCGGTTTTGCTGCAACAGATATGCTCGTGCTGGTGCCCGCAGCACATATGGGTAAGGCCCCTTTTCTCAAGAGCTTCGAATGCCATCGGCGCCGTATAATGGTACCCGGTAAAAAAGTCACCGCTCTCGTGGGAGAGCCGCTGCCAGCACTTGAGTCTGAGGGTTTGGTTGCCGAGTTCAAGCGGACCTCCATGGACAAAGAGCATGCCGCGGTCTGCCCATTCCATGGGCATCGCGTCGAATATAGAGAGAAGGGGGGAGTCGCGCAGCTGCTCGTGGCGGTAGGTGCTCGCCGCATCACTGCCGCTCACCAGGATGCCGTGGATAAATGCGTGGTCATGGTTACCAAGGATTGATATGAGCCGGTACTCGTGAGAAAGAGTGTGGATCTTTTCCAGGGTTTCCTGAGGCCGGCTTCCCCGGTGAAGGAGGTCTCCTAGGTTTATAAGAACGTCGACCGGGCCAAACTCCTGCCGGAAGAACGGAGACCCGATGCACGAAGCAAGTGCCCCGATAGCGTCTGCATCGGAGTGCACATCAGAAAAAATTACTGCACCCATACCGATAGCGGGAATATTGGTGCTTCTTTCTCTTATAAACCATTGATGCCCTGAGTTCAATATATCCGACTGCAAGCATAAGGATACGTTCATGTGGCACTGGTTCCAAAGTACTATCTGAACGTCAGAACCAGGGCGCATTCGGGTTATTTCCAGATTTCAGAATCTGTGGAACTACCATAGCCCAGATGGTTCTGGCGAGCTCACTCACAGGAGGATCTATCCTGATGGAAAAATTTCTTGATGCCTATCTAGAACGCCTGCGACTCCAGTTCCCGGGTTTTCCGTCCTCAACCGCCCACGAGATCGCATCCGCGTTCCTTGCTTTCAAATTCGGGCTTTACGAAAATGCGGTCCGGGAATGCACCCACGCCATAGCATTGATTCCTGAAAGCGGACCCAATGCGGCACTGAAAAAGGCACTCGCCATAATCAGAGCGAATGCAGATGACCGCACCAGGTCCCGGGTAACACCCGATCTCTCATTCGCATTTTCCCCGGAAGAGCGCAGATACATAGCCATCGACCTGCCGGCCGAGAAGGTTGAAGACCCTGGCACATTTGAACTGGACAATGCTCTCATCCTCGTTTACGTAGTGGCACTCCTCACCTCTCCGGACGATGAAGAGACCATGGGAGAGCACCGGAAACTGATTCTAAGACTTCTCACGGATTACAAGAAAGCAATGGGTTTTGATTGATCGTTATCCCGAGTCTTAGCTAGGTCCGGATGATCAATACTCCACTTTTTGAAAAATCCCGCTGGAGTGAAAAGAAGATTGAGGACGGTCCGCTCAGAGGCTGTCCATGCTGATGCCGGTAAAGTCCTGTGCCACTTCCCGGATGTCCTTGACACCAAACGCGGTCTGGACCGTGCTGAGTTCCAGCTGGTTTGCAGCATCGCACATGTAATCGAGGATGTCGACAGAAAGTTCCTTCTGGATCTTGCTCTTGCGCAACTGGTCAACCAGCGCACTCATCTTTTCGGGAGGCTCCATGCGGAGTTTGGCAAGGCTCATGACACACATATAGATCCGGGTCAGGTTCCTGTCCGTCCCGGTGATACAGTCAAAGAAATTCCTGATAACCTGTGCCTGATAGATATCCCCACTCATGAATCCACCTCTGCCGTCTTGGTTCTCGGTAAATCCTCTGTTCACATTATCCCATTATAAACTTTGTGGAAAAAGGAGGGTTTTCCCGGTAAAAGATCTCATAAAATCAGGGATTTTCCAAAAGTGCGGCCGCATTGTCAGACAATAAGATGACAATCGTCATACCATACTAGTAACCGTGCCGCATTTACTTTGCCACACTGACAATCTTGATGATGTCACCGTTCCGAAGCACGTGGTTCTCCTTGATCCGCATCTTGGTCCGGGCGTCAATGGCATAGAGAAATCCCTTTCCTATGTCCGTATGCACCTGGAATGCCAGGGCATGGGGCGTTGAACCGTTCTTCATCAGGAATGCGTCCGGCAGCACGTCTCCCTGTTTGTTGCAGTAGTGGTTCTCGTCTTCTACCGGATAGACGACAATCATGTCAAGCAGATCGAATACCGCCTGGTTGATGGCCTGTTGTACGCCGGTGCCATTGCCCTGTTTCATTACATCCGCGATCTTTGCAAGGCCGGCTTTCTGGGCCGGGGAGAGGGACCCTTCGTTCGCGATCCTGAACTCCGGGTCTCCGGGCAGGTACAGGATCACGTGCGCTGCCGCGGCGTTCCGCAACGCCAGTTCGGATGCCGCGCTTGCAAACACGACGCGGGCTGCAGCGAGCCTGGTGCGCAGGACCTCTGGGGCCTCGTCGACCTTGTTGCCGACGACCAGCATCGGTTTTGATATTTTCACCATCTCCGCGCACAGGGGAATGAGGTCCTCAACCGATGCATGGACGAGATCGATCTTCAGTTTCAGCTCTACATCGCGCACATCTTCAGTCGTGATCCCAAGGCCGGTAAACGTCTCAGCGATCCCCTGCTGGATGGCAGCGCCCTTTCCCTGGGACTGCCGGCTTATCCTCGTCCAGTGCTTCTCAAGGATCCCATGCACCCACATCGTCATCTCAAAGATGAGGAACTTGACGTCCTCTTCAGGATCATGGTTTCCCGCCCCGACCGGGTTTCCTTCGCTGTCAGTCCCGCCACTCGCATCGATGATGTGGAGGATCGCGTCGGCCTGCCGGAGGTGGTCAAGGAACTGGTTGCCCAGACCCTTGCCTTTGTGCGCATCAGGTACAAGACCTGCGACATCGATAAGATTCACCGGCACGAAGCGGGAGCCGTCAATACAGTGGCTGCATTTTACTTTCAGGTCAGAACACGCGCACTTTGTCCGCACATACCCGACACCGAAGTTCGGGTTGATGGTAGTGAACGGGTAATTCGCGATCTCAGCATTTGCCATCGTGGCAGCCTTGAAAAATGTCGATTTTCCGCAGTTGGGTTTTCCCGCAAGAGCCAGGGTAATCATGGAAGGTTCCTCAGACTTGATTACTAATGAAATTCGCAATTATTGGTATGAACAGAATCTGACAAAGTTTTTCCATCCCGGCTTAATAAAAGGTACTCATGACATTTGTTGAGAGAAAAACCTATTATTTTGAACGGCCCGGCGAGGAGAACACTGCAGATGCTGCGCGTTTTTCCATCCAGCGGGCCCAGGAACTCAATATCAGGACCATTGTTGTTGCAAGCACGTCCGGTAAGACCGCGCAGGTTTTCTTCGATGCCATGAAGGGGTCCGGTCTCCAGCTCGTAGTCGTCACCCATGTGGTCGGATTTACAAAACCCGGGGAGTGGGAATTTTCACATGAGACTGCCCAAAGCCTGCAAAAGCAGGGGGTCAGGATTGTGACGGGTACCCATGCCCTCTCCGGGCTGGAGCGGGCACTCTCCCGCTCGACAAAAGTCGGCGGCGGGTCCCGCACGGAAGCCATCGCTGAAGCCCTCCGGCGGGTTGTTGCAGTGGGCCTCAAAGTGGCCGTCGAATGCGTTCTGATTGCCGCAGACCAGGGCGCAATCGGCGCAACCGGTGAGGTTGTTGCTGCCGGAGGGACTGCAAGCGGTGCTGACACGGTCTGCGTTATCCGCCCTGCGCACACCAGCAGTTTCTTTGACCTCCAGGTACGCGAGATCGTTGCCATGCCGAGGACCCGGTAACGATGGCGATCGCTGAATTCAAGGAGGCTCTCCATCTTCTCCGGCGGATGCCGTTGCTCTGGGTCCCCGGCCTGATCGGGGGGTTATCAGCGGCAGTGCTCTGGATCCTCCTCAACCTGTCGGGGACGTTTTTCGCAGGCCGGCTCCTTATCGTATCAGGGCTTTTGCTCCTCCTGTTTACTACCGGACTGCTTCTCATCATCAGGAACAATGGCGGGGACCTCAGGGCACTGGTCGGCGGGGGAATCCGGTACTATTTCCCCGTGCTCCTCCCACAGCTGGTCATCATATTTGCTATCCTTGTGGTGTTTGTCCTGATCATCGTCACCTTCACGCTCACCGGGTCAACACCCGACCCGGCCTTGATGGTCATTCTCACGTTCTGCATCATGATCCCATGTCTCGTTCTCACGCTCTTTTTCGATACTGCAGCGGTGTTTGAAGAGCGGAAGGTATTTGATTCCATTCACCGGAGTATCGGACTTGTCACAACCCACTTTTCTGAGGTGATCGCGTTTATCGTGGTCAGCATTGCCGTGACATTGGGCATCGTTTTTTGTCTGATGGTGGTCTGGGAAGCGTTTCTCTATGACAAACTCGAACCGATCACCCGGTATACCGAGGCACAACTCCAGGCATTTACCCCGGAACAACTTGTTGCTATCATCGGTCCTGATGGGATGTGGATCACTGCTGTCATCGTATTCCTTGCCGGCTTCCTCCTCATCCCCATCTTGTACAGTTACAAAGCCTGTTTTTTCAAGAAGCTAGCCGGGAGCACGGTCGTGATACAGCAGCAGATGAGCGGTGAATATGACAGCAAGGGACGCTGGTATAAATATTGATTTTCAGATGCCGTACCAAGGAAGTGAAACCAGAAAAAGGAAAATCACCATTTTTACTGTTTAAAATTTCAGGAAAATGAATATCGCCACTGCAAAGAGCCCGCCGCCGATTGTTGCCAGCAGGTTGGTGCCGGCATTCCCGAGGAAGCCCTTGTTTTCGAGGGTTGCTCCCACGAAACTGTCAATATTGGTTCCGGCAAAACCCGCGAGAGTGCAGATAACCAGCATCGACGGTGTGATTACGCCTATAAGGAGTGCGACGAGTGAGACCGCAAAGCCGCCCAGGAGCGCCACCGTCTCTCCCACAAGCGTCACCCCGCCATTTGTACCAATGGGGACTTTTTTCAAGGTTGTGATCATGTAGGGGATCCCACCGGTCACTCCAATCTCGCTCGCCACCGTATCTGCAGCAGCGGTCGCTACGCAGCCAACATACACGACAATAAAGACCGGCTGCTGAAAAACTCCGAACAGGACTGCAGCAGCAGTAGCCACAATCCCGTTCGCAAAAACATTCCGGTAACCCCGGGCCCCGCTCTGGCCTTGTTCTACGCCGATCCTCTTCTTGTATTCGAATTTGTACCTGGTCGCTGCGGAACCCAGGATGAAGAACGTGAGCATAATCATGAACCACCTGGCATCAGCAAATACCAGGAGAACGATGCCTACGAGTGCCGAGGAGAAGAGCCCGGAAAGGTCGGCGGTTTTTGACCGGAAGGCAAAATACCCGAACGTGAACCCGACAATGACTGCGGCGACGACCATCTGGAGGTTGGCCTGGTAATTGAGTTCCTGGATGAGCCACATGGTCATGGCGATACCCACTCCCTCAATCATCAGCGAATCCTCGTATTTGAGCAGGATCACCTTCAGGAGCACCGCCGCGATAATGCCGAAGATGATGGTCAGGATCGCGGTCTCATGGAGGTACGCCATAACGAGGACGCCGGCCCATGCCGTGGAAATGATATAGTACAGGTAGGTATTCAGGTCGTCGGCGCCCGTCTGGAAGACCAGTTCCCCGAGCACAAGCATGGCGAGGCTCGTTGCGAATACGAAGAACGGCAACAGCCCGATACCATAGAGAGTGGAAAGGATACAGAAGGTGAAGGTTAAATATTTCGTATCGAAAAAACGCCAGAGGATAAGGGCATAGAGGATAACGACGAGTCCCATCAGCCAGGCCGGCCTGAGGTAGGGGCCGACGAGGGTGGCGCCCCCCACGATTGCCGCCGCGTACCCGAGGCCCCGCTGTCTATGCATTGGTCATCATTTGTTTTCAAGCAAAAAGAGTTTTATTGTGCTGCCTTTGCCCGGAAGTCACGATTACCGGCATGTACCTGCCAGGCATGCGGAATATTATACGATCACTATATTTTATTTCACAACCAACCTTGACCCGAATGGTGCCATCAGATCAGCTGCCGAAAAACTATGATTTTGCCGAAGTGGAGGAACGCTGGAGGAAGACCTGGCGCGATGAGGACCACTTTTTTGACAAAAATTCGAAAAAGCCCCAGTTTGTAATTGATACCCCCCCCCCTTACCCCACAGGCAACTTCCATATCGGGAACGCGCTGAACTGGTGCTACATCGACTTCTTCGCCCGTTACAAGCGGATGAAGGGGTTCAACGTGATGTTCCCCCAGGGGTGGGACTGCCACGGTCTGCCAACCGAAGTGAAGGTGGAAGAGATCAATAAGATCACAAAGAACGATGTCTCCCGCGAGGATTTCCGGAAGATGTGCCGGGACCTTACGATAAAGAACATCGCGGCGATGCGCCAGACACTGCGCAAGATGGCATTCTCCACGGATTGGAGCAACGAGTACATCACCATGATGCCGCAGTATTACGGCAGGACGCAGCTCTCGTTTTTACGCATGCTCAAAAGCGGGTATATCTACCAGAGCGAACACCCGGTCAACTACTGCACCCGCTGCGAGACAGCAATCGCGTTTGCGGAAGTTGCGTATGACGACCGCGAGACTACGCTCAATTACTTCGATTTCGATAGTCTCGAGATCGCAACCACCCGCCCCGAGCTCCTTGCAGCCTGCGTGGCTGTTGCCGTGCACCCCGGCGATGAGCGCTTCCACGTGCTGAAAGGCAAATCCATGAAAGTGCCGCTCTTCGGCCACGATGTCCCGGTCGTCCAGGATGAGGCCGTCGATCCCGCATTCGGCTCGGGCGCCGTGATGATCTGTACTTTTGGCGACAAGCAGGATGTCCACTGGTGGAAACAGCACAACCTCGCGCTGAGGAAAGCCATTGACCGGCAGGGGAAGATGACCGGCATTGCCGGTAAATACAAGGGCATGAACACGACAGCGTGCCGGGCCGCGATCCTTGCCGACATGAAGGAAGAGAAGATCCTGAAGCGGCAGGAAAAACTCGCACAGCGCGTGGGCACCTGCTGGCGCTGCAAGACGCCGATCGAGATCCTCTCCGAGCGCCAGTGGTTTGTGAAGATCAGGCCGGACGAGATCCAGAAAGCCGCCCACCAGATAACGTGGTATCCAGAGCACATGCTCCGGCGGATGGAGAACTGGGTCGAACAGATGGAGTGGGACTGGTGCATTTCCCGGCAGCGGATCTTCGCGACCCCGATCCCGGTCTGGTTCTGCACCAAGTGCGGCGAGAGGGTGACACCCGATGAAAAGGATCTCCCGGTCGACCCGACTCTCGTACAGCCCGGCCATCCGTGCCCGAAGTGCGGCAGCACATCGTTTGCCGGTGAAGTGGACGTACTCGACACGTGGATGGACTCCTCCATATCGGTCCTCAACGTGACCGGCTGGGATGGCAGCGGTACCCCGCCGTATTTCCCTGCCCAGATCCGTCCGCAGGGCCATGACATCATCCGGACATGGGCATTCTACACGATCCTCCGCTCGGTTGCCCTGACCGGCCAGAAGCCATGGGACGAGATCCTCGTCAACGGCATGGTACTTGGCGAGGACGGCTTCAAGATGAGCAAGAGCCGCGGCAACATCATCGTGCCCGAGGACATCATGAGCAAGTACGGCGCCGACGCCCTCCGTCAGTGGGGCGCGATAGGGGCTGCGACCGGCTCCGATATCATGTTCAACTGGAACGACGTGGTCGCCGCATCCCGGTTCCAGACGAAGATGTGGAACATCACCAAGTTTGCTCTGATGCAGCTCGGAAAAGGAGGGTTTGACGGGAACGAACCGGTCACGGCGCTCGCCGACCGCTGGCTCCTCGTCCGTCTCTCGGATACCGTGGAACAGGTCAGCGGTGCCATGGAAGCCTACCAGTTCGATGTCGCGCTCAAGGCTATCCGCGAGTTTGCCTGGGATGTCCTTGCCGACAATTACATCGAGCTCGTCAAGGGCCGGCTCTATCAGCAGGATGCGGCCCGGAAGAGTGCCTGCCTTGTGGTCCATACCGCGTTCGATGCCCTCTGCCGGATGCTTGCCCCGTTCACTCCCTACTTTGCCGAGGAGTGCTACTCATACCTGAATGGCGGGAGCGTCCACAAGCAACCGTGGGTCACATTCACCTATGACGACGATGATGCCCGCAACGAAGGCAACCTGCTCGTCCAGGTGGTTGCCGAAGTACGGAAGTACAAACACGACGCAGGTCTTGCGCTCAACGCCCCGCTCGGCAAAGTTACAATTTACGCGCCGCACACGGTCAATGACGAAGGGGATACCGGGCGGACGCTCAATGCTGATGTCCACTGGCGGACCGATGCAGCTAAACTCGATCGGGTCGTCACTGACATCGATTTCAACCGCGGCGTAGTAGGCCCCACGTTCCGGAAGCAGGCGCAGGCATTCATGACCGCGGTCCGGGCGCTCTCACCGGAGCAGCTCGCAAACCCGCCGAAGACGATCACGCTCGAAGGCACCGAAGTCGCGATCCCGGAGAATGCCTTCACGCCAAAGTACTCCTATATGGAGGAAGGGGCAAAGGTGGACGTGATCACAGTCGGCGATGTGATCGTGACGATTGTGAAGAAGTGAAGGAAAAAAATTTTCAAGACTATTCTTAAAAAATTTTTCAAGTTTGTGAAAGCATGTGTTGATATTTTTGATTTCTCGCAAGTATTGCCTCAATATCAGTTAAATTAAAACCCAATTCTTTGAAAATGCATACTTCTACGAGAAGTTTAAGTTTAAGATTATATTCGTTGTATTCCCTAAAATCAGAAATTGCAAGTTTTTCAAGTTCTTTATCAAAATGTGTTCGATAATTTCGAGTGTCCAACACTTTATTAATAAATAGATCTTGATTTTTTATATATTTCGAGGTAATCGGCCTATTGTCATTGAAGATAAAATTCAATCGCTTTCTTAAACTTGGCTCATTACCATATTTAAGAGAATTGATGAACTTAGTTTTAAAATCGGCATAGTTTGAATCTTCGATCATCGGAAAGAATTCAGTTATTTTTTGCTTAAAATCATCGTAATTCGGGTTTGTAAGATATTGTCCGTTGTATCGTCTTCTATGATAAGATTCTAAACAAGAAATCAGATTTAAGAATTTGTGTTCAATATACATTTTATCCCCGTATTGCAATGCGAAATATAGATTAAAAACGGGGTCCATGAGAGAACTCTTTTCAAACCAATTTTTAAGTATCCTTTCAAATTTATCAGATATAATATCAAAAGAAAAAGGCATCATACTCGGGTGTATTACCTTATCTTTTTCAAGCAGATGTCTTTGTATTTCAAGAAATACTTCAACGGGTTTATCTGCTTCTCCTTTTTCTGAAATCAAAATCACAAGCGATTGAATCCAAATTGGCTTATTTATTGCAATCGTCAAAAAACGTTGAAATCTTGAAGAAATGTTCATGAATTGTTCAAAATTCATATCCATAGAAGTCTCAATATCAGCAAAAGCTTTGTCTTGGAGTGTTACTTTCATTCCTTCAATTTTCCATTCTCCGCTGTGTTCATTGCTAGAGATCAGTGAAATTTTTAATTTATCATCGATATTTGCAGTAATAGGATCCAAAGATTTCGTTGTCACAGAGAATTCGCCATTTTTAGATGAAGTGAAAGACATGGTATTACGAAAGAACCACGATTCTAAATGATTGTATCCCGTACGAGCATATTTAAATTTAATATCAGATCCTTTTTTGAACGTATGTCCTTTAAAAATGACATTTGCGAAATATTCTGTCGTTATTATTTCTGGATTGAAAATCATATATGGGGCAGTTTGAGTGAAACACTTGTATAATGTGATCTCGCTTCCGGTAAAACCATTAATGATATCATATTCCCGAACCGTGCTTGCATTATCTAACGTTTCAAGCGAGCCCATCACTTGCAATTTTGCTCCGGTTTCTGGACTATAAGATAAAGTTCCATGTACCTTTTTTTCTGGATTCTCTGGTAACCACCAAATACCTACTTCCGAAAATTTTTCAACCATAATTTCTCACAATGTTTTTACGTCTTCTTTTCAACTATAAACATTATGTACAAAAAACAATGCGTTCCAAATTAAGATAAAATTTCATCAAGGTTGTTTTTTTACCACAATCAACATCGTACCATTTTAAAAAATTTTCTTTCAAGTTTTTGAGGGGGTGCTAATTTGATTTGAAAATGTGATTGCTGCCGCCGCCCCCGACGGGGCGCCCCCGCGGCGGCTCAATTACCCGCCATCAACAGTACAGGACCTTGCCCATGCGCGACCCGGGAGAATCACCCGTCGCATCAGCGAGGGGTGATTGGAGAAGACGTAAGTCTTCGACTGCATCGCGCCGACTCTCTTCGAAGCAGGGGGGGAAACCATCGCAGTTGGGCCGCCAAACCCCGTCCCCATCCTCCGTCGTAAACCCCATCCTCCGACGTAAGAATGCCTCCGTATCAAGCCCCGTTACCCAAAAGGGGCTCAAATTGAACCGCATATAATGCCCTCCGGAGGCCCGTAGAGGCACTTTTTCGGGCATCTTTTTTCTCCGCCCGCCCTTTGGTCTAACGAAGATTTTTATGCGAAAACTCACCCAGCTCTTGAAAACGCCGAATCTGCCTCTTTCTGGCATTCCGGGCCAGCATTATGCCCCACTGGAATCCGGGCGTCTTACGCGTTTTTCCAAAAATGCCTCTTTTGGCAAACCGGGGATTTTACGGGGTTTTCTATACTTCAGGGGTCTCCGGATTGCAGGGCCCTCACGATGAAGAATCGTGATGATCTGCCGGACCCCCTGTTCATGCAAATCCACTAGGAGTTTCGTGCCAAACAGGAGGGTGTCGGATCCCAAACGGAGCCCTATTTGAGCCCCGTTTGCACTTTTCCGGGAAACGGGGCCCGTAGAGGGGCCGGATTGAAAAGGTTGTCAACTCCAAAAAAGGTGGTCCCGGAAGGGTGGCTTCCGGAGCGGTTTCCGTCGTGGATTGAGGGGGAGGACCGGATTTTTTTCACATCCGGGCCGGAAAAAATTTTTAAAAGAAAAAATTAAAAAAATTCCGGAAAATTTTCTGCGTGAAAAATTTTGAAAAAAATTTACAACTGATTGGAATTGATGAACGAGTTATTGAAAAAAATTTGTGAGAGGTGGCCGGTCCGGAAATTTTTTTGCTGAGGGTGGGGGCTCATGAAAATATTTTGTTGAGATATCAGGTCGCATGAAAATTTTTGCTGATGATTGAAACCCGAACAAAACGATGGCTCCCCGCCTCAGGGCCTCTCCGGGGAGTCGATCGTCGCGTCAGCGAGGATTGACTGGAGAAGAATCCGTAAGGATTCTTCGACATATGAGTGGTTCATCAGAACCACGAATTCGAGAAGTTCGCAAAGAACTTCGAGCACGGCGGGGCAAATTACCTATTCAATTTTAGGAGACAGGTAATTGATCCGCCGCGGGGGCGCCCCGCCGGGGGCGGCGGCTTCCATCGCAAGTCCACTGAGATGACAGAACAAGTAGAATCGAAAAAGATTTTGGTCCGACTGCAAAACTTTCACTTCCTCCTTCTCTTCTTCTTCCCCGCCACCCACATCACCCGGATCGCGTCCGCAACAAATTGCGCGACAGTCCCCGGGGGGAGCATCGCATCAACGATCACGAACCGCGACGGCTCAGCGCGGGCAAAAGACAGGTAATTGTTCTGGACTTTTTCCAGCACCTCGCGCCGCTCGAAATGCTCCCGCTTGTCCTGCGGCTTGAGCCGGGTCAGGGCTTCGTCTACAGGAAGCACGCAGAGAAACGTTTTGTCGGGAATGATCGTCCAGCTGTTGTGCATGGCCCGGAGCCATTGTTCGGGTTCCGGGATGATCCCCTGCAGGGTAACCGACTGGTAGGCATACCGGCTGTCGCTGTACCGGTCGGAGATGACGAGTTTTCCTTCGGCAAGGGCGGGCCGGACCACTCGTGCAAGGTGGGCCGCGTGGTCTGCAACAAAGAGAGTCGCTTCCGTGATTGGGTCGATCTGTTCTGCGATAGCACGTCTTACCGCCGCACCGATCCATGTAGCCCCCGGCTCGCTGGTGAAGACCGGGGCGAGGTCAGCGAGCGGTTCCCTGAGTGCGGCGTGCAATGTGCTCTTCCCGCTCCCGTCAATTCCTTCCAGCGTGATTAACAACAGCGTCCCCTCCGGACCCATGCGAGCGGTACGGTACCACGGTGCAGGGCAGTGGCAATGATCGCACCGTCAAACCCGGCATCGCTGAGCGCCTGCAGGTCGGCAACAGTTGCAACTCCCCCTCCATAGAACAGTTTCCTGTGATATGTGGCCCGCATTTTTCCGAGCGTGTCCTTGTTGATCCCGGTCTCCGTTCCCACAGCACCGATGTTGAGAATAATGCAACCGTCAAATTTCCAGCCGTTCGCTCTCCTGAGAAAATCGACCGGATCTCTGCCTGATGGGATGACGCAGCCGTCCCTGATATCGAGGCTCAGGAAACCACCCGTGTATCGCGAGAGATCAGACCCGCCGGTCTCTGTGCCGATAATGTTCCGGATATGGTAACCGTTGAGGAGATCGTCCGGGGACCGGGACCCCCGGTCCACGTAACAGGCCGCAACCTGCCGGGCACAGTCCCGGACAACGCGGTCATGCGAGCCATTCCCTTCGATCCGGTCGAGATCTGCGATGTAGAGGAACTTCGGGGCGACGGCTGTGACAAAACCATGCGGTTCGGCCGTCGGGGAACATCCCCAGTCCAGCGGTTTGTAGCTCGCACGTTTCCCGGATTTACCATGCACAACCAGATTCTTCTTCAAATCCATCGCAAGAACCAGTTCCATAGGCGAACGCAATCACTATTAGGATAAAAGATCATTAAACTTTATGCAATTGTTGGTCAGCCCAAGCTCTATCGCCGAAGCAAGGCACTCCACCGCCGCTGACATCATCGACGTCAAAAAACCTTCCGAAGGATCGCTCGGGGCAAACTATCCCTGGGTCATCCGCGAGATCAAGTCGTTTTCAAAAAAGCCGGTGAGTGCGGCGATCGGGGACTTCGATTACAAGCCAGGCGGGGCATCTCTCGCTGCCTACGGGGCGGCCTGTGCCGGGGCTGACTACGTGAAGATCGGGCTGGCATTTGACGGGCAGGAACAGGCAAAGGAGGTCATCCACGCGGTTGTCAGGGCCGTGAAAGACGAGTTCCCGAAAAAGTTTGTCGTTATAGCTGCCTATTCGGATTACGAGAGGATGGGCACGATCTCCCCGTTCGAGATGGCACCGATTGCCGCGAAGTGCGGGGCGGATTTTGCCATGGTCGACACCGGCATCAAGGACCGGCAGAGCACGTTTGCGTTCATGACCGAGGAGAAGCTCCGCGACTTTACCGAGAAGAACCGGAAACTGGGCCTCGGGACAGCCCTTGCCGGTGCACTGAAATTTGAAGATATTGACGCGCTCAAGCGCATCAACCCGGATATTATCGGTGTGCGGGGAATGGTCTGCGGCGGGGACAGGAATGCCACGGTCCGCGAGGACCTGATCCAGACCGCACTTGCCATGATCAGGTGAATCATGTTTGTCGAGAAACTGGATGTGCCACTCTCATTAACCTTTGACGATGTGCTGCTCGAACCGCAGGCCTCGTGGCTTGAGCCTTCCGAAGCAGATACCCGATCGAAGTTTTCGAAAAAGATCAATCTCAATATCCCGCTGGTATCGGCGGCAATGGACACCGTGACCGAAGCAACGATGGCTATTGCACTCGCCCGCGAGGGCGGTATCGGCGTGATTCACCGGAACATGACGCCGGAGCGTTCGCTGCAGGAAATTATTGTGGTCAAGCAGGCTGAAGAGCTGATCGAGCGTGAAGTCCTCTTCGTAGAGGACAGCGCGACGGTCTCCGATGCCGAGAACCTGATGAACCAGTACAGTATCGGGGGACTCCCGGTTGTGGACAGGGGCAAGATCATCGGGATCGTGAGCCGCCGTGATGTCCGGGCGATCGTCTCAAAACGGGGAGATGAGAAGATCACCACGATCATGACAAAAAAACCGATCGTGGCAGATGAAGACATCACTGCAGAAAAAGCGCTTGAGATCATGTATACGAATAAAGTCGAGCGGCTCCCGGTCATCAACGGGAAGGGCAGGCTGATCGGTATCATCACCATGCAGGACCTGCTCGAAAAGCGCCAGTACCCGCTCGCGAGCAGGGATAAGACCGGCAACCTCCGGGTAGCTGCTGCGGTCGGGCCGTTCGATTTTGCCCGCGCGGAACTTCTTGACCAGAACGGTGTCGATGCACTCGTCGTTGACTGCGCTCACGGCCACAACATGAAAGTTGTCGCTGCGGTCCAGGAGATCAAGGGAAGTGTCAAAGCGGAAGTGATCGCAGGTAACATCGCGACAAAAGAGGCTGCAGAAGCCCTTCTCAGTGCCGGCGTGGACGGGATCAAAGTCGGCATCGGGCCTGGATCAATCTGCACGACCCGTATCGTTGCCGGTACCGGCGTTCCCCAGATCACCGCTGTTGCACAGGTGGCAGACGTTGCCCACGGCGCGGATGTGCCGGTCATCTCTGACGGTGGTGTCCGGTTCAGCGGGGATGTTGCAAAAGCGATCGCAGCAGGCGCAGATAGCGTCATGATGGGCAGCATGTTTGCCGGTACTGACGAGTCCCCCGGGAAAGTGATCACCATGAAAGGCAGGCGGTATAAGCAGTACCGCGGCATGGGGTCCCTGGGTGTCATGAGTACGGGACAGTCGAGCGACCGGTACTTCCAGAAGAAGGACATCGGGAGCACGAAGTTTGTACCTGAAGGAGTGGAGGGTGTCACTCCCTATGTCGGCCATGTGGGCGAAGTTATCTACCAGTTTGTCGGCGGGCTCAAGTCAGCCATGGGATACACGGGTTCAAAAACCATCCAGGAGATGCACACCAAGGCAAGGTTTGTCCGGATCACCAACGCCGGCATGACCGAGAGCCACCCGCACAACATCATGATCACAGACGAAGCGCCGAACTACCGGCTCTTCGAATAATCCGCCCTTTTTTTTTATCCTAATCCGTATTCATTCCCACGGTTCAGTCTTCTTGTGGATATTTTCATCGTACGGCATTGAAAAGCAGAGAATGCCTGGATGGGCATTGCGGATGCTGCGGACTCTTGATCAGAGTGGTTGTCCTCCTGCTTCGCAGAAGGAAAGAACACTCGTTATCTGAAATCACTCATACAAATGTTGCAGGAAGGATCCCCGGACCGCTTTCCCCGGGCGATTCTCCTCCCGGCAGATCACAGCAACCCGCATCATCGCATCCCGTTCGTCGCTGGTATAAAATTCAGAAAGAACGGAACGCAATACATTTACCGTATTTTACTTCCCGGCTCGACCGGCTTCAGCGGCACCAGGATCGAGGCCGCATCCCCGGCAGCAAGTACCATGCCATTGCTCTCCACACCGAAGATTCTGGCGGGTGCAAGGTTAACGACTACAACCACGTCTTTCCCCACGAGTTCCCCTGGGGTATAGAACTGCTGCATACCGGCCACAATCTGGCGTTTTTCGGTGCCGATATCCACCATGAGTTTCAGGAGCTTGTTCGACTTCGGTACAGGTTCGGCGGAGAGAACCCTGCCGGTCCTGATCTCCAGTTTCTGGAATTCTTCGAATGATACGGTGGGTGTCTTTTCCATTTTCCCGTTCGCCTCCGCGACACGTTTCCGGAGCAGGGCATCGAGCTCTGCTATCTGGTCATCTTCCATCTTGACAAACAGCGGTACCGGAACACTGATGCAGGTCTCCGGGACCGGGCAGGTCGCGTCTCCAACCGGGTGGGCTGCAACTTTGTCTTTGGAACCCAGCATCTCCCAGCACCGCTGGGCCGAGTCCGGCATCACCGGCTCTATCAGCAGGGCGAGGGCTTTGACGATCTGCACGCAGTTCCTGATAACCCGTGCTGCAGCTGTCCGGTCTGTTTTGACCAGTTTCCAGGGAGCATTGTTCTGGATATAGGTATTCCCGAAAGCCGCGAGCCCCATAATAGCGTCGACTGCTCCTTTGAACTCGTAGTCCCGCATGAGTGCATCAACTGTGGCAAGGCTCTTTGCGATCTCTGCAACAATCTCCGGATCGACCGGGCCGGGGGGGATCCCGCCGAACTCCTTCTGGGCAAAGAAGAGCGTGCGGTACACAAAATTCCCGAGGATATTGACCACTTCATTGTTGATCCGTTCGCCAAAGATCTTCCAGGAGAAGTTGAGTTCTTTGGTATGGCTCGTGTACGCGAGCAGGTAATACCGGAGGTAATCTGCCGGAAGGCCTTTGTCAAGGTAGTCGTCGTTGGTCCAGACCACGTAGCCGCGTGACTTGGAGAACTTGTGGTCATCGACTTTCACCATCCCGCTTGCCACAATTGCGTGGGGGACGCCATAGCCCGCACCCTTCAGGAGCGCAGGCCAGAAGATAGAGTGGTGGTAGATGATGTCGCCGCCGATAAAATGGGTGACCCGGTTCTCCCCGCACCAGTAGCGTTTCCAGTCCCTGCCGCTCTTCTCCGCCCATTCCTCGGTGAACGCGATGTACCCGATCGGGGCGTCGACCCAGACATAGACCACGAGATCGTCCCGGCCGGGGAACTTCACGCCCCATTCGAGCGTGCGGGTGATGCACCAGTCGTGAAGCTCGTCCTTAATCCAGCCGATGGCATAGTTCTTCGCATTGCTTGTGCCCCTCACGTTCTCAAGAAACGGCAGGAGGAAGTCCCTGAATTCCGAGAGCTTAAAAAAATAATGCTCCTGGTCCCGGAACTCGGCCTTCGTGCCGCATACCTTGCAGACCGGGTCTTTTATCTCGCCGGGTTCGAGGTGCCTGCCGCAGCCCTGGTCGCACTCGTCGCCCCGGGCAGGAGTCCCGCAATGGGGGCAGATCCCCTCTACGTACCGGTCGGGAAGGAAGCGCCTGCATTTCGTGCAGTAAGCCTGGTGAACGATCTGCTTATAGATATAGCCGTTCTTCACGAGTGCGGAGACAATGGCCTGCGTCCGGTGGTGGGTAGCCGGGTCGTCGGTCATTCCGAACCGGTCGAAGATGACTCCCATCCTCTTGAACGTCTCGGCGAAGTGATGATGGTAGTGTTCCGAGAGTGCCCGGGGCGAGATACCAGCATCTTCGGCAGAGACGACGATGGGTGTCCCGTGGTTGTCCGAACCGCAGACGAAGACGACCTCCTCGCCTGCCCGCCGCATGTAGCGGACATACGCATCGGCAGGGACGTATGTTCGCAGATGGCCGAGGTGGCAGGGGCCGTTGGTATACGGCAACCCGCAGGTGACGAGCAGCGGTTGCGGATTCATCAGTACTTTTTAGATGCTTATGAGTAATAAGATCTGTATATGACGAAGCGGCTTGAGCTGGCAACCCGGGCGTTCGGCGCGGAGCCGGATCAGCCGGATGTCGCCGGGCTCGCGGGATGGATCGCGGAGCACCGGGGGCGTCTCGCGGATATGGTGACCTTTCAGCTGGACCAGTCGCTTGCCCCGCAACTCACTGCAGGCATCCTGATGCCCTGTGCCGGCGGGCTGTTTTACCGGAAGAGGGTAATGGAGACTCTCAACGGGGTTACTGACGGAAAGGCCACGGGCGAACTCCATCTCGACTCTCCGGCAATCATTGAAGATGCAGCAGGGATCGTGGTTCAGAAAAAAAATTCCTGGTGCTCCATTCCCGCCCCGCATATGCTGGCGATAACCGACTGCTATTACGATGATGCATATGAATGGAGCGATGCGATCAACGGCATGTACCGGGCCCTGATGCGTACCATGCGGGACACCGGTATTCCCGGCCATGTCCTGATCGGTGATACCGTGAAGGATGAGGAACTTGTGGCGCTGGCAGGCCAGAAAGTCTTCTTTTTTTTACCGGACCCGGACCGGGAAAACCTTGCAGGCCTCCTCGAACACCAGCGGCAGGTCGCCGTGGGAAAGGACCAGCTGAAGATCCTGTTCGACCTGACCGGCGAGTACGATCTGGGAAAGATCTTCATCATAGACCCGGACCGCCAGGCTATTGAATTGGCACTCACCCATCTCGATCCTGATCAGGTCGCCGTAGGGGGATATTGCCGGGAATCCTGCGATGAGTACTGGAACAATCTCGCGGGCTCTTCAGTATACCAGCAGTAATGGAAGCAATAAAAAGATAAGAATGGATTTTCCCGTCATTCCGGGGCTGGAACGGCTGGGGTATCCGGTGCCTTCGATGCCTGACCCCATGACCCGGGCAGAGGAGCGGATGTTCACTTCCACCTTCACTGTCGGCACGGATTGCGGTTACCGGCTTCCTAATGCCTTTCAGCAACTTTTACAAATTCGTCGAAATGTCTGCTCTTTTTGAAGAGCCACCAGGTGAACCGTTCAATGACGGTGAAGTTGAACGACCCTCCCGCTGCATTCGGGTGGCCCCCCCCGCCAAATTCACGAGCGAGCAGGTGGCTGATTGGAGGTAGCGAGCGCACGGAAAACTTGCCGTCTTTTCCAATGATCACCTCAATATCAGTCTTCTTCTCGTCCCGGATGAAATTGGCGGTTTCGCTCGGGTAGCCGTACAGGGGGGCAAAAGCGATCCGGTATTTTTTGCCGAGAATTGTTGCGTGGGCCAGGCTGCGGTGCATCAGGGTATCCATCTCGGCTCTGATCTCCGCAGATTCGCGCTCGATCAGGTCATCGGTAAAGATACCGGAGAGGAGGCAGTCGCGGACGTGCTCGCGGTTCTTCTTTCTCTGGAGCACCTGCCCGAGCACGGCAGATCGCGGGTCGGCATGTCTCCAGAGGTCGTAATCACAGACAACCCGGGCTACCTCGGCCGCCACCAGGTTGTCCGGGGCGAGGTCGAGGGCAACGATTCCGGTACCGCAGAGGGAAGTATCGATGTGGAGGGCTTCCACCACCTTCTCGATCTTTTTTGTCTCCTCCTCACGCCAGCGGTGGTGGTCCCGCCACGAGATCTTCCACCCGTTCTTCCGTGCCTTTGCTGCGATAGTTTCAGTGTCCCGGTGATAGCCGAGATCAGAGATCGAGAGAAGGTCCCCTTTTCCCTCGCAGGAGGCGACGATTGAGAACAGTGCGGGGAACTTCCCCACAGAAGACCAGATGGTGAAAACCCCGTCAGTGCCAAACACCATCCGGTGGATCGCATCCGCACCCACGGCATCGAGATCATTGTGGGTCAGGTGGACCACGTGCGCCCTGCGGCTTTTTATCGCGCTCGCAAGCCCTGAGTCATCATTATTGGCATTCGGGGAGTTCATTTTGTTAATACTGTCATCCTTCCCTATAAAAAAGAACGGTCGGAAGGACCGTCCCGGGAGCGGGTGGAACAGATCATTTATTAGTCACAAGTGCCAACATTTGTATTCCTGCCCTAGTAGCTCAGCTTGGGAGAGCGCTAGACTGAAGATCTAGTTGTCGCCTGTTCAAATCAGGCCTGGGGCACTCTTTATTTTCGTTACCTTTACGATTGGTGCATCGAATCGGAAATTGCCACCTTCCAGGACACCTATGGCCTGTCGGACATCTATCTGTACCGGTCAGAATCTGAAATATCTACAGCCTGTTTCAGAACGTTTCCCCTCCGACGCTTGGAAAAAATTATCGGAGCCTCTACTTCGGCCAACTACGGTGCGCTGCTCAAATACAAACAGCTCTTCTTCCGGGAGGGTGAAAAAAAAGATGAACACCAGCGGTTGTGCAGCGATATTCTCATTTAATAAAGACCATACGTGCACCGGAAGAGAGTAATACTCACTTTGTAAGCCTGCTCTATTACCGCTTCTTTTCCGAAGCGGGCCTCCTGCTATCCCCGTACCCCCGAGTTCATGGCAAGGGAGACATATTTCTCACCCATACTGTGATACGTACGTGATGACGGCACCTGACAGGCTCCAAAACCGGAAAAAATTATTTCGAGAGAAACCGTTCAATGCCGGCCCTGAGTTCGGTGATCGTGACAGGTTTCTGCAGGATGCCGAGATTCTGGTCTTTCATCTGTGCAAGCCTCTCTTCTGCGGAGGGTAAGGCGGTAAAGAGGAGAACCGGCAGATCTTTCATATCGTACTCACCCCTCAGTTTCTCGAGGAACTCCCAACCGTTTATCGGCGTCATCATGATATCAAGCAGTATGAGCGCAGGGGGGTCCTTCCGCACCCGCTCGAGCGCCTCGAGGACATCCGGTACCAGGACCGGTTCATAGCCGATCCTGCGGAGCAGGATATCCATCATCTCAAGGATAGGCTGGTCATCCTCAACGAGCATAATCTTATGTTTCATTCGGCACCTCTTTTGGCAGATGAATGGTAAACGTACTTCCGGCATTTACCACACTTTCGACTGTAATATCCCCGCCGTGCATCTGGACTATTTTCTTGGCGATAGAGAGGGATAACCCGAGCCGGTCATACTTGCGGGACAGCATCGCGGCATCGGCGAGCTGGAACGGTTCAAATATGGACGTGAACGCGCTTTCCTGTATGCCGATCCCGTTATCGCGAACCGAGATATGATGTTGGTTGTCGCCGGCTCCAGAACGGTAATAGATCGCGACCTTTCGCGGCGGTTTGGAATAGTTGACGGCATTGGAAAGGAGCGAGTCAAGGATGCCGAATAAGCGGTCTTTGTCGGCGGACACAATAACAGGATCGCCGATGTCAAGAGTTACTTCGGCCTTGATCGGGTAGCCCCCGGTATCGATCACTTTTTTCACGAGACTTGCAAGAGAGAACATTGAGTATCTCAGATGGACCTTGCCACTTTCCAGGACAGAGAGTTCCAGCATCTGGTTGATAATCTGGCGCTCACGGTCGACACTAACCAGGCAGCGTTCGAGGATCTTTTTGGTATCATCCTGGATGCCATACCCTTCAGTATCGGATACCAGCAGGTTGATGTACCCCAGGATCGGCTGGAGCGGTGTCCTCAGCTCGTGGGCAACCGTCATGATGATTCCCCGGCGGCGCTCGTTATCCAGAAGAATCTTGTCTTCCAGCCGCTGCTGTTCGGACATGTCCACGATATTGATCAGCATTGCGGGTTTACCAACATGCATAATCGGGGTCGTTGAGAGTGCCCCCACGCGAGTTTCGCCGGTCTTTGTAATAAAACGGAACTCTCCGTGGTCTGACTTCGGGATACTCCTGCTCCCTGATTGGGAGAACCGGGTAAAACTGTCCCTGTCGCGGGAGTCGATCAAACCGGAGAGGTCCTTCCCGGAAATTTCTGCCTTGTCGTAACCGGAAAAAACGGCAAACGACGGGTTGACATATCGGATCAGCTCGTCCTGGATGATCAGGATACCGGTCGGGGAATGTTCGGTCAGCTGCCGGTACTTCATCATATTGTCATTATTCATCTTCTCTGCGAGTTTGCGTGCATTGATGTTGATGACCGTGCAGCTGACCGTCTTCTGATCGATCCTGCTCCACGAGAGGTTTACCCAGCAGCCGTCCCCTTCCTTTGTCATGAGACGGGTCTCGAAATTCTCGATGGTCTCCCCTTTTTTGATGCGTTCCAGAAAACGTGTCTGATCCTGAGGCGTGAAAAAGATGCTGAAGAATGACCTTGCCAGAATGTCTTGAGAGGTGTAATGGAGCATGCCGTTGAATTTGTCATTTGACTGTTTAATGGTAAAATCCATCTGATCAAAGAGGATAATCCCCAGCTGGGAGTGTTCGAACACGGTGCGATAGCGCACTTCCCCGGCCCGGATCCGCTCGATAAAATACGCGATGATGACCGCAATGAGGACAAAAAGGATCGCTTCGGCAGTCACGCTCACCATGGCAACAGAGTCTGGGTAACTGTAATAGTAACCCACTGCCTGGAACACGACGCCGCAAAGGCAGGCAACGTAGAGCCCTTTTCTCGGGTAGAAGTAGGCCGCATAGAGGATAGGGATAAAAAAGAGCTGGTAATTGAGGAACGCAATGGACCGGGAGAATGAGATTGCAGTAATAAGCGTGCAGAAGATTGCAAGCGCTGCAATAATGCAGAACCGTATGATATCCGAGACCGGGACGGAATGCCGGTAAATCTGAATCTCCGTTTCGCCCATACCTATCTTCGCAATTTGATTTTCTTGTTATTTGAAGGTGCCTTGTCGGATCCCGGTTCCGGACAGACCCTCCGGACAAAAATCCGGTAACCGGGTCTGCAGCCAGATCTTTCCCTCGTTAGGGAGAATCTCCCCCTTTCCCGGTACTGAGCAGTGGTTTGATATAACTGGCAATGCAACCTTGCTTGGAATATGCGCCCTCATATCATCGTTAACGTGGCCATGAGCGCCGACGGGAAACTCTCCACCCGTGAGCGGAGACAGGTGAAGATATCCGGGGTTCAGGACTTCAACCGCGTGGATCGCCTCAAGTCGGACAGTGATGCGGTCATGGTCGGAATTGGGACCGTACTCGCCGATGACCCGTCGCTGACCGTGAAAGCGGATGAGTGCCGGGACATCCGGCGACGGCGGGGCTTGGATGAACACCCCGTGCGCATTGTAGTCGACAGTACCGCCCGCATCCCACCCGCTGCTTCAGTCCTGCACAAAGGGGAAGGGAAACGAATTGTTGCTGTCTCAAAGGCCGCAGACGAACAGAAAGTCGCGGAAATCCGGAAGTATGCGACCGTGATTATCACCGGTGAGGATACCGTGGACCTTACGGCCCTCATGGATGAGCTGGGAACTCTCGGCATCCGGCGCATCATGGTGGAAGGCGGCGGGGCGCTGATCGGCGGCCTTGTTACAGCAGGGCTCGTGGACGAGATCTACACATTCATCGGCAACATCATCATCGGGGGGAGGGATGCACCGACCCTTGCAGATGGCGAAGGGTTCCTCCGCGAATCGGAGTTCTGCCGACTCAGACTTTTAGAGGAACGCAGAATCGGGAACGGGATCCTCCTGCACTGGGCTGTTTATAAATCGGGTAAATAAAAAGAAGACACGCATGGCTCATTTTACCTGCACCGCAATGGCGGGTCAAATACAAAAACTCATCTGCCCGGGCCGGTAACGTGAGTCTACGTACATTGCAGTCATCGTACTTGCAGCCGTCTTCCTGCTGACCGCGGTCCGTCAGATCGGCAGGATCAGGCTCAGGATCTGGCAGATCATGCTCGGGGGAGCACTGGTGGTCCTTGCAACGGGACAGATATCCCTGCCGGACGCGGTCCGGGCCATCAACCCTGACGTCATGGTCTTCCTGTTCGGCATGTTTGTCGTAGGGCAGGCTCTCGTAGAGAGCGGGTACCTGTCGGAGATCACAGGTCGTCTGTTCTCCCGGGCAAAAACAACCGATCACATCGTTCTCGCTGTCCTCTTCGGGACCGGTCTCCTCTCTGCCTTTCTGATGAACGATACCCTCGCCATCATCGGCACCCCTCTCGTCCTGGCACTTGCGGCGGGGGCGCGCATTCTGCCAAAACTGCTGCTGCTTGCACTGGCTGTCGCCATCACGACCGGCAGTGTCATGAGCCCGATCGGGAACCCCCAGAACCTGCTCGTTGCGGTGAACTCCGGAATGCCGGCCCCGTTCGTTACATTCGGTATTTACCTCTTCATCCCGACACTGATCAGCCTTGCGGCGGCGTTCGTTGTCCTGAGGATTTTTTACGGCAATGAATTCAGGAAGGTCCCGGCAGCAGTCCAGATCCCAAAAACCGGTAAGAATGACCTGATACCCCTTGCGAAATGTTCTGTTGCCATCCTCCTCATCCTTGCAGGGGCAAATGCCCTCGCATCTGTTGCTGGCGCAAAAATACTCATATCGCTTCCCGTGATAGCGGTCTGCGCCGCGGCACCGATTCTCCTTCTCGCGAAGTCCCGGATTGTACTTATCAAGAGGATCGACTGGCCGACTCTCGTCTTCTTTGCCGCCATGTTCGTGCTCATGGAGAGCGTCTGGCAGACCGGGTTATTCCAGGCATTCATCGGGAGGCCGGCGTTCTCCTCAATACCAACGATCCTCTGCACAAGTGTGGTCACGAGCCAGTTCATCTCCAATGTCCCGTTTGTCGCCCTTTTTCTGCCCATGATCCTACGGGCAGGAGGAGAAACGGCCCAGTTCATGGCCCTTGCTGCCGGGAGTACTATAGCCGGCAACCTGACGATCCTCGGAGCGGCAAGCAACGTGATTATCATCCAGAACGCGGAAAAAGACGGGCAGAAACTAAGTTTTGCGGAGTTTGCCCGGGTGGGCATCCCCCTCACAATAATTCAGGTTGGGATTTACTGGATTTTCCTGACGCTGGTGTTTTGATCGAATCTTTGAAAATAACCGGGAATACATCGTAGCAGGATGAGAGAGGGGATACCCATATTACTCCCTGCACACGTACCAGAAAGAAAGGAAATGTTATGGCGGAATCTGAACAGGAACAAAAAACTGACGCTGATAAAAAGCGCGAGGACCTTAGAGCAAGAGTCCTCGAAGTCAATAACCTCGTCCAGTACCAGGAGGGGACGGTGGCGAGCAGGATGATCGTCTTCAAGACGACCGGCACCGTCACCCTTTTCGCATTCGATGCCGGGGAGGGACTTTCCGAGCATTCTGCACCTTATGATGCCATCCTCACTGTTACGGACGGCGAGGCCGATGTCATGATTGCCGGTTCACCGTTCACAGTCAGGACCGGTGAGATGATCATCCTGCCGGCAAACAAGCCGCACGCGGTGCAGGCGCGACAACGGTTCAAGATGAGCCTCGTAATGATCAAGGAGTAAGAACATGGGATGTGATTACAGAGAGTGGTACTATTGCTCGATCCGTGGTGGAGCATTTTCCCCTGACAAGATGACCGCGGATCCTTGTGGGATGGTAAGGAGACCTGTATCGACCAAATGGACTGGATTCTGGCCGCGACAAAAAAATTTCGGACTGGTAAATGATTTCGCAATCAGGGAAGAACTGCTCAAAAGGACGAACGTGCTCAGCTACATACCAATAAAAAAGACGAATGCCTAGACCGATGCGCTGCTTAATGAATACAAAAAATTCCTTGCAGAAAAACATGAAAAATTTCTCGATCGGTTTTTCCCTGGATCCTGGTTCTTTGAACCAGATTGTTTTCTTTAATGAATCCATCTCGACTGGGTTCTGTATTCTCCCGAGCAAAAGATTCTCGCGCTCCCACATTTGCACGATGATCTGACTTCCAATGGAGTAGTACAGGTATCATCGCATTTTTTAATTTCACGAAACAGGCTGAATCATAACGAAATTTTGCATGATGAATCAGATCCCCTTTGGAAAATGATAAAAAATACTCTCACTATAAAATAGTTAACTTTAATTAGAGTAGGAACGAAGATTCTTTCCTATAATTTTCCTGAACGGTTGGAAGGAGATGGATATAATGGCACAAGACAGGCAGGCGGGCATTGACCATATGGCTGTATTGCACGGATGCGCCACCAAGTGTCATCCTGTTCCAAAACCTCCCAGATCGATCACAGTTTCCCGGGGCACACCAGTCCCGGCCTCCTAATAATTTTAGAAATTTTATTCATTGCAGGTGAAATACATGGCAATTGATTCTGGAGCAACAGCATGGATCCTTGCCTCAACGGCGCTCGTGATGATCATGACGCCGGGGGTTGGATTATTTTACGGCGGCCTTGTACGAAAAAAGAACTTCATCGACATGATCACCCT
>NZ_JBEKLH010000006.1:0-174627 GCF_050010295.1 Methanoregula sp.
CGGACGATTTCTTAATTGTCTCCTTATCGTTACTGAACATAACAAAATAAGGAGACACCGTACCTTGGATCTTGTGGTCGAGCACGGTTCTTTTCTCTCGATGAAAACATTTCTACAGAGCAGAAAAATAGGGTTTCAACAAAGCCGAATTTTCAAATCCGGCAGCCGGACCGGCATTCCCGGACACCCGGAAGGAACCCGTCCGTGACCGGATGAACAACCGTTACGAATCATTCAATACCATTGTGGAAGAACTCTGATCATCGATCGGAGCAGGAATGGCGCACGTGCTGGTATCGCCTCTGAACTGGGGCCTGGGTCACGCGACCCGGGACATCCCCGTCATCCACAGCCTCCTCCGGCACAACCACGACGTGACCATCGCGGCCTGCGGAAATGCCCGGGCCGTACTGGAGAAGGAGTTCCCGGACCTTGCGGTGATCGAGTTCCCTGACTACCCGGTCCCCTACAGTTCGAGCAGGTTTTTTCTCCCGAAATTCTTCGCTTCTTTCCCCCTGATGCTGAAGGCGATCTCCGATGAGCGGAAAAACCTCGTAAAGATTCTGGAGAAGGACCGCTATGACCTCATCATCAGCGACAACCGCCTGGGTGTCTATTCTCCGGAGATTCCATCGGTCTTCATAACCCACCAGCTCCACTACCACCTCCCCCTCGCCTTCTGGCCGGTCGAGCTCCTCGCAGTCGAAGCAAACGGTTACCACCACGAGAAGTTCCGGCACATCATTGTCCCCGACAGCCCGCCGGGCCCTGCGGCACTTGCGGGAAAACTGTCCCGCCCCGGTACAGAAGCAACGATCGGGAGGGCCTACTTTGCCGGTATCCTCACCGGCATGCACCGGCAGGAACTGCCGACGGACCTGGACTACCTGGTGCTGATATCCGGGCCGGAGCCCCAGAGGCAGCGGCTCGAGGAGATCCTCATGCCGCAGATAAACGACCTCCCAGGAAAACGGGTGGTGCTTCTAGGCAGCCCGAGGAACACCCGGGAACGTGAGCAGTCCGGTGACTGTACCATAATCAGCTACGCATCTACCGGAGAGAAGGAGTCCCTCATGAACCGGGCACGCACGATCATCTGCCGGTCCGGGTACACTTCCATGATGGAGATTGCGGAACTGGACAAAAAGCGGGCCCTCCTGATCCCGACACCGGGCCAGACCGAACAGGAATACCTCTCATCCTATTATGAGAAGAACGGCTGGTTCCATTCCGTAAGCCAGTACCACCTCCGGCTTGCTGAAGATATCAGTGTCACACGGAACTACAACGGGTTTCCTGCCATTCCCGGCACCCGTGAGAATGTCGAACGGCTGTATGACGACATCCTGGCACAGTATCTCGGGCGGTGACTTTCGTGATCGTGCTCCGTTTTCCCGGTCATCAGGCACGAAGGGGGGCGAGTCATTGACTTCAGATGATCTCATCCTCATGGGAACAGCAGGCATCATCGGCCTTGTTTTCGTTGTGGCTGTATTCGTCTATTTCGCCGTGAACGTTGTGCTTCTGGAGGCACACGCAGTCGTGACCGGGGATTACGGGTTTGTCATACTGAGCTTTGCGGCACTCCTTGGTGCCGGTGCAGCCTACTGGGGGACCGGCCTCTGGCTTCAGAAGACCGGCCGGATCTGATCACTTTTGCGCGGGCCGTCAATGGTTGCCCGGCGGGGCCCAGCACTCGAGTCCTGTGGTATCATCATTGATCCGGCTGTGGTGCATGCTGTACAGGAAATAGATGACGAGCCCGATGGCCAGCCAGATGATGAACCTCAGGTGGGTCACGGTCGGGAGCATGAAGATCAGGGCGCTACAGGAGACGATGCAGAGCGCGGGTACGAGCGGTACGAACGGGCAACGGAACGGCCGCTCGAGATCCGGCTTCGTCCTGCGCAGGACGATGACCCCGAGGGAGACGATGATGAACGCAGCGAGCGTCCCGATATTCACGAGTTCCGCGATAGTCTGGAGCGGGAGGAGGCTTGCGAGGAGTGCGGTCACGACCCCGACAAGCAGCGTCACTTTGACCGGCGTCCGGTACACCGGGTGGAGTTCCCGGAAGACCGCGGGGAGGAGACCGTCCCGCGACATGGCAAAGAAGATCCGTGTCTGGCCGAAGAGCAGAACGATGAGGACTGAGGTGATCCCGCAGATTGCGCCGACAGAGACGAGGGCCGAGCCCCAGGAGATGCCGATCTCCCCAAGGGCAAACGCCACAGGGGCGGCGGTATTTTTGAAAAGACTGTAGGGGACTATCCCGGTGAGGACCGTTGTGACGGCGATATAGAGGATAGTCGATACGACAAGCGATCCGATGATCCCGATGGGGAGAGTCCTCTGAGGGTCTTTGACTTCCTCCGCTGCCGTCGAGACCGCGTCGAACCCGATATAGGCAAAAAAAACGATCGCCGCCCCGGTGAGGACCCCGGACCACCCGAAGGGCATGAACGGGGTCCAGTTTGCGGGATTGATGTGCGAGAAGGCGAGGAAGAGGAAGAGCAGGATGACCGTGACTTTGATCAGCACGATTACCGTGTTGACCCGGGCGCTCTCCTTCACGCCGAGGATCAGGAGTCCGGTAACGACGAAGATGATCAGGATTGCCGGGAGGTTGACGATCCCGCCATCCAGTCCCGGGGGGTTGATAAGCGGGGCGGGAAGAGTGATACCGGCCCCGGCAAGGAGGCTGGTCATATACCCCGACCACCCGACCGCCACCGCTGCTATCGAGACCGAGTACTCGAGGATGAGGTCCCATCCGATGATCCATGCCCAGACCTCCCCGAGCGAGGCATACCCGTACGTATAGGCGCTCCCGGCAACTGGCACCATCGCGGCAAATTCCGCATAGCTCAGCGCTGCAAAGGCGCATACGGTCCCGGAGATGATGAACGAGACCACCAGGGCCGGCCCGGAATAATCTGCTGCAACGATGCCGGTGATGACAAAAATGCCCGTCCCGATGATCGCCCCGATGCCAAGAAGGGTGAGCTCGAACGGCGAAAGCACTTTCTTCAGCCCATGCACCCCGCCGGTGCATTCCATCAGTTTGCTGACAGGTTTGGTCTGGAAGATGGAACGGTACCGGTCACGGAATGATCGGGGGGGCATGGGCAGTCACCAATACTACTCCTCCGGCATTTTTAAACATGGCGGGATTTGAACAGGTCCCGCTCTCCGGAGGGCCGGGGGCCGGGAAATTTTGGCGTCATGCCAAACTTTATTCAGTCCCGCCCCAGGGGAACTGGATGGAGAGATCGGATGGCCTTGAGTTCTCACGCCGGATCGCGGACCGTATCTGCCCTGTCTGGGATGGGCTCCGTCTTGCTGAGGGGCCACCTGCAAAAATCGGTTATGTACCTCCCCCTAGTGCGGGGATCAGCCGCAGAGGGCACCATCTGTCATGCCTAATCCAATCCTTTTTTTGACCCGGACTACCGTGGCCTGTACCAAACGGGAAACTGAAGGCACAGGGAAAATGTACAGGTAATAAACGAGCCGGAAAAGGGGATACCGGGAGGGCAACTGCAGCAAAGGGGGGTCAGGTTAAATGGTAGCCGAGCGTCTGCACAAGGACCATCATCTCCCTGACCTGCTCGTCCTGCCTGCGTGTCAGTTTCCTGCCTTTCTGGATCAGCCGTCCCATCCTGACGATCTGCATGCGCTGCTCCTGCGAGAGTGCACCGGAATGGTGCGCCCATTTGAGGAGGTCCAGCCATTGTGCACGGTTGAACGCTATACCGCTCTGGTTTGCCGGGCCGGGGATTTCATCAGGTGTACCAGAGATCTCTTCTATCCCTGCCTCCTCTTCTCTCCTCTCCACCCCGCCCTCAGGAGATTTGCCCTCTTCAGGCTCCGGTTCGGCACTTCCCGGATCTTCCTGGATATCCTTGGGCAAGTTCTCATCTTCAAAGCCTGCGGACGGCTCGCTGACGATAGTGACTGACGGGAGCGGGTCTGTCTCTTTTTCCCGGGGCTCATCCTCCTCGAAAAGGTCTTCGACGCCGGTTATGCGTGGAGGCGGACTCCCGGGGGTCTGTGACGGGAGTGGTAGCGAAAGCGCTTTTGAAACAGCCCTGACTTCCACCGGCAGGTCCTGTTCCCTGATGATGACCGCACGTTTTTTTGTTTGTTCCGGTTCCGGCTCCTCTGCCCGGTGCAGCTCCTCTTCGAGCCGTACTTTCTTTTCCGTGGCAACAACGAGCCGCTCCTGATCGTTCATGTGGTCTTCCCACTCGTCCGCGAGCGCTGTTCTTGCCTGGTCGATCTCGTCCAAGAGGCCGGAGGCCTTCTCTTCGATGAGCTGCTTCTCTTTCGTAAGACCGGTTACCTGGTCTTCCAGCACCCGCTGCCGCGCAAGGGCTGATTCAAGGTCTGAAGTCAGGTTCCGGATCGATGCAGTCCGCTCTTCATCGGCTGCAGATCGCTCGTTCTCAGTCAGGGAAATGTTCCGGGCAAACTGCTCCTGCTCCATCTCGGCTGAATGTTTCTGCGCTTCCATGGCCTGGCGCAGCGTGCGCTCTTCCTCAAGCTCGTGTTTCAGCAGGGCAAGCTCTTCCGCGGATTTCCGGAGGTCATGCAGGAACTGTTCCCGCACCTGGCTGACGACCACCAGTTTTTCGTCCGTTGCATGGTGCAACCTCCTCTCATTCCCGAGTGCTGCTTTGACCTGCTCCAGTTCATCTGATAGTGTCCGCACCTGCTGGGCAGCCTGCGCATGATCTGACGACAGCGTGCGCACTTCGGACTCGAGCTCCCGGATCCGTGTGGCACCGGCCTCAAGCCTGCATTCAAGGGTCTCCCGCAGCTCCGAGGCGGACTGGATCTCCCCTTTCGCCTGAACCAGGCCGTTTTTATGTGAATCGAGGTCGGTCTTTAACTCATCGTGCGCGGCACGAAGTGTCCGGAGCGCGGCATCCCGCTCGCCGATCATCGAGGTTAAACGCTCCTCCGCTGAGCGGTGCGCTTCCTTCTCCTCAGCAAGTGCGGCCCGGGCCGCTTCGAGTTCCCGCGTGAGTGCCTGGAGATCGGCGCCGATCCTGTCCCGTTCCACCCGGGTCTGGTTCAGTTCCAGTTCAAGGGGCGGGATGCGGCGCTCTTTCTCCTCGAACTGGGCAACAGTCATCCCGTATTTTACCCGGAGGTCGCAGAGCTCCTGACTGATACTGTCTGCACGGTCACGGAGCGCAGATTCCGTTTTTTCCTTCTCCGTTCTGATAGTGTTCAGATCCCTTTCAAGAGCGGTGATCTGGTTCTTTGCTGACTCGAGTTCCCCGGTATTCCGGACAAGGGTTTGAGCCTGCTCTTTTGAGGTATCCCTGAGTTCGTTGATGATCCGGGTAAGATCCTGTTCGGAATCCGTCTTTGCCTGGAGAACCTCCCTGACCTCCTCTGCTGCGGCCTGCGCCCGGTTCTTCTCTGCAGCAAGGGAGACTTTCATCTGTTCATGTTCGAGAGTAAGGGCACGGAGGGACTTTTCCGCTTGTTCCCTGTGCGCCGTTATCTCATCGAGATCCTGTACGGTCGCCTCACACTGCGTCGTCTTCTCTTCGAGGGCCCGGACGGCTTTCTCAAGTTCCGTTTTTGTGGAGGTAAGTGCTTCAGAAAGGGAACTGACCTGACGGTTCAGTCCGTCGATCTCAGATCGGTGAACTTCAGCGGCTGCATCATTTTCCCTTGCCATCTGCAGGATGCGCTCTTCTGCAGTGGCAAGGAGCGCTTTGCTCCCTTCCAGTTCCCTGCTGAGCTGCTCATTTGCATCCGACAACCGTGAGACGTTATGTTCCCGGTCAGAAAGTTTTTCTTCAAGTTCCCTGAGGGTCTGATCTTTTTTGAGCAGGGCTGCGTTTACGGTCTCGATGACCCGGGCCTGTTCTCCGACTACCGATTCGTAATTTCTGAGGGACCGCGTGATCTCCGCTATCTCTTCTCTTGCCCGGGAGAGATTGCCGGAAATATTGACGGCAATTTCGAAGGATGAGAGGAGGAACTCGAGCAGTTTGCGGCGGTCGGCAGTGACCACATAGACCTTGTCGTCATGCTGGATCCTGAACTGGGTCTTGATCTGCTCCGGCATCGTCCGCTCGACAGGAGTGGAGAGCATACCTTCGATGAGCGAGATAAGGTAGGGCGGGTCGAACGGGTGCGCGATGAAGTTGTCTGCGTTACAGTCCAGGACGTTCAGAAGGTCGGACAGGCTGGAAGCGGCCGTGACGACGAGGACCGGGATCATCCAGTGCCGGTCATCGGCCTTGATCTGCCTGCAGACGTCATACGCCTCCTGCGGGAGGGATACCGTATCGCAGATCAGGAGATTGGGCCTTCCATGCCGCAAGGAGTCCTGGATCTGGGTGCTGTCGGTAAAAAGGGTGATATGGTAACCCTTTTTTTTCAGGATCTCGTTTTGTAAAAGAGGTTCTTTCTCACCTTTACTCAGCACGAAAATATCAACGGTATTTTCGTCTTCATCGGACGGGGGGTCGCTCATCACAATCTCTCACACTATAGGACTGGCACGATCGTTGCCTATTTATAATGTTTTATATACTGTATAATAGCATTTCTGGTCGAAATGAAGTTACCGGTGCCTTGGCGGCCCCAGACACCAAAGAAAACAATAAATCCGTGAAGAAAAATTTGCCGCCCGGCACGCGACCCTCAGCGGGAGTCCGGCCGGGTCCCGTTCTCCACCCACCAGTCGATGAGTGACCGGGCGATACTGAGTTTGGGGGGAACTGACGGGAGATTGTCCCTCCGGAACCAGCCCGCAGAAACGACCTCGGTCCCGTCAGGTTCAATCCCGCCGCCATCATAGTCGGCAACAAACGCGATCATGAGCGAGTTCGGGAACGGCCACGGTTCGCTTCCGGCATAGCTGACATTGGTTATCCTGATACCGGTCTCTTCCATGACCTCGCGATGGACCGCGTGCACGAGATCCTCGCCGGGCTCTACGAAGCCTGCAACAAGACTGTGCCTTCCCGCAGGCGCCTGTTTTGATTGTACCATAAGGACGGAATCGGCATTTCTGACGAGGACGATGATCGCTGGGGAGAGCCGGGGGTATTCGGTGTGCCCGCATGCAGGGCACCTCTTTGCGCGTTCGGTCCGGAGCTGCCGCATCCCTTCCCCGCACACCCCGCAAAACCGTGTCGTGCGGTCAAAACCGATGATCTGGACGGCGAGCCCGGCAAGGGCAAGTTCTTCGTCCGGTATGGTTCCCGACAGTTCACGTACACCGGAATATACCATACTTCCGGGAAGTGGGGCCGCACCGGGTATTTCCGCCGCATACACAGGAGTGCTGCCGAGGTGTCCAAGGTACTGGCTGCGGTTAACGGCCATTCCTGAAGATGCCGGATGGCGGTCCAGCAGGATTGTGGGAGCAGGGCTGGTCGTGACAACGACGCCCATGTCCCGTACCACCACCCAGCGGGCACCCGGGGCGGGGACCTCCTCCGGCTCGGGATAGTTTCTGGAAAGTGAGTCCGTCGAGAATCTGGGAATATGCTTCATACCCGGGACACCCGTTGCGTTGTACCAGATTGGAGACAGGATTAAAAAAGCATGAGTGCGTGCCGGTTCAGTACAGAACGTTTATGGCGGTTCTGAAATAAGATCAGGTCATGCAGAGAGAGGACCTGGCCCGTGCAGCCATATACGTGGTAATCGGAATGTTCATCGGGCTCTCCATCGGCTGGTATATCTGGCACAGTGCAGGGTCAGGTACCTGTCCCGTACCGGTCAATACCGTGTAACGATCCTCAGTTCCCACGATGTCCTGGACATCAGGTCCGGAGACAAGTACCCCGAACAGAAGTGATAAGTGGCCTGAGAAGATACGGATATCATACTACCATCGCGGATTCCCGGCGGCAAGACCGGCATGATCCGGAAGAGCAGGTCTTCGGGAAGAAGCGATCATTGCCTGCGGGGGCTTCCTGCCATGTACACGGTTTCTGCCATATCCATCGAAGAGAAAGGACGCCTGATGGAGCGGTACCTCCCGCAGGTCAGGTACGAGATCAAATCGGAGATTTACGGGTGCTGCATCAAGCTCCTCTGCGATGACCACATCCTGAAGGACACCTGGGAGGATAACTTTTATTCGATGTCGCAGAATGTCCGGTCCCACGGCAGGCTCTTTATCTTCAGCGACCCGTCTTACCCGCCGGACAGCGTGCTGTATGACCCGGCCTCCAAGACCGCATTCCTCCTGAATTTCAAGTATTACGGCTGGATCAAATCCCTCGCCCTCAGCCTTGCCGGGGACATCCTCGAGGACGAACACAACATCTATTCGATCCACGGTGCCTGCATCGATGTCGACGGAAAAGGCATCTGCATCGTTGGCGGTCCCGGTGCAGGGAAGACCACGCAGACCTACGGCCTCCTCAGGGACCCCAGCACGCGCATCGTCTCGGACGACTGGTTCTTCGCGCGGGTATACGGGCCAGATGTCCTCGTGTACGGCTCGGAAAAAAATTTTTACATCCAGCAGGATCTCGAGACCATATGGAAAGGGTTCAGGGGACTTGTCGAGAAAGGGGACTATGATGCCGATGGCCGTGCGGTAGCCGATGTCCGCTGGGTGATAGGGAAAGGGAGGATCCTTCCCATGACAACCCTGAAGATCATCATCGTCCTCAGGAGGGCCCCGGCGGACGAGAACGTGGTCCAGACACTCGACCCCGAGACCGGGCTGAAATTTTTCGCTGAAAATAATTATTTCAACCCCCACCTCCTCGTCAGGAACCCGTCAAAAACGATCATCCGCAACCAGTACGTCGCGGACCTCCTGGACCGGACGACTGTCTACCTGGTGAACACTGCCGGAACCCCGGCAGAAACCCAGAAGTGGATCCGTTCCCTTGTCGGGGTCTCGCAAGCGGTGTAACGGGCAGGAATGGGGGGTGTTTCACGATCCGATTTGATCTGATATCACCCAGCCGGTAATAGCGGTAAGAATTTTAATCGGGTGTACGCAGAAAATATCCAGACGTTTCCTGTGAAGATCACCTTATTCAGATTTGATGAGGAGTTGGGACCTCTTTATTCCAGGTACGATGACCGCCGCCGCCCCCGACGGGGCGCCCCCGCGGCGGTTCAACCTCCTTGCCCCGCCGTGCTCGAAGTTCTTGCGAAATTCTCTCACTTCGTGGTTTTGACAAACCACTCATTCCTCGGAGAGGCCCTGAGGCGGGGAACCATCGCAGATTTGACGATTTTACGATCTTCATAGTTCCGAAGTGAGCTCTATCGGTTCATGTCTGCCTCTCCCCATTTTTGCGGAAAGATCGTGAAATAAGGTCGAAAAAGGGGGAGGGACACGGGACCACCCACCTTCCCTCCCACAGGGGTCAGTCACCGGAAAAACTTTCATTGAGGTCACCGGAATTCGAGTACCCCCGCTGTTCCCAGTACCCGCGGTAGTCCGGGTTATCGGTCAGCTCGATCTTCTCGATCCACTTGATCCACTTGTACCCCCATTTGTCTTCAGCCACCAGCTCGAAGGGATAACCCCGTTCTGCCGGGAGCGTGACATTGTTCATCCGGTAGGCCATGATGATATCGCGGTTCATGATATAGTCGAGCGGAAAAGAGGTCGTATACCCGTCATATGCCGTGAAGACAATGGTATTTGCGCCCGGGCGGACTCCGGCATCCCGGATAAGGTCCCGTACCTGCACGCCTTCCCAGAGAATGGTTGCGTCCCAGCCCTCGACACAGTGGAGGGTGACCACCTTGGTGTAGTGGGGATATTTCCCGAGGATGTCAGCGTAGGTGTAGACGAGTGTCGTGTTTGTCAGGCCGGTAACCGTCAGGCGATAATCGGTGATGTTGATATACTGGGGACCCTTGATGGAATTTTCATGGAAATCATTGATCGATGAGAGGTCCTGCCCCTGGTATGACCGCACCTCCACCGCCGGCAGGGTTGCCGCTCCACCCGTGTCCTCCCTCAGGCTGTTCTGCCCGGTAATAATAATAACAGCGGCCAGTGCAGCAACAATCAGGATGATTACGAGGATTAAGCCAGTTTTCCGGTTCATCGAAAGATTACTGTCCACAGAATATTATCAACTATCGCATCGTGGCAGTGAGGAGAAGGTACCTGGACCGGTGAACGTCCATGCAGAACAATTCACGGGCCCGAAGGGTTCCGGATCTTCTGCTCAGGAACAGGTGAGTAATGCCGGTAGAACCAGATCTTTACCAGTTCGACAATGGCCAGGTACCCGATGATCAGGCCGCCCAGTACCGCGAAGAACACGAGCGGCGGCCGGACAAAACCGAATAAGCTTCCGATGACCGTGAAGGGCAGGACGCACGCCAGGAGCACGATAAGTATCGTGCTTGCGAAGAGGGCCCTGCTCGGCCTGCTCGTATAGAACGGGACGACCCGCGTCCTGATGACAAAGATCACCAGGGTCTGGGTACAGATCGATTCAATGAACCAGGCAGTCTGGAAAAGCGATGCGTCGGCCTGGAAAACAACAAGGAGGATGAAGAACGTGATAAAATCAAAGATCGAACTGATGGGGCCGAATACCATGATGAATTTCCTGATGAACCCGATGTCCCATTTCTTTGGCGTGCTGGCATAGGATGCATCGACGTTGTCGGTCGGGATCGTAGCCTCTGACACATCGTACAGGAGGTTATTGAGCAGGATCTGAACGGGGAGCATCGGGAGGAAGGGCAGGAACAGGGACGCACCTGCGACAGAGAACATGTTCCCGAAATTGGAACTCGTGCCCATCAGGATATATTTCATCGTGTTCCCGAACGTCTTCCTGCCCTCAAGCACCCCGTCATTGAGGATACGGAGATCGTTCTTTACCAGGATGATATCGGCAGATTCCTTGGCGATATCCACAGCGTTCTCAACGGATATGCCGACATCCGCCTCCCGGATTGACGGGGCGTCGTTGATGCCATCGCCCATGAACCCGACGACATGGCCGTTCTGCCTGAGGGCCTTCATGACCCGGTTCTTCTGTGCGGGTGTCAGCCTTGAGAATATCGTGACCTTCTCCACCACCCGCGAGAGGGTCTGTATATCCATAGTCTCGATCTCGGAACCGGTGAGGGCGCCCTTGATCCCGATACCGATGAGTTCGCAGGTCTTCCGGGTGACCAGCTCATTGTCCCCGGTAAGGATCTTCAGCTCAACGCCGGAACGGGCAAGGAGCTGCACGGACTCCCCCGCACTTTCCTTGGGTGGATCGATGAACGTGATCAGGCCGACCAGGACCATCTCTTTTTCGTCATTTACGGAGAACTCCTTCTGGTCAGCACCAACCGTCCGGTAGGAGACTGCCAGTGTCCGGAACCCTTCCGCGCTCTGGGCATCGTAGATCGCATTGATCTTCTCCCTGCCGGCATCGGTCAGGGGTTCGACTTTTCCCCCGCGGTCGACAAAAGAGCAGACGCGCAGGATCTCTTCCGGTGCGCCTTTCGAGACGATGACTGTATCGGACTTCCGGGAAACGATGACGGAGACCCGCTTGCGGATAAAATCAAAGGGGATCTCGTCTATCTTGCGGTAGTCGTCGATATCGATGTGACGGAACCGGACAACCGCATCGTCCAGGGGACTTTTGAGCCCGGAATTGAAGTAACTGTTGACATAGGAGAACAGCAGGACATTCTCGCTGTCATTTCCCTCGGTATCCAAGTGCCGTACCATCACGATCTGGTTCTGGGTGAGGGTCCCGGTCTTGTCGGTACAGAGGATGTCCATGCTCCCGAAATTCTGGATGGACTCCGGGTGTTTGACGATCGCGCCCTTTTCGGACATGGCCAGCGCGCCTTTCGACAGGTTGAGGGAGAGTATCATGGGGAGCAGTTCCGGTGTCATCCCAACGGCAAGCGCGACAGAAAACAACAGGGATTCCAGGACCCCGTGCCGGAACATGGCATTGATAAAAAAGACGATGATGACGAGGAAAAAGACAAACTGTGACATCAGGAAGCTGAACTGTTTCAGCCCCCGCTCGAACTCGGTCTCCGGCGGACGCTCCACGAGGGTCTTGGCCACTTTGCCAAACTCGGTGGAAGCACCGGTCCTGGTAATAATGGCTGTTGCAGTGCCGCTGACAACCGAAGTTCCGAGAAAGATGTAATTGCCTGCCTCGGCGAGAGGCTTGCCGGGATCTGCCAGGCCGGCATTTTTTGCCACCGGGAACGGCTCACCGGTCAGTGCTGACTGGTTGACATAAAAGTCCCGTGATGCCAGGACCCGGGCATCAGCTGGGACAATATCGCCTGCGGCAAGATGCACGATATCTCCCGGCACAAGATCGGTGATCGGAAGTTCTTCCTGTTTCCCGTCTCGTACAACAGAAGCCTTCGTGAGTATCTTCTGCCTGAGCAGTTCCGCCGCATTTTCAGCCTTGTATTCCTGGAAAAAGTCCAGGGTTACACTTGCAATGACGATGATAAAAATAATGGCAGCATCGGTGATATCCCCGACAAATACGGATATCGTGGCGGCAAAGAGGAGGATGATAACGAGGAGGTTCTTGAAATGTTCAAGGAACTGGAGAACCACCGGCCTTCTCCTGATATGCGATATGTCATTCGGGCCGGAACGTTCCCGGTGGGCCGCCGCCTGCCCGGTCGAGAGGCCGGTCGCAGATGAATCGAGGGCCGGAAACAGGTCCTGTTCCGGTATGAGATGGAACTGCACCCCCGGACCGGGTTCTTTTTCCTGCACCGGTGCTGTCAATGGCATCCTTCTCCTGTCACCATTTCTTACAGGACAAAAGGTGTGGTGTTGGAGGTAAAGAGCACTTCGATCTGCAAAAAGGACTGCTGCGTCCCGGGCTGTTGCCAGGAGGCAACGTTACCAGACCGGGTAAGAGCATTACTTTTTCCCCAGCCTTTCGATGACCCCGATGACTTCGATGATATCGGGGACCATGTGGAGGGGGTATACCTTGACGAACACGACATTCAGGTGTTCGTCGACTATGACATTTGCCCGCTCGGAAAAGCCGTTGGCTTCCCGGAAAAGTCCGTACTGGGCGGCAACGTTCCCGTGCGGCCAGAAATCGCAGAGAAGCGGGGTATGGGCGATGCCGAGCGTCCCGGCCCAGGCCTTCTTGCAGGGGACCGAGTCCACACTGAGACCGACCGCATCGGTGTTGAGCTGGTCGAACCGCTCCCTGTTCTCCTCAAGGGACTTCATCTGGGCGGCGCAGACAGGAGTCCACGCGAGCGGGTGGAAGGAGAGGAGAACCCTCCGGCCCATATGCTCGTACAGGCCAAACGTCTTGTCCTCGTGATCTTTCAGCGAGAAGTTTTTCGCCTTTTCCCCGGGTTGGATTATCGGTACCTGGTTCATACGATCATCCTCAGACAGCACACCTTGCTTTCAAGGGATATGAGGGTTTGTATCGATCGGGTTTCTCACCTGAAAGATCAGTAGCCCAGCGTGTAATAATACCCCGAGTCCTCCCTGATCCGGACTGGTACCCGGAACAGCCCCCCGATCTTTTCTTCAGTCAGCATCGCAGGTTTCGGCCCGTCCCCGATGAACCTTCCCTCTTTCATCAGCACGACCCGCTTGACCTCGGGGATGATGTCATGCAGCTGATGAGTGACGAGGATGATGCCGGTCCCGCCCTGTGCAATCTTCCTGAGTGTCTGGCGGAACGTATGGAGGGCATGCAGGTCGAGGCTGGTTGTGGGCTCATCGAGGATGAGGGTTTTCGGGCCGTGAACAAGGGCCCTTCCGATCAGAAACCGCCGGCATTCTCCCGAGGACATCCTGGTCATCGGGCGGTCTATGAGGTGCCCGAGTTCAAGGAAATCGATGACTTCCCCGGCTTTCCGGTGCATCGCCGGAGTGAGTGTGCGGTTGAAGAGACCGACACTGGAGAAAAACCCGGAGAGGATGACGTCCTCGCCGGTTATTTCACGGGTGAAGGCGGACTGGAGATCGTTTGAGACGATGCCGATGGAGGACCTCAGCTCGAAGACATCCCAGACCTCCTGTCCCCGTACCCTGAAGATACTCCCGCTCCCGTCTGCAAGGGGGTACAACTCCCGGGTGATGGTCTTGATGAACGAGGATTTTCCGGCACCATTGGGCCCGAGGATCGCCAGATGTTCGCCTTCGCTCACGGTGATGGAAAGGTTATCGAGGACTTTTTTGGTGCCTTGGAATACCGTGATGTTCTCAAACTCCAGCAGGTGTGGAGTTTCTCCGGGCAGGGGCGATCTTTTCATGATGGTTTTCCCGATTAGTTTTCCCGACTGGAGATCCCGTTTGCTGATCCGGGGTCGTCATTTCCCATACATGAGGTGCGGCTGTCTCATTATAGGTTACGGTACCGGGTTTCCCGGAAGGGACATTGTCTGCCCGGCGGGGAGACCTGGACAAAAATATCCCCAGGATCCCTTGGTGCAGGCTGATACGGGAACACGATCTTCCGGGAGAGGACTATAGAAGGGTGAAAAAAGGCTTTGGAGAAATCCTCAGTATCCGTTGTAAACGCTCCTGGGGATGTCGACATTACAGGGTCATGGAGACAAGAGAAGAACGCATCAGCGTTCTTCGAATCGCAGGAGACTGCGCTTCCTGAAGGGAGAACCCGCAGGGTTCTTCGACTCTCCGCGGTCCAAGATTTTCCAATGAAAATCTTCTCCACAGCATTCGGCTGTCCCCGCCGCAAGTGCAACCCTCATATCGCGATGGCCCATTGGCGGTTGTCGAAAACATTTGAAAAATGGGGAATAAAAAGAGGGGGCCAAGGGGAGACTGCTCTTCCCGAACGGAAGAGCAGGCTGAAGAAGAACTGTCAGAGTTCTTCGATTTTCGAAGAGATTCATCAGAACTTCGAGGATAAGAAGAACCCGGAGGCATTCTTCGACTTGTCGAATCTCAAAAGAGATGAGACAGTAGAAGAACGCGGAGGCATTCTTCGAGCTGAGAGAGGGGGTCATCTAACCCCTTGAATTTATAAGCTAATCTGCTGAAAATAAGATTTCTACAGAGCTGAAAACCGTTTCTCCGCCATGCCTGCAGGTCTCATCCGCCCATCCTGTACGACCCCTGCGGGCATCTCCCGAAATATTCTTCGTATGCCTGAGAAGGATCAACCGATTGAGGGGGTATATATGGTTTTGGAACATAGCCAAGGATCTTCCTCAGGTCCTTTCGGACAAAGAAAGAACGGTTCCTGACGATCTGCCGCTGCCGGGCAACCGGAACCGGCAGTGCATGGATATGGGCGTGGCAGTCCGTGCATACCCCGAGGAATCTGGTCGAGGCGTCACGGCTCATCTCCCGGTAATTCCGCCGGCTGATCCGGTGAAGTTCAAGGAAGGGGGATGGAAAGTACTCGTGGCAGAGCTCGCAGGTGTTTTCAAGAGCGATCTTGAGCTTCTGTTCCTGCAGGGGGGTAACCCCCAGATTACCGGTTTCCTGCATGACGGACACACTCCCCATTATCCGGTTCATGGTCCGGCAGACCGATAAACCTTCTCTTCGGGGCAGCCGCCACGTGGATTTCCGGAGTGATCATGCCAGCCCGATCGTGATTACGAACTGACGGGTCTCTGTTTCGCCTTTATACTCAAGTGAACCTCCGGCCCGGTGACAGAGTCCCTGTAAAAACCTGAATGTTTTTTGTTGTTCTGCCAGGGGCAAGAGCGTGGTGTTGCCCGAAATCGTCAGGATACTGTTCTGACTGTCCCGCTGTATTTTCATCATGACCCGATCCGCACCTGTCCCGACCAGTTCTTCGAAGATATACCTGAGGACATCGGTGAAATGATCGCGGTCTATGGAGGCCATGAGGGGGCCCTGCATTGGTTCCATCGAGAACGCGACGTCCTCAAGCAGCGGGCGTGTCCCGATCCGTGCCAGGAGGATCTGCGCAAAAGCTGCATCGTCATCCGCTGAGTCAAAAACTTCCTCATCTGAACAGGAGGAGACGGAGAGCCCGGTTACAAGCGCCTCGACAAGCGCGATGATATCGCATTCTGACAACTCGCCTGGCGGGCTGAACCCCCGCATCATGGTTGTATAGCCTGAGAGCAGCCGGCCGGCTCTCTGGACCAGGGTCGGGTCGATAATACGCGAAAGCTCGTCCTTTCTGAACGACCGTTCAAGTTTCATGATAACTTGGGCAGCCTTGAGGGCCAGGTGTATCGGAACCCGGTTCCGCCGGTAGTGCTCCTCGGCAAAATCTGAAAAAGCTTTCAGGAGCTCATCAATGGTATCTCTGTTAATCAGGGACTCCATCCGTCCGGCCACATCAGATTCGCCCAGCTCCTCCATCACGTACGAGACATAAGAGAGGCGCCCGGCCATGACAGTAAAGAGCTCGTTCACCTGCTCCATGCAGTCTTCGGCAAAGGCAGCGGCCTGCACCGCCCGGTCGCAGTTGAGTTCGGCAATATTTGCAAGGGCAAGCGCATCGGTCCTGACAGCTGAGAGCACACGGACTGCATCATCCACCGGAATTACCCTGCCATGGCCGGGACATAGATACGAGACCCCGCCCCCGGACAGAAATGCCAGTATCCCGTCAAGAGAGCGGATGAGGGCTGCCTGGTCCCATCCGCGCATACCGGCTACTCCCGGATTTGCTGCAAAGAGAATATCCCCGATAAAAAGCAGTCCGCCCACCCGCAGGCAGATACTGTCCGGGCTGTGACCGGGGGTATGGAGGATCTCAAGGGCGGGGCCGGGCCCGAATACGATACGCTCCCGGGGGAGCACAACCCCGCCCGTCCCGATCCGGTCATCGGTCACGGCGACCCTGGCGCCGTTGGCAAGACGGAGGTCAACCGGAACTCCCGGCCGGCCGGAACGGTCCGCAGTCAGGAGGGGGAACCCGATCTTCATGGGTACGACCTTCTGGCCGAGCAGGTCTGCCTGGGTAAACCCGCAGTCCCCGCGACCAAGTATTCCGGCGCCGGTCTCATGGGCGGCAAAGATCACGGTCTCCGGGTGAGCAAATGCGGGAACATCCTGGCTGCCGGCAAAGTGATCAATATGCGCATGCGTGAGGAAGACAATGACCGGGCGATCCTGTTCCTGCCGGATTTCTCCGATGACCGAGGCCAGCTGTTCTGCCTGGTCAGGAAGCCCCCCCGGATCGATCAGGATGATTGCATCGGGCGTGGCGATCAGGTACGAATTGGAAGAGATGGTATCGATCTTCCTGACGATTGGGTAGATTGATGCACCATCTGTCCCGGGCACCTGCTGCCACGAAAGAGAGATGAGCTGGTCGTTACCAGCCGGCACGTGCTTCTCCCTCTGAAGGGTAGATGGAAAAGATTGAGGTGAATCCCGCGAGTCTGAGGATCTTCAGGACTTCTGCGGAAAGGCAGCAGAGGCCGAATCTGTCACCCGGGGCCTTGAGCTTCTTTGCGGTCGCAAGGAGGACCCGCAGGCCGCCGCTGCTGATGTAGGAGACCGCGGAAAAGTCCAGGAGGACTTTCCTGTGTCCGCCCTCTATCTCCCGGTTGATGGCCTGTTCAAGCACCGGTGCGGTCACGGTATCGATTCTCCCGGAGATGGACAGGACGGTGGTGCCATCGCGGATTGCTGGTATAATTTCCACGGTAATTCCCCTTCTCGGTGATAGTGATAACCGGATATTCTCTTGAATTTCGGCGTTTGAAAAAGATAATCCTATCCATGGTTGTACAGCGCAGGTATGTCCGCAGGATGTTGCCGGGCAGTGCCGAAGGGCGGTTACGTGAACATTAAAATGACCCGGATCCAATGCGTATAGGAGACGCTATGGATGCCACGATCCTCTCTTCGTTGATTGTCCCTCTTCAGATCATCTGCGTGATTGTCCTGGCGGCATACCTCCTGACATTCAGGAGGCTCTTCTCCGAAGTTCCTGACAGCCATCCCGCGATAAAAACGCATATCATCCTCCGGTCACGCACACGGGTCGTGAAGGAGATCATGTCAAAGATCCTAAAATCCATCCATGCGTTCTGCGGAGACCCTCCCCAGTCCGACGATATCACCCCTATGGCCATACGGGTGGTGGTGTGAGACCATGGAACGATCCCCCAGGCACCTCGTCGTGACAGAGATCTCCGGGATTGCAGTTGTCTCATCTGCCCTGCAGGAACTGATGCACGACCATTCTTTTGCCAACGAAGATATCCTCGATACTCAGCTGGCCGTCGAGGAAGCGATAACCAATGTGATCGTCCATGGATACCGGGAGCAGGGCGGCGAGATCGGGGTAACCTGCCGGGCGACCCGCGGGATTGTCGAGGTCCAGATCGAGGATGCGGCACCCCCCTTCGACCCGCTCTCGCTCCCCGAGCCGGATCTCACCGCTGACATCGAAGAGCGGCAGGTAGGCGGGCTGGGCATCTTCCTGATCCGGCAGGTCATGGACGAGATCGTGTACCGGCACGAGAACGGGAAAAATATCCTCGTGCTGGTCAAACGGAAAACCCCCTGAAATCATCGCTCCTGAAGGATATCCTGGATATAGGAGACTCCGATCTTGGCCTTCCGCAGTCGGGTTCTGTCGAGCAGGTGACGCATGTCGGCAAACTCGCCATCGGTCACGATCTTTTTCACCTGGGTGTTGAGGTCGAGCGTCGGCTCATAGGGGACGTTTCTGAACACCACCCCGTGGTTGTGGAGGTACATCTGTTTTGCCGCACCGGTATTCAGCGGGTTGGCATAGTAGAGCGAGGAGAGGCTTTCCGGCCTGAAGAACGAGAGGTCGCTGGTCAGGTCGATCCCGATCCCAAAACTGACGAGCGTATCACCGGCATAGGTATGCCCGGCATCTGATGCTATCCACTCGTGGACCCGGGACGGTGCCATGATGGATTCGCCACTTTCGGGGCCTGCGCCGATGACCGGTGCCCGCTTCAGGCCTGAACTCGCGAGCGAGGTGAGGACCCCCCAGATGGTGAGTGCGATGACGCCGTGGTAGCTGCCCACGCGCCCGTGCGCAGAGGAAAAGACCGCACGGTAGATGTCCGTGATACTGATGCCGCGGGGGTCGGTCGTGTCGAGCGTGAAATATTCGTTGAAGGGACCGTCGAGGGTGATATTGTAACCGGTATAGACCGGAACATCGGCATTGGCTGCGTCGAGGGGGGTCAGGAAGTCCGGCGTATTATTGCCATCCGTGGGAAGCCAGACCATCGATCCGTACAGGGTGATCATCTCACCCATGAGCGGCATCGCTTCCTTCACATCCGCACCAAGTGCTCCCAGGCCCAGCGAATACGTGACTTCGGAAAATTTTTTTTTCCTGATATCGGCCTCCGATATTTTTGCGTACAGCACTTCGTTGAGATCCCCCACCACCCGGAGCACCGGAGGGGCGGTCATCCACCCGGGTTCGATGGTGAACCTGGCACCGTTCTCAACGATGTTCTTGTAAAAGATCTCGTTGAAGAGGGACGGGTTCCTGCGCTTTCTGACGATATCGGCCACCGCCTCGGCTGCAGTCGGGAACAGATCAAAGACAGCGGTGAACCCTGCCATGTCCAGTACCTTTTTCGGGTACTCCCCGACAGCAGAGAGGGCTACCCGCCCGTTCCTCCGTTTCATCTCGCGTTTCAGGCCGTTGAACACCCGGATCCCGCCGCTGCTGAGGTACGTTGACCCGGAAAGGTCGACTACGAGTTCCCGGTCATCGTCATTGAGCGCCTCACGCGCCCAGGAATCCAGCTGTTGTGCACCGAAGGCATCAAGTCTTCCGCTCACAAAAAAGATCAGGACTCCCTCTTTTCGCTCGCTCCTGGCTTCCATACAGATATTTTCTCCGGATGAAATATACCCTGAGCGCGTTTTTTAAGTTTGGGGTCATCCGGGGGATTTTCCCCGCGGTCCTGATCCCCCGGCCACCCGGACCATCATTCCGGTAACTTCGGTCCCGGCGGTCACCGTGAGTGAAACCGTTCCCCGTCAGGGTCCCGCGTAGATACCGGATCCGAGCCACCAGTAATCATCGACTTTTTCCACATACCCGAGTTTCTTCTCGATCGCGTTGTTGTGCAGGGGGTTGATGTAATAATATTCGGAAAAGCCGCTGCCGTTATAGGCTGCTTCACGGAGGTTTTTTATGAACAGGTTGCCGTACACATCTGTCTCGTTGAGCCGGTTCACGCCGATCTTTTCCGGGTTCACCGGGTGCGCGATGGTCGTCCCGTTGTAGTCATACGCGTAAATATACAGCTCTCCTCTGAAAAAAGAGCCGTTCCGTTTGTCGAATTCGGCGAGTGCTTTCTCTTTTCCGTTGGCCTTTGCATAGGCAACTGCTTCCTTCACAAATGCAACCAGATCCTCTTTTGTCGGTGAGGGGGGTGCTGTCGGTGAGACCGGTATTATGGTGACGTTCCGGGGTGTCTGGGTGCATCCCCCGGAGATCGTAAGGACAGCGATGATAAGGATGAGGGAGATAACGCGTATAGTAAAAGTCATACCAAAGTGTATGGCGATTTATCTAATAAATCCGTCATAAAAAATCCGGGAGAACAGAGATCCACAGCGTTACGAAGACATGGCATGTGCAGGATTGGCACCCTGTCCACGCACGATGGCAGAGGATCCGAAAAACCGGGAACCGCAATAGTATCCTGCAGGGTACCTGAAATTTAATAGTCCGGCAGCATATGTACCGGTATGGACATGTCAGCAGTAAAAAAATGGGTGACCTTTTTTGCCGGTATCCTCTGTGCCATCATCATCGCCGATGCGCTTTCGAGCGCTATCGTAGCGGCAGCGGGCATCGCCGGTGCCTCGGGATTTATCATCAACTTCGTGCTGTATGCCGCCATCTTCTTTGGTGTCCTCTATGCCATCGAAAAGATATTCGGCATTGCATTTTTCGGGTTCGGGCGTGGATGAGACCCGCCGAACCGGTGTAATTTCAATTTTTCATGGCTTTTTTAAAATTTTTGATCATTTGCTTATACTCTGCTGCGGTTAGGAGTGTGACCTCCACTCTCAAATCGAAGAACTCGTTGGTTCTATCGAAGGCCTTCGGTCTTCTCCTGTCTCAAGTCTGATGACTCTCGACATTCTCCAGCCCGCTCTTCCCTTTTGGAACAGCGGGCTCCCCCAAGAGCGACTGCATGTTTCTCTGAGGATTTCAACAGAGCCTTTTTCATAGCATTACGCCATGAACCCGGGGCCGATCCGGTAGGTCCAGTGCCCTGCATTTACCGACCGTGTGGGTAGTGCCGGTTCTCCGCCCCCACCACGAATTCTCCCGGAAAAAAGGAAGATTGGAGAGCGCTCTACTTCGCCGGTATTTCCTGCGTCTTCTTTGCCGTGAACGAGACGATGATAGACGCAAGGCCGGCTATGATGGCAAATCCGCCGGCGACAAAGGGCAGGAGGGCTGCCACGATGAACGGGTCGATGAGGAGGAGTATCCCGAAGATCAGGCTGATTGCCCCCAGCACCCCGTTGCCTCCATCCTTTGTCGTGAACCCCTGGTACAGATGGGCAACTCCGATGAAGCAGGCCCAGAACCCGATGAAGATGACAAAGAACGAGAGCACGAAGATCGTGCTGTAGAGGGGATACAGGAGGATGAGGATCCCGGCAAGGACGTTGATGATCCCAAGGAACAGTTTCCATCCCGCATTCGTCCTGTCGACTGCCAGGCTCCCGAGTGCGAACAGCCCGCTCACGAGCCAGTACGCTCCGAGGAGCGTTATAAAGAGGACGGTGGTCAGCCCGGGGGTGGTAAGGAACATGCACCCGATCAGCAGGGCAAGGATACCCCAGACGAGCAGGAGCCACCAGGGAAAAAGATTCGGATTGGACAGGAGCTTTTCAGCATTGGGAATTTCTTCGGTCATACAAATATCTCCGGTGTAGAATAAACAAAGGAAGTATTTGTACTATTCCTTTTTCCTGCATCCCGTGACAACCGGGTTTCCATGCCGGTATCCGGGCGATCGCTCGTTGCGGGATTTTTGATTCCGAAACTGACCGAATAATGAGAATCGGCGGGTAATTCATGGGCGGTACACCATTATATAAAGGTTAATAACTTTACCACTGGTTATGCGCATGTTGTACCACAAGGAGATACAGCTTGGGCCTGTACCAGTCGGGAGGACCTGATGAACCCGGATGAAAACCTGCAGGTCGCCATCATCGATGACACCATCCATACGGATACCCCGCACGGGAGGGCTATCAAACGGATCGTGCAGGGGATCGAGGCCTATGGCATCAGGGTCGCAGATGTGGCTTCACCGGCCGATGCCCGGGCCGCCTACTCCAACCTCCCTGCAGTCAACTGTATCCTCATCAACTGGAACCTCGGCGGGGGCACCCCCAAGAAGCAGAAAGAGACCCAGGACCTGATCCACGAGATACGCGACCGCAACGAGGATATCCCGATCTTCCTGATGGCCGAGACCACCAGCGAGACCCCGGTATCCCTTACGGTCGACATGATCCGCGAGATCAATGAATACATCTACGTCATGGAGGATACCCCTGAATTCATCGCGGGGCGTATCACCGCCGCTGCAAAACGCTACCAGGAGCGCCTCCTCCCCCCGTTCTTCGGCGAACTGGTCAGGTTCTCGAAGGATTTCGAATACTCGTGGCACACGCCCGGCCATGCCGGGGGGACGGCTTTCAGGAAGTCGGCCCCGGGACGGCTCTTCCATGCATTCTTCGGGGAACAGCTCTTCCGCTCCGACCTCTCCATATCGGTCGGGGAGCTCGGGTCGCTCCTCGACCACTCGGGACCGGTCGGCGAGGCAGAGAAGTATGCGGCGAAGGTGTTCGGTTCCGACATGACCTATTTTGTCACCAACGGGACGTCGACCGCAAACAAGATCGTCTTCTTCGGCAGGGTGACAAAAGACGACATCGTCATGGTGGACCGCAACTGCCACAAGTCAGCGGAGCATGCCCTGACCATGACCCATTCCGTAGCGGTCTACCTGATCCCGACCCGGAACCGCTACGGGATCATCGGCCCTATCCCGAAATCGGAGATGACCCCGGAAGCGATCAGGGAAAAGATCGCGGCCTGCCCGCTTGCGAAGACCGCCCCGGACAAAAAACCGGTCCATGCCATCATCACCAACTCGACGTATGACGGGCTGTGCTACCATGCAAAAGAGGTGGAGGCACTCCTCGGCAGGAGCGTGGACAGCATCCACTTCGACGAGGCCTGGTATGCCTATGCCCGGTTCAACCCACTCTATACAAACCGGTTCGCCATGCGCGACGGTGCCAGGGACGCCCGCGGCCCGACCGTTTTTGCAACCCAGTCCACCCACAAGCTGCTCGCGGCCCTCTCCCAGGCATCCATGATCCATGTCAGGAACGGGAGAGTGCCGGTAGAACACAGCCGGTTCAATGAAGGGTTCATGATGCACAGCTCCACCTCCCCGCTCTATACCATCATTGCCTCTCTCGACGTCTCCTCGAAGATGATGGACGGGGCGTCGGGCAGGCTGCTGACCGCCGAGACCATCGAGGAGGCCATCCGCTTCCGCCGCACCATGGCGCGTATCGGGAAAGAACTCGGGACCGGAAAGACCGGGACCGACTGGTGGTTCACCATGTGGCAGCCGGAGACCATCAGGGACCCGAAGACGAAGAAGAAGATCCCCTTTGCCGCTTTACCGCTTGAGACACTCAGGGACAACCCCTCCTGCTGGGTGCTCCACCCGGACGAGAAATGGCACGGGTTCGAAGGCCTTGAGGACAACTACTGCATGCTGGACCCGATCAAGGTCACCGTGCTCATGCCCGGTGTCAATGACGACGGGACGCTGGCAGGGTGGGGGATCCCGGCTGCCATCGTGGTCAGGTTCCTCGACACGCGGGGGATCATCAGCGAGAAGTCCGGTGATTACAGCATCCTCTTCCTCTTCTCGATGGGCATCACCAAGGGAAAGTGGGGCACCCTCCTCACCGAACTCTTCGAGTTCAAGCGGCTGTACGATGAGAACGTGCCGCTCGAAGAGGTGTTCCCGGATCTCACCCGGGGTTGCCCGGAAAGGTATGCCGGCATGACCATCAAGGGGCTTGTCGACGAGATGCACGCCTTCAAGAAAGGGCACCGCATGTGCGAACTGCTCCAGCAGGCGTTCTCGCTCCTGCCCGAGCCTGCGGTCACCTATGCTGAAGCATTTACGCGGCTCGTGAGGAACGAGGTCGAACACGTCCCGGTAGCAAAAGCGGGCAACCGCATCGTGGCAACGGGAATCGTGCCATATCCTCCCGGCATACCTCTCATTGCCCCGGGCGAGCGGACTGGAAGGCAGAGCGGGCCGGTGCTCCAGTACCTGAAATCCCTCCAGGACTTTGATAACCGCTTCCCGGGGTTCGGGCACGATACGCACGGCATCGAGAACATCAACGGTGAATACATGATGTATTGCATCAGGAGGAAGAAGAGATGAGCGAGACCGGTCCGGGCGGGGCAGCCGCCCTGCCATCGAAAAAGGTGCTCGGCCTCTTTGCGCTGGCCATGATCAACGTAGCGGCGGTGCTGAGTATCAGGAATTTCCCGTCCATGGCAATCTACGGGTGGTCGTGCATCGGCTGGTATATCATCGGCGCTGTCCTCTTCCTCATCCCCATATCCCTTGCCGGGGCGGAACTGGCGACCGGGTGGCCGGAAGGCGGCGGTGTCTATGCCTGGGTAAAGCAGGCTTTCGGGGAGAAAGGCGGTTTTACCGCACTCTTCTGCGAGTGGTCGAACAACCTGGTCTGGTTCCCCACGGTCCTCTCCTTCATCGCGTCCACCCTCGCATTTGCCCTGACACCGGTGCTTGCCGCCAGCTCGTTGTACATGTTCAGCGTCATGATGATCGCGTTCTGGGGCACGACGGCAATCGCCTGCCTCGGGGAAGGCGTGTCCACGAAATTTTCCAATATCGGCGTCATCCTGGGAAGCATCATCCCCGCGCTCCTGATCATCCTGCTCGGGATCTGGTGGTTCGGTTCCGGCGCAGCCCTCGTCCTCCCGCCCTTTTCGCCGGGCGCCCTGATACCGGTCATCACTGTTTCCACCCTACCGTTCTTTGCCACCATCATCCTCCTCTTTGCCGGCATGGAGATGGCAGGGTTCCACGCGCTGGAGACCCGGGATCCCCAGAAGGACTTCCCCCGTGCCATGGCCCTGTCCGCTGCTATCATTGTCGTCTGCACGGTCCTTGCCACGCTCGCGATCGCGGTCGTCATCCCCGCCGACCAGCTCAACCTTGCGTCGGGAGTCATGCAGGCGATCCAGTACTTCTTCACGGCCGCCCACATGCCCGGGCTCGTAGCGCCGATGGCAGTACTGATCACTCTTGGCGGGGTCGTCTCCCTTGCCGCCTGGCTCATCGGTCCTGCCAAAGGGCTTGGGGTTGTCGCAGAAGAGGGCAACATGCCGCCGATGTTCGATCGCACCAACCGGTACGGCGCCCCGGTGGCAGTGCTGGTCATTCAGGCACTCATCGGTTCGGCCATCTCCCTCCTCTACGTCTTCCTCCCGTCAGTCAACCAGGCGTACTGGATACTCTCGGCAATGACCGTCGAGCTCCTGTGTATCGTCTACATCCTCGTATTTGCCGCCGTGATCAAGCTGCGCTACAGCCAGCCGGACAGACCACGGCCGTTCAGGATCCCCGGCGGAAAGGCGGGAGTCTGGGTCGTCGGGGGGCTCGGGCTTTTTGGCACGGTATTCGCCTTCATTGTCGGGCTGATGCCCCCGTCCTACTTCGCGACCAGCGGTCTCGCCTATGTCGCAGCCGTACTCTTCGGGACGTTCCTGCTTGCAGTACCGCCCCTCGTGTTCCTGAAATTCAGAAAACCCGGCTGGCAGAAAGCCGGAGGGTACCCAGAGGTAAAAAAATGAGCGTCCTGTATCCCACTACCGCAGAGGGGGGTAGTCCATGACAGCCTATACCCGGCTTGAGATCGGGCTTGCGATATTCCTCGTCGCGATGTTCCTGATCCCCTGTGCACTGATCATCTTCGTCTCGGCAGAGTCCCCGTATTACCTGATCTCCGGTGAACCGGTCAGGGAGGCGGCCCTGGCAAAGGGGATCACGGTCCTGAGTGCAAAGGACGTGACCTGGAACCTGCCCGGTGCGATCGGGGGGAAGACCTACGTGCTCTCCGACAGTTCCGGTACCACCGTCACGGTATCGACCCAGTCGTTCGACAGCGCTGAGTTCCGGGATACTGCCGTACAGCTCTACCATTCCTTCCCGGTAGGCCGCGGAAAACCGGTGGGGAGCCTCGTTGTCGTAGGCCAGCACCTCGTCTATGTGACCCCGGCCGACAGCGCGATCCTGGAACAGATCGCACCGTTGCTGAGACAGAATACCTCCCCGTGATCGGGGAACCTCCCCTTTTTCCGGTCCCGTGCATCCGCCGGGGCCGCTTTCACGGGCCGGCTTCCTGAATATAGCCCCGGATCGCAGTCAGCGTCGTGCTGTCCAGCATCACGGAGAAGTCAAGGTCCACGATATACACCGGGAAGGTCCAGAATAATGAGATCCGTCTGACCTGGTAAATCTTGGACTCCAGGAGCAGGGTTGTGGTCTCATACGGGTTTTCTGCCGGAACGGGAAGGATCTCCTGTTTTTTCTTCTCCCGTTCGATGAGTCCCCGGAGAGCCGTTTCCTTGTACTCAAAAAGCCGTTCTGCCATCAGGCGGCTGCTTATGCCATGGAAGTACCGGATAATGAAATACTGGCTGACTGCCAGTATGGCGATGAGCAGGACAAGGTGCCCGAGTGCTTCAAGTCCAGACTCCGAAAGAAATGTAGCAACGGTGATGCCAGGCAGGAGGATGATCGTTGTCAGGAAGAGGATCACTATTAAGAAAAACCCGATCATGAAGAGGGCTGATATCACCCACGGGGGGATATAATCCTTTGAGAGCCGCGTTTTCATTTTTTCCACGTTTTTTGCAAACCGGGAGGAGAACGGCTCCATCTTCCAGACCAGGAGATAGAAGACGGCAATGATCGCGCACTGGGCTGCGACGATGAGCGTTATCCCGGCCGGGATTTTGAGGAAAAGGTAGGCAGACAGGGTAAATACGATATCCACCGAGAAGATCAGGCCGATTCCAAGGGAGAGGGCCCGGCTGTTGATAAAAAACACGTTGATGAAGAGGCGGGTGAACTGCGATGTCCCGCCCTTGAGGCCGATCTCCCGCAGCCATGAAAGGAACCTCCGGAGTTCTGCTTTCGGGAGACCGGCCGCACCCGGGCTGGTCGGTATCAGGAGCGTGATAAAATAGAACATGTTGAGGTAGAAGCTGGCAGCAATAAACAGGGCAAGGTAATCATGCCGCTCGACCAGAAACGCCAGGTTTACCAGGAGACAGATGAACAGGATCACCGCTTCGGGAAGACCGTGTACCGTACTGGACCTGAACGCGGCCCGGCTTTTTTGCACCTCGGCGAGTTCGTTGCCGATGACCTGCCTGAATAAGGCGTCATCGCGGACCTCCCGGGGGGCGGTGGTGTTGGGAGAGCGCTGGAACACGGTGATCACCGGGATTTCATGACGAATATCCTGCCAGGTCTCCATGCTCAGAGGGTACCCCTGTCATGCAATCCATTCCCTACTACAACATCACCACCGGTTCGTTTATACGTTGTTGAGATGGTCATCATTATCATGGGAAATGCCAAGCTGCCGGCGGCACGCATCACCCGGCTCCCGCGTGAGATCCGTGACAGGCACGGTGATCAGGGTATTTTTATGTCCTGACCAGTAGATACTACCCTTCACCGCAGAGACATTCCCAAAGACATGGTAACGGACAGGATGGGATTTTGTAGTTGTATCACTAAGTGAGTGTAGGACGTGAGCGGGTCACGGTCACGTGAGGGGAAATTATGCTGGATGCAAAGACATCATGCCTTTTAAGAGGATTTGCAGGGGTTATTTTCGGGATTCTGGCCCTTCTTATTCCTGAAATTGTTCTTGGAACATTTTCCGGGCTTTTCTGGGTCCTGATCGGGATAGGCATAGCCCTGTTCCTGTTCCTTGCCATTTCAGCAAAACACGACGAATCGATCTTCTGGTTCGGCATGGCTGCAGCGCTGCTCATCATCGGGGTGATATCGGTCATTTTTGCCCAGTTCGTGGCAATTCTCCTCATCCTGATCATCGCGGCGATCGCCATCTATAATGGTTTTACCGATATCATGCTCGCACTGGCTCGCCCGAAGAGCAAATATGTCCTCATCCCCGTTATGGTCATCTCCGGTTTTGTTCTCCTTGCGGTGTTGTTCTCGTACTTCCCGTCAATCATGAGCGATCCCGCCCTCTCGGTCGTCGGGACCTTCGCGCTGGTCTTCGGCCTCTTCTCCATCATGCTCGGGTTCTATAACCCGGACGATTCGGACGGGGACTTTGCAGCAGGCAGGGCTGCATGCGAGATCCCTGATGACCGGGAAAACAGATAATCCTTTGATTTTTTTCCGGGGGAAAATGGGAAAACTGCATCCGGAATGTATCCCGAGATATGTCCTATGATGTAATCGTTGTTGGCGCCGGCCCGGCCGGCAGTGCCGCGGCGTCCGAATGCGCCCGTCTGGGGCTGAAGACCCTCTGTCTCGAAGAGCACGGGACGATTGGGTATCCCGTGCAGTGCGCCGGTCTCCTCTCGAATGCCGCCTTTGCCGAGTGCCGCGTATCGGAACGGTCCGTGCTCAACCGGGTGAGCGGGGCCAGGGTCCGGTCCGGGCGGGGCCACGAGATCCTCATCGATACCGGAACCACCCGGGCCGTGGTCGTCGACCGGGGTGCCCTCGACCGGGAGATGGCGGAAGCCGCGGCCGGAGCCGGTGCAGAGTTCCGGCTCAGGACCGCCGTGTATGGCGTACGGGGGCACACCGTCCTGACGAGGGGCGTGAACGGCCATGAAGAACAGAGCTCTGACCTGCTCATCGCTGCCGACGGCCCCCGCAGCACCATCGCCCGGCTCCTCGGGATGGAGCGGGCACCCGTCTTTCTTGCCGGCATCCAGGCCGATATAGCCCACGAGTGCGATCCCCGGTTGGTCGAACTGTATCCGGATGCATCACCGGATTTTTTCGGCTGGTCCGTTCCCACCTCAGGGAACCGGATCAGGGTGGGGCTGTGCGGGAAGACGCAGGTGCCGCAGCGGTTTGAGGCCCTGATGAAGACTTTCGGTCCTGCAGGCTCAACCAACCTTGTCACCGGCACCCTCCCCCTTGGAATCATGCCCAGGACGTACGGACACCGAACGCTCTTTGTGGGGGATGCGGCAGGGTTTGCAAAACCTACCTCCGGGGGCGGGATCTATACCGGTGTACGCTCGGCCCGGCACGCCGCGGCGGTCGCCGCGGAATCCTGCGAACGCGGGAGGTTCGATGACGCAGCGCTCGCCGGCTACGAACAGAAGTGGCAGGCTGACTTCGGGAAGGAACTGAGACTCGGGTTCCGGCTCTTCGGGATGCGCCAGCGGATGTCGGACGGGGATATTGACGCCTTCATAACGGCGCTCAATGACCCCCCCGTCATCCGGATTATAGAAGAGTACTTCGACATGGACAGGCCAGGCACGGTCATCGGAAAACTCCTGCTGAACCCCGCCATGATCCGGCTCCTCAGACCCCTGTTCCTGTCCGGGCTGAAGTCCCTGTTTTAATTGCCGCGGACTTTTTCCTGGTAGAACCCGCGCACCGCAAGGTGGCAGCGGTCGCTTTTTTCCGGGTTGAACCGGTATGCACCCTTGGGGACATGGAGCTCGAACCGGGCACCCTGGTGGTACTCCCCGGTCTCCCGGATGCTGATACCGGTGATGATCAGGATCTCCTGCACAAGGAAAAGCCCGAGCCCGGTATTCTTCCCGAACCCTTTGGAAAATATATTCTCCTTGTCAAATGGCGGTATGCCGACACCGTTGTCTTCTATCCGGATAGTTACCCCGTCACCCTCTTCCTGCGCCGAGATCCGGATGATCGAGATATCCCCGCCGTGCTGGATTGAATTCTCCGCAAGGTTATAAAATGCCCGCTCGAGCAGGGGATCGGCAAATATGTCAAGACCGTCGGCATCGGACTGGACACAGATCCTCTTGATGTCGAGATGGGTGCATGCCCGGAAGAAGACTTCATGGACGTTCTGCCAGCCCGGGGCGGTGACGCCCAGGTTTTGGTACAGCCTCGTGAACTCGATGTTCTGCCCGATCGTGTTCACGGTGTCGATGATCTTCCTCAGGTACATGGAATATTCAGGTTCGGCGGGACGGTCCCTGACCAGTTCGAGATACCCCCCCACGACCGTAAGCTTGTTCCGGATGTCGTGGCGGGTGATCTCCGCCAGCAGGTTCAGTTTTTTGTTGGCTATCTTCAGCGCATCCTGCGCCCGCTGGATCTCCGAGATATCGTGGAAAATACCCATCAGGCACCGCCTCCCGCCAAGGTCCATGGCGGTCGAACTGACGATCACGGGTATGGTGTTTCCCTCCCGGTCAACGACCATCTCTGCCTGCACACCGGTGCCCCGCCGGGCATGGTCGGCAAAATACTCCTTATAGAGATCGATCTCATCCTTCGGGTGCAGCTCGCTCTGGTGCATGGCACGGATCTCTTCCAGGGATCTGCCGAGCATGGCCTGGGCTTTCGTGTTGGCATCGATGAGCATTCCCGTCTCTGCATCAGCGATGAAAATGGCATCGTTGGCATGGTCCATGAGACCCCGGTTCTTCTCGTTCTCGATCCGGAGTGCATCGACCGCCCGCCTGCGTTCGATGGCGATCAGGATCTTATACCGGAGTTCAGCGAACTGGGAGCGGGGGTCGCCTCCCTTCTGGACATAGAAGTCGGCGCCGTTGTTGATCGCCTCGATGACGACCTCTTCCCGTCCCCTCCCGGTAAAGAGAAGGAAGGGAAGGCTGCCGTAGTGTGACCTCACCTGTTTGAGCAGCCCGATGCCGTCCATGCCCGACATCTGGTAATCGGAAATGACGGCATCGAACCGGCATTCTGCCAGTTTCTGCAGCCCGTTCCGCGCAGAATCTTCCGTGGCAACAGAAAATTCCCCCCCCTTTTCGAGGAACAGTTTTCCCAGTTCGAGCAGGTCGGCCTCGTCATCCACATAGAGGAGGGAGAACATTAGCTTTAAATATTATCTGGTAATGGAAATATTTTTCCCTCCTCCGGGCATTGTATAAAAATAATTATATTTTTATTCCGGCTGTATTCCGGATGCCGGACCGATCCGCCTGATTCCCTGAAATTTTTCCGGTGTCAGGAACCGGGGCTGAACAAGGTTCCCGGGAATTGGGATCAACGGCATGCGACCCTCCGGAATCTCATCCGGGTCAAAAAAACACCGGTATCCGCGTCCTCCGGCGGGAATACCAGTACCCGGTGGATGAGAGCGGTGTCAGAAAGAGATCTGGCTGTCATTCCGTCACCACAGCGATCAGAAAGCAATGTACTTATGATTTTATGCATCATATACCCCATCATCCGGAGGGGATCCTATCATCCCGGTGGACCTTGGGAAAACACCACAGGAAAAGGACCGGCTCATCCAGCTGTCCATGCTCTGTCTCTGCATCGGGATCGTATCCGCCGACATCCTCATCCCCCTCGGTTTCGTCATCTGGATCCTGTACCTGATCCCTCTCCTCATGTCGGTCTGGCTCCGGCACCGGTACGCACCGTTCTTTACGGCATGGCTCCTTACCCTGACTATCCTCCTGGGCAGCCTCATATCGGGGTCTGCCCGCGCGAATCCTTCGGATCTTCCCGACCGGGCCGTCTTCATCCTGATGCTGGCCATCGTCTCCCTTCTGGTCTGGGAGATCAAGACCAGTTACACGAGCCTCGAAGCAGAGGTAGCCGAGCGGCGCACGGCACAGGAGAACCTCGAAGTGCTGACACGGACGCTCGAAGAACGCGTCACGCTGAGGACACGCGAGCTGTCCGAGGTCAACGAGGAGCTGAACCGGGACATTGCCGAGCGGAGGCGGGTCGAGGCCGCACTCGCCATGGCAAACCGGAAACTCACCCTGCTCTCGCAGATCACCCGGCATGACATCTCCAACCGCGTCTTCGCCCTGCTGGTGGAACTCGACGCCATAAAAGATATCGCCGGAGATGGGCCGGTAACAGAACATCTGGAGATCCTGGAGAAGACCTCCCTCGCCATCCAGGACCAGATTGCCTTCACCCGGGATTACCAGGAGATCGGTTCGCAGATCCCGGTATGGCACCAGGTTGCAATGGTTATCCGGGAGGCTGCCCGGCACCTGGACCATGGTACGGCAGAGATCTCCGTGGATCTCGACCGGCTGGAGATCTTTGCCGACCCCATGATCGGGAAAGTATTCTACAACCTGATCCACAATGCCCTCAGGCACGGGGGAACGGTGACCCGCATCGCCTTCTCGTACCACTTGTCGGACTCCGCTCTCGTGATCATCTGCGAAGACGACGGTGTGGGGATCCCGGCCGATGAGAAGCAGCATATCTTTACCAAAGGGTTTGGCAGGGACTCCGGACTCGGCCTCTTCCTGATCCGCGAGATCCTCTCCATCACCGGCATCTCGATCAAGGAGACCGGCACGGAAGGGACGGGGGCGCGGTTCGAGATAACGGTGCCCCCGGGAGATTACCGGATCGGCCACACAGGTTCCGGCAGGCCGCCCGGAAACAACAGGACGTGAAAGAAGCGTTTTTCGTTTCTCATTCCATCGCTTTTCCCGGACAAAACTATCACCTTCAGGCCACACTTTTTTGTCTCCCGGGTGCCTATTACCCTGCATGACTGCTGAATCTGAAGCGGTGAGAACGGTTGCCTCCCTCATGGCGCTCGCAGCGCGGACGGCCCCGAAAGCGGTCGGGCTGGACTCGGTAAAGATCGAGATACTGACCGGAAAGGAGCAGGAGAAACTTGCCGGAAAGATGATCGCCATGGCAGAGGAACCGGGCAAGGGCTTCTTCCGCGTCAATGGCGAACAGGTCAGGGCAAGCGACGCCACCCTGCTGATCGGGGTCGAGGGGCAGAAGACGCTCGGCATCAACTGCGGCGGCTGCGGGTACGATACCTGTTCGGCGATGGCAAAGGCACTGGTGAAGGCGAAGGGAAGAAAGGCGCTCTACCCTGGCCCGAACTGCGTCTTCAAGATCTCCGACATCGGGATCGCGGTCGGTTCGGCCGTAAAGACCGCTGCGATCCACAATGTCGACAACCGGGTCATGTTCAGTGCCGGTGTCGCGGCGCTCCGGACCGGGCACCTCAGGGGGTGCAGCGTGGCCTACGGCATCCCGCTCAAGGCATCCGGCAAGAACATCTTCTTCGACGTCCCGATCCACGAGCACTGATCGGGACCGGTCGTGCCGGCAAGCCCCGACGGGATTGCCGGGACCGGCATCTTTTTCCCTGCCGGGCCGGATCCTCTTCTTACCATGCAGTTACCGGTACTCTTCGTCTCCCACGGTGCTCCCACGCTCACCATCGAAGATATCCCTGCACGGCAGTTCCTCGTGGAGCTCGGCGGGCAGTACCGGGCCGTACAAGCGGTACTGTGCATCTCGGCGCACTGGAACACGGTCCGTCCTGCGGTCAGCTCCACCCCGCAGAACAGCACAATCCACGATTTTTACGGGTTCCCACCTGAGCTGTACCGGATCGAGTACCCGGCCCCGGGCAGCCCCGCCCTTGCCGGGCGGGTGGCCGCTCTCCTCAGAAGAGCCGGCCTTCCCTGCGACACCGATCCCGCCCGGGGCCTCGACCACGGGGCATGGGTGCCCGTACGGCTCATGTACCCCGGAGCAGACGTCCCCGTTGTCCAGCTCTCGATCCAGCGCAGCCTTGACCCGGCCGCCCACCTCGCACTCGGCGAAGCGGTCGGGGCTGTGAGGGACGAGGGGGTGCTTATCCTCTGCAGCGGCGGCGCAGTCCACCCGCTGGGCGACCCGACCGCATCGCTCGGTCCCGGCGCTGCCACCGAACCGTGGGCCATGGAGTTCAACGACTGGCTGGCAGATGCCGTCCGCCGGGGGGACCGTGAGAGCCTTCTCCGCTACCGCACGCTCGCCCCCCACGCTGGGCGTGCCCACCCCTACCCGGACCACTACATGCCCATCCTCGCTGCTCTCGGTGCTGCCGGGGCGGGTGCACGGGGTACGGTCATCCACCACAGCTGGGACCTGGGCGACCTCGGCATGGATGCCTACGCATTCAGGTAGGGACGGGTACCCTGCAATCAGGCCGGTGAAAAAAGAATAAAAAACGGGAACTGCCCGGCCGGACTTTTCATGCCATTTTTGCGTCGAGCGATCGGCGGATCTCAGCCTTGACCTCTGCCGGGAGGTCGAGGCCGTCGAGTGCCCGGGCGAGGACGAGGCAGGCCATCCGCTGCCCGGCCGGCGTAGCAAGATAGGCATCGATGGCCCTCTGGCCCTCCGGTGAAGAGAGAAAATTCCGCATCGCTTCCTGCCCCTTGGGCGATGCGACGTACCCTGCGATCATCCCGTGCATGCAGTCTAGGTGTACCATGCGTCCGGCTCCGTACTTCTCAGGCTTGTGGAACGGACTGGCTGATAATACTGCCGGGGGGGCGCCGGGGTCTCACGCCGTGACGCACCGTGCCAGGCCCGGTTTCCGGCGGTGGGCTGGCGGCAGGAGGCACTTTCACCCCCCGAACACCAGCATTATCCGTGCAGTTCCTGTAGTGATCCGGTGCCATGCGGATCGAGCTGCGCAGGGGGATCACCCTCCACCCGGGCACATTCACGGCAGTAATAGCACCGCAGGCGCTCATCCTCTCCGCGCTCAACGGGAATCCTGATCTCCAGCGGTTCCTCTTCCTCTTCGTCTGCGGCAACTACTCGCGGCTCCTCTCCGGCATCGGCCGGACGTCCGCGAACTTCGAGGTCCGCAGGCCGTTCACCGCGGATCAGCTCCTGACCGTCCTGAACGAGGCCGGCCATACGGTCGTCTTCGTCGAGCACGACCCGACCCTGTTCGACGGGGGGGAGCGCCTGCTTGCCCCGGCCGCCGCAGCGCTCAGGGACACGGGGCGCGAGGCGCTGGTCATCCTGTACGCCCCTGCCATGGACCGCTCGTTTGCGGCGCTGGCCCGGCAGGCGGACCGGCTGATCGAACTCCTGCCGCCCGGTGAGACTGGGCAGCCCATCCGCCCCCGCGATGTGCGGTCCCGCCGGAAGGGCGGCCTGCAGTCGCGGGCTCAGCAGACCCTGGAGGTGTTCTGACGGGCAGGAGTTTCGAGAGCGTGCGGCAGGGCGCAAAGACCGTTGCGGGCCGCTGGGCCCGCTCGGCCCGGGCGCTCCGGAAGGAGGAGCGGGCCTGCGGGGAGGAACTGGCAAAACTGGCAAAGGCGCATTCCAGCGAGGCATTCGTGGCCTGCGACAGCCCGCTCGAAGCCGCGCTCTTCTCGGCACTCGTCGGGCTGCTCAGGTATCAGGAGGAGGACGATGTGGATCTTTGACTCCGCGTACCGGGACGGCGGCGTGGATCTCTGGTCAAAGGACGGCACCGTGACAAAGGTGCACCATCAGTACGACCCTCCCTTCCTCGTCCACTTCCGCGACCCGCACGCGCACGCGGAGATGATCGATGCGCTCGGGGAGCGCTACCGTGCGGAGGTGTGCATCATCCGCACCATCTTCGGCGACCTCCCGGGCCACTCGGTGTACGCGGGCCGCGATGTGGCCGAGGCGATCGAGCAGCAGGCGGGGTTCGACGCAGACCTCTTCAACGTCGACGTGCGCCTGGACCAGCGGTTCATGGCCGGGCACGGGCTCTTCCCGTGCGGGAACGGCGACGGCTCACGCTTCTCCCCGGAGTTCCGGCACGAGCTGGATATCGCCAGCATCCGGGTCCGCGGTAACCCGGCACACGCCGCCTTCTCGGATATCGAGCTGGTCCACGAACGGGCCGAGCGGCTTGCCGGGCAGGAACGGGAGGTGCTCGCCGATCTCTTCTCCCTTGTTGCTGCCGCTGACCCTGACGTCCTCCTCATGCCGGATGCGGACAGCTGGATGCCGAAACTGCAGGAGCGGGCACGGAAACTCGGCCTCGGGATGCCGTTCTCGCGGAATGGGAGATACCGGAAGATGGAGTCCCGCTCCTACTGGAGTTACGGACGGATGGAGCACAAGGTGCCGGCCCTCATCCCGGACGGGCGCATCCTGATCGATACGGAGCAGTCGTTCGTGTACCAGGAAGGTGGGCTCGGGGGCGTCTTCATGGCCGCACGGCTCTCCGGGCTCTCCCCGAACCTCGCCTCCCGCTTCACCCCGGGCACCCTCATCAGCAGCTACGAGGTCTGCGAGGCGGTAAAGCAGGGGATCGCGGTCCCGTTCCGGAAGAGCGATCCCGAGACGGCCCGGCACGTAGCCTCGCTCCAGGCCGCGGACCGGGGCGGGATGATGCTCCAGCCGGAACCGGGTATCTACGAGGATGTCGAGGAGATCGATTTCACCTCGATGTACCCCACGATCATCGTGAGGGCGAACCTGTCGCCGGAGACGATCGAACACCCGGAGCGGGCGGGGTTTCTTCCCGCTGCACTGGCGCCGCTCCTCCAGCTCCGTCTCGATACCAAGCGGCTGAAGAAGACCGACCCCCGCTTTGCGGGCATCGACTCGATCCTCAAGTGGATGCTCGTCACCTGTTTCGGGTATACCGGCTACCGGAACGCGAAGTTCGGGAGGATTGAGGTCCACGAGGCGATCACCGCGAAGTCCCGCGACATCCTGCTTCAGACAAAAGAGATCGCCGAGGAGATGGGTTTTGCCGTGCTCCACGGGATCGTGGACTGCCTCTGGGTGCAGGGGTCGCCGGTCGCGGCCCTGCAGGAGCGGGTGGACCGGGAGACCCGCCTGTCCACCGATGCCGAGCACTTCGACTGGATCGTCTTCCTCCCGCAGAACGACGGCTCCGGCGCCTACAACCGCTATTACGGGAGGCATGCGGACGGCAGCGTGAAGGCAGGGGGGATTGCCGCCCGGCGGCACGACACCCCGGAGTACATCCGCACCATGCAGCGCGGGATGCTCGCGGAGATGGGAACGGCGTCCACCCTCGCGGGGCTCGGGGAACGGGAGGAGAGGGTGCGGGAGATCTACAGGGACGCGGTTAAGCGGCTGCCGGACGCGGACCCGGGGGAGATGCTCATCAGCCGGCGGATCAGCCGCCTCACCTACGCCCACCGCTGCGTGGAGGGGGCGGCGGTGGACGCGTACCGCAGGAGCGGGGGGGGCATCGAGCCGGGCATGAAGATCCGGTACGTGGTGCGGGACGCCCGCAGGTATATCGTCGATACGGAGTGGGATGCTGGGAAGTTTGACGTGCCGTACTACCGCGAGCTGGTGGAGAAGGCATGGAGGGAGGTGGAGTACGCGTTCCCGGCCGGGCGGAAGGGGAAGCGTGTTCCGGAGATCGGGGATTTTGAGGAATGATCCGGGATTCCGGCCCGGTGATCGCAGGCCCGGGGAAATGGCTTTGTTCCAATAGCCTACTCTACTATGTACTAACAGGAGATGCGACTCCATTACAGTTAATTCCAGATTTTTGATAGTACTCCAAAGGAAAAATACAGGGAAAAAACGCCACTCCGGAGTAATTTTTTCTTCTCATTGAAAATAGGATAATTTTTTCATAATCATGCTGATAGATAGAAACAGGAATATTCTCATGAATGAAAACCGGCGTACCAGCTTACAGATAAGCGCAGTAATATTGTCATACGTTATCATTGCCTGCGTTATTGCCTGTGTAATGCAAAAGATCGATACCGGAGGCTGGGCCGGAGTCGATGCTGAACGGTTCCATGAGATGGCCCGGATAATAATCAACGGCTTCACTCCCTATGTAAGTTTCATCGATCCAAAACCACCACTCCTCTTCTTTGTTGTTACCGCAATGGATCTGGTGCAGCCGGCGGGTTTGCTTGACATCCCGGTGATAACCTCGATTAATATCATCTGTGCTCTTCTCCTTTTTTATATCGGGAACAGAGACTATGGCTATATCTCGGGTTTTTTTGCCGGTCTTCTCTACCTAATTGTAGCCGCGTTCGCCCAGGGATATCTCCTCTTCAGTGAATCGTTCGCTGTCCTGTTTCTCCTGCTGGCTTTCATCTCTGCACGAAAAACACAGTACGTTTATGCAGGGATCTGTGTCGGCCTTGCTTTTGGATTCAAACAATATGCCATTCTCGGACTTATTCCTCTGCTCTACCTGATGTGGGCGCAGGGGGAAAGGCGATTTCATTACCTGGTACTACCGGCAATCATCGTTGGTTTATCGTCGTTTGGCGTGGTGCTGTTGATGTATGGAAGTAATACGATGATGAGTGCACTGTACTGGACATTCGGTGTGGCACCGGCCTATGTCAGTGGCCAGGCCATTGCGGAAATACCCAGTTATCAGACGAATAACCTGTTTTCCTATGCAATATACCTGATTTCCAGTATCTTTATTGTGCTTCCTGTAGTCCTGTTCTCAGGAGCGAGTATTATCAGGAGAGGACTTAGGTCGCCATCGGAATGGGCGATCCTTCTCTTTGTAATCCTGTTATCGGGAACGCTTCTTGTCCGTCAATACCTGCATTACTGGATCCTGATTCTCCCTTTCCTCGTATTACTTGCATGCAGGGAATTTGCAGACACAAAAGAATGAATTTTAGGTCTGTTCCATTTGAATTCAGGAAATTCCGGAACATGTGTATACTGCTCATTCCTCAGGTCCGCGTGCAACGGTGGGCCGTCGGCACATGCTCTCGCGAGGGGAAATTGCCCGGGCCGGGCGGACGGGGTGGATCCGGGGGGTGACGGAGATCGGGGATTTTGGGTGAGGGGGCAACGACAATCCCTACACCGACGCCTCCCACCTCTGGCCCATGTCGCTGAGCGGCCGGACTTCCGTTACCGAGAAGCTCACCGTGGCATGGATCATCTTCGCCGCCTCTTCCCCGATAACCTTCGCCATCTGGAGCCTGAACGCATCGAGCACCGGGCCGATCGTTGCGATATTCTCTGCTTTCAGGTACACGCGGATCCCCTTCCAGTCCGTGAAATCTGCCGACGGTTCCATGATCAGGAACACGGCGTTCGGGTTCTGATGGAGATTTGCGAGCGTGCGGTTCTTCCCCAGCCCCATGACGACCGTCTTCTCGTCGACCATCCGGGGCGAGCCGAAGACAGCGGAATCAACGTTTCCCCCTTTGTCGGCGGTGCTGAGGGTCCCGATCCGTGGCGATTTGTTGAAGTACTCCATAAGTTTCGACGGTATACGACATCACCTCATCTTGTGTGGACACTCGACAGCGAGGAACTTAAAGTTTTGGAACCCGGAAGTTCGTGAACTTCCGGATCCGCCGGAGAACCCTCGGCGGAACCCGGAAGCCGGGAATTTTCACGCCATCTCCCGGATCCGCCGCGGGTCCTTCCAATTTATATAAACAATGTCCTGCCCGGATGGGTCCTGCACGAGCAACCGGTTTGCAGGGATCCGGCAAGGCTTTGGTTGCGGGGGGTACCCCACCCCTCTCCCTGAGCGATGGGGGGGTCCCCCTTCCACTGAGGAAGGTGAGGGGGGTGGGTACCCCCCTTGATTCTGACCGTCCGGAAACTCGGGTTCTCCGACGGAGGCTCCACGCGAACCCGGGCTTTTGTGTTTGCAACCTGGGAGGGGTACCCACCCCTCCAACTCAGGGACGGGTAGGGGGGAGGGGGGTGGTCTGAGCAAAGAGGAGCCGGGGAAGGGGTACTCCTCCCGGCACATGACAGGGGGTACCCCTCTCAGGCAGGGTGGGGTGGGTATCCCCCCTCCCCCCTTTCGTCCGGGCCGGCAAAAATTATCTTCACCGTCGGGGGTTCCATGGGAAGGGCAGGTGTGGCGGCTGTAAAGTAGGAGGGGGGGCTACCCCTCCCTCAGTGTGGTGTTAAATGACATCGTGTCCGTTTTTTGAAAATTATTTTGCGAATATAAAAAATAAATATAAAAATATTTATCATTTGGTAAAGTGTTACACTATTAACGCGTTTAAGAGGCGTCTTCCTTTGGTAAGGAATCCACTTTTAAAGTATAGTACTGAGAAATTACTCAATGCTGCCAATCCAGATGGGTTGTACTTCTTTAAGAAAACCACTTTAAATAAGATGCTTTATTTATTATATCTTCGATTAAATGAACGCGGACTTAATATAGAACTACCGTTTTTCTGGTTTAAATGGGGAACTTTAACTGACGATTTTGTATATTCAGAACTTGTAGGATTGCCTTTCTCTAGATATTTTACCAATGACGGATCAACTCGGGCAATGCATATAGTACCCCATGCAAATATCGAAGATTTTAAAAAATCTATTATTGATGAAGAAATTGGATTTTTAATAAGAAAATATCAAGATGATCGTGGGTATTTTGTTCACGATTATCTTCAACTTATTTTAAACGACGTTTATGCAACAGCCCCGTACGAATTTCAAAGAACATTTAATAGAGGATTATACAAGTATGTAGAACAATTTAAGACATTAAAAAGAAAAAAAATTCCCTCAAAATTAAAACTTGATTCCGCCAATGTTCTACAAATAAGGCAATATTTATCAAAATTGCTTAATGAATTTCCAAATGATTTCACCGAATTATTTGACCTTTTCTTAGAATGGGAAGACACAATGGAACTGGCCTTGAACTATAATCATACAATGTCGTTGGAATTATTGGATAATTTCTGGGATATGTTTGCAAGATCATTGAGAATCAGAAAAAACGAAAATATCCCACAATATGTAATTGATCAGTGGCGCGACCGATTTAAAAAAGTGGATTTGATTAAGTTTGAAAAAGAGCTGAGTGCAAATCGAAACGAACTATTATTAATCCACCTAGATAATTCCCAATCAAATTCTGATGTGGACAATATAGTGAATGAGATGATGGATTGCGCTTATGAAATGAGTGTTCCGAAACGATCCCAATGATATTATGAATTATTTTCACGATTCATCGGTTATACTAGGATATATTTTTCGTGGTGCCGATACGTGGGGGCAACAAGCATATCAAAGAATTGAAGATCCCGTCCCCAATCATTCGAGCAAATATGTTTGGGAAGAATGTTTTGGGGGTCAATACAACGAGGGAAATTTTTATCGGGGTAAATGTGGGTGGATAAGATCTAAAATAGCAGGTGAGGGAAGACGAGTTATTTTAAAAATAGAACAAAATATCCAACTTCCAGATATTATCTCTCAGATGAAAGGGGATGATTATAAGACTACAGGACTTTTTGAAAAATTATTCAGTAGATACGGTTCTTCACCCACTTTCGTTCAAAATCTAAAAGAGGCACTTATCAGATTTGAGGCATTATGTTTTAAGAGATATTGCGAATTGAATGACGAAATAAAAATTAAACGACATGTTAGAAGGAAAGGCTACAACGATATTTACGACCATCTAAAAAAATACATCTCTAATGAATCAGATGTTGAAATCGTTATAGATGGACACCATTTAGCAACACAGATTCAAGAAGTTTTTTTCGTTACTGGTGACTTTACCGATATTTATTCGAATAAACCAATCATTTTAGAGAAAACATCGTTATCAGACATAATCTGGTTGGGAAACCTTCGATAAAGACAGTCAATGTAATAGGAACGACCCAAAGGGGTGATCTTTTGAAACAAGATGTTGAAGCCGAAGAGAGAAAGGAAACATATACAGAAAAAACAATGATATTCCTAACGTGGGTTGTTACTGTGGCCGGAGTGGCCTCAATTGGAATTCAAATTGTTGCTCTACCCACACCAAGACAAATTTTAGAGGGGCTCTCTTTTGAATTATTCTTCATTCTTTCGGTTATAGTTGTATACGCACGAATTTTTGAGAGATGGCCATTCCAAGAAACAAGAAAACAAAAACGAGAGAAAAAATAAGTCTGGATAAGGACGAATGCCTTTTATTCTTCTTCCCCAACTTCTTCCAATAACAGGATCTTCACTTTTTTCCCAACCCATTTCTTTGGGACGAGAACCCCACCGGAGTTCCCGATAGATTTCACGGTTTTATCCAGTACTTGATACGCTGAGGTGTGAACTTCCATTTGTCCAGTCATGAAAGATAGATTGTTCAACTTTGTATTTAAAACTATGTAACATTGTTAGTGCATTGTTACAACAAAACAATAACAATTAAATACTTGTTAGAACAATGTATATACATGGTTACAACAACAGCACAACCCTTTGTAATGCCCCGCGTCGGAGCTGAATTTATCGGATCACAGAACCCACTTGATCACCTCTTCAGCTACAACAAGATCTATCAGAACACCAACAACGGCTTTGCAGTCGAGTTCCGAAAGCAGATGATTGAGCTCAGGAACCAGGGCTTCAAGTTGGGAGAAATTGCCGGCAGGCTCAACTGTTCTGTTTCTGTCGTCAAGAAATGGTTACGCCGCTACCGTCAGGGAGATGTAATAGGCGACAAGTCCCGCGCTCCTCTTCACCGTGAGGTAAAGAACACTCAATTTAACCAATATATGGTCAGGGAAATCCTTAAGGAATTCCCGTTCTACGGCTCGCGCCGGATCGCTCACACGATTGAGAAAGAGATCGGTGAGACAATTTCTTACGGGACTGTCGTTCAGATAATGAAGGACATCGCTCCGAAGAAAGAGTCGGTCATTGCTGAGAGGATTGAGATTGCCGAGCCGGACGCGATCTGGCACATGGATATGACCCCTAAGAGGATCGCAAAGGGCAAAATTCAGTACATCTTCGGTGTAATTGATGCGTGCACGCGCAGAGTAATGGCCGTCAGGAATTACGATGGCTGCACCTCCGCTGAGGTAATCGACTGCCTGTATGTCGCAATCATCAACAACGGCGGCAAGAAACCCCGTATGCTCTACACCGATAACGGCGGGCAGTTTGTTTCACGAATCTTTGAGGATTGCTTAAAGGCTCAGCTCATCTTCCACCACAAGGTAGACAAGGGTTGCCCATGGCAGAACGGGAAGATCGAGAGGCTGTTCAAGACCCTGTTCGATGAGTGGATCAACTACCGCCGGTACAACACTGAGAAGTCCCTTAAGGAATCACTGGAAGAATTCAGGAACTGGTTCAACAACGAGCGGGAGATCCAGAAGCTCGGATACAAGACACCGATGCAGATAATGAAAGAAAAAACAACCTCTTCTTAATTTTTTTATTTTATTTCAAACCCCATAATCAACCCGCGGTAAAAGTGAGAGTACACCGCGGTGAAATACCATCAATCAACCCGCGGTAAAAGTGAGAGTACACCGCGGTGAAATACCATCAATCAACCCGCGGTAAAAGTGAGAGTACACCGCGGTGAAAATTAAGACACGTTTAAAATTTTCTTGTATGTTCGATTTTGAGCCGCCTTATAAATCAAGTCTTGAAATTTTTCGAGCATTGGGACAACTTCACAATATAATTGATTGAAATCGTCTTTTTTTATTGCATCCTTTCTTACAGAAGTATTCAATCCATGTACCACATAATTTCTTCTCTCTATTAGATCTTTATCGATTAGATTTTGTTTTAATTCAAAATCCGTTTTCTCTAAACCTAGTGTGAATAAAATCTCTGCAAGCAAGTCATATTTCAACATCCCAACTTTTGGTATCACGTCGGTATGTGGTATTTTTGTTTCAGAATTTAATTCATTAATTAATGTATTAACAACTGAATAATGTAGACTGACCTTATCGGTGTTAGCACAGGTTTTAATGTTTCCTCTCAATGAAAGGGCTACAAAATTTTCGGTCAATTCATTATACTTAAAATTAAAATTTGATAAATAAATTAAGTAATTAACGGCAGAATTTTTAATATATCCTTCCCAGTGGGCATACAACAAAGCAACGCCCATTCTTAGATTAATTTGTAAAGTCGAACCGACCGAGTTATCGATCAAGAATTTTATTTCGATTAATTCTTTTCGTCTCCACGCCAAATCCTGATCGAGCGAATCTTGAAGATCCACTATGGTTCGTATTTTCATTTTCAACGGAATAGGTCAGCGCCTAATTGCACTACCGCGGGTATTCGTTCGTTGAATTTTTTGCCTACACCCGTTTTAGATTTAAAAACGGGACTTTGCCACATTTCTGCCACCCGACTTTTGAGTTTTAGTTTAACATTCTCTTTGTTTGAATCAGTTATATTCCAAAGATCAATATTTTTAGCTAATCCGGCAGAAATCCCTTCATAAGATGATACCAAAAATCTACCTTCGAATCTTCCTTTTGAAAGGTTGTATTTTTTAAATGAGTTTTCTTTCAGCGTCTCGTTTAGCAAATCAAACGTTTTCTTAAATATACGCTCTTCTTCTTCTAGAGGGAACGCTGGATTTTTCCACCATTTCTTTAGAATAAAATTGTTTATAAACTCAGAAAAATTACCCGCTTTTTTGATGTCATTCAAATTGGCATTCTTGATAACAAAGAATCTTACGGCAATCTCTTCATCATATTTTATCTCTTTATCTTTCTCTCCCAGATCTATGCAGTTTCTAAATGATGGATATTTTGCTAGTTTGGTAAGCCAATCATATAGCTCTTTATCTTTCATAATAAAAATGCAGTTTCTCAATTCCTGATCTGATAGTTTAGATCCCAGTGTGTTTATCCTCTGAAACAATTCAAATTTTATGTTTGGATCACTTTCTTTTTTAACAATTTGGACATTGATCTTTGCCCGTTTTATGTATAGCCGCTGAGCGTCAGTAAAAGAATTTGCCTCGGTCGTTCCCATCCAGAATTTTCCTTTTAATGCTGGCAAATATTCGGTCTCTGTGAGCTCTAATGCAGGAATTTTCTTCTTATTTGTATCTTTTAAACATCCAACAAAACCAAAAATGGTAGCTAATCGTTGTAACCCATCTATAACATCCCAAACACCGTTAGCTCCTTGTGAGACGAAAATAGGGGGTATTGGAATACCTAGAAGAATTGATTCAATAAATTTTGACTTCTGAGGAATCTCCCATCTAACAAATCTCTGAAATTCGGGATGGATGTAGAGCTCCCCCTCATTATACATACTAATCAATTCCCCAATCGAAATCGGATAACTATCTGTTTGAATAGCTTTAGATTCTTTATCAATTTCCTCTTGGAGGGTCACTAACGATCACAAGAGATCATCAATACTTGATACAAAAAATGTTTCTATATTAATCTGGTGAAAATAATACACCAAAATTTTTGTTATCTTTTCAAGTCCCGCGATGCAACACCGTACCCTAAAGTCCCGACACCGCAACAGAACCGCCCATCCTTTCAAAATGAAAGGATGACAAAGAAATTCTCTTTTTTTCATATAGAAAATTTCAAAAGATTATTTATGGCCATTTTTCCTCACTCTCGTCAAATGAATACAATCGTGATCATATCTATTCCATTCGGGACATTTTTCTTTCTTGCAAGGAACTAACGGCCCGGCACGAGGTATATACATCACCCTTCCTTCTATCTCCTCTGTTGTTGAATTATTGATATTACACCATAACTTTTCCATGATAGTTGAATATGGAAGTATCTTTGATAGAGTTGTAGAGCGGATGGGGTGAAAGTGGTATAGTGTCCAAAAAGATCTAGGATAAAACTTAATACATAAAAGATAAATTTTCCAACTGACTTTTATGGTAGATATTAATTACATTTCGCTGGCTCTTTCTTTAGTGGCCCTCATTATCTCAGTTGCAACTATAATTATTTTATTCTACCAATCTCAAATTCAAAAAGGGCAGTACGACGTTGAGAGCGAAACACTCTCACTAGAAATGTTTCTTAGATCGTTAGAACATACGGGAACAAATGAGGCAAGAGAAGCCAGGGATTACATTTTTAAATTTCCCGATTTAACGAATCAAACTTCATCTATATCAAGTGATGAAACTGTTGAAGTATATATCCAAGACCGGGAGGGAAAAATAAAAGAATACACGCATAATTTTGTCATACCTACTGGTGATGATTGGAAAAAAATAACTGATGTTGCGGTAAGAATTGATCGAGTTGGATTTATTCTATTCAACATAAAACTTTCAAAAACAATAAAAGAGGCTTATCTAGAATGGTGGTGCTCTACAATCGTTGATTCGTGGAATAGATTAGCACCGTATATTTATTTAAAAAGATCAAAACGAGAAAATTATACCCCCTATTTTGAAAAATTATCTAAAGAGGCATTCCCTTATTATTATAATCGAAAAAATGATGCAAAACTGGTTTTATTAGAGAAACCAGAGTGAAAACATTATTGTTTAAGGTTCTGTTGCGTCATGGGATTTTTTTGGTTTGGTGCCACTGGGTGGCACCACCACGAGGGAGTTCTGTTGCATCTGCGGTTGATCAACTGCGAACGCAACAGAACTGACAGAGCAATTATTTTATTTATATGCCAAAGAAAAATGTCCCGAATGGAATAGATACGATCATGATTGTATTCATTTAACGAGAGTGATGAAACGAGGATAATTAGCTTACAGAATAATGTTCAATAAACCTGATATAATAAAACTCGGAGTAGTTTCGTAAAGCGTATATATTCATAAATAATACAATCCCGCTTTGGGATACTTGTTGAGATAAACCAAGAACCCAGGGAATTTATATGTGGAAAATGAATTGTTCGGAATTTAAGGAAAGAACACTTCACTGTGTCAAAGTTTCATATTCTCAAATGTTCAATTCCAGAAGTAAAAAAATACCTCTACTGATAATATTCGCTGTATTAATTAGTTCACTGATCTTCTCAGCTGAAGCTATTCCACAGGTTACATCTTCTTCCATTAATACCTGTAGTAACGGTGTTAATACTATTACCATGCCGGCGGCAGTTGGTTCGTATTATCTTTACGGGTACGGTACCGGAGGTAGCTATTCTTCCAGCGGGTTTGCAAACGGACCATACGCAACAGTAACTAATACTTTTAACGGGGGGCAAACCGTTGCTGCCTTGGCATATAGCACTACCAATAGCAACTCGTTTACAACAAATAATCAAAATAATGTTATCGGAGGAGCAGAAGTCTCCGGCTTTAACTCGATCGACAAATTTTATGGCACAAATCCAAACCCCGGTACATCTGGTTCTGTCATTGTCCCGTTTTGGGTAAGCAATGATAATAGCTTAGTCGTTGTGATTGCCATTGCTGGAGATGGTACGAAATCAAATCTTAATATTAATGGACTTTCTAATTATCACACCGATGCCGAAGTGAACGATAAGATTGGTATGACTATTTTCGATAAAACGCTCAATAAGGGTACTAATTACTATGTCAGCGAGACTACTAAATCGAAGCCCGGACAGTCTAGTAAGGCTGGTGACATCATAGGTGTTTGGGTATTTCAGCCACAATTTACCATAGTACCAATACATTTTAGTTGTGGTTGCTCCGCAAATTGTTTTCCGCCTCCAAGCAATCTTTGTCTGCCCTCGTGCTGGTGTTTTTGATCTGAAACTGGACAGCACCGGTAAGATCCTCTGACAAAAATCCCTTGGCGATCAGTTCTAATAGGATGCTGTATCACATCATGCCCCAAAAAGGGACACGATGTCATTTAACACCACACCTCAGCAGAATGGGGGGTACCCCCTCCCAGGCCCGGAGGGGTGGGGGGAGGGCTTCCGGACGCCCGCATGCCTCACCTCAGGAGCTTTCCTCAAGAGGCATCTGCCGGTAGTACGTCCCGTGCATACCACGCGAAGAACGCTGCCGCGAGGCTGAGTGCTCCCGCAAGGACAAAGGCCGCCTGGAACCCGGCAGCAATCGCCGGCATCGGGATCGTGAACGGATCGGTGTGCTGCGCAATGGCCTGCCCGGCAAGCAGGGTCTCGGAGAATGCGATCTGGAAGATCACGATCCCGAGGATGATGCCGGTATTCCCGAGCGCTTTCATGACGCCGGATGCGGCTCCTTTCATATCCGCGGGGCTCTGGTCCATGATCAGTTTCGTATTGGGCACGAGGAATATTCCACGGACAACACCAAGGAAGATGAGGGCGAGGAGGGCGGTGATGAGGGTGATGCCCGGCGTGAAACCGGCAAATAGGAGGTACACCGCGGCTATTGCCGATGAACCGGCGATGCAGAGCGTCCTCGCACGGAACCGGTCGGTCAGCAGGCCCACCCCCGGAGTGGCGAGGAGCATCACGGCACCGGGCACGATGACCAGAAAGCCGGTCAGTTCATAGGAGTAGCCCAGGACGAGGTGCAGGTAGAACGGGAAGAGAAATACGGGTCCGTTGATGGCCATCTTCACAAGGACGAACGAGATATTCGCATGGGTGAAGTCCCGGTTCCTGAAGAGGGTGATCTCGAAGGCTGGATCTTCGGTCGCGCTCTCGTACACGATCGCCAGCGTCCAGAAGGCGATTGTGAAGAGGACAAGGCCTGCCGTGACGAGACTCGCGATCCCGAAGGCATGCACCGAACTGATCGCAAGGACCAGCGAGAGGGTGGCACAGGAGAAGAGGCATGCCCCGGTAAGATCGAACCGCCTTCCCCGGGAGGTCTCTTCGCCGGACGGCAGGGTGATATAACCGGTAGCAATGATTGCTATCCCCACGATCCCGCTGGCAAAGAAGATCCAGTGCCAGGTGAGGATATCGGCAATTGCCACCCCGAGCGTCGGCCCCAGGATCACACCGAGCATCGCCGCCCCGGAGAGGTACGCGAACCCCCGCCCGTGCCAGGCATCCGGGACATGGCGGGAGACGAACGGGATGCCAACAGCCGCGACCATCGTGGCACCCACTGCCTGGACGATGCGGAAGAGGATAAGCTGGTCCACGGTCTCCGGGATACCGCAGAGGAACGAGCCCAGGGTAAAGGCAGCGGTGCCTGCAAGGAAGACCCTGCGATACCCCCAGACATCGCCCAGTTTTCCGAAGAAGAGGAAGAGCCCCGAGATGACAAGGAGGTACACGATGACCGAGGCGGAGGCAAGCCCGGTGCTCGTGTGGAGATCGCCTGCGACCAGGGGGAGCGGGACCGTGAGGCAGCTGGCCGCAAAGGCCCCTATGAGGGTGCCGAGACAGTAGAGGGCGAGGCTGAGCCTCCAGCGCCGTTCCGGGGCGACTGCTCCGGTCCGTGTATCCATGAGCAGAACGTTGCTGCGCAGGATATATGATTGTTTCAATGGATCCGCTGCGGAGCCGACCTGCAGAGAACAAAACGCATTTGTGCGGGGAGACGAAAGGTACGGATTGGATGGTACTGGAACGGTTCACCGGGCGGGGGAGGGTGCTGATCGTCGTGAGCTGCCTGCTGCTCGCGGTCGGGGCAGTCATCCTCGCTGCCGGCTTCTTCGGGCAGGTGCAGGTCAGGAAGGAGCTCCTCCAGGAGGAACTGAAGATCACCGCGAGCCAGATTGCGGGGCAGGTGAATGGCGACGGCCTCCTCACCCTGCGACCGGGCGACGAGGGGACGCCGCTCTACCTCTCGTTTGCGAGGACGATCTACCAGGCCCGGAGCGGCAACCCGCATATCTCCAACGCGTATATCCTCCGTGTCGACAACGGGACGATCAGCTATGTCATCGACGATTTTTACCTCGCGCACGGGCTTGACCCGTCGGTCGCACGGATCGGCTACCCGGTAACGGAGGACAAGGCGGTGATCATCTCGGCGCTGGGCGGGCCGCAGAATTCCCCGGACATCTATACGTCGAAGTGGGGATCGTTTCTCTCCGGGTATGCCCCGATCAGGGATTCGAACGGCACGGTCGTCGGAATCCTGGGTGTTGACGAGACCTCGGATTTCGTATTCCAGTACGAATATTCCACCGTATTCAATCTCGTGGATGTGGAGTGAGAACCTGCACAGCCGGGGGCACCCGCGATCCTTGCCACAGGCGCACTCTCCACCGCACCCGGGGGGGCCGCAGCCCGGGACCCGGGACAGGGGGCCCGACTCCCTGTCCCCCATTTTTATTTCAGCAGCATTGCCGGGATTGATTGTACCGGATTTCCTCTCATTATAATCCCGATTCGTACCTGGTTTATGGAGTAATGGCAGTGACCTGCGCCTGGCCGATCTTTCCGGGGCCGATGTAGAGGTTCACTGGAACTATGCAGGTATTTGCACCAGCTGACAGCCCTTTTGAAACGAACAGGTCCGGTTCTCTGTCCTGTCCCGTGTACACGAATCCCGCAAGGGTGGGGCCGTCCACGCGGAACCCGTTGAAGGAACCCGGGGCTTCGCTGAATGCCTGCAGGGATGAATACCCGTGGGACCAGGCTTCGAGCAGGGCCGGCGACGGTTTTTCAGTACTGTTCTCGAACCGCTCCTGTGCGTTCAGGATCTTTGCTGCGCATTCGGTACTGTACGGGATGGTCACCCAGGTCCCGTCCGGGTACCGGATGGTCTCGATCTGGAATACAGAACTGCAGGGAGCACAGTCGTTATAATTGAACATTGTTTCCTGGATCTTTTCATCGAGATCCTCGAAATCCAGATACCCGTACGACCATGCTTCTTCCTCCGAATCCGATGGGGTGCCGTGATCGGTTTTTGTTCTCGCTCTTGCTGCAGTAATCTGAGCCTCCGTCGCGGGACCATACGGGATGGTTACCCAGGTCTTATTCGCTGCCTGTACGTTCACCATGTTTTTGCCGGGAAGAGTTGCCCCTTTCAGCCACAGGATGGCTGCATATGCCGGAACGCCGTTCTTAAGTGCCAGGGCCGCCATCGCTTTCGCCGTGACGAGAACCGTTATTTCGAGAGTACTGTTCTCGAGTGCCAGAATTACTTCTGACGAATCCCCCTTGGGGGTGATCTGCTTCACCTTCCCGGGGAAAATATATGGCACGCGAAGCAGCATACTGATCAAGAGATAAAATAGCCAAGAACAGCATAAATCTTACGATAACAAAAAACAGTTATTATTTCCTGATATCCCTTACTCCTCGATCTGGATCGTGTTGAGCTTCACCGACTCGACCCCTTTCATGGACATCAGGCGCTCCGCGAGGGCCTTGAGCTGGCTTCCATCGCCGTGGACAAGGATCACTTCCAGGCATTTGTCATGGGACACGTGCGAGTGGAGGGACGCCTTGATAATTGCGTGGAACTCGTGCTCGATGTCGGTGATATTGGTGAGGAGCCCCCGCTGCTCGTGGTCGTAGACCATCGTGATGACCCCTTCCCGCAGCCCCTTGACATCGGACATCCACTTGTAATACGTTATGTACGTGCGGATCGCGTCGCGGATGCCTTCCGAGCGGGACGAATAGCCCCGGTAATTGAGGATTTCGTCGAAGCGGTCGAGCAGGTGTTTCGGGAGGGAGATTCCAATCCGGGAGAGGTCATCGTCCATGGTCATGGCAGTTCCTGTGATGAGAGTATCAGAACTGAAAGTTTTTTAAGGTTTTGAAAAATTTTCCGTAAACGTAATACTTGGTATGAATCCCGGGGATTTTCTGGTTCGGGACCCGCGGAGGGACGCACGGATGCAGACGAAAAAACGTAACGGTTCCTGCGGGATTGATCGTGGACAGGACCGGGTCGTGTCTGCTGATATCCGTCCCGGGACGGAACGGCATCCTGCATACCCGTGCACTCTACCGGAAGAACGGTTACCGCTCCTGACCGGTATCCGGCTCCTCACGGCATCCGCAACGGGCGGAAGAGCGAGATACCGCCCAATCTTTTTCACCATTTTGTTCATCAATTTCAAATTCAATAACAAAACACAATATTATTTAACTACTCGGTAATACAATTCATAACAAACGTAATACTACCGGTGACCCCATGCACATACCCGACGGCTTCCTCCCCCTCCCCCAGGCACTGTTTTACTGGATCATCGCGCTCGTCTTCATCGCCCTCTCCCTCCGCTGGGCGAAGCGGGAGATGAGCGAGGAGAAGGTGCCGCTCGTCGCGGTGCTCGCGGCCGGCATATTCGCCATCCAGACGATGAACATGGCGCTCCCGATCGCGGTCATCCCGGGAGGGGTGAGCGGACACGTCGTCGGGGCAGCGCTCGCGGCGATCGTGCTGGGGTCGCCGTTTGCCGCGGTATTCATCCTCACCCTCGTCCTGATCCTGCAGGGCATCTTCTTCGGGGACGGCGGGATCACGTCCATGGGTGCGAACATCATCAACATGGGAGTGCTCGCGGGGTTTTTCGGGTTCTACACCTACCGCTCGCTCGACAGCCTCTTCCATAACCGGTTCGCGGCTGCCTTTGCCGCGGGCTGGATCTCGCTCTTCATCCCCGCCATCGTCTGCGCAGTGGAACTCGCGGTCGCCGGGACGTTCCCTCTCGCCTTCGGCCTCATCTCCATGGGGCTCTACCATGCGCTGATCGGTATCATCGAGGGCGGCGCCACGGCTTTTGCCCTCGTCCTCATCGCCCGTGCCCGCCCGGATATTGTCACGCCTGGGGCTCCATTCGTCAGACGCAGGGGGACCGATGCGGTCATCATCGCCGGGATCGCCATTGCCCTTGTCATCGCGATCCTTGCCCCCTTCTACGCATCCGCGTATCCCGACGGGCTCGACAGCACGTTCCTGAAGATCTCCGGGGCGACGGACGGCACATCGCCGCTCGTCAATGAAGCGGCAGCCGCCGCGGCCCATTCCTCGCTCGTAGAGAAGAACGGAAATACCTTCACCTGGAACGCCCCGTTCACCAACTATGCACTCCCCGGGTTTGACAAACCGGGGGAAGTGATCGTAATCGCCGCGGGGGTCGTCGTGCTCTTCGTCGCCGGCTTTGGCGTGAGCCGGTTCCTTGCCCGGAAAAATTAACGAGTTTTTTTACCACCAACAGGAGAGAGATTCCAACCATGCACCTCATCGAAACCCGCGATCTCACGTACACCTACCCCGGAAACGTCACCGCCCTCCACGATCTCAATTTTGTCGCTCCCCGCAATGCCCGCATCGCAGTCATCGGTTCGAACGGCGCCGGGAAGAGCACGCTCTTCAAGTGCTTCAACGGGATCTTCCGGCCCACGTCGGGTTCGGTGCTGATCCGCGGCGAGCCGATAACCAAGGAGAATATCCGCGAGGTCCGGAAATTCGTCGGGATCGTCTTCCAGAACGCCGATGACCAGATCTTCTCTCCCACGGTCGAGCAGGACGTCGCGTTCGGGCCGACGAACCTCGGTCTCGACGAGGAGACCATCCACCACCGGGTCGAAGAGGCCCTGAAACTCGTCGGCATCGAGGACCTCGCCGGAAGAGTCCCCCACCACCTGAGCGGCGGCGAGAAGAAACGGGTCGCGATCGCCGGGATCATCGCCATGGAACCGGAAGTCCTCGTGCTCGACGAGCCGACCGCGGGGCTCGACCCGCAGGGAGTCCACGATCTCATCGGCTTCATCAACTCCCTCTCGCGGCAGTACGGGATGACGGTCATCTTCTCCACCCACGACGTCTCGGTCGTCTGCGAGGTCGCCGATTACATCTACGTCATGAACAGGGGACGGTTCGTTGCGCAGGGAAGCGTCGAGGAGATCTTCCTGCAGCAGGAACTCCTGAAATCGGTGAGGCTCGACGTGCCGGTGCTGCCCAAGCTCCTCCGCTCGCTCAAGGACCACGGCGTGCCGGTACCGATGGCCTACAATTACGGGGACGCAGAACGGGCGCTGCTGGATTCGTACCGAAGAGCCGCGGGAGACGAAGGCAGGCCATGATCGAGGAGATCTTCTACATCGAGAAGTCCGCGTACCGCTCCAGTTTCATCCACGCACTCGACGCCCGCGTGAAGATCATCCTCGCGTTCGGGATCATCCTCGCCATGGTCGCCCTCCCCTACTCCCCGCTGATCTTCCCCGTCGGGGGGGTGTTCTTTGCGTGCTTTGCCTTCCTCTGGGGTCTCTCGGGCCTCCCGATTGCCACTTATGTAAAACGCCTTGCGATGGTCCTGCCGTTCGGCATCGCTATCATCTTCTTCCAGATCTTCTTTACCAACCGGTACTACCCGCTCTTCCACGTCATCGCGACTCTCCCGTTCAACATCCATGTGTACGCGGAGTCCGTGGAATTCGCGATCATCCTCCTCGTCAAGTTCGTGGTCTGTGTCTCGGCGATCATCCTCCTCTCCTCCAGCACGAAACTCCAGGACATCCTCGAAGGTGCCGGCAGGATGGGACTGCCGGCCGAGTTCACCCTGGTCCTCGCCATGATGATCCGGTACCTTTTCGTCTTCGGGTATATCTACCGGAAGGTGAACGAGTCCCTGGCCACCCGGTGTTTCGACCCGTTCAACCCGTCTCTCTCCTACGCGTACCGCCTCCGGCAGGTCGGGTACACCATCGGCACGATCTTCATCCGCTCGTACGAGCAGGGAGAACGTGTGTACACCAGCATGCTCTGCCGGGGGTACAGCAAGAACAGCCATATCTTCGTTTCGAAAAAACCGCTCCTGAAGAGCGAGTGGGCGTTTCTCTCAGCCGGTCTTGCCGTGATCGTCGCGGTCCCCCTCTGGGCCGTTCTGGTGAAATAACGAGAAAGTACCTGAACCCGCACCTTTTTTTGATCCCGTTGCCATCATCTTCCCATGGAGAACCAGTTTGGTCACGGGTTTGTCACCAGCATCACGCTGATCGCGATGCACTTTGCCCTCCCGCCCCAGCAGGCCTGGCCGGGTGCAGGGGACCATGTCGAGGGGCTCGTACTGCCGGAGAAGTTCCGGGGTACGGAAGTGGAAGAGCTCACGACCCTGCTCCGCAAGAAAGTGATCTGGCACCAGCCGGGCACGATGGATAAGGAAGATGCCCGTGAAGTGCGATTCACCCTCGGGAGGCTCGTCGTTGCGATCGACAAGGAGCTTGGCATCAGCGATGCGGGTTTCGGGGAGTTCAGGTAGGTCAGGCTGAATGCGGATCCTCGATCGAATTGAAAGAGAAATGAAAAAAAATTTATTCCGCCCCCCTCTTGCGCCACCAGTCCCCCGTTGGGGGACGGGGGCGCATTGCGATTGTGCGGTATTACCCTCTCCCCAACATCGCAACCATGGATACCGGTCGCAGGCTTGCTTGCATGCTTTCCCAAAGAAAAGAAGATTCTAAAATAATCCTGTTGAGAAAGCAACCTGTTATCAGCATTAAAAGGGATTTTCAGAGTGAAAAATTACAAAATATATTTTCCAGGTTATCATCAGGAACACCCTTATTTTTCTGGCCGGAAATTTCATCGTTTTTACGCCTGAAATCGAGCACCACGCTTATATGCTCAGGGCACCAATATTCTATGTGGAAATCCTGCGCAATTTTATTCATTTTTTTAAGGAGGTTTTCTTTGACTGAAACGTACGATGCATCGCACATAACCGTACTCGAAGGGCTCACACCGGTCCGCGAGCGCCCGGCTATGTATATCGGCAGCACCGACACCCGCGGCCTGCACCACCTCGTCTACGAAGTCGTGGACAATTCTATCGACGAAGCGCTCGCCGGCTTCTGCAGCCGGATCTCCGTGGTCATCAACCGGGACGGCTCCCTCATGGTCGAGGACAACGGGCGGGGCATCCCGGTCGACCGGATGGAGAAGAACGGCAAGAGCGCCCTCGAGGTCGTCCTGACGGTGCTGCACGCAGGCGGGAAATTCGACAAGGAGACCTACCAGGTCTCGGGGGGCCTCCACGGGGTCGGTGTCTCGGTGGTCAATGCCCTCTCCAACTGGCTCTCCGCCCATGTATACCGGAACGGCAATATCTACGAGATGCGGTTTTCGCAGGGAAAGATGACATCCCCGCTCTCCCAGAGAGAAGAAACCCTCAGTGAACTGCTGGCACGGTACCAGCGGTGGTACGGCGAACCTGCACCCTTCACCCGCACCGCAGTACCGGTCACCACGCACTCCCCCGGCCAGCAGGATCTTTCAGCCGCACCGGCCATCGATCCCATCGCCTCGGAGCAGGAGAACCGGCGGGCATTCCTCGCGCAGTTCGGCCCGAAGATGACCGGTACCCGGATCCACTTCGTCCCGGACGCAACCATCTTCGAGACCACAACGTTCGACTACGATATCCTCGCCCACCGCCTCCGGGAACTCGCATTTCTGAACGCGGGCCTCACGATCGTCATCACCGATGATCGCTCCGGCGACACGGCGACCTACTGCTATGCCGGGGGGCTCACCGAGTTCGTCAGGTACCTCAACGAGGGCGCGGAATGCCTCCACCCGCTCCCGATTGACATCTCCAAAAAGGATTCAGAGAACAAGCTCGAGCTCGAAGTGGCGATGCAATACACCACCGCGTACGACGAGAAGATCTACTCGTACGTCAACTCGGTCAATACAAAGGAGGGAGGGACGCATCTCGAAGGGTTCCGGAGTGCGATCACCCGGACGATCAACACGGTCGCAAAACGCAACGGCCTCATCAAGGAGAATGCGACGATCACCCTCAGGGGAGAGGATGTGCGGGAAGGTCTCACCTCCGTTGTGTCCGTCAAGATGGCTAACCCCCAGTTTGACGGGCAGACCAAGATGCGCCTCGGCAACAGCAGCGTCAAGGGCATTGTCGACTCGCTCGTGTACGCTTCGCTCAGCGAGTATTTCGATGAGAACCCGAACGTGCTCAAGATCATCATCGAGAAGGCCCTCTCGGCAGCAAAAGCCCGCGAAGCAGCACGGAATGCCCGGGACCTCGCACGGCGCAAGAGCTCGCTCGAGAGTTCCGGCCTCCCCGGGAAACTCGCCGACTGCTCCGAGCGGGACCCGGCCAAGTCCGAGATCTATATCGTGGAAGGGGACTCTGCAGGCGGTTCTGCCAAGCAGGGCCGGGACCGGAAGTTCCAGGCTATCCTGCCGCTCAGGGGGAAGATCCTCAACGTGGAAAAAGCAGGGGAGCACCAGATCCTCAAGAACGCCGAGATCCAGACTCTCATCTCCGCCATCGGGACCGGGATCCTCGAGAAGTTCGACCTCGAACGTGCCCGCTATCACCACATCGTGATCATGACCGATGCCGATGTGGACGGCGCCCATATCCGGACGCTCCTCCTCACCTTCTTCTACCGGTACATGAAGAAACTCGTCGAGGAAGGATATGTGTACATCGCCCAGCCGCCTCTTTTCCGGATCGCGAAGGGTAAGGAGGAGAAGTACGTGTACAGGGAGGATGAGATGCAGAAGGTCTCCGCTGCCATGGGAGAGAAGGGCGTCTCCATCCAGCGCTACAAGGGTCTTGGTGAGATGAACGCGCAGCAGCTCTGGGATACGACCATGGACCCGGCATACCGCGTCTTCAAGCAGGTGACTATTGAGGATGCATATGAGGCCGACGAGGTCTTCAGGATCCTGATGGGCAAGGATGTAGAGGCTCGCAAGGATTTTATCAGGCGCCATGCAAGGGAGGTGACCAACCTTGACATCTGAGAAGAATCCACCGGCTGGCACTCCTGAGACTCACCGTGTCGAGCCGGTCAGCATCGAGTACGAGATGAAGACCTCGTACATCAACTACGCGATGTCGGTCATCATCGGCCGTGCGATCCCCGATGTCCGCGACGGCCTCAAGCCGGTTCACCGCAAGTCTCTTTTCGCGATGTGGGACATGGGTAACACGAGCGACAAGCCCACCAGGAAGAGTGCGAGGGTGGTTGGTGACGTGATGGGTAAGTACCACCCCCACGGCGACGCATCCATCTACGATACGATCGTCAAGATGGCCCAGCCCTTCTCGTACCGCCACATGCTCGTGCAGGGGCAGGGGAACTTCGGTTCGGTGGACGGCGATGCTGCCGCAGCGAGCAGGTACACCGAAGTCAGGCTCTTTCCCTATGCCGAGGCGCTCCTCGAGGACCTCGACAAGGAGACCGTGAAGTTCATCCCGAACTACGACGAGTCGCTCCAGGAACCCACCGTCCTCCCGGCAAAGATACCGAACCTGCTCGTCAACGGGACGGACGGTATCGCGGTCGGTATGGCAACGAAGATGCCCCCGCACAACCTGCGGGAGGTCTGCACGGCAGTCTCTGCCTATCTCGACAACCCGGAGATCGCGGTCGAGGACCTCCTCCGGATCATGCCCGGCCCGGACTTCCCGACCGGCGGCATTCTGATGGGTGTCGAGGGGGTCAAGAATATCTATGCCACCGGCCAGGGCCGCGTGATCGTCCGCGGTGTTGCGGAGATCGAAGAGTCCGAGGGCGGGAACCGGGGCGACCGGATCATCGTCACCGAACTCCCGTACCAGGTGAACAAGGCGCAGTGGATCACGACCATTGCCGAGATGGTCAAGGACAAGAAGCTCGACGGCATCACGGACATCCGCGACGAGTCTGACAAGGAGGGCATACGCGTCGTCTTCGAGCTCCGCAAGGGCACGATGTCACCGGTCATCCTGAACAACCTCTACAAGAACACGGCACTCGAAGCCAGTTTCTGGGCATCCAACCTCGCCATCGTCGACGGCCAGCCGAAGATCCTCAACCTCCACGGCCTCCTCGGGAACTTCGTCCATCACCGGATCGAGGTGATCCGGCTCAGGTCCGAGTTCGACCTCAGGAAGGCGCAGGAGAAGGTCCATATTCTCAATGGGCTCTTGATCGCGCTCGCGAAGATCGACCAGATCATCAAGGCAATCCGGGGATCCGACACAGTCGACAATGCCCGGAGCGCTCTGATTGCGCAGTTCGGGCTCGACGAGCCGCAGGCCAATGCGATCCTCCAGATGCAGCTCCGCCGCCTCGCTGCCCTTGAACAGCAGAAGATCACGGACGAGAAGAAAGGGCTTGAGGCGGAGATCACCCGGTTCAAGACGATCCTCTCAAGCGAGGCGAAAATCAAGGACGAGATCCGGCGCGAGACCCGCGAGATCGCGGCAAAGTTCGGCGACAAGCGCCGGACCCAGATCGCCCTCGATACGAGCGAGCTCTCCACCGAGGACCTGATCGAGGACAAGACAGTACTGGTCTCGATCACGAAGACCAACTACATCAAACGGATGGATCTCGACACCTACCGGAAACAGCGCCGGGGCGGCCACGGGATCACGGGCATGACGACCAAGGAAGACGACGTCGTCAGCTCGGTCTTTGCCGCGGAAATGAAGGACTATCTCCTCTGTTTCACGAACATCGGCCGGGTCTACTGGCTCAAGGTCTACCAGATCCCCGAGAGCTCCCGGGTTGCAAAAGGCAAGCCGATCGTCAACCTCCTCAACCTGAAGGACGAGGTGATCACGACCGTCATTCCCATCCGCGAGTTCCGAAAGGACCGGTATCTCCTCTTCGCCACGAAGAAGGGGCAGGTCATCAAGGTGCCGCAGGACGAGTTCGCCAACCCGCGGTCGACCGGCACGAACGCGATCCGGCTCAAGGAGGGCGACCAGCTCGTGGACGTCATCACGACCGACAACACGAGAGAGGTCGTCCTCTCGACCCGGTTCGGGTACGGCCTCCGCTTCCACGAAGAGAGCGTCAGGGTGGTGGGACGGAACGCGTCAGGAGTCATCGGCATGCGCTTCCGGGTCAAGGAGGACACGGTCTGCGCGATCACCCTCGTTGATAACGACCACACCCTCCTCACCATCTCCGATGTCGGCTTCGGGAAGCGGACCGAGTTCGACGACTTCCGCGGCCACGGCCGGGCTACGCAGGGAGTCCGCACCATGGTGCTCGAACGCGATGCCGTTGTCATCGAGTCGCGAGCCGTCTCCGAGACCGACGAGATCTTTGTCATGACCGCGTCGGGCGTTGTCATCCGGACCCCGGTCAGCGAGATCCGGATCATCGGACGCGGCACGAAAGGCGTCAGGATCATGCGCCTTGACGAGAATGACAAGATCGTCGGGATCGCTGTCGTACCGGTGGATCCGGGGAACGGCGAGGGGCCTGCCGAGAGCGGGAACCCTGCCGAATAACTTTTTTTAGGGATTATCGTTCGATTTTGAATCATCAGAACTGTTTTCATAAATGGAGGCGATGTGGTTATCATCTCCAGACTAATGAGGGTGACCCCCTCTCTCATGTCGAAGAACCCTCCGGGTTCTTCTCAAGCCTGCTCCTCCCTCTGGGAATCGCAGTCTCCCCAGAGGGGGAGGCAGCGAAGGTCTGACGACCTTCTCGATTTCGTAGTCTGACGACTACTCAATCAGCCCAAGGGGGAGCATCCCCTTGACCCCCACTCATAATTCCTCAGGTTCTCAGAGATTTCCACTAACCTTCTGAGTGACTATCCCCTTTTGGGGGATGCCCTAACGGCGGGGGCGAAAGCACATTGTGCTGGAGCCCCCAAGAGCGCTCAATGATGAAACTGAGTAATGTCTTGATAAACAATACTACGAATGGATGATCCCATTTTTCCGGCTGCGGCATTCCCTTCGGTGCAGGAAAACCCCTGCACCGGTTCTCCGCTCGGATCTTTCCCGATTCTCCTTTAGGTCCCATACACGAAGCCCGGTATCAGGAATGGTTTTGAACGAGAGGCCAGAGATAGGTATATGGTGTACCCATGTACCGGACCAGCCTGAAGGTTACCTCGGAGCGCGAAGGGGATATCATCAATATCTCCCGGGAGGTCAGCACAGCGATACGGAAGAGCGGTGTGAAGAGCGGCCTCGTCCACCTCTTCGTCCAGCATTCAACCGCGGCCCTCACCACGATTGAGTACGAACCGGGAGTCCTGTCGGACCTCCGGCGTGCACTCTCCGTTATTGCGCCGGATGATGCAGACTATGCCCACAATGCCCGCTGGGGCGACGGCAACGGCAGGTCGCATGTGAAAGCGTCGATAATCGGCCCTTCGCTGACACTCCCGTTTTCCGAAGACGGGCTGATGTGCGGGACATGGCAGCAGGTCGTGCTGCTCGAACTCGATGTGAACGCCGGAAGGGAACGGACCATCATCTGCACCGTGTCCGGCGAGTGAAAAAACCGGCGGGGCTGTCCCCGGGTACCCGGACCGGGGATCTCTGTCCCCTCCTCCTGGGCGTTTTACCACGGATGTGCCGGAAGAGAACGAAAGGGGGCAGCGATGCCAAGACCGTAACCGCATATCCCCCAAACCGATTTATCACCGCCCGTTCCATGCTCATGCAATGAACCGTGAACTGAAGCGGCAGATCCTTGAAAAATGTTCGGGTCTGGACATCCCGCTGGTGGGCTTTGCTTCTGCCGGGCGCTGGGACGTGCCCCTGTTCGAGCCGTGGGTGCCGGAAGAATTCCGACCAAAGGCAATTTACCCGGAAGTGAAAACCGTCATGGTGATCGGGATGCCGGTCAGCCTGCCGGTAGTCGAGACAACTCCGTCCATCCATTACCATGAGCTCTACCGGACCGTCAATGCCCTGCTCGACCAGGACGGGTACCGGATAGCGACCTTCCTCACGTCGGAAGGATACCCCTCGGTCTGGATCCCGCGGGACGGGTACGGGTCGATCAGCGTCCTTAAGGAAAGGCCGGTCGCCTTCTTTTCACACCGCCATGCCGCGTACCTCGCCGGCCTCGGGAATTTCGGGGTGAACAATACCCTCCTCACGCCACAATTCGGGCCGAGGGTCCGCTTCTCCTCGGTATTCACGTCTGCCGAACTCCCTGAGGACCCGATCCTGGAGAGACCGTTGTGTATCAGGTGCATGAAGTGCGTGAACAGCTGCCCCGTGAAAGCCATCAGCGGCAGGGACTACCCGGATGGCCTCATCGACAAGAAAACCTGTGCAGCCCGGTCCGAAGCGCTGTCCAAGCGCTTCATTTCCCCCTGCGGGATCTGCATCAAAGTCTGTCCCGTGGGCGAGGACAGGATCCGGTACGGGAGGACGGATCCCGGGATGTACGATGAGAATAATCAGGAGTTTGAACCCTACCACCGTGCATGGAAGCACATCAGGTCCTATGGCGGGCGATGAGCACCGGGGAGGGGCCCTGGCGGGATCGTCCAGGATGGATTTTCCTGCCATTTTTCGGACTGCAGAAACGGGATCAGTGTTTTTATAAGGAGAATATATCTACTAATGGATAGCGGATAGTCAGCATTTTATATAACAGATCGGGTGTGTTTGGGATGAATACGGACTGCAGGGATGAAAGGACGGCCTCTTCTCCTGATCCCTCACTTCCCCGCAGCAGAAGTTCCGGGGAAGACGGCCCCCCCTACGCACTGAGAGAGAGCGAGGAGTTATTCCGGGCCCTGTTTGAGAATGCGAACGATGCACTGTTCCTTCACGAGATGCTGCCGGACTTCTCTCCCGGGCGGTACATCATGGTCAATGGCATTGCCTGCAGCCGGCTCGGATATACCCGGGAGGAACTGCTCGCACGATCGCCTTCCGATATCATCTCCCCCGTCCATGCACCGAAGATTCCTGCGATAGCCCGCACGATCCGGCTCCGGGGGCATGCGACCTTTGACGCAATTCACCGGCGGAAAGACGGGACAGAGTTTCCGGTGGAGATCAGCACTCACCTGTTCCCATGGCATGGCAGGCAGCTGTCGCTGTCCATTGCCCGGGACATCACCGAACGCAAAGAGATGGAAGAGGCGATCCGGTCCAGCGGGCAGCGGCTCCACTCGATTATCGACGGGTCTTCCATCCCGCAGTTCGTGATCAACCGGAACCACGAGGTGATGTACTGGAACAGGGCACTCGAAAAATACACCGGGGTAAAAGCCCGGGACGTCCGCGGGACGACCCTTGCATGGAAGGCGTTCTATGACACGAAGCGTCCGGTCCTTGCAGACCTGCTGCTGGAGAATGAGATCGATAAAATCCCCGCGTGGTACCCGGACAAGTACAGCTCATCCAGGTATATCGAAGGGGCGTATGAAGCAACGGATTTTTTCCCAAAAATCGGGAAGAACGGTACCTGGCTCCATTTCACGGCGGTAGTGGTACGGGATGAACAGGGGGAGGTGATCGGCGCCCTGGAAACCTTTGAGGACGTTACTGACCGGAAAAAAGCCGAAGAAGAATTACAGGGCAGTGAACAGTATCTCAAGACAATATTCAATTCCGTCCAGACCGGCCTGGTGATGATCGATCCGAACACCCGCACGATCGTAGATGCCAATCCTGCATCAGTGAGGCTGATCGGCACAAAAAAGAGCGCACTTATCGGCGCGGTCTGTGAAGATTCCATCTGCCGTGGAAGAAAAGGCAGGTGCCCGGTTATTGATCTCAGGAAGAGAGCCGAAAACGTAGAGAGCATTCTGGTGAAAGCCGACGGGAAAAAGATACCGGTGTTAAAAACCGTAGTCCCGGTCACCGTATCGGGGCATCCGTATATCCTGGAGAGTTTCCTCGATATTACCGACCGGAAACGGGCAGAGGATGCCATGCAGAGGGCCTACTTCGAGTTGGAACAGAAAGTCCAGGAACGGACGATCGAGCTGAGTGAGCTGACCCGGAACCTCCAGGAGGAGATAGCCGAACGAAAAACCCTCCAGGAGGAGATCGCAGCTTCGCTGAACGAGAAGGAGATCCTCTTAAAAGAGATTCACCACCGGGTAAAGAATAATATGCAGGTGATCTCAAGCCTCCTGAACCTGCAGGCAAAGATGATCAGGGATCCCAGGAGCAGGGAAGCGATCCGGGAGAGCCAGAACCGCGTAACATCCATTGCGCTCATCCACGAGAAATTATACCAGTCAAAAAGCCTTGCCGAGATCAATTTTGGCGATTACCTGAGGAAAATGGGGGATTACCTCCTCCGATCGTACAGCATCACGCCGGAAAAGGCCCGGATAGATGTCCAGGCGGACAATATCCTTCTCCCGATCCACAAGGCGATCCCGGTCAGCCTGATAATCAACGAGCTCATCTCGAATTCACTGAAATATGCGTTCCCCGATGACCGGTCGGGCGTGATATCCATCCGCCTGCGGCGGGAGGATGACCATTATTCCCTTATCATCGGGGATAACGGCATCGGGCTGCCGGCAGGGTTCGAGCTGAACCGCGCTGAAACGCTGGGCATGCAGCTGGTGATCTCCCTTGTTGACCAGGTCCAGGGAACCCTCGCCGTGAATGGAACGGAAGGGACGGAATTCGGGGTCGAATTTCCTGTTGAAACCGCAGGGGGGGATCACGCGTGAGCGACGCAAAGATCCTCATTGTTGAAGATGAAGCAGTAACCGGGATGGATATCCGGAGAAGCCTCACGGAGATGGGGTATTCCGTCTGTGGGATAGCGATGACCGGTGAGCAGGCGGTCCGGAAAGCCGGGGAGATGCACCCGGACCTTATCCTCATGGATATCATGCTCGCGGGAAAGATGAACGGGGTTGAAGCAGCCGGGATCATAAAGAGGGAGTTCCGGATCCCCGTCGTCTATCTCACGGCATACAGCGATGACAGTATCCTTACCAAAGCGAAGGTCACCGAACCGTTCGGCTATATCCTCAAGCCGTTCCGGGAGATGGAACTCAGGACAACCATCGAGATGGCGCTGTACAAGCACGCCATGGAACATGCGATACGGATCAGTGAAGAGATCACCCGCGTGCTGCTCGACGCAACCGGCGACATGCTCTTCCTCATCGACCCAAACGGCATGTTCCTCGCGGTGAACAAGGCGTTCGCAACCTATGCAGGAAAACAGGTCTGCGAATTTGCCGGTACCAATGTTTCCGATCTGGTCGGGAAGGGGATTTTGTCGTCCCGGATGGCAGCCTGGTACATGAACCCGACCACAAAAACCCCGTCACATTTTGAGGATGAGATCAGGGGCAGCTGGTTTGAGACGTCGGTCTACCCGATAACCAACCAGGAGGGTGAGGTCATATTGTACGCGATATCGATCACGGATGTCACCGGGAATAAGAGATCGGCAGAACTGTCACGCCAGAACGAGGAATTTTTACGGTCGTTCCTTGAAGAGACCTCAGATATCATTGCGATCCTGAACAGTGACGGGACAATCCGTAATGAGAGCCCCTCCATCGCCCGCACCCTTGGATACGACTCAGAGGTTCTTGTGGGAAGACCGATCTTTGACCTTGTGGCGGGAGAGGAGGTCCCGGCCCTGAAACGGGTTCTTGCTGACAGTATGGGCAGCCCCGGGATCGTCAGGCCAGTCCGCATGCACATGAAATCCACTGATGGATCAATCCGTCCCATGCATGGAATCATCAGTAATTTATACGGGAATCCGGTTATCGACGGAATTATCCTGAACGGGTGGCTGAAGAGCGGGCCCGGGACCACGAAACTCCCGGATGGTCCGGAGAACCGGGGTTAGGAGATCCGGGAGGAGAGTCCCGGAATCCCCGTACAGGCAAAGTAGAGCAGGGACCCGGCGCAGAAAACGGCGGATGCATTGCCGGGGGATCGGAAGAAAGGTTCGCGGAGAAATGCCGTCAGGAGTTCCTCTTGGACCGCGGGGCTTTTGGGATCTCCTTTAAGGATTTCACGAGGAAGTACCCGACCACCCCGAACGTGATGAGCGGGGAGACCCAGAACGGGATGTGCATCCCGGAACTGTCCAGGATCATGATGATTCCGAGGAAGAAGATCGAATACATGGCCCCGTTTTTGAGATACAGATATTTCCGGATGGTATCCACGTTGCGAAGGGTGAGTTCCCGCACGACAAATGCACCAAGACCATTCCCGATAAGGATCAGGGGGACTGCCATGGTAAACGCAAACGCCCCCACCACGCCATCAATAGAGAACGTGGCATCGATGACCTCAAGATAAAAGACCTTGCTGATATCGGTCATATCGGTCCGGAGCATCTTTTCCTCTGCATGTTCAGCGTTCTGCCGGAACCCGTGGACAATAAAGAATGCCGTCGATCCGATCACGGCACCAAAGGCGACCATGGTGTTGATCCCGAGCGAGAACCAGACAAGGCCCGCGAGGACGACCGAGACGAGGGCGAAGAACCAGACGCCGTTCCTGGCAAAAAAGCGCTCCCCGCGAAGGCCGAAGTTCTTGTCCTCCAGGAAGAGCCAGTGCAGGAAGAGAAAGAGGAGAAATGTTCCGCCGCCTATCTGGAGAACCGGGGCGGACTGCTCGATCGCTGAGAGTACCCGCGGGTCGCTCGAGAATGTGGCGGTAAATGACCCGATCGGGCCGAGTGCGGGGTTTGACAGCCATACGATCAGCCAGGGCAGCAGGCCGCGGATCGCAAAAACCGCAAACAACAGCCCCCAGGTAAGGAACCAGCGCTTCGCCCGCTCACTCATCGTCGAGAGCACTTCGGCATTGATGATGGCATTGTCAATGCTTGTTATGGTCTCGAACAGGCAGAGGCCGGCGATGATCAGGATGATGGAAATGATGTCCATGAGTCAGGATCATATGGTATTCTTTGATGTATAAATATATCAAGGCAAAAATGGCTGTCAGGACAGGATATCTGCCAGGAAAAACCCGCTGCTTCGCAATTTTCCATTCTGCCGGACGGACCGCAACGGTTGAAAAGGCACAGCGACATTTTTGGATAGAAAAGAACAACACTACAACCAGGGTTCGGGATTGTGCATGGAAGCCAGCAGAGCAGTATCCGGTCCGGCCGACCGGGACGAGGGGGTCTACCGGGAGATCTGTTCGGTTGCCGACCGGATCGCAAGAGCCCGCTCAAAAGGTGAACTCGGCACGATACTTGCCGGCGAGCTGTCGCAGTATTCCCTGTTTGACCTCCAGATCATCGGGGGGAGGCTGAACAGCGAGATCCAGAAACTTCCCTCTCCGTACCGCGAGGCGATCCGGCCGTATTTCCGCGAACAGCTCTTCGGGAAGCATCACCTCCTCCTCGCCATGCACCGTAGCGGCGCTTTTAAGAGGCTGGACTCCCCCCTCCGTGACCGAGAGATCTTCGGGAAGTTCTGCGGGATGCTTCCCGAGGGCGTTTTTTCCTGGGACGACGCAGGCGAGCGCAACCCATTTTTCCGGAACCCGAAGAACCGGCTCTTCTATTACCTGATATCGGCATTTACCCTGTTCGTCCTCGACGAACCCGGCCACCCCGCAGGGATGCCGTTCCCCGGCGGGTTCAGAGTCGAACAGCGGGGAAAAGACTACTACTGCCTGATTCGGGACAAGGAAAAAGAGGTGTTTTACTCCATCTGCAACTTCTGCCCGGCAAAGCAGAGCGAGGAGGGCTGAAAAGGCGGGGGTGTCATCGCATCGGGATAATGATGGCGTTCGCCCGGTAAAAATGCCCCGGTCCACGATAAAATAAAAAAGTCCGGCCGGATCGTATTCAGTCCAGCGGGATCGTCTCCAGCTGCGATACGAGCTCCCAGATCCGGGTCCGCGCATGAATAGGCATATTGGGATCATTGGAGATTTCATCGATCTTTGAGATGGCTTCCGCGGCGCGCAGCCCCATCGCCTTGGAATTGTTCGTGAGCAGCGTCCGGGTCTCGTCTGCCACGCGCCGGATATTACGGGGTATCGAACTGTCCTCCTGGATGTGCTGCAGCATCAGGATACAGTTTTCCATGGTTTTTTCAGGGTTTGGCATGGTATCACCGGTCTGTGTACCTGTAGTTAATATGCGGAACCGACATATATAGTTTAAATATTGACGAGACGGTGATACCATGCCCGCACGAAAAGAAGACGAGATCATGGCTGAGTACCTCCTCAAGGGAGGCAAGATGCTCGAAAAGTCCTGCAAGACCTGCGGCTGCCCGCTCTTTGAAGTCAAGGGAAAGACGTTCTGCGTCGTCTGCGCAGAGAACGAAGCGGCGGCAAAGGCTGCACAAAAACCGGCTGCGGCCGCACCTGTTGCTCCTGCGGCGCAGGCACCTCCTGCCGAATCCCGGCAGGAATGCACGTGCGGCGCGGACCATGACGAGGAATCGTGCACCTGCGAAGGGGAAGGGGGCCTGCTTGCCGATGAGCTCGCCATGACGATCCATGCGCTCTGCGAACGGATCCACAACGAGAAGGACCCGAACCACGTCCTCACCCTGATGAACGCCGTGAAGGCCGGGACCGAGGCGCTCGAGATATTGTGCCGGTTGTAGGGATATACCGGTTTTAGTTCCATTGGAGATCTTCAGGGAAGATCCCGATCGTGCCGGCCTGAAGCAGCGGATGGAATCGTTCGGGGTCCGTGGGGATGTGTGCCGGAAAAAGATCCGGAACATGATCCGGAAAACAAAATTCTATTGTCACTGATCTTGGAAAAATGTTACATCACTTTTACCGAAGCGATGGCTCCCCGCCTCAGGGCCGCTCACGCGGCACGGCGGGGCAGATTACCGGTTTTGGTGACCGGTAATTAAGGCCGCCGCGGGGGCGCCCCGCCGGGGGCGGCGGCGGTCATCTTTATTTGAGTTTAATTCAACTTGGTGTATCCTTCGATTTCTCTATTTTTATCACTTCAGGAAAACAACTCGTCATAATTCCAAGTGTCGTAACCAAATAGAGGCTCGCGTTAAAACAAATATAGTCACACAATTCTGGATCGTTCAAAACTTTTCCAACAGAATACCCCAATCCATTTTTTTGTGTTTGAATTAGATTCCATTCTGCTCCAATTGGATCGCCATGGACAAGATGATTGAGCGTTTCTATAACTGTTTTAACTAATTTTGGATCCTTTTTTCCTGTTAACGTATTGAGCATTTCTTCGAATCGGGGGCTATTTTTATTCTTCCATCCCTCTTCCCACAGGACAATTTTCTCTTGATTAGCATTGAGATAATTGATAATTGCAACTCGTTCAATCAGTGGACGCAATAAAACCAAGGCTCCAAACAGATATCCTTGCCTTATCAATTCCCGAATTGTCAGTGAGAGGTTAATTGATTGAGGAATAATTTGGGTTGCTGCTTTTTGTATTCGATTTAATTCATTTTCTTGCGTAAAATTTGCAATTTCCTGATTTAATTCGAGGCAACTGATAATGACTTCATCAAAATGATATACAGATATACGTCCAAGATAGGGTTCGTTATCCGGAGTAAAAACAATCTGGTCCTGTTTATTCATACTGTAAAGGGCTCCTGAAAATCCGGTTCACCCGTACCCCCTCCTGCACACCTCGTACACCTTCCCAGCCGTCTTCTCCCCGATCCCCCGCACCGCAACCAGCTCCTCCAGCGACGCGTTCACGATACCCTGAATCGAACCGAAGTGCGCCAGCAGGAGGCGGGCGTTCTTCATCCCAATCTCCGGGAATGAGGAGACGATATACTCCTGTTCCTCCCGCAGGGAGCGGTGCGACTTGTGCGGGTGGACCTTACGCTCCCCCCGCTCTCCCTCCTCACGCTTCGCAAGCACGAAGAGCATCTGTGCGGTGTCCTGCTCGTCCCGGGTGAAGAGCAGCGAGACACCCATATCCACCGTGAGTGCGGCAAGGACGCCTTTTATCGCATTCGGGTGGACGTCCCGCTGGGTGTAGAGGTCTCCGCCTTCGATGATCAGCACCGGGCGCGTGACTGCCTCGGCCATCTCCTTGACCTGCCCGAGGAGGTCGCGGTTGATGAGCGTATCGACAAAGTCCCGTGCGGTCTTGCGCTCGACGAGGATCCGGTCCCCGATGGCATAATCCCCGTGTGCCAGCCGTTCGACGCGGATCGACGCACCCAGGTTCGAGAGCACTTCGACGACCTTTGAGGACGTCTCACGGTCATCGATAATGATCAACCGCTGGTCCGCGGGGGTGAATTCGTCGATGCTCGACTGTTCAACGGCAACCGGAACTGGCGGCGAGGATGCCATGCTTCCCATCGTGCGCATGCTTTTGTGCATCATCTTCTCCTTTGCCTGGCTGACGTGGCGGAACACCTCGTCCGAGGTCCCTTTGGTCACCAGCACGACAACCCTTCCTGCCCCCGACCTGCCGGTACGGCCTTTGCGCTGGATGGACCGTATCTCCGAGGGCACCGCCTCGTAGAAGATCACCAGGTCCGTGGACGGGACATCAAGCCCTTCCTCCCCGACCGACGTGGCGATCAATACTCTGAACTCGCCTCTCCGGAACCGGTCCAGCGCCGCGATCTGCTTCTTCTGGCTGAGCCCCTTCTCCGCATCTTTCGTGGCCTGCCCGACGAACCGCTCGCTCGTAATCCCGTGCTCTGCGAGGAAATCCACGAGGAGCTGGACCGTGTCCCGGTAGGTTGCAAATATGATGATCCTGCTGTCCGGGTGCGTTTCCAGCTGCTCCTTCACAAACCCGAGTGCGATCCCCGGCTTCGGGTGCAGCTCCGTTGTCCAGCCGGTGGAACGTTCAAAGAGCTCGCGGAACGATGCATCCTGTGCGAGGCGCTGGCTTGCCTTGCTGCCACCGGAACCGGTTCCTTCTGCGATCAGTTTTGCGAGGTACCCTTTGAGCACCTCGCTCCCCTGCGATTCCGCAAGGGTGACAGCATGTTTGAGCTTCATGCACTCCGCGTAGACCGAGGCTGCGGAATACGCGGCTGGGTCGCGGTCTGAGATCCTCTGCTGGATCTGGGCGTTGATCGCGTTGAGCGCCTTCATCGTGAGCCGGTCCCGTTTGGGCACCGTGAAGTGCAGGGATGCGAGCAGGGCGAGCCGGTTCTCGATGAGCGTGTTGATTACATCGATAGCCGACTTGAGCTCGGGAGGAAGCTCAATCATGATATACTCAAGGTCACGCTCGAACACGTACGGGCGGACGTCGGGATCGTCCTCAGTCCGTGTCTCGACCCGGGTGATCCCGAGGTTGGCACACACTTCCTGCATCTTTTCCGGTGCACCCCCCGGCGAAGCGGTCATGGCGAGGAGGAGGGGCTTGTCAGCTGTAGCCAGGTAGCGCTGGGCCAGGAAGACGTAGGCATAGTTCCCCACAGCCCGGTGGCATTCGTCCACGACAAGGAGCGAGACGTCTTTTAAGGAGTACCGTCCCCCGATAAGATCATTCTTGATAACCTGCGGGGTTGCGAGGATCACGGTCGCCCGGTTCCAGTCAGCGGTCCGTTCGTCCGGCGGGGATTCGCCGGTGAACATGGCAAACGGAGAGGAATCTGAACCGGGAGGACTTTTGACGAGCAGGTAGCGTTCAAAATAGCGGAGGTGCTGTTCGACGAGCGGCTTGGTGGGGGCGAGCATCAGCACTTTTCCCCCCTCGTTGTAAAGCCGTGAGGCGGCGACGAGGAGCGCGACGGCAGTCTTGCCGAGTCCCGTCGGCAGGATCACCATCGTGTTCCCGTCAAGCGCCCGCATAGCGACCGAGAGCTGGTACTCCCGAGATTCAAGGCTGTCCGGGCGGATGAGAGGGTGGCTGATGTAGTCCATGTGATTGGAGGAGGTTTGGTTGCTGAGAGTAATATAGGAATTGTGCGTGGGAGCGATCCGATCTGCGAAGCCGGGTCGGGCCGGAAATTTTTTTGGATCGGTTTGGCGCCGGCACGTACAAATTAAAAAAAATTCCGGAAAAATATTTTTCAAAAAATTCAGGGAGGATCCGGAAAAATTTAAAAAAATTTTCAAATTTGAAAATTTTAGAAAGTCCGGGACGGAACAGTCCGGTATTCATTTACCACAGCATGGTAATATCGAAATGGTATAACATTCCCCACTGTCAATTTACCCACCATTATTCCCCAAAATCAGATCCTTGGGGGCTCATCTCTCCAGGCCCCTTCCGCGCCGAATCCGGGCCATTTACGGGTTCTGTTTCCCGGAAGCCGATGTCGGAAAAGCCCGTAAAATGCCCGGATTTGCGCTTCCAATAAAGTCTTCTATAATAACTCCGATTGTAAAAATAACGGTAAATTGCAAATGAAATCGACCCCCCATAGATGGGTGAGTTTTCATTTGATGCCTTCTATAGTATGTTTCTCATGAGATCTGCCAAAGAAAAGGCCTCTAAGGCCCTGTAATAAAGTCGGGGGTATTTACGGATATTTTGGCGAAATAACGATGATAAAGGCGTATTTTGGTCACCGCATTGAGAAAAGGTATGGTTTTAGGCATGGATGGGGGAGCCAGGGATCTCCTCAGAGATTGTCGGATTATTCCCCAGCCGTTTCGGTGAAATTTTCCATGTTTTGGAAATTTTTCGGAACGAACAGAAACTTTTTTTTCACGAACAAATATTTTTCAGAAAAAATTACTGTGAAAAGTTTTGGAATTTTTTTGAATCAAAAAAATTCCGGAAAAATATTTTTTTAAAAATCCCGGGAGGATCCGGAAATTTTTTCGGGAATTTTTTTTTTGTTAATCTGAAATTTTTTTTATCGAAATGCTGAACAGAATTGTAAAATTCCGGAAAATCCGGAACGGTTCAGAATTTTTGAAAATATTATCATAGCTATTTCATTTTGATCGTGAGGGTCCCCCGCCTCAGGGTGCTCCGGGGATTGAGTGGTTCATCAGAACTGCGAAATCGAGAAGAACCGGTAAGGTTCTTCGAGTCACGGCGGGGCGAATACCGGTTGGGGATAGGTAGGTAAGTGAGGCCGCCGCGGGGCGTCGATTTCCACAGCAATAAGACGGGAGAAGAATCCATCAGGATTCTTCGACTACGTCCGTCGGGGACAGCCGAAGGCTGTGGAGAAGATTTTCCCCAGAAAATCTTCGACTGCGGCGGCAGGAATCGCGAATGGGGGTATGGGGGCATCAACCCCCATCATCATGCTAAAAAATTAAAATTTTCATTATATTTCAGTGATTCCCGAATCCAAATCTTCATACCGCTACCAAAATTAAGTAAATCGTTAGGAGTTCTACAATGATTTGGGATAATATGGCATGGTACCTAACAATTTTATCTCTGTGTGGAATTTTTTTAATGATTTACGGATTCATATCCATAGTGTATCCAAATTACTATTCGGAAATTCTCAACCAACGGAATATAAATCCGGCAAATCTGATATCCATCGGAATCGCTTTTTTGCTCTTGCGATTTCGTGGAATGCATCAATTAAAAAATAAATATTCTCTAATGTCCTGTTTACAATCAATTAGTTACGTATTTTACCAGTTCCGGACTCTCACTCCAGCTCCGCAAACCTCAGGCTCCCTTCCACGAGAGCCCCGACAATCTCCGGCACCTTCTGTACGAACACCCGCACCTGTTTCATGCTGTCCCGGTCCCGGACCGTGACCGTCTGCGTCTCCTTCGTCTCATAGTCGACCGTGATCGCAAACGGCGTCCCGATCTCGTCCTGCCGCCGGTATCGCCGCCCTATCGCGCCGCTGTCATCGTATTCCGCAAGGATCCCCTTCTTCTGAAGTTTCCCTGCGATCTCTTGTGCGATCGTGTCGAGACCGTCGCGGGACATGAGCGGGAATACGGCAACCTGCACCGGTGCGACCTTCGGGGAGAACCGCATCACGATCCGCTTCTCACCGTCAGCCTCGTCCTCGTCATAGGCCTGCTCAAGGACTGCGTAGCACATCCGGTCGATCCCGTACGAGGGCTCGATCACGTGCGGGACGATCTCCTCTCCCCGTACTTCGACAATCTCGTCGCGGATTTCGAAGAGGTCGGGCGGTATGTGGATCGTCTCGCCGTCGACGATAACGTCGGCCCCCGAACTGTCGGGTGTCGCTGTCGCGAGGGCGGCAAAGATCGCCTTTGCCTTGTCCCGGTACTGTTTCCCGAGCACGCCCATGTTGGGGATGATCCGGCGCCGGGGCACCTTCCTCGGCTCCTTATACTGGATGAAGACTGTCATCGGGATGCCGCTCTGCTTTGCGTGGGCGTTCAGGTCATAATCGGTGCGGTCCGCAATCCCGACCGTCTCGACCCAGCCGAACCGCTGCGAGAAGATCTCTGCGTCCCAGCAGTCGTTCGCATAGTGGGCGAGCTCGTCCGGCAGGTGCTGCCGGAAGCGGAGCCGCTCCGGTTTTATCCCGATCGCGATCATAAGCTCGTGGGTGAGGGCCACGTAATATGCCACGTACTCGTTTGCGATGACTCCCTTGTCCACGGCTTCCCGCATGGACAATGAAACTGCCTCACCACAAGCCAGCTGCTGGTCGGAGGTGAGGAGCGGCATCCGGTACTCCGCGTACCGCCTGAACGACGGATGGCGGTTCTTCTCGTCGGGGTGGACGAAGATCTCTGCTTCCGCCTGGGTGAACTCCCGGAGACGGATCATTCCCTGCCGGGGCGATATCTCATTGCGGTAGGACTTCCCGATCTGGACAGCACCGAACGGGAGCTTGTCGCGATAGAACCGGAGCAGGCGGGCAAAATCGACGAACATTCCCTGTGCGGTCTCGGGGCGCAGGTAACCGGTCCTCTGCGAGCCCGGGCCGATCATGGTCCTGAACATCAGGTTGAACTGGAAGACCTCGACCGTGCCAAGAACCTCTTCGCAGGCAAGACATTTACAGCTCGCAAGAACCGCTGAGAGTTCCTCGTTTTTCATTGTCGACGCGTTCCGTATCCCCCCGCCTTCGGCAACATGGTCCGCCCGGAGGTATTCCCTGCAGTGCGGGCACTGGCACATCTTGTCGGCAAATCCTGCCACATGGCCGGAGGCGATAAAAACTGCCTCCTGCGCAATGGTCGGGCACTCGATCTCGTAATACCCCTCCTGGATGACATAAAAATCCCGCCATATATTCTCGATACGCCGTTTCATCATCGCACCGAGAGGGCCATAATCGATGAAGCCGGCCACCGCCCCATAACACTCCGAGGTAGGCCAGATGAACCCGCGGCGTCTGGCAAGCTCCATCACGTTCTCAAAGACATCATCGGAACCCAGTATCACTATCTATCACTTCGTTTTAATTTTAAATTCTCTATACCAATTATTCCGGACAGATATTATACCTCCCGTTTTCAGCCTTAATCATTTTAAAAACATCCAGTTCCGGATTATGATAAGACTTTTAATACATCATAATGCATATTTTCAAACAATTTAAAAATATGACCCATGAATTAAAAAAATTAGTAAAATTTGTTTTGGCCGAAGCTCTTATTGCATCAGCCATAAATTTTTTAATAATTTATTTTTCATGGATATCAACGATATCGAATTTAGCATGGGCATTTATTTTTGTTTTTTCAGGGATGGGACTTATCATTCTTTTCGGAATTCGGTGGATATCGATTTTTGTTTCAAGAATCAGCTTTTATCATCGAAATTTTTCAAAAAACTGTCTAGTTCCAAAATGTTTTTATGATTTTTTACCTCTCGAAGAGGAGGCATTATCCACCTATCAATTCAATTTTCCTGAAATGTTTATAAATTATTTAGTTTTATCAATTCCACTCTACATGACTTTTGTCTATCTACTAAATCCATCAAATTTTTTCAATGTTTCACCTAATAATATTTGTTTTCCAAATAATATTAACGAGGCATTTCTCACTTCTTTAGTCACTATTCCTGTTTATCTACTTTCCATGCGATTATTAACAAATCCTTCAAATAAGGATTTTATATATTTTAGATTGATTAAGGAATTTTATCAAAACGAAAAATCTATGTCAGATTTAAAAGAAAGAATGGTATCCTTTTATTTTGCTCTAACTGCTTCCACTTTTTTTATTATGGTTATGGACATAATTTTTAAATCTTTTATTCTGTCTAGCCAGGAAACAATAACTTTCATAAATTTTTATGAAAAATTCTATGATTTGAGTAAAGAATCATTTATTCCACAATTTAGCAGTACACAAATATTTTTGTACATCTGTGCTTATTTTGTTATGTTATTCATGCTTACCGGAATTTCGGAATTTATACTTGAGATATTAGAACCAATGGAAATTTAAATAATATTTCTATCTATCATAGATCCAAAAATACCGGGCGATCTGCGCACGAAACCCTACCCGGATGTATGAATGTTAAACACCAATTTAAAGGTCTTTTGGTCAAACAACGCATAAAGATAGCATTAAATAGTTGACGAAGTATTGTATATCCTAATCCCAATACGGGGTATGCAATGACCGAAGACAAACGCAAGGCACATCTTCTGAAACTCTTCAGTACCATGTCAGGCAAGACGAAGATCGTCGAGCCCATGAAAAATATCCATGGAACCCTGAGAGACAGCGACGCGATCGAACGCGAGGTCGCTCTCGTTATGAGAGAGATCACGGAACAGGGGATCTTCAAGACCTCTTTGAAACCGATCCAGCTCGCAAAGCTCGTAACATCATTCTATGCAGGAAAGAATGACACGGAAATCGCCCGCGAGCTGGGGGACGAGAAGCTGAGCAAGACGGTCGCACGGGCCCGCGTAAGACTCAAACTCTTCCGGGAGCTCGACTTCAGGATGCCCTTTGACAAGGTGAAGATGGAGGAGCTGATCGAGTCCGGTAAGACCATGAAGGAGGTTTCTGAAGAACTCGGCGTGAGCCCCTCGACCCTCCGCGAGTACCGGCACGTGATCGAAGAACAGGAAGACCCGACCATTGACCAGTACATCGACCGGATCCGGGATGTGATGGAGGACCGGGACCTCTCCGAGCAGATGACCCGGAGCGCTACCGCCGACAGTCTTGGCGACTCCATCGACATCACCGAAGCTGAGCTGATCGATGTGACGTAAAGGATCGTTATCCGATACAACGTCCGTCCCTTTTTACTGACACCCCGCCCCCGGTTTTTATCATTGCATGTGCAGATGGTAAATTTCATCCGAGAGTAACCGGATCTGCATATATGCAGCTTACGTACCTTGGCCATTCCTGTGTGCTCCTCTCCGGCACAAGAAAAGTCCTCATCGACCCGTTTATCGAAGGCGGAAGTGTAGCCGGGACGAATCCTGATATCGTCGCGGTCACTCACGGGCATAACGACCACATGGGCGAGACGGTCTCGCTCGCAAGGAAGACCGTGGCGATATCCGAGATCGCCAGATTCCTCAAAAGCAGGGGCGTCCCCTCGGAGGGCATGAATATCGGCGGGACCCTCACGGTCGACGGGGTGACCTTCACGATGACGCCTGCACTCCATTCCGGTTCCATCGACGAGGGGGGGATACCGGGATTTGGTGGGACGGCAGCCGGCTTCGTCATCGGCATGGACAACGTACGGGTCTATCATGCCGGGGACACGGCCCTGTTCTCGGATATGAAGCTGATCGGTGACCTCTACCACCCGGATGTCGCCCTGCTCCCGATCGGGGGAAGGTACACGATGGGTGGTGCGGAAGCGATGATGGCGGCAAATTATATCGGGGCAAAGCTGGTGATCCCGATCCATTACAACACCTGGGACAGGATAGCTGCCGATCCGCACGCATTCAAAAAAGCGGTCGAGCGGACGAGCGATCTGAAGGTGCAGGTCCTGAACCCGGGTGAAAGTGTCGGAATCGGCACCTGATCTCCGGCCCGCCGGCCCGGGTGTATAATTTCTTAATGGGGATCGCCAATTCCCTCAACAACATAACCACCGAATCCCGCTGCAAAAACCATGTCAGACGGCCGGATGTGCGGTTCAAAAAATACGGAGAGGACGGACTGCGGGATGGCCGGGAACAGGACGATCATCGTGTGCCTCTTCAATGACGTGGCCATATGCGGGAGCCGCCGCTGGAGGCTTGGGCACGGGCTCCTGATTACCAGAAAACGAATCATATTCCCCACCGGTATCCCTGCCCGCGATGATCATTTTTTCCATCACAGAAAATTTCGAGAGAGAAGCCCGGCAAAATACCGGGAACGGATCGTTACCCTAAAGAAAAGTTCCGCGTAATATCATGCAGGTGTAGTCTATGGCACTGGAATGGGACCCCATCACGTTCATCAATCTTGTACTGTGTATCATCATCGTCATCCTTGCATTTCTCTGTTTCAAAAAGTGCAGGCATAACCTGCCCCTGTATATCGGAGCGGCGTTCGGCCTCTTCGGTATCTCGCATGCAGCGACCCTTGCCGGCCTGAAGGTGCCGCTGATGATCCCGCTTATTATCATAAGGACCCTTGCCTATGTCCTGGTCATCATCGCCCTGTACCTGCATCTCCAGAGCAGCCTGATCCTGAAAGAGACACACAAGGCATAGATGAATCTTTCCAGGCCACGGCAGAACGGGATGAAGTGCCCGGGCAGAAAAATGAACAGTCAGCCCATCCGGGAATTCCTTTTTTAAATACAGCACCAGAAACGATCTGCAGAGACAAACAGGGACGCCGGGTCAGCGCACGCACGCTTCAGACCCATCGGTACGTGCGCACCGGACAAGAGAGAACGCAATACCGATGAGGCAGAGGACGGAAAAGATCAGAAATCCGGATTTCATGCCCGAGAGAAGCTGCCCGTACTGGGAAGAGGTGATCTGGGTCCTGCCGATGTAGATTGCAAGGATCATCGTCGCAATACCCATGGAGAGCATCTGGCCCACGAGACGCATCGTGCCCAGGGTCCCCGACGCGATCCCGAGATATTTTTTCTGTACCGAACTCATGATGGCATTGACGTTCGGCGATGAAAAAAGGCCGAACCCGATCCCGAGCACTGCGAGAATGAGCATGAGCACAGGGACCGGCGTGGTATTGTCGAGAAATGCGAGCGCCACAAGCCCCACTGCAGTCAGCCCCATGCCGACCGATGCGATCCACCCGGGAGGGATCCGGTCCGAGAGCCGCCCGGCATAGGGAGAGAGGACGGCCTGCATGACCGGCTGGATGATAAGGATGGTCCCCGCGTACCAGGGATCAAGATCCCTGACATACTGGAGGTAGAGGCTCAGAAAGAACGTGACGGCAAAGGTTGCACTGTAGTTGATGAGTGCGGCAAGATTGGAGAAGGCGAAGGCCCGGTTCTTCGTCCAGAGGCCGATATCCATCAGGGGGTGGGAGACCCGCAATTCCCGTGCCACAAACCACACAAGTATCGCGGTACCCGCCGTGAGGAGGAGAAAACCCCCGGTATCAGGCAGCAGCGAGAACCCGTACATGATGCAGATCAGGGCGAGGCCGTACTGGACGGCACCGCCAAAGTCGAACGTCTCGCCCCGCGAGTCTGCCCACTCCCCTTTCAGGTAGAGCAGGATCAGGCCGATCGTAAAAAGCCCGATGGGGACATTGACAAGGAAGAGACTCCGCCATCCGAAGTGCTGGACCAGGAAACCGCCGAGGAACGGCCCCAGGGAGAGCCCGAGATAGACAGCGGTCGTATAAATTCCCAGAGCCCGGCCCCGTCCGGCAACCGGTGAGACCTCCGTGAGGATCGCGACGGCCGTGCCGAATATCAGCGCCGCACCTGTCCCCTGCAGCACCCGCAGGAGGATGATCATGACCGAAGAGACCGAGAAGACCATGCAGGCAGATGCAAGGATGAAGAGAAGGAGCCCGGCGACAAACACTTTTTTCCGCCCGTATATATCAGCGATCCTGCCGAAAGGGACGAGAAATACGCCGGCCGCGAGCAGGTAGGCAGTCGACACCCAGGAAAGGGTGACTGCGTCCATAGCGAATTCCGAGCCGATGGACGGCAGGGCGATGGTGACTGCGGAGAGGTCAAACGGCGTTATAAAACCCGAGAGAACCGCAATAAAGAGCGCCACCTTCCTGATATCCGGCTGGTGCATGGTAGTGTCTGATGGTAGGTGAGACCTGAGGATATTAATAAGAAAGTGATTCGTGTGCCTGAAGTTGTGCAGCTCGCCAGTATTTTTCTATCGCCGTCCTCCGGGGTTTATGGTCCGGGGCAAAGATCTACGGAATCCAAAAGGCTTAACCAAGGGTCGGCAATAACAAGATGAGGGCATATGGGATTCATCCGCACCACTGCATACGCGGCACTTGTCATCGTTGCATGTCTTGTCCTTGTAAGCGGAGTCTCGGCAGCGCCAGGTATCCAGACCTATCTGGGAGACATCGTACCGCTCTCGGGATATTCGCCCGCCAGCCAGTCGGTCTACCTCTTCCTGACCGGTCCCAACCTGCCGGTTAATGGCGTAGCACTCGATAATATCAACCTGCGTGCTGACCAGGGCGGGTTCACGGTTGTTAACGTGGACAGCAACGACCGCTGGAGCTACGAATGGAATACGGCAGATACCGGGGGACGCCTTGACGAAGGGATATATACTATCTGGGTGGTCGACGGCCCGGATGACCTTTCCCACCTGAGCGATGCCGATTACGGGACGATATCGGTCACCCTCCTCAAACCGTACGTCGTGGTAACCACACCATCGGAACCGGGTTCGGTCCAGTTCTTTTCCGTACCGGACAACGCTTCAGTTGTCTTCAACGGGCAGTATCTGGGAAGTACACCCATGACAAAAGAGGGGGTGGAGCCCGGTACCTATAACGTCACCGTCTCAAAGTTCGGGTACACGAAAGTATCAACCCCGGTAACGGTCGGAAGCGGGCAGACAGCGGAAGTCAACGCAACCCTTGCTCCGGAGCTGGGGTACCTTCCGGTGAATACATCTCCCTCCGGTGCCCGGATCCTCCTTGACGGCGCAGATGCGGGGACTTCCCCTTCCACGCTCTCCGGCATCCTGCCCGGCAACCATACGGTCTCGGCCTCCCATGACGGATTTGTCACCACCGAACAGGCGGTATCGGTAGTTGCCGGCGAGAACCAGCCACTGACTATTATGCTTGCACCGGTATCCCCGGTCCCTTCCCTTCCGTTCAAGGCAGCTGAGATCATCCCGGGAACCCTGCTTGCCATCTGCATTGCCGTCGCCCTGGGAATAGTCCGCCGCCCGCGGGCCCCGTTATGACGCAGGTGCCGGGCACCCGGGAGACGGGCCCGGGTCCACACCCGCCTGACGGGGATTTATATCTGAAGAGAGGCAACCCGGATACCGTGAACGTATGAGTGCGGACCTGTTCAGCATCCTGAATATCATTGCGCTGGGTTCCCTTGCCGGGACCGGGATAGGGCTGGCCATAGGGTACCTCGCAAAGAGACAGAAGGGCGACTGGCAGTCAATGTCAGGGAAGGAAAAAGCGATCAATGTTGCCCTGGTCCTCATCTTTTCGCTCATCTGTATCGGTATGCTCGCGTGGTATGCGTTCTCGTGAAAACGGTACCCGTCGGGGGGATTTCCGACCGGTTCAACTCTACTCAAAAACCAGTTATTCAAGCCAGCAGGTTACATCCTCAACCGGTGGCCTTATGGAAGGGGGGAGATCATCTGCAGGATAGCCGATCGCACATCCCATCAGCTCCCATTCCCCGGCAGGAATGCCGAGGACCCGGCAGAATTCCGGATCCGGGGACATCTGCGAGGTTACCGAGACGAGCTGAAACCCGAGCCCGAGGGCAGTAGCTTTCAGCCACATGTTCTCCATGCAGTGCGCAAGCGACTGGAGCTCAACCGGGGGGAACCCTCTCCGTTCTGCCACAACGATATACCATGGAGCAGTCCCGACACCGGGTACTACCCCCATCTTCCGGATCGCAGCAAGCCGCTGGACAAACGTAACCGCTTTTGCGCGGAGGACGGGATCGTCCTCCATCTTCCGTTCAATGTCCTGCGCCATGGCGGCGACCTGCTCCCGGACAAGGGGGATGACTGCCTTCATGCTCCGCGATCCGTTCCTCATGACGAAGAACCGGCGGAAATAATCCTTTGAGTCCCCGACCGCTGCCGCTGCGAACGGGGCAAGTAACCCGGCATGAAGGATGCGGCGTATCTCGTCTTCCGGCGGCGCTTCGGGCCTGAACACCCGGTGCGAACGGCGTTCGGCGACGATCTGGTCGAGGAAGACATTTCTTTGTTCAAAAATATCGCTGCACATGAGATCTCCCTGCATGGAGTTTGGCTGGCCGGTTCTTGAAGGTTGGCAAGACGGTCGACAGATTCAGTTCCTTCCCGGCCGGAACCGGGACATTGCGTAAAACCTTTTTTTAGTTCCGCCGTTCTGCGTGGAGTATCCCCATGACCCCGAGGACATGATGACAGGGGTCCCGGTCGATCGAAAAATCATAATGACGGGAGATATACTCGAGGAGCGCGGGATCCGGCGGACCGCTTATCGGGGGGATATGCAGTTCCATCTCTATCCTCCTGACGGTTCCGAGGTCCGTGGGATCGATCGACCACTCGGCTCCTTCGCAGTCGCATTTCAGAAAATCGCACCCCCCGGCCATCCCGGTGAGCGAGCGGAGGGTGTACGTGGGGGTGGTGACACGGCACCCGTCCCATGCGATCCCGGCCGGTCTCCCGTCCCCGAGTGCCCCTGCAATTACGGCGACGGAGACATTGTTCAGCCTGATGTTCTCTTCAAGTATCCGCGCCGTAACCGGTTCGACAGCCGTGACGTGACCTGAAATGCGGGCTGCACGGATGCAGAATGCCCCGACGTTCGCACCGATATCGAGGACATGATCGCCTGCCCCGATGTCGCTGAACCGGTATTCCGGGACTTCGAAGATCTGGCGGAAGGATGTTTCCCGGAGATGAAATGCAACGTTATCGGGCGTTGTGTGGAAAGCAGGCGTTTTCATGCCGGCACCCCCCTGATCAGAGCACATCCGGCAGGTCAGGCTTTCTTTCTGATAAATGTCCCGTTCTCATATTCCCTGAATGCCTGGCGCAGTTCCTCCCGCGTAGTCATGACGATCGGGCCCCGCCAGGCAACCGGTTCCCCGATAGGTTTCCCGGAGACGAAGAGGAAACGCATTCCCTTACCAAAAGACTTCGCCCAGATCGAAGCCCCGCCGCCAAACAGGACCAGGTCCCGGTTGACCACCCTGTTTCCTTCTTCCGAATCGAACGTCCCTTCACCTCCGGTGACATAGCCGAAGGCTGTATATCCTTCCCTCACCGGCAACGTGAAGATCGTGTCCGGTGCCAGGGATACATCGAGGTACTGGGGATCGGCGATAATATCCCGGCCCGGCCCGGTCAGACCGTTGAACGATCCGCAGATAACGCCAATGGTGATCTCCGGTGTCGGGGAGACCACGGGTATCTGCGCCTTCCTGATCTCCTGGTATCGCGGGTCCATCATCTTATTCGCTGCGGGCAGGTTCACCCAGAGCTGGAACCCTCCCATGCGCCCGTTCACCGGTTGTGGCATCTCCTGGTGGATGATCCCGGATCCTGCCGTCATCCACTGGACATCCCCTGCGTTGACATTGCCCGAATGTCCCATGCTGTCACCGTGCTCCACCGTGCCTTCGAGCATATAGGTGACCGTTTCGATACCCCGGTGAGGGTGCCAGGGGAAGCCTGCGAGATAATCTTCCGGTCGCCCGGCCCTGAAATCGTCCAGCAGGAGGAAGGGGTCGAACTGGGGGACCTCGTAATTCCCGAACGCCCGGTGCAGTTTCACCCCGGCCCCCTCAACCGTTGCATATGCCCGAAGGATCCGTTCGACTCCCCGCACCCGCATCATAATTAAGAGAACAGGTAACTGAAGCAACATTAATATTTGTTTTTGATACATGCCGGAATTTTTTCCAGACCCGGGAGCCGCGAACTGCACCCATGCCGGGTGAAACCCTCATTATGGGAGATGGCGATTCGGGAATTGTTTTGGTATGGGAAGATCTACCGGATACCCTGAAGAATGAGACTCAGAGACCAGATGAAAGGCATCATCCCGGAAGAGCGACTGAAGCACCTTTCCGACCGGTTTGAGGTTATCGGGGATATTGCAGTCCTGTCAATCCCGGAGGAACTGGCTGAATTCCGTTACGCAGTGGCTGAGGCTGTCATCACCCGGAGAAGAAATATCTCTACGGTTCTCAACAAGGTTGAGAAGGTATCGGACAGTTCGCGGACAGCGCACTATGATGCGCTCATCGGGGATACGACCGTGACACTCCACCGGGAATTCGGGTTTGAGTACCGCCTGGATGTCAGCAGGGTCTTCTTCAATACTCGTATGGCACATGAACGGATACGGGTGATCGACCAGGTGGAACCGGGAGAACAGGTTTTTGTGCCGTTCGCCGGTGTCGGCCCTTTTGCCATCCCGGCCGCGGCGAAAGGGGCAGCGGTGGTTGCCGTCGAACAGAGCCCCGACGCATTCTCCTGGCTCGACGAGAACGTGGCGCTCAACCACGTCCGGCGGACCTGTACGATCATCCACGGCGACGCCCGGGATCTTTCCCTGTTGCCGCACCACAGGTTCGACCGGGTGATCATCCCGACACCCTACGGCATGGATCAGATCCTGGACACCTTTCTTCCGCTCGTCCCGGGAGGGGGGATGCTCCATTTTTATACGTTCAAGACCCGCCGGGAGATTCCCCTGCTGACCGGGATGTTCGGGCAGAAAGGGCTCAGTGTCCTGTACCATAAACCCTGCGGGAACGTGGCACCGGGAGTGAGCCGGTGGGTATTTGATCTCGAGAAAGCGGAGTGAAAGGAGGGAAAAAGGACGGGATTATCGCTTTCCGCCGTAATTCGTGATGAAAAGGGTCATGTACCCTTCCGCATAGCTGGCGGAATCCGACTGACGGGAGAACGCCGACACGGGAAAGGTCCGGTCAATCGTGCCGGTAACCTTCGGGCGCTTTGGTACCATCCGCCTCCAGGATTTTTCCAAGTAACCCGGCATCGATGCGGGTGATGGTGAAAAGCGGGTTTGTCCGAGCCATGGACAGGGACGCCATCACCAAAAATGTGATGTACAGTATCCTGGGGTAAAAGGGGAGATCAGACGGGGAGTACGCGTCTCCCGAAGATCTCGTTGATGACCTGCCCCATTCCCATGTAGAAAGCGAGTCCTCCGGCAATGACACCGACGATCCCGCCAAGGACGAGGACTGCTGCACTCCCGGTCAGCTCTGCAGCAACGAGTAAGGCAACAAGGAGGACGACGGCTGCAAGGGTGACCTGCAGGAGGCGGTGCATTGCAAGAGTGCAGATAAAGAGCCCCAGGGCAAAAATACCCCAGATCGCGAGAAATGCGGCCAGGTCAACCGGTTGTGGCCCTTTCGCAAGGCCAAGTGCCGGCAGCATGAGAAGGGCTGCAAAGGAGATCCAGAAAAACCCGAAACTCCCGAACGTCAGCATGCCGAAACTGTTGTTCTTTTTCCATTCCATGATCCCAACGATAGCCTGTGCCACTCCCCCGTAAAAAATCGTCATCGCAAGAATGGGGCTGGCGAGAGCGGTAAGCCCGGCATTATGCAGGCTCAGCAACAGTGTTGTCATGCCGAAGGCACACAGGCCAAGCGGGGCTGGGTTTGCCGTGTTGTCGTTCAGAAAAATATTATTCCTGTTTTTATCTTCTATGTGTTCCATGATAGCCTCTCAAGATAACCAGACGGATGCCAGAACGCACCATTATGAAGGTATATTCAAGTCCTGATGCACCAATCCTTTAAATTGTGGTGCACATTATTAAAAAATTCCTATTTGGTTCGGATAGTAACTGCAATTCGAACCAGCATTTATTTATGGGGGTATGGTTTTACACCAGTACCCAAAAGTTATGGTGCTGCCTTCTGGATCAATGCTGGCGGAACGGGGTTGCTTTCCCTCAAATGCCAAAAAAAGTGATCCCGGATGCTTCAATCCTGAGTATGAAAAACGGTTGGGTACTGATACTTCTTCACTCGCTTCTCAGGGCATCGATCGGGTCCATGTTCGATGCCATCCATGCCGGGTAGAGCCCGGACACCACACAGACAACAACGCCGATGACCATACCATAAGGGATATAGATCAGGCTTTCGGGCCGGAAGAAATACGTAGTAGTGCCTATCATGGCGTTCACGACAGAATACCCGATGACAAAACTGCATATACCACCCACCACAGCCCCGATAAGCCCGAGGATGATCGCTTCATACAGGAACATCCGTCTCACCTCTCCTTTTTCCGTGCCGATCGAGAGCAGGATACCAATCTCCTGCACGCGTTCCTTCACCGACATCATCATCACGTTAAAGATACTGACTGCGGCCACGACAAGCGATATGCCGCCGATCGCCATGATGAATGTCGTGATAGTGCCCAGCGTGTTCGTTATGGTGGACAGCCGGGAACTGGCGTCGCTGATGCGGATGACATCGGTATTCCGGTTGACTTTCTTGTCAATAGTTGCCTCGGTCTGGTTTATGGTATCCACATCCTGCAGGATGACGTTCACCTGGTCGTATACGTCCTTGTCGTCGAAATGATTCGTATACCAGTCATCGGATACGATGATCGCATTATCCGCATTGACGTTGTCTGACGCGATTCCCCGCGCCGCAAGAATGCCGGCAACGCGGACTACCGGCCGGGATATCGTGGCGCAGTTCTGCCCGATCTTGATGGTGCTCCCGACCCCTATGTTGAAGTTACTGGCGATGGTGGCACCCACCAGGGCGTCATTTCCCCCCTTGAGATTCGACCCCTGGTCCACGGTAAGGAACTTAGGGATATCGTTCGGGTTCAGTCCATAGATCGAACCTCTGCCATTCGTATCGCCGACGCTGAACTGGATACTCGTACGGTGAATCGGGACGACTGCGTTCTGCCCTGCAGACGACTGGATATCATTCAGCTCACTGGTATCGATCCCGTTTACCGCTGTGGCGGCGGCCGGGTTAGTGCTTACTTTCACCACGTCGGACGTCAGCATGATCGTGTTGACATTTGACGAGAGCTGGTCTTTTACCGAGAGCTGCATGTTCGTACCGAGCATCCCCATGGAAGAAATAGCGACAACGCCGATGACAATGCCGATGGATGCGAGAAGGGAACGCAGGAAATTCAGCTTCACGCTCCTCACCGAGAGCTCGAAAAAGATGTCGCTCATGATTCTACGACCCTGCCGTCCTCGAGCCGGATGACCCGGTGCGCATAGTCTGAAATCACGGGATCATGGGTGACGATGATGACCGTCTTTCCATCCCTGTGCAGCCCGCAGAGGATGTCCATGATCTGGAAACCGGTCTTTCTGTCGAGGTTGCCCGTAGGCTCGTCACAGAGAAGGATCTTCGGGTCGTTGACGAGAGCCCGCGCAACGGCAACCCGTTGCTGTTGTCCGCCGGAGAGCTGGTTAGGGCGGTGGGCGCTCATATCCTTCTCTATCCCGACAGCCTCGAGCATGGCACGGGCTTTACCGGATGTATCCCGGCGCTTGTATTTGAGGATGAGCGGGTACTCCACGTTCTCGTATGCCGAGAGGAGCGGGATCAGGTAAAATTTCTGGAAGATATACCCGATGATATCACGGCGCATGTGGGTACGCTCAAGACTTGACATGCCGGCCACATCCCTGCCGTCGATGATGAGTTTTCCGGAGGACGGGACATCGAGGATCCCGAGCTGGTTCATTATCGTCGACTTTCCCGAACCCGACGGTCCCATGATCGCGACAAATTCGTTGTCATTGATCTCAAGCGAGACATGGTCGAGGGCGGTAAAATCACCGCTCTCGAGGTGGTACACCTTTGAGACGTCGATGAGCTGGATGAGAGGAGGTTTGCTCATAACCAACCCGGTCACTGTTTCTTCAGTTTTGATAGTATCCATTTCCGTTTCATCCACAGGACGATGGCGATGATGACGATTATGCCTCCGGCAATCACGGGATAGAATGCAGCGAGGCCGCCACCCCTGCCTCCGCCACCGAAGATGCCGCCGATACCCCCGCCCCCGCCGCGGAACTGGCCGCCGCCACCGGCTGCCGCTGCGGAACTTCCTGCTGCAGAGCCTCCAGTCGTACCGGAACTTCCTGAGCTGCTGCGCGTGCCAGCAGTGCCGTACGCAACGAGCGATCTGAGATCGAGGTTCTTTGTGGTGCTGAGGGTATTTCCGTTTACATCTTTCCACTGGATAAGAACGGGGACATCTGAGAGATCATTTGCGGTAAAGGTGAGGGTAAAACTCGAGAAGTCGTTGGATGTGAGGGATCCGACTGCATAGGTCGAGTAGGGCTCCTGAGGGATGGCAGGCGAACCGACCATGAGGACGAGTCCGTTCGCATCAGTGATACCCGCATTGGTCACGTCACCGGTCAGCTGGTAGACGCCCCCCTGGTTGACAAGAGCCAGGTCGTTGATGACCGGTACTACTGCCGCTTTGTTCTCTCCAAAGTTCAGGGGGAGAACCACATCAGTCGAGTGCTCGTTCATGACGCCGTTCTGGTAGGTGATATGAAACGTGACGTTTGTGCCCGTGGAGGGTATGATATCAAACGGAATTTGCACGTTACTTCCGCCATCCAACGAACTCACGAAAGCCTGTGACGGGCTGACCACAACACCGTCAGCTTCCGGGGTCACGACTATGGTACCTACAGGACCGTCCCGGGTATTGACGATACTCAGGTTGACGTTGTTATTCGTTGAGACGGCAAAGTTGTCCGGTTTTAACGAGATGGCGGCATGGATATCATTGGCTTCCACCTCGACCTGGATAGGGTACCGGATGCTGCCGGCGTCCCGTGACGCCAGGGTGAATAAGGGGAAATACGTTCCCGCCTTGGTTGTTGCCGTTACCACGAACGAATACGTCATGGTATTTCCGGGACCAAGGTAGATCATGGTATTATAGGGATTCGTGTCTCCAACAACAACAATATTGGCATCGAGGATAGACGCACTCCTGAGGGCGACGGACTGGGTTCCGCTGTTCATCACCTGGACCGTGATAGTCCCCGATTCACCGGGATAAAATACCAGGGGATCAAGCGTGACCGAAGTTACGGAGATCTGGGAAAGTGCCTGTTCCGGTGAAAGTGTCGTTGTCGTCGCGCTCCCTGTGCTCGTGCCTGTGCTCGTGCTCGTTGAGCCGGCAGCTGCACTTGCAGCACCAATAAGCAGCAACAGAAGTATGCAGCTGAAAATTCCTATGCGTTTTTTCATAATTTCTCCTTTGTCTGGTACAGGTGTTCAGATATTACTATGTTTCTTCAAGAGGTTCTTTCGGATAATTCTGTGATTCATGCACAAATTGTAATGTATATTTTACATTTTGTACTATATACCTTTTTGTTAGGTACAAAACATCTGAGGGGTTTGATCGTGCCGGCCTCACTGATAACTCTCCAGGATGAGGACGTATCTGGTTCACGGGACCTGCCATTTTAAAGGGGGTGTGACTGACGGTAGTTTTCAAACCATGTCTGTATCGCTGCTGTATCACCATTCCGGAAGGCAGTAGTGAGTGCACGTACATCCACTCCCTGCTGTTCAAGATGAGTCAGCAGGTGCTGCTGAACTGTTGTATTGGTCAGGTCAGGAACCGGATGTCCATACGCTTCAATGCCGGTGTTACCGTAGATGGCGTGTGTTCCGCCCCCCGCGCTGGCCATACCAACGCCGAGTGCTGCTATGCAGAATACCGCAAGGGCACCATAGTATATTTTGGGCGTTTTCATGATTGCGTTCACCCGAATCTGGAATATCAGTGATGGAAGCGCTGATGAAAGCGCATCCAATGTAAAATATATTTTACATTTTGTAATTTATACTTTTCGAATTCCCGGATAAGACTACGCCACCGGGATCCTCTCTTTTTATGACGATAGCATGAACTCTCAGACAGGCCACGGCTCATCATGATCAGCTCCCGATCGCATAACAGCGCACGCATCCAGGTAAAGTACTTGGGACACCTTCTGCTCAGATGAGGGTATTGTTGCCGGACCTCACCGGGAGAAAGGGAATACATGAAACGCTGTTAAAAGAAGAACGAAAGAAAAATCGGGGAGATTCTGAGCCCTGCACCCGTTCTGCAGTTCTTCGGATGCATGAAAAGATCAGTCGACATCAATCATCCAGGCTTCTTATTCATAGGTGAACGTTTCTTCGATAGTTACATTGAAGTAGCGTGCAATTTTGAAGGCAAGGTCAAGGGATGGGACGTACTTCCCCTTCTCGATTGCCAGGATGGTCTGGCGGGTAACACCGATCGCCTGGGCGAGGTCTTCCTGAGTGAGATCATGCATTGCCCGGAAAACCTTGATCTTATTCTTCATCAGTCTCCCAATCCCCGTATTTTCTGGCGTAGTACAACCTGAATCCGACATAGAGGAATATCATCAGGCACAGGAGGCCAAGCTGGATATATCCGATACTCCGGGGAGGTAAGATCTCCGGAGGCAACATCTCCGCCGGGCGTTCAGACAGTGGCAGCCTGGTGAACCGGGGGATGTACAGCATATTCATGACGGCGCCGATGGAAAATGCACAGAACACGACCCAGAAGACCTGCATCGTCCTCATGGCCGCTTTCTCTGTGATCCTGGCGCTCCGTTCATCCTCGATGAGATCCGTGACTGTGCGCCGTGCAAAGTAGATGGCACCGATCCCGATGATGATGGCGATCTCCAGCACAAAAGGAAGGTGAAGTTCCACTGAATACCAGAATATCGCGAGGAGGGCAACCGCGACACACCCGGTAAAAATATAAAACGTATTCTTCTTCATGGCATCTCTTTGTCAAATATATTTCCCATTTAGTAATATATATTCGACTGTTTTTGGGCCCGTATCGCCTGAATCATTCCAGACTGCTCAAAAGAGTCGTGGTCCCGGGAGTGACCGGTCTTCCGGGCCGATACGACACGGAAGGATTCCCGGCAGCCGGTGCCCGCCCGGTTCTTTGAAGTTCCGGCTTCCGGTCCTGTCCGGCCGGCTCGCGTCAAATATGGATATCCTGATATCCCATGAAAAAAAATGCGTATACCACGAGGCCTATGGATCCGGGAAACGTTATCATCGGGCTCATTCAGATGGCGGTGGGCAATGACCCCGGGGCTGAGCTGGAAAAAGCACGGGTGAGTGTCGAGGAGGCGGCAGACGCGGGGGCAAAGATAATCTGCCTCCCGGAACTCTTCAGGAGCCGCTATTTTCCCCAGCATCCCGGTACTGATGCATCGGTTTTTGCCGAGACCGTCCCCGGAGAGTCCACAGATGTATTTTCCGGGATCGCCCGCGACCGGGGAGTCGTCATCATCGTCCCGCTCTTCGAAAGAGCTCCTGATGGCAGGTTCTCCAACACCGCAGTCGTGATCGATGCCGACGGGAGCCTTCACCCGTCCTACCACAAAGTCCATATCCCCCAGGATCCCGGTTTTTTTGAGAAGGGCTACTTCTATCCTGGAGAGACGTACAGGGTTTTTGCGACCCGTTACGGGCGTATCGCGGTTCTCATCTGCTATGACCAGTGGTTCCCGGAAGCAGCCCGGTGCGTCGCCCTGGAAGGAGCAGAGATAATCTTCTACCCGACGGCAATCGGCCATCCCGGCCCGGTTGAGCCTGCAGAGGGGGACTGGAGGGAGGCCTGGGAGCTGATCCAGCGGAGCCATGCCATTGCAAACAGTGTTCACATCGCCGCAGTGAACAGGGTCGGGAGGGAGGGGGGGATCAGATTTTTCGGTGGTTCCTTTGTCTGTGATGCCTTCGGGAAGATCATCGCCCGGGCAGGTGCCGCGGAAGAGACCCTGATAGCCCCGGTGGAGCTGGCAATGAACTCCTCTGTCCGCGACTCGTGGGGGTTTTTCCGGAACCGCCGGCCGGAGACGTATGGCAGGATCTGTGTACCGTTTCCCGGCGAAGACCCGGTCTTCCCCCTGCTGCGAAAAGGCGACACTCCCCGGAACCGGGGGTTCCATATGCCGGCGGAATGGGAACCCCATGAAACGGTCTGGCTCTCGTGGCCGCACAACAGGAATACGTTCCCCCGGATAGCAGCAGTCGAGCAGGCATACTACGAGTTCATCACCGCAATCCATCCGTCGGAGAAGGTGGACCTTTTCGTGCCGACTGCCGTAGTCCGCCGCAAAGTCAGGGCGAGGCTCCGTGACCTGGGGGTGGACCTCAAGCAGGTCACGCTCCATACGAGTGAATATTCCGACGTCTGGATCCGGGACTACGGGCCCACGTTCGTTGTCAACCGTGCCCTGCAGAGGACTGCCATGGTCCGCTGGGATTTCAATGCGTGGGGCGGGAAATACGAGGACCAGATCAGGGACGGGAATATCCCCCGCATGATGAACCGCCGCCTCTCGCTGCCTCTCTTCGAGCCCGGTATCGTGCTGGAAGGGGGATCGGTTGACGTGAATGGCAGGGGGACCGTGCTGACAACACGGGCATGCCTCCTGAACCCCAACCGCAATCCGGCGCTTTCAGCGGACGGGATCGAAGACCGGCTCAGGGAGTATCTTGGCGTGGAAAAGGTCATCTGGCTGAATGACGGCGTGGCCGGGGATGACACGGACGGGCACATCGATGACATCGCCCGGTTCGTCGGCCCGTTGACCGTGGTATGTGCATATGAGGCCGATATCTCCGATACCAATTATCCGGCCCTGCAGGACAACTACGAAATCCTCCGGCAGTCAACCGACCAGGACGGCAGGCCGCTGACCGTGGTGAAACTGCCGATGCCGGCAAAAGTTGCTGACGGGGATGAGCGCTACCCTGCCAGTTATACCAACTTCTACATCGGAAATACGATCGTGATCGTGCCGGTCTTCGACGACCCGAAGGATGCTGCTGCCCTGCAGATCGTGCAGAAATTCTTCCCCGGCCGAAAGGTGGTGGGGATCAACGCCCGCGCGATGGTCGAAGGGTCCGGCACCTTCCATTGCGCTACCCAGCAGCAGCCCCGGGTATAATCGTGCGTCCGGGTCTTTCACGGAATCCTGAAAACCACCCTCCCCCTGATTCCCGTCAGAAAGGGCAGGCTTCAGGCCGCAGGATCGGGCAGGGTGCCCCCATGCATCCGGGCGGACCTGGGGGTACGACACCGGGGTACTCCTGGGGATACGGAGTTCCCGGGGTACCTTGTAAAAAAGGGAACGGCTACGTACAGGTTGATCTTTCCGGTTTCGAAAAAGTATTTTGATCTTCCCCGTATTCCAGAGGGGAATTCTCCAGAACTCCGGATAGTGCCGGCAGGGCAACCCTCTACAGCACCCTGAGTACGACCAGAGTTATATCGTCAGACTGAGGGGCATTACCGGAGAACTGCCGTATCTCGTCGAGAAGTCCTGAGATAATCTCCCCGACGGGTCGTGCCCTGTTCCTCCGGACAAAGGCCATGAGCCTCTCCTCTCCGAAGTCCACGTCCTGTTCGTTGAAGGCTTCAGTGACGCCATCGGTATACATGACAATAAGGTCCCCCCGCTCCAGCGTGAGGATACCGGGGGTAATATTCACGTCCGGGACCACCCCAAGGGCAATGCCCTTCCCTTCAAGGCTTATTATCGCCGGGGGATCGCCCCGCACCAGCAGCGGAGGGTTATGGCCGGCGTTCACATAGGAAAAGGTCATACGGACCGGATCGAGCACCCCGTAAAAGACCGTGATGAACATGTTCGACCTGTTGTCCTCGTACATCAGCCGGTTGGCCTGCCGTATGGCTGCCGACGGGTTCGCGAGCGCCCTCCCGCTTGCATGGATGAGGTTCCGCGAGATCGCCATGAAGAGCGCTGCACTCACGCCTTTGCCGGATACATCGGCGATGGTAAAGCCCCAGCAGTTCCCTTCCAGCGGGATGAAATCATACAGGTCTCCGCCGATCTCCAAGGCAGGAATGGTCACCGCTCCCGTTTCAAAGCCGGGGATATCCGGTGTTGATTCGGGAAGGATGCTCTCCTGGATCTCCTTTGCGATCTCGAGTTCCTTGACATATCGCTCCTTTTCGGCGGTCGTTCTCCGGAGATCTTCGATATTCTGCCTGAGGTCTGCAGCCATGCGGTTGAAGGATCCGGCCAGCTCCTCGAACTCGTCCCCGGTCTCAATCCTGACCCGGTAATCGAGATCGCCCCTGCCCAGGGCCAGCGTACCTTCCTTCAGCGATTCAACGGGACGGGTGATGACACGGGCAAGGTAGAAGGAGAGCACGATGACAATGACCAGGAGTATGAGGAACAGCACGGCAAAAATATCCAGTACCTCTCCCGTCTGGCGGTTGATGAGGGCACCGGTCTCCCGGGTCGAACTGATGATCTTCGCCTGGGTCTTTTCCACCGGTGCGGTGATCTCAGCGACCGGCATGGATACGGCAAAACTCCAGTTCCGGAACCCCACCGGAGCATAAGCGACAAAACTGTCCTCGTTCCCGAACCGCACCATCTCGACGCCGGTCTTACCGGTCGTCATATTCCTCCCCAGCGCAACAAGTGCCGGGTCGGGGCTTAAGAAGACATTCTCGTTCCTGAACGGCTCATCCCAGGACGCGTTCCCGGCCGAGAGCCCGGGGCGGCTGATGATATTTCCCCCGCCGTCCATGAGCACGGCATAACCATCGCCGCCAAGGGTCATATTGAGGAACTCGGTGTTGACGACGCTGACCGTTACATCACTACCCAGCACCCACGTGCCGTATTTCGTACTGACGGCCTTCGAGGCGGTCATCACAAGACCGTGCCCCGCAGCGTCCACATAGGGTCCGGTCCAGAAGATATCACTCGTGTTCTCAGCCCCGACGAACCATGCTCTCTGTCGTGAATCCGGCATCCGGTCCGGCATGGCGATCCACGGGTACATGCGGACGATGCCCGAGTCCGTGGCTACGTAGATACTGGACATGTTCTCATCGGTCTGGTACACCGCATACAGAAGATCGTCCAGCCCTGCAAGGGTTTTGAACTCTTCGGAATCGCGGGTTATCCGGGAATCCGGGGAGATGAGGAAGAGCACTGCCATGCCGGGGTCCTGTGGGGGCTCATTCCTTCCGAATGAGGGTATCTCCGGCCGGACAGGAGGGTTGTTCCCGAGGATCTTTGCGCCTGCAGCAAGGATCTCCATTTCAGAATCCGTATCCTCGAACAGGACATTGGTGACGGCAGCCTCGCCGGTTGCGATCTGGAGAAGATTTTCCTGCCCGGATTGCCGGAGGGCCGAGCTGGCCTCGTCCACGGCTTCCTGCCCGAGAGACAAGCTGCTCGTTTCAGCAGACCTGCCCATACTGCTGATGGTAAAAAACGCCACGTACCCGGTAATGAGGAGCGAGATGAGGGAGAGGGCCAGGAAAATGATCAGTATCTTGGCCCGGACGTTGAGCCTGGGCCGGGCGGGTAGGGGGAGGGGCATGGAGATCAGACCGGAAATGGCTGTATAAGGCTTTTCCCCCATACGAGATTAAAGGAGGACATGGTATAATTACCTCATTTTTTATTCTGAGGTATATAAAAACGTCAGGAAAGCCGGGCTGTGCATATGGCCGCAGGTCATCCCTCGCCGGGCTCCTTCTGACCGGCAGCGGGATATTCACGATGGCGGGGTCCGGGGACACCGTGATGACTGCCGGCAGGTCCCGGATGAATCAGCGTTCATAGGCGCAGAGATCGGGAGATCCGAGGGTGAACGTGGTTGTTCTTCTGTCGGCAGGAGCGCACGGGGAAGGAATAAAATGCGTTCCTGTCCTCATACGCTGACGTTCAGGACCACCCGTATCACGAGCCCTATGACAAAGGAGACCGCCGCAATACCGAAACTTATCGCGAGCATCTCGGCAAACCGGGTCCGGAAAGGAAGGTCCTTTGCCACCGAGATGTAGTAGGTGAAGAAGAAAATGACGGCAACCGCCCCGAGCAGGGTGAGTACAAGAGAGGTGTAGGGGTTTTCGAGTACCAGGAACGGCAGGATGAGCAGGACTACGGTCACCATGTAGGTAAACCCGGTGTACAGCGCCGCTTTTTTCGGATCCGTTGTCGCACCCTCCGATTTCCGGGAGAGATATTCCGAAGACCCCATGGAGAGGGCTGCCGCAACACCGGTGATCAGGCCGGCAACCGCGATGATCCGGGAGTTCTGGAGGGCAAACGTCAGCCCGGCGAGCATGCCGGTGAATTCCACCAGGGCGTCGTTGAGCCCCAGTACGACCGAGCCCATGTACCGCAACCGTTCCTCGTCGATGAGGGCGATGAGTTCGCGCTCGTGTTCTCCCTCGTTGGCGAGCATGCCGGGGATCTCGGGAATTGCAGACAGGAGTGCCGGATTCATCTGCTGGGCGCGCTTCTCTACGCTCTCCATCAGTTTGAGCGTGAAGGTAATCCCGAGAAGCCATGCCATCAGGCAATAATACCAGATACGGAACGTAGAGGGCGGGATGTCCTGCCCGGTGTAGTGCTTCCAGATGGCATAGTGGTCCATCTCTTCCGATGCGATACGCTCCAGCACGTCCCGGTTGCGCCGCTCTTCTGTCACTGAGGCAATCTTCGCGTAGATGTAGTGCTCGGTGATCTCTGCTCTCTGCAGGGAAAGGAGGGTGGCACGGAGGGAAGGGTCCGGCATCTCTTCCGGCATTATGGCTTCACTCCGTCACATGGATCGGGGACGGTTTCAGAAATGTCCATGATAGGGTACTCTCTCATCAAGGCTACATCAATTTCACGATCCGTCAGCCGGCAAGTGAAGAGGCGATATGCCGGAAACCCCCGGCATGCGAAAAAGCGACCGGATGCCGTAACCGGGGAGATCGAGGATAAGCTCCCTATGGACATCCCGGGTTATGGACAGCTCTCCTTGCCGGGTGACCGGGGCCGGCTGACTGCATTGATCGTCCCCGTGATCCGGACAGGTTCTCCACAGGAATTCCGCTCGATGATCTTTCCGCGGGCCATGACCCATATCCAGATCCCATCGTTGTGACGCATCCGGAATTCTCCTTCAAAAAGGGGTATTTTTCCTCTGAGATGACGGAAGAATGCAAAGAGCAGTCGCGGCAGGTCAAGCGGGTGGACCATGTTCTTACAGGAATATATCGTCACGGGCTTCAGCCCCGGATCATAGCCCAGCGTACGCAGGGCCCATTCATGGATCTCGTAGACCGTCATGGTGCGCATATCCACGTCCCAGATGCCCAGGTCCCCGGCTTTAACCGCAAGTTTTAACCGTTCTTCGCTCGCGTGAAGTGCCTGTGCTTCCCGTTTCCGCTGGGTCAGGTCTATGATGACCCCCCGAAGGCCGGTGACGTTCTTTGACCGGGAATCGATAACAGGCGCACCGTAGATCAGGGAAGGGAACGTACTTCCGTCTTTTCTCTGAAGCAGGTATTCCTGACCGTTTTTTTTCTGATCCGCCATTGCATTCCGGATGTCCTCGACCGCCCGTTTCCGGTCGACCGGGGTAATATAATCCAGGATACAGATTTCCTGGCCGGCATCTTCCCGGATGAGGCCGAACAACTCATATGCCCGGTCATTGGCAAAGGTAAGATTGCAGTCGCAGTCCATCTCGTACACGCCCACGGGAAGGATATTGGCAAACCCCAGGTTCATCTCCCGGGCCGTATCCAGCTCACGCCTTATGAGGCACAGTTCCGTGACATCCCTGATCGACTCAATGGCACCGATGACGTTTCCGGACCGGTCATACAGCGGGGATGCTGTCGCCCATACGTAGGCCCCTTTCCCGCCGAAAGCCCGGGGAATGAATACCTCCGAATTGATCTTGCCTCCCGTTTTTTCGAGGTTATCGTAGTGTGCTTCAGCCTCGGGATTTGCCCTGAGCACGAGGTCCATCAGGACCGCACGACGCTCCCCGTAAAACGGTACGGAGTAGGTATAGTCCCCTTTTCCGACCATCCCGCTCTTCGGTATCCCGGTCATATTTTCCATTGCCCTGTTCCATGCGATCACCCTCCCGTGGATATCGATCGCGCAGGTCGCGTCGGGGAGGAAATCGATAATATCAGCCAGCTGCTGTTCGGACTCGACAATCCTCTCCGCGAACCGCTTTCTCTCAATTGCACGACGGATTTTGTGTTTGAGTTCAGCAATCATCCCTTTGATGTCGGGGCCTTTCTGGATGTAAAAATCGGCACCGTTATTGAGGGCGTCAATCACGATCTCTTCCCGCCCTTTTCCGGTAAACAACACAAACGGCAGGTTGCCGAACCGCGATCGCACCTGCTTGAGAAACTCGATGCCGTCCATCCCCGGCATCTGGTAGTCTGACAATACTGCATCATATCCCGTTGTCGCGATCTGCTGAAGGGCGATCTCGGCCGATTGTACCGTGTCTACGGAAAATTCGCCGTTTTTTTCCAGTAATAACTTATTTGAGGTCAGTAGGAACTCTTCGTCATCCACGTACAGAATAGAATACATAAAAAAAATTCCGCCTTTTCCCTACCGTCCAGATATTTTTAAAAGACTATCCTGCCTATAAAAAGTCAAAAAATATACTATATAGATGTTTTCTTTTTATTTTCTGGGAATTTTCCTGATATTTCAAAGGATATTTTGTATTTTCTGAAGGTCTCTTTGGTATTCAGATAAAAAAATAGTAAATAAATTTTATATACCTGAAGCGTTTTCCGGACCGTCGGGGTTTTTCCTGCATGCACATGAGGTTTGCACTTCATTCCTGCATAATCTTGTAAAAATGCGACAGGATAACCCGGAATGCAGGTACCGGCTATCGTATCTGCCCCTCTTATTTGTTGGTGTGCTTTTGGAATTTCACGATGATTTCAGGGATAATTTTGAATTTTTCCGCACGATCTTTTCCGGTTATTCACCGGTACTGCACTTGCAGGCGACTTTCGAATCCGGGTCTTTTCGATCAGATCCATCGCTCATTCTTCATCAGCTGCTCCCGGTCAGATACGGGAAGAGGTGCAGCCTGCCTGACTTACCACCGGAACTTCCGCCGCTTCTTTTCCTTCTCTTCGAATGAGACGATCAGGTAGCTGTGGATGCAGCGGGTGCCTTCCAGTTCAATCTCAAGATAGAGTTCCATGGGGACGTTCTCCATCGCGACCGCCACCTGGTCTGCTCCCGTCTCGACAAATCCCCGTTTGAGAAGCTCGCGTTCCAGCCCGGTCAGCGGTCTGTGGCAGCTGCCGGTAAAGAGCCGCTCAACCGATCGTTTCATCCTGTGCTGCTGTCCTGTATTCACCATCTCTTCTTCACCCTGCCGGTCCGCAGCCGTTCTTCTGCAGAGAGGTTATAGCAGGTTCATGGTATTGAAGGTATGTACGGGGGCAAACGGGAGGGGTCGATCGTACCGTTCCTAACCCCGGGTGAATCTCTCGGTCCGGGGCCGCGACCCTCCTCCGGAATGAGGAGGAAATTCCCCCCATGCGAGTGCATGCACGCAAAACCCCCGCCTCTGTTTTCTCTCCCAGGAAGCGGGATCGGGTATCAGGAGAAAGGAGCACCGGTTCGTCCAGATGATGCACGGAAGACCAGCGTCTCCCGGTGAAGTCCCGATGGACTGCGGGCCTGATTCCAAAAAAAGAATAATTTTTCCGGCAAAACAACTGTTCTCACTTTTTCTTATATTTTTTGCCGACGGAGAACGCTTTGTCAACCTCTTTCCCCACCGAGAAATATGCAGACTGGGCGTAGATTATCGGGTTGATCTTCGTTATATCCGGTTTCCCGTCCGTTGCACACGCCCTGTCGAGATGGATCTCCGCGATCTCCCCGATGTAGAGCGTATGGCTGCCGCAGTCCACGGCCATGAATACCGTGCACTCCATGTTGACCGGACACTCTTCGGCCATCGGGGCTGTTTTCAGTTTGCCGTAGAATGACCTGAAGACCTTCGACTTGTCTTCCTGCGCACCGGAGACGAGACCGCAATGGTCGGTCTCGACCGCGAGCTTCGCTGACGGCACGTTCAGGCTGAAGGTATTATTCTCCTCGATCCCCTTCGCCGTGTAGCGTGCATGGTTGATCGCCACGCATACCATCGGCGGCGCCATGCAGGCTGTCGTGGCCCACGCGGCGGTCATGTAGTTCGGCTTTCCCTTCACGTTTGCGCCCACGAGCAGGGTGGGCATGACACTCATGTACGGCATCGGGCCGACGGTTATCTTGTCCATTCAGATTCACCCGGGAGATGTTTTGTGGGGGAGTTTTTAAGGATATCCTTGCAGGGAGTGGGCGATCCTTAAAGCCCTCGTACCGCAACGCTCTGCCGTTGACCGGGCGATCTGGCCATGGGAGTACCTTAACCCTTTTATCTGGCAGGGTGAGAACAACTATCACAGGGTCCACTTCATTTTTTTCGTGCCACCAGGATAAGTGCCAGAGATGCGAAGGTAAGAATCCACGGGAATCCTGATGAGGAGGTTGTTCCGGTTGCCGTGACTGATGCGTTCCCGGAACGTGATGGTACGATCCCCGCAACCGGGACCGTAGTGACGGGTGTCATGTTCTCCGGTGCTGTCCCGGGTGAGATGTTCACCGTAACTTCCGGGGTTGATGGCGCGACCGGCAGGGTAAACTGGGACCGGGAAAAACCGTACACATTTGAAAGATCGACAGCCACAATCAGGGAACCGTCCCCGCTCACGGCAACCGAACGGGATTTGATCGGGCTTTGCGTTGTAGAGGCCCCAAGGAGCGTGCCCTGCCGGTTGAATACATGGATCTGGTTGTCGATACTTCCTGTTGCGATGGTGGAACCGTCATCTGATACGCCCACGCTCGTTACCCAGACTCCGGCTCTTCCTGTCCAGAGAAGGTTGCCGGCCCGGTCTACGACAAGGACCGTTGCATCGTCGCGCCCGGCAACGATCGTCGATCCGTCCCATGAATACGCGAGGGAGATGATATTCCCGCCGGGAAATGAGCGGTCCCAGAGCAGGGTGCCGCTGCCATGATACATCCGCAGGTGGTTGCCGTTCGGGATCACGATACCGGTGCCGTCGCCGGATATCTCAACGATACCGGGACTGAAGGTGTCGTCGTACCAGTTCGGGACGTAACTCAGGTTGAAGCTCCGCAACGCCTTTGCCGTGGCAACGATCACCTGGTCTTTTACCGGGGAGAGCCTGATATCGTGTACGGTCTCGGTCGCATTCTCCCCGAGGCCGGAACCGGAATTGTACCAGGACCGCACGGTATTCCCCCCGCCGGCAACGATTATTGCCGCGTCCGGCGAGATGGAGACACCGGTCACGCTGTCTCCCAGCGGCTGGTCCCACAGCAGAACCCCCTGCCGTGTGAAAAGCCGCACGGTCTGGCCCTGGGATGTAACGATGTACCTGCCATCCTGGCTCAGGTCGAGCGTGGTTCCCGACCAGCCCGACCACAATTTCGTCCCGTCGGGAGAGAGCGCGATCAGCTGGTCCCCTCCCGCGACAATGGTCGAACCATCGTGCGATAGAGCAACCGTGGATACATCCACTCCCGATGGTGCCGGGACAGTCCAGAGTGGACTGACTGACTGGCCGGCCGGTATGATGATGCAGAACAGGACAAGTATTCCCCAGAATCTGGCGGGTGGGCAGGTATGCATTCCTATCTATGAACCCAATGATCAGGATCGGTTAAGAACTATTGTATGGTTCCGGTCCAGTCGATAACCGGCTGCCCCACGTAGTGGTACCACGTATACCGGACATCTTCTGGTCTTTCGCAGATTGCCGGATCAGTCGAGTTTCTTCCTGATCTCCCGTATGGCCTGGAGCATCTCATCGGACAACGGGGTCACCCGGTACCCGAGATCGTTCTCGATCTGCCAGAATCCGCTCTTTTCATCGATATGCCCGAGGATGTAGCAGAAGATGACATAGATTGGGATCGATATGGCGATGACCATGGGGATTGTCAGCCCGAAGTTGATGAGGAAGAAGTCCTCGAACAGTTTGGCGTTGGCGGTGATGATGCCGAAGTTCAGGAGGATCTGGGTCCAGGAAGTCCCCCGGGTGTACCGCTGCTTGAAGAGGGCAAATTTGTAGAGAATACCGCATTTTTCTGTCATACCTCCCGGTTGTCTACGTAAGCTTATCAGGTAATTCTCTTTGACGGTGCTGTTGCATGTACGGTTGATGACCAGGAGTCCATCCTGGTAAAATTCTCAGATCAACCGTCAGTGCTCCAGAACCCGCAGGTACAGCAAAACACTCACAGTTTCATCTTCCTGAAGGCATAGGTACCGATGAGTATCATGACAAGGGAAAATACGCTTATGACGAGGAGATCGAGGGCAAGGTTGAACCGGTGCAGCCCGACGAGCACCCCCCGCAACCCGTCCACCGAATAGGTGGCAGGGTTGACCAGCACGAAGGGGGTGAGCCATGGAGGCAGGTTCTCGATAGGGAAGAGTGCCCCGGAGAGGAAGAACATCGGGAATATCAGGAAGCTGCTGATGAGCTGGAACCCTTCAGGGCTCTCCATCTGCGAGCCGATGATAAGACCGATGCTGACGAGCCCGACGGTCGTTACGAACAAAAAGACAGATGCGATGATGACCGAGAGCGGGGAGAACGTGATCCCTTTCAGCACACCGGTCAGCGTGAAGGCATAGCCGATGACGAGCAGGATGGCCGACTGCAGGAGCGTATCCGTGGAGCCCCCGAGGATCTTGCCGATGAATATGGATGTCCTCGACATCGGGGATACCAGGACTTCTTTCAGGAAATCGATTTTTTTATCCCAGACGATATACACGCCGAAAAAGACCGCCGAGAACAATACCGACTGGAGGAGGATTCCCGGGTACAGGAAACTCAGGTAATCCACTCCCCCGAAGGATAAGACGGATCCAAGGCCTCCGCCGATGATCAGGAGCCAGAGTACCGGGTTGACGATGGATGCGACCATCCGGGACCTCTCCCGCTGGAAGACCTTGAATTCGCGGTACCAGAGCGCGTAGATCCCTTTCAGGTCGCTCATCTTCTCGATCCTGCCCGCATCACTTTCTCCGCCCAGCCGCCCTCGGGGGCCCCTTCCCGGATCGCCCTGCCGGTATAGTGGATGAACACGTCTTCCAGGGTCAGCGGGCGGACCTCGACCCCTTCCACCTTGCCTACGCGGCCCAGGAGGTCCTGCAGGTACTGGCTGGCATCCCTGACGGTCACGCTGATACCCCCGTCATCTGTTTTGACATTTGTGACATAGTCCAGCTCCCTGAGCGATTCCATGTCGAAGGTTCCGGCTCTCATGCGGATGATGTCGCCGCCAAGCTCTTTTTTCAGCTGGTCCGGGGGACCGAGTACCGCGATCTTCCCGCGGTCTATGATCGCGAGCCGGTCGCAGAGACGGTCGGCCTCGTCCATGTAATGAGTGGTGATAATGATGGTGATCTTCTTCTCCGTCGCCAGTCTCCTGATATATTCCCAGATGTGCTCCCGGGTCTGGGGGTCGAGGCCGAGAGTCGGCTCATCCAGGAACAGGATCTCGGGGTGGTGCATCAGGCCCCGGGCGAGCTCGAGCCTTCTCCGCATCCCTCCGGAATATTTCTTGACCATGTCGTCTTTTCTGTCCGTAAGTTCGACGAGCGCGAGTACCTCCACGATCCGTTCCTCCCGCAGCCCGGCGTCCATATCGTAGAGGAGCCCGTGGAGCTTCAGGTTCTCGTACCCGGTCAGCGTCTCATCCGAACTCGGGTCCTGGAAGACGATCCCGATCGATTTCCTGACCTGGTCGGGCTGGCGCAGGATGTCAAAACCGTTCACGAGTGCCGTCCCGGATGTCGGCGGGATGAGGGTGGTCAGCATCATGAGGGTTGTCGACTTTCCCGCCCCGTTGGGGCCGAGCAGGCCGAACACCTCCCCCTTCCCGATCTTCAGGTCAAGGTGATCGACAGCGGTGAGGTTCCCGTAGGTCTTCGTCAGGTTTTTTGTCTCGATGATATGCATACCTTCACCGTTCCCTTTTGCCAGACCGCCATCGCGTTGTCCGCTTCTAGAGCTGTGTTCCGTCTTTATTAATTAACTGTAGCGTGGCGGTGCTGTTCTAGAACCGTGGCCCTGGAGATTCCCGGATCGGCTGGTGACGATGGTAAAATACATAGTTGATCGTTATGATGAAGCGGTTGCTATCAATAATAAATCGCGATTACCATGGCCAGGGTAGACAGGATGACATACAATGCCCCGGGGATAAAATGGGCCCGGAAATCCGGGCGGATTTTGCCCGAACCCTCTATCTGAGTCAGGTCTTCGTCAGAGAAGAACGACGTGGGATACCGGTGCAGAAAAGATTCGTATATCCTGAAGTAGCCAAACTCGAAAAATGAACTGAAGCCGATCAGAACAACATTTGTAATGCCGCTGATCGTCAGATCGAACGGGACATCGACGGATCCGAGAAGGGTGAATAAGATCGCAAAATGCACCAGGGGTATGGCGAATAAGATAATCCATGCTGCCAGCAGACGCCTGATGTTATGAGTCTTTCCTCTCCAGGCATTGTAGGTGTCCCACGGTTTATACATTTCATGGGAGCGATCTATTATCATGGCAAAATAAATCGCGAAGAATAAGGTGAACATATCCTGGGCTTCGGTGAGGATCATAGTCTGCCTGGCTTTTAATCTATACTAGGTCAGGGCTTACCTAAAAAGGGGGCGGTAGGGTTCAGCCCCGGAGGAAGAATAAACAGGTCCGGATCTGGCAATAAAAAATAATTCCCGGATCGGTTGGTGGCAATTTTGAAAAATTGCCAGGTCCGGAGGTGCCAATTAAAAATAATTGTCAGATCGGTTGGTGGCAGTTTTAAAAAATTACCGGGTCCGAATGCGACAATAAAAAATAATTGCCCGATCGGTTTGCGGCAATTTTGCCGGAAAATCCGGGAAATCTCCCCCATATCCGGCGGAGCGCCTCTCACGTGGTAATCCCGATAAAAAATAACTGCCAGGTCCGGAGGTGACAATTGAGAAAAATTGCCCGATCGATTTGCGACAATTTTTAAAAATCCTCAGGTCCGGATCTGCCAATTGAGAAAAATTGCCAGGTCCGGAGGTGGCAATAAAAAATAATTCCCGGATCGGTTGGAGGGACTTTTGACAATTGCCCGTCTCCGGAAAAGAATTTGTTGCGATGCACTACACGCAAAACGATTCATCAGGCCTTGCGCTCTGCATGTACCTGTACGCAAATCTTGCGATCAAGTACCTTGCCCTGCGCAATCCGTGAATACCATCCGGGCCTGATGCACAGTTTTATTGCACGATCAACACGACGCACCACCCGGCTCGATATTGATATCCGAATTGAGGCGCGTGTACCTCTTCGGGTTTTCGAGAAACTGCTTTTTGCAGTAATTGGTGCAGAAGTAATACTCCTTGTCCCTGTACGTAGCCCTGAACTGTGCCGTATCCTCATCGACGATTGCAAAACAGACCGGATCTGTTGCCATGCCAAAACACCCGTCCCTGATGAACGATACTTCTTATGTCCTCGTTAAAAAAGGTATTGTGACCCGGGACATGCACCGGAGGATTATAGATTCATCCGGTTGCGCTGAAGATCAGGATCTGTTTTCACAGGGAGGCAAATTCCTGCCTCGTCCGGTAAAAGAAATCGTCCGTCATCTTATCCTCCATACCATATTTCCGGTACACCCAGTCGGCATAGTGATAGTTCATCCGGTCAATCAATACATAGTCAATCTTCCCTTTCAGGAGTTCTGCTAGCCCTTCTGCTCCCGGGAGCACCGGGGCGATCATGGCATACGTCCTGATACCGGCCTTGTGTAGTTCATCGAGGGCCTGTATCCTGTCGTCTATCGGGGGTGCCTGGGGTTCGAACAATTTCCTGATAGTATCGTCCGCCGTGGTTATGGAAAGACCCACCTCAAAATCCCGGGCATCCTTAATGATGTCTATATCACGCAGAACCAGGGGAGAACGTGTCTGGATGATAACAGGCCAGGTATTCCGGGCAAGTATTTCCAGGCATTGCCGGGTCAGCTGGTATTCTGCCTCAAGGGGCTGGTACGGATCGCATACCCCGCTTACCCAGACTCTCCCGCGTCTCTTCTTTTTTATCTCCACGCGGAGTAGATCTGCGGCATTGATCTTGACATCAACGAACTCGCCCCAATGCTCCCGGTGCCCGGTTACCCGTTTCATAAAGCGTGCATAGCAGTACGAGCAGCCATGCTGACAACCGGTATAGGGATTGACAACCCAGGGATAGATCTTCGATTTGGAGAGAATGGTCTTTGCCTGGATTTCCTTTACGATCAGCGTCATTTCACGTCCTCCGCCTTGTCTGATAAACGTTTACCTGCAACGCCGTCCCCGGGTTTTTGTAAACCGCTCTCCATCCCAAAACTTTTACATCTCTTTTGCGTCCCGAACTGCCCGTGTTTTCCCCATAGTCTTGTTCAGGGAAAAAGATGATCCTGTTCTCCGGCTGATACAGGCCGGGGAACATTATTCCCTTGCCAGCCTGCTCCTCACTATCACATAGACAATTATTACAACAATCGAAATCCCGAAAATATATTCGTCATACAGGAACTGGTTGTGATGTACGACAATCATGGCAATATTGATCAGGCTGATAACCGCAACACCTGACCAGAAACCAATAGCCATCTGACTCCAGTCCCAGTCTTTGTTTATTTTCATAATCAATATACGTGAAATTTTTGTTAAGGGTTTCTGACTGGAGTTCCGGTGCGTTTTTCCGATGACCTGAAGTGACGCCGCACGCGCAAAACGCCTCATCGGGACTCGAAGAACGCTGATGCGTTCTTCTCCTGTCTCGTCTCCGAAGAGACTCGACATTTTACGCTACGCAATTACCTTGATTGGGAATCCTGCCCCGCGGGCCCTGACAGGAATGAGAGTTTCTTCCGTGAGTCTGGTTTTTGACCACTTCAGCTAACGAGGAAAACGGCAAAAAAACCGTATCCCCCTGCCCGGATCCCCTCCGGCACCGGACCGGTGACCCCCTGAAAGGCAGATCTCCCCATTTTCCGTGAAAAAGCCACCCTTTTTCCGGCTCCCGGGGACCTCCCTTAATTTTCGTCCGTATCGGCCCTCCGGGCTCCGTCAAGTCTCCGGACAAAGTACAGATGGTATTTTTTTCCCGATCAACAGAAGCCCGCTAAATTGCACGGTTTTTTCCCGCTTAAAATGAATATTTTGCCAAAATACTGGTTTAAAAGAGGGATTTTGCCGGGCGTTGGCACCCCTTCCACTGGAGATTTCCGGTGCCGGATCCGGCCCGGGAACTCTCCGTCGGAGAATGGACCCTAGGAGACTTACCGTCCGGAATGGCCCTCTTTATAAAGAAGGGGCGATCCGTGGAGGAAGCACCTCACCGGGCATGCGGGTTCGTGTACCCGTCAGGCCCCCACCACCCGATCTCGCCAACCGCAAGCTCATGGACCCAGAGCCTCCGCCAGGCCCGCTCGTGCTGGGTGCGGAGCCAGATCTCGCGGGGCAGCCATGCCGGGAACGGGAGTGCCCGGACCTCGCGGAGATCGTCAGGAATTAGATCTTCGTATATTGTGTCCGGGTTGATCCTGTACCGGGTCAGCCGGACCTTCACGATCAGGGCGGCCTTGGGTTTGAAGGCAAAGAGATCGTACGCGAGCTCCGGGTTCGTGTTCTCCTGCCACCAGTATCCCATCCGCTCCGCGAATTTTTTTGCTTCCGCGATCGCTCCGTCCGGTCTTTTTCCGCGAGTCATTAATATATTAATGGAGTTTGGAAAGATGATGGGATTTGTGGTCCGATAGGTTTTTAAAAACCCGGAGGAGGAGAAGGGAGTCATCAGCCGACCTTCGATTTTGGGGAGACACCTTTTTGCATGCCCGCAACCTACCTCGCTGCATGGCAGTGAAGAGACCCTTCAGGGCATCCCTCATCGCACCCTGCGGCATGGACTGTGCCATCTGCATGGCGTTCCTCAGGGAGAAGAACCGGTGCCCGGGGTGCCGTTCGCCGGACAGACGGCACCATGAACACTGTCAGATCTTTGCCTGTGAAAAGAGAACGGGCAGATATTGTTTCCGCTGTGCAGAGTTCCCCTGTTCGCGGATGGAGCTGTTGGACAAGCGGTACCGCACCCGGTACGGCATGAGCATGCTGGAGAACCTCGACGCAATCCGGCAGAACGGCACCCGTATGTTCATCCGGGCCGAAGAGGGGCGCTGGATATGCAGGGCCTGTGGCGGGACGATCGATGTCCACCACGGGTGCTGCTCGAAGTGCGGGAAGGAGCGGGAGCGGAAGCACTATCGCTGAGCGAGGGGCGACGCGCAAAACGACTGCGGGTTTTGCGAAAATCTGCTTGATTTAAAAAAAATTGTTACGAATGTATGATACCTCTAATGAAGAATTAAAAATGAAAGTTGAAAATACATCTCAACAACTTCGGATGTTATTTGTTGAAAATCCAAGAACTCAAACTATCTTTTATGAATTATTGAAAGAGCTAAAAAATGAAAATGCTACTAAGCATATTTAATTATTTTATATCCTATTTTTATAACTGGGGAAGAGTGATTGATACACCAAAGAGGGAATTATGTCCCATGAATATATAAGCGATAGAGAAAATGGACCGAAACCTCGTATTATTGAAGAAATTTCATTAGATGTTTGGAGAGGTGTGGTGGCACTCGTCACGCGGTTGATTAGAAATAAATCATTTGGTGAATCTTTTCCGGTAGTTTGTAATCAGAGAATGATATTTGATTGTGATACAGAACTATTGGTCAGAACATTAAAAGCAGAAATTGCAACTTTAGTTTGGCCACTAAATACTAATGTTGTTCCATCTTTATATGATGTGCTGGATTTTATTGAATTTTGTTATAAATATGTTTCATTTCCAGAAGACAGAGATTATCATTCATATGAAGAACGCAATCGCAGTCCCATGTATGGATCATTAAGAATGATTCAAAATATATTGGGTACCGAACCTCTGTACTTCACTAATTTTTAACCCGGTCTCAAGAAGAGCGTAAGATCTAAATAGGCAGCGGGCGCCGCATATGTCCAATAAACGGCAGAATGCCCACCGAATAAAGAAAAAGATTCGTTCCGTTTTGACCTCTTCCGGATCTTCGTCTGGGAAGATATTCGGAAAAAACATAAATTTGTTACGTTTGTTGCTGTTCTTCGATCTCTCGGTTGATTGGAGGGTGGTTAGGGTTGATGACTATCCAAAGTTCATGGAGGAAAATTTGGCTCATTAGAAACGCACATGAACGGCACACCCGAAGCATGAAAATAAAAAACCTGATGTTATGCGAGAGCTCCCCGCATCAGGGCCTCTCCGAGGCACGGTGGGGCAATTACCTGTTTTCAGACATTAGCAGGTAATTGAAGTGCCGAGGGGGGCGTCCCTACGGGGGCGGCGGAACTCCTCCCCCGTGGGGATGTGGGGCAGTCAGCCCCCCTCTATCCTCAATCACGGCACTGCAGTGATTGCCGGCGGCTGCCAGCCCGTGCCATTGAGAATGCCGGGGATCTCGGCCGTTTCAGGAGCATCAAGTCGCCAAATCACCTCGAATCCCTGTCCCTTCGCGGTCGGCAGCCAGTTGTTTACCTGAGCCGGGTCCGAAGGTGGCGTGGACTGCAGGTAGAGGTCCACCGAGCCATCGGCGTTGTATGCGAGCTGCGACGTGTCGCTGATCTCATACCGGTTGATCGAATTGGGGATCATTGTCCCATTCAGGGTGTAGGCGGTAATCGACCAGGTCTGATTCACCGGAGGAGCAGACGCCATGTGCAGGACGTAATTGGTTGATCCGTTGAGCGGGTTTTTGCTGGGATCTGCCCAGCTCATGGCATAAATCGTCTGTTCGGAGGTAACTGCACCCAGGCCAACCTGACTTATGACAGCACGTAGAGGGTAGTTCGTCCCATACTGCCCGAAGCCTCCTAAGAGATAACCGTTGTGCTGGTCGAAACTTTCAAGGTACAGAGCCATGGTGTCGTTCTTGATCTGCGCCGGACCGGCGACTACGGCGTCTTCAAGCCCCCTGAGGGTATCCTTGCTCAGGCTTGCGTTATGCGAGGGTTCCATCCCGGGCCCGATCCCAACCTCCGCGAACCGGGCGAGCTCGGGCTGGTCGGCTCCCGGCGGTGGAAACAGCGCAAGCTGTTGTCCGAGCATATCATAGAATGCGAGCCCCCCGGGTATTTGATATGTCTGGGGGGTCGCATTGGGATTCATCAGATTGTTCTGCTGGTAGTTCGTCCCGTACTGGCTCAATGGCGTCAGGGTGTAGCCATCCTGGATGCGGGTAACATTTGCGATGTCGTAACTGCCTTTCAGCTGGGTTATCCCTATGATCCAGATGCGGTTGCAGTCGACATCGATACGGTGGGTCCCCGCAGGGATGGGCACAGTATACTGGCCGGGGCCGGCAATCACGTAATCGCCCGGCGGGGTTTGGTTGACACTGCCGAGGTTTGCGATGTTGTTGGTGAAGGGGTCGATAAAGGAGAAGACGAAAAAGTGGTCTTGTACCTCCGGCACATGGAGGACTTGAGGCTCTTTGCTCAGATCGAGCCATGCGATCGATGAGAGGCTGGTCGGGCTCGGCGCCACAACCACAGTGCTATCCGGGTTGTTTAAGGAGCGTACGTTGTTGAACTGGTTGACCGGACCAAACGCACCGTTCGAGACGTTGATGCTGGTCATGGTTTCAAACGTCGTGTTGGTCACGAGCAGTGGTAAACCGTAGGTGTAGGCTTCCAGTCCAATCTCGTAGCCGTTATTGTAGTCGGCTTGTGAAACAGCCGACTGGTAAACCGTTATCAGCAATGCAGCCGCGACCAGCAGTATCGCACAGATAACGACAAGCATACGTCTTCGCTTAATCACTCCGCCTTTCATAGGCAAAAAGTGAAATTTTGCTTTCTTTAAAGTTTTTGTTTTGGGGTTCAGTATTTCTCTAATTTTCCTCCATGAACTTTGGATAGTCATCAACCCTAACCACCCTCCAATCGACCGAGAGATCGAAGAACAGCAACAAACGTAACAAATTTAAGTTTTTTCCGGAGCCCTTCCCAGACGAAGAGCCGGAAGAGATCAAAGCGAAACAAATCATTGTTAATCGATCTCGGCCCTCGTTGAACCTTTGAGAAGACCATCCATTGAAGAGCCACCCAGATATTCTTGAGGAGGAACGAGATTATCGTCAAGAGATACCGGAGCACAACGTTTCTGGAAGAGGTTTTAGCTTTTACGATGTTCCGGATACGGTATGAAGATTCGATAGCGAACCTGTTCTTGTAGACTTGGTAGACCCGTCGCGGCTTCCAATCAATACCATACACGACATATCCGAGATTCACATTCCCGAATTTCTTATTCCTTCCCTGAAGGTACTGAACATCAATTGCAAGAGTAAGATCAAGAGGTCCGGAGGTTCCCCTCATCGTGTACCGGGCATAGCGGGAATGATTCCCCCGGAGAATCTTCTTGAGTTCCTGACCGTGTTTTTTCACCGGAACAATGTGCGGGATGTTCTCCTTCTGGAGAAACGAGAGCACATCGTTTGAGTAAAAACCCCGATCAAGACAGAGTACCTCGATATTCACTTTTGCATCGTCAATAAAAACGAGGAATTTCCGGATGTACTCGACCTTTGACACTCCCTTTTTTACCGGGAGAACTGCGAGGGTCAACCGTTGGCCTTTTGTCGTGATGTAGAGCGAAACATACGAGTAAAATGTCGTTGTGGAATCCTTCATTTTACTCTTGATGACGTAATCTTTGTTTACGTCAACACACTCTCCGTAATAAGGATCATCAGTGAAATCTATGGCAAAATGATGCGATTTTCTGGGAACGAGGATCTGATCGTTTGAATAGGTGAGGATCTTTGATTGTAATGCCAGAAGTGAATCTAAATCCACCTTCGACAAATGGTATCTGACCGACGTTTCACACGGGACTTTTTCTACGGCTTTATTGATGGAATGCACCGAAAGTTTGTTTGCTGACATTCCTACAAGTGACCGAATGATTGTCTTTTGGTTTAGTTTCCCGTTGATGGAAATTGTGAGGTGCCGGTTGATTGCTTCAACTGCAATTTCGGAACAATCTTCTGCTCGGATCTCCTTCTTTATTCGGCGGGCTATTTGTCGTTTATTGGACATATGCGGCGCCCGCTGCCTATTTAGATCTTACGTTTTTCTTTAGCTCGGGCTAATAATTAGAGAAGTACTGAACCTGATCCGGGGCATTATCATATTTCTTTTAGGAAATGGAAAGGTCAAAGTGAATTTCGTGCAGCAATCAATCTTATCTTTTCACGAAATGGGATTATTTTTGAATTGGATAATCGTGGGAAGATTATTCGACTAGCTCCTGAAGGACTTCGTGAATTATTGCAAGAAACGAATTTTAACACTGGAGATACGGCTTTCGATACTCTCTTTAATACTGCACGGATAAAGTATCTCAGTGCTCATTTCGAAGATCGTAAAGTAGCTCTTGAAAAATTATGGGATGCTTGGGAGCGATTAAAAAGCCTTGAAATTCCTGGGGATAAAAGGGCATCATTATCAAAACTGCTTGAAAAAACAACACCTACACTCGAATTACGTGAAAAACTAGATAGCGAGGCAAGAGCCCTTACGGAAATAGGCAACCAATTCATGATACGACATACTGAAACCGATAAAATTCCCATTACATCGAGTGATCAAATTGATTATTTTTTCCATCGTTTGTTTTCGTTGATCTATTTGATTTTAAAATCAACAAATCGGATAAATTAACTCAATTATTTATTGAAATTCCGAAAGCTCAGACTTTTTTTATGGAGTTGAAATAACTTAGAATTGATAATGATTGTAGGCAAGCTTAATTATTTCATATCAAAAATTTAATTGATGGTTGAAAGTTCAATTGATGACATAATAAAAAAAAAGACAAGAGGAAACTGTTTTAGCTCTCAAAAAAACAATTGAGGAGGGCCTTGGCGTAAATGTTGCAATTATCGATCGTAAAGAAATTGAAGATATTTTTAATATTCTTATCCAAGATGAACAGTACTTAAAACATTTTTCTGAAGATGAATTGAAAGAGGAAATAGGGGGGTTTCTCCACAATGATCTTGGAGGCGTACATGATATTCCCATTTTATTGGCACAGGGAGATCGTACGGTGATTCCCAGATCTTCCCGTATTTCTTGTGTGCAAGTTCCTGGCTCATGATGTGGTCGATATATACCGTGTTGTCATCCACGTAATAGAACAACGTGAACTTTGACGAGATGTGCATCCTCCACCGGGGTTTCCGGGTCTTGAGCCTTTTGATGTTGCCCAGCGCATTCGGATGCTCGCTCAGTCGTTCGATATGCTCTCCGATAACACGCCGGTCTTTCTCGGGCCGCTCCCTGATGAAAGCCCTGACATTCTCCTCGATCTCAATCCGCACGATCTGCCCCGTCTAAAGATCGAGATCTTTCTTGGCTTTTTCCCAGGAAACGTACTTGGCATTTTTATCAACCCGATCCAGATCCCGCTCAAGCGCACGGAGCTGGTGTTCTGCAATGAGAGCAGCTACCGTATCCCCAAGGCTTTTTCCGGGTTCCTTCAGCCGCGAGAGAGCAGCCCACGTGCTCGGAGTAAGAGCTACCCGCTTGTTCGCAATTTCCTCGGTCTTGATTGCGGATTGTTGCATGATTCCTTTCGCCCCTTTTGTCTTCTCGTGCAATGCCACGCACGTTTTGATTGGTCAACCGTACAAAATTTTACAGTTGTACAATCTTGGTTGGTTCCGAAGAAGAATATTGTGATCGCATCCCTTCCGGGATGCGGAGAGGGAAAAACAGGAACAGGAATATGATGAGCCTCTTCATGGCAGATGAAAAATTGCCCGAGCATACGAAGAGGGCTCGATCCCAGCAGCCCTCAGGGATAATAAAAAAAATATATTAACCGGATTTTTAGAAATCCGTCATGACCCTGAACTGGTCGATCTCTTCCCGGTTGAGCTGGTCGAGGAACTCGTCTGCAGCGTGGCCGATATCCTTCGAGGCAGTGATTGCACGGCCGACCACGAGGATGTCTGCGCCTGCCTTGAGTGCGTCCTTTACTACGTCAACCCGGATACCGCCGGCCGTTGCAACGAGCAGCTTGCCGCCGGCCGCCTTCTTGATCGCCGGGATATCGCCCCAGGCATGGGAGCTCTCCTCGACATCGATCGCACGGTGGAGTTCCACGATGTCCGGCTTCACCTTCAGGTTCGCGATCACCTTCGCCGGGTTCGGGACGTTCAGCATGTCGACGATCGAGTAGATGCCGACCTTGCGGGCCTCGGCAATCGCCTTCTCCATGGTCGAGGTCGGGGCGAGGCCGGAGACGACGACCGCATCGGCGGTTGCATCGGCCGCCATGCGGGCCTCGAGGTTACCGGTGTCGAGGATCTTCATGTCCGCGATGATGAACGCATTCGCACGGAGCTTGCGGATCTCGCCGATGACAGAGAGGCCGAACTTCTTGATAAGCGGGGTTCCCGCCTCGATGATCACGTGGTCGTTCTCGGGCACGCACTTCAGGACCTGGGCGACCTTGCCCATGTCAACGAGGTCCATCGCGACCTGGAGGTACGGCGGGTCCCAGAGGCGCTGCACCTTGAACCCCATGATGCCGTGGGCTGCACGGTCTTTCTCGAACACGAGGGTCTTGGTGTCCGGGAACTTGTCCAGTGCACGGTGGAGGGCCAGCTTGGTCGCGCCGTAATTGAACCGGTAGATCTTGTTGTAGTCCGCTGCTTCAGGGTGGACGAACGCGGACACCATGATGACTGTGTCCTCGATATCGATCCCCGAGAACACGTCCTCTTCAACACAGTCGGCAACCGCCTTGGCAACGGCGGCCTGCACGGGGCCGAACATCTCGTTCACGTGCACCATGTCCCTCAACGTGACTTTCGGGATCACAATGGTCACGGGCTTGGCCAGCAGGTTCGGGCGAACTACTGCAAGAAGGGGCGTATGCCCCTCTGATAGTTGCGAAACCGCGTTTGCAAACGCTGCTCCGATGGGACCTTCCTTATCTCCCATTAAGAGGTCGATGTGCGCCAGTTCCGCGCCATCGCCAATAAGTGCTTCTCCGACCAGATACATGGAACTCTCCGTATGATGGTAATAGTATCTGCCCGTCATCTATCATAAAACGAGTATGTTGCAAAGCAACATACGAGTGGAGAAGATTCCGCAGGAATCTTCGACTACGAGTATGTGCAGCAATAACGGTTATAACAAATCTACCATCAGGAAATCTTCGACTATGAGTATGTGCGCAAATGGCCGGCGAGTCGAGAAGATCTTCCCCAGGTTTCACGGGCTTTTGGAGTGTGTCGATTACGTTTATCGAAACTGCATCCGGTCGTCAGCGTCGGATACCGGAGGTTACAAGGATATGCCCCAACAATAGCCGTCGCTGTGTCCGGACCTCCAGACCCACCTGTTCAAACATTTTTCGTACCTCATATTGATTGCGAATCTGGCCGTGATGAACAAATCTGAATAAGAATTTGGGGGCTGCTATATCGGATAGAAAGAACTGGCCCCCGGATCGTAAGACACGCCGTATCTCACGTATACCCTGTAATTGGTCTGACCAGTGATGAAAAGAAATAGTACTGAACACGAGATCGACAGAAGCATCAGGGAGCGGGATTGATTCGGCAGGGCTAACAATAAACGTAGAATCCGGCATCATTTGCCGGGCTTTTTTCACCATACCTTCAGCCGGATCAACACCAATCAGCCGTGCATAAGGCCAGCGTTCCCTGATTTTTCGTAACAGTCTACCAGTTCCGCATCCGATATCCACTATGTCTCCGGGAGCAGATTCCACATTGACCAAACCGATGACTCCTTTATGGATCCGATCGAAATACAGGTATTGCGACCATGAATCCTCATAGGTACTTGACCAGCAATTAAATTTCTCAACATCCCCGGTGGCATTCATATCCGCTAACCTCAAGAAGGGTTTTCCGTAAGCAATTTAGGTATTTTCTTGACAGGGTCATGTAAGCAATCCCGTGTAAAATCCCAACGGATGTACATATTATTTTCGTTAACAAATAATTTATCTTCGATTACAGGCATGTGCATCGGTACCCGTCTTCAAACCCGAAGACGCCTCCGGTATCTTCTCGTCTCGGAAATCACTGATGTGACTTCATATGGGGACGTCCCCGAACTCGAAGATTCTTCCTGCGTCAGAATCTTCTCGTCTCACAGGTCTGATGACCTGTTCGAAATACAAGGTTATTTAATTTCGCGGGCTGATGCAGATATTACCTAATTATTACGAGCGTTCACTATGGCGAAGAGTTCCTATGAAGTGTTCCGGAAGGAGTGCCCCGAGCTTGAGGAGCGGTTCAACAACCTCGTGGAGGTCCAGCGGACCCTCAGCGGCCTCGATAACAAGACAAAACAGCTCATCAATATCGCGATCCAGACCGCCACCCGGAACCCCGAAGGAGTGCGGCTGCACGCCATCATGGCGTGGCAGGCCGGGGCGACCAGGGACGAGATCGTGGGCGCGATCGTCATGAACCTGCACCTGACCGGGCTCTTCGGCGTCCTCGAATGCCTCCCCGCCGCACTTGACGGGCTGGAAGAAGTCCGGAAGAAGAAGAAAAAACGGGACTAGGACAATCCTTTTCCGTCGCGTTCGGCAAATACCTCTTTTGCCGCTGCCATCCCGTTGAGTGCAGCCGGGAACCCCGCGTAGACAGCCATCATCGTGATGATCCCGACCACTTCGTCCCGCGTTACACCGACGTTGAGCGCCCCGTTGATATGCACCTTCAGCTGCGGTGCAGCGTTGCCGAGCGCCGTGAGGGCGGCGACAACCGCGATCTCCCGCGAGCGGAGATCCAGGTCCGGGCGGGTGTAAATATCCCCGAACGGGAACTCGATCGTAAAACGCCCGAGGTCCGGTGCAATATCCTGAAGGCTCGCGATCACCTTCTCGCCCGCCTCGCCATCTACCTCTTTCAGCTTCTCCCATCCGCGTTTATAGCGTTCGCTGGTCATGGTAACCCGGTCCTGTGTACGCTGCATGAGCAAAAAAACTTCACGAAAAAACGGGCAGCGCTTCCGGGAACGGCCGGCATGTCCCCGTCAGACAAGCAGCCGGACGGATGCGATGTGGACCGCATGCCCCCCGAGCAGGACCCGGTCGCCGAGCAGGGTGACCCTCACGCTCCCGCCCCGGGCCGAGCACTGGAACCCGGAGAGCTCGATCTTTTTGAGTTTCTCTCCCCAGTACGGCCCGAGGCAGCAGTGGGCCGAGCCGGTGACCGGGTCTTCCGGTACTCCGACGGCAGGCGCGAAGAACCGGGACACGAAATCGAAATGCGGGTGATCGGAGGCCGCGGTTATGATAACTCCCCGTGCCGGGATCGCGGCAAGGGCCGCCATATCGGGTTCGAGGGCGCAGAGATCGGCCGCTGACGGGAGCTCGGCAAGGATATCGAACCGGTTCCGGCCCGTATAGAGCGGCGTGACGCCCAGCGCCCGGTCAAGCCCGGGGACGGGTGCGGTGGAAGTGACGGGCTCGGCAGGGAAATTCAGGGTGATCGAGTCCCCGTCCTTATCGGCAGTCAGTGTTCCCGATTTCGTCTCAAACGCAATCGCCGATCCCGGTTCCGCGTGACCGACAGTCCACAGGACGAACGCGGCGGCAAGCGTGGCATGGCCGCAGAGCTCCACCTCGCGTTCCGGAGTAAACCAGCGAAGGTTCCATCCGTCTTTACCGGGATGCAGGAATGCGGTCTCGGAGTGCTTCATCTCGGCTGCTACCTGCTGCATCCATGCAGGCTCGGCCGGCCCGTCCAGGATGCATACCGCTGCCGTGTTGCCGCGGAACGGGGCACCGGTGAAGGCATCCACCAGATGCATCTCGTGACTCATGCAAGGAAGATTGCCGGCAGGAAGCATAAAAGATCGGGCGGGGATACTTGCGATACCCCGGTATATCCATAAAAATTCCACACGTTTGTGAAAAAAGGTAATGCGGCACCATCGCAACCGGGGGATGCCCACGCGGCGGGGGCAGAGCCCCCAAGAGCGTCAGAACAGACCTTTTTCTAAAATCCCCAATGCAAAAACCTGAACAGTATCAGGCTAAAATCTCTAAAAGGAAAACGTGGGGTTGGTGAGATTTGAACTCACGATCGACGGGTCTCTCCGACATGCATCAGTGCTCCAACGGGTCATCATCGCATCAATTCGAAACTCTTACGAGTTTCTCCTTGCCCTCTCCGGCTGATGCCGGAAAGGTCAACTCAGTAGACCCATTGTTCATCATCTGCGAGCACGAAGAACGCAAAGACCGCTGGAGCCCGTCGCCATACCGGGCTAGGCCACAACCCCGTGCTGTCTGCAGCGGGACATTCCCCGTGCTGACTCAATAAAATCGCAGTGTATAAACTTAAGAGTTGTGTTCTTTCCGACCCTGACCGGCAGGCATCCCGCAACGGGGGGGGAACGCCAGGCCCTGCACCAGAATGGCTGACGGGTGCACCACTGCGGTCCGTACCTCCAGCTTCACCGGAGCCGGAGGTATCATCAGAGGGATGCCCGGTGGAAAAAATTACGGCATACCCAATCGTTGCCCGGGAAGAGGAAACTCGGGTGCACCACAAGCCGGTACAAAGCATTATGCATATAATATCCCGGGCCCCAATAGTTGTGCAATGGTCGAGGGCAGCTACACGTGCGGAACATCAGCAGTACCCCTGCTGGGAATGACCATCGGCGAGATGGTCGACAGTATTGCGGCAAAATATCCGGAGACCGACGCGATCGTATCCATGCACCAGAACATCCGGTGGTCCTACCGGGACTTCCTGTCCCAGGTGAACCAGGTGGCCCGTGCCCTCATGGGCCTCGGGGTGGAGAAGGGCGACCGGGTCGGCATCTGGGCCATGAATCATGCCGAGTGGGTGGTGGTCCAGTTCGCCACCTCCAAGATCGGGGCGATCATGGTGAACATCAACCCCGCCTACCGCACCTACGAGCTCGAGTACGTGCTCAAGCAGTCCGAGATCTCGACCCTGATCGTCCAGGGCCGGTTCAAGACCTCGGATTACGTGGGTATGTTCTACGAGGCCTGCCCGGAAGCGTACGAGGCGAAGCCCGGGAGGATCTCGAGCGAGAAGTTCCCATTCCTGAAAAACGCGATCTTCCTTGGCGATATCCCCTACAACGGCATGTATACGTGGAGCGACTTCCTCAAGAAAGCGGAGGAGATCAATACCGACGAACTGATCGAACGGGGCGAGGCCCTCTCGTTCGATGACCCGATCAACATCCAGTACACGAGCGGCACTACGGGGTTCCCGAAGGGAGTCGTCCTGACCCACCACAATGTCCTCAACAATGGGTTCATCATCGGCGAGGGTATGGGCTTCTCCGAGAAGGACCGCCTCTGTATCCCGGTCCCCTTCTACCACTGCTTCGGCATGGTCCTCTCCAACCTCGCCTGCGTCACCCACGGCTCGACGATGGTCCTCCCTGCCCCGGCCTTCGATGCCGAGGAGGTATTAAAGACCATCGAGAAGGAGCACTGCACCGCGGTACACGGCGTCCCGACCATGTTCATTGCCGAGCTCTCCCACCCGAACTTCGCAAAGTATGACCTCCGCTCCCTCCGGACCGGCATCATGGCCGGCTCGCCCTGCCCGATCGAGGTGATGAAAGAGGTCAACACCCGGATGCACATGAGCGAGATCGTGATCGTGTACGGCCAGACCGAGACGAGCCCCGGCGTGACGATGACGACGACGAAAGATCCCCTCGACCGCCGCGTCGCGACGGTGGGCCGGGCATTCCCGCACACCGAGCTCAAGATCGTCGACGCCAAGACCGGCAAGATCGTGCCGTTCGGCGAGATCGGCGAGATCTGCGCCCGGGGCTATTGCGTCATGAAATGCTATTACAACAACCCTTCGGCATCGCATGCCACGCTCGACAAGGACCACTGGAACCACACGGGCGATCTCGCCACCATGGACGAGGAGGGCTACTTCAGGATCGTGGGCCGGCTCAAGGACATGGTCATCCGTGGCGGCGAGAATATCTACCCGCGGGAGATCGAGGAGTTTTTGCACCACCACGAGAAGATCGCCGACGTGTACGTCGTCGGAGTACCGGACATCAAGTACGGCGAGGAGCTCTGCGCATGGGTGAAGATGAAACCGGGGCAGACCATGACTGAACAGGACGTCAAGGACTTCTGCAAGGGGAAGATCGCCCACTTCAAGATCCCCCGGTACGTCATGTTCGTCGATGACTTCCCGGTCACCATCTCCGGCAAGATCCAGAAGTTCAAGATGCGGGAAGAGTCGGTAAAAGTGCTCGGGCTCCAGGAAGCCGACAAGATCGAGACTGCCTGATAAAAAGAATGTACGGTCACGGGGTCCTCTGACCCCGTTCACCGGAGGGCTGAATGAAGATTGCCTGCGTCATATATGGCAATCCCACCCGTCACGGTTTTCGCGGGATGTCCTTCTCATGACGTTCCTGTATTATCTCCCCTTTCCTCCAGAATTCGCTGTCCTGGTGAATGGGCTCCTCACTCATTGAACTTCCTGTACAGCCGGTTCGCCGCAAACTGGAAGATCAGGATGAACACGATGAGCATGACGATGTCGGCGACCGGGTTGAAGTACGTGGTCCCGGAGTACGCGGCGTGGATGAGATCGTTACCGTACGTGAGGGGCGAGAAGTACGACGCGTACTGCCCGATCGAGGGGATCTGATCGACCGGGATGAAGATGCCCGAGATGAAGATGAGCGGGAGACGGACCACGTTGAGCATCGACATGATGTCGCCCGGGCTCTCGGTCGGGTACGCGGCGAAGAGGGTGCCCATTGTCGCAAAGCAGAACGAGGTGAGGAGGACGCCGATGACGAGCGGGACCGGGTTGGTGACGGAGGTTGCGAAGATGACGATCCCCGCGATGAACGGGACGGCCGCGATCCCGATGCTGTACAAAAAACCGCTCAGGCTCTCCCCGAAGACGACCGCGTGGAGGGAGACAGGGGCGGAGATGAGCCGGTCGAAGGTCTTCATCCGCCGCTCGATAGGGATCGAGACCGGCTCGATGGACGAGGCCGAGAAGAGGATGGTGATCGCGATGAGACCGGGGATCATGACCGAGGGGGTTTCGGGGCGCCCGACCGCGAATGCGAGGAACATGAAGAGGGGGAAGAGCGCGCCGGAGACGATGATGTTCGGCTTGATATAGTAGATGAGCATGTCCTTCTTTGCTATCGCCCACGCCGCGAGGAATTCGGCCCGGAGCTGCCTGAGCCATTCGGCATGATCAGTCAACGGTCTTCACCCCCCGGGTCCGGACTTCAAGGCCGGTCAGTTTTATGAAGACGTCTTCCAGGCTCGGCCCGTACGTGTTGACGCTGATGACCCGGGTATGATGCTGCTCCGCGTATGCCATGACGCCGGCGATCACGGCCGGGGGGTCTTCGGTGATGAGCCGGAACTTGTCGCCGAGTTTCCGCACCTCGCTGACGGTCCCGATCCCGCGGAGGCCGTCCGCCCACTGCGCCGGGACCGGGTCGAGCGCGACCTCGACCGACTGGACGCTCTGGATGGTCTTCTTGAGTTTTTCAGGAGAGTCGATCGCGGCGATCATGCCGTGGTTGATGATCGCGACCCGGTCGCAGGAGACGTTTGCCTCCTCGATGTTGTGGGTCGTTAAGAAGACCGTGACCCCCCGGGCGGTGACATCGCGGATGACGTCGCGGATGATGAGGTTACTCTGGACGTCAAGGCCCGAAGTGGGCTCGTCGAGGAAGATAAGCCGGGGGTCGTTGATGAGCCCCATCGCGAGCGTGAGCCGCCGCTTCATGCCCTTCGAGTACCCGTTCGTCTTGTCGTCTTTGCGCTCCCAGAGCCCGAAGAGTTCGAGGAGCTCTCTGCCCCGCTTCTCGCGGACGGCTTTTCCCACATCGTACACTTCCGCGGTGAACATCATGTTCTGCCACGCGGTGAGGTCGGTATAGATGTTCGAGGTCTCGTGCACGATCCCGATCTGCTTCCGGGCGGCGATCGTCTCGTTCACGACATCCTTCCCGAAGATCTTCGCGTCCCCGCCGGTCGGTACCGTGATGCCCGTCAGCATCCGGATGGTCGTGGTCTTTCCTGCGCCGTTGGGGCCGAGGAACCCGAAGGTCTCGCCTTCTTTGACGGAGAAGGAGATGTCGTTGACGGCGACCAGCTTGCCGAATTTTTTCGTGAGGTGCGAAACTTCGATCGCGTTCATGGTCAGTACCGGATGTGGTTGTGATTGGTGTTAAGGATAGCGGACATTCTGAAACGACATTGCCGCCGGTCGGGACAGTGATGCTGGTGAAGATCCGGATGGCCTTGGTCATGCCTGCACCACCCGTGGCCGAGGAACCCGAAGGTGTCTTGTACTAAAAAGGGTATGTTGCTTTGGTGCGATGCGTTTGCCGATATATTTGGCGAGGTGGCGGGATTTCTGAAAATATTTTATTCTCATTCGCCATTTTTCACCCTTAATTCAGGAAAATAGTGGTCTGACAGGAGCCGGGTACTGGAAGTCACGGGGGAATGATAAAAACAGGACAGATATCAGAAGACCCCGAACCACGCCACGTACGAGACGGCGATCATGACGATGAAGAGCACGATCAGGACCTTGTAGGCACACCTCTCGCAGATGCCAAACGCTGACGGATGCTCCTCGTGGGAATATGTGGAAGAGCAGAACCGGCAGGCCTTTGAGGGGTCGTGGTGATCGTGCTGTTCAAACGCTTCATGATGCGACATAGTAACGCCGGTTGATCGTAAAAAGGTAAAATAATGTCGGATTTGCCGGGGAACGGAATCTGCATGAGACCGCAAGGGTGATTGGAGAGTGGCTTTGTCCCGCTTACGCGGAGTGCGCCCGCTTCACCAGCCCGAGGGCTGCCCCCGCAGCGCCGGAGAGTACCTCTTCATCACCGGGGACCTCATGGTTGAGCATCAGCACCCTGCCGTTGCAGATGGTGGTCTCAACTGAGCCGCCGCTGCAGGAATAGACGATGTTCGAGGTCGCGTTATGGAGCGGGGTGTTGCAGGCAGCCCGGGCAGTGACGAGGATGATATCGGCCGGTGCGCCGGCCGCAAGAGTCCCGGTACCGAAGCCGAGGGCCTTTGCCCCGTTCACCGTTGCCATCGCCAGCGCTTCCGGTGCCGGGAGAAGGGTCGGACTGTTCCAGTAAAACTTCTGGAGGAGTGCCGCGATCTTGACCTCCCCGAACATATCGAGGTTGTTGTTCGAGGCGCAGCCGTCGGTCCCGAGGCAGGTGTTGGCACCGGCGCCGGAGAGGGCCCGGTACGGCATCGCACGGTTGGTGGCAAGTTTCATGTTGCTTGCCGGGTTGTGCGACACGGAAACGCCGCGCCTGCCAAGGAGGGTGCATTCCGCATCGTCGAGCCAGCAGCAGTGGGCTGCCACCGTCCGGGGCGTGAGGATGCCGCAATCGTCCAGCAGCGCAGCCGGGCGCTTCCCGTGCTGTGCGATGCAGTCGTTCACTTCCTTCTCCGTTTCCGAGAGGTGGATGTGGATGCCGATCTCCTGTTCGCGTGCAAACTCCGCGCACCACTCCAGCCCCTCAGGGGAGACCGTGTAGATCGCGTGGGGCCCGACTGCCGTCTTGATCCGGGGGTTGTACAGGGAGCGGATGTGGGCTGCGAGTCTCTCGGTCGCCCTGCACTCGTTCTCCCGCTTCTCTGCATTGAAGAGGTCGATGAACCCGTAGGACAGGACCGCCCTGATACCTGATTCGTCCACTGCCCGGGCCGCGTCCTCCATGAAGAAGTACATGTCATTGAACGCGGTCGTGCCGCTCCGGATCATCTCGAGGCAGGCAAGTTTTGTACCCCAGTACACATCGTTGCCGGTGAGGTGGGCCTCGAGCGGCCAGATCTTCTGCGAGAGCCAGTCCTGCAGGATCATGTCGTCGGCATAGCCCCGGAGGAGGGTCATCGCCGCATGGGTGTGGGTGTTGACCAGGCCCGGGAGCGCGAGCGCCCCATTGCCGTCGATGATGAAATCCGCCTCGCCCCTGTGATTTTTTCGTACGCCCTCCCCGATCCCAGCGATGGTCCCATTATCGTCCACGAAGATGTCGACGGTGCGGTTGTCCGCCACCACGTTCGTGATAAGCAGGGAACGGCGTCTCCCGAAAATCCCGCTCATTTCATAATCCGTCATCGTCTTCAGCCCATTTTTCTGATGATGGTGTTCACGATCTCTTCCGTCCTGTGCCGGTGCTCTCTCGAGGTGCTGACAATGCGCTCGTAGGTGAGCACCTCGTCCCCCAGCCCGTTGGCATAGTTCTCGATGGTGCAGAGGGCGGCAAATTTCATGCCGAGTTCGCAGGCAAGGGTCGCCTCCGATGCGACCGTCATCCCGACGACATCGGCGATCCATGCCAGCGCCTTCACCTCGGCAACGGTCTCGATCCGGGGGCCCCGTGTCTGGACATACACTCCCCCGTGGCGGGCTGAAGGAACGGTGCGGGCAAGTTCCTTTGTCAGGTCTTCCGAGAGTTCCGGGCGGACGTGCTCGATCCGGTGGTCGTGGATGGAGGGGATATCAGTCACGCTGACGTAGTCCGTGGGGATCAGGAGGGACCCCGGCACGATCTTCGGCTTGAGGGAGCCCGAGGAACCGAAGGCGACAATCTCGGTGACCCCGGCGATCGCGAGGGCCGCGAGGTTTGCCCGGAAGTTGATGCGGTGTGGCGGGAGCCCGTCCTGGTGGCGCATCAGCATCACGATATCGCCGGAGAGTATCTCGGCACTGCCGAACGGCGTGTCCACGCGCTGTTTTTCCAGTTCCGGGAGCGTGGAGAAGAGGAGGCTGGTGCCGCCGATGATCCCGAGCATCAGTACCCCCCGCCGGGGAACCCGGCCATAGAAAAAGATCCGCTGGTGAACATTCTCTGCATACTATCCCTTCGCAGTGAAGGGTTGGCGAGAGAGCACTAATAATTAGCGCATTTCCCGTTGACGGGGGCAAGCGTAAATGCGGATGAGCGCCAAGATCTTCTTTATGGGCACGTTTCTCACCGTCAGCGATGAGGCGATAAAGAAGGGGGAATGCACGGACATCTATTTCGTGCGCACGGAAGAGGCGCTGGGCCGGGACGGGCTGAACCCCGCCGTGGTCATGGAAGTGACTGCCTCGGCCCTGCCCGACACGTGGGCGGTCTTCTGCGGGTTGCCCGATGTCCTGTCACTCCTCGAAGGGTTGCCGGTCACGGTCGATGCGATGCCGGAAGGGGCCGTCTTTTACCGGAATGAGCCGGTGCTCCGCATCAGCGGGAGATACCGGGACTTCTGCCGGTACGAGACTGCGATCCTCGGGTTCCTCTGCCATGCTTCCGGTATCGCTTCCGCAGCGGCACACATCAAGCGTGCAGCGCGGGGCCGCCCGGTCTACTCGTTCGGCTCGCGCAGGCAGCACCCGGCGATAGCGGCCATGATCGAGCGGGCCGCGTGGATCGGCGGCGTCGACGGGGTCTCGAACACGTGCGCACCGGAAGGGATGCCGGTGGTCGGGACGATGCCCCACGCGTTCGTGATGTGTTACCCGACACCGGAAGATGCATGGCGGTCCTTTGACCGGAACGCCCCGGCAGACGTCCCGCGGATCATGCTCTGCGATACGTACTGCGACGAGAAGTCGGAATCGCTCCGGGCAGCGGAGTGCGGGGCGGCGGCAGTCCGGCTCGACACCCCGAGGTCCCGCCGCGGGAACATGCGCGCGATCATCGAGGAAGTCCGCTGGGAGCTCGACACCCACGGCTACTCCGGCGTAAAGATCTTCCTGTCCGGCGGGGTGACCCGCGAGGACGTCACTGCGTACCGGGATATTGTCGATGCCTTTGGTGTCGGCGGGGCGATAGCCAATGCCCCGGTCATTGACTTTGCCCTGGATATCGTTGAGATTGGCGGCCAGCCGAAAGCCAAGCGGGGCAAGCGGAGCGGGGCAAAACAGGTGTACGAATGTCCGTCGGGCGAGCATGTGGTGCTCCCTGCCGCTGCATCGCCCCCGGCAGGGTCGATGCCGCTCCTGTCGAGGTATATCGGTAACGGTCGGATCCTGCAGCGGCCGGACATGGGCGCGGCGCGGGAGTTCCTTGCCGGAAAACCGGCGGTTCTCCGGGATTCCTGAACCGGGCGGAAACGAACAATTCTTTTAACCAATGCCGCACAACAGTATAAGGCCAGCATGCGGCGGGCCGGTAGATCAGTGGTAGATCGCTTCCTTGGCATGGAAGAGGCCGCGGGTTCAATTCCCGCCCGGTCCATCTCTTTTTGTTCTGACTGACGATCCGTTGTCGGACGCACTTTTTTATACTTCCGGAGTAAGGGTAGCTCTGAACAACCATGCGTATCCGCGATCTGATCCTCCCGGAGGACAAGGTATTTCTTACCCTTTTCAAGGAGATGGCACAGGCAATCGCAGAAGGGGCGGACGTCCTCAACGAGATCACCCACGAGCTGCCGCTGGGGATCGAGAAGTCCCACAGGGTCCGGCAGATCGAGCACCAGGGGGACGAGATCACCCGGCGCATCTATGAACAACTGAACGAGTCCCTGATCACCCCTCTCGAACCGGAGGAGATCTCCCGCCTTGCCCCGGTGATGGACGATGTGCTCGACCGCATCGACCGGGTCACCCACCAGCTCTGCAATTACGGTATCGCGGAGTCCAATGACACCCTCCGTGAATTTTCCTACCTCATCAAGCTCTCCATCGACGAGATCTGCCACGCGATCGATTCACTCTCCACCCTCAAAAGGCCGGAAGACGTGCGGACGCATGCCGACGAGATCAACCGCATCTACAACCTTTCCATCGAACTCCAGGCCCGGGCAGTCCTCGAGCTCTTCAAGACCAACGACCTCCTGCTGATCATCAAGCTCAAGGATATTTACGAGGGGTTCGGGAGGGTCATGGAGAAGTGTAATGATGTCGGCCATGCGCTCAACGATATCGCGATGAGCCACGCATGACCGGCCTGGAACCCATCATCCTGTTCGGGGTCATCCTTGCACTCGCGCTGAACTTTGTCAACGGCCTCAACGACGCTTCTCACTCGATCGCGACTGTTGTCGCTACCAAAGCGCTCTCCCCGGGACGAGCGGTCTTTTTCACGGCGATCTGCAACATGGTCGGCCCGTTCATTTTCACGACGGCAGTTGCCACCACTATCGGCACGGCGATTGTGAGCCAGAGCGGCCTGACCCCCCTCTCGATTGTTGTTGCCATGGGAGCAGCCATCATCCTTGTCTTTGTTGCGACCCGGGCCGGCATCCCGTTATCGAGCAGCCATGCCTTAGTCGGGGGCCTGCTGGGAACGGGGATAGCAGCCGGAGGGCTCTCCGCAGTCCTTCTCCCCGGCTGGACCGTCCTCGGGCAGGTCGTCTTGTACGGTTTCATCGGCGCTGTCACCGGAGCCGTCCTGCTCGGCGTGTTCACCTCGTCATTCCACGAGGACATACGTCTTGGCGCAATGCTGGGCGCGATCTGCGGGGCTGCGCTCATCATTCCTGTCATGATGCTGGCCGGCGTCATCAGACTCTCCGGGCTCCTTGGCATCGTCCTGTTCATCTTCATATCCCCGATCATCGGCATGGTCGGGGCATTCCTCTTCGATATCATCATATCGCACCTCTTCAAGCACTCCAGGCAGAACCATATGAAGCGGATCTTCCAGCCCCTCCATGTGCTCGCGTGCCTCGCCCAGGCCACCGCCCACGGGGCAAATGACGGGCAGCATGCGGTGGGTGTAATCACTGCCCTGCTCGTCTCTTCCGGGATCCTCCTGACATTCGCTGTGCCCTCCTGGGTCATCCTTGTGTCGGCTATTGCGATCGGGCTCGGGACCTGTTTCGGCGGCTGGCAGGTGGTGGACAAGATGGCCAGGGGCATCACGAAGATCCGCCCCTACCAGGGATTCTGTGCGGCCACGGCAAGCAGCGCGATCCTCGTCATGGTGACCCAGAACGGTATCCCGGTCTCCTCGACCCATGCGATCAACGGGGCGATCATCGGCGTCGGTGCGACCCGGGGAAAGAACGCTGTGCAGTGGAGGGTAGTCCGCGAGATGATGGAAGCGTGGATCATCACGATTCCTCTTGCGGTCGTCGTCGCTTTTGCCGGCTACTTTGTGGTCTCCTTTGCGCTGGCGGCAGTATAGAGTCAACTATATTTCACTATATTTTTAAGGACATTCGCCGATAACCTTTAGGTTTGTTATGGGTCTTCGTGAGTTGTTGATACCTCAGGACAAGGTCTTTTTTGACTTATTCGAGAAACAGGCGAGAGTGGTGAAGGAAGCGGCGTGGCAGCTGGTGGCGCTGACCGAGGACTTCACGAGCGTCAAGGAGAAACGGCACGCCATCGAGTTGCTGGAGCACCAGGGTGACCAGATCACCCACGACATCTACAACCAGCTGAACCGTACCTTCATCACCCCCCTCGATCCGGAAGAGATCTCCCGGCTCGCCTCGGCCCTCGACGAGGTTCTGGACTACGTCGACGGTGCGACCGAGAAGATGTTCTATTATGGCATCAAAGCAACTGATTCGCACATGATCGAGCTGGCAAAACTTATCCACATGTCCTCCGCGGAGATCGAAGGCGCGGTCAAGGGGATACGCTCGATCAAGGACCCACGGTATATCGAGGAGCGCTGCATCGAGGTGAACCGGCTCGAGAACCTCGCAGACGACGTGCTTGCCCATGCGGTGACGGACCTGTTCAGGACGACCGACGCGATCGCGATCATCAAGTTCAAGGACATTTACGAGCACCTCGAGACCGCCACCGACTATTGTGAAGATGTCGCAAATGTGCTCTCCGATATCGCCATCCGGCACTCATGAGTGCGATGGCAGGAACTTCTGAGGGGCTGGCATGATCGAAGCTACGTGGGCACTGGTCGCTGCTATCATCGGTATCGCGCTGGTCTTTGATTTCACCAACGGGTTCCATGACTCGGCGAACTCGATCTCAACGGTAGTCTCAACCAAGGTCCTTTCACCCCGCAACGCGGTTGCCTTTGCTGCATTTTTCAATTTTGTCGCCGCGTTCGGGTTCGGGGTCGCCGTCGCAAGTACCATCAGCAAGATCGTAGAGCTGGGGTACGTGCAGACCGCGGTGATCCCCTTCATCGTGCTGGGGGCCCTTATCGGTGCCATCAGCTGGAATATCATCACCTGGCTTTCCGGCCTCCCTACATCGTCCTCCCATGCCCTTATCGGGGGTTTGACAGGCGCCGGTATTTCAGCTGCAGGCCTGGCGGCGATCAAGTGGGATACCGTCGGACAGGTCGCCCTCTTCATGGTCATTTCACCCGTCATAGGACTCGCATGCGGTTTCCTTTTTATGGCAGCGATCCTCAACCTCACGAAAAAAGCCAACAAGGAGACGGCCGAGAGCCATTTCAGGCGGCTCCAGCTCTGTTCTGCTGCCGCGTACAGTTTTTCCCACGGCACCAACGATGCCCAGAAAACCATGGGCATCATCGTCCCCCTGCTCTTTTCAGTCGGATATTTCGGCGCCGCTGCCGACCCGAACCATCTCCCAGTCCCGGTCTGGGTCATCCTGATCGCCCATTTCGCAATAGCGCTCGGTACTCTTTCCGGGGGATGGAGGATCGTCAAGACCATGGGATATAAAATCACCAAGCTCCGTCCGGTCCATGGTTTTGCCGCGGAGACCGCAGGTGCAACGACCATCATCGGCGCATCGATTGCAGGTATTCCGGTGAGCACGACCCATGTTATCTGTTCGTCCATAATGGGAGTGGGGACGACCATGGGCACCAGCACGGTGAAATGGGGCGTGGCGAGGAGGATCATGTGGGCATGGATCCTCACGATCCCGGTCAGTGCCCTGATCGGGTTTGCGGCATTCGCCGTGATACGGGTTGTTATTGGGTATTGATTTATTCCGGAATTTTTTAAAAATTTTTCCGGGAAATTTTTTGGGGACTGCTCCGTTTTTTTTAATTTTTTTATGAAAGAATCGACCGATCGGATTCTTGTGGCGAATGCCAGAGGTCTGTTCGGTATATCCGGAGCTCTGGATCGTGACCCCCTGCCATTTCGTTTCGGGACCTGATCTTCGGGCTCCCCTCCTCCAAATCATCCAAAAGGCAACAATTAGATGTTTTTCAGAGGCAGAAATGACCCCCATATAGGCGAAATAACGAAATAGCAGGCGTATCTCAAAATCGTTGTTCTATAATTCGCGAAAAAATGCGACTATCAAAAAACCTATCTTTCAAATCGGGCTTATTTTGGCAAACGGGGCAATTTATGGGCACTTATTTTTCAGGGGAATCGTAAGTCCGGACCATCGCTGAAAGGAGAGTCTGGACAGAGCATTTTCTCGGAGACCGTTTTCCAAACACCACCACGGCGGGATGCCCTACGCGTAAAACGGCTCGTCGGGACTCGAAGAACGCCGATACGTTCAGTCGAAGAACTCCGTTCTTCTCTTCTCTCATGTCTGATAACATTCGAGATTCTCCTGTCTCGTCTCTGAAGAGACTCGACATTTTGCGCTACTCGCTTACCTTGACTACGCACATACCTTGATCCGGAACCTCACCCAGCGGCGACTCGGCGAGGCGTCGCCGCGACGCCCGAAGGGGGTGGGCAGACTCATTTACACCATGAAAGAGTGGGTAGCTTATGAAAAATATTATTTAAATAGCATCGCTAGAAGGAAACACAATGTTCCTCCAATAAGACATACTCCGTGAAATATTATCAGACAATTTAGCATGCCAAGAAAACTGGATATTTTTTTAGGCTTTTCTGAGTTTCTAGTCCCAATTTCCGCAATTTTTTTGCTTACATCATCAGTTATCGGAGCACCCGGAATAAGTGATGAAACCGTATCAAAATGGTAAATCGTCAACTTTGAGGTTTTATTCACACAATTTAAAATAAAAATAACATATACAAATGAAAACATAATCGATAATCCAAAACTGGCTAATGAAGTATTTAGCCAAATACTATTACCAATTGAATGATAATTTGTTCCAATCCAAAGAAGTGCACCTAACGAAATTGTTGTTGTCCATTTCAAGAAATCAATTATTTTTTCAAAATAGAGTCTCGTTACTTGTTCAGATTCTCCTCTCAACTCATCTTTTAATTTTTGAATTTCCTCTGAAGTTACCATGATGATTAACCTAAATCTCAAAAGGATGCAATAGTTAGTCATACTAATTTGATACAATAAAAGTTTTGACTTCAAATTGAACAAATGAAATCAATTTTTTTTAATAACCGTCCGGTAATACCGGCAGTACTCCGGGATCACGCACTCGCCGCATCTCGGCTTCTTCGCATCGCAGGTCGCCCGCCCGTGGGCGATGAGGAGATCGGTGAGGTCCCCCCACTGGTCCCGGGGGAAGAGCGCCATAAGGTCCCGCTCGATGACGCTTACGTTGTCGGTGTCAGAAAACCCGATCCGCTGAGCCAGCCTGCGGACGTGGGTGTCGACCGCGATGCCATCGTTCCTGCCCAGCGCATGGTAGAGGACGATGTTGGCGGTCTTGCGCCCGACACCGGGGATTGTAAGCAGTTCGTCCATCGTTCCCGGCACTGTCCCCCCGAAGTCTGACAGGAGGGCTTGGGAAGCAGCGATGATGTTCCGGGCTTTCGCATGGTAGTAGCCGAGGCTGTGGATGATCGTCTCCACATCCTCGATCCTTGCCTTTGACAGTTCTGCCGCTGACGGGTATTCCGAAAAGAGCGGTCCCTTCACCCTGAGGACCGCCCGGTCCGTTGTCTGGGCAGAGAGGATCGTGAGGATGAGCACTTCAAACGGCGATCCCCGGGCAACGGTCTCCGGGGATTCACGTGCATCCGGATAGCGCTTCAGAAGGAGTGAATAGATCCGGGCGGCATCCTGTTTTTTCATAGCTGCTCGATGGGGTAGGGCGGATTCGAACCGCCGTCAAAGCGTCCCAAACGCTCTAGGATGGACCAGGCTACCCTACTACCCCGCGCCATCATAAATGGGGTGGGGGAATAAAAAAAGGGTATGGTAGATGTGGATTCTGCATATCAAAGATTTACGCGAAAAATAGAGCGAGAGCTCCCCGCCTCGGGGCACCTCCGAGGACTGAGTGGTTCGTCAGAACCGCGAAGTGTGAGAAGTTCGCAGGAACTTCGAGCATGGCGGGGGCAGGGAAGTTATTGAGAAGATATTGATTCACTGTCCTTCATCTTTTTTCCAAAAGATCACTTGTGCGGGTAATATCGTCCCCATCGCAATTGCGCCCCGTCCCCCAAATGGTGGGACTGGTGGTGCAAGAGGGGGGGAATTCCTGCAAAAGATCTTTCCTGCGGAAAAAACATTCATTTTTTCTGATTTGAAGAACCGAAGGATTATTTCTCACAGAGGCAGCGGGTTCTTCTCCCCATCAGAGACCACGGTACCCCGGTATCTGCCCTTGAGGACTGCATTCGAGAGGTTCCTGGGTTCGCGCCCGTCAAGGACCACGAGCGGGATCCGGCTCCTCTCCACCACCCGTGCGGCGACGATGTCCAGCACGTTGTTCGAGCCGGCGCCAAGCGCGGTGCCGCCCACGATCTCCAGCAGTTTTTTCGGTGTCATCGCGTCAAACCGGGTCGCGTCCGGGTTCTCCCTCGGGTCGGCGGTGTAGATCCCGTCCACCGAGGTCGCGTTGATGAAGACCGCGGCACCGACCCGTTCGGCGAGGACCGCTGCCACCGCATCGGTCGTCTGGCCTGCCGTGATACCCCCCATCACGACTATCTTTCCCGACTCCCCGAACTTCTTTGCCTCCGCGTGGCTCTCCGCCACTTTCGGGTACGCGTCTTCGCCAAGGGCCGCGATCAGCATGGTCGCGTTCAGCCGGGTGACGAGGATGCCGACCTCATCGGATGTGCCCTCGTCGATCCCGAGCTCGCGGGTGATGCCGATGTACCTGCGGGCCTCGCCACCTCCCCCGACTACAACGTAGAGGCGGCAGTGCTTTGCGATCTTCCTCAGGACGGGAACGTATTCCCTGATCGTATGGTTTTCGAGGGACGGGATCAGGATGGAGCCGCCCAGCGAGATGACAACCTTCTTCATTGCACTAGTTTTTGTACCGGGTGCTCATATAGAGTTGTTGACCATGCTCTACTGCCCTTCCTGTAAAAGCGACCAGATCTTTCCGGTGGCCGGCGGGTACATCGGACAGGTATACCTCTGTAAGAAATGCGGGTACCGGGGGTCGTTTGTCCTTGAGGCTGATACTTCTCCCGAAGATACCGAACCGGAAAACCCCTGACAGTCAGCACTGCCCTCAGGATCCGACCTTCATTTACCGAAAGAATGAGCCCCTTCACGCCGGCAGCGGTTCTACCATCAGCCGGGCAGGATCCCGCCGGTCGCGTCCTGCCCTGAAAACCGGAACGCTCCCGGAGGGACCGTCATTTCGAACCTCGCCCCCTTCCCCGGTTCTCCGCTCTCACGGATTGTTATTCCCGTTATCCCGAGGATCTCCCTGACGAGGAAGAGCCCGAGCCCGGTATTTTTCCCGAACCCCCGCTCAAAGATCCGTTTCTTCTCACCGGCCGGAACCCCCGGGCCGTCATCTTCCGCATAGAGGACAAGGGTCCCGTCCTTCAGGGCGTACCTGACGGAAAATGTCTGCATCCCGTGTGCATACCTGAGCGCGTTGTCGAGGAGGTTGTAGATCACCCTCTCGAAGAGCTTGTCTGCGAGCAGTTCAAGCCCCCGGGTATCGTCAACGGTCCGGACACCGGAACAGTCGAGATGGCCCGCCGCTTCCTTCAGGAGCTCCCCGACGTTCTGCCAGGACGGAGCGGCAACACCGAGGTCCTGGTATTTCTGGGTAAAATCGACAAGGGTCAGGATTCCTTCTGCAGAACCGCGTGCTTTTGCGAGGTCTTCCCGCTGCCCGTTCCCCACGTCCTGGTCTGAAGCGAGGTCGAGGTAGATGAAGAGGGCGGTCAGCTTGTTCTTCACGTCGTGCCGGATGATGCTGGAGAGGAGGTTGAGCTGGGAGTTCGCCTTCCGGAAAGCGGTCTCGGCATTTTTCCTGTCCGTCACGTCGCGGAACGTAAGAATATGGCCTCCCTCATGATATCCTTCAGACGGGATGGTAACGGTCTGGACGTCATAGATGCGGGGGGAACCCCGGGCTGGAAGCGTGATCTCGCCCCCCTCCACTCCCGGTGTCCCGGCAGGAGCGACAAAGCGTGCCAGTCCTGGCACGCATCTGGCCAGTTGCCGGCCCACCCCTTCGTCTTCAGATACCCCGAGCAGAGCTGTTCCGGCAGGGTTGATGAGCGTTATGCGGCCGTCCGCATTTGTAGCAACAACGCCATCCTTCATCGTCTTTACGAGGAGGGAATGCGTCAGGGGCTGCAGGGAAAAGAGCTCGAAGTTGAGCGTTGCAGCAATGAGTGCAAAGCCCGAGATCACGAAGGTAACCGGGGTCCAGTCGAACCCAGGATCGGGTCCGAAGTCGAAGATATAGAAAAGGGTTGCAAGAAAGGGGACAGAACCCGCTGCAAGGATAAGGTATATCTGGGTACGGAACAGCGTTCCCACTGTCCGGTAGCGGAGAACAAAGAGGAGGAACGCCGTCAGGATAAGGACAAACGAGTACGACGCGGTGATCCAGAAGAGCGGGCCGCGGCTGAATGTCCAGATAAGAGAATTCCTCGGGCCCCCGATGGCAGAAAAGCCGGTATAATACAGGTGGTGAAAATCATTCGTCAGAACAAGGCAGACCGACAGGACCGGGATCACGAAAAGGAGCGCAAGGAAGAGACGGGAAGGCCGGTTGTCATGCTCGGTATACCAGAGTGCAAAGAGCAGGTACGCAACGGGGATGGTAACTATTGCAGGATACGCCAGCCGGTCCATCGAGATTGCAGTGGTGAGATCAGTATGCGCCAGCGAGAACGCGGATGTGCCCAACCAGACTGTTGCGGCAGCGAAGAGAACAAGAACCGGGATGATCCCCGGGATATGGCGGCGTTTCCATGCAAAGAGCGTGAATGACCCGAGAAGAACTGCTGAAATCGCAAGGACAAGCGCAAGGGGGGAGTACTGCCAACTCATAGGGTCCTGCCTTCCTGCTTCCGCACCATACTGGTATTCTTGCAGGGACAGGGAAAAGGGTTCCGGTAACCTGCGGTCTTTCCCGGTACGTCTGCCGTCCATTTCCCATCCGATCTCCATCAGCTGGTTCCGGATATACCGTGGCTTTGTCAGGGATTCTTCTCAAGGGAAACAGACATGAATCAATCGAGTTCACTCCGAAACCATGAGAATTATTCCGTTACGAGAGCTCCCCGCCTCAGGGCCTCTCAGAGGAGTCAATCGTCGCATAAGCGAGGATTGACTGGAGAAGAATCCTCATGGATTCTTCGACTTGCTTCATCCTGTACGGATGAAGCAGAGGAAGTTTGGAAAAACTTCCTCTTGCCGAGTCTCGGGGCGAGTCGAAAATTCTCTCTCAGAGAATTTTCTCAAGCCAGCCCTGCCCATCATGTCGCGGCAGGCTCCCCGTTGGGGACAGCCGAAGGTTGTGGAGAAGATTTTCAGGGAAAAATCTTCGACTGCGGCGGCGTTCATCGCAATGATAAAAGAGAAACCACCCTCCAGTGATATCCGAATAATACGATTTTCAACGGAAACGGAAGAGTCCCCCACAGCACCCATATCTTCATGTTCAGGAAGAACGATCCTCCATCCGGAGATACCCATGCACGAAGCCCTCCAGTACGCTAAACTTGAGAACAGGACGGTGAAGTGTTCCCTCTGCAACCACCGCTGCGTGATACATGAGGGAAAGCACGGGATCTGCGGGGTCCGCATCAATGAACAGGGCACGCTCTACGCGGCAACGTACGGGAAGATCAGCGCGGAGGCCGTCGACCCGATCGAGAAGAAACCCCTGTTCCACTACCTGCCCGGGACATTGTCCTATTCACTTGGCAGCGTGGGGTGCAACTTCCACTGCGAGCACTGCCAGAACTGGCATATCTCGAGGGCTGAACTCAAAGGGGCGGTGCTCCGCGACCTCTCCCCGGAAGAAGGGGTGAGCCGTGCACGGGAAAGCGGGAGCGCGAGCATCTCGTGGACCTATAACGAGCCAGCGATCTGGCACGAGTACCCCCTTGACATGGGCATGCTGGCAAAAAAGAAGGGACTTGGCACCGTGTACGTGACGAACGGGTACATCACCGAAGAGGCCCTGCGGGAGCTCGCCCCTATGCTCGGGGCGTACCGGGTCGATCTCAAGGCGTTCAGCGACGACTTTTACCGGAAGGTCTGCGGCGCCCGGCTCCAGCCGGTGCTCGATTCCGCGGCCCTCGCACGCGAGCTCGGCATGCACGTCGAGACCGTCACCCTCGTCATCCCCGGCCTCAATGACGGCATGGACGAGATGAAGGCCCTGATCCTGTGGGTGATCGAACACCTCGGGCCTGCAACCCCCATGCACTTCTCGGCATTCCACCCGGACTACAAGATGACCGACCGCGGGGCGACCCCGGTCGCCACACTCGAGAAGATCTACCGGATGTCAAAGGAACTCGGGCTCCGCTTCCCGTACCTCGGGAACGTCTACCACCACGAGTACGAGAACACGTACTGCCCGTCGTGCGGGGCGACCCTCATCGAGCGCCAGGGGTTCTCGAGCCGGTTCCGGGAGCTCGACGGGCAGCAGTGCAGGAAATGCGGGGAAACGATCGAGATCGTGCGGCATGTCGGCTGATACCTCCATGGAGACCCGGTTCATCGCCGACCGGATGCTGGGCACCCTGACCCGCTACCTCCGGTTCATGGGCTATGACACCACGAGCGCAAACAGGCTTGCCGCCGGGAACAGTAAAGAGGACACCCTTCTCCTCGACATGGCACGGCAGGAGCACCGTGTCCTTCTCACACGGGACGCAGAACTCGCCCGGCGCGGGAGAGAGCAGGCCGTATTCATCATCTCCGAGAACGTGATGGAGCAGGTGCAGCAGCTGATCGACCTCGGGTTTGCGAGGCGGCGGCTGGACCTGAGCCGGTGTTCGCTCTGCAACACTCCCCTGCGCGACGCGGACGAAGCGGAGATTGCCGGTTCGGACTATGCCCCCCGGGACAGGACCGGACTCACCTTCTTCTGGTGCGGGCAGTGCGGGAAACTCTACTGGAACGGATCGCACGGGAAGCATATTTCCGAACGGATCGGGCGGGAACTGCGGGAGCGATAACCATCCCGTGAGGAAGAGTCTCCTGCGGCGCTATGGAATTATAATAACATTTTTATTGTCAATCGGGATACTCAGTATAGCTCATGGAAGCTCACCCGCAGAACCGGATGTCCCGTTATATGGACGCAGTCAGGACGCTGTTTACGGGAGAGGAAGCCGGGCGGTCGGAAAAAGAGATGATCCTTATCGTCGATGACGACCCGGATATTTCCTATCTTATCAAGCTCTTCCTCGATAGGAAAGGCTACCCGAGCATCATTGCATCGGGCGGGCAGGAGTGCCTCGATATCCTGAAAAAAGAGCGCCCCGGGGTCATACTTCTCGATGTCCTGATGGCCCCCATGGACGGGTGGAAGACCCTCGAACACATTAAGAAAGACCCCCGAACCAAAACCATTCCCACCCTGATCCTGACCGGCAAGGCGATCACGCCGGCCGAGGCACGGCAGTACAACATCTGCATCGAGGACTATGTCATGAAGCCGTTCGGCCAGAACGATCTCTATGCTGCGGTCGAGCAGGTGCTGTTGCGGAAGCGGAAGATCGAGGAGTCGATCGTGCTCGCGAAGAAAGCGGGGGTTGACAAGGAGATGTTCTGCGAATTTGCCAAACTCTCCAAGCGCGTATCGGTCAACCGGAAACTGATCGGCATGCTGGAGAAGACCTACCGGGGGCCGGTGCGGGAGGAGATCACCAACAGCGAGGCAAAGAAGGTCATCGAACAGATGGTGATGACCACGCGGTCCAGCGAAGACCGGATCCAACAGCTGAAGCGCGAGATCGGGTCAGCGTTCATGGCAAAAGGGTTCCCCATGCCCAGCTGGTGACCTCCCACTTTCCAAACATCCATTATCTCCCGCCCCATACCATTGAACGGGAAAGATGAGTGGCGATGAAACCCCAGGTTCTCATATGGGTCGTTGATCTCCTGATGGGAATTGCGTTCCTGGTCTGCTTTGTGACCGGGCTCCTCAAATATACCGTATTATTGCAGCTGTCGGGGCTGAACAACGTGGTCCTGCCCTCTGCATTCCTGTCCGACCTCCATGACCAGTCAGGTATCCTCCTGGGAGTGCTGGTATTCATCCACCTGTACCTGAACCGGAAGTGGGTCATCACCATGACGAGGAGGATCGTTGCAGGGGAGATGGAGTGAAATAAATCCGTTTTTAAAACAAGATCAGCAGGGGAATCGTTTCCCTGACAGATGTGGTTTTACGCTGCGTAAAATAGAGAGAAAATCCGTATTTGCGGTCAGATACCGGTCCGGGGAGTAAAAGGCACCGCGATGGATACGTAGGTTCCGCAAAGAATGTTACCGTGCTTTGACCAGCCTTCGTTGACAGGCCGACCAGGTTTATTTTTCAATTGCTGCCCGGTAATTGCCTTCCGGAACGGCAATCTCGAACCGTGCACCTTTCCCCGTTTCCCCGGTTTCTGATATGGTGAGACCGGTGATCGAAAGGATCTCCCTGATGAGAAAGAGCCCGTACCCGGTATTTTTCCCGTATCCCCTCTGGAAGATCCGGATTTTTTCCTCAGGGGGAATCCCGGCTCCATCGTCTTCGCAGATGATTACGAGAGATCCCCGGTGCTGCTCACATGAAAAACGGATGCGGGTGAACGGCACTGCATACCGGAGGGCGTTGTCAGCCAGGTTGTAAAAGACCTTCTTGAGAAGAGGATCGGCATACAGTTCGTACCCGGCGCAGTCATTCTGCAGCTGGATAGTGCCAAGTACGAGCAATCCCCGTGAACGCTCGATGGTCTCGTGCAGGTTCTGCCACTCGGGGGCATGCACTCCGATATCCTGATATTCCTTTGTGAAGGAGATCTGGGAGCGGATGGTATCTGCAGCGCGTTCACATTTCTCAAAGAATTCCCGGGATTTTGTTATGTCATTCTGCTCTTTCCCCAGTACCAGATACCCGGAAAGGGCGGAGAGCTGGTTGAGGATATCGTGCCGGGTTACATTGTTCATGAGGTTGAGTTTCCGGTTGGCCTCAAGGATCGCCTTCTCTGCCTGTTTTCTTTCGGTTATGTTACTTGAGATCACGGTTACGGCAATGACCTCGCCGGATGCCGGGTCGATGACCGGGTGAAGCTGCCGGAGAAAATATCTCCCTTTCCGCCCGTACTCATCCTGAAGGGAAGATCCGGTGCTGATCACTTTTTTAACAAGGTCCGAGAACCGCCCGGTCTCTTCACGGGAATGAAGATCGGCATACGTTTTTCCCTGGAATTCCCCGGAAGAAATTCCTTGCCGTGCGAGATGGTGGGTATTCATCAGGAGGTACTTTCCCTCGGGGTCGACCGTATAGATCGATTCATCGGCAGACTCAACAAACGAGCGGTACCGGGCTTCCGACGTCCTCAGGAGGTTCTCGGCGGCAATCCTCTTCGCAAGCTCTTCCGATGCTGTCCGGTGCGCTGCATGGAGAGACTGGAAGGTGAAATAGGCTATGACAATTGCAAGGCAGCTGGTGAACAGGATGGTGAAGGTGTGGGATTCCCACACGGTGATCCCGGGATCCAGAATCTGCTTGACCAGCTCAAAAATGGTCATTACGATAAGCGTACCGAGAAATACCACGAGCAGGGATGGCCTGAGACTGGTGAAAAAAATCTGCCGGTCCATTCTGTCGTACCTATTGCCTGAAAGTCTGATGAATTTATTCAATGGGATTTGGCAGCCGGAGTACCGGGCCGCCGCCCGCGATCATGCTTAAGATCCTTCCTCAGGTCTCTTACCGGTGTGAATGGCAGAGATCCTGGCAATCCGGAACCTCGAACTCAGGGTGACGTGGACCCGGAATTCGGCAAGCCCGACCTTTACGGTACGGTGTACTGAATGAAGTACGGCCCGGTCGATATCAGCCAGGATCTCGCGAATATCCTTCGGGATAAACGATTCGAGCCGGGCACCATTTCCGCATTCTACTAAGGCTTCGATTGCTGCATCGTTGAAGTAGGTTATCCGTCCGTTGATATTCAGTTCGATGACCGGCGTAATTTCAAGGTGGGGGAACGCCGCGATGTTCTTGAGCTCCCGTGCCGCAGCCAGTTTCCGGGATATATCGTTCATCATGATCATGTGGCCGAAGTGAAGATTACCCCGGTCAAGGGGCGCGATGTGGATCTCGCAATCGATAGCAAATCCCCTGCGGTGAAGGAACCGGGTTGTCACTTTGGATCTGCCGGTCTCTTTCAGGTCGCTGACGATCTGGCCTGCTATCTGCCGGTAGGTCTCTTCATTTTCGTAGAGCCTGCAAAGGTGCATGCCGACAAGGTCTGCGGGCGAATATCCCAGCATCCGGGCAAGGGAATCATTCACCCATTGGAGCGTACGTTCCCGGACGAGGGCGATCCCGTTCGGCGATGCGGCAAGGATCGCGTTCAGCACGTCATTCGTTTCACGGAGCGCGGACTCGGAGCGGCACTGGTCCACGGCACGGTGGATCTTGTGCGAAAGTTCAGCATATTGCGCCTTCGGTTCCCCGCCTTTCTGCATGTAGAAGGTCGCCCCGTGGTTGATGGCATCGATGACGACTTCTTCCCTGCCCTTCCCGGTGAAGAGGATGAACGGCAGAAAAGGAGTGGTCTTCCGTATCATCTTCAGGAACGCAATCCCGTCAATCTCCGGCATCTGGTAATCGGAGACGACTACATCAAACGTGCTTTTGCGGATTTTTTCCAGGGCATCGGCTGCCGATTCAGCAGTTGTTACATTCATATGAAAGTGCTGCTCGATATACAGCTTGCTGACTTCGAGGAGCAGCGGCTCATCATCCACCAGGAGCACATGGACCGGCTGCCCGGGAGACCGGGAGAGTGCTATATCCGATGGAGGGCGACCGGATGTACGGTTATTCGTTGTTCTGGTGCCGGGGCCTGCATGAACGGGACGATCGTTATCTCCTGAGTCCTGCTGACGGCATTGTGTGGGCATGGGTGATCCTCACTGAGTCACGGTTACGCTGGAAAGATCCGGGTTCAGGATTATCCATCTCCCTGAGGAGGAAAATCCGGTGATTCCTGTTTTCCGATCAGGTATGGAATTGAGAGGGATATTTATTTTTCGAATGATGACTATATTTTGGATTGAGAGGTATATATTGCAATAATCTCCTATATATTTTACAGCTGAACCGGTTCAGGCTGAATGGAAAACAGACGGAGAGGGTTTGCCCCGGATATGAAGACCTGGGATGAGGTCGTATTAAGAGAGGTCGGGCTGCTGAAAGTACCCGTGCAACCGGCGCGACCTCACCGGGGGCCCCCGGGCCGCCGTGGATAACGGCCGAGCGAATACGGCCTGTGCCCCCATTTCCGAACGGCCCCCATACGCTACCGGTTATCTTCCGGGGTATAAATTGTCCCTCCCGGCAGCAGGGTACCGGCCCCCGGTATCCGGAGCAACCATCAACCGTTCCTGCCGGGAAAGGTAACCTTTGTCAGAACACCCGGAGACCTTTGCCTGTCAAAAGGGAGGAGCATCAGTCCCGGTCTTTCTCTCCCGCCTTCCTCATCAGTGCCAGCAGCCCTTCAAGGATCTGCACGGGTGTGGGCGGGTTACCCGGGATCTTCAGGTCCACGGGCAGCAGCCGGTCCGCCCCCCCAAGCACGGCATAAGTGCCCCGATAGATCCCGCCATCACAGGCATCGTCCCCGACAGCAACGACAAATTTCGGGGAAGGCATCGCATCGTAGGTCTTCTTCGCGGCAATCGCCATGTTGTGGGTCACGGCGCCCGTGATGATCAGCACGTCCGCGTGCCGGGGGGATGCGACAAAGGTGATGCCAAACCGCTCGACATCGTAATACGGGTTGTTCAGGTTGTTAATCTCGATCTCGGTCGCGTTGTCGCTGCCCGCGTCCAGCTCGCGGATGGCAAGGCTCCTCCCGAAGACCGCGTCGACCGAGCGCCGGATCTTCCGGCCCAGTATCTCAATCTCCCCGTCCCGGGCCGGCCCCTCTTCGGTCACTTTCTTCTTGATAAAACAGGAAAATGCGTTGACCATCGCTCCACCTCACAGGTCCGTCCCGGCATAGGACAGGTTCATACTCTTGTTGATGACCGGGAAATCCGGGACTATGTTCCCCTGCACCGCGTGTTCGATAGCCTGCCAGTTGCAGAACGAGGCGGTCCTCACCTTGTACCGGTCGATGAGCCCGTCCCTGACCCGCACCCAGCAGAGGTTCTGCCCCCGGGCCGATTCCACGAGTGCCAGTGCATACCCGTCGCCGACCGCCACGTCGCCCTTCACCGGGCCTTCGGGCACCTGGGCAAGCAGCCGGTCGACCAGGTCGAGCGAGTCGAGGATCTCGGCTGCTTTCACCGTGAACCGCGAGAGGACGTCCCCGTCGTTGAGCGGTTTCATGGCCGGGGCGAAGCGGTCATAGATGCCGTACGGGTGGTTGACCCGAACGTCGACCCTGCCCCCGGAAGCCCGCGCCGCTGGACCGGTGATATTGAGCGGGCGCAGCAGGTACTTCCGGATCACCCCGGTCGTCGCGAAGCGGTCGATCACGGAGGTGGTGGAGAGGACGATCTTCAGGCCGACCCGGTAGCGCTTCCGGAACTGCCGGGTGAATGCCGCAAGCGCGGAGAGGTCCGCCTTACTGACATCCTGTGCAAGCCCGCCGGGTACGATCACCCCCCGCATGAACCGCGAGCCGGTCAGCCGGGCGTTCATGCGGAAGACGTCCTCCCGGAGGACGGAGAACTGGGCGGCCCCGAGCGGGAAGGCGACATCGACCAGCATGCCGGCCTGGTCCCCGAGGTGCGAGCAGATCCTCTCCATCTCGAGAAGGATGGTCCTGAGGTACCAGGCCCGTTCCGGTACAGGAGTGCCGGAGATCTTCTCGACCGCGAGGCAGAATGCCCCCGCGTTTGCCACCGACTCGTCGCCGCTCACCGCCTCGGCGACTCCGACGGACTCCTGCGGGGTCTTCCCCTCCGCGAGTTTCTCGATCCCGCGGTGCGTGTAGAACATGCGGACCTCGAGGTTGAAGATGGTCTCGCCGATCACGCTGAACCGGAAATGCCCCGGCTCGATGATGCCCGCGTGGACCGGCCCGACCGGTACCTGGTACACGCCTTCGCCGCTGACATTCCTGAACGGGTATTCATCCGCAGGATCCACGGATTGTCGGGTGACAACGGGCCCGTTCCGGAACGACCTGGCCAGCGGGTGGAAACCGTCGGGATAGGTCTCGTGGAGGAAGAGCCTCCTCGTGTCGAAGGCACCGTCGAACTCAACGCCGAACCCGTCCCGGCACTCGCGCTCGAACCAGGATGCGGAAGGGAAGATCCGGGCAACCGAACTGGTCCTCCCGTCGCAGTCCCGGATGAGGATGATGATCCGGGTCTTCTTCTCGAAGACATAGAAGAGCGAGAACCGTGCTGATGCGGAGAACCCTTCCACACAGAACAGGCCGATCAGGACGCACTTGCGGGCAGCGAGGTTTGTAATAACCTGCAGGAACCCGCGTTCACCGGGAGCCACGTAATATTCACCGTTGCACCCCCGGTCTATCTGCAGGGCCGCCCCTCCGGGCCCCAGGAGCTGGCGAACGTCTGCGATATCAGGAATCTCGTCGGTTGTCATCAGAACCTCAGCTCCGCGACGATCTGATTGAGGAATGTCACTTCCCCCTTGGTAAAGACTATCCCGAGGACGAGGATAATGCAGAGCAGGACGATAACGGGCACCTTCATGCCGGCAGGAGTAGGGTACTGCCGGATATCAGTCGGATGTTCTGGGGACGACACCTGAGTAAAAGTCGTGATCACGTAGTAACCGAGTGCCGAGGCCGCGATAAAGAGCAGGACAAGGACTATCAGTACCTCCCAGAGTGAGACCGTGCCGATTTGGAGCAGGATGAAGAGCTTGGAGAAGAAGATCGGGAAGAGAGGCATGCCGCTGATAGCAAGCCCGCCGATGATGATGCCCCAGGCGGCAAGCGGCTGGAGCCGGAAGACGTCCCGGATCTCGTCGGCAGCATCGCTCGAGAGCGGGCTCCGGTACTGGCGGTGGAGGATCCCTGCCGAGAAGAAGAGGGAGGCTTTTGTGAAGGAGTGGGCCATGACGTGGAAGAGGACCCAGAAGATGGCCAGGGGTGTGGCTACCGCGATGCCGAGGAGCAGGATGCCCATATTCTCCACGCTCGAGAACGCCACCAGTTTCTTGAGGTTCTTCTCGCCCAGCATGGAGACCGCGGCAATGCCGACGGTAAAGAGCCCGAAGAGGGCAATCAGCGGGGCAACCGTGGAGACGGCCGGGGTCTGGTGGACGATGGCAAAGACGCGGAGGATGCCGTACATCCCCACGTTCAGGAGGACTCCCGAGAGGACGGCGCTGACGGCAGAGGGCGCCTTGGCATGGGCTTCCGGGAGCCAGGTATGGAACGGGAAGATACCGCACTTTGCGGCAAACCCGACAAAGACGAGGGCGAACGCGGCGACCATCATGCCCGCCGGGAACGAGGGGGCCTGCTGGATCAGGGCGGTCCAGTTCAGGCTGCCGCTCCCCGTCGCAGTGCGGGAGATCTCGAAGAGGAAGATCAGCCCGACGAACGAGAAGAGCATCGAGACCGATGCAATGAAGATGTACTTGATGGCAGCGTCGATATTCTCCCGGGCATAGAGGATCGCGACGAGCATGGCGGAGATGACCGTGGTCAGCTCGGCAAAGATCCAGAAGAGGGCGAGGTTGTCCGAGAAGAACGCAAGGACGATGATGGGGAGGAGGAGGGCCCACGCCGCGTAGAAGAGCCTGAGGCTCCCTTTCCCGAGTTCCCTGCTCTCGAGCAGTCCCTCGACATACCCCCGGGCATAGACCGCGGCGAGGGTGAAGACCACAGCCGTGATCAGCACTTCGTAGATGCCGAGGTGGTCGATGAAAAAGAACTGGCTGCCGACGATGAATGACGATACCGGGATCCCTGACAGGAGGACGAAGCCTGCCAGCATCAGGAACAGGACCCCCTCAAGGATGCAGACTGCATTCATCTGCCGGTGGGTGCGGCTTGCGGCTACCAGGACAAGTGCACAGACCGCCGTGAGGACAGATGCTTCCAGGATCATGGTGTCTCCTCCATCCCTTCAAGGAGGTGGAAGCGGTGCAGCCGTTTGTGGTAGTCCTCGAGCGTCGAGTCGATCCCCACCGTCAGGATGGTGGTCAGGAGGACGAGGATGATCAGGTCGATGATGATCAAAAACTCGATAATGAACGGCAGTTCGGTGACGAACATGCCGAAGAGCAGCACCCCGTTTTCCATGGAAAGGTAGCCCAGCACCTTGGTGATGGCACGTTTTCTCGAGAAGGTCACCATCATCCCCATCAGCATCAGGGAGATCCCAAGGACGGCACCGAAGAAGAAGAGGCTCTCCCGAGCCGGTGTCCCCTGCAGGATCCTCGAGAGCGCGCTGTAAATGACCAGCATCAGGCCCATCGAGAGGAGGAGCGAGGTCGTCGGGCTCAGGTAATGGAACTCGATGTCCCGCTTGATCCGCACCCGCTCCTGGATGGCAGCGATGAAGTAGGGGATGACCAGTACCTTGGTGACAAATGTGAGGACCGCGATGGCAAGGAGGACGGTCGTCCCTTCGAGCGACCAGAGGGCGAGCGCTATGCAGACGAGCGTCAGAGACTGGAGGGCGTAGACGGAGACGACCGAGAGCAGGTTGCGGGTAGAGATGATATAGGCCGCCGTGATGATCACGATGGCGAACAGGATCCTGACGATACTCTGGATATAGGCCGGGTCGATCATGCGAACACCTCGATGATGATGATCAGGGTGGAGAAGAAGAATGCCATGGCAAACAGGCTGGGGAGCCGGAAGAACCGCATCTTGGCCATGGAGGATTCGAAGAGCCCGGTGACCCCTGCAAGAACGGAGCCCTTGATGATGAAGAGTACAACTGCTGCAAGGATTCCGGCCGCGGTGATGCTGGTCGCTAGCCCGTACGGGACGACCAGGTTGATGAGGAGCGCCATCAGGAGTGTCAGCTTCACCGCGGACGAGAGCTCCATCAGGGCAAGGTTGCGCCCCGACTGCTCGAGGATCATCCCTTCGTGGATCATGGTAAGTTCCAGGTGCGTCTCCGGATTGTCGACCGGTATACGGGAGGTCTCGACGATGAGGATGATGAAGAGGGAGATCCCGATCAGGATCAGGGTCGGCGTGGAGAGCGTACCGGCAGCAGCGGATGCCACAAACATATCGAAGACGTTGAGTGTCCTGAAGACGAAGACAAGGGCGGCAAAGACGATGATGGTCGTGGGTTCGATGATGGCCGAGATGCTCATCTCCCGCGAACTGCCCATCCCGCCGAAGGAACTCCCCGCATCGAGCCCGGCGAGGGCCATGAAGAACTTGGCAAGGGCGAGCAGGTAGAGCAGGAGGATAATATTGCCGATGCCCCCGACCGGTTCAGGGACAAAGACGAGGGGGACGAAGAGGGCGGCGACCAGGACTGCCGCGATGTTCACGATCGGCGTGACCCGCATGATGGCCGAGGCGTGGGGGGAGTAGATGACCTCCTTTTTTGCGAGTTTTGCCAGCGTGAAGTAGGTCTGGAAAACGGACGGGCCATTCCTCCCCTGCGTCCACGCCTTCACCTTTTTGATGAGGCTGACAAAGAGCGGGGAGATTGCGAGCACAAGGAGCGTGTTCACCACGAGGTACAGGACAAACGACAGGTTCATGCAAACCACCCGAGGAAGAGGATGATGGCAATGACCGTGACAAAGACGTACAGGAGGTACGTGTCGAGGCAGCCGTTCTGGAACCTTGAGAGCAGAGCCGCAGCCCGGCACGAGGCCCGCGCCACGGGCAGGTAGAAGTACTCCTCGAAGACTTTCATGAGCCGGATCTCCCCGGTCCCTTCCCGGAAGATGCAGTTTTGTCCGTCGAAGAACGTCCGCTCGTTCCTGATCCGGGTGCGGTAGATGGCCGAGAAGATGACATCGATAGGTTCCGAGAACCCATGGCCGCTGTATTCCGTGGACGGCTGCTGCGACGGGGTGCCGCAGCCCCATGTCTCGGAGATCCGGACCTCGCGGGAAGCGGTGAAGTACAGGACCACGTACGCAAGCGCTGCCATCACAAGGAGGAGGAGGCCGACGAGCAGCATGTCCGGCATGGGAACCGGAAAGCCCGACAGGGAGAAGATCTGGAATGCGAAGAGTCCGAGGAATACGCACGCGGCAGCGAGGATCGCGGGGGCGGCGATCATCGCCGCAGGCACTTCCCGGGCCCCGGCACTTTCCGGGGAGCGGGGGAGGGCGAGGAAGATGGAGCCGTAGGCCTTGACAAAACAGGCTGCCGAGAGTGCGCTCGTCAGGGCAAACAGGGAGAGGCAGATGAAGAGCAGGACCTTGAAGAACGGGTCGACTAGTGCCACGGACGAGAAGAACGAGATGAAGATGAGGACCTCGCTTGCAAACCCGTTGAGCGGGGGGAGGGCGGCGATCGCGAGGGCCCCGATGAAGAAGAGGGCCGAGGTATACGGCATCCGGTGGGCGAGGCCGCCCATCTGCTCGATGTCCCGCGTACGGGTGGCGTGGATGACCGAGCCAGAGGTGAGAAAGAGAAGGCTCTTGAACAGCGCATGGTTCAGGGAATGGAAGAGCGCACCGAGGAGGCTGATCAGGGCGAGCTGGGGGAGGTGGTACGCGGTGAAGATCACAAAGAGCCCGGTGCCGATGAAGATGATCCCGACATTCTCGATGCTTGAGTAGGCGAGCATCCCCTTGACATCGTGCTCCTTCAGGGCGTAGATCACCCCGAGGACTGCTGAAGCGGTGCCTGCAGCGAGGATCAGGACGCCCCACCACAGATCCGGGGTGAAGAGACCGAGGAGGAACCGGATCAGCCCGTAAACCGCTATCTTCAGCATCACGCCCGACATCAGCGCGGAGATCGGCGACGGGCTTGCAGGATGGGCGTACGGGAGCCACTTGTGGAACGGGATGATGCCGCCCTTGATGGAGAACCCCAGGAAGAGCGAGAGGAAAGCCGCCGTAACGAGGGGCGAGGCTGCAGCTCCCAGGGGGGCGATGGCAAACGACCCGGTCTGCTCGTAGAGGGCGATGATGCCGAGGAGGACGAAGAGCGTGGAGATCTGGGTCATCACGAAATAGAAAATGCCGGCCTTCCGGGTCTCGGGCTCCCGGTACTCGTACATGACAAGAAAGAACGATGCACCCGCCATCAGCTCCCAGAAGAGGAGGAAGGAGAGCGTCGTGGCCGAGGCGACGACAAGGGCCATGGCAAGAATGAAGAGGTTTGTACAGCCGCAGAGGAGGTTCCTCCGCGACCCGCCGGTAAGGTGTTCGGTATATTCATGCGAGTAGATCGCCACGCACCCTGAAACGAGCGCGATGATCAGGATGAAGAATGCTGCGAGCCGGTCGACCATGAACGCGAGGGAGATCCCGGCAACGGGCTGGTAACCGACAAATGCAAGGGTGCCGCCGCCTGCAAGGACATCCAGCGCGACAAAACCCAGCAGGACTGATGCGCAGAGGATACAGGTGAGGGAGAACGTCCGGATGACCCGGCGATCGTACTGCGCGAAAACCAGGGGAACGACAAAACCCAGGAACAGCAGCACGAGAGCGGTGAAAAAGATCTCAGGAATCATCGTATTCCCCCGTTCTCCTGTGGCAGTGAACGCCGGGCGTCCCTCTTTCCATCCCGAATGCAGTATCCCGCCACCATCTGTTTCCCTTCAGGTATTTTCCGTTGCAGGGACTGCCCCTGCATCACGTTTCATAGGTAAGACATCGAGCCCCCCAAGGTTGCCGAGCGCAAAACTGAATCGGTCCCGGATGGACTTCGGTAGCTCGGCCTCGCGGATAGGGTGGAACCCGAGGCTCCCGTAAAAGTCCACGAGTTCAAGTTTCGAGTGCATGTAGAGGGTGTCGTTCTTCCCGCATTCCCCGACGAGCAGTGCCATGACCGAGCGGGCAAACCCCTGCCGCCGGTATTCGTCGAGCACGTACACCGCGTCCACTTCGAGCCCGTCGGGGTGCCGGGCACAGCGGGCCACTCCGATGAGCTTGGTCCCGGCGAACGCTGCAAAGAGGCGGTCGTTCCGGTGGTCTGCTTTCTGCTGGTGGTAATGGATCCAGAGTTCGCGTTCGGCCCTGGCCATCTCCTCCTCCGAGAGCTCCCTGACTTCGGCTGAACCGACGACCCCCAGGGGAGCAGGGACAGCACCACCGTCAAAGAACGCTTTCCCGATCCGGTGGAGGAAGTGCGGGCGGAAGGTAACAAAGCCCCCGCTCTCCTCTCCTGCCAGCGCGTAGAGCGTGAGGAGCGTCTGGTCCTCGTTGAACGGTTCAGAATCGGAATATGCCGACAGGGCCGGCATCCGGCACCTCCTTTCTTCCGGAGAGGACGAAGTGAGAATCACAACAGGTTGTATACATCGGGATCATCAGGAGATAGTTTTCTGAAAACGATTTACACCGGTTATTTCTCCCCCCATATATAACTGGTGCTGCATTCTACTGCGGGAGAGGGCGTATTTTTCCCGGGTCACGAGCGAGCCGGTTCCCTGTCTAGGTAAATCACCGGGACGGCACAGCGGAATACCTGCTGGTTCGTAAAAACGGTGGATTCCGGACATTTCCCGTTATGCGCGTTTCAAAGAGATACATAGTTGAAAAATAGTTGAAAAAAAACTTTGGAGAAATCATCGATATTCATTGTAGATATATTGGAGGAGACCGCTCTTCCCGAAGGAAAGAACAGGCTTCCTCATAACCACTTGAAATGATAACCTGATTTATTGAAAAATAGGTTTCTCCAGAGCCGAAAAAAAGGAAAAACCGGTTTAAAGTTCCTTCTCGATCTCTCTTTTGATCCGGTCCAGGGTGATCCTCCCGATCTTCGTCACCCGGCCGTTGACCAGGACCATGGGGACGGGGGGATACTCCTTCTCGATGATGGCGCGGATGTGATCGGGGGCACCGCCGTCGAGCAGGGTGAGTTTCATCTCGACACGGTCGCCATAGGTTTCGGTGAGGACTTTTTCCAGTTCATTGAACGCATCGGTAAGTTTTCCTGAGAGATAGCAGCCAGACAGGCCGCACGTGCGGTCCTCATCGCAGGGAAAGGGGGAGCATTCAGAGGTTTTCAGGCCGACGATTTCAACCCGGAGGGTTCCTGCCATGCCAGTAGTGTTGTTCCGGGCACTATTTAGTGTTCGTCATCGGGGCCCTCCCCGGGAAAAAAGGGGTGAAATTTTTGGTGGTTCACATGAAGCGTTCGAACCGGTCCTTCGTGGCCTTGCAGATCGGGCAGACATCCGGGGGCTGGTCCCGGGCGCAGAGGTACCCGCAGACTTTGCAGCGCCACACGGGAAACGGGAGGATTGGCCCGGGTGTCGCCATGACGGTCTTGAGACTGCGCTGGCTCCGGGGTGGGCGGCGTTCAGGTACGGGAAAGAGCAGGTGTTCTCCAGCCCTGATCAGATTATTTACATACAGGGAACAATAACAAGCGCCGTATTCTGCAATATCCGGGTCCCGGTAGTCGCAGGGGCAGATGATGTCCAAGTCTTCTGCACGTTTGCCGGATGCGAGCCGGCAGGGGCACGAGCGGTAGCCGTAGCGCCGTTCGTTCTTCATCAGTCCCCGTACCAGGTTTTTCGTGAACTCGATATCCGGGTTCAAGTGGTAACCCCCGGCTTCCGCTTCCCGGTTCAGAGTCTGGTACAGGTTCTCAACGTCGGTCTCCATCAGCCCTTCGAAGATCATAAACCAATTGCCTCCCGGATCTCCTTTTCCCTGAAACCGACAATGGATTTCCGATCGTTGATGACCAGCGTGGGAAACGAACCGTGCGGGTTCCATCTCTCGACGATATCCATCGCATCGTCCTGCTCGACGCCTTCCAGCAGGTCAACATAGATAAAATCAAACGCGATTCCGGTGGTCCGGAGGAGCTGCTTGGTTTTTTCGCACCAGCCACAGGTGCTGAGGGCATAGAGCACGACTTTTCCCACGTTCTTCCCGTTCACATGTTCACCTATCATGGAAAATTCACTACCTGAAACACGTTTTTATACAAGGAAATTGCGATGGATACTATATAAAAATGGGCATCCAGGAGGTATTCTTTAAAAATAACCGGTTTTTATCATGCGTTAAGGAAGCGGAAGGAGATACCGCCCTTTTTTGCAGGTTAATTTTTTTCATGCGGGTAAAGAATCCGGACGTATCCACCGTCACCAAAAAAGAAAGAGAGATTATTTTGAGTGCATGATCAGGTTGACATCCTCGAGCAGGGCCTGGAGGTCCTCCTCGTGCTCCACCTCCTGTGAAAGGATGGTGGGGAGCATGTTGTACGTGACCGGGTCCTTGTCCTTTGTCTTCTTCATGAAAGCATTGTACGTCTTGATGGCGCACTGCTCCCCCTTGATGTTCTGCTCGAGCACCCTGACGATGAACGGGTCATCGGGGGCCTCGTACCCAGTTGGTGAGTTTGTACCAGTCCTGCGGCTTCGTGACCGGGGTCCCTCCGAGCTGGATAATCCTCGTCGTGAGGAGGGTCGCGTGGCCGAGTTCCTCGGTTGCGTGAAGGGTCAGATCGGCGATAACGGTCTCCTTGCCCGGCCCGCGGACGACTTTGGAGCCGATCCAGTACTGGTAATACGCAAGCCATTCATCGGAAAATGCCTTGTTGAGGAGCCTGAGCAGTTCCGCAACATCGGTCCCTACAATCTTTCTGCCTTGTGTTCCCATTCTGTTCACCGTCAACCGGGTTGACGTTATCATTGAATATCAGCACGTAATCTTCTTATTCGTATTTTTTCAGACAGACGCGGGTTCCGGCAATGCCTGTTTCAGGTATCTACGGCGTGAGCATGCAATGCGGGCGATAAGAGGCGAAACGGGGCGCTGGTAATTGCACTATCGTTAATAACTATTCCGGCACATACCATATGGAAATCATGAAGGCAGTTCTGGGTCTGGAAGACGGGCAATTTGTCGTCGGGGAAGGTTTCGGTGTCGAGGGGGAATGCGCCGGCGAGCTCGTGTTCAACACGCAGATGACCGGGTACATGGAATCGCTCACCGACCCGAGTTATTTCGGCCAGATCCTGATGTTCACGTTCCCGCTCATCGGGAACTACGGTGTCGACCCGAAGAACTTCCAGAACCCGAAGGTCTGTGCACTCGGGTGCATAACCAAAGAGATCTGCGAGAAACCCGCCGCCCTGCCTTCCATCAGATCCTTTTTTGAAGAGAACCGCCTTCTCGGCATGACCGGGGTCGACACCCGGGCCCTGACCATCAAGACCCGTGTCCATGGCACGATGCGGGCTGCACTCGTCGTCGGCAGTGACGATGGCGCCTCTGCCGTACAGCTTGCCCGCCGCACCCCCACGATCTGCGACACCGTCCCGATCCCCGAGGTCTCCTGCCGGGAACCCTACCACGTGAAGGGGTGCGGAAAACGGATCGCCGTCATCGACCTCGGGATCAAGAAGAACATGCTGATCAGCCTCTCGAAGCGGGGCGGGGACCTCCATGTCTTCCCGTATAATGCCACGGCCGACCAGGTCCTTGCCTGCAGGCCCGATGCCCTGTTCGTCAGCAACGGGCCCGGGGACCCCAAGCAGGCGACGGATGCCATCCGTTGCATGAAGGACCTGATCGGGCAGATGCCGGTATTCGGGATCTGCATGGGCAACCAGGTCGCGGCGCTCGCGCTCGGCGGGGACACCTACAAACTCAAGTTCGGGCACCGGGGCGCAAACCAGCCGGTACGGTTCAAAGACGGCAGGATCTTCATCACCACCCAGAACCACGGGTTTGCCGTGGATGCGGCGTCCCTTCCCGAAGGGACGAACGTCACCTACACCAACGTGAACGACGGGACCGTGGAAGGGTTCGAGAACGAGGACCTCTGCCTGACGACCGTCCAGTTCCACCCGGAGGCCCACGGGGGGCCCCGCGACACGGAGGAGCACTTCTTCGACGGGCTCTTCAGGAGGATCGCGTAAATGCCCCGCAGGACGGATATCAGGAAGGTCCTCCTGATCGGGTCGGGGCCCATCCAGATCGGGCAGGCTGCCGAGTTCGACTTCTCCGGCTCGCAGGCGTGCCGGGCGCTCCGGGAAGAGGGGGTGAAGGTCGTGCTCGTCAACTCGAACCCGGCCACCATCATGACCGACCCGGAGATGGCAGACGAGGTCTACATCGAGCCGCTCCGGGCCGATTTCATCGCCAGGATCATCGAGAAGGAGCGGCCGGACGGCATCCTCTCTGGAATGGGCGGGCAGACCGGCCTCAACCTCACCGCGGAGCTCGCCGAGATGGGTGCCCTGAAATGTGTCGAGATCCTCGGCACTCCTCTCGAGGCGATCTACAAGGGGGAGGACCGCCAGAAATTCCGCGACCTCATGAACGCAATCGGCGAGCCGGTACCGAAGAGCACGGTCATCAATTCCCTCAGCCAGGTGGACGAGGCGATCCGGGAGATCGGCCTCCCGGCTGTCGTGCGGCCCGCCTATACCCTCGGGGGAGCGGGGGGCGGGATCGGGAAGACCCGCGAAGAGCTGATCCGGATCATCGAGCTCGGGCTCTCCCGGTCCCGCATCCACCAGGTGCTCATCGAAGAGAGCGTCATGGGCTGGAAAGAGATCGAGTTCGAAGTGATGCGTGATGCCGCCGATACCTGCATCATCGTGTGCGGCATGGAAAACGTCGACCCGATGGGCATTCACACGGGCGAGAGCGTTGTCGTGGCGCCCATCCTCACCCTGCGCGATGACGAGTTCCAGATGATGCGCAGCGCGGCGATCCGTATCATCCGGGCACTCGACGTCCAGGGCGGCTGCAACGTCCAGTTCGCGTTCCAGGACGGTGACTACCGGGTCATCGAGGTCAACCCGAGGGTCTCGCGGTCGTCGGCGCTTGCATCAAAAGCAACGGGATACCCTATCGCCCGGGTGGCAGCAAAGATCGCGATTGGCCTGCGCCTCGACGAAATCACCAACACGGTAACCGGGTGCACACCCGCGTCCTTTGAACCAACCATCGATTATATCGTGGTCAAGGTCCCCCGCTGGCCGTTTGACAAGTTCAAGGGTGCGGACAGGACCCTCACGACCTCCATGAAGAGCACCGGGGAAGTGATGGCGATCGGGCGGACGCTCGAAGAGGCATTCATGAAGGCGAAGCGCTCCATTGACACCGATGTTCGGGCCCACACGAACCCGAGCGAAGTGCGGATGATCCTCTCCCGCCCGACCGATGAGCGTTTCCACTGCCTGTTCGATGCGTTCCGCCTCGGGTTCACGCTCGAAGAGACAGCGCAGCTCACCTCGATCACCCCGTTCTTCCTGGAAAAGATCAAAAATATCGTTGACCTTGAAAAACATCTCGCGGTTCATTGCAGCCCTGCCGATATTCTTGCCGCAAAAAAATACGGGTTCTCGAACGCGGAGATCGCAAAGATCTCCGGGAGACCTGCCGGGGAGATCGAGCAGGCCGCAGGACTCCCGTCCTACAAGATGGTCGACACCTGCGCTGCCGAGTTCCCGGCAAGCACCCCGTATTTCTACTCGACCCAGGAACCGGTCTGCGAAATTGTCCCGAGCACCAGCCAGAAAGTCCTCATTCTCGGCTCCGGCCCGATCCGTATCGGCCAGGGAATCGAGTTCGATTACTGCACGGTCCACGCGGTCCAGGCGCTGCGGGACGAGGGTGTCGAGGTCCACATCGTCAACAACAACCCGGAGACCGTCTCTACTGACTTCGATACCTCCGACCGCCTCTTCTTCGAACCCATGCAGCTCGAGGACGTCTCAAACATCCTCCTGAAAGACCATTACTACGGCGTGATGGTGCAGTTCGGCGGGCAGAATGCCGTGAACCTCGCCGTCCCCATAGAGAACGAGATCGCACGCCTCGGCCTTAAAACCCGGATTCTCGGGACGAGCCCTGATGCCATGGATATCGCAGAGGACCGGGACCGGTTCAGCATGCTCCTGACGAAACTCAACATCCCCAGCCCCGCGAACAGTTCCGCCTATTCCGAGAGCGAGGCCCGGGCGATGGCAGAAAAGATCGGGTATCCGGTCCTTGTCAGGCCGTCCTATGTCCTCGGTGGCAGGGCGATGGAGATCGTCCACGACGAACGCGAGCTCGAAACTTACATGAAGGAGGCAGTCAGGGTAAGCAGGAACCACCCGGTCCTCATCGATTCCTATCTCCAGAACGCCATCGAGCTTGACGTGGATGCGGTCTGCGATGGCGAAGAGGTCCTGATCGGCGGTATCATGGAACATATCGAGCAGGCCGGGATCCACTCCGGCGATTCCGCCTGCGTGATCCCGACTCAGTCCCTGCCACCCGCGGTCGTGGATACCGTACGGGAATATACCCGGAAGATAGCACTGGGACTGGGGGTGATCGGTCTTGTGAACCTCCAGCTTGCGGTCAAGGACAGTATCGTGTACGTCCTTGAGGCAAATCCCCGTGCCAGCAGGACGATCCCGTTCGTCTCCAAGGCAACGGGGATCCCCGTTGCAAAGATTGCAGCAAAGGTCATGGTCGGGAAAAAACTGAAGGACCTCGGGTATAAGGAGCGGGAGATCCGCCACGTCGCGGTCAAGGAAGTGCTGCTCCCCTTCAACAAGCTTGCGGGAGTCGACACCGTTCTTGGCCCCGAGATGAAGAGCACCGGGGAAGTCATGGGGATCGATTACGACTTCGGCCTTGCCTTTTACAAGGCCTGCATCTCTGCCGACAACGAACTGCCGCTCAAGGGAAATGTCTTCATTTCCGTGAATATCGAGCAAAAAGACGAGGCGATACCGATCGCACGCCAGCTGCGGGATCTCGGCCTCACTCTCTATGGTACGGAAGGCACGGTGGATTACCTGCACGATGCCGGGGTCGAATCAAATCTTGTCAGGAAAATCCAGGAAGGGTCACCCAACGTCCTGGACATGATGCGGCACGGGGAGATCCGGCTGATCATCAATACCCCGCAGGACCGGCAGTCCCGGCAGGACCATTACCAGATCATGCGTGCGGCAGTAGACTACCAGATCCCGTATATCACCACGCTTCAGGCAGCGCGGGCGGCGGCGCTTGCCATTGATGCCATCAAGCGAGAGAAGGTCACGCTTGAACCGATCAGCCATTATCTGAAGTAATGCCGGCGTGAACCATACCCGGTCTTTCCTTTTATCATGGATTGAGGACCCTGCCGCCAGTCCGGTCCGGCCGGGAGTATTCTGCCGGATAATTGAATATCCTTATATACCGAAATAACAAAAAAAGATGCATGAAGAAATTTCTTGTTGTTCTTGCGATCCTGTTTACCGGGATTCTGCTCGCGGGATGCACCTCGCAACCCGCAACACCCGTAGCAACCCCCACTGCCACACCGGTCATGACACCAGTCATGACAACTGTGCTCCCGACACCGGTCCCGACAACGGCAGCCCCCGTTCTTAATGTAACTGCAGCACCAACGGCTACACCAACTCCGGCGCCGACCCCCGTCCCATCCGTCACGATCACCTTCGGCCAGGCAGGGACCATCATTCCCGGGACCTCCGTCACTATCAAGGCCGGCAGCAATGTAGTCTTTGTCAACAACGATCCTTTCAAGCCGCACGGTATTCAGGCAACCGCATTCCAGTCCGGGAAATACTTTGGCAGCATGAACGCCCTATTGATCCCCTACGGAACACCCCTTACGGTTACCTTCCCCGTCGCCGGTTCATTCGGCTACACAACAACATTCCAGCCATTAATGCAGGGAGTCATCACCGTCACCAAGTAACCCAGCCCCGATATCCGTTCAGGTCAGAAAGCCTGGACACCCATTTTTTTGTTCCTGTTTCCCGGTCCGGCTGGTCAGGGTTGTATATCACGAACCCCGCAGCTGCGCCCTCGAACATATATGTCAAAAGAGCCAACCAGTACAGCATTATCACCCGGACGGGGAGTCCATCATGGGAAAAGGCACCATAGTTCTTGCATATTCCGGGGGGCTTGACACCTCCATCTGTATTCCGCTCCTGAAGGAGCGGTACGAATATGATCGCGTGGTCACGGTTGCCGTACATGTCGGCCAGCGGGACGAAGAGATTGAGGTTGCAACCAGAAAAGGCAGAAAGATGGCCGATCGCCATTATACCATCGATGTACGGGAGCGGTTTGTCCTGGAGCATATCTTTCCGGCAATAAAGGCGAACGGTTCATACGAGGGCTACCCAATGGGTACTTCCCTTGCCCGCCCGCTCATTGCAGAAGAAGTGGTGAAGATCGCCCGGAAGGAAGGCGCAACGGCCATAGGCCACGGGTGCACGGGCAAGGGCAACGACCAGCTCCGGTTCGATTTCATCATCCGCAGCGCCGGGCTCGAAGTCGTGGCCCCCATCCGTGAACTGAACCTCACCCGGGACTGGGAGATCGAGTATGCCCGTGAGCATAACATCCCCGTCCCCGTCAGAAAGGAGAAGCCGTGGAGCATGGACGAGAACTGCTGGAGCCGGAGCATCGAGGGTGGGCGCCTCGAAGACCCTGCATTCCACCCTCCCGAAGAGATCTATCTCTGGACCACCTCGCCACGGGACGCCCCGGACAAGCCGGCGAAGATCACGCTTACCTTCCAGGGCGGCATCCCCGTGGCACTGAACGGGAAGAAACTCGGGGGCTACGACCTGATCCAGAAGCTCAATGCCCTTGCAGGGAAGCACGGCATCGGCCGCAATGACCTGATCGAAGACCGGATCCTCGGCCTCAAGGCACGGGAGAACTACGAGCACCCGGCGGCCACGGTCATCCTCCTGGCCCACCGCGACCTGGAAGGGCTGGTACTTACCCGGCAGGAACTCGCCTTCAAGAGAATGGTCGATGACAGGTGGTCCGAACTCGCCTACAAAGGGCTTGTGTACGAACCGCTTTATGCGGCGCTGAATGCATTTATTGACACCACGCAGGAGCGGGTAAACGGGAAGGTGGACCTTGAATTGTACAAGGGGAGTGCCCGGGTGCTCGGCAGGAGTTCTCCCGACGCAATCTATTCCAGCGACTTCGTCTCATTTGACAGTGCGTCCATCGACCAGTGCCATGCGATCGGTGTCTCCAACTACTTCGGTATCCAGGGGCGTATGGTCAGGCAGATGCAGAGAAAGAAAAAGTCAAAGAAAAAATGATTATTTTCCCTCTTCTTCGTAAAAATATTCTTTTCCTGAAGATTTGAGTGGTGCATGATTCAGGGCGAATGAGAATTCATCCGCCCCTGCGCTCAGAGATAGTGCTGTATTACCTTCCCGAGGAGCTATGCATTCGTGGGAATATCCCCAACGGGATGCCAGCCGTGACCCGATAGTCAGGGCGGGCTGAAGAAAATACTCTGACAGAGAATTTTCAACTCACCCCAGCGGCGGTTCAACTTCCTTGCCCGCCGTGCTCGAAGTTCCTGCGAACATCTCACACTTCGCGGTTCTGACGAACCACTCATAAGTCGAAGTTGCACTTCTCCACAGCCCTGCGGGCTGTTCTCGGAGAGGCCCTGAGGTGGGGAACCCTCATAATGTTTAATTAATAATTTTTCCCGTCCTCACCCAGTCTTGCTCAGGTCTTAACCAGTCACCCGGGCAATCCCTTTTTCTGCACGCTCCGGCCCGCAGGTGCTGCAACCCTCTTCTTTGCATATGCGAGGGCGTTGAGGGCCCGCCTGTCCCCGGGACCCAGGGAGACTGCACGCTCAAGGGAATCGACCGCTTCACGGTCACGGTTCAGCTGGAGGAGGATAACTCCCTGGTTCAGCCAGCTGCCGGCAATTCCCGGGTTGAGGGCCAGTGCATGATCGAAATCCGCAAGCGCGGATGGCAGATCATGGAGTTTTTTATGGACCAGCCCCCGGATATTCCATGTCTTGTAGTTCTCCGGATCGGATGCAAGGGCATGGCCGAGCGAGATGAGGGATTCTTCGTACCTCCCGAGTTTATGGAGCGCGAGCCCCCTGAGAACCCACGACCGGGCGGTCCCGGTATCGAGCGCAAGGGCCCGGTCGACGGCACCAACAGCTTCCTCGTAATGGTAACCGCGGTAGAGGGTCACCCCCTTCTCGTACCAGGACCGGGCATCGCCCTGTCCGGGGGCACGGCTCCGGGCATCATCGGCGGATACGGGATGATAGGTACGGGAGAGATAGAGGACGCCGCCGAACGGGTACTGGACAAGGTACAGTTTCGTATCGGTCGCCAGCGCCTTGTCCAGGGCCGCTTGTGCTTCGCGGCCCTGTTTCAGGTTGGCATGGGCAAATCCTTTCACGTACCAGCTCACTGCATCGTTCTGCCGGATGGAGAGTGCAATCCCGATGGCCTGCAGGGCTTCTTCCCACGCTCCCGTCCGGACAAGTTCCGAGGACTTGTTGAACCATGCCGTCATGAGACCGCGGTCAAACGAGATCGCCCGGTCGTACGATTCCGCGGCTTCGGCATGCCGGCCGAGCCTGCGGAATGTCACCCCGCGGTTGTACCAGGCCGAGGCCATCTTCGGGGCGATCGAAAGCGCCCGGTTGAACGCAGCAAGCGCCATCTCGTACTTCCCCTGTAACCCGAAAACGATTCCCTTATTGAACCAGATGGCCGCCGCATTCTGGTCGATTGCAAGTGCCCGTTCACAGGACTCAAGCGCCTTGCTGTATTCCCCGAGATACACATGCACCAGCGCTTTGTTGTACCATGCGGCAGCCAGATCCGGATTTTTCAGGACCGCCATCTCGTAGGCGCGGAGGGCATCCTCGTACCGCCCGAGGCTGTCGAGGGAAACTCCTTTGTTGTACCAGACCAGGGTCGAGTCGGGGGCAAGGCCAAGTTCCTTCTCATATTCCTGCAGGGACTCTTCATACCTTCCGGACCGCGAGAGCCCGTAGGCATGGCTCGACCAGGCCTCACTCACGTTGGGGTCAATGGGCAGCGAGCGCCCGAAAGCCCTGATCTCGTCCTGGTCCCGGACGATGAAATGGATGAGATCGTTCTGGGTGTACCATACGAGTGCTATGTTCGGGTTGAAGGCGAGGGCCTGGCCAAACGCGTGGAATGCCCTGTCCACTCTGCCGGATAACCCGAGCGCGACTCCCTGGAGGTACCAGGACTTGCCGTCCTGTCCGTCGACCCGTATCGCATGCTCCAGGTCCCCGAGAGCCGTATCGTACCGTATGCGGACGATCATTCCCTGGGCCCTGCCGGCCAGGGCAGTGACATTATCGGGATCGAGGGCCAGCACCTTCTCAAAGGTCCCGATCGATTCATCGATCCTCCCCAGTTCCATCAGGACCGCTGCCCTTCCGTTCAGGGCATGGGTATTCCCGACATCGATGGCCAGCGCCTTCTCAAACGAGGCGAGTGCCTCCCCGTACTGGTCCAGTTCGAAGTATGCGTTGGCTTTTCCCGTCCACGAGTTCACCTCATCGGTGCCATAACCCAGCGACCGGTCATAGGCATCGATGGCCTCACGGTAATGTTCAAGGGCGGCGTAGGACCGGGCTTTTCCCGCCCATGCAAGGGTATGGGAGGGGGCGATCCGGAGCACGTGGTCGAACGAGAGGATGGCTTCCTCGTCATGTTTCAGGATATGGAAGGCAATTCCCCGGTTGTACCAGGTGATCTCGTCATTTTCATTCAGGGCGATCGCCCGGTCGAATGCCTGGACGCATGGCTCGTACTGGCCGAGATAAGCGAGCGCAAGCCCCCTGCCGATCCACGCACCTGCGTTTCCGGGGTCCAGCGCCAGCGAGTGTTCAAACGAGAGGAGGGCCTCCCCGTGCTTTCCCTGCGCTGAAAACGAGAGCCCGGACAGGTAGGCTTCCAGCGCATCGCTCATAAGGAGCATCTCTTCTGTCATGCCAGATGAAGGTTTTCCCACCCCGTGCCACCTCCGGACAAATAGAAAATTATAAGGATACAAAAACGAAGAATCGGGTATATGTGCGCCAATTTTTTTTCCCGCTTCATAAAACCCAAACCGCATATCGTTGAAAGCCCTCCTCCGCCTTCCATCATCCATGGCGCCGGGATGCAGATCCCCGAATACAAGAACAAGCCCTATTTTATCGTGGCTTCAGTGGAGATGGGAAACACCACGACGAAGTGTATCCTCACCGGGGTAAATCTCGAAACCGGTATGTCCTATGTCATCAACAAGACGGTGAGCATGAGCCGGGACATCCGCCCCCCGAAACCCGGCGAGACGATCTTCGGCGCAACACTGGACGGGACCGAGCTGACGCGGGAGGCGGTAACCGAACTCGTCAGGGATACGTTGCTCCAGTGCCACAAAGAGGCGCATCTTGACGTCGTAAAGGAACTTGACTTTGTTGTCCGGAGCACCGGCGTCGTTGCCGAGATGGAGTCCCCGGACCAGGTGGGTGACTTTGTGATCGCTCTTGCCAACGGGTGCCTCATTGCCGGGGTGCCCCCCCGTAAAATGACGCCCCCGATGTCGAAGGAGAACCAGTCGCAGAAACTCCAGCCGTTCAGCTTTGCCGACAAGGTGGTCTTTATCGGCGCCGTGGCGGGAGTGATCCCCCCCCTCGGCTCAACGGGTGTTGAGATGGTGGCAAACGAGATGGAGGGCGAGCTCGCGATGGCAGGGATCAAGGAAGGGGCGAAATGGACACCGGTCGATTTCCGCAACCCCTGCGTCACGATCGATTTTGGCACAACGCTCGACGGCCGTATCACGAGCGATGTGCCCCCTGACGCTCCCAACCCGTTTGCAAAGACGGTCGGGAATTTCTGCGGGCTTGCAGGTGCGATACCTGACGCAATTGTCCGGGGAACCGGGCTCGTGGACGGGCGGACGGGAACTGCGCTCGATATCTTCGGCGAATATTCCGTGAGCGGCGGGCTGTTCCGCGGCGGCAACCGGAACGTCGTGGACAAGTACGTGGAACGCTGCCATAAGCATATCGATATCTGCATTGTACCCCCGGAGCGTGACCGGTTCGGCCGGGTGCCGGTCAATGCCCGGATTGCCAAGGATTCAGGGATCGCGATGATCGGGTGTGACTGCGGGGTGAACAGCAGCGAACTTGACAAACTTGTCGCAATCGGGTCGGAGATCCATAAAAGATACAACCTTGCGACCCTCAATGAAGTGGTTGACCGTGTCTGTGCGAAGATGGCACTCCGGTTAATTGATGTAGCGGTCGAACAGCATATCGTGCTGAGGAACTCTTCGATCGGGTTTACCGGCAGGGCAGCGATCTCGGGCCGGAAGCCCGACTATATCCTAGAGGGGATCACCGGGCGCAACCTCTTTGACGACCCTGTCGACCACCTTGTTTTCGTGGACGACGGGCTTGCCCGGGGCGCGGCACTCATGGGACGGTGCATGAACTCGCTCGGAAAGCCCAAAAACCCGATCGGGGGCGTACGCGGGGGCCCATGTATTATGAGCCGGCGGATCAAGATAGGTAAATGAGTCTGGTGAAAGAACATGGCAGAGGAAGAACAGCTCTTTGATATCGTTATCCCTCCCGGGGTGCCCCGGAAGATGATCCTCGACGTGACCAAGAAGTTCGATGTCAAGGTCGTCGAGCGCAAGGAAAAGATCAAGTTTGCCAACATGGAAGGCGACGAGCGTGAACTGCTCGCATTCCGGGGAAAACGGGATGTGATGCAGCAGGTCGAAAAATACCTGATCGACCAGCTGAAGGCGTTTGTAGAAGAGAAGTAATTTTTTTTATCCCGTGGAAATCCTGTCAGTGTCCTATTTTTTGTAAACCACTTGAAGATGCTGTGAGGGTGACCTCCTCTCTCATGTCGAAGAACTCTGATGAGTTCTTCTTATCCTCTGGTCCTGATGAACCTCTTCGGAAATCGGAGAGGTTTCTCAAAACCTCGACGAGGTGAAGGGAGGCGTGAGCCGACCTTCGACGTGATCGAAGAACCTATCGGTTCTTCTTCAGCCTGCTATTCCATTTGGGAATAGCAGTCTCCCCAGAGGGGAGGCAGCCCAAAGGGTGCATCCCCTTGAATCTCTGAGAGGTCTTCAGACCTCGAAGAGAAGAAGATTTACAAGGTAAATCTTCGACCCCATTTTCGACTGGATTTTCACTAACCTTCTGAGGGACTATCTTTATTTGGGGGGTGCCCGAGCGGCGGGGGCGGGGGCATCAGATGCCGAAGCCCCCAAGAGCGCCTGAATATAAATTCCGATTACTTCCAGAGCCGTTATTCTATCTCTTCAAAAGCCGCACCAGGAGCGCCTTCTGGGCGTGGAGGCGGTTCTCGGCTTCGTCCCAGACAAGGCTCTGGCCGCCCTCCATCACCTCATCGGAAATCTCCTCGCCGCGGTGGGCGGGCAGGCAGTGGAGGACCCGGGCATCGGGTGAGGCGTGCTTCATGAGCGGCCCATCCACGGTATAATTTCTGAATATCTTCGTCCGCTCTCCCTTCTCTTCCTCGTCGCCCATGGAGATCCACGTATCCGTGACGATGACTTCTGCGTCCTTCACGGCAGCTTCCGGCTCGCGGACGAGGGTCACCCTGCCGCCAAGTGCTCGCGCCCTTGCTACAAACTCCCCGGCAGGCTCGTAACCTTCGGGTGTTGCAACCGTGACGTCAAGACCCGTGAGCACCGTCGAGAGGATGAGGGAATTGCAGACATTGTTCCCGTCCCCGACCCAGGCGACTTTCAGGTCCTGCGTGGAGCCGAAATGCTCCTGCATGGTCATGATGTCGGCGAGGAGCTGGCAGGGGTGTTCCATATCGGAGAGCCCGTTGATGACCGGGATCGTTGCATATTTTGCATATTCCTCGATGGTGCTGTGCTTGTACGCCCGGATCATCATGCCCGAGACGTATCGCGAAGCCGCCCGTGCGGTGTCCCGGATCTCCTCGCCCCTGCGGATCTGCATGTCACGGGCGTTCAGGAAGAGGGCGTGGCCGCCCAGCTCGTTCATCCCGACCTCGAACGAGATGTGCGTCCGGGTGGAAGACTTCTCGAAGATCATGGCGAGGGTCTTGCCGCAGAGCAGGAGGTGGGTGGTGCCCGCCATCTTCTGGCGCTTGAGCTCGTGTGCTTCCGTGAGGAGCTGCCCTAGCTCCTGCTCGTTGACATCGAGGATGGAGATAAAGTCCTTCTTCATCGAAGCTCCTTCATGTGCGCCGTCCGCCTCTCGAGCAATTCCCGGGTCCCGATGTCCCGGCGGTGCCGCACCCGCCCGCTAACGGCCGAAGCCGCCGATTCGGCCCCCCGCTCGGCTTCTTCGAGAGTATCCCCGATCCCGACGAATGCAAGCGTCCGTGAAGTCCGGGTGACGAGGCGGCTTCCCGCTTTTTCCACATTAGCGTAATAGAGGAGGGCATCGGGATGTTCCCCCATGGTTATCGGATCACCGGCATGGGGCGAGTCGGGATATCCTTCCGGCACGAGGTACTTGCAGACCGTGGCCTGGGGAGCAAATTCCGCATGGGATGGCGAGAGGGTCCCCTCGGTGATCCGGTACACGATCTCTGAAAGGTCCGATGTGAGCAGGGAGAGGACGTTCATAGCCTCCGGGTCGCCGAACCGTGCGTTGAACTCTATGACCTTGGGGCCCTGCGCCGTGTTCATGAACTGGCCGTAGAGGACACCCTTGTAGGACTGCCCTTTCCGTTCCATGGCCGCGACGGCGGACTTCATGATCCCGATGGCTTTTTTGTAGTCCGCCTGAGTCACGAAGGGCAGCATGTGGTCCGGCAGGGAATACGACCCCATCCCCCCGGTGTTGGGCCCGACATCCCCCTCGAACGCCCGCTTGTGGTCCTGCACGAGGGGCATTGGTACCAGGTGCGTGCCGTCGACGAAGGCCTGCAGGGTGAACTCCTCGCCCAGGAGGCGCTCCTCGATCACCGCCTTCCCGTCGAGGGACCTGACATACGCGATCGCCTCCGCACGGTCCACCTGCTCCCCCATGATGCGGACCCCTTTTCCGCCGGTGAGTCCGACGGGTTTTACCACGAGGTCGCCGTCATGATTCTCGATGAACCCGGCCGCCTCGTCTGCCGAATCGAACGTCCGGTATCTCGGACAGCCGGGAATGGCCTCCTGCGCCATCAGATCCCGGCAGAACCCCTTGTCCGTCTCAAGCCGGGCCGCAGCCCGTGTCGGCCCGACAGAGGGGATGCCCGCTCCCTCAAGCGAATCGACAACCCCCGCCTCGAGAGGGGCCTCGGGCCCGATGAACGCATAGTCGGCACCGGTCTCCTTTGCAAAGGCGACGATACGGGACGTCTCGGTCTCCCGGCAGAGGAGCACTTTTTTTGCAATGGCGTCGATACCGGGATTGCGGTTCGCCATTACGGAAAAGATTTCAGTCTTCGTGTTGCGGGCAAGGGCACCGGCTATGGCGTGTTCCCTCCCGCCCCCGCCCACAACGAGAATCTTCATACCATCCTAGTGTACGCTTGGAATAAAAATTCCTTGCTCTTGGTTCCTTACCCGGGGAACAGTTCGCTCACCCGGACGAGGGGGAGGATCCGGACACCCTGCTCTTCCAGCAGGAGTGCGGCACCCTGCTCCCGGTCCACGACCGTGACAACCCGGTCTGCCCGTGCACCTGCTCCACGGAGGGCGTTGATGCCGTACAGGGCCGATCCCCCGGACGTGGTCACGTCCTCCACGAGCAGCACGTCCCGGTCTTTCACCGTGCCGATGATGACCTCCTTTTTCCCATGACTCTTTTCCGCGGCCCGTATGATTGCGTAGGGTTTTTGTGCGACCATAGACGTTGCCACAGCGAGGGGGACCCCGCCGACAGCAACACCGGCCACGACATCGAATTCATGGGAGCGGGCGATCTCGTGGGCAATGGCAGAGAGCAGGTCCGGGTTGGTGACTGCCGATTTCACATCGATATAGAACGTGCTTTTTGCCCCGGATGCAAGGGTGAAGTCCCCGAACTCGATTGCCCGGTACTTTTTGAGCATGTCTGCAAGCCTCGTATCTACCATGGTACCTCCTTGACATTGACCCGATAACCGATGATGTTGACGGCCCGGTGCAGGATGGGCGTCAGGATGAGGATGAAGATGAACGCCGGGACTGTGACCCGTGAGAAGAGCCACCCCGGGTCGGCAATGAGGAGGAGGACGAACGCCCCCGCAACCAGGTCGTACTGGTCGGCCACCGGCCACCTCGAACCCCGCTCTTTCTTAAACCTCCGCTTGAAGAAGCTCTTCACCAGGTCGCCGAGGAGTGCCCCGACCGCGAGCAGGACGACCGAAAGGAGCGTCTGGCCGGGGAGAAAAACCAGGTTGTACGCACTCCAGGCCCAGATCTGCACGAGCCCGATACCGATCCCGGCAAGGATGCCGGCCACGAGCCCCCGGAATGTCTTCCCGTCCCCGAATATCCTCCGCCCGTCGGTATAATTCCTGCCAAGGTCCACCGGGGTTCCCCCGCCTAGGAGTGCTGCTACCGGGTTGGGGAGATACGCGGGGAGCATGATCCAGACGGCGGAAAACAATGGTATTATCAAGAACTCAAAACTAATAATGTAGCACTCCGATACCTGTAATAAAGAGCAGACAGAAACATTAAGGTTACTCAAACGGGAATCAATGAACAACCTGCAACGGGTGGACATGAATGCTGATAAAAAGAACCCGAAGTCTTTGCCCTACATGTAATTCCGTACTGGATGCGGAGATTGTCGAAGAGGAGGGGAAGATCTGGCTGAAAAGGACATGCCCTGTGCATGGAAACTTCAGGCACCTCTACTGGTCGGATGCCCGGATGTATCACCGCTTCCAGGAATACGATGCCGTGGGGAACGGCATAGCAAACCCCCAGAATACGGCACCGCCGGGAAGTTGTCCCACTGCCTGCGGGATCTGCAACAACCACCACTCCCAGACCCTGCTGGCAAATATCGATCTCACCAACCGCTGCAACCTGGACTGCGACTTCTGTTTTGCAAACGCCCGGGCCTGCGGGTTCATCTACGAGCCAAGCTTTGACGAGATCGTCGGGATGATGCAGGTACTCAGGGACGAGAAGCCCATCCCTGCCCCGGCCGTCCAGTTCTCCGGCGGCGAGCCCACCATGCGGGACGACTTGCCCGAGATCATCAAGAAGGCAAAAGCGATGGGGTTCCCCCAGGTGCAGATCGCGACCAACGGCGTCAAGCTGGCAAAAGACCCCGCCCTTGCCCAGCAGCTCAAGGACGCAGGGCTCAACACGGTCTACCTCCACTTCGATGGCGTGACCCTGCAGACAAACCCCTACATAAGGATCCATGAAAAAGCGATCGAGAACCTCAAAAAGGTGGGGCTCGGGATCGTGCTCGTGCCGACAGTGATCCGCGGGAGGAACGATAACGAGCTCGGCGATATCATCAGGTTTGCCGTAGACCATATCTCGGTTGTACGCGGTGTGAACTTCCAGCCGATCGCTTTTACCGGCGCAGCGAGCGACGATGACCTCCTGAAGTCCCGGATCACTATCCCCGATGTCCTCGGGGATATCGAGGAGCAGATGGGCGGCGTCCTCAGGAAGGACGATTTCTACCCGGTCCCCTGCGTCCTCCCGTTCTCCGACCTGGTCGAGGCCTACACCGGGCGGCCGCAGGTCCGGTTCACCGCCCACCAGCACTGCGGTGCTGCCACCTACGTCTTTGTCCAGGAGGACGGGATCGTCCCGATCAACCGGATGGTAGACGTAGACAGCTTCTTCGAGTCGATCGAGCACATGGCCGAGACGCTCAGGAAGGGCGGGACCATCAACAAGTACAAGGCCCTTCTCGAAGGCGTCAAGAGCATGCACGACTCCGTAAAGAAGGGGGAGCAGGGCAATACCACGGAGTTCTGGAAGATGATCGGCAAGACGCTGATCGGCCAGAACTTCGACGCGCTCAGGGAGTTCCACTGGAACGCGCTCTTCATCGGCATCATGCACTTCATGGACAAGTACAACTATGATATCGAGCGGGTTCAGCGGTGCTGCATCCACTATGCGACGCCGGACGGCAAACTGATCCCCTTCTGCACCTACAACAGCGGCCCCGTGTACCGGGAGCAGGTCTGGAAGAAGTTTGCGAAGAAGCAGGAAGAGTGAGAAGTTCCTTTTTTTGAATGAAAGGAAAGGGCCAGGGGAGATACGGCGGATACCGCTGAAAGGGAACAGTACGGCGTGGAACCGGATCTTCCCGGTCAATTTTTCCGTCTTAAATTGGCATGAAGAGACATTTAATCTCCCTCAGGGATCAACTCACATCGTACTGGGATAATCCGTGGGCTATGCGGCATACAGTGGCGACCAGTTCTGCGACCGGCTCCAGGCAGTGCCGGCCGACCCGGTTTCGTACCACCAGGAGCGAAGGGATATCGCCACTGGATCGAACATACGCTGGACGATAAGAAACTGGCCGGAAGCGTCAGGAACTGCACTGACCGGCAGGAACTGCCCGGTGTGATCAATACGTGGAGGGAACGAGTATGGAGTCACGTAAAGTAGCGTTCTTCTGCTGGGAATCGATGTATGCTGAACGGGTGGGTGGTCTTGCCAGGGCTGCGACGCATCTCGCAGAAACACTGGTAAACCAGAACCATGAAGTGCATTTCTTCACGCGGGGGAATATTCCCGATCAGACTATTAAAGGTGTCAGTTATCACTATTGCCAGCCCTCCGGAAAAAACATAGTTGAATACTGCGACAGCATGAGCGCCTCGATGGTGGACCAGTTTTACCTCTATGATACGCCCCACCGCTTTGACGTTCTCCATTTCCACGACTGGCATCCGGTTCAGGCTCTCCACCGGCTTCAGGACCGGAATACGATCCTCACCTTCCATTCAACAGAATACGGGAGGAATGGCAACCAGTCCGGCGACTGGTGGGAGTATCGGGAGATCTCCGGCAAGGAGTGGTATGGCGGGCTGATTGCCAAACGAATAACCGCAGTTTCTGCATCCCTGAAAAAAGAGGTGATGTGGTTATACAATGTACCTGATGAGAAATGCGATGTAATTCCAAACGGCGTGGTTCCCGGCGAGTTCCGGGCAGCGGTGGATTCGGGAGAAGTGAAGCGATCGTATGGAATGCATCCCTATGCACCGCTCATCCTGTTTATCGGCAGGATTGTCTACCAGAAAGGGCCGGACCTGCTCATAGAAGCGATACGGAAAGTCTGCCAGGAGCGGGGGCATGTAAACGTTGTGGTTGCAGGGGAAGGGGATATGCGGCAGTTCCTGCAGGAACAGGCTCAAGACCTGCCGGTCACCTTTGTCGGGTACATCGCTGATTCTGAGTATGTCAGGTTATTAAACGCCGCTGATATCGTCGTCATCCCCAGCAGGAATGAACCCTTCGGGCTTGTGCTTCTGGAGGCATGGAGTGCCGAGAAATGTGTTGTCGCATCCAATGTCGGCGGACTATCTGAGAACATTGACGCATTTGTAAATGGTGTCAAAGTGGATGTCGACCCTGAATCGCTCGCATGGGGCATCAGCATGATGGTGGACGAACCAGGGAACGCAGGAGCCTTTGGGAAACGAGGCAGAACCAAAGTGGATCGCTTCTTTCTCTGGGGTCCGATTGTCAGGAAACTGACAGAGACCTATGCCCGTACGGTTTCATGAAAATCACCGAAGGATATCGCTGTGTACCCGGACCTGCCGAGGGAAACCAGATACTTTGAAAAGGTGTATACGTTAACGCAAAAAGACAAAGCTTTAAAAAGTTTACTTTAACTTTCTTTAAAAAATTTTCAATCCTGTTGCATTTCGATTTCAAATAATCTTTTTAGATTTTGAATTTGTTCGCGCGCTTTTTTGGCAATTTCAAAATAGGTTTTTATTTGGATATAACTTAGATTCGATCCTGGTCTTATAACAAGGGGGAAATCCTCATTTCTGTGAAGTAACTCAATTGATTCATAAAATGCAATCAATCTGTCTCTCAATACTTCGCTAAATTGCAACATTTCTTTTTGATATTGAGAATAAACGGGTGTGGATTGAAAAATATGTGGATTCCCTCGATTGACGATCTCCATTGCATATTTTACCATTTCTGTGTTTCTTGACTCATCTGGGAATCTTGATGCATCAGGAATTGAATTAAGATTTTTCTCGATTCTTGAAATCTCCGATTTAAATAATTTAATTATCTCTCTTTTTGTTCTATCAGAATTTTCAGGAAGAATTGGCGTCCGATTTTTTATATCATTTACGCTACTAAACAAAAAAATAGTGATACTCAAAGTAACAAATAAATTAAAAATCCATAAATACCAGACTTTTGATTCAAGAGGGAGATTCATAAATAAAGCCGGCCATAAAAAAATGTTAATTTGAAATCCGAACATCTGGAGAATCATTAAAACAATGACTATTAGAGATAAAGGCCCCAAATTATCGTTTAATTTTCTTTTTATTGAATTATACGACAAATTCATTTTTAGGCCCTCTTTAAGATTGCTATAACGACAGCGGCAACAATTGAAATGGCGAGGATAATGAATAAAATTGTAAATAAAATGGTATTTTGACCAGTTGCCTGAGCAAAAGCTGGTAACAATACAAATCCAAAAATGTAAATTAAAAATAAGGATGCAACAGCATCGATTATAAGTTCGTACAATTCCATAAGCGAATATTGTCTTTTATATAAATTATGATGTTGTGGTAAACAATTGTGAAGCGCTCCGGCCGGGCTTAAATCTTTTATATTAATCTACAGTTAATTCGGGAACAATTATTTTCAAAGGTTATTAATATGCAAAGAAAAATGATCATATATGAGTGGTATCGGCACAGCAGCTCTAACAGTTTTTATTATCATTGTATGTTTAATAGCCGTATACCAATGGTGGAAAGAGCTTAATGACATGCAGAGACTATTAATCATAGGTTTCGCAATTGTCGCTCTAATCGTTCTTATATTCGGTCCTTGAGTATAGTGACAGTGTTTGAACAAAAAAGGTCAACCACGGTTGAGACTTAATTTTTTTAATAATTTACAGTTGATTGTGTGTTATTAAAAAAAAAAGGTTCCCGGAAAAAAGGTCCCGTTCAAATATAGTGGTTATTTCGCAGCCAGTCCGTCTGCGGCCTGACGTAGCGGTAAATAATATCACACTTTGAATCCTGGAAGCTCCAGGGAGTGACAATTAAGGTATCGCCTTCCCGTATCCAGTTCCGTTTTTTCATGGTTCCCTTGATCCTGCCCATGCGGATGATCCCATCGATACACCGCACACGGATGTGATTTGCCCCCAGCATCAGTTCGGCAAGGGCGAACTGCTCTTTATTCCATTTCTTCGGCAGCCGCACCCGGACGGTCGGGGTGCCGTCCGCATTTGCCCCGTTCGGGTTTGCTACATCGTGGTTTTTTTTCTGAAATCCTCTCATTCAACCAACTTCTTCTATATAAATATATATGGCGGCTGACACGTTGAAGGTATGTATGCCGCCCGCCGGCGTGACAAGGGCGTGACCACCCTTTTTATAAGTAATAATATCCCACAATTCAGAATATTCAGAGATATTATGTATAATCCCACATTCGAAGAAATCTGTCAAAGAGTAAACATCGCTATCGGAATCCTGTTTAAAAATGACATTTTTTTGTTAACGAATGGCGTTCATGAGAGATCGATATCTCATAAATTGGCTGAGTATCTACAGACACTATTTCCGGATTGGAATGTTGATTGTGAATATAATCGAAAAGGAGATGCCACCAAAATATTAAAGGGACTTAAGGACTGTGATGAATATATACGTACCGACCGAGTTTATCCCGATATAATAATCCATCAGAGAAACACAAAAAACAACTTATTAGTTATAGAGATAAAAATAAACAACACGAACTCAGAATGTGATATTGAAAAATTAAAATTGTTTACTTCGGATCCTGAATTCAAATATTCCTATGGGTTATTTGTTCGATTTAGAAGAATCAACAAACCCGATTTACAATGGTTTGAAGAGGGGCGGGAAAAACCGGATAATCATCCAGTATAACTCTTCACCACAATCCAGTCATCAAAAATATTTGACTGCTGCGATACCCTACGCGCAAAACGCCTCGCGGGTTTTGCGCTACTCACTTAGCAGTACAAGTCCGTGAATAGTCATTGACAAAACGGCGAGGCATACAAATAAAAAGATACTCAGATTTTTCCGATTATCTCATATTATTTTGAATATTCCAATCGTAATTCTTTTTTAAAAGATGTTCTTTTTCCAAAATTCTAACCTGTTCCGGTGTTTTTACTTTGTAATAACGATAGTAAAGAGTATACCCTTTATTCAGCGTTGGGTTGATAACATCGTTCCATAAATGCGAACCATCACGAGCATAACTTGAAATTCTGGTTCTTAATTTGTCAGCCCGCCCGAGATATTTTGTAGAAACAGATCCCCCGTTCGGATTTCTAACACCTAACTGATAAATTGCGGGACCATCATACACGGGTAGGTTATCCCCATAGAATCCTTTTTTAACTGCGATTTTTTTCCACGTACACCATTCCATACCATTCCACTCAAATGTTTTATGGAAGACATTGAATAATAAAATTAATCTTTAATCGCGTTGTGGTATTGAATTATGGTCTGTAAACATTGCGACGGAACCGGGAGAATGGACTGCCCGAAATGTAGGGGTACGGGTACCTTTTATCCGAGTCCGTTCAGTTTGGGTGTTACTTGTCCACAATGTCATGGAAAAATGCTAGTGAAATGTTCATACTGTAAACCGACTCGAAGAAACCTGAATTTAAAATAGGAATACTACAATGGTGAGATTATGACAAGTCCTGAAACCCTAAAAGAAATTGAACGGATTCAAAGTCAAATCAAGCACCGAATTATACCTTCTGGAAGTCAACCCCCTCACTATCATTTAATAAATGCGAAAAAAGATCCTGAAAAACCATACAAAGTAATAGTTGATGATCGTCATCATTTCAAAGATGGAGGACGAATTTCGAATAGTGAGTATCTAAAGATAAAAGATGAATATGATATACGAATAAAACGCTGGGATGGTAAACTTTTCGAAGGGAGTATCAAAAATTATTATTTGTCTGGACCCGGGAGAGAAGCTGTCAAAGATATTGCTTTCAAAGAAGCTGAAACAAAGAAAGAATATCCTCTCACCCACTTTCATATTGCTGGAAACAGGATACAACCCCATAACATTGTCACAGAAGCACACGATAACAAATTAAAAGTGCTATGGGTGGATGTATCTCACCAACCGGTTTGAATAGTTCTTATGAGGCAACCAAGTAAGCCGGTCATAAGTTCCTTTTGCGTTTTTCCTCATGATCAAGTGATGAGAGCGATGGGGCGGTGGCGTGCATCGTATATGTTGTAAAATATTCGGATTGTAATGCCCCGCCAGCTGCCCCCGTACCCGGACAAATACTGATAAGCCTCCCAGAAGCTATGGTGAGCTATGGATTTCTTTGACTCGGCATACCGGGGCACACCTCCCTGGGACATCGGCCGGCCCCAGAAGGAGTTCGTGGAACTGGTCCGGAGGGGGGAGATCACCGGATCGGTGCTGGACATCGGGTGCGGGACGGGGGAGCACGCCCTCTTCTTTGCCGGGGAAAGGCACGAGGTCTGGGGAATCGACTCCGCCCCGCTCGCGATCCGGAAGGCGCGGGAGAAGGCTGCCGAACGGGGACTCCAGGTCCATTTCCTCGTCCTGGACGCACTGGAACTCTCGAAGCTCAACCGGAGGTTCGATACTGCCACCGATTCGGGGCTCTTCCATACCCTGTCCGATGAAGACCGCCCGGTCTTCGTGGATAACCTTGCAGCCATCCTGTCCCCGGCCGGGAAATACTTCATGCTCTGCTTCAGCGAACTGGAGCCCGGCAGGTACGGCCCGAGAAGGATAACCCAGGGAGAGATACGGGACAGCTTCCGGGACGGGTGGACGATCAATTACATCAGGCCGGCGGTCTTCGAGAGCCGCACCCGGGACGAAGGACCCCGTGCCTGGCTCTCGTCGATATCGAAGAAATGAGACCCGCTTCACCCGTCCTTATCTTCCCCTACGACCTGTCTGGACCGGTCCCCGCCGATCACATGAACCCACAGGAACTTTAAGCCCAGTTCCCGGATCTTCAGCGAAATGGACGTTGGATCAACTTTTTTTCCCCGTGCCCTGACAACGTAATGATAGTATTCAGACGTGATGGCGTACCTTCTCTCTTCCAGAAAACCTTTGATCGCGTGCCGCTTCCCTCCGGAAATATGGACGATCCCTTCACCGGTCTGCTGACCATCGCCAGCCCAGTCCTTCATCCGGATATCATAATCTTCTTTCACTGAATCATAGTGGGAACCGGTAATAATTTGTCCTATCCTGAAGAGGCCGGCAGTATCCCATTGTACTTCGTATTCAGGTTTTTTTGCTGGAGTCACGTGTATCCATCCCCCTTTTTCGAGATACGTTTCTGAAGCGATCCATTCTGGCACTCACTCGCTCATCTGTGGCCGGTTTTTCCTATCAGTATCCACAGGCTGGTTGTAGTTCTGTTCTCATAATTAAATAATCGTGACCCTGTTCGTACTTTAGCCAGCGTCCGGCCGGAGCAGGCTGCATGGGGGGATCCCGGAGTCCTGGCACGGAAAAATGGGGTATCTATTCCTCCCGCTGAGGGGGTACCAGACGACCGGGCAGAGAGATGATCAGGGGGATCTGCGTTCCGGTTCTTTTCTGATCCTGCCACGAATACCTTTGTCTGGCCCAGGTCTGGAAAAATCTGACTGATCCGGTAGATCTTTTGAACGGTAAAGTCCGATAAAAAGATTTTGCTCTGTAGAAATGTTTTCATCGAGAGAAAAGAACCGTGCTCGACCACAAGATCCAAGGTACGGTGTCTCCTTATTTTGTTATGTTCAGTAACGATAAGGAGACAATTAAGAAATCGT
>NZ_JBEKLH010000007.1:0-152554 GCF_050010295.1 Methanoregula sp.
ATGGACGTGGTGGCAATAACGGTTCCCAGGAACTGGGAGCCATCGATAGTCGCGGAGGAACCAACAGCCCAATACACGTTCGAACCGCAAGACGGACTGCCGGTGCCGGTGTTGATGGCGACGACTTTTGAATTAGCCATCGTTACCAGCGTACTGCCCGTCTGGAAAATAAACACCGCATTGGGGTTTCCCTGGAAATCAAGAGTAAGTGTTCCACCCACCTGCAAATTAGCAGCCGATGGAAAATTATAAACGCCGGGCGTCAACGTGAGTCCATCCAGCTGAATAACAGCATCCGGGTAGGTCGTAGTGGGAGCCTGGGCTAAGAGAGCATTGTACGCGGTGAGTGCATCAGTTTGAGCCTGAGCTGCGACCGTATCTCCCGCATATATCGTCCCGCTTACGAGCCCCGGCGGGAAGCCGGTGACTGCGGTACCCGGACTGACACCCAGGTCTCCGGTGATCTGTGATGCCCCGGTATTGGTGACCGTCGTCGCACCCAGGACCCCGAAATTACCGGCCGTCCCAAGATTCACGGCTGAAGCGCCCATAACGCCGGGAATTATCGCGGCGGTCATCAGGCAGATCAATGCTATGGTAAAAACCATAGAGAAACGTTTTCCTGCACTTTTTTCTGTACCTGTCATGGTATCACTCCTTGATAGTTTCCTTCATGCCGGGAGTTATCACGGCAGTCATCAGGACGATCAACGTTACGGCAACAACCCTGGAGAAAATGTTTCCTGCCTTTTTCTACGGCCATTGAAATATATTTTTCTGATTATTGCATTTATTGCAATGAAACAATGAAATTAAAATACCAGAATAATATGGTTTGAATCTCTTAACCGCAATGGATACCGGTACGGTTCTGGAGTCCGACCTCACGCCCATATGGCTCAGTTGACAAATCCTGCAATGGTGAACCGGCTCGACCAGCGTCCGGTACAGATCGTACGAACAACTTCGATAAAAAATGAAAAAAAAATACCAGAGAGAAAAATTTCCGGTCAGGACTTTTTCCCTCTCCGGCCGGAAAGGAGTGCCATGATCAGCAGTGCACTGATCGCGGCAATTACCGGCACCCAGACCGGAACGGGTGATTTTGTTGTCGGCAGAGGCGTGGGCTGGGCGGGTGTCACGGGAGATACTATGGGGGGGGACTGGCTCGGGGGTATGGCGGTCTCCACCGTAGTGACAGGTGATGTAAACTGTCCGGCGATCGCAAACTGATAGAAGCCGGGGCTTACTGCGGTGAAGTACGCCTCTCCGCCATCCGTTTTTACGAGTGTTGTCGGCAATGCCATCCACGAATGACCGTCGAGATGATAAAGTATGACATTCTGCGGGGTGATATTATTGCCATCGAGCCACGAGAGCGGGACGATGAATGAGAGCACCGCCTGATCGATAGAAGTATACTGTGCCGGCAGGAGATCGAGATACTGGTACACGGTGCCGGGAGGCTGACTGATACCCTTCCCGGGGCCGGATGCTACGATGCCGGTGACAATGAGCCCGTTATGCCCGGTGCCCGTGAGCTCCGCCCGGTAGACCCCGGAATCTCCGACGACATTCACGGTGATCGTGGTGCCGGCTGTTCCTGTGGGTGCCGTTGTCGCTGCATTTTCCCCCGGGGTTGTTGCAGCGGTTTCTGCAGTTATGGATGGTAGTGCTGTTATGGTATTTGCGTCCAGGGTAACTGCGGTCTGTGCCAGTGCCCTGCCGTTTAATCTTGCACCGGTGTTCAGCACAATCGCTGTCTGGTCCAGAATATTTCCATTGAACGTAGAGTACCGTGCGAGTGTTGTCTGGCCGGCAACCACCCAGTAGATGTTCTGTGCCTGCGCACCGCCAGTAAGGATCACGGGCTGATTCTCGCTGATATCGAGATTTTGTGCTATCTCGAATATCCATACATCATCCGGGCCGCCCGAAAGGGTGATAGCGGTTGGTATCCGCACGTTAGTTCTCCATTTGTAGACACCGGGAGCGATGGTCATCCCCCCGATATATCCGTCGCCCAGTTCAGTTACGTCGGGAGTCCGTCCGGCTGCATCGGTATAGGCTGTCTCCATGTCGCTTACAGCAGTTGTGAGGAGAGCAGGAGTGGGAAACGAATAGTCGGCTGCATATACATCTCCTGTCACCAGAGACGATTTCGAATACTGACGTGAGGGATCCAGGGTCAGTCCAAATCCCGCAATGGCCGTCGAAGCGATTGGGCTGACTCCAATATTTCCGATGATCATGGTAGTCCCTGTGGTCGTGATTCCTGATTCTGCCAGAATCGCATAATTGCCGGCCGACCCGAGATACACGGCTGAAGCGCCGTTCACTCCGGGAATTATCGCGACAGTCATCAGGCAGACCAATGCTACGGTAACAACAATGGAGAATAGTTTTCCTGCGCTTTTTTTTGTACCGCCCGGGGGATACTCCTTCATGTTCACCTTCATGTCGCCTTGGGAAATATACTTCCCGGGTTATTTCATTTTTTGCAATTCGTTCTGCAGGGCGGGATTATCACCCATTTCTCCGGATAAGAATCCCCAGCCCCGCCACCGTGCACAGCACCAGTAAGGGCTCGAGCGGGGACTTCGGGGTACCTGATGTCACCGGCGTCTCTTCAAGGGTCGGGACAACCGCGGTACCTGCCGCTGAAACGGTGGTGATCCCCCCCGCCAGCCGGGTTGTTTCCGGGACCGGGTTCAGCGGTGCGGGGCTGAAGGTCTCAATCCCGGAGATACCTGACATGTCACTGACCGCCCCGAACCCGTAGAGGTTATGCTCGTCTGCAACCACGATCCTCCTCCCGTCCCCGCTCACGGCGATAGACCGCGGCTGGATGATGGTGTCAGTCTGCTTCTGCGCCAGGAGATGTCCCCCGTGGTCGAGGACGAACAGGGTGCCGTCGATCCCTCCTGCGGCGATGACCGATGCGTCCTGCGAGGCCCCGACTGCAGTGATCCCGTGCCCGGCTGTGTACGTCCAGTGGATCTTCCCGTACCGGTCGATGGCAAGGACCGTGTCGTCCTCGCTCCCCACGAGGATGGTCGAGCAGTCGTCCGAGCAGGCGAGGTCGGTGATCGCGTTCCTGGTCACGTCAGTCTGCCATCGGAGATCGCCGCCGGCAGTGTGGGACGAGAGCCGGGTGCCCCCGGCGGTGATGATGGTGGACCCGTCGGAAGAGATCGCGATGTATTCGTCGATGCTGCCGGAGCGGTTGTCAGTCCAGACCGGATCGAGTGCGGGAGTATAGAACCTCACTCCCCCCTCAGTCGCGACGACCACGAGGTTCCCTGCCGGCGAGATGGCGATCCTTTTTACCAGGTCGGTTGTAGTCCTTCCGAAGAATCCCCCGCTGCTCCCCCAGGACATGATAGTCCCTTTGTCATCGGCAGCAACGATGAATGAACCGTTTGCCGAGATCGCGGCTGCACGGATATCCCCCCCCATCGTCTGTATCCCGAGCGTCGCATCGCTGCTGTCGACCAGGTCAAGGCTCTGCCCGGAAGTCCAGACAATCTCATTCCCGTCAGCAGTCATGGCGGTGACCATTCCCGGCGGCCCGACCCAGTGCCGGTCCCCTTCCCAGGTGCGGAAGAGCAGCAGGCTCCCCCCTCCGATGACCTTTGAGCCGTCAGCGGAGATGGCGGCACTGGAGAACGGGCTTCCCGTAGGAGAACTCTCTTTCCAGTCCGTTGTAAGGACCAGTGCCGTAGCAGGAGCGGCGAGGCATGCGGCAAGAAGAATGGCTGCAACAACAGGAGGGATCCCGATCCGGGCACTCATGAACGTTCCTGAACAGAGTTTTGTCGCCGGGCATATCTTGTTTGCGGACGGGACGCGGGGCCGGATGGCCCGTTCCCGGACGATAGAGGACCGGGAGAGGAGCTCTTCCGCGAGCACGGTCTTCCCGTTGACGAGCCTTCGACTACCCACGCGGCGGACCCGGCTTCGCCTCCTCAGACTCTCACTTTTTACCCTTTTGGGCCGGTTTCCGTGTCTGCATTCTTCGGTCTCTCCAGAGAATGCAGCCGGTTACCAGCGCGACGATGAGGATGATCAGGATCGCGATTCCTGCTATTCCGATGGTGGCGATAGTATACTTCACTGCACCCAGAACCGTCGAAAGGACCGGGTTCTCAAGTATCAGGGTCATGAATGCCGGCTGCCCTGCGCGGGCCTGAAGTGGTCCCCTGGCGGCGATGAGCCCGAACACCGAGAGTCCCGCAGGAGAATCCGCCACAAATTTCATGTTCCCGTCCGGGTCATATCCTGAAAAAGAGGTTTTCAGGACAGAGGATGTCTGATCATCGGCAATCCTTCCGATCACGACGGAAGTGGAGCCGCCGTGGGCGGTCACCCATGCAGCGGGGATGCTCATCGTTATCGTGGCAGGAAGTGTCGCAGAGATATTTGTTTTCTTGACGGTCAGCGTATAAGCAATGGCCTGAACTTCGTCTCCGTCGTTTACAACAGCCCGCTGGAACGCTTCGACCACAACCGGGTTTACCGGTTCTGCAACGGTCATCGTAAGCGCTGCATCCGGAGGCAGCGATGCGAGACCTGCGGTGAAGGATGCGGCAACCCGCCCTGCCCCTCCCGCATAGGCTTCAATCGGGGTCGTTGCAAGCAGGATGGACTGGATATTTTCTGTCTGTACGACCCCGTTCGCCTCGGTCACCGTCCCGGCAGTTATACTCAGGGTGAATGCAGGACGGATGATCTCCACGGTTTTACCGGAGACGGAGATGACGGCTCCTGACTGCTCTGCCTTGTTCCGGTCGATCGTTGCTCCCAGACTGCCGGATGAATCCGTGTACATATACTGGCTGAAGGGGGAGAGATCGATGGTCTGGGATACCAGACTGCCCTCTGCCGGGGCAAGCAGATTCTTCTCCTGCCCCACCGGAGGTGCTTGTACCGGCTGCTGTACCGGTTGAACCGGCTGGACCTGTGGCTGAGGTCCTTTTCCGGCCGCCGGAACCCCGATCCCGGTGTCAGTGCCACTCCCGGAACCTGATGATGGCGGGGACGGCGGAGGAGGTGCCGAACCCTGGAGCGAGATTATGGCGAATATGGACAATCCGTACGGTGACCGGGCGGTATAGATCGCGTTGCCGTTGGATCCGTCAAACCCGGAAAAGGTCGTGTCAAGCATCGAGACGGAACCCGTGCTGTCGAGCCGCATCACTCTCACGGTGTTTGAACCATAGGTGCTGTACCAGGATGCAGGAACTTCCATGGTGATCTCGGCATTTGCGATGGACGAAGATGGGATATTGTCTGAGACCACCAGTTCGTAGTTGGTGTTGACCACCGAAAGACCATTGGACGCTGCAAAGGTCTGGAATTTATCGTTGCTGCTCGTGTCGGTGCCCTGGATGATTGTCGAAGTGATTGCTGTTCCGGCTGAGGGGAGTGAATTTAACTGGATATTCAGCTGCGTGCCACTGACTGAGGTGGTCTGCAGTGCTACGGAACTGACCGTTCCGGAAATGTCACCGTTGGAAGTATTGGCAGAGTCCAGGTTGATCGTCATCTGGCTGAAGGGAGAACCGGCAGGATAGGTCAGGGTAAGGGCATTCCCTGACAGGGACGGGGTCCCACCGGATGTAGTAAATTGCGAGATGTTGAGCGAGACGGCTGTTGTCCCGGTCAATCCTGCCGGGGGGGTGTAGGTCAGGGTTTTCTTCGAGGCATACGCGGTGATGTACTTCTCCGATGATGCTGTGGATGTTCCTCCGGCATTGGTCACGGTCAGGTTGACGGTATAGATCCCGCTTGCATAGGTGTGCGCGGGGTTCTGGTCGGTGGAATTCGTGCCGTCACCGAAGTCCCAGAACCAGGATGTCGGCGCGCCCGTTGACTGGTCCGTAAACTGCACGGGAAGCGGCGCTGCCCCTTGCGTTACATTGGCGGTGAACAGGACGACAGGGGGGGGCTGCGAGACAAACGCGGTGATATAGTTCCCGGATACTTTTGTGGAATTTCCTGCTGCATTGGATACGGTCAGGGTGACGGTATAGATCCCGCTTGCATAGGTGTGCGCGGGGTTCTGGTCGGTGGAATTCGCGCCGTCACCGAAGTCCCAGAACCAGGATGTCGGCCCACCCGTTGACTGGTCCGTAAACTGCACGGGAAGCGGCGCTGCTCCTTGCGTTACATTGGCGGTGAACAGGGCGACAGGGGGGTTCTGCGAAGCGAAGGCGGTGATGTAGTTCCCGGATACTTTTGTGGAATTTCCTGCTGCATTGGATACGGTCAGGTTGACGGTATAGATCCCGCTTGCATAGGTGTGCGCGGGGTTCTGGTCGGTGGAATTCGCGCCGTCACCGAAGTCCCAGAACCAGGATGTCGGCGTGCCTGTTGACTGGTCCGTAAACTGCACGGGAAGCGGCGCTGCTCCTTGCGTTACATTGGCGGTGAACAGGGCAACAGGGGGGTTCTGCGAAGCGAAGGCGGTGATGTAGTTCCCGGATACTTTTGTGGAATTTCCTGCTGCACTGGATACGGTCAGGTTGACGGTATAGATCCCGCTTGCATAGGTGTGCACGGGGTTCTGGTTGGTGGAATTCGTGCCGTCACCGAAATCCCAGAACCAGGATGTCGGCGTGCCTGTTGACTGGTCCGTAAACTGCACGGGAAGCGGTGCCACTCCTTGCGTTACGTTGGCGGTGAACAGGGCAACAGGGGGAAGCTGCGGGACAAACGCGGTGATGTAGTTCCCGGATACTTTTGTGGAATTTCCTAAGGCATTGGATACGGTCAGGGTGACGGTATAGATCCCGCTTGCATAGGTATGCGCGGGGTTCTGGTTGGTGGAATTCGCGCCATCACCGAAGTTCCAGAACCATGATGTCGGCCCGCCCGTTGACTGGTCCGTAAACTGCACGGGAAGCGGCGCTGCTCCTTGCGTCACATTGGCGGTGAACAGGGCGGTGGGATTTTGGATAATTCGTGCGCTGAGGACGATCTCCGCGTTCGAGTTCCCGCTACCCGGGTGAGGTAAAATAAGAAGAGCACAGAGAATAATGAGAATACCTACGGCGAAGGATCTCCGGCCGCGCATTCTGGTTATTATCGTATCCGGGTGCATAACGTATGACCAATTACCCCGACAACGTGCGGGATTCGTGAGCAAAATCAACCTGTGCTAACCTTCTCTTCAACTCAATATATTGTCGTTCGGAATTTGTATATAATATGTTATAATGTTTTGGACAAATGAAAAATCCTGGCAAAATCACCCCGTATGCTCCCTTTCTTGTACGCAGGACATTATCCTCCAGGATTTATATATACACTATCTTATAGTACTACTTTTACAAATAATCCGGGAACAACCACGCTTCATTTTCCTTTTCTTTTATATAATATAATCGCATTCAGGATATTCATTTATCCTTTCTTATAGCAGTTTTTGAAATAAATGGAAACTCTTATATTGTCCCAAATATACCTAAGTCTGTCCCGAGGTGTGGATTATGATAAAAAAAACATGGTTAATGGTAATGGTATTCCTTGTGTGCTTCCTTGCATTTGCACAGGGAGCCCTTGCAGCAACTTCTGCAACGTCAGCGACCCTGACTGCATCACAGACTGATACTATACAAATTACCGTCACTGGAACAGAAGCTCCATGGACGCTGGTACCCGGCACTACTTTTACGCATTCTCCGTCATCATTGAGTGTCGTCGTTAACAGTACGGCAGACTGGAGTGTAGCCGCCAGTGATACGAACACAACCACGGCCGGTTTCATGACATCCTACGCTCCCGATACCTACACTCCCGCCACACATCTGACGAACGCGTTAACTGTTGAGGCTACTTCAGGAACGGGTTCAGGAAGCTATAAAACATTACCGACTGGCGGAAATATCGTAACCGGGGACGCAGGTACGAATCAGGTTTCGTATGGACTCGGATTCCAGCAGGTGGTATCCTATGCCGACCCGGTTCTCTCCAATCCGAATGTGTATCGTATTGTCGTGACACTAACCGGTACATCGGTTTGATCACTTCTCTTTTTTTAACCTCTTCCTCTGAAAAAACCGGATGAAATATCTGCGTATGTTATATCGGTATACATTGAGGAGATCGGGTATGTCCTTCGCGACCGATACTCGTCCGGTAAAATCAGAAGTATTTGCCTAATTCGTGAGTATGTTTCCCTTTCTGGGCACTAAACCCTCCCCATGATTTGGAGATAGCACCCTTAGTCTGAATACAACCCCCGATAGTACTTGGCAGTTGACTGCAGCGGACCGCGACGTCTCGAATGGTAAACCCAACAACGGCTGCCTGTCCGACTGGTCTCCGGGAACTGGAAATGAGACGGTACCGGATTAGCTACCCATTTGCATCGTTCTCTCAAGGATCAGGTTGGATCCGGCTCGCAAGTTCAGGATTTTACGACATCGCCTCAAGTCCTCACTGGTATCGGAGATTCGCCGGGGAATACGATAACCTTCACGCAGCCGGTATCCTGTCATGATCCCGTCCTCCCGTCAGGGTATTCGTATCCCATGAATGTCACCTTTACCGCGACTACCATTTGACCTCTTCATCTGCTTTTTTTTACTCTGGGGACGCGGCTTAAAAATCTGTATATATTTTATAGTATGAACAGAGTAGTATACAACGAGGAAAAGTGTATATGAAATCCCGGTATGATAATCGTCTGGCAATTTGTCTGGTCATTGCGATCCTGGCCGGTCTCATCCTGCTGCCTGCCCCGGTTGGCGCCCTGAAAGTCATCGGCTCCATCTATAAAGGGACGGCCTCGCCAGGGCAGACCATCGTCTTCCCGATAACCATCAGCACGGATGCAACGGATCCTCCCATGGATATGGTCGTTGACGTCCTGGGATTCGGGCAGAACCCGGATATGAGTTATATAGGTCTCGCCCCGTCTTCTGATACCAGCCCCTACTCGGCGCGGGGCTACATCTCAATCAATACCCCGACACTCCATCTTGACCCCGGTGCGTCGAAGACGATTAACGCGACGATCTCAGTGCCGAGTAATGCCGGTGCCGGCGGGGGATACGCAATTATTTCCATCCACAGCCAGCCGCAAGGTACGGGATCCGCGCTGGTCGTTACCGCGGTAAATGTCCCGGTGATGCTGACCATCGGCGGCTCCGGCCTGACGCAAACGGGGATGATCACGGGTCTGACTACGGGAGAGATTGTTGCCGGCCAACCAATTACCATCACAACAGGATTCAAAAATACCGGCAATAACCGTTATACAGAAACCTTCAACAACGTAACGGTAACTGACAGCGGCGGGAAGCAGATTGCCCAGTTGTCAACCAGTCCCACGCCATTCTCCATCATCCCCGGCAACACGGTCGATTACGTGGTGAATCTCAACACTCCTCTGTCCCCGGGGACCTATACGATGCAGTCCATTGTATCCATAAATAACGGAGCAGTCCTCGACTCAAAAACCTCTACGTTTGAAGTGAAGAGTGCCTACGTAGCCGCTCCGCAGGAAGCGAGTATCACCCTGACCCCCCAGAATTCCGCGGTTCTGGCATCGTCCGACGGGAGGATATCCGTCAGTTTCCCGGCCGGAGCGGTACTGTCGGATGTCGCGGTTACCCTCAAACCTTTCGAACTGAACCAGCTTCCACCCCTCCCGGAGGGTTCAAAAGCCGGCGGCACCTGTTTCGAGATAGACGGGCTGTCAGGTCTCCTCTCGAAGGACGCGAAGATCAGCGTCACCTATTCCGGTGCAGATCTCAATGCTGCCGGCGGGGATGCATCGAAACTTGTCCTCGCACGTTACGACCAGCCTGACGGCAAATGGATCCTGCTCCAGACGAGCGTGGACACGGGCACGACGACCCTCACTGCCACATCGAACCAGTTCAGTACCTGGGCCGTCCTGGCCTCGTCCGGGCAGCCTTCACAGGCCGCTGCTGGCAAAACCGGAGGTTTCCTCGGAGGCATCCTTGCCCTGGATGGAACTACGGTCCTCCTCTCGCTTGGCCTGGTGGTCGTGATCTTCGGGATATGGAAGAGAAAGAAAGAGTAAATCCCTTTTTTGAATCTTTGTTAACCTGTGGGTCTGAGGAAAAATCTTCCGAACCACTAGTAACGGAGGCCGATACCCGCACTCCCGGAAACCATGACTCCGTACCGGTCCTGCAGGATGATCCTTGCTCCGGTACCGGCACGGGAATCTGCAGGGTGCCCGCGAGAACAGAAAAACCATAAAATGTTACCTGGCCCTTGCATGAGTTGAGGTACACAGGTGCATATAGTCGGTAACACTCCATTCTCCGGACGATAAAATATATACCGTTTTTTATCCGATTACCCGAGAAGAATCTCAAAAAGAGGGGATATCAACCAATATTCGTGGCAGTCAGTGCCACCGTGATGCGGTAGACATTAGTCCCGGGAAGGATCGGATCTGCATATTTGGAGCGCTGACTGATGCCAAGGTTATAGGTAGTGCTCGACACTTCTGCCTCACCGGTCATTAACGTTTGACTTGTAGTCAAATTCGCATATGCCGAATTCGCCAGCTGTACCCGGAATGGCAGGGAAAGGTGATCCGATTGAAAACCGTTAACATTCGAATAGTTGTACATATAACCCGGTGTTGGGTTTCCGCCCCCATCCGATGCCGTGACTTGCCAGTTGGATGAGCTGTTGATAAAGTATTGGGTTGCAGAATTCGTCGTGGCTGTATCCGGATTAAGCGACAAAGCATCAGCGGGCACATTTGCGACAGTAATTTCAATTGCTGATGCTGGTGCTGTTACGGTATTCGCCCCGTCGAGGGTAACCGCTGATTGCGCCAATGCTCGTCCATTTAATGTTGCGCCATTATCCAGCGTAATCGCTGCGGAATCCAGAATAGTTCCATTGAAACCAGATCCCGTTCCGAGTGTCGTTGCGCCACCGACCACCCAGAAGACGTTCTGTGCCTGTGCACCGTCAAGGAGGATAACGTTTGTACCAGAGCCGGAAGTGAGAGCTGAAGTTCCTGGTATCTGGAATATCCATACATCATTTGAGTTTCCACTGAGGTTGACATCGCCGGATATCGTCACGGCAGTATTAAACCTATAAAGACCAGGACCGAGTGTCAGCCCACCAATCTCTCCACTACTACCAACGTCAATATAATTCGGACTAGATAGGCCCATAGCAGTATTGTTCGCTGCTTGCATGTCGCTTACCGCTGCGGCCAGTAAGCCCGAGTTTTCCACAGTGCAACCAGAAGGACCCCCAGCACCAGGACCGACCGTGTAAATTGTCCCAGTCACTTCCGGGCAGGTTAATGTGGAAATAGTTCCACTGGTTCCAACATTTCCCATAATATCAGATCCAGTGGCGCCGGTGATTGCTGTTTCTGCCAGAATCGCGAAATAATTGGCCGAACCAAGATCCACGGCTGAAGCGCCCTTCACGCCGGGAATTAGCGCGGCAGTTATCAGGCAGATCAACGCGAGGGTAAAAACAACGGAAAAAAGTTTTCCTGTATTTTTTTTCGTACCGGTCATGGGACACTCCTTGATGGTCATCCTTTATGTTGGAGAATATATTTCCCGGATTATTTCATCCTTTGCAATAACGAAACCCTCCCATCAGAATACTTAAAGACGGACTACTCCCCGATTTAAAAACCTCTCCTTTTAACGTGAAAAGCAGCTGCGTTGCCCTTCCGCAGGAAACCCGTGTTACCCGGACTCTCCAGAATTCCGCGGTACTGGCATCGTCCGCCGGGGGGATATCCGTCAGTTTCCCGGCCGGTGCGGTACCGGAAATACGAACGAACATGCAGCTACCCGGAAAAATACATGAACCGGAGATCCGGGGAATACAAGAAAAGCTCCCTGCCGGGACAGAGCTGGTTCTCAAGAAAACCCGGCGTTAAAACCAGAACGCCCGGAAAAAAGGATTATTCGATGATGATCGCCGGCTTGAACGGCAGGGCCGTCAGCGCTTTGACATGCCCGCTCGACTCGGCCTCCGTGACGTGGACCGGGACCCCGAACTCCTGCTCGAGGAAGGTCCGGGCGGACTCGAAGACGGCCTGCTCGCTGATGGGCTCCCGTACGAGCGGCCCGACCACTTGCGGGGGGAGGCGGTGGATGAGCGTGGTGCACTGCTTTGCGGCATCGGTCGCGTCCTTCCCGCGCTTCCGCATGGCCTCGTCCTTCATGATCTCCCTGATCACGGTGTTCCTGTCGCTGGCCTTGGCGATCGTGCGGAAGACCTCGTGCTTCCACTCCGGGGCAAGGGCGATGGTGATCGACTTGGGCGTGATCTGGATCAGCTTCTGGATGGACTCGATATCCTCCACGGTGCGGGAGAGGAGCTCCTCCGCGAGCTCGATCTTTTCGTTGACGAGTTTTTCATCCGCGACCGGCCAAGGGGCGAACGAGACGAGCCCCTCGCCCGCCAGTTCCTTCCAGAGGTGCTCGCCCGTGAACGGGATGAACGGGGCGAGGAGCCGGACCCAGGCCGAGCAGAGCGTATGCAGTTCCCTGCTCCCGTCGTTCCCTTCCGGGAGCCTGCGGCGGTACCACTTCAGGTCGGTCTCGATCCCGAAGTAGGCCTCCTGCAGGGCCTGCCGGGTCTGGAAGTTCATGAGGGCCTCGGTGGTCTTCGCGACGTGCGACTGGAGCCGGCTGATCAGCCAGCGGTCGATGTCGTGCGGTTCCCCGCCCGCGTCCTTCACGTCCATGACGGTGTTGTAGAACCGCTCGATCTGCTTCTTCGTGGAGAGGACGAGTTCGTTCCTCCAGTCAAAGTCCTGCCAGGGCTCGGCGCTGCCCATGAGGAACATCCGGACGGTGTCGGCCCCGAACTCCTTCACCGCGTCCTCCAGCAGGAAGACGTTGCCCTTCGAGGAGGACATCTTGGCGCCGTTCAGGAGGCCCATGCCGAAGACGACCATGCCCTTCGGAAGCTTGTCTTTCGGGAAGATGGTGACATGGTGGAAGAGCTGGAAGGTGAGGTGGTTGGAGATCAGGTCCTTTGCCGAGAACCGGAAGTCGTAGGGGTACCAGTAGAGGAACTCCTTCCTCATGGCCTCGAGCTTCTTCCTCTCGGGGAGTTCCTTGTTCTCTTTCCCGAGGAAGATGTACTCGAAGATCTCCGGGGTGAGGAGCTTTGAGTCGATCTCCCGGATCCGGTGGGCGATGGTGTAGTAGGCCATGTAGATGGTCGAGTCCGAGAGCGGCTCGATCAGCTGGGCCGGGTCCCACGGGAAGCGGGTGCCGAGGCCGACCCGCCGGGTGCAGGCCCAGTCCTTGAGCCAGTCGACCGTGCGGTCGAACTCGAGCCGGACCTCGGGGGGTACAAGCGTCATGTCCTTCAGGTGGTCGGAGACCTGCTGCTTCCATGCAGGGTCGGAATATCTCAGGAACCACTGGTCGTGGAGGATCTTGACTTTTACCTTGTTGCCGCAGCGGCAGACGACCGGGCGGACGTCGAACTCGTACATGACTTCGGAGTCGTACTTCGCAGTCATCAGGTCCGCGACCTCGTCGCGGGCCACCCGCACCGGCTTGCCGCCGTACTTGTCGAAGAGTTTCCCTTTCGAGAACTCGGCCGAGTAGATCTCCTGGGTGAGCGCGTCCATCCGGCTGTCCATCTGGTTCTTGATGCCTGCCTTCTCGACCGCAGACTGGGCGGGGACCTCGCCGTAGCCTTCGACCCTGATGAGGGGAATCGGCCTGATCTCCGTGTATTTCCCTGCCTGCTGGAGGTCACGGAGGGCGATGTAGTCGAACGGGGCGTGGGCGGGGACGCTCATGACGAGGCCGCTCGCCATGTCCGGGTCGACAAAGCCGGCCGGCAGGATGGATATCTCGCCGCAGAGCGGGTGAGAGACCTTTTTGTCTACGAGCTCTCTTCCCGGGACCTCTTCCTGTACCTCGACCGTGTGGTCCTGGAGGGCGAGCTTCTCGGCTGCCTCCTTCGAGACGATCCAGGGCCTGCCGTCCACGAGTGCCTTCACGTAGGTGACCTCCGGGTTGGCCCAGAGGTTGGTGACGCCATGGATGGTCTCGGGGCGGAGGGTCGCGGTCGGGATGAAGGCGTCCCCGAACCGGAACATGACCAGCGTGAATTTGATCACTTCGGCCTTGTCGCCTTCGAGCAGGTCGTGGTCGCCGACCGGGTTGTCGTCCACGGTGCAGTAGCGCACGGGGTGGACGCCCTTGATGACGTGCCCGGCCTCGTAGAGGTGCTTCCACTGCCACTCGATGAATTTGCTGTACGTGGGGTCGACGGTGGTGAACCGCCGCCGCCAGTCGATCGAGAGCCCGCACGCAGTCATGACCCGCTGGTACTCGCTCGCGAAGTGGCGGACGATGGTCAGCGGCTCGACAAACCCGTCGAGCACGTCCTGTGGGACCTTGTACAGGTCGCGGTAGAGCCGGATCGTTTTCTCGTCCCTCCGGGCGATCCGTTTCGAGATGCCGATGACGGGGGCGCCGGTGACGTGGAATGCCATCGGGTAGAGCACCTGCCTGCCCCGCATCCGCCAGAACCGTGCGATGACGTCGGGGACGATGTAGGTCCTGCCATGCCCCACGTGCATTGCACCGCTCGGGTACGGGTAGGCAACGTTCAGGTAGAATTTCTCGAGGTTGCCGGGATTGGACTCGAACGCGTGGAGCCATCTCTCGTGGGCCTCTTCCTCGAACTTCAAGAGATCGAATTCGCTCAATCTGATTCACCTTCCAAAGAGAGGGTTGTCCTTATACCGGCCTCAGCTTGATGACCTCGTTGTTGGCATGGCGCCGGATCATCTCCTGGGCGATGCTCGAGTTCTTCGCGAGGTGGATCTCGCCGCTCTCGTTGACGGTGGCCGTGAAGAGGTACTCCTTGCCGGCAAAGACGTCCACGATCCTGCCGCTCTCACCGGGGGCGATGATCGTGAGCTGTTTCTTGTCGGTCTGGATCTTGATGCCGCCGCCGAGGCTGAACTCCTCATCCGCCCTGGGCTGTGCCTGCTGGCGGTCGAACTCCGTGCGGGGCTTGATGTCGATCCCGATCCCGAGCTTGTTGACGATCGCCGAGACGTTCTTGCCGCCCTTGCCGATGGCAGCAGGTACGTCCTTGTCGTCGATGTAGACCACGGCCTTGGTGTCGCTGATCATCTGGACATCGACGAATCCTTCGGTGTACCTGCCGATCTCCCGCTGGATCTCCTTCTCGGTGAGTTTCCAGCCGGTCCGCTCCTCGGGTTCCTTCTTTGCCGCATCCGGGGCCTGCGATGGCATCCTGACCGGCTGGGAAGAAAGTACCGGCTGCCCGACGTGCTGCACCTGGATCTGGGCGGAGCGGGGAGCCGGGGCTGATGCAGGGGCCGCTGCCATGACCGGCATCACGATGGTCTCGCCGTCGTACCGGAAGACGTCGAGGACGAGCTCGCCCGTCTCGTGGTCGGTGATCGTCGTGACCGGGCGGAGGTGCATCTCGCTCGCCATCCCCTCGGGGACCTTGATGGTGAACCCGACATCGTAGACCTTGGTGATGATGCCCTGCCTGACGAATATGACCGTGTTGAAGATCTGCGAGAGGACCGAGAAGTCGGCCCGGTCGGAGAAGCGCTGGATCGCGTCCTGCACGCCGTTCGCGTGGATGACCCCGACCATGCCGAGGCCCGCGAGGCGCATGTCGGCAAAGACGTTGAAGTCCTCGTTCTTCCGGAGCTCGTCGAAGATGACGAAGTCGGGCCGCACAAGCAGGAGCACGTCCGCGGTGTTGGCCATGCTCCCGTCCAGCATCGTGTACTGGGTGATCTGGTCGGGGACCTGGAGCTCGCGGGGGGCTTCCATGGTCTTGACCACGAAGCCGCTGTCCGAGAGGTAGGTCGCGAGGCTCTGGGCGAGCGTGGTCTTGCCGGAACCGGGGGCGCCGATGATGAGCATGCCCCGCTTCTCGCTCGTGATCCGTTTTGTAATAATATCGGACTTGGCATAGTCCTTCAGGGTCACGTCCACGATCGGGCGGACAGCGGTGATCTCCATGCCGTCGCTGAAGGGGCGGCGGGCGATCGCGATCCGCATCGAGCCGATCTGGACCACGGTGATGCCGCGTTTCTCGACTTCGATGAACCCGTCGGGGTCGCGCTTCGCCCGCTCAAGGATCTCCTGCGCCATCATCCTGAGCTCGTACTCGCTCGTGGGCTGGTCCCGGATCTTCACGAGTTTCATGTCGCTGATGGTGCCCTTCTTGCCCATCGGCTGGACCCGCTCCTTGAGGTACACCGCGATGGTGTGCTCGTCGAAGAACTGGTCGATTGCCAGCGGGACAAAATCGGTTATCTGGGGTTTTAAGTAGATGACATCGAGCCCCTTTGCCCGTGCCACCTCGGCCTGCACGTTGTCGCTCGTGATGAACCGTGCAGCATTCTCAATCGCGATGTTCCGTATCATCGCGTCGATCTCGCCGCCGCTCGCGAGCTTCACCTGCTCGAGGGACGGCCTGATACCGGAGAACTTGAGCTCTATCGTCTTCTCTTCCGCCATCCTGCACAGCGACTGCAGCTCGTTCAGACCCGAGAACCCGATCTCGCGCCCGTTGTTTGCCTGGGCCTCCAGTTCTGCGATCACTGCTTCCGGAACGATTATTGTCGCACCCTTGTATTCACCGGCCTTTATCATCGAGGTTATGCGCCCGTCAATAAGGACGCTCGTATCTGGTACTAAAATCATATGATATCCTCTTGTATGGTCTTTTATCGTATGCTATACCTATGGTATGCTATACTATTCTCTTGACTTTGTATCGGGGAACCTGCGGGTGCCCGCCGTTTCCCGCAACCGGCCACGAGCGCCCTGCAGGCCGCCCGTGCCGGACAGTATGCAACGACCTGAAGATCGTTGATGAGTAGATATTATTCCGCAGGGTTTATAAGGGTGAGGGCACGCACGGAGAAGACTCATCAGAGTCTTCGTAGTGCGGGCACGAACGCGAGAAGAACGCAAAGCGTTCTTCGAAAGGTGAGGGGAAGGGGGGGAGAGGGTTGTGGAAAAGAATCGAATATATTAATATCTGAACCTAGGAATGGTATTATTTAGAGAGAATTATGGGAAAAATAAAAATTTTTTCTGAGGGTGATTCGCTTGGTGCTCAAGCGAATGCTCGCGGTCATCTTTTTGAAAATCTAATGACAGATGTCTTAGGTCATTCAGGATATATTATTGAAAAAAAACCTAATGTGAATTATGCTGGAATGGAAATTGACATCGAAGGAAAGTCTCTGATAAATGATGTAAAGCTTTATGCAGAATGTAAATGCTACGATAAAGAAATAGATTCGACAAAGTTCCAAGCGTTTTTTGGAAAATATATGTCAATGTGGGTTAATGATTCTCATTGTCAAGGTCTTTTTATTGCGATCCCGGGAATAAATAGTCATGCAAGAGGTTTTTACAATACTTATTGTAAGGATAATTCACAATTCAATGTTAGAGTTCTGGATGAGAATGACGTTTTAAAAACAATTATTGATGCCAAGTTAACTGTCTCTCATGATATTATTGCCGATTTTATTGACAAATCAATTTTTGACATCGGTGATTGGAGCATAATGTATACAAATATTGGATTATTCTGGGTTCAGTATATTTTACGAAAGGGTGAGGGAACTCCTTCCTCGATAATCATTTTTGATTCAAAAGGGAATTTGATAAACGATTTAAAAACAATTGAATATTTAAAAAATTTAAACTCTGAGTTATCAAACTTTCAAATAATACAAACGTCAGGCAAAAAACCCGGATCGATTCCAATAATTCAAGAATTACATGATGAACAAATTGTAAAGGTGCGAGGGAGTTCATCTTGTTTTGAATATCAATTCCCTGCGTCACCAGATTTTCTTGTGGGTCGAAAAAAAGAAAAAATCGAAATTTTGTCTTTTATTAATCAAGTGATTAATAATGAAGTAACTTCGAGGGGATTACTTTTCGAAGGAAATTCAGGTTGGGGAAAAAGCTCGTTGGCTCTTACCACTGTAGACATGCTTGAAGGTATGGGACATTTTGGGATAACGATAGATTCTCGAACAGCTTCCTCTTCCCAATTTGTGCTGAAGGCGATTGAATACAGTTTAAACTCATTTAAAGATTTTAATGGAATTATTGATAGACCAAATGAACCTTATGTGATTTCTGGATTTGATGGTGGAGTTTCTGAATTAATAAAGATAGGAAGCAAATTAGAAAAACATGGAAAACTGCTAGTCATAATTTTTGATCAATTTGAAAATATTTTTTATATCCCTGATATATTAAATCGCATTCGAGATTTATTTGTGCAAATCACTGATGCACAATCTAACGTTATCCTAGGATTTTCTTGGAAAACTGATTTAATCGGGTCTACAAATGAATTTCCCTATGAAATTCGTGATTTCATCAGAAATTCCAGCAAGCAAATCATATTACGTCCTTTTAATGATCAAGATACTACCGAATTATTAAACCGTCTAGAATCAGAATTTAAGCCAAAAAGAAAATTAACAAAAGATCTAATTTTTTTCCTTTCAGATTTCTCTCAAGGTTTTCCGTGGAGATTGAAAAAATTATGCTCTCATGTGAAATCTCAAATAGAAAGTGGCTTAACTCAAGAAGAAATTGCCACCCGGCTTTTAAACATTGAAGACTTGTTCCACGATGATATCGAAGGTCTTAGTCAAAAAGAATTGGATACACTGCATAGGATTGCAAAAGTCGCCCCTATAAGTTATCAGGAATTAAGCAGTGAAGATTTTGATCCGGATATTGTGCAAAATCTTGTAAATTCGAGATTGTTAATCAAAATTGGACCTAAATTTGATATTTACATGGATAATTTCAGAGATTATCTTAACACCGGTCATTTACCTTTCCAAGAAAATTATCTTTTAAGAATGTCCCCTGGAAGCGTAATCAAAATGATTCAAATTTTGAACGAAAATGCTGGAAAAATTTCTGTATCTGAGTTTATGAAAAGGGCGAATCTAAAACAATATTCATATTATAATGTGGCCAGAGATATTAGATTACTTGGATTAGTACAGATCGAAAATAACGAAATCACTTTGAATGTAAAATTGCCTGATGATGCAATTAATCTTAACATTGAGTTAAAACCTCTTATAAAAGAAAAAATAAAAACTAATCGTTTAGTTACACAAATATTGGATCAGATAAGCCAAAAAGCACAGTTATCACTTCGTGAAGTTTCTAATCTACTTATAAAATTATGTCCTTATATTGTTGCAAGTTCTACCACTTGGGATAAGTATAGTACAATTTTATTAACATGGATCGATTTTGCAGATCTTGCAATATACACTAAAAATGATAAAATCGTTCGCCCCTTATTGGCAGATAGAGAAATTAAAAGACAAAATATTATTATCCCTCGAAGACGGACCGGTTTTCGCACGCCCACAATTCAGATATCTGTAATTGAAAAATTAGCAATTCGAATCTTTGAAGCGGTTAAGACGAATACTCCTTTAAATACCGAAGGATTCAAAAAAAGTACTCGTAATAAAGCAATAAACATGATGGAAGATCTCGGATTTATTCAAAAGAAAGCTTCTACAATAGAAATAAAACAACCGCTCATCGATTTTGTAACAAATGAGAATGAACGGTCAAAAATATTTTCCGAATGTGCCAATAACTTTGAATCCTACCGAATTGTTGTGAATCTATTTAGAGAAAAACCTGATATTACTTTTAAAGAATTATGTCTTGAATTTGAACTAAAAGTACCTATTAAACTTTCAAAACCAACGATAAAGTGGAGTTTAAAGATATTATTAAACTGGGCCAGGTACGCAAAAGTTACTAGCAATAATTACTCGCGTGGTTTTAAATTATTAAATATTGATAAAAAACAACAAAAAATTATTTGATCATATCATTTTTATATCAATGAATTTTTTCAAATCATTCTATCAGATAACCTTTTGAAAGCGTTGAATCCCATTTGTAGTAAAATCTCGTAATAAAGTTCGAAAATCCTCAATAATTCTATAGGGGGATTCACACTTCCTATCTTTCTCTCCTTTCATTTGATCTGAAAATTGCAGTTTCAAATCTCCCAAATATGGCGATCACTCCTCCCCCTCACCGTGTAACGCCCTTCTCTTACAGGCAAGGAAATCCCTTTTCGAATAAGAAATGCCTATGCCCCCGAGACCGCTCTCCGCCCCCAGTGCACCACCTTCGGAACCTCTACGACCGGGAACCCTTCAATGAACCGGGTGGGGGGGTCACGGCCTTTCCCATCGTCAGGGCGTCGCACCGGGCCGGCATAGGTGACGGTGACCCCCTTCCGCTACGCCAGTACCACAACCCTTATGGAGCCGGACGGCGAGAAGACTAGTATGACTGCAGAGGCCGCCCCCCAGGTGCCAAAGGATCATCACGGGAAAAAAACCTCCGGCAAATCGGCGAACGCGAAGGAAAAAAAGAAGGACACGCTCTATGCAGTCTCTGAGCAATCCCTGTCAGGGTTCCTTGAAGATGAACCGGATCTCTATTCTGTCGCAGACCTGAAAGTCAGGTACCGATGAAGGGAAAAGTTGTCCTGGTCCATTTCCCGTTTACGGACCTGACCGCTGCCAAACTCCGCCCCGCTCTTGTCATTCACGAAACCGAGCGGGATGTAATCGTCGCGTTCATCTCATCCCGGTTTCCGGCGCATCTGACCGGCTCCGATCTTCCCGTGCCGGAAGATCATCCTGCATTCCCGGATACCGGGCTCAAGGTCTCTTCGGTAATAAAATTCGATAAGATTGCAACCGTCTCAAAGGATCTCGTTGAAGGAGAGATCGGGATGGTCCCCCCGATCCTTGCCGAAGAATGCAATACAATTATGAGAGGTCTTTTCCATCTCTGATTTCTTGGCGTCATGGTAATTTCTGCCCGGTAATTTTCGTGTCTTTGGGTCACGGCCTTCCCAATCACCCAAGGCGTCGCACCGGGCTGGCATGGGTGGCGGTGACCCCCCCCTTCGGGTACCTCATCCCCACAGTAGAAGAACCGGATAATCGCTGTTCTTCTCCATGGGAGGATACCCTCTCATCCCCCACTCTCCGTCGGAGACCCCGCAGCCGGAACCCCAACTTTCCGGAAAACCGTGTCAGTTTCGCGAAAAAGCGTGTCAATTACCGTGTCTTAATGGGGCAGTTATGGCCATTTTTACGTCGGAAAAGGGCCGTGTCAGTTACCGTGTTAATATGGGTGAGTTAGGGAGGCGAAATGAGAGTGCCGGGGGGTTTAGTATAGGTACGATAAAAATCCCTTGCTGGAATGCACCCAAATAGCGTCTCCGGGCTACCGACGTGAAAATGAGCAAATCTTATCAAATTAATGTCTCATTTTACCGAAATACCTCCTCTGGAATGGAAAGTTGGGAGAATCCGGGGCAAATGCGGGCCCGGATGGATGCATGTCATGATCGGGGGTCAACCACTTACTTTGCCGGCTATGGCAATGCCCCCTCCCATATCAGCCCAAGCAATCCCCCTATCTCCCCCTCATTTGCCATTGAGGTACCCCACCCCCCTACCCCACCGGCAACAGAAGGGGTACCCCCACCCACCCTGAGAGAGGGGTAGCTACCCCCCCTTATGGTAACCGCAGCACCGACGCCTCCTATGGAAACTCCGACGGCAGAGATACATCTGGCCGTCCCGGATAACCGGGGGAGGGGGGTACCCACCCCACGTGTGTTCAGAGGGGTACCCCCATCCTTTGGCGAGAAGGGGGGGGCCTCCCCCCACCTCTCCTTGATCAGGACCACCCCCCTCCTCCCCCACCCCTACCTGAGTGAGAGGGGTACCCACCCCCCTCCGGTTGCAGGAACGTGACCTGAAGTTCGCCTGGAATCCTCGTCAGAGAACTCCGGTTCCGGCCCGGAGCCGGGCAGGGGGAGTACCCACCCCTCTTGTGCCCGGAGGGGTACCTCCCCCTCCCTCAGTGGAGGTGCTACCCCCCTCCTCCCTCGCTCAGGAGGAGGGGTGGGTACCCCTATGCCGGCCAATCCCGGCCCCTTTCAACGCACTTCCGTATCGAAACCTATTTCGTCCCCTGCCCCGATTCAGGCATAATGCACCGTTGCCACGTTTGCAGGAAAATTCTCGGCGAACTCCCGTTCACGTGCCAGTGGTGCGGACACATTTTTTGCTTTGATCACTTCATGCCGGATAACCACCAGTGCTCCCGGCCCCGCCAGTACGATCAGAATCTCCACCTCAAAGTATGCCGTAACTGCGGACGCGAGCTGAAAGGGAAGCTTGTCCCGTGTCACTGGTGCGGCAGGGTCCTGTGCGATTACTGCCGGTCGGCGGAAAACCACATCTGCCGGAATAAATTCCGGTGGCTCACGCCTCCGTAATCCCCCGGCCCCGGCGATGCCCGTACATAACGCAGCCTGGCAATTCCCTGATGATGGCCCGGCGAATGGTTACGGTTTTTTTGTTTTATTGAACAGCTGCTCAGCCGGACAACCGATCTCCCTCTGCTTACAATACCGGCAGGCCAGGTGTCCTCTCACCAGAGCGTTACCCAGGAAACCCAGGAGGAAGAGAGCGATGGTGAGAATGAGGACCGTCCAGGTAAATTCCAGTATCAGGAGCAGTATTCCTGCGAGAACGGGGACCATGAACGCCAGAAAATCCGGGAGAATATCTTTCCATGTCAGTTTCATCCGGCTGAACTTCTCCGGGTCGCCCCTCCGGAAAAACAGGGAACTCAACCGCCCTTTACCAAAAGCACAGGTTTTACCGTAATAGTAACAGTCTACGCAATGTCCGCTCAATAGCCGGAACTCTAAGAGAAGAATAAAAATTACATAACAGATGACCCAGATGATGCTGAACTGGAAGAGGATTATTGCACCAATTACGTAGATCAGGAGCGATAAAAGATTTGATCCGATAACAATCGCGATTGGATAATTTTCTTTGCAGCCCGGTTCCTGCATACCGGAACTGACGAGTTAAAATTATAATAAAATTCCGCATATTCTTCTTCTCTGCTGGTACACTCATTGCCCCCCCCTACCTGTGATGTAAAATGACATCGTGCCCCTTGAAGATGATTTAATCACTCCGTAATGATATTGATCATTTGATGGTGACACAATTATGAAAGGTGAAAAAAATAAATGGGATTGGAAAGATCAAAATCTTCCCATTTCGGAAATTATTCGGCAATTAGATACACTCCCAACAGAAGCTGCATATGCATTAGGCTCTCGTGGGGCAGTTGAAGCTGTAAAACCTCTTATTAATAAATTGGTATATCCACCTGATGACACAGTCTGGAATAATCTAAATAATTTGGCAATTGCGTGGGCATTAGGAAAAATCAAAGATAAAATGGCTATTGAACCATTGATCAAGTTATTAAAATCCAAGTCCGATGACGTTCGCAAAGTATCTGCCTGGGCATTGGGGCAAATTGGTGATAAATCTGCAATACCCGCACTCGTTGAAGCATTAAAAACAGATGAACACAATTCAAGGAAAGAGGATTCGACACTCTGTGAAATTCCTGATCTTGATAATCCGGAAATCAAATCAATAATACCCTATATCGTATCAACATGCACGTTAAGTAGAAAAGGCTCGTCAATTAAACAAGCACTGAAGGAATTGGGGTATTTTAGTTAGATTTGGTATAAAAATTAAATCGTGTCTGTTTTGATGGAACCAAAGAAACTATCTTTCTGACTTATCATTCCTTTTTTCAATCCAATCCTCGATCCAATTTAAACATCCGGCGATCGCAATAACAAGCAAGACGGAACCGGCTACAATTATAATGCCGCCAGTCCAACCGAAAAATCGCGGGAATGCCGAGCCTATTGCAATCACTATTACACCTAAGATCATTAACCAGAAACATGATTTTCCAGACGGTATATCAGGTATTTTTAACATATCGTATCACTTGAAGAAAGGTTGGGTTATTAGACGATAAAATGAGGGCATCGGATTTTGGGGCCTCGCTGAGAATGTGCCGCCAGCCCGCCATTCTTCCAATTTTAGAGAGGAGCGATATCAAAAGCAGTGGTATTGAATCTGCAGGAAGCCTATAACCTGAAATAGCGATGCGGAGTAATCAGATGAGAGGTTGATGCATGGCAGGAAAATCTGAAAAACAACCGAAAGAGAAAGCAAAACCGGTATCCCCCTGTGGAAGCGGCTGTCAGTATTTTGTGCAAAAAACCTGTCCCGGCGAAGATGCCAGGTGTGCATTATACTGGCGTTTTTCGCAAGGTCTCCGGTAACAAAAAACCGGGAGAGGATACCGCGGCGGTCTCAACCCGCACGCGGCTTATACCAGGTCATCTCCTCCGGGTCCCGTCAACGCACCGGCACCCGTTCATCTCCGCTTTTTCCTGAAGTACCAGACTGCATAGACAATGCCGATGAGGGCGGCAACGATGATGGACAGGGCGACGTTGTTGGACAGGATGCCCGCGACACCGGTGCGGTTTTTCACATCGACTGCCACCTTCAGGGGGTCGGAGATGTAAGTATCGTCGAGGGCGTCGCGGTACCGGATCTCGGAATCGATGCCGTAGAGCTTGGTGACCGCGTCGCTCGCCACCCCGATCTGGTAGGTAGCGACAGCAGACTGGCCCGGGGCAAGGTCCCCGAGGTCTGCCACGCCGTCAGAGCTCGTGAAGGGGGTGACTGCGCTGATCCGGGCCTGGGCGCTCCTGATCATGGAGCTGCCGGTATTTTTGTACACCACCTGGATCGTCCCCCTGCTGCCCGGGCTCATCGTGATCGTTGGCGAGGTGATCGCAAAATCCACTTTGCTGCCCACGTTGACCCCGGCAGTCTCGGTCCGGGAATCGACAAAGTCGCCTTCGTTATTCTGGTAGACTACGACCACGTCGACCGGGTAGGACTTGTTGATCGCCGTGCTGTCGACCGACACCTTGAACGGGCAGGTCACAGTACTGCCGACCGGGAAATCGCCGATATACACGCTGCTGTCGACCGGAACGATCGGGCTTTCGTCATCCCGGAGGATGTTGACCGTCGCTTTTGCACCATCCAGCGACCCGGTATTTTTCAGCGTGATGTTGATGTACCCGTCCGCGCCGGCGACCAGGTGATCCGGCACCGCCGAGATCACCTGCGGGATCACTTCCGCCTTTATGACCAGCGGCACCACCAGGGTCACGTCGTTCTGCTGGTAGTAGTTCTTGACCGTTGGCACAAAAGTGAACTCACCGACCGCCGACAGGGTGGTGTACCTGATCTCAACCGGGAGCATATACGTCCCGGCCGGGGCATCGGCATTGACCGTGGCCGAGAAGACCACCGTTTCCGTGGCCTGGCCCGGCATGTCGCCGATCATCTGGGGATCGGATTTTATCTCGATCGGTGCGTCCCCGGCAGACAGGCTGACCGTGACGAACTTTGCCGTATTGGGAAGGTCTTCGGGTGCGACGGTGTTCTGATCGACCTGCATGTACTGGTTGAGGCCGGTGTTCTTCAGGACAACCGGGATCGATATATCGCTCCCGGCCGTGAACTCATTTATCCCGGCGATATATGCACTCAGGTTCGGGCTCCCCCCCGTATATTTCGTATCGGCAAGCGCCGGCGCAGCGATGCAGCAGGCCATGATGAGCAGCAGGAGGACTGCACGGGTCCGGACTGGCCTCATCAGCACACCCGGTGCATCGGGTGCCAAAAGCATATTTCTCGTCATTGCCATCTCACTTCTTCCTCCTCATCGCAAACACATAGTAACCTGCGCCGATAAGGACTACCGCGGCCAGGATTGCTGCGGCGGGCAGCAGCAGACTTCCGGATCCGGGTGGGACAACCTCGACCGGAGCACTGACGGTGTCTGAGGTGAGGCTGTTATCGAGAGAATCGCGGTACCTCACGTTGGTGTCGAGCTCGTAGAGAGCAGGGGCAGCCTTGCTGTCGGCAGAGATCGCGTACCGGGCGGTGACGCTCTGGCCCGGGGCAACATCGCCGAGGTATGCCTGGGTGTCGGAGCTGCTGAACGGTTCTACAGTCGTCAGCCGGGCCTGCGCGTGATAGGCGGTGATCGACCCGGTGTTCCGGTATTCCACCTCTATCACCCCGGACTCTCCCGGGTAAAGGGACGCGGGGGCGGAGGTGACCGCGAAGCCGAGTTTTCCTCCCACCGGCACGCCCACGGTATCGGTTGCCGAGTTCACCGTAAAGCCTTCGGAGTTGGTGTAGGTGACCATCACGTCGATCGGGTAGGACTGCTGTTGTGCATCGTCAGAGACCGAGACCTTGTACAGGCAGCTGACCGCCTGGTCCTGCGGGAAATCCCCGATGTAGACGCTGCTGTCGTCAGGGATCAACACGCTGTTGCCGTGCCTGATGAGTATGACGGATGCTCTGGTTCCGGCCTCCGGCCCGGTGTTCTCGATCGTCAGGTTGACGTAGCCTTCCGTTCCCACGATCAGGTTCCCGGGGACGGCATCGAGGACGTCGATCCTGACTTCCGGTTTGATCCTGATCGTGAGCGGGATGACCGTGGCCACATCAGTATACTGCGACTGGACCGTGTCGCTGGACGGCTGGGGGGTGTTGCTGTTTGCGAGATACCGGTAGCTGAGCGTGAGCGGGAGCTGGTAGTCCCCGAGCGTTGCATCGGACGTGATCTTTGCCGCGAACGTGGCGGTGACGATCCCCGGGCTGGCAATATCGCCGAGGTCCTGGGGGTCGGTCTTGACGATGATCGGTGCACCGTCTGCGGACAGGCCGGCCGTCACCAGCTTTGCGGTCGTCGGCAGGTCATTCTGGGCCAGCATGCCGTGACCGACGAACTTCACGGCGTTCGTCCCGCTGTTCTGGATCACCACCGTGATGGTTGCGTCCTGCCCGGGAGAAAATTCGTTGACGCCGGAGATGTATGCCGTCATCTGCGGACTTCCCCCGAGGTATTGGTCTATTCCCGTAACCGGCACGGCGAAGCATGCTGCCATGAGGATCAGGAAGATCAGTGCTGTATTCTGTTTCATCGGGATCACCTTTTTTCTGTCTCTGTTCGTGGATTCATTCGCCGCTCTCCGGGAGAAGAGCCAGGGGTTCTCTCTGTATCTCTGTCCGTGCATGTCTCGTCTCCCACCATTCGGTGAACCTGCCCATGAGGGAGAGGATAGCGGGCATGATGAATATGGCCCCGCAGAGGGAGAAGCCCACAGCGATGAGGGTAGAGACGCCGAAGTTGCTGGTGATGGGGAAATTGGAGAGGCAGAGGGCCGAGAAGCCAAAGAAGGTGGCGAGCCCCGAGACCGTGATGGCGGTCCCGATCCTGTTCACGCTCTCCTGGATAGCAGCGATATGGTCATGGAGCCGCTCCTCCTCCTCGCTGTACCGTTCCATCACGAGAATGGTGTACTCGGAAGCAACGCCGATGGTCATCGACCCGAGCGTAGCCGTAAGCGGGGTGTACGCAATGCCCAGCACGTACATCGCCACCGAGTTCCATCCCACGATCAGGATGATGGGGACAAGGGGCGAGATGGCGTGGACATGCCGGTAGACCAGCACCAGGAAGACGAAGATGAGGGCAAACCCCAGGCCGGTCATCTCCTCTTTTGAAGAGGTCAGGCCGCCGATGAGCGCGGTCATGATATCGAAGCTCCCCACGGGCTGGACCGTGATACCCTGCGGGGGCTGGAGGAACGCGACGTCACCGACCATCTCTTCCTTGAGGTCTTCCTCCTGGGGGATCTGGAGGCTGACCGTCCCGAAGTGTATGACGCCCCGCATCGACCCGCTGAGGTACTGGTCTTTCACGCCCTGGGGTATCCTGTCAAGGATGGCATCGAGCTGGCTCTGGGTCCCGGGCATCACGCCGCCATTGTAGTCCAGGATATAGGTCACGATACTGGTGGCGGAGGTAAGGTCGGGGTTGGTGGCAAGCTCGTGGTCCTGGAACTGTTTGATCCATCTCACCGTATCGAGGTCCGTGACCCGTGCGCCCTCGACATAGAAGTCTGCCGTACTCGCTGCCCCGATGACCCGTGTCACCTTGTCCATCAGGATCTTTGCCGGCATGTCGCTCGGGACAAAGTTGTTCTGGTCTGCCTGGATGGGGATAATCGGGTCGAGCTGGAACCCGATCACGGCGATGAGAATTGCGACCACCAGGATTGGGATCGGGTTCTTTGCGATCCTGACCGAGGTTTCCGTCAGGAACTGGCCATAGGACCAGCCCTTCTTCTTTGGCGCAGGGAGGGTGCTGCAGGCATCCTCGCCGACCGCATAGCAGACCTCGGGGGCCTGCGGTTTGGGCTTGTAGTTTATGACGTGGGCGACTGCCGGTATGCCCACGAGCGAGATGCAGTAGCAGCTCATGATGCCGATCATGGCCACCAGCCCGAAGGACTGGATCATGGGGACGGCGGAGATGAACATGGCAGAGAATCCCAGCGAGGTGGCAAGCATCGCGTACATCACGGCCGGCCCGGTCCGGGTGATGGTCGTGAAGACAGCATCGTCGAGCGACCCTTTCCGGGACTCCTCGTCCAGCCGGGCGTGGAACTGGATCGCGTAATCGATCCCGAGGCCGATCATGACCGGGAATGCCCCGAGTACCGCCATATTGAGCTGGATACCGGCAAGCCCCATCAGGCCGAGGGCGGTTGTCAGGCCGAGTCCCACAAACACGACCGGCAGGAACCGGTAGCTGACATAGGAGAACAACAGTCCCATGACAATGATCATCAGCACCATGGCGCCGCCGATCAGCACCCCCATCGAAGAGCTCATTGCCGCTCTCATCTGCGTCGTGAATGCGGGAGTGCCGGAGATGGAGACGGTCACACCGGTCGGTGGATCGGACTGGTCGACCAGCTGCTGCACAGTGCTCAGGACCGCGGCTTCCGTGCTGTCCGTCAGGCCGTTATCGAGTCGTACCCGCACGAGGGTCAGGACATTCGACGGTACCGCGGTTGCACGGGTTGCGGGCGGGATCTCGTTCACCAGCGAATCGATCTCCCCTTTTGACTGGGGCAGGACCCCGCCGTTCTCGCTTTTCAGGATATCGACGACACTTTCGGCACCGGCAATGTGCTGCTGCTGCCGGATGTCACCCTCGAGCCGGTCGATGTATTTGAGCACGGCCGGGTTGAGCGGGTCGCTCGTGTCGACGATCAGGATGATGGAGTCCGCGTTGAACGTCTGGGTATACTGGTTATCGACGATACCCTCCGGAGAGTTCCTGTTCAGGTAGGTATCGTTACCGGTCTGCATGGTGATCATCGTCATGCCCACCAGGGCAATGAGAATGACCAGGCCGATGATGCCGACTACCAGTCTGGGCCGGTGGTTTACAAACCGCGCGATTGAACTGAAGATCTGATCGATCATGGTAATCCTTTATCGCAGGCAGGCGCTGCCCGGGAACAACGGGGGGTTCACTGGTTCCGGACCCGCCGTGAATAGACGAAGTATCCGAGAGACGCAAGAATACCGATGACTACGATCAGCCCCAGCAGGCCGGGGAGGCCCAGCACATTGACAATGGTCCTGGACGGTACGACCTGGACATTGACCTTGAGCGGATCGGAGGTGATCTCGTTGTCGAGGGAATCACGGTACATGACCTCGGAATCGAGGCCGTATTCCTTGACCGTGGCACCGGAATCCAGCGCGACCTCGTAGGATGCCTGCCGGATATCGCCCGGGGCCATGGTACCGAGGAAGGCAGTATCATCGTTGCTGGTGAAGGGATCGACCGCGCTGATCCGTGCCTGGGCGTTATACGCCGTTGCACTGCCGGTGTTCCGGAACGTGACCGTGATCACGGACTTCGCCCCCGGCGACATGGTGGCCGTTACCGGTGTCACGATGAACTGGATCTTTCCGCCGACCGGTACCCCGATGGTCTCGGACGCGGAATTGACATAAACGCCGTCGGAATTCTTGTAATTGACCAGCACGTCAAGCGGGTAGGTCTTCTGCTGGGCGTCGTCCGAGACCATGAGCCGGAACGTGCAGTTTGCCACCGCACCGACCGGGAAATCGCCGATAAAGAAGCTCCCCTCCGTGGGCGAGAGCGGGCTCTGGGCGGGCTGCTGGATCATCATGACCGCGTTCCGGCCGTCCTCGTACCCGGTATTCCTGAGGCTCAGGGTGACATAGCCTTCATTTCCCACGTTGAGATCCTGCGTGTTGACCGACATCACCGTGATCTGGACATCGGATTTGATCTCTATCGGGACCGTCACGTTCTGGTTGACCGTCTTGTACGTATACGAGAGGGTATCCGTCCCGTACTGGTTGGCGGCGTAGAGGTACGTGTAGTTCAGCGAGACCGGCAGGTTGTAGGTGCCTGCCGGGGCATCCTGGTTGATCGTGATGTGGAACGTCGCCGTCACGCTCGAACTGGCGCCAAGATCCCCCACCAGCTGCGGGTCCGACTTGACAAGGAGAGGGGCATCGGCGGCTCCCAGGCTTACGGTGAGCTGCTTGGCCGTATTGGAAAGGTCCCCGGGATCGATTATCGTTGATTTGACGATCTTGAACTGGTTGGTCCCGCTGTTCTCGATGGCGATCGGTACATTGAGATCATCCCCGGGTGAAAACTGGTTGGTCCCGGCGATATGCGCTGAAAGTTCCGGGCTTCCGGCCATGTACCGGCTTCCGGTATCGTCAGCGAGTGCTGGCGCGGCCAGCAGGATCACTGCCACCGCTGCAAGGCACAGGCAGACATATCCCCTCCTGCTGCCCGCTGCACAGGTCCCCTGTACTTTGCAGGTGGGCACCGACCTTAGTTTCTCTGCTTTTTCTCCGATTATTTCGCTCATGCTGGTCCTCAGTTATGGTTCAAACATCTGAACTGCAGGTTTCAGCGTTCCTTAACAGAACACATCTTCTCACTTATTGCGTATCCTGACCAAAAAAAATAATCGTTCCGAAAATTTTTCCGGCTTCCTTTTGGGATTACGTCTTCTTTTTCATCAGTCTCTACTCTGGCCCGGGATGATCCTCCTACCCTTCGGAGTGAGCCGGACAAAAATTGCGATCATTGTACCGGGCCTGATATCCGACGCAATGGAGGGAACAGGGTCCTGCATGATCATCTGATGCTGAAAAATCATTCATATATTTCACCATTTTTCATTAACTCATTTCCCTATTTTATGTACTGGCTTACCGGTTATCATTTTTAATATTTAAAGAATTCTTTAATGAACCATACACATAATTTATATATAACGATTATAAATAGCTCATCCCCCTCTTGGTCTTCGTGCCCGCCATCCCGGTGCAGACCGGTATGATGCAGGACTTCCGGAACGAACTGACGCTCATCAAAAAGGCGGTCAGAAAAATTTCGTGGAATGCACCGGGATCGCAAAAGATTTTGGCAGGAACAAGAACACGATCGGTATCTTGAAATCCTGCTCATTACAGGAGAGCCAGGGATGCGGGCGTACGGGATGGCAAAGGCATGACGATCATCCTCGAAGAAGTGACGGAGCACGTACCTGACGAGCGCAGGATCCGGGAGAACGAGGAACGGCAGTGGATAGAGAAGAAAAATGGGATGTAATTCCCGTGAACGAGAAAAGTCAGTGGACCAGATCCTGGAGCGCATCAATACGCTCGCGCAGGATCTTCTCCCGCTCTGCAAAGTCCGTGATATCTGATATCGTTATGTAGGAGCTGATGATATTCCCGTTTTTTGCAGCAGTGATTTTTCCGTGAATATAGCGATGCATGCCATCTTTCCGTGGTAGCCAGATCTTGAATTCACCCGGGGTAGGCGAATCGGGCTTGACGCTTCTGAAGATCTCCTCAATCCTGTTCATATCCGTCACCGGGACAATTCCTGAATCAGCTGCTGCCTTTTCATGCTGTGCCAACAGGGTGCCGTGAAGGCCCATCTCGGCCATCTCATCAGCGGAATAGCCAGTGATCTCCTTGATGCGACGGTTGGAGAAGACAATTTTATCATTTTCTACAATGATGAGTCCGTCCTGGATGTTATCAGCCATCGTCCTGAACCGCTGTTCGCTTTCACGCACCCTGGACCCCTGGGTCTTGAGCTCCGTCATATCCGTCAGGATGATAAAATTATAGTAGGTATCATGGTGCCGTACTCCGCTGATACGGGCATAGACAAAACGCCGCTCTTTATCCTTCCTGATAATCCATATCTGGAGATCCCCGGGCTTGTCGGGGTGGGCCTCAAAATCCTGGATCTGTTCTGCTGCTTTCTCGTGAGATTCCGGTGCGATGATCGTAAGAGGGTCCATGGCCCACATTTCGTCGTGGGAATACCCGGTGATTTCAGCGATACGGTTATTTGCATATATCGTTTTACCTTTTTCCATAATGATGAGTCCGTCCCGGATGTTATCAGCCATCATCCGGAACCGCTCCTCGCTTTCCCGTATTTCTCTCTCGGCAAGAATATGTTCCGTAACATCTTCGAGGATCAGCGTGATGCCGTTTCTCCCATCCTCAAAAACCGTCGGGACGTACTTCTGATGGAAGATCCTCTCCCCCTTGTCTTTGACATGGAAGGTGACCGTGCTCTCTTGCTCTCCCCAGTTGGTTGTAATAGTATCGAGAAGCTCATGGACATCCACTTCTGGTGACTGCAGGTGCGAAATATTTTTTCCAAGAGTATCTTCACGCGATAGCTGCAGGAGGTGCAGAAAATGGTCGTTGGTATCGATGATCCGTGACTCGTTGTCCAGCACCATGATGAGTTCTTTTGAGTAACTGAGCATCGCCGAAAGGGGCACCCGCTGGGTGATCGTATAGACTTTTGCCATACCATAGGCCCGCATATCCACCTGTCCGGAAATGAGCAGGATATCGAGGTACCTCCCGATGGTGTTCTTGTTCTTCTTCAATGCTTTTGAGATGTCGGTTACACTCATCCCGTTGGGATTTCTCTTGAGAAGATCTTTTATGGCTATGAGTTCCTTCTGGTAATCCTGCATCATAATGGTGTGGGACCCCGAATCCCGCGCAGATGATTAGTATGAACACGGAGATTATAATTGTTATGAATAATCAAAATGTATAATCAATATAGATTGATTTTAAATAGTATAAAATCCTTCTTCTATTGTATAGGGTACGAATATGTGGCAGCCCTATTGGAGAGACATACGATGAAAATCTGGAGATTTACACTATGGTAACTGAATCAATCGACATAATTTCCCGTGGTCTGGACAATACAATGGCGGTACTTCCTGCCATTGTCGGTGCTCTGATCGTTCTTCTTATAGGATGGATTGCCGGACGCCTCCTCGGAAAGGGAGTACGTATCCTCCTGGATAAAGTGACTGCTGCCCCGGTTATCGGGGATTCAGATTTCGGTAAATCGGTCACGAAATCCGGAATCACCATAGGATATCTTGGAGATATTGCCGTTCGGTGCATTGTCTACCTGATTGCCATTCTTGCCGCAGTCAATATCCTCAACCTTGACTATCTCAGCCAGTTTATGATGAAGGTCATCGAGTATATTCCCCACGTTCTCGCCTTCATAATCATTCTCGTGGTCGGTGTGATCCTGACAGATTACTTTATCGACATGTTCCAGGTTTACTCCCGGAATTCGAAGATAGAGCTGTTCAGCCCGGTACTGGTCCTGATCCGCCTGTTCCTGTACTTTGTCGTTATCATACTGGCACTTTCCCAGCTGATGCTGGATCTCACCATCATCTATACATTCGTTACGCCAATTGCATGGGGCATTGGCATCGGCCTCGGGGCCTCGATCGCTATTATCGTCTGGTTCGGTATGAAGAACCGGAGCGAGGAGATCATGAACAAATTCATAGAGGCAATAACAAAATAGGTGGAGTAACCCCCTCAGTATCTCTCGGTCGTTAACGGGATGAAACCGGTAAAATGATTATCCAGGGGTGGTAAAGAAGGGCTCATCTGCCCTCATCGTCATCACCCCTCTTCCGGTGAAAATTATCAAAATACACCGGATCAGGATTTTTGAGTTCTCCTCAGAACGCAGTTTGCCCTCGTATGAATGAAATTTGAAAGGAGAGTCAGGCTGACCGGGAAATTACCGAACTGGAGGAACGGCATTGGCCAACGATATTATCATGAATGGACTTGTGGCAACATACCTTGCATCCCCTCAGGGAAAGACAATGATCTCTAGCTATCTCTCATCAGCTGAGGGACAGGTATCGGTCAGAGAGTATCTCGCTACTCCAGAGGGGAAACGAACCGCCAAGATGATTCTCCCCCTGTTAATGGAGGAAGTTGATGTACCGGACAGCGTCAGGATCTCGGTTTATGATGCAATCAACAGGAAATCGCGAACTGACTGGAACACGCATCAATTGCCTGAATCATGATCTCTCTGCCGTCGGCACTCTTGCGAGGACAGGATATGACTCTCCCGGAAAAGAATCCCGCGAAACCTCGGGTTCAGTAAGTCAGATCACGATGAGACACTCCCGATCGGACAACCTGTCTTGAGTAGAGGATCACCGAACAAAAAAGTAAACAACGGAGATCGCAGAATGAAAAAGACCTGTATGCAGCTCATCTTTCTTGCCATGGTTGCGCTTATTTTGTCCCCCTTTTCTGTCACTGGCCAGAGTACAACGAATTCTACTGTCGTTCCGATAACTAGCGGGGCAAGTGCAGAATCATCCCCGGCCACTCAGGGAACTCCAAATACGACCGCAACAAATCAGTCAACTCCGGCCATCACTGCAACAACTCAGGGAATTCTGAACATGACCGCAACAACTGAGGTAAATATCACGCAGACGATTCCGGTAACGACAACTTTACTGCCCGCTCCAACGACTGAACTGGTGCCTGCAACGACACCGGTGACCCCGGTTCCCACCGCATCTCCGATCACGCAGGCATCTGTCGGAAACATCACGGTCGCATCATCACCTTTGGGTGCGAGCATCCTCATTGATGCGGTATATTATGGTACTACTCCAGGAAACATTACCGGTATTCCCGCAGGAAACCATATAATCAGACTGACACTGAGCGGGTACTATGATTATGAAGGAACGTTTTCCGCTCTGCCCGGCCAGGTCACCAATGTATTCGGCACGCTTCCCCCCTTGACCGGGTCTTATATCCAGCCTTCGGCAACTCCTGGAACCCCCGCCCCGGTAACCACAACCGTGCCGGCTGCGACGGTGCAGCCCACCCAGACATCTTCGGGAGGTGTACTTGAGAACCCTTCGGTTATTGCGGCGATTATCGGGATTATTACGGCAGGCATTGGGGCAGGAGCGACGATCTTCACGCATATCTCGAAAACGAAAAAGGAGTGATGCGTCTACGGCTTCACAGGGTTACTCTAGAATGAGAAGGGTGGGGGTACTGCCACGTAGGGGGCCCCTCCTACTCGTCCTGGAATGCGCCATCGTGGAGCCAGATATGGTTGAGCTGTTCCCTGAACAGCCCCTCATTTTTCCGCGGGCGGATGATCTTTGCAGGTATTCCTGCAACGACCGCATTGGGAGGAACATCTTTTGTCACGATGGCACCCCCGGCTACGATGGCGCCTTCGCCGATGGTCACGCCCGGAAAGATCATCGCTCCGGTGTAGATCTTCGCATAATCTCCAATAACAACCGGGGCATAGGTACGTTCTGCATGGTTGGATTCTGAGTGCGTATGGGTGAAGATCCGGACGAATTCCCCGATCCCTGCTGCATCCCCGATCGTGACACCCCCTTTTGAATCAATAAATGTCCCTGCATTGATGAACACATCGTCACCCGCGGATATGAGCTGCCCGAAATTGAACCGGATGGCTGCCTCTGCACAGAAATTTTTTCCGCAGTGCAGGAAGAGCTTTTTTGCAAGTATGCGGCGGAAAGGAATTGCGAAGTTCGCAGCAAGAGAATGGGGCGTGCGTTCAGATGCATCCCAGAGGAAATGAAGGAACCGTTGTTCATCGGAGATCGTGACCTCGCCGGGTTTCGGGAGGTAGTCACTGTACAATCTCATACGGGTGAGGAATTGTTCATCGACATTGGCCAGTCCGATCATACCAAGGATGGTAAGCGTCCCGGCACGGTCGGGACCCGTATTCACAATCTCATCAATGGTATCGAGCTGACGGGGGATGGTATCGCAGGACTCTGGCATACTCACCATTCATCCATGGGTCACATAAACCACACCGTTGGTTCTACAAAAATCATCAGACACCGGGGGTGCGCCATTTTTACAACGGAGATCGTTCCCATAAACGTGCGGTACGATGAGACGATCTCACCGGGAAATTATCGTCAGGAAACCGGTAATTCAGATCATTTTATCGTAAAAGATGATCCATTGTCAGCACGTGAAAGCATATAACGTGATGTAACGTATAACGTACAATGTCACTCGTTATGTATCATGCACACATGTATCATGCCCTCCCGTTCGCAGGGCCGGTCCTGATGATCGCTGTCTGGATAGTACAACTGGTCATCGCTTTTTTCATCTACCGGGATGCAAAAGAACAGAAGATGCTTGTACCGGTCTGGGTCATTCTCGCGATCCTGCCTGTGTTCGGGTATCTTGTCGACGTGCTCTACCTGATAATCCGGGAGCTCCGCACTGCCCGGAAGACCGTAAATCCCCCTGTCTCTCCATAACCTGAATGAGCCGCGAGGATTTCATCGTACAAAATTTTTCATTGTTCACCATGGGATCGTGGTAAGATACGAAACTGTACTCATCCCCTTTAACCATGAGAGTATTGTACCGGGTACGACCTGTTCTGATCCACCGGTGAACTAACCGGTTATGATCCCGTGTGTCGAACCTGCGTATGACCGGTTTCAGCGTATCCGGTGGTACCATGTCCACCCGTCCCTCGGCCGGAAGGAAACTGTTCAGGGCGCAGGAAGGCAACAAACCCCGCCTGCCGGGAAAATTCAACCGGAAGATCGGGATCGCTCCGCTATGTCCGCTCATTCCGGGCAACAGGGCCGGAAATCCCGTGATTTTAACACATCTCTTTATCGTGTCTCCAGCCAAGTAAGCATCCTCCTTATGCAATCTCCTGAAAAAAAGATACGAATAATCCGTGACAAGTTGAGCAGGATCGGCATCGGGGAAAAGGGCCTCGACGATACAGCCATCCTCGCATTGTACAGCATCAACACCTGCGGCAACCTGTGTGCAGCTCCCAGGATCCCGTAACCACGGTCCTCACTCCGGGCGGAACAGCCGGCCTTTGAGAGGATAGATCATCATCATCTTTCCCTCGATCTCGCAGGAAAATAGGATCCAATAAGAAAACAAAAGGTCTGTTACCGGCACCCCGGCCATGGATGGCACACCCGTCACGGGCACGGGCGTCATGACTGTTTTTAAGCCTGATCTCAATATGGTACACAGGAAAACTGGGGGCTGATCCTCAACAAAACGCCCGGTACCCCCGGCAGTTACTCCCGCACCTGCATCTTCCTGCCGCATACCGTGCACTGGTAGACGGCGTCCCCACGCCCGTCTGCCCATACCCGCCGCATCGGCGTCTCGTCATGGTTATGGTTACACGTAGGTGTCCTGGGTTCTGACATGGTTACACTCTCCAGATAAAAATGGATTGCTGTCTACCGGGATTTATTCGTATTGTACAGTCCTGCACCCGTTTAATAAATTCCTGTTCCGTGTATTTCCGTCCTGCTCTCCCGGCACCCCCTGCCGGTGCCGGGAGTGATCCGGGGAAGAAAATCACTCGTTTTCAGCCTGGAAAAACAGCGTGCCTGTCAGCCCGGCCGGTAAATACGGGAGAAGATCATATCGTGCTGGTTTTTATATTACTCCACCGCAACGTGAAAAGCACAGATTCAGGTGTTTTGAATGGAGTATGGAACCATGGTTTGTGAGTCCTTTGCCTACGCGAAGGACGCAGTGATCGGAAAATGGAAGCAGTGGCTGTTGCTCATCGTCGCAACGATCCTCCTCTGCCTCCCGCTTCTGGGATATACCGTAAAAGTCCTCCGCGGCGAGAGACCGGCACCGGGGGTCAGCGGCTGGGGCGCGCTCTTCATCGACGGGATCAAGTACCTGGTCATCTCCCTCATCTACGCCATCCCGGCCCTCGTCATCCTGTTCGTCACGATCGGTTCGGGTGCCATTGCAGCGGCAGTCAGCAACCCCGCTGCATCGATGAACATCCTCGGCGGTGTTCTCTTCGGTCTCCTGATCTTCATTGTCGTGGCGTTCATCTGCTCCCTCTACGGGACCATCGGCCTGATCCGGTTCGCCCGCACGGGAAGCATGGGCGAGGGGTTCAACTTCGCCGCAATCCAGGAGACGATCGGGAAGATCGGGTGGGGTGCGTACGTCGTCGCGCTCATCATCATGGGTATCATCCAGATGATCATCGCGCTCATCTTTTCATCCATCACCTCGGTCGTCATGCCGGTCGGCCTCCTGATCGAGCTGGTCTTCCTTGCGCCGGTGACGCTCTTCGAGGCACGCTACCTCAGCCTGCTCTACGACGCTGCCGGGACAGTGTAACTTTTTTTTTAGAAAAAAATTCTCAGTCCGGTCTTCCGGACTTCTTCATCTCGTCCTGGTACAGGATATAGGAATACACAACGGTATATGCGGCGACCGCAAGGACCGGTACGAGGATGAACCAGAGTGCGTAGCGCCCGGCCAGCACTCCCGCAAGGCAGATGAGACCGGCAATTTTGAAGAGTTTTCCCCCGGCCTCGTGCGTCTTTTTCCAGACCGTTTCGCTGCTCAGTGTCCACGGCGTGCGGATGCCGACGAACCAGTTTGGTTCCGCGTGCCCGATGAGAAAACCGACATAGATGACGAGTATCCCGGTAAGGAGGGGGAATGTCAGGTTCGGGCTCACCGGGTATCCCGTATTCCAGAGGATGATCTGGAGCTGGACCACCAGCATGTACAAGGTGAACAGGAGGACAAAACCATCGTAATACCGCTGGAATTTTTCATAGTTCTTCCGGAGCGGGTCGATGCGGGGGATCAGGGCGAACAGCCCGGCAAAACCCGCCATGATAAGGGGGACGATGGCAAGGCCCCATGACTTTGCCGCATGGCCGTTGACCTGCCCGGCACTATCCCAGTGGGAGGCCATCGTATCCGGGACAGCGGGATACAAGGCGATCGTAATACCGAACGTGACAAGGATCACGGCGATGACGGCGAACCCGGTGAGTTTCATCACATCCAATGGGAACTGATCCCCCAATAAGGTAATGCCGGCAGCCCTGCCGGAAGAGAGGCGGGAAAGGTCCGGGCTCGCTGCCGGGTAACGGGAGGCCGGGGCCCGGGTAATCCCTGCTTCCCGCCACGGGTGCTGCCGGTACCCGCGGCCTGCACTTTCACCCCCTGCCTGCCTGATCCTTATCCCCTGCACCGGCCCACGGGTGTACGGTGACAGTATGCGGACTATGGAACTGGACGGGGTCATCCGAAGGTGGAAGAAGACCACCCGGGCGCTGAAGATCCATGAGAAGGAATACGGGAAGTATCTCACGGACATCCTTGAGAAACGGACGGATGCAGAACTGGCACTGTTCAACGACCCGGTCGAAGCCGCGGCATTCTTCTGCCTGCTTGATATTGCACGGCGGACGTTCGAAACGGGACCACGTCCTGCATACAGGAACCTCTCCAGCGGTTGTGTGTCCGGTCCTGTTACCCAAGAGCGTGACGCACCTGCCCCGGACACGTGCTGCCCAGGCCAGCGGTAAAGGAATAAGAAAAAGTGCTCCCCGGAGGAATGCTCAAAGAAATACTACGACGCTCCCGGGGGCTCCGGCACTTCATGCTCCCGCCCCCGTCGCTGTGGTATCCCCCCTAGGAGGATAGTTCCTCAGAATGTTCGCGAAAAAAATCCTGAGAAAAAAGAGAGATAAAAGGGGGGTCAAGGGGGTGCTCCCCTTGGGTTGCTTCCCCCTCTGGGGGAGAGAGGGGGTCACCCTCATTAAGATGAGAAGAAATGGGCTCCCTACCGGCCCGGCTTTTTGTAGACCTTCTCCGGGTCAAACACTTTCGTCCCCACGACATTCCCGTCAAGCGTGCGGTAGAAGCAGGATGCGTAGCCCATGTGGCAGGCGGCGCCCGTCTGCACCACCTCGTAGATCAGGCAGTCGTCGTCGCAGTCGGTGAGGATCCTCTCCACCTTCTGGAAGTGGCCGCTCTCCTCGCCCTTCTTCCAGAGTTTCTTCCTGCTCCGGCTGTAGTAGTGGGCAAAGCCGGTCTCCCGTGTGAGCCGTACGGCCTTTTCGCTGGCATAGGCCATCATCAGCACCTCGCGGCTTTTCGCATCCTGCACGATCACCGGGATGAGCCCGTCCTGGAATTTCAGGTCCGGCATGCCGTCTTCAGGCCCCCGTGAAGATCTTCATGATCGCAAAGAGGAAGTCCCCGAAGACGACCGCCGTCACAAAACCCGCGGTGATGGGGATGATGAACGGGACCGCGTACGAGATCCAGACGCTCCCGGCTTTCCGGTACATGTCCAGCTCCTTCCCGAATTTTTCGGGATGCTCCCTGAGGTCCTTAGTGTAGACCCTGTCCGTCCCGGCATACATCCTCCGGACGGAGTCCCAGAAACCGATGAACTTCCTCCGGACGGTTCCCTCCTTCTCCTCAAAGTCTTCCATCACGAAGCCCCACGATTCCTGGATCTTCCCCCCGCTGACAGGGAAGCCGAAGAACAGGTACATCAGCGGTGCCCGGTTTCTTCGGGCGAGGTTGATGGCAAGGATAGCGAGCGGTGTCACGAGGTTGAGCAGCAGGGCATTGATCAGGACCGAGAACGAGAGGAATCCGATCGGCGGGCTCCCGAGGATCGGCACGAAGGGAAAGACCGGGACGCAGAACGAGATGAAGATGAGCGCCCACGCGTCCGCCCCTCCAAAGAAGTGCATCCTGCCGAAGACATAGAAGACCCCGCAGAAAATTGCCGGCAGGAGGATGAGGAGTGCCGGGGCCCCCCATCCGTTGGTGCCATAGAACATCATGACTGACGTGATGGCATAGATGATAACGATCAGCACAAAATACCAGCGGCTGAGCACGTCCTCGACATTGGACTCAGCGACATTGCGTTTCGGTTTTTTCTTCCCTGCAGGCCGGTCCCTGTACTCCGTATACGTCATATAGCCGAAGATCCCGGCAAACATTGCGAACCACGGAATGATCTGGACGTTCAGGGCGGGTGCAAGGACAAACCACGAGATGACGGGAAGAACGAGGACGAGGGCGAAGTACCAGAAGAGCGATGACTTCCGGTAGTAGAGCGTGAGGCCCGGCGAGTCCGTCCTGCCCCGGTTATCGAGGTAATCTGCATACAGGAAACTTGCGACAAGGGAGAGGAACCCGGCCACCAGGCTCCCGTTGGAGGTTCTCTCCCACAGGAGGAAACAGGTGCAGACAATACCTACCGCGAGCATCGGCATCCAGGTGATGAATGGCACGCGCCGGTCCCTGATATCGAGATACGAGGCATAGACCAGGGTGGCAAGGACCGCAACCGCCGAGATCGCCATGGGGTAGAATACTTCCATAAATCCATACTGATCTCTTTTCCCGAGCACTTATGCATGGCGATGGAGAGGCGGCCGGCACCGGCCGCCCACCGCACTTATATAATATCCGCTCGCGAATACTCCCTTGAACCAGGATCGCACGGCTGAAAAACCGGCCCCCCTGCTCCATACGACGGTAAATTTTGCATGAGAATCCAGGACCTGATCGAAAGTATTCTTAAAGGCTCACAATCTCTCGGTACGTTCACGCTCCCCGATCTGCTCAGGTTCTCAGGTGACGGGAGTGTGAGCGGTCTTGCCGTTGCAAAGGAGACGGAATATGAACTCTACCTTGCGCTTATCCGGGGGGAACCCGAAGGGGCTATCTATATCGACGGGAAGGGGGAACTGTACGGGGACAAGGCGCTCATACGGATCACCGGCCATGAAAAATTTGTACTCTACGACATCAAGCCGGATATTGTCGATGCCGTGGTCATGGGGTGCAGGATCTTCGAGAAGACGCACCTGGGGAAAAGCATCGCGTACGTTATACCCGAGATCGGGAAGAAGAGTTCGGGTATCGGGCTGCTTTCCTTGACCGTCCTCCGTGGCAGGGAATCCCAGAACGGCCTGCGGGTCTCGATACGGAAGGACGGCCAGATTGTCGGCAGCGATATCACCACGCAGGATGGCAGCGCCGGCTTCAGGGTCATGTACGGCGGGTATGACTGCATCGTCCAGGACCGCAACCAGGTGATCACTTCATTCCATATCACGTTCGATGAGACGGAAACGCATTTTGCCCTTGAACTTTAGCCTTCATTTCTGCTCCCGTTTCCTTTTTTATCCCGTTTCCGCAGGGCTGCCCCGCAGGATAAGAGAAATCCTTTAATTGGATTATGACAGAACACTCCACCATGAAGATCGGACGTGAAGACTTCGAGGCGCTTATGAGGGGTGAAAAGACCATCACCCCGTATATCGAGCTTGACCCTCTCGCCGGCGCTTATTCTGTTTTCGGCGTAAAAACCGCAAGCAACCCGAACTATCTCGTAAAAGCCATTTACGAAATGTACGAGACAAACCTCAACAGGAAACTTGCCGTGAAGGCGGTGCGCAAACTCTTCCGTTCGGTCGGGATGGGATCGGTAGGCCTGAATAACCTGCTGAAAAAACTCGGCATGGACTTACCACCGGCCGAGTTCCTGATGCTCGTCTTCAAGCTCCAGCACCAGCAGGGATGGGGTGCCCCGTTCGAGCTCCTCGAAGCCGGTGAGAAACGGGTCGTCCTCCGCACGAAGCACACCTTCGAGTCCGAAGTCTTAAAGGACTGGAACATGCCGGTCTGCGGGATCCACCAGGGCTGGATCGAAGGTGTCCTGAAAGCGGTGACCGGGAAAACGTGGTTCTGTCTTGAGAAGGCCTGCCATGCAAAAGGCGACGAGTACTGCGAGTTTGTCGCCGACCAGGTGGAGCCGAGCTGGAAGTTCAAGGCGGAGGCTGTTGTCCGGGGCGATTCGGCTATCACCGAGTTCATCGAGCACAAGCCGCTCGAAGGCAAGATCCAGCTGATCGACGAGCCGGTGGTTATGATGCCGAGGTTCATCTTCACGTCGATGACGACCTCGCTCAAGAAGACCATGGGCGAGGCTCCTGCAAGCGGCGTCAACTACCGGGCCTACATGGACATGGGGAAGGAAAACGTGGAGCATTACAAGAAGATGGGCATAACCAACCCCAAGACGCTCTCCGATATGGCATTCACGTTCTACTCCCAGATGGGCTGGTTCAACGTGGTCAGGGAGGAATGGGACGAGAAGGCCAAGACCAAGACGATCACCCTCTCCCACACGGTCGAGTCGGAATCGTTTGGCAACACCGGCAGGAACGTCTGCTTCTGCACCGCCGGCCTCCTCGCGGGGATCATCGAGGGCTCGTTCGGGATACGGGTCCAGGCAAAAGAGGTAAAGTGCAAGTCCAGGGGAGACGAACACTGCGTCTTCTCGATCACCAACAAACCGGAATAAACTTTTTAAATACCTCCTCCGCACATTTTTATTTACGCGAAAAACGGATTCTCCATGGCGCCAATCCCACGCATCCTGATTGTGGAAGATGATGAGATTATCAGTAATTTGATCGCCATAATGCTGGAACACAAGGGGTACAGCATTGTTGGCAGGATCGGTTCCGGGGAAGAGGCGATCATCAAAGCCGCAGAGCTGGAGCCCGATCTCATCCTGATGGACATCAGCCTCAGCGGGAAGATGGACGGGATTACGGCAGCCCAGTATATCTTCCAGCTCTTCCAGATGCCGATTGTGTTCCTGACTGCCCACTGCGATGACAACCTGCTCGATCGTGCAAAGACTGCCCGGCCTCTGAGGTATATCCTCAAGCCCTTCACGGACAAGGAGCTCGGCTCGAACGTTGAACTCGCACTGCATAACCACCGGATCCGGAAGAAATATCTGGATGCCTACCCGATCGGCGAGCCCAGGAAGATCATGGCGATCCTCGCCGTTGTCCTCGTCCTCGACCCCAGGGGCAGGATCATCTTTTACAACCCCTATACTGCCAGGTTCCTCGACATCCCCGAAAAGGAGATCCTGACGAAGCACTGGCGTGAGGTCATGATGCTGACCAATGACCAGAGCGGCGAGGAGATTCCGGACCCGGTCCCTGAAGTCGTCAGGCAGATGCTCGTCGTAACCCACGAGTTCAATACTTCCGTAGTGACAAAATCCGGCAAGAGCAGGAATGTCGGGGTCACGGTCCGCCCGGTCAAGGATGAAAACCACGAGCTGATCGCGGTCCTGATGCATATCAAGGAAAAAACCCCGGGCCAGATCAAGATGGCGGCAGCCACGAAGTGAATGCCGGGGATCGTTTCCGGTGTACGATATCACTGTTCTGAAGGTAGTAAAAATCCCGTCCGGCATCTCATTTCCCGGCGCTCGCGGAGTTGGCTGTCAGCCCCGTTCAGGCCCCGGGCAGCAGGGATGTACCCGTGAATCTTCATGGCACGTATCAGGACCCCCCATAGAGAATAACCTGCCTCATTCCCGATTGCGGTATCATCACGGCTACCCGGGGGGGCGGGATGAGACACCGCCAGCAGGAAGTATATGCCTTCAACAATATACCGGACAGACAGAAACGAAGATGAATAAAATTCACCCAAGGACCATGAAAATCGTTCAGGTACGAGAGCTCCCCGCCTCAGGGCCTCTCCGAGGACAGCCCGCAGGGCTGTGGAGAAGTGCAACTTCGACTTATGAGTGGTTTGTCAGAACCGCGAAGTGTGAGAAGTTTGCAGGAACTTCGAGCACGGCGGGGCAAGGAAGTTGAACCGCCGCTGGGGCACCCCTTCGGGGCGTCGTCGTTCATTGCAATGGTAAAAGAGGGACCACCGCCCGTGATATCTGAATAATACGCTTTTCATAGGAACGGCAAAAAACAAAGATTATTTTTCGGATCTCTTCTTGAAGAGTGCTTTGCTGAACCTGTCGATGAACCCTTCCTTTACTTCGGCAGTCTTCTCTTCTTTGTAGGCAACTCCGACGAGATCGGATGCGATCCTCCGGATTGCCTTCGAAGCGGGAGACATCGGGAACTTTATGACGATAGGGGTCTTTGCGGACGATGACCGCCGGATATTGGGGTCTTCAGGGATGATCCCGAGGACCTTCACGCCGAGGACTTTCTCCATCTTCCTGGTTATGATATCGGTCTTGTCCTGGTCGATACGGTTGATGATGGAACCGAGGACATGCCCCCCGACAACTTCGGTCAGGATCTTGGTCTTGAGGGCGTCAACAATGGAGGAAAGTTCAGGGTTCACCACAAGGATCACTTCATCGGCAACGGCAAGGGGGACGACACCGTCCTTGCTGATACCGGCGGGGGCATCGATCAGGAGGAACTCGCAGCGTTTCACGAGCTCGGTCATGACATCCCGGATCTTGTCCGGGTCCGCCTGCTGGAACCCCTGGAGGGAGATGCCGCTCGGAATAACCTTGAGCCCTGCCGGACCATCGTAAATTGCATCGTTGATGTTTCCTTTTCCGGCAAGGATCTCATGGAGGGTGACCGGTGCGTCGTGCAGGCCCAGTAAGAGGCCCACGTTCGCCATGCCGATATCGGCATCCATCAGGTAGGTCTCCTTGCCGAGCTGTGCGAGCATGGTACCAAGGTTCACGGCCACGGTGGTCTTCCCAGTACCTCCTTTTCCGGAAGCAATCGTGTAGACCTTGACCATTAAACCCCCTGCCGTGATGAGTATTTCTATTGAATTTATATAAGATTACTGGAGTCCGGGCATCTTTTTCTCATATCCACCGGTGTATGATCTCGTCTGCGTCTCTTTCGATCTTCTTCCTGGTCTCCTCCGATACCGGGTGGTCAGACCGGATGATGCCGACAAGCTCGGAGCCCTCGTGAGACAACCCGAACATTACGACACCGGGGGTTTCTGAGAGGGGGTCGTTCCGGAAGATCCCGCTGTAACGTGCAGCGTCCGCTCCGGTATCATCTCCCCCGCTCGAAGCAAACACGAGCCCGTCGGAGGTGGCGATGGTGAACCGGTCGAGCGAATATTTCGCGACGACTGCACCGAGGCTCTGGGTGATGTCTGCGGTTCCCTCCGTGACACTGGTCTCTTCCGGCACCGGAGTAATTTTTGGTACCTGACTGGCTGCAGTCCTGGGCCTTACCAGCGGGACGGGCCTTGCTTCCGGCTGGTACCCGAAACGGTTGGGTCCGGGTGCAGCAGGAACCGCCGCCCGCCGGCTATATGGTAGTTTCACCCGGCGTCTTCTCCAGTACACCACGGCGAGGATGATCCCGGCAATAACGAGAATGCCGATGATAATGAACGGAAGAATGGAATCAGAAACGGGGATCAGACCGGTCGTGATGGATCAACTCCTGCCCGGTCAGCGTTCCATGAGGTGCTCGAGATTGAGCTGCCTGATCATGGTCTTGCAGTCATTGCGGATCTTATCCGTGACGTTTTCCAGGTCCTGGATGTCAAGGGTATCGAGATCCCGGTCGGAAGAACCGGCGCTCTCATCCGGGGACCGCCCTCCCTCCCCGCCGCTCTTCTCCTCTCCTGTAACCTGTACCGATTCCAGGAGGGGGGGAGGAACCTTTGATCTGGGAGGATGACCGGCCGATGGACGGGCCCCAGAGAGAACAGGAACCTGCAGTGGTTGTCGCCCGGATGCATGCGATGTATTTTCCGGAGAAACCTTCGCTGTGGAAGGCGATGCTGCAGGAGAGGATCTTGGCAGGACCCGTACCGGTGCAGCAGTCCGGTGAGCGTCTTCCGTCATTTTCGCAGGCCCGCGGGAGGGAACATGAGCAGGGGATTTCCGCGACAGCCCGCTCTTTCCAGCCTTCACAAGCCTGCAGGCCTTGTTGAACTCGAGGGAGAGCTGGACCTGTGCCTCGTCAAGCGTTGAGAGGGCGGCGTCCACTTCCCCCCCGCATTTCTGGAGTTCCTCCCACCCGGGATCGCCGGGTTTGCCATGGAATTTAACGAGAATGCACGTGCCTGACTGGTACACGAGTGTCCCGTTACCACGATCGGATGAGAGGCTGCAGATCCCGGAAAATGTTGTACGCTCCAGTTCCTTCAGAACAACCCCAACCGTTGTATTTTTCCGTATTTCCCGGAATGTGCCCCTCGGAAGCTGCATCATGGTTACTATGACGGTGTTCACCTATAAAGTTTCTTTATGGGTGGACGACGATCGTGCTGCATAAGCACAGCCCGGGCCCGTACGCAGGTCCTGCAGGAATCAATGCCGGATCGGCGGTATTTTCACCTCACGACCCCCTCTACCGTTAACAGAAAGCAAGGATAAAGACCAACATTTTAATAGATACAGAGTAAGAAGATACATTTATAACGTGGTGCAGAGATGCTGAAACCATTGCTCGAGGAATTTCTGAAGGTGGAAGGGATATCAGCTGCGGTCGTCGTGGGGAGGGACGGTTTTGTGATAGAAAGTGCAGTTTCCGGCAAAGTTGATATCGAAGCTCTTGGAGCCATGGCGTCAACCGGCCTTGGGACTTCCGAGGCGATGGGCAGTACTCTGGGGAAAGGCGAGCTCCTGCAGATGCTCGTCGAACTGGAAAAAGGGCCGATCATCCTCTCTCCGCTTTCAACGGACGAACTCATCGCCATTGTAGCGGATACGACGTCAAATGTCGGAAGGATCCGATACGAGCTGAAGAAGAACAAAGAACGGATTGTTGCTGCACTTTGATCACCTTTCTTCTTCTATGAAATTCCCTGCAGGAACCGATGGAGGGACCATTTCCAACCCCCAGGACGAGGGGTTCATCCAGGAACTGACGACCTTCCGTGGCGCTATCGAGATCGAGACCGGTGCGGGTCACGGCCTGATCCTGACGGATAACGGGACGCTCGTCTCCGCCTACTTCCGGACCGGGGAGGGAGCATTTAAAGGAAATGATGCCCTTTCCCGCATGAACGCGGAACAGGGGGAAGATGAAGCACCCCAGACGTTCTCCCTGCGAAAATACGATGAACAGGAATTCTCCCAGGCAGTACGGATCTCCCGGGACGAAGACCTGCTGCTCCCGGGTTCAGGGTATGACACGCCCCCGGCAAAAAGGGGCGCCGTGGAACCCGGGGCCCCTCCGGAACTCCTGGACGAGGGCAAGCTCAGGAAGATTGCGAGCCAGCCCGGGGTCATTGCGGTCTCGGCATTTTTTGAAGGGTTCCCGGTACAGTCGATAGGTGATGCAGATTTTGAGCATGTCGCCGCTTCGGCCGAGGATCTCATGCGGGCAGGGAGCAGGATAGCAGAGGATATGAAGATCGGCGACCTGGACCAGTTGATCCTCGAAACAGCCCGGAACAAGATCATCATCGCCCCGTGCGGGGACCTTTCCCTGTGCATCTTCACGACTGCCGATGCCCAGCTCGGGCTCATCAGGGTCATGTTAAGAAGCATCCAGAAGGAGACAGCCGGGTAAACGGGGGAAGATCATTCCTGTACGCGGGTTTTGCAGGTCGCCGGTGGTAATCCGGGGACATTTGCGCCTCCAGAGGGTAGATATACTCATACACAAATTATCTTTTACCAGTCTTCCGGAAAACCATCTGAAACAACCGGTACCGCGATTTCACGATCCAACGTGGGGAGGTCCAGCATGAGCAGAGGAGACGACGATACGCCTGACGATATGAACTCAATCGCGGATATGATCCGTGGCTCAAAGAAGAAGGAAGCGGTACCAGAGCAGCCTGATGAGGCCCCGGCTGCACCCGCTGCACCCCGGTCAGGACCTGCACCCGATTCCGGTGATTTTTCGATCCTCATGAAAAAACTGGGGATGGCTGCCACGGCAGAAGCTCCTGCACCGGAAACCTCTCCAGGGCAGTCATCCTCCAGTCCCGGAGAAGAGCAGGTCAGCAGCCTCGATGACCTGCTCGAAGATGCAGAGACCCCTGCTGAAGAAACGGCTGTTGAGGCAAAACCGGATCCGGGTTCCATGAATGCAGGGGTCGGGGGTTCCGGAACTCGGGCGGACACCCAACGGGCGCCCGCATCTGCACATGAAGGGGTTTCCTCCCCCACGTCACCGGAACCTGCGGCTCCCCGGGAACCCGCACACGAAGAAGTGATCGAGATCATCGACGAGGACCCGAAAGCTGCGATGAGGAAACCGAAGGCCGCAAAAAGGGTGGCGGCAGCCGCTGAAGCAGCACCTACCCCGAAAGAGACAGAGACCGATGAAAAAATTATCTCGGTCGACCAGATATCCGATATCTCCGGCCTGATCCTTCCCAAAGGGGCGACTTTCAAGATCGAGGAGATCAAACTGCACGGGAGGATCAATGCGTTTGAAGGTTCAACGGGCAGTTCCCTCCCGCCGGAATTTGCCGAGATCTGGAAACGGGAGTTTTCAACGGCCGGTTTCAAGGACCTTGACATTGACGAAGATAGCGCCGAAAGCGGAGCCAGGCTGAAGGCAGGACCGAAGAGGTTCGGGTTGTCGGCCCTGTTCAGCGCGATCCGCACCGAGCAGGAGGAATACAGCCCGAAAAAACACGGCCCTCTCGTGGATACCGTCTTCATCCCGCAGCCCGGTATCGAGGAGATGGAGATGTACCCGGTCAACGAGCCGTATGCCTATGTCCGCATCATCTACGACCACTCCACCCACGAATACACGTACCAGGTTCTCGAACCTGTGCTCACCGACCCGGAGAAGGAGCTGCTGAAGGAGCTCAAGGAACGCCTCTTCGAGACGCTGGACATCAACACCAAGGACATCTCCAGGGATGATGCACGGCTGAAGCTCCGGATTGCGACCAACGAGATCATGCAGGACTACGGGATCAGGCTCCCGCCGATCCAGCGGGAGAAGATCCATTACAACATGCACAAGGACTTCCTCGGCGACGGCCTGATCGATGCGATCATGCATGACAAGTACATCGAGGATATCTCGTGCGACGGTGTCAACACACCCATCTTCGCGTTCCACTCGAGCTACGAATCGATGAAGACCACGCTCGCATACCATACCGCGGAAGATCTCGACTCGTTCGTGACCAAGCTTGCCCAGCGTGCAGGCAAGTACATCTCGATCGCCGAACCGATCCTCGACGCGACGATGCAGGACGGTTCCCGTATCCAGATGACGCTCGGCCAGGAAGTCACTGCCCACGGTTCCACGTTCACCATCCGTAAGTTCAAGGACGAACCCATCACTCCCACGGACCTCATCGAGTGGCACACGTTCGCCCCGCTCTCCATCGCTTACATCTGGCTCGCGGTGGAGAACGGCAAATCCGCGATCTTCGCCGGGGGGACGGCATCGGGAAAGACCACGGCCCTGAACGCCATCTCGCTCTTCATCCCCCCCATGGCGAAGATCGTCTCGCTTGAAGATACCCGCGAAGTGAAACTCCCCCACCCCAACTGGATCCCCAGCGTCACCCGGGACTCGTTCGACACGGCCGGGAGGGGGGAGATCAACATGTACGAACTCCTGCGTGCCGCGATGCGGCAGCGTCCCGAGTACATCATCGTGGGCGAGGTACGGGGCAAGGAATGCCAGACGCTCTTCCAGGCGATGAGCACCGGCCACGTCACCTATTCCACTACGCACGCCGACTCGGTCGCCAGCGTCGTCCACCGTATCGAGAACCCCCCGATGGATGTGCCCCGCAACATGCTCTCCGCCCTTGACTTCATCTGCGTCCAGGTGCAGGCCCGGGTAGGCGGCAAGCGGATCAGGAGGAACAAGCAGATCGTCGAGATCCTCGATATCGACCCGAGGACGAACGAACTGATAACGAACGAGGTCTTCAAATGGCGCTCTGCCACCGACGAGCACAACTATTCCGGGAAGTCCTACCTGCTCGAAGAGATCATGGAGGCGAAGGGGTGGAGCGAGAACCGGATGCGCGAGGAGCTCAAGCGCCGCCAGGAGGTGCTCGAATGGATGAGGATCAAGAAGATACGGCACTACAAGGACGTAGCGAAGATCCTCATCTCCTATCACCGCGACCCGGAAGCGGTCATCGAGAGGGTGAGGAAGGACCTCTATGAATAGTTACGAGCGGTTCTGCTTCAACCTCTTCGGCAAGCGGATGAAAGGGAAGCGCGACGAGTACTCCCAACTCCGGAACGACCTCCTCTCGGCCCGGTTCAAGACCCCGTTCGAAGTCTATCTCTCGACGGCGTTCGTCAGTTCAATCATTGTCGGGCTCTGTGCGGCAACCGTCATCGGCCTGTTCAGCTGGATCCTGAAGATCCCCGCCCTCATCAAGTACCGCGGGGCCGTTCCCGGCCCGCTCGTTGCCCTTTCCGTCCACAGCCTCCTGATCGGGACGATCGCCATCACCATCTTCTCCCTCCTCGTATTCGGGGGGCTGACCTATGCAGCCTTCATCATGTACCCGGGCCTCGAGGCCGGTAACCGGCGGCGGAACATCGACGCGAGCCTCCCGTACGCTATCAACTATGTGACCTCAATGTCAACGGCAGGCATCACCCCGGCCGAAGTGTTCCGCCTCCTTGGCGACAGCCCGATCTATGGGGAAAGCTCGGTGGAGGCCCGGTATATCGCCCGCGAGATCGATATCTTCGGACGCGACCTGATCGATGCCCTGCGGCTGGTGTCCGCGAGTACCCCGAGCAAGCGCATGAAAGAGTTCCTGCAGGGTGCGATGGCGAGTATCTCCAGCGGCGGCAACCTCACCGAGTATTTCCGCACGAAGGCAGACCAGTACGCGCTCGAGAACCGCCAGACCCAGAAGCAGTTCCTCGAGATGCTCGGGCTGATCGCGGAGTCCTACGTGACGGCGATGGTGGCCGGCACCCTCTTCCTGATCATTCTGCAGTCCATCATGTCGGTGCTTTCAGGAGACAACCGCCCCCTCTTCCTCTATGCCATCATCTACATCATGATACCTCTCGGGAGTATTGCGTTCGTGATCATGATCAGTTCCATGACGCCGGAGTCCTGACTATGGGATTTTCCGATATTTTCAGCAACCTGCTCAACAAGGGCCCCCACAGCCGCGAGCCGATCAGGACCGATGAGCTCGGGCCCGTGGAAGACGAATTTGCCGAGATCACGAAGAAGCTCGAGCACGAACGGCAGAGCAGGGAAGGGGTTGGAAAGTTCCTGAGACACCCGTTCCAGGTCCTGACCGAGCGCCCGGAGAACATCCTCATCGTCTGCATCCCGCTCTCCCTGCTGGTCTTCATCGGGGGTTTCCTCTTCATGGTGAGGACCTATGGCATGGGAGTACTCTTCGATTCAACGTCTGTCGATGATTTTGCGGTCTTTGCCGTCCTGATCGCTATCATCCCGGTCGCGCTCCTGGACTTACGGGAACAGGTCCGGGTCAAAAACCTTGAGAATGCGCTGCCCAACTTCTTCCGGGATCTCGCGGGGATGAACGATTCCGGCATGACCCTCCCGACGGCTGTCCACCTCGTTGCCGGCGCGGAATACGGGACCCTCACCCCGCACATACGGAAACTCGACAACGAGATGTCCTGGGGTGTCAATTTTGTCGAAGCCCTGTACCGCTTCGGAAGGGGCCTTGGGACAACGCTTGCCGACCGGAGTGTCGACCTGATCGCCAAGGCAAGCAGGGCAGGTGGCGACGTGAGCGAGGTCCTGAGGGCTGCTGCGAAGGATACGTTCGAAGTGGTGAACCTCCAGAACGAACGCAGCAACAACATGCTCATCTACGTCATCATCGTACTCGTCTCGTTCGCGGTGTTCCTGTTCGTCATCGCCATCCTTGTCTCATCGTTCCTCTCGACGATGGCCACAGCAGGGGCAGCCGCTGCCGCTGCCGGTGCGCACGGGTTTATGGGGAAGATCGATCTTTTCGTGTACAAGCGGCTCTTCTCCCATGCCGCCATGCTCCAAGGGTTCTTCTCGGGCCTCGTGGCAGGCCAGATGGGCGAGGGGCGCTTCATCGCGGGGCTGAAGTATTCGGCTATCATGCTTCTGATCGCGTGGATCACCTTCCGGTTCTTCATATGAGACGGGGAAATGTTTGGGGAATCTTTTTTTTAAAGAAAGTCACAATCTATCTATTGTTAACTATTTTTATTGATGTTTCTTGAATCTTCTTAAAATTCTATTCTCCTTTTGTTGTATCAGGCAATATTTTCTGTGATCCGGCCGGTCTGATCCGTGGATCGGATTGGATGATCCGGCCCGGAGAGATCTTCCGGTGGTAAGATCTTTTTGCCATCCGAAAGCGTTTCGGTTAGTCTTACACAAACCGAAATAAAGTATTAAATCATGCTTTATTTTAATCGACAATCTTAAAAGATATAGAAGATCACTTTGATTTTGCTTAAAGTTTTAGCTTTGAGGTTCTGATGCGTATTTGGGTCTGTGATATTTCCTTCCAAAAATAGTTCTTAATAACGCCTTGAATTATCTGAAAGCACTAAACAGCAAATTCTCTATGTTTCATAATGAAGCCACGACAACGCACCAGAACCCGCCGGTCCGCCCGGTCCTTCCCCAAAGAACTCAAGGAAAGAACACCGGATCAGCGCCCTTCCCGGGCAGGGAAAAAACGATTCCGAAGATTCAGGAATTTCGCCCCCGGAAGACAGATACTAGGGAACGGGTACTTCACGATGATCAGGAAAGCACGGTATTGCTTTTCCTCCCTTCTTGTGCCCAGAAAGTGGGAAACAGGGTAAAGAGGGCCCGGAGAGGGTATCGGGGTTTTTATACTCTTTGACCAGCATCCCCCGGATTCCCCCGTTACCGCATACTTTTTTCGAGCAGGGTCATCGCACCACATTCCCAGGAAACAGCCCGCTCTTTTTCGAGCGTTTGTTACCGGGTCTGACGTTCCAGAATCCTTTTTTGTTTTTTAGCGGTGTTGTTTCATGCGCATCCTCCCTTGATGTTTTGACCAGACAGGTCTGGTTTTTTTCAAGCGGTATTCGATCATTGCAGGTGTCGTTCAACGAAAATGAGGATTCCGGCAATCGCGCCGACACTGTCCCGGCATTTTTTGGATCCCCCCACCTCAAGAACACGCAGGTGCCTGCGTATTTCGGCAATTTCCTCCAACGTGATGAGAACCCACGGGTTTTTATGAGACATGCTGGTTAGCTCCTGCCCGATCTGTTCACCAATATGCCGATGTCATTGACCGGCCACCTGTTTTGATATGGCCAGCTCTTCCCCGCTCTGGCTATTCAGTCGTGAAAGGTATACACGCGCCCACGGAAAGGCAAACAGTCCCCCTACAATTTCACCCACAACCATGCCCCACCAGATCCCGGTCTCCCCCATCCTGAAGATGAACGTAAACGCGTATGCAAAGAGAATGGCAAATACAAGGCTTTGCATAATGGTCAGGATCGCTTTTTTCGGGTCGCCGGTCAGGAGTGCGACTCCCTCTGTCGTGTCCGTACGGCATCCGGTCCTGGAATCTTTTTTAGTCGGTTGAAAAAAGGGAATGCGCATATATGCCACTTATTCGTGCCTGAGCGCATCGATCGGGTTGAGGTTTGCCGCCTGCCACGCCGGATATAACCCGCATGCAATACAGATGACGATCCCAAATCCGACTCCCTCGACAACTGACGTCATGCTTGACACGGTGAAGAGGTACTTGGTGGTGCCGAGCATCAGGGCACTTACCGCGTACCCGGCAAGGATACAGAAAATCCCCCCGATCAGGCTTCCAATGACGCCGATAATGGTGGCCTCGTAGATGAACATGCTCATCACCTCTTTTTTCTGGGTGCCGATGCTGCGCATGATCCCGATCTCCTTGATCCGCTCGTTCACGGACATCATCATGATGTTGAAGATCGAGACCCCGGCGACAACCATCGAGATCCCACCGATGGCGGTGACGAATGTCGTGACCGTGCCAAAGGTTGCATAGATGGTCGAGAGTGTAGCCTTGCTGTCTGTCACGGAAACGGTCTTTTCTTTGGTGTTTCGGTTGAGCTGCTTTTCTATAGTTGTCTTTACATCGGCAGTGTCGCCGCTGGTAACTTTTACGACCACTTCATTGTATTCATCAATCGTGTTGTAGGTATTCTCAAACCACTCTTTTGTCACGACGAGGGCACTATCGGTACTGATATCGAAGCTCATTCCCCGTTCCTTAATAATACCGGTAACCCTGAGCGCACCATATTTCCCATCGGATCCAATGGAAATCCGTGACCCGACCTTGAGGTTGTGATCCTTTGCAAATGTCGATCCCACGAGGCAGCCGGAGTTTCCGTTGTTATAATCCCCGGCTTCAAGTTCAGGGAGCAGATCTTTCTCCTGATCCGTCGGAATTCCATAAATGCTTGCCACAATGTCGTCGCTTCCGACACCCACTTTCATGTGTTCGGATGTTGAATAGACGGGAATTGCCACGTTCGGGGCGACCGCACGTTTAATCTGCTGGTAATTCTGATCGGTGAGCTTTAAGTCTGCCGAGCTCCCGCCACCCCCTCCCATGCCCATACCGCCGCCACCGGCGTAGGGGGTGACAATTACCGAGTCCCCGACCGAAGAAAGACTCGAGCTGATCTCTTGCGTCAAACTGTTTCCCAGGACACCCATGGCACCAATAGCGACGACACCGATGATGATCCCAAGCATCGCCAGGGTCGAGCGCAGCATATGGATCCGGATGTTTCGTTTGGAGATCTCCCAGAATATGGTGCTCATGTTGCAATTCTCCCGTCAACGATCCGGATCGTCCGGTTCGTATAACTGGCAACATGGGGGTCATGGGTCACTACGATGATGGTCGAGCCTTTCCTGTTCAGTTCCGTCATGAGTTCCATGATGCTTGCCCCTGTTTTTGAATCGAGATTACCCGTTGGTTCATCGCAAAGCAGGATGTCTGGATCGTTAATGAGCGCCCGTGCGACAGCAACCCTCTGCTGCTGACCTCCCGAGAGTTCAAGGGGTGTGTGGGTATAGAGATATTCTTCGAGCTGGACGGCATGGAGTACTTCGGTGGCTTTTTTCGGGTCAACACTTTTTTGCGATTTGAGCATCTGGGGGAAACTGACATTCTCGATGACGTTTAACAGCGGGAAGAGGTTGAAGTACTGGAAGATGAACCCGATGCGATCCCGTCGCAGGTTCGTGAGTTCGACATCGCTCATGTCGCGCACACCAATCCCGCTCATAAAGATATCCCCGGTAGTCGGTGTATCAAGGCATCCCATCAGGTTCAACAGCGTTGACTTGCCGGAACCTGAGGGCCCCATAATCGAGATGAACTCCCCGCGTTCCACTTCAAATGAGATGTGGTTAAGTGCCATCACATCTCCGGCCTTGAGCGGGTAGATCTTTACCACATCGGAAAACTGGATGACCGGCTGCATGACGTGCCATCCCTTATTGGTTCTTTCGTTTCTTCATGTAGAGATACCCGCCCACGCCAAGCACAATAATAATGACAACGGCCAGTGCCGGGAGCATGCTTGACTGTGAGTCAGTCTGTGTTGTATTCTGGGCCCGGGTCAGATCGATGTTCTGGACGGAGGTGATCACATTGCCGTCACTGTCTTTGTAGGACTGCTGGAGGGGAACGCTTGTCGTGCCGTTAGGAACGGTAAAGGTGACCTCGAAACTGCCGAAGTCGTCAGATTTGAGTGCACCGATCACGTAATTCCTGTACGGGTCCTGCGTCAAGGCAGGAGAGAGCGATGTGACCGTGACACCATTTGCGGTCGAGAGACCGGCGTTTGTTATATCACCGGTGACATCGTAGGTCCCCTGTTTGAGTGTGACAACGATGTTGCTCATGACCGGGTCAGCCCGCTGTTTGTCAATGGTAAACTGGATCGGCAGGGTCGTGTTGATGGTGTGGATATTATCCCCATTATCGTAATCGACATGCATGAAGAGTGATGTGGGCTCGTCAGCTGTTGAAGTAAAATTAACCATCGTACTGGTTCCAGCAGTCAGATCACCAATGTATGTCTTTGAAGGTGTAAGGGTGACACCGTTCCCGGTGACTTCAAAGATGACATTTTTTACATCGTTGTCGCGGGGGTTAGAGATCTGTACACTGATAGTTTCCTTTTTCCCTTGGGTGAATGCATCCGGCTTCTCAGCAACGGTCATAACAAGGGGCGTATTGTCCACCTTGACCGGAGTACGGTAATACAGGCCGTTGCCAGCGCTGAAGCTTAATGAGAAGGTGGGGTAATACGTACCCGCATTCTTGTCGGTTCCAATCGAGAATACGAACGACCGGGTCTGGAGAGGCCCGATATTGGCAGAGGCGTCGTACGAGCCGCTGGTGAGAAGGATATCATTGTCACCAAAAGTCGCATGGTTGACCATGACGCTCTGGTTTGCATTCCCGTTGGTGACGTAAAACGTTGCCGTGGCGGTATCCCCGGTAAAGAGGACTGCCGGATCTATGGTATAGTTGGATACGTATACGTTACCTGCAGCCTGAATGGCGTCGTTCGTGCTGTAACCACTTGCCGGAAGAACCAGAAATCCTATGGTTACGAGAAGGAACAGGAGCGTCCCGTACGCTGGACGGGGGATTCGGGGGAACGTTCTTTTCCCGGCACCTGAATGAGTCGGTCTTCGGTCTGCTGTAAAATCCCGGGTATCCGGATATGCTGAAGGGTATGTCATTCTGAACATTCGCTCTTCCTCAAATCTGTAGTAAATTTTTTTACTACAATTTGTTTTACTAGGGTATTACCCAAGACTTAAAAAATGTATTCATCAAAGTAGTTAAATTTTTAACAACTCGGTGATTATTATTGATTATATGGAGAGCGTTCCCGCAGCCCTCATAAAATCGCTCAACGATCTCGGGTTGTCCAACTATGAAGCAAGCGTGTACGCCGCATTGGTCCTGTACGACAACGCAGAAGCAAAAGATCTTGTCGAATATCTCTCCATCTCAAAGCCAAGCGTGTACGAGGCGCTGAATCACCTGGCGGAAATGGGACTGGCCGTAAAAAAAGTCTCAAAACCGGCACGGTACAGCGCGGTTTCACCTCAGATGGCCATTGACCTGCTCATGGGCAACCATAAGAAGGCAGCCGATCTGGCACTGGCGGCACTGGAAAAACTGGAAAAGGAGAAGGTGCAAACCGAAAAAGAGGAGGCCCTCTGGACCATTTATGGCGATAAGAGCATCGAATATAAGATCCGTGACCTTTTCGGGAAGGCAAAAAGCCATATCCGATGCATGATCGGAGAGCGGTACCTTCCGTTCATTGAAAACATACGGATAAAGGATATTTCCCTGCAGCTTATCGTGATATCTGATGCACCGGGTCTTGAGAAAAAACTGCGAGTGCAGTTCCCGGGAAAGAACGTGGATATCCATGTGCTCTCCTCGGAAAAATTTGCTGTCCCTCCACCCTTTGCCCCCCCGGAATTTGAGGAGATCCATAAACTGATGAGAGTCGAAAATACACTCGAATTGATCGTTGATGACGAGGAACTCCTTATGATCCCGCCGTTTTTCTCCAGCACGGTTTCGGTCCTCAATACCCGGAACAAGGGAGCGATTCTCCAGATGAAACTCTTCACCCAGTTCAACTGGAAGCGACTCATTGAAGGGGAGGATTTTCCCTTTTCTCCACATCCTCACAGGAAAAAGCGAGCGTGATCAATTGGTAAGACAGAGTGCAGCGGGGCGCCGGGCTCCGCAGAGGAGCGGGAAAAAATGACCGTGTACATTCGAGTCAGCTGTTCTTGTGCATCTTCGGGGCTTTCATATTTTCTTTCAAAAATAGTTCCTGACTACTCAGTCTGTTTTATGAGACCTCAAAGCAGCGAATTCTCTTTGTTCCATAGTGAAACCACGACAATGCATCAGAACCAAGCGACCCGGAAAAGTCTCGTGATGCCATGAGACGGGAAAGCGTCCAATATTTTACCGAGAAGGAAGAAGAGTTCGTTAATCTCTTAATCGAGATTGGGGTGCAGAAAAAAGTTGCAAAAGTGCTGGTGTTTCTTGCGGGTGCCCCAGAAGTTACATCACGGGAAATTGAGCGCGGAACCGACATGCGTCAGTCCGAAGCAAGCATGGCCGTGAAGTACCTGATAAACCAGGGTTGGATCCCACGTCGTAAGAGTCTCTTCGAAAACAAGGGGTGGCCAATGATAATCTACAAGCTGGCAAAGTCCATAACCCTAATCGTGGACTGCATCGAGAAAGAAAAGAAAAACGAGCCAATAATCAGCTCGTCATTGTCAGGAAACTACGGGAACACCTTCAATAATACTCTCTAACAATCTATGTTTTCCGGTTTAATTTTCACCCCTTTCCTTTATCATCGTCGCTCTTGTAGGCTTCGAGAGCATCATCAATGAGTCCAAGGATTGAAACCTGGATTACCACGAATGGTTCTGATAAGTTGATGGTTGGTAAGGTATTTTTAATAAGGTGAAAAATCGGTCATCAACGCTAACAATCAGAACCCACTATAATAAAGCCTTAATAGAGGTCAAGGATTTCATAATATTTATTCATTATTTGGAGATGGTGATATTGAACAAGGATTCAAATTTATCAACCAATTCTTCAGCCGAGGAGTTCGTAATATTTATTTGATTATTTAGAGATAGTAATGTTGAACAAGGATTCCACGTATTCTTTGGCCAATTATTGCAGAAGGCATTTATTGTTTGATTAAATGCCGAACCCACAGAACTATCGCATCCAGCAACAAGAACGAATATTATAATCAAAATAATGATAATAATTTTTTTCATGAACTGGTTTTTCTTTTATTACGATATATATATACATATTCTAAAAAGAGTTCTGGTGCATCTTCGAGACTCTTAAATATTGGTCGGAATCGACTACGAGAGAATAATTTTTACTGAGTCCCGTTAACGCACCAGAACCACAATTACAAATATTTAATAAATTTAGTCTAATATTTCGATGCGGACAAAAGATCGGCGTAACCAAAAAGCGTCCACAGCAGACAGGTGAACCAGTTGGCAGATTACGACAGGATGGTGCACGACGCATTTGAGTATGCAAAAGAAGGTGTATATGAACGAACGGACCGGTGGATCAGACTAATCCTCGGAACGATTCTCCTTGGAATACCTCTCTCCGGCTACATCATCCGGATCTACCGGGGGCGACGGCCGGCATCATCATTGTTACACGGGAAAAAACGCACCAGATTAGCCGTTCAACCAAACTCAAATTCAAAAAAAGAAAAAAGATCCGTTGCTTACGAAATATTTTCGATACTGTACCCCTTGAGGGACAGGAGTTCCTTCACCCGGTCCCGGTGGTTTCCCTGCAGTTCGATGGAGTTCCCCTTGACGGTACCCCCGCAGGCGAGTTTTCCTTTCATGTATTTGGAAAGGTCTTCAAGATCGATATCAGTCGGATCGAGTCCCTCGATAACCGTAACCTCTTTCCCGTAACGGCGTTTGTTCACTTTGACATTGATCCGCTGCTGTTCTTTTGCAACCTCCTCACAGATGCATAACTCTTTTGGAAGTCCACACGTCGGGCAAATCCCACCAATCATTACCTGTATTTTACGTTTCTCTTTATTTATTACTTGGCATTGCCGAAGGAAATCCGGCGTGTCATGACATGGTAGCCGGGAGCTTCAACGTTTTGTTCTATGTCCCGGTATCTCTCCAGACCCCTTATGGGCATCTGTTTTTATGATCCATGCATACACTATACGGACGGTATGTCGCTGTTTGTGGTGGGCACAGCATCCCATGTCGGCAAGAGTGTCACAGTCGCTGCCATCTGCCGCTGCCTGATCCGGCGCGGTATTACCGTGGCCCCGTTCAAGTCCCAGAACATGAGCCTTAACTCCTATGTCACTCCGGAGGGGGGTGAGATCGGCATGGCCCAGGCGATGCAGGCGTTCGCAGCGAAGCTTGCCCCACATACCGACATGAACCCGGTCCTCCTCAAACCCAAGGGGGACTGCGTCTCGCAGGTCGTCCTGAACGGGCGGCCCTACAAGGACGTTCCTATTACAGAGTATTACCGGGAGACCCCGGAACTTCTCGCACAGGCACTGGAATCGTATCAACGGCTGGAGTCGGCGTACGGCTACGTGGTCGTGGAAGGAGCCGGGGGGGCAGCGGAACTGAACCTGTACGACCGGGACATCGCCAATACCCTGCTCGCACGGGAACTCCGGATCCCCATGGTCCTCGTCGCCGATATCGAGCGGGGGGGGGTGTTCGCACAGGTGTGGGGCACGCTGATGCTCCTTCCCGACGAGATCCGCCCGCTGGTGAGGGGGATCATCATCAACAAGTTCCGGGGGGACCCGGACATTTTTGCCCCCGGTGTCCGGATGATCGAGGAACTCTGCGGAATCCCGGTACTGGGAGTCGTGCCCTATGTCCCGCTCCCGCTGCCGAGCGAGGACTCCCTATCGATCGGCGACAAGAGAGCCGGAAGCAGCGGTGTGCGGATAGGGGTCATCCGACTCCCCCGGATCTCCAATTTCACGGACTTCGAGCTCCTCGAGCAGCATGCCTCCGTAGACTACGTGCCGCCCGGCGCCCCTCTCGATGGTTTTGACTGCGTCATCATTCCCGGTACCAAAAATACCATCGAGGACCTGCAGGTCCTGATCGATACGGGCACTGACCGCGAACTGCTGGAGGCCCGAGGACGCGGTGTGCCCATCATCGGAATCTGCGGGGGATACCAGATGCTGGGAACTTCCCTCATTGATGCCGGGTTCGAATCCGCTGCCGGGACCTATGCCGGGCTGGGGCTGCTGGACTGTGTCACGCACTTCGCGTCGTACGAGAAGAATACGACCCAGGTGACACGGAAAGCGTCGGACGTGCCCCCCATCCTTTCCGGTATGGGGACTGTGACCGGGTACGAGATCCACATGGGAGTGACCGCGCCGGGGAGCTGCGGCGAGGCGCTGTGCGGCGACGGCCGGGTGAGCAGCGACGGTCTCGTCTTCGGGACCTACATGCACGGGCTCTTCCTCAACCCCTCAGCGGCAAATGCCCTGCTCTCCTATCTGCATGACAAGAAGGGGCTCCTGTTCGAGCCGATCCCCCCGACGGTTGCCGACCCGTATGACATGCTCGCCGACGTCTTTGAGGAGCACGTGGATATGGATGCGATTGTTGCGCTGGTGAAAAACCAGGACACGGCCCCGGGGTGACAATCAGCTGATAATACTCGTAATACTGTGGAACCCCTCGCCCTGCCGGTCGGCGCATTTCACGGCCCGGGCCTTTGCCAGGTCGACTCTTTCGGTGACCCGGCATTTCGTACAATAAGCGAGCGATGGCGACTTCACAAATCTTCCCCCGATCTCAAACTCCCTGCAGTGGATGCAGAAACTGCAGTTCCCGACCGGCTCTCTCTTGTCCGGAAGGCACTGGACCCGCCCGTCGGTTACCGGCAGGATACGGTTCTCTTCGTCGCCCATGATCGCATCGGTCCTGATGGAATGGTATTTCTCTCGTGATCATATAAAACCAAGGAATGGGCAAAAAACATTAGTCTTAAAACAATTCAGCACGAACCCAGTACGTACCATGAAGGTGTGTATCATGTGCGGGGGGGAAGGGACGCGTCTCCGTCCCCTCACGTTCGAACGGCCGAAACCGTGTATCCCCATCGTCAACCGCCCCTCGATCCAACACCTTGTCGTACACCTGACGAATATGGGCTTCCGCGAGGTCGTGCTCACGCTCGGGTACATGGGGGAAGCCATCGAGGAGGCGCTCGGCGACGGCTCCCTCTTCGGCGCCGAGATCACGTACGTCCATGAGGAGAGCAAACTGGGTACCGCCGGCAGCGTCAAGAACGCCCAGAAATATCTCGACGGGCAGGATTTCCTCGTCGTCGGCGGTGACCACGTGACCGACCTGAATATGCTGGAATTCTATCGCGCCCACCAGAAGCTGAAGCCCACCGCCACCATCGGCCTGATCTCCATCGAGGACCCGGGCGAATACGGTATTGCCGAGATCGATGTCGGGTACGAGATAAAGCGGTTCAAGGAAAAACCTTCTCCCGGGGAGATCTTCTCGAACCTTGCCAGTACCGGGATGTACGTCTGCAGCCCGGAAATTTTCGACCATATTCCGGTCGGCACGAAATACGACTTTGCCCGCGACCTCTTCCCCAATCTGATGGAGGGGGGGCATTCCCTGAAAGGCTGGCTTGCCCGCGGCAACTGGACGGATGTCGGGAGCCCCTCCTCCCTCCGGCAGGCCGAGCGGTGGAAGCTGCAGGATATCGAGTTCACTGACATCATCGGGAATCTTTCCATGCATGGGGCTCAGATCCAGGGGCCGGTCCAGCTCGGGGACTCCATCACGCTGGGCAAGAACACCAAGGTCATCGGCCCGGTTGCAATCGGCCCGGGAACGACCATCGGGGACAACGTGCTGATCGGCCCGTACACGAGCATCGGGGAGAAGTGCATCATACGCAACAACGTGAAGATCTTCTCGTCATCGCTGTACAACCGGGTGATCATCGGGGGGAACAGCACAATCTCGGGGAGCATCATGGACAACGACACCCACATCGGCGAGCGGTGCAGCATAGAGAACGATACGGTCATCGGACCCCGTGTCGTCCTCCGAGACCGCGTGGTCGTCCACTCCAAGACCCGGCTCTGGCCAGAGGTTGTGATCACGGACGGGACCATCGTGAAAGAACATGTCCTGAACGAGAAGTTCGATGTGCGGTACGAAGGGTCGTGAGTTTTTTCTCTTGATGATGTGGATAGTTGCCCTTTTGCATCCGGGTCTGTTCTTCATCTCTTTAAACGTGACAGCCCTTCGCATACAACGAGTCGAAGCCTGATGGCTTCTCTGCTTCGTGGTTGGAGAGGTTTGTCAAAACTTCGACGAGGAGAATCGGAGAGGTTTCCGGTAAACCTCGACGAAGAGAAATGAGGCTTAAGGCCGAACTTCGAAGGAAGGCATCATCCGGCCTTCGACTTACTGACAAACCACTCAGCTCTCGAAGGTCAACATTCCCGAATCAGTCTCCCCAGACGCGACGACTGGTGCCGGTCGGGTTTACATCCGCCAGGGGGAGAATCCTCATGGGAAGTGCCAGATTGTTATGTAAAAAACCGGTGAGAAATTGGAAAAAGTGATACGATCAATAGACATCCTCAACGAAGATCCTGTATTCCCAGTTCTGCGGGATGTTGTTATATTTATGGATAATTACCTCGTACGGAGACTGCCCGTACGGGGCTATACTGACCTGGCTGTCCCCGTTTGCCAGTTGCACTCTGCCCGACTCGTCATAAATTTCGGCAGCTATATCGGCGGTCACCGGGGTCCCGGTATTGGACTTCACCGTCCCGTAAAATTCCGGAGCTCCATAGGATGTCAAGCCCGCTGTCGTATCGATAATCTCCACGACCGGGTGCGCTGCTGCTGGAGCAGTATAGGTATTTGATGATGCTGGAACAGTGGAGCCGGGCACTACGAAATAAATGACCACAAAAGCAATCACGATGACCGAGATCAGCAGAATGATTTCTGTAGTTTTCTTCATGAATCCATGATTATATCATTGTATTTTAATAGTTTGCATCTCGCACTTCAGTCTCTTATTAAAATACATTCATTAAAAATATTTTCTCTCTTTATTCACATCGTATTATTGCGTATCATCAGAAATCCCGGACTGCGAACCGGTTGTGTAACGACCTTTGAGTGGAGAAGATTCTCGTCAGGAAATCATGGACTACGAACAGGTTGTATTGTGATGAGTGGTGAACTGGATCTTTAGACCAGTTTCACCAACGAACAGGACGTCAGTCCTCCGAGTGTGGAACGGTTTCTCAAACCTGTTACACGCACGAACAGGACATCAGTCCTGTGAGCAAGAAAAGGGCTTTATGCCCGTTTGAGCAACGAGGAGAATCCGTGTCCTCCGAGTGGAAAAAGAGTCATCAGACTCTTTTCACCAACGAACAGGACATCAGTCCTGTGAGTGGGAAAACGGGCGTTAAGCCCGTTTGACCAGGCGGTGGGTGATCGCTACGAGCGGGTGGCGGGCGTAATCGAGCACCTGGATGTCGTCCAGCGTCTTCAGGTTCATGGCAGTTGCTGTCCGCTCCATACCAAGCTCAATGTCCTCTTTTATCTCGATGATATACGCGTCGAGAGCCGTGATCCCGAGCCTTTTTGCGGCAACGGCCCGGTGGTGGCCGTCGACAAGAATAATTCTTCCCGGCCGCTTTACGACGATGATTGGTTCGGCGAGCCCTTTCTTGATCTCGTAGATCCTCCCTTCGAGTTCGTCTTCGTAGATCTTCGACTGGGTCGGGAGGAGGTCCTTGACCGGCACCGTCCCCCGATCAAGTGTGGGATCGACCCCGTACAGCTTCTTGAGGGTGGTGATGAAATTGAACACCTTTTCCGGGGATACGTGCTCGATCTGGGAGCGGATGACATCGGAGTTGGAGATGATACCAATCAGGCGGTTCTTCTCGTCGACAACCGGCAGTTTCTGGATGCCGCTCCGGAATATGACCCGTGCCGCATCATTGATGTCCATCTCCGGGTCGGCAACGATGAGGTTGGCGGACATAACCTGGCCGACCGGAGTTTCCGGCTGGACGAACAAAAGGTCACGGGCCGATACGTAGCCGACCACGACATCCCCGTCCATTACCGGGAAGCCGTCGTGATGGGTCTTCTGGATCTTTTCGATGACGTCTTTTACGGAACCGTGAAAACCGATACTGACGACATCGTAGGTCATATAATCCCTGACCTTTTTCTTGTCCATCCGTATAGTCTTTGGCGCAGGATACTAAAAAACATCGGTAGAACCCGGAAACATGCGGAATAGTTTATGACCGTGCGGTTCCGATGTAGTAAGGAGGAATATTTCGTATGGGAGAAAAGAAGAAGAAAGAGGCATCAGCCAAGATGTGGACCAAGGTAATCGCTGTCATTGCAGGAGTTCTCTTTGTCGTCCTTATGGTGGTATCTGCCATGGGGACCAGCTGGATCTCCAGTTTCGCGACGGTTAAACCCGGGGATTCCGTGGTTGTCGATTATACCATCTATGATGCGAACGGGAACCCGTTGATCACCACGGACCTTTCGCAGTACCAGCAGGCAATGACAAGCGGCACGGGGTTGATCTTTGCAAAGCAGATAACCCTTGCTGCCAACCAGTCGTGGCCTGGATATGTCTACCCCGTCCAGATATATACAAAACAGAGCGGGTGGAACGAAAAGTTTGCCATATTCTCATCCGAGTACAATGCGATCAGTTCGGGGGTCGTCGGCATGAAAGCCAATGAAAAGAAGCGGATCTCTTTCCCGGGTAACGGCACGCTGACCCAGTTCTTCCCGGAAGCGTCGCTCCAGCATAACCATGTCAACCTCAGTGATCTCTCGGTCGGTGAACCCCTCGCCATGGCAGTATCGGACACCCCTCAACTGGCGGTTGCCAATGTCTCGGCCGCCTATGTCCGCATAGGGCAGGTAGCCCAGATAATACCGACGGGTGACAAGATGGGTGTCTCGGTGGACTTCGGGTATCCCGGTGCCGATATCACGGTAACGACAATCAACAGTCACTGATCCGACCCATACTCTTTTTATCGCCCCTGTCAATTCATCTTCATGGCACTGCGTGTACTCTGTTTTTTCCAGCCGGGATGTATGGGGTGTATGGAACAGTCCCCGATCAATGCCGAAGCAGGAAAAGCTCTCGGCATCACGATCGAGGAGATCGATGCGGTCAGGAACCCCCGGTACATCAAGGAATACCAGCTGAAGGCGACACCGACCATCGTGGTTATTCAGGACGGCACGGTAAAGGAGCGGTTCGAAGGAGTGGTGCACGCAGAGAAGCTCGAAGAGGTCCTCAAAAAATATCTATAGCCGGTAGCCGTAGATGCGCCTGACCCGGTGGGCGACGGTCTTCCACCCCTCCTTTCTCATCAGGGGACCGTCGCGGAGCTTGAGGTGGGAGATCTTGAACCGTTTGCCGGAGACGACATACATCTCCCCGACAACAAACGGCTGTTCCCCGTCGCATTCCATATAGACCGGAATCGTCTTCCGGCCGTCGTGGATCGAAATTTTCACGACAACCTGCTCGATCGCCCGGGTCCAGAGCGTTGTGATCTCAGGTGCTTTCGCCCGTTTCACCCGTTTGTCCCCGCACTCGATCGCCGTGACCTCAACTCCAAACGCGTCGTCGCCGCACTCAGCCACAAGGTGGTCGTCAACGTTGCACTCGTCTTCCTCAGCAAACTCGATCCCGCAGACGCGGGATGTTCCCTCTTTCGAGACAATGGCCTTGATCAAAAGGGCCGGTGGTTCGCGCTCTTTTTGTACTCTCTGGTGGTGGCCGCAGACCGTGCAGCGAACGAGCAGGTCGCGTGATTCGGAGACGACCTCGTGCTCGGTCTCATCATTGCAGTCCGGGCAGTTGACGGTGATAAACATTGAATATGCATGGCAACCCTCACATAATAAAGCATGGAGGCGCAGGAGACCGTTCACTGCCGGGGGCACCCGCTCGTCCTCGGCACCCACTTAACGACGTTTGAGGTGACCCGTGAGGAACACCTGACAGAGAATGGCAACTGCCTCATCGGGGTTGCTGCCGACAAGGGGTGTGCCGGGCTGTCGGCGGTTTTTAAGGAAGTGCTGGCCCACGACGACGCGGTTCTGGTGACGCGGCTCGAGTGCGGCGGGAGCATGGCAGTGGTGAAGTCATGCGGCTCTTCGCGGTTCGCGCTCGACCACCCGGCCGACATGGTCTGGCGCCGGAGCCCGTTCGTCTGCGGGCGCACGATCGGGATCCTCTCGGACTGCGTAGCGGCAACACTCCCGGAAGCCCTGATCAGGAGCCTTGCCGCCGGAAAAGAGATGGTTATTACCCTGACGGTCACGCGTCCCGGCTGAGGGTCGTGATCTTCACTTCCGCCTCGTTCAGCATGTCCTCGCACTGTTTCACCAGCGCCGCCCCCTGCTCGTAGAGCCGTATGCTCTCGTCAAGGCTTGTTGTCCCGTCATCGATCTTCTCGATGATCTTCCTGAGCTGCTCGATCTTTGTCTCATATGTTTCTCTCATGGTCTACACGCTCCACGATCACCTGGCTGTTACCGTCGTAAAACCTGACCTTCATGCGGTCACCCTCATCCACCTTGTCCACGCCCCGTACGACCATCCCGTCCTTCTCCGCCACGCAGTACCCCCGGGAGAGGACCGCAAGGGGGCTCCGGCCGAGGAGGGCTGTCTTCAGTTCTGCCAGGACCAGGCGTTCGCGCTCGATCCTCGTGCCGGATGCCCTGCCGAGGCGGTCGGCCAGGTCAGCAGTTGCAGTCTTCCGCTCCTCGAGTTTCCGGGCAAACCGGAGGGGGCGGAGCCTGTCCCGGAGTTCTGCGACCTCCTCCTGTGCCCGCGCCAGCCGGGCCTGGAGCGCCGACCCCATCCGGCACCTGAGCTCCCGTACCCGGGCGATGAGGACATTCCGGTCGGGGACGACCAGTTCGGCAGCAGCAGACGGGGTGGGAGCCCGGATATCGGCCGCGAGATCCGCCAGCGTCACGTCCACTTCGTGCCCGATTGCGCTGACGACCGGCACCGGGCTTGCCGCGATCGCCCGCACGACATCGGGGTGGTTGAAAGGGAAGAGGTCCTCGAAACTCCCCCCGCCCCGGGCAACGATGATGATGTCGACACCCCCGGCAAGGCGCCGGATCGCACGGGCGATCTCCCGGTGGGCCTCCTCCCCCTGCACGGCCGTAGGCGAGATGACGATCCCGAGCGGGTACCGCCGTTCAATGACGGTCCTGATATCGTGGATGACGGCACCGGTCTCGGATGTTACCACGCCGATGACCGAAGGGAACTCCGGGAGGCCCCGTTTCCTTTCGGGGGCAAAACAGCCTTCTGCTGCGAGTTCGCGTTTCCACTGCTCCACGAGGAGGTATTTCTCGCCGGCACCAGCTTTCTTCATCACCCTTACCTGCAGCTGGTAGGCCCCGTGGGGGGCGTAGAGCCGGACCGTGCCGGCAACGATCACGTCCATCCCCTCGGCAGGGCTGAACGCGAGCCGTTCCGCATCGGAGCGCCACATCACGCATTTTATCACGGCGGCAGTATTCCCCCCGCCTTTTTCCGAGAGCGAGAAGTAGCGGTGCCCCCTCCCGTGGTGGGTGTAGTTGGTCACCTCGCCCCGGACCCACACGTCCTGCAGGCGGGGGTCTTCGAGAAGCCCTTCTATGATAGCCGAGAGTTCCGATACTCTCAGCGGGGCAGTTGTTTCCCCAACCGGTTCTTCCGGGGTGCTGAACCAGTCCATCAACAACTATTAGGCTAAAACGGCATATCAAATAGTACTACCATGGTGTCGTTCTCCGTCGCAAGTATGTTCTTCCACGAATACACCTGCAGCGAAATCTTCTCGTTCGTCTCCCGCTCCGGGCTTGACGGGCTCGAGTTCTGGCTGGAGACCCCGCATTTCTGGCTCCGCGACATGCCAGCCGGCGAGGTGGTGGCATGCCGGAACGAGCACCCGGAACTGAGGACATTTACCGTGCATGCTCCTATCCTTGACCTGAACCCCTGCTCCATCAATCCTGATGTAGCCGAGGTGTCGGTGGAGTACGCTGTCCGGTCCCTGGAGATTGCAGAAAAGATGGGGGCCGGGGTTGTCACCTTCCACCCCGGGCGGCGGACGGCCAAGCGCCCCCCGGGCGATGCAGACTTCGCGAGGTTCGACCACTACATATCGGTCCTCCGCGATGCCGCGACCAGAAATTCGTTCAGGGTGTGCATGGAGAACATGGAACCGATCGTCAACTCGCTCCTCTGCACGCCGGAACGGGTGCGGGCCCTTCTCGATGAAGAGCCGTGGCTGTTCTTCACGCTTGACGTGTCGCATGCTCTTGCAAAATCCGCGGATGAACCGATCCGGTATATCGAGCTCTGCCACGACCGGCTGATCAATGTCCACCTCAGCAGGGCCGAGGGAAAAACCCTGCACCTGCCCCTTGCCCGGAGTCCCGTCACGGCAAAAGTGATGGAAGCACTCCGCGAGAACGGCTTTACCGGCAGCCTCACGCTCGAGATCGAGGACCTGAACTTCGGCAGGCCCTTGTCAGCCGAAGAGAAGGTCGCGGTGCTCGCGCAGGATTGCGCCTTTATGCACGAATGCATGGATTAATCGCTGGTTTTATAAAATTCGCCCCCGAATATGATTAATAATCCTCCTGAACCTATGCGTGCACCCGCACGATGTGAAATACAATGATCCTGGACGCTCTCGAAATCCCTCTCTTTATTATCTGTATCCTTCTCTCCGCGTTTTTTTCCAGTTCGGAAGTCGCACTCATCGGGATCACCCGGGCAAAGGTGCGGACACTGGTCAATGACCGGAAGCCGGGATCGCAGGCTGTTGCAGCACTGAAAGAATCGCCTGAACATCTCCTGATAACCATCCTCATCGGCAACACGATCGTCAACATCACGGCTGCCGCGATTGCAACGGCAATCGCGATCCAGGCATTCGGTAATATCGGGGTCGGTATCGCCACCGGTTTTGTCGTCATCGTCCTCCTGGTCTTTGGCGAGATCGGGCCCAAGATCTATGCTGCACGTGCCTCGGACTCGTTTGCCCTCACCGTCGCCCCCGTCATCCTCTTCCTCTCCCGCATCTTCTCCCCGGTCATCTGGCTCGTGGAACGGGTCAGCCCGACGCTCGGGATCGGCAAGGAAGTCTCCGAACCCGCGGTCACGGAAGAGGAGATCAAGGAATGGATCGATGTCGGCAAAGAGGAAGGCACGATCGAGCAGGGAGAGCAGGACATGCTCTACTCGGTGCTCGAGTTCGGCGACACCACCGCCCGCGAGATCATGACGCCGCGGGTGGATGTCATCCTCATGGAAGACACCGTGACGTTCGAGGAAGCGATCCGGATCTTCAACGAGACGGGATTTTCAAGGATCCCGGTATATCACGACCGCATCGACAACATCACCGGTATCCTGAACGTCAAGGACGTCTTCTCGGCGATGGTCTCCCGCCGCACCACGTCGACCATAAAAGAGATCATGTTCGATCCCATGTTCGTGCCCGAGACCATGAAGATCGATGACCTCCTGAAAGAGCTTCAGGTCCACCGGGTGCTGATGGCGATCGTAATCGACGAGTACAGCAGCTTTGTCGGGATCGTGACAGTCGAAGACATTCTCGAAGAGCTCGTTGGCGACATCATGGACGAGCACGACAAGGAGGAGCCCGAGGTGCAGGAACTCGCTCCCGGCGTCCACGTCGTCGACGCCCAGATGTGGGTCGAGGACATCAACGAGCGGATGGATCTCAAGCTGCCGACAGACGAGGCTTACGAGACTATCGGGGGCCTCATCATCGACCGGCTCGGCCACCTGCCCCAGCACCCGGGAGAGAAAGTGGAGATCGGGCCTGCCGGCGTGACGCTCGTGGTCATGCAGATGCACGGGCGGCGCATCGTGAAGGTGAAGATCGTTGCCCGGCCTGCTGACGGGAGTGGCAGCGAACAGCCCTGAATTGCGGGAGATGATTGGGATGAAAAAACGTATTGCCGTGCTTGCTTCGGGGCGGGGTTCGAATTTCCAGGCGGTGCTCGATGCCATCCGGGCCGGAACGGTGCCGGCGGCCTGCGTGGCGCTCATCACCGATAACCCGGAGGCGTACGCGATTGAGCGGGCGGAGAAGGCGCAGGTCCCGGTGCTGATCATCGACTATACCTCATTTCCCGACAGGGCCGGTTACGAACAGGCGCTCCTTGCCGCCATGCAGGAGTGCAGTGCCGAGCTCTTCGTGCTCGCCGGCTACATGCGGATCCTTGGCTCCGGGATTGTACGTGCGTTTCCCGACAGGATCATGAACATCCATCCTGCTCTCCTGCCGAGTTTCCCCGGGCTGCATGCCCAGCGGCAGGCAGTGCTCCACGGCGTCAAGGTTGCCGGCTGCACGGTCCATTTCGTGGACGAGTGTCTCGATGGCGGGCCGATCATCCTCCAGGCGTGTGTCCCGGTCATGGAGGACGATGACGAGGACACCCTTGCCGACCGCATCCTCGAACGGGAGCACGAGTGCTACCCCGAGGCAATACGGCTCTTCTGCGAAGACCGGCTGGTGATTGAAGGGCGGAGAGTACGCATCTGCTGAATACACTGACGCTGCTACCAGGGCACGCCCGGAAATTCCATAGCGGCCTTTTTTATCCGGGACGGTGATAGTATAGCACAACCGGGAGCAGGTACCAGGTCATGAAAGAGAGATCCAGAAACCCCGCCACCAAGAAGATTGCACGGGAACGCATCGCGGTGCTGTTTGAACAGGCACGGCTGGCATTTTCCGGGCACCCCGAGCTCAGCAACCGCTATGTCGAGCTCGCCCGGAAGATCTCCATGCGCCAGCGGGTCCGGATCGACCGCGAGTTCCGCCGCCAGTTCTGCCATCACTGCTATGCCTTTCTCGTGCCGGGCCGGAACATGCGGGTCCGGGTGCACCGGGGCAATGTCGTGGTGACCTGCCGCTCCTGCAACAGGAAGATGAGATACCGTGTGGTGAGACCTCATGCCGGAACAACCTGATACCTCCATGCAGAACCTTAAGCCGACCGTCTGGATCGGCAAACAGGGCTGCACCCCGACCATGATCGAAGAGATTGTGGCCCAGCTCAAGAAACGGAAGATGATAAAAGTGAAATGGCTCCAGAACACGGACGTCGACCCGGAGGCTGTCGCTTCCCAGGCAAAAGCCCGGCTTGTCGAGGTGCGGGGAAGGACAATGATAGTCGCGGAGAAAGGCAAGGCAGCACCGGGCACTACCGGGAAGGCCACGGGAACTGCAAAGCCCCGGGAAACCGGAATGATAAAACGAGCGAAGAAGTGAGATATCTTGAATTGGCTAATTATTTTGATGGGGGCTGATGCCCCCATACCCCCAAATTGTGATAACGGCTCGTGGGGATGGACAAGCATCCCCACTCGCAACGGATGAGAGTATGGGGAATAATCCCCGGTGGAGACGTTCCCTAACGGTTTGATTCGTGGCAAATTGGGTAATCTGCCCCGCCGTGCCGCGGAGCGGCCCTGAGGCGGGGAGCCCTCGTTTTATTTTTTAAATAAATACACAGTTTTAAGGCTTATACTGTGTTTTTTTGAGTTTACGTCTGATGGCGCGCATAAATCGGCAGCGGTCTAGTTGATCCTGCCGATCTGGTCCGGCGATCCCGTTACAGGGATCTGGCTTTATTCTAAATTTACTTAGTTATCTTGTTTGAATTATGTTTCGGTTTGTCCTATACAAACCGAAATAATGCATGAAATCATGCTTTACAGGAAAATCGCTGCATTCTGAGGAAATTCGTCCCAGATCGATCCGGTTCCCGGCGCCGGTTTTTCCCGGAAAAAACCCCGGATCTCTCTCCGACGTAAATTTCGAATTAAAGGAAATCCTAGCGGATAATCCGCTAGGACTGCTTTTAATTGCTATTAAAGGAAAATGCAAAATTCAAAATTTGAATGGTTTCTTTCTTCTTAAACCACCGGAAAAATCCGGCCAGGAAACCGGATCCGGTAGATGATAGTTGTGGCGTTTGATTAGTCTTCCAGCGAGTTGATATGGTTCTGTTGCGTTGGCGGTTGACTGGAGAATTTTTTTTAAGGTGAAATCTTAGTCACCAACCGTAAAACGCAACCGAACCTACCAACCGCAGACGTAAAAGAACCGTAAATAGAAAAATTAAAATATTGGTATGAAATATATACGGGGGGATGAAGAGTACGGCTGACAAAAAAAAAGGAAAAGTTGAAAATAAGAGTGAGACATCAAAAAAAATTAAAAAACCTTCTTATTTAGGCGCACCGTCAAAATCTCAAAGAAATAAAGTCGCCGGAAAAATCTTTACTACTACTGATCGTAACGCTCCGGATCGTACTGCTCCGGATTGCACTGTGCCGGATTGTACTAAACCGGATTGCACTGTGCCGGATTGTACTAAACCGGATTGCACTGTGCCGGATTGTACTAAACCGGATTGCACTGTGCCGGATTGTACTAAACCGGATTGCACTCCTCCGAGTGAATACGGCACCGATTGGGGCAACCGATTTAATTCGATGGAGCAACAGATTTCCGAATTAGAATTTAGGATAACCGCAAAGTTCGGTGATTTGGAAAAAATACTTAACGAGATCTCCAAAAATACACGAACCCGTAGAAAATAAAATTTTTTTTATAGGAAAAGTCTCCTTAAATTTTAATGATTAATTGTGAATATAATTAAAAGATATGGATGGTTATCAGATGAAAAAAGGTGATAATGGCGGATCTATAGTAAATTCGATAAAAATGGGAGCAAATCCTAATAACACTATTTTTTATGAAAAAAAAATAGTAAATAACAGTATCTTACAAAGATCACAATTCACTCATTTATTCGAAAGAGATCAGGTTTTCTGTTTTTTCCACACATTAACTCAACAAATGATCTTTGGGGATAAGATCGTAAACGATCTTTTTACAACTTTTTCAAAAGCGACACCTGTTCAAAATGTAATCGAGAATTATTCTAAAAAATATTCAACAGAATCAATTACCCAGATTATACTGGATCTTTTAAAAAATGGGTTAATTTTCGAAGACACGGCTAAAGATGTTAAACTATATAAAAATCTATATCTAAAAGCATTAAACCAATATCAAATTCAGCACATGTATTTACTGCCAACGAATGCCTGTAATTTCCGGTGTAAATATTGTTTTATTGAAGATGAAGATCGATATCAAACCCCGATTTTTATGGACATGATAACCGCAGAAAATGCAATTATATCATTTGCCCAGCTCTGTCAAAAATCACAGAAAAATAACATTACTTTTTACGGCGGAGAGCCATTACTAAATCCCAAAGTAACGTTTTTCTCGTTACGTCTTATTCGTCAACTAGAGAATGAAGGAAAATTTGCCAACAAGGTTCAGGTTTCATTACTCACGAATGGCAGTCTAGTCGATCAAGAGGCTATAAGCGTTTTTAAAGAGACTAAACCATCTATCAGCGTTTCAATCGATGGCCCTCAGATCCTACATGATTCAGCACGCATTGATGAATGGGGTGACGGAACTTATCATGCAGCTATAAGGGGATATAGGCGTCTTCAGGATGCTGGATTAAAACCTGGTATCTCTTGCACGCTCAATGCGTTCACGATTAAACATATTGATGAAATTGTCGATTTCATAATTGATGAAATCAAGCCACAGGGGTTAGGTTTTAATATCCTTCTTCCTCAGATAAAAGGTCTTACCCCCTGTTCCGATCTCGATTATGAATTTGCATCTCTTCAACTTATCAAAGCGTTCAAACGTCTTCGAGAAGCCGGTATATATGAAGATCGTGTGATGCGTCGAGTCCGTCCCTACATATCCCAATATTTTCATTTCAAAGATTGCATGGGAGTAGGAGGACAGATTGTTATCTCACCATCAGGAAGATTTGGTCCCTGTCAAGCGCTTCTAGGAATCGACGATCAAAAGTATTTCCCGCATTATATCAATCATTTTGCTAGTGAATATCAACAACTTACGTCCGAAATTATTTATAAGGACCCACTTTTTTTTGAATGGTGCCATCGTTTTCCCTTAAATATGAGTGAGTGTATAAATTGTCAAGCAATTTCAGTTTGTGGGGGAGGATGTCCGTATGCATCTATGGTTACAGATGGATCCATATGGGAAATTGACAAACGGGTTTGTTTTCAGGCAAAAAATATATTAGAGTGGATGATATGGGATACTTACGAGCATATGAATAGTGAAGTGAAGAATATTTATGGATATGAATTATAATATATCGAATTATGTTTACTAAAAGATTGTTGTAAGTGTTCTGACAAGTTGTCGGTTGATACGGTATTTTTTATGAGAACGAAAATCAGAGATCAACCGTAAACTTATCAGAACCCGCTTGGACAATTTTTAATCTGAATAAAAGGGGATTATCAAACAGGAGAGGGGACATCTCGAGGAAAGCCAAAGATCTTTTAATTCTGATTAAAAATAGTCCTAGTGGACTATCCGCTAGGACAAGCTTGGAAGGTTTGATTATTGCACTTTATTCATTAAATTTATTGATTAAAAACCAGGAATAGATAGTATCAAAAAAAGACTAAATCATCGTCAGATTCCTATTTTGTCTCTGTCTCACCGTATTTCTAAATTGTAGAAAAACACGGATTTTATTGATCAAAACAATACGATCAACAGGATGTCTGTTTCCGTTAATTGCTATTAAAGGAAAATGAAACATGCAAAATTTTGATGGGGCTCTTATCTTCTATACCGCCGGAAAAATCTGGCCCGGAAAACGTATCCAAACGAGAAGACAAATTCATGTCCCTTCATTAAAAATGCCTGGGAAATATTCCAGAATCCGGTTCCGTTCTGAATCTGCGATACCGGCATTTTTGGTTTGAATTGAACGCTCCACAATGAATTCTATGGCTGAATCCTTGCTGATAATCTGGCAGATGTTAGATTCACCCTTTTTTATGGACCAATCAAAGAGATAGAAGTATATTATTCCACTTGGTGCCCTGTGCACGAGGAGATCAGTTCCCCGAGAGATCGAAAAACCGCTCTCCGATGAATTCCGTGGGGATAGATAAAGGGCAGTATCAGATTTGGAGTTTAATGCCAAATGCCTCCATTCTAAAGCATTCAAAGATTTATTCGACATCTTGGTTTTCTCTGATAGGTTTTGATAGATTTGCGGTTGGGGACCGATTTTTCATCCCATTAAAATTCCACAGTCAACTTATCTCAACCAGTTCTGGAAACTTCACCTATGAGTGGGACTAAAGAATTACTTAGGTGGTTCACCAAATTTCTTTCAGATTCGGTGATAGATAATACTTTGGTATTACTTTTGTCCCACCAATCTAGTTATTCATAAAAGCGCATTTTTCTTATTAATGGGCGAAATACGAGGAAAGCCAAAAGAACAGATAAGTTATAAAATACCCTCTGATATTTTATCAAAAATCGATAGACTCGTTGAATTAAAGGAATTTAACAACCGTTCCGACGTTCTAACAACGGGCATGCGATTTTATTTTGATAACCGGGACACGCCTTCACAAAAAGACCAGTTAAAAGAGTGGCTACTCTCTGATGACGGAGAAGCCTGGATAAAAGATCTCATTCGAAAAGTTAAAGATGAAGATTAATTTTATCGGTGCTGTTGCATTTACGGTCGGTGACTAATACTCCCATCTCGTTGATTCTATCAAATCAACCGCCAATGCAACGGAACAGAAATAACATTCGTTGCATATTATGAATACTATAAAAACACTTCGGATTCCTAGATCCCTGATCCATTAAAATAATAGAATTCCGATTTTCCCGTATCATGGCATTGTTTAAGTGAGACACCTGCCGTCTATGCCTGGTATCGTGGACTTGGCCCTCCAATCACCTTCTATACGCTGTTACTCGGATAAAATTTCATTCAAAATCTCACTGTTGAATTCCTGTATTTATTATTGTGAAATCTCCCAATACTGAGGGAAAAATAAAGCATTCCTGAACACAAATATCCATTTCTCCAATCTCATTTTTTGAATAACGAGATGTTAAACAGATTACTCGTTGATTTGATGACCCAACCCATGGAACCGATTGGGTTTTTTTAGATAGAATAAAGGGACCGTCGATTAAGATATCCGTGGCAGATAATATTCGCTGGATTTGGGGATTTGAAGAATCATAAATTTCGTCGTACTCAAATCCCGTATAGACCATTGTTGACAGACCCAGTTCGTGAACCATCTCCATTAATTCCGCCAGTCCTGCAGGTTGTTCCAAGGGCTCACCTCCACTGATGGTAACGCCTTCAATTTGATCTTTCCTCGCCGCGATCTGACCTATCAATGTGGAAACAGGAAGAATATACCGCCGGATATGGGATTGTAATTCTAAATTCTGGCAACCTTCGCAATGGCGGGAACAGCCTTGGACCCAGATAACATCCCGTAATCCCGGACCGTTTGCGCGGGACCCTTTGACGATATGTGCAATATTGAGTAATGGGCCTGATGATAGTATTTTTACTGGTTTTTTCTGAATAACACCACCGCTTTGTTCCCTGGCATCATGTTACCGGAAATCAGTGACTCGGTCCTGAAAATTTCATCTCCTCGCGGATTTTCCGATACTTTTCCGGCAACATATCGAGGAAGGTGACTTCCCGTACCGCCAGCAGGATCATTTTTTCATAGTCATCACGGTTTGCCGGCGGCCGGTACACATCAAATCCTACTTTAATGTCTACAAGGGTCATAGTTGGTGACAGATTGCCCGGGTTATTGACAATCTTCCTGAATGTTGACTCTTTAACAAGGGCTTCAATTTCCGCACCAGTAAATCCTTCCGACCACTCCATAATTTTTTCCCAGTCGTTTTCAGACAAATCTACTTCAACGTGACGGCGACGGAACTGAATCGCAAAGATCTGTTTTCGGGCTTCTGGTTCTGGAAGGAAGAAGGGGATTACCAGATCAAATCGTCCTGCACGTTTTAACGCGGAATCAATTAAATCAGGTCTGTTGCTTGCCCCGATCCATAATACCTCACCTTCGAGTTCAGGATCTGACATAAACTGGAGCAGTTTTGAGAAAATCCGTTTTCCCACCCCGCTATCCCCTGATTCCCCACGGCTCCCTTCGCTTTGATCAATTTCATCAATGAAGACTACTACCGGTCGTAACGATCGAATAAGACTCAGTACGCGGGAAAGGTTCCGTTCCGACTGGCCGACCCACATATCCCGCAGGTCGCCAAGTTCTGCAAAATTAATACCGCAGGCAGATGCAAAAGATCTCGCAACAAGTGTTTTTCCTGTACCGGGTGGCCCGAGAAAGAGCAATCCCTTCGGAATTACATGACGAATGGGGGTTGAACCTGCTTTTGTATCCATCATCTGACTGATCATGAGGAGCCGGTCGGTGATTTTCTTTAATCCGCCAACCTGTTTGAATGCATTACTGCGGGATTCTGAATTTGATTCCGGTTCGGTGACGACAAGCAATCCGGAACTTTCCTGTATAAGGATTTCACGTTTCTGGTCTTTGATAAAATCTCCTGTTAATGTCCTGTCGTCGAGAATATTCACATGAAGAATCAGGTTTTCCAGACCGACATAATTCAGTCCTGATGTCCGGTCAGCGAGTCGCATAAGTTGTGTGGATACTTCATTGCCGAATTCAGATTCAGAAAACCGGGGCCTTATTGTATGATCTAGGCGGATTTTTAACATAGGTGTGACACGGGATCCACTGAATACCGATGTTAAGAATTTTAATCGATCCGCTGCACTGTCTGGCCGGGGTATCTCAATTGATTCTACCTGGCTCCCCCGGGTACGAAGTTCACTATTCAGTGCATCCGACGATTCGGCCAAAAGGATAACTAGGTTCTTACTCTGATACATCCATGGCGCCTGGGCCCACCGGAGTATTGCATCAGTAAGGACATTTCTCTCAACATCCCTGCTCTCCGGTGGAAGAACCATATGGAGGTTTTCAAAAATGATACAAATCCCCCCATTATAATTCCTCCGGAGGAGTCTTTCCATTCCCTGGAAATCTTCTCTCAGGGTCTCAAGAAGGTTGGGTTTCGGATCCAAACACACGCTGTTTTCAGTGAGAGGATTATTTGCAGTATCATCATCCTGGATTGTATTTGAACAGGCCGATTTTACTGAAAACCTGTTGGAAAGGCTGTACCGGATTACCCAGTCTTTTCTGGTGACTGCGCTCTTCTCCAGGCGATCTATTACGGGCATATATCCTTCATCAGGATCAAAACAATAATCGTTAATATTTCCGGTGACGGTGAAAACGCGGGAAACCCGTGCAGATTCCAGTTCAAGAAGTTTCTGGAGCCATGTTGGATCTTCTTTTAAAAACCCGTGTTCGATCCAGAGCTTCTGGAGTTGCTTGTCGCTATGGGAAAAAAAACTGTCAATCCATTTTGGTACTTTTGAATTACGTTCACCATGACCTGAACGCATCCAGTGGGGATATCGCCCGTCCGGAAAATTTCTCTCGAATAATGAAGGTTCAGAAATATTCAGACGACTGTCTAGTGATATGAGAAAATTTTGCGCACAATCGGGTAAATTAGTAATATTCGTTTTAAACTCATCAGAGGTCATTTGACGTTTCCTCCGATCTTTTTGCGCTGGCTGGCTTGTGAGCCGGGTTTTTCCCGTTCTTTCCCGTGAGGAACGTGGGGTCGGATTATCTCCCGTTTTTCTTTTGTGAACCCATGTTCCTTCATATCGAGATCGTAGATGTCAACAATATCAAAGCACTTGTCTTCGGAGATCGAACTCATTTCAAGCTCTTCCTGCCACGAATTCCCTTCAGAATCCTGGGGTTTTACGGTTAATACCAGATTATTTTTGGGGTCATCGATCTTTTCGAATACTACTTTCATGTCCCCTTCAGTAAAGGTCTCCTTGATCTGATATCCCTGCTTTTCCAAAGATACAATGCTTGCAAAAGCGTACTCCGCTTGCTGTGTTTGCAAGAGATCGATCTCATCCTGAAGGCGCTTTTGTTCCTCCTGCTTTTTCGAAACCTCTTTCAAATCATTTGAGAGTCTTTGATTGTTCATTCCATCAAAGACCGATTTCATGGTATTTTGTAATGCATGAATGCGGGCCTGGGTTGCGGCATGAATATCATCCGTGTAACCCGGGACCCGACTGCGATAGGTCACTTTAATTCCACTCATTTCAATCCACTCTTCTCAAGTCGTTTGCGGAAAAATTCAAGGGTTTCCTGGTATTCCGGATTAAACTTTTCTTCGACAACCCGTTCAACAGTGCATTCTAGGTATCGCTTTGCTTCATCTTCCAGCCTTTTTTTATCTGACCAGAACTCTGCTCTCTGTCGTGCTATATTATCGGATATTGAATTCTGACGTTCTCTCCGGGTCTGGAGCAGATCTAAGTTCTTTTTCTCTTCATTGAGGCTCTGCTGGAGTTTTTGGGATGCAATATGAGAGTCTTCAATATCCTTTTTTATCGTTGCTCTTTGTGCAGCAAGTTCAACAATACGATCCCGGTGCTTTTTTGTCTGATTCCGGAGGCTTTGCATGGTGTGATTTGCCTCATCAATTGCTTTTTGGATGCGGTTTCGAAGATCTCTCTGGCGGTACTCGATTGAATCTATCCGCAGTATGCCCTGTTGGATTTCATGGATTGCAGTTTCTGTATTATTAACGGGAGGTAGATACGAATGTACCCGGTCGACTCTCACCCGGTTCATGACCATCCTGATATCTGATGATACATGGTTGACCCGCGTTTCCCAGGTCTTCATTTCTGAAGCATAGGTCTGGAATTCCTTATTCAGGATATCCATTGTGTATTCGCGTTCTTTTAGTTCTGACTCGTAGTCTTTTACCATTTTTTCCCGGTCAGGGGCATCACTGGCTGGCGGAGACGGGTGATTTTTCTGGATCTCCTGGATCTCTGCAGTGATTTTTTTCATGGTGTCCTGTGGTGTTTTCAGGGCCTCTTCCAAGTGATTATTCTGAGATAGAATTTCAGAATAGAGAGTTGCATACATCTGGTCCGCATCATCACGGTTGGTATATTGTCTCAGGGATCCCTGGAGTTCAGGTTCAAAGGATCTGGCGGCATTAAAGATTGCATCAAGACCGATTTTCTGGATAATTTTTTGTTCTTCCTCTGACATCAGCGACGTATTCATTTCACTATAGGAGATTTCACGATCTAGGAAGTAGCGGTTGGTAGTATATTCCATGTGCCGGTAAGCGCACTCTTCAATGCATATCTTAAAATTAACTTCCCTGAGCTGGTTTTCCCCCTTAATGATGTCTTCCTTGATCTCCGTGAGGAGATGATAAAGGGTTTTTATCAAACGGCCGGTTTCAATGTAGCGGACATTCTCTGAATATCCCGAACGGAACAGGGACTCCCGTGACGATTTCTGTAATTCATTGTCTGCCCCGTCCATGAAGGAGACAAGTTCGGTTGCAGCATCGGAATGCCCAAATTTTTCGAGGGCTTTCACGCCATAATCGGCCTTCCCGCCCCTCGTGCGCGTGGTCCGGATAACGGACTTCACGCTATCAAGAGCCTGGATATAGTGGAGACTGGCAAGAGTTTCCAGCCCAACGGTCAGGAGGGGGTCATCAGTATTAAGGGAATTAAAAATTTTCTGGAGTTCTTCATTCAGATTGTTTGGACGGGATGCAATGAAAAGGTAAAGTGCTGAATTCCGGATGTCCTGCGGTACACCTGGACGATACATCAGGGAAATTATGGTCTTTCGGATCCTCTCATCGGCTGAAAACACATCATCCGTGTAGATTAACCGGCTGGTTTTTTCGTCCGTTGTCCTGTTTTTGTTAAGACTGGTGAGTATTTTTCCGAGCAGTTCAAGTGCCGGGTGGAAAACAGCCTTGGGAAGATCCGGTGTTTTCAGGAGATTACAGAGGGATTCGATATATTCACGGGTATTTCCCATGTGGCTTAACGCATGTAAAAATTCCGGGATCGTATCCTGGTAGCGAACTGAACCGGTATTCTTTTTGATATTGTCAAAGAGGGAGCCGGTAAGGAAGATCTGCATACCGATCTGGTTCTGGACATCCGGGGGGAGCGATGCGGTTCCGCTCCGATAGTGCTGCAGTATCTCAAGGAACCGGGGGAAATCAAAGAGGTCCTGCCCACCGAATTTCTGACCCCAGTGGTCAAGGTTCTTGAGCGCTGCCTTAATTGAGGTAAAATCATGACTCCCTGATATTGCTGCAAGGTGATACGCGATGATCTCAAAATCGGTTTCACCCAGAGGCCGGGTGTGTATTGATTCAAGAGTCCCGGCAAGGTCAAGGGGGTTTATCTCTTTTGAGAGGAGGACTTTCCGGATCCGCGTGTCATTGATGCGTTTTAAGGTGGTTGCGGATCGGAATGCAGTCTCCCTGCATGCCTCCTCATGAAAATTAGGGAGCGCCTTGTACAGGGCAGGGGAACTTTTTCCACGGATACCCCTACGGATTTCCTGGCTTAACCGGAGAAAAACATGGGGCATCTCGTGCCGGTACTGGCGGACCATCCGTTCCATCAAGAGAAAGAGTTCACAATCCTCGGGCGCATGGTCACGCCGGGTAAAAAATGAGAGGATGAGCTGGTCCAGCCATTCGTACCGGTCCTCTGTCGTTTTTATATTCTGTATTTTTTCTGTAATTGCTTTAACAGAACGACTGCGGATTGATCCGGAGGGGCTCTGGAGGGTGAGAAGCAGCACCTGGCAGGATCCGATATCTGAGGACAGGTCGTGGTAAAGGGTGTCAAATGCCGCATTTTTCTCCTGCTCTGAAGTATCCGGCGCCATAATTGCACTTACGGAATGTGAAATTGTAAGGGCAGGAATTGAGGAGCTTATCGTCATTTCTCATCGCCATTCCGAAGTTTCGATCTGCTTTGTGCCTGATCGCCTTCTTTTTCTTTCCGGAGTTTTGCAGTCTCCTTTTCAGGAAGCACGGTTGACGGGATACCGGTAGTCGCAGATTTCAGTTTTTCCTCTGAGAATACCTCTTCTGTAAGAACAAACCCACTCTTTTCGCTCTCTTTCTTCCACCATTCTTCTTCGTAATAAGGCACCGTGAGTTCCAGGTTCCCCACGGGGATGTCGTTTTTGTCCCTGACCTGGGCAAAAATTTCACCTGCGCGTGATTCACGGTGGGAGGGAAGTACTTCTGAAAGTGAAGGAGTGACCGCAAGGTGCCCGGTTACGAGATTGGGATCGTTTACATCTGGCAGGCGGGCTGCCTCTGTGGCCAGGAACACTTCCCGTTCTTTCAGTACGCGTTCATGTTCCTCACGGTTTGTCCGCAGGACCTGGCCGCTCTCATCGACAGCACGGTCTATATCCGTCCAGGTTTGTTTTATGCTCTCCTGGGCAGATTCGATTCCTTCCCGAAGGGTCTGGCACTCGCCGAGTAATCCGTTTGAATCCCTTTCCATCTGCTGGAGTTGGGAAAGGACGCCTCGTGCCCGTGTGCTGAGGTCCCGTCTCATAGTTTTTTCCTCCGTTTGATATCCGTGGCCATGCTGTCGATAGTCATGCCATACTGTTCCTTAAACGGCAGGGATTTGAGTGTGTTCCGGATAGTCCAGTCAATTCTCCAGTATTGGGCATCCTCGGTTTCCTGATTCCTCCTTAAGGTGTTACTGTTTGCTACCGCTGCTTCATCAGCAACAAATGTCTCGTGGAGAACACGGATGGCAGTCTTATCAAATTTTTGTTTTCCCACGTTTATACGGTTTTCAATAGCACTGATTTCCTGTTTTGCCAGTGGTATCATCTTCGCGATCTTATTACAACGGGTGTATGTTTGTGTTAATTGACGACTGAGAGACGTCTGCTGCTCCGCAAGCTCCCGGCGGCGGGATGACAGGCTGTTTTGTTCGTTCTGTGTCTTCTCAGATAATTTTTCAAAGGCCTGCTGGATAGAAATGATTCGTGCCTCGCAAGCCCGGAACTGCTGCTGCAGATCTGCCAGTTGCCTGCGTAAACCATTGAGACGTATAGTAAGCCCGGCGATCTGGCCCTCGACCGCTGCCAGTTGGGTCCCGAGAGAGTGATACTCGGATTCTGCCCGGGATAGGCGCCATCGGTAATTACTTAATTGACTCTCCGCACTCGCTCTCCTGCTCCGTGCTGCACTCGCTTCAGCCTCTGCACTCTGGGCCTCCTGGTTACATCTCCAGACTTCGTTCTGGTAACTCCGGTATGCCGATTCGTATGCATCTCGGTCGCTTTGTGTATTTCCGCTTTGGTATGGGGGGCTGAGGGATCGAGCACGGGACGCTGCATACGATGCTCTGTTCTCGGCGCTCCGGATCTGGCTGTCACAGGAAGCAATCTCCGACTCACATTCTCGTATCCCCCGCTCACATTCATCCATTTCTCTCTCTACCCGTAATATCTGGCCGAGTAATTGATTTGCAATAACAATCTGAGCATTTATAAGAGTAATAAATGCCCGGATTTCACGTTCAAGCGGGGCAATCCTTTCACTGATTTCACGGAGAATCCGGAATTCAACTGCAAGCTTTAACGCAGTTTCGGAACCTTTTGCCCTCAGCCAGATATCAGAGTGCAATAACTGACTCAAAATGCTTACGGATATTGCCCGACTGTTCAGGAAGTCGGCATTCATGTCATGGATATCTGAATATAATGCTTTGAGGTCTTCAGACAAGTCTGATAACCTCCTTATCGCCCGCTCCTGTTCTGCTGACAGATCCAGGAGATGCAACCTGTCTCCCTCACGTTCAATTTCTGCAGAATATCCAGTATTCTGAAGAGCTTCCGTCGCCTGTTGTGCAATATTTTTGTCTGAATTATCAAACGATGCCGGAAGGAGAATATTCACAATTTCGCGGTGGCCGAGACTGGTAAGGACCCCGATAATGTCAGGCCGTATGACTGCTCCCTGAGGAGACTCCCATATATTCCTGATGATATCCGTATAATCCAGTACTTTTATTTCTGATGTGGCGTCCAGTTTTGCCTGGAGTAACGGGGCATCAGAGATGTCATCATACCTCCCCTCGCGAAGAAGTTCCAGTAGATCAGGTGGCCTTGACCGGAGTAGTGAATGAAAAGCATGCCTGCGGACAAGCGGGGGCACATCCCTACGATACGCCAACGTGTGTAATGTGGAACGGATCTCACGATCGGGGAGAAGCTCACGCTCAACCTGGAATATCCGGCGATAATGATCTGTTGTTCTTCGGATGCTGGTGCAGGGATACTCGACGTGGCAGGTAAGCATCCCTGAAAGGAAATCTACAGCCGCAAGCCGGGTTTCTTCTTTTAAATGATATTTCCGGATAAACGTACAGACTACGGGCGCAAGATCGCGGGAACCGGGGACTTGGTGGAATGTCCGGAAAATCGTCTCAATGATTCCCGGGTAATACTCCTCATCTTCAAAAAGGACGAGAAGATCGAAAAGTTCCTGGGGGAAAAGGTACGTGATAATCAACTGGTTTCGTAATGCAGGGTCAATGTCAGGAAAAACCTCGTTTTCCAGATTGCGGAATTGGATCAGGATTTCCAGAAGCTCGTTATTCTCGCGGTGAAGCGGGAACTCTCCGACCCATCTCTGGAGATTTTGTAACACATGGTTGATAATGTCAGTATTGTAACTGTGTTTCACTGGATGCAGGTGAGCAACCAGCTCTTCCAGTGTCAGGTCCTCAAGTCTGCGACCATGAAATATCTCAAGGGTGGAAAGGATTGTTGAAGTGGGGATGGAAAGACTAACAAGGTTCTTTTTCAGCCTCCTGTCCCGGAGCCTCCCGATTACCGGTTTGAAATCATCATGTGATCGATGTGGAATATCTTCAAGAAATCTCTGTATCGTCTGTGCAGCTTGATCAGGCAGTTGTAACTGTAATCGTTTGTACGATTCCTGGATAAACCGTATATAGTGGTGTGGCCACTCGTGCCGCCCTTCAAAAATTACCTGTGCAAGGGCCAGAAATGCATCGGAGAAATTTTCGCACTCCCTCTCTAGGGCAAATAATTTTCCCAGCGCTTTTGTGAGGTATATCTCCTTTTTTTTGGAGTTCGCCCCGGTTACAAGCGTTGTAAAGGATGCTCTTGCGTGGGCTGCAATACACGGAGACCCCTCCATCATGGCAACGATAATAATGTCCGGCAGGGAGGGATCGTCCGGGTAATCCGAGATAATCCTGTCAAGGTTCTGGATACGAACGGAATCATCACTCGTGCAGTCGTACAGCACTTTACTTACATCACCAAATGTAATTCCCATACAACATTCATCAGTGTTTGAGCACAGCCACTGCAACAATTCCAATCGCAATAACAACCAGCAGACCCAGCTGGGCATAATACAGCGTTCTTGTGGGAAGGACGTTCTGGAGCCGTTCTTCGAATTGGAGGATACCGTTTAACATCTCCTTGTTTGCCTCTTTTGTTTCATGGCTCGACTGGTGCAATGCTTCAGAGAGTTCATTCTGTATGTGGGTCTGGTGCCTGGTCTGCTCTTCTATATTCTGCATTATCTGGTTCACGTGAGTCCGGGTATTTTCAGTTATCTCGGTCATTGGTCTCCCGATATCCTGAAGAGTTGACGCGAATTCTGTCTGCTTGCGCTGGGTCTCCTGAAGTGTTGCCGTGAGGTCATTTAATCTCGCAAGAATGGAAGGCAATGTTGACTGGAGCTCGTCGTGGAGTTTTCTTTCATTTTCAATGACCCGGTCCAGGCCCTTCAGAGTTGTTGTCGACTCCTGGTAAAATCCACTGATTTCATTGAGCTTTGTCCTGAATTCCTGGTTGCTCTGCTGTGACGATAATGACTGGGCAACAGTCCACTGGTTGAGATTCTCTGTTGCATCCTGGTACGTTTTCTCAACCAGTTCATGATGTTGCGACCACCGGGCCAGAAGGGATTCCATTCCTTTGACATTTGCTTTATTTGTCTCTTCAATTTGAGCGATATTTGAAGATATTGTCCGAAGAGGTTCGGCAGCATCCTCGAGATTCTTACCCCAGGTTTTCAGCCCTTCGAAATCCTGAATTGTATTAAGTGCCGTGGCCAATTCGCGGACAGAAACATTAAGGTCCGAAAGGATGTTCTGGTAGTTCTGCCCTATCTCCTCAAGCACCCGCTGCGATGCTTCCATCTTCTGGTTCTGCCTGTCAGCAGTCTGAAGATAGGCTGATGTTATTTTGTCAATGTGGTTTCCAACACTCTCCGCATTTGTTCCTAATGCTGACGCGTTCTGGCTGGCACTGTCAACAAACGCAGTCGAGACTCTGGAAAGCTGTTTCTCCAGCCTGAAAGAAAGGTAGACTAACAGTACAATTATTGCCACAATTCCAATACCAAAGACAATTGTCGCTTCTTCTGCCATGATTATACGCCCACTCCCATTGATCGATATTCACGTTCGAGATCTTCCAATAGCTGGCGGGACCCAAGCCCAAGAGTCATTTCCCGTAACCGTTTCCGATAGTCCTGTGTGTTTACTTTTCTCTCTTCAAGTTTCATAATGAGTGATTCAACTTCAAGTGCAACACGTAATTCCATTTCCTCTGACAATTCCTCAATAAGGGGTGAAAAATTCCGATCGCTTTTTAACACTGCTTTTCTGATCTTATCAACGATATCAACATTGAGCAGGATCAGGATCTGGTCTGTTGAGATCGGGGAACTGATCAAATCACGTGAGAGAGATAGTATATCATCCGCGTTCCTGTCAGACGGGCGCTGGGTTTCCGCTGGATGAACAAAATTCATAATTTTTGCAAGGTCTACAAAGAATTTTTTCCACCGGAACCCTAGGGATCCTTTCAAATCAGTTATCCTCTCAAGTTCTGCCCATTCATATTGTGTGCAGAGTGCTTCCGAATACGCCAGCAGGACTCGTTCAAATAACGGGTTTTGCTTGGTGAAAATATCCTTGTTTTTCCGGGTGATTTCAATAACCTGGGTCGGAGATGAGGTATTTGCCAGGACCTGATATGACAGGGTTGGAATCCGGAGTTGTGGATCTTTTAAGTCAGTTAGTTTTTTTACAAACCTGTCGGCACTGTTCTCATCATAACAGACAAGCCGGTTCTCGATTATCCGGAAAATAATTTCGCTGTTTTTTGGATTTTGCTCCAGAAGTTTCTGCCAGTACGAATAAGCATCTTCCCAAGCACGGGAAAATTCAAAAATTTCTGCCTTTAACCGCCACCATTCAGGATTTTCTGGCAGTTCAAAGTCCTTACAACGTTCTGCAACATCCCTGATAATTTCGGAACAACCAATTTTTTGTGCTGCGATAACAAGATACGGGAAAAACGACGGAATTTCACCCTTTTCGAGAATTTTTGAACGGTATTTCCTGTACAACTGGATGCCGGCATAATATCCCGACATACCTTGTTTGAAAAATTCTTCGAGAAGAATAATGTCTAAAGAGAATTGTTGTTCTTCGGATAGATTTCCGTTCGCCGTTTCTAGGAAACGCAGAGTTGACCCGAACGTTTCATCATAGAGACCCTGTTCTCGTGCAATTGCGCAGATGTTGATAAATTCATCAGCATCTTGTCCATCCCAAGTCGAAAGCAATGCCTCTTTTATCAGAATTTCTGATTCTTCTTTTAATCCATGTTCCCGTAATTCACGGATTGACTCATAGCGAAATAACGTGGTTTTATCCGCTGATGATATGCCCTGTTTTAAAAATTCTGATGACCGGGTTATGCCTCCCATGTCAAGAGAAAGCCGGGCGAGAAAAATATAGGACCGGTAATCATCTGCCAGTGGATTAAAGTGGAAAAGAACTTCAGCGGGAATAGAACTTGTTTCCGGCCAGCGTTTCAGTCCCTCGATAAAGAGACTGTTCCAGAACGGGTGGGAATTACAATAATTTATATCCGACTCCATGAGGGTGATTATGGATTTCTGCGAATTCTGAGATATCAGCCAGATAATTATTCGGATTTCAGGATCTTCCGCATTTTTTATTTTTTGAAAGTGAAGATTTTCATAGAATAAATTGAATCTTAAGGTGAGATATGCAGTATACTTTAGACCATCTTTATATGCAATTCCCGACTCACAGGAAGTTAAAAATGAAAAAACTAGTTTCTTGATGTTTTCTCTATCATTATCTGAAATTTCACAGCCTTCTTCTTCGTTTAGTACATAAATCCGAAGGTTATTCAATTGATTAAGATAAGAATTCATTTTATCACTAGTAAGAAAATCCATTTTTTTTCATCTCATATTTTAATCTCAATGAAAATGTTATGTTCCATTTTTTCTACTGACGTAAGAAGAAATCATATTAATAATAATATAAAGTGTTTTCTAAATCGTTTCGGTTCGTAAAAATTCTGATATATAATTGTCATATACTCACGATAACAAAGTTAAGGTACTGATCTCCCAACCCTGTTACACTTAAGATGGGGAAGAGTGAAAAAATGTCAACAAGCTTATATCAGATTTGTTAAAATTTGTCTCTCCGGATTATTACGGATTTCCAGAATTCCACGTTTTCATTTAATTTTTCATGAATACCATACCTAACCAAATTGCTCATTTTTCTTCAGAAGGAGTCATATATTAAGATTACCGGGTCAAAGTAGGACTTGCTGAGATCATGGATTCATTTTTGAGGAGATCCACCTCCTATGACTAATATTTTTTGACGAGGGCACTCAAGTTTCACGAATATTATCGTCCAATTGCTTTCAATAGTATCGCACCGATCCATACGACAAAGTTAATTATTCCACATACATCTGACACTTTTCCTACGAGCGCCCAATGGTCAGTTTCTTTTTTGTATTCTTGATTGTTAGGACCTCTAATTGGATATTTATAGTAGCCGAGACCGGTTAAAACTAAAATTTGAACGATCAATAACGCAAATCCACCGTTTAAGAGTTCTTTAATATGGTACAGAAATCCGATTAAGCTTAAACTCACTACGAAAAAGAGAAGGGTAATCGAAATCTTCAATGCGAAATAATTCTTCGAACTAAGATTTGTTATTATTTCGATTATCCGGAGATATCCGTAAGATAAAATTGCGGCAAAAATCCCCGAAACGAAGAGGTAAATTATTGATGAGAAAATATCCGCAGTTCCCGGTAGTAAAAATCCGGCCATTAAAAAGGTAAGAACTAAAAACGTCAAAATTACGTTATAGCCGATTAATTTGTCTTCCTCTTTTTCACTTTGAGCATACTTCGAAATTTCTTTCAATGCTCCATCAGCTAAATCAATCAGAGAATTCTCATTTTGTGATGATGAACTTGATTTTTTAGCCATTTGTAACAAGAAAGCTAAAGGCAAATAAAATAGTATCTATAAACTTTTACGAGAGGATATGAGTAGAATTGCCAATTCTTATCCGTATTCTCGCTTTGAAGTGCTATGTTCTATTTTTCGGCTCTCCGCAGGTCACAGTCAGTAATGAGGTAGATGCATCGGTCACCTTCTCCTCGCTTCCCATCAAAAAAAACACGTTATTAATTCGACTTCTTCTTCAGTCTCTCGATCAGAGCTTTGATGAAGAGTTTCGCACCTTCAACGTGCATATTGATACCATGATCATTCTGTAGAAGGAAGGTCATACCAGTGGCCCCCATTTCTCATCCGGAGAAGATAATACCCTAAAAGCGGCCTGAGATCTTATTTCAGAAATAAGGTCCGCAATTTTGGAATTTTCAACAGATTTATCGGATTTTGTTTTTCGTAACTTGCGTTCAAATTCAAAAAGGGGTGCTCTTTGCGCTTCTATTGCAGCCGCAAGAAGAGGTTCATGATATCTTCCAGAGACTTGTGTTAACCGCTCTAAATTCTGAGCATCAAACATTAATTGATCAACAACCGCCGGATCTTTCAGAATCCCTAAAAGAACGAGTGCACCATGATGTATATTTGGGCTGACGATCTTATCCCGACAGAATCTGAAAAGGACTTTTTTTAAACTCTCTTTTAACAAATCAATATCGGATGGATTGACATTGAGAGTACTCATATAATAATAAAAAATCCAGAGTGTTTTTTCAACAATTTTGACGTTTTTTGACTTTAATGCAGAGATTACTTGATTGAGTTGGTTAGAGTTTAAATGATATTCCCCTCGATACCGATCAATTTCATCCAATGTTGCGATGATATCTCCTTCATCTTTTAATTCAAGCAATGGCAATATACTATCGATGAATTCTCGACGTTCATCTGCCTTTTTTAAAACTAAATATACTGCGTTTTCATCCGGATCTTCAATTCCATAATCTGCAAATTGATCATTTTTAATTGCAAGAATAAGTCCACGTTTTCTCAAATGCGCGATTTGTCTATTGATTGTCGGTATTGTATAGCCTCTTTCATCAGGATGTAATTCAGTCAACTTCTTAATAAGTGCCCGTCTCCTCACCATCCCTGAAGATTCAAGCATGTTGATTATTTCTGTATCAATGTTCATATCAAATTACCAATAATGACTATCATTTCCAAATGAATATGGTATCATTTAATATATCAATTTTTGTATTATTGAAAATATCAACTTAAAGACCCTAGTATTTTTTGGTGAATAAGAAAATGCACAAATCCTTTCTGAATTGTCATAATCTTCTCACGGAGATTGAAAACGAAACTGTAAGAGAACGCAGAGAAGAACGGATTCTCCCAAGCGGAGGTAATCGGGTTCGCCCTGATACGGTTGGTTGAGACCGGCAAATGACTCGTAAAATCTTTTCGAAAGATTACCGGACATATACCCAATGGCTTACGGCAGTATCGAGAACCACGAAATACGCAAGGCAGATCATCAGGAATCATAAAAGATTCACCAACCTTTCCCTCAAGGAACTCAAACACCTGAACATTGCGGATATTGATCAAAGTGGCTTTGCGTGGCATTCCATATTTGTGCAGGTGAAAAATGATTGATCACTGGGGGAAGGCAATAAAAATGATAGGGGCCGCGATCGGGATGGTTTTAGCATGTCTTGCAGTCAATAATTTTTTACCTGTTGCATGGTCTACTGAAGTCAGGTTGTTATACGTTTTTATTTTAGTGATTTTCTTTGCCTTGATTGCCTTGATCGTCGTTGTTAATGGCCTGATAAGCGAGATTAAAGCATTAGAGAAGAAAGAAAATAAAGAGAATTAAATCCATCTCTTCCCTTACTCTGGGCCTTTATCGAAGCCAGACCGCTGCGGCTGCTTCGGGATCTCCTTATCGCACTTCCCCACCTACGAGGACTCCTGCTGGCATCGTCACACCCGTGGGAATCTTGGTGGGGTAGGTCTGGTCCTTTCTCCCTGAGAGAGTGGTGTAGTTGGAAGGGATGGCGATTTGCTGGGTTTACAATCAGCATGATGCCATTCGCTGAATGTACGTATCAATTCTGGGTATGTTTCTGACTTCCAGTTAGAATCCTTCGACGAAAAGAATATGGTTTTTCCACAAACCGGACATGGAACGTTGAATCTCCTTTCTCCCGCTAATTCTTTTTTCTGCGCTTCGAGCACGGTTATCTTTTTTACCAGTTTTGAAGTTTCTTCATACGGGGCAAGTTTGTTGAGGATAAAATCGGACATCCACTTCGAAAGGGGCTTGCCGGTTTCCTTTATGATCGAATCTAGTTTTTCCTTTTCATCTTTTTTCAGTCGAAAGGTTACTGAGGGATTGTTCTTCAGATACCGTTCCTGTGATGGAAATATCTTTTTTGTCATAATCGGGCTCCCGAACTCCAAACTCGGATCTGCAAATTACATTCTATAGCGCAATCTACAGTAGCAATCGATACTGTAATCGTACGACAATCTGTAGAAGAATCGACATATTGCAATCTATATTCGGACATTGCGATTTTGCGCAGCCTCCTTGTGAGTGAGGCAATGACCGTAGACACGCCTCGTATTGCCCTTGTTGTCCATACCTCTCCCATACGTGAGATCATAATGGCAGGGCACGGATCTTCACGATCAAATACGGTCATGACCCGACCAATCTGATAATCCTGGGATTTCAGGAGTCTAATATTTATACCGGTCATTTTCCTGCACTCCATGAAAAAAAAGGTGGAACATTCATGGCCCTCCGCTGATTTGGTCGTTCTGCTTTGCACGGGGTGAAGGACGCATCCCGGACAGTTTACAGGAGGCTTTGCTTCCACTCCCGCGCCGGGACATCTGGGTTCGTCCGACCGCAGGATCTTGCTTCGTGGTCTTCACCGGGGGAGACTGGGGATCTACAGGCTGAGGTTGCGGGGTCGCAGCGATGGGCAGGAAGAGCACACTGCCTTCATGCTCGATTCGCTTGACGCGCAGGGTCTCACCGTTGCTCCGGTTCCAGACCTCAACACCATCGCTGGCAGGAGTTCCTGAACCCACCTCACTAGACTTACCAGGGAGTGTATCATCCGAAGGCATGGACACGGAACTGTCAGCTTTTGGCACGACCGGCCCGGGGACTTGTGTGCACCGCCACTCACCGGGGTGACCAGGATCCTGCCTGCACGTCAGATGAAGATCTCCATCGTTGTTCTCCTGCAGTACTATCCTCTCCTGATGAACCGGAGAGGTTGACCCCGCTGGGGTCTTGGGCACATCTTGCTCGCCCGACGTGGATTCTTTAGTGTTTCCGCTCATAACATAACTCCATAAGATTGGTATTCCAGATTGGTACACGATGATGCCACGCCGAGAGCGTGGCACGTGAACTGCGATGCTCGCCGGGCCGCTCACATCGTAATCACCCCCTGAAAAGCGAAGATTGCAGGAACGGGTTCGTTCGTGAGAAGGAGAGGCATACCCGGGAAAATGGTATCGGCCGTCATCTCCGTTGCCTCCGATCGGGTTTAGCCGGGGTTGTTTTCCCCTGTGGAACCTCGGCAATTCGAATTTTCCCAAGGCTTACCAGTTCAAGCGCAACTTTTTTTAGTACCGGAGGTAAAGAGTCAATTGTATCCCGGTCTGTAACGTGAACAGGGGGATGCTTCGCTTCTGACATGCATAAATAATATTTCACTGCTGCGACATTGCGATTTTATCATCAGCATACCCCCTTGGGTTTGAACTAATTTGAAATCCCGACGGCAAAGGATCTGGAGAATCAAAGAGTTCATATTTCAGTCGCGCGAACTCCTCACTGAAATGGGCCGCATTCAAAAAAGAGAACGGGGGGAACACTATCCACCCGGATTCATTAAACTAAAAATCATCGAATATGTTTACAACAATGTAAACGGAGTTAAAACACCGGTTCTCAAGGAGCATCTTAAGATAAAATATCGTGTCGGGGAGACGAAAGGAGTACTAGGACATCTCAAATCTCTCGAAGAAAAACATTACATCAAAGGTACGCACGAACCAGGCCTCGACACCATTTGGTTTCCACCAGATACATTGGATCACCTCCCTGCTTTATTGACGGATCGGGAAGTATGGGGGGCCTTACGAGTAGATAAGAAACCTGTTGCAGACGTTATAGATTGGCTGCAAGACAATTGCGATAGTGTCGTAAAATTGTACAACACCCAATTTTTCAATAAAACTGTAAAACCCCAGTTAGTCCAGAACCTCTACTCATCTCCGCCACTATTAGATGAGTTCAATGCGATCCTCGGTACTGACCTAAAGAGTGTCCCGAGATCAGAAACTGATGAAAGGGCATTGCGGGAACTCTATAACCGAGCGCTATCAGAATCACCAACGGTTATGTACCATATGTACATCCCAAGCCTGCTCATTCGGGCCGGGCTCTATGCCATACAGATAAACTCCAAGATGTACGTTCAGATCGCTGAGACTGCTCTTCAGGATAATCAGAATCAATATCCGTTCGTACGCCATCAATTGAGCGAAGTTCGGAAGCAATTGCAATCCTGGAAGGATACCGATCACGTACCGGGAGATATGTTCAAAAGTATTGAGGCATTTGGTCTTGCATCCGTATACGTGGGAATGTCTATCGATCATATTCAGTTGCCTCATATTGGTGAAAAGATCGATTCAATTCTCTGGGATCCTGCAACTAATGTAACGTTGGGAAAATATCTTAAAAATCCATTTTTCTCGGTTGAACACATGAAATTTTTAATAATACTGGCAGCAGTCTGGGGCGCGTTCTCAGCCAAAAAGTGATATTCTTTCGGACCTATCAAAGTTAGTCGGTATTTCCGTCTGAGGAAACAACCTTTTTAAGAATCTGAAGGAGATCGGGATATTGATCGATATATTCCAGGAGCTTGGTGCGGCGCGTTTCCTTTTCTTTCAGCGATTCTATCTCATCCTGCATTTTTGTTATCTGTGCCGCAAGTTTCTCATTCATTGCCCGGAGTCCTTCGATACTCTCGCCCTGTAATTGGAGTTTTCCGGTCAGCTCTGTTGCCGTTTCTCGGAACTCCGGAGGTATGCCGATCGTCACGACATGCTGAACTGCGAGGTAAGCCTTTCCAGCTGATTCTTCATCGATACGGCGGTAAGAGCTATCGAGATAACCTTCGTGTCCGCAAAGGTGCTCGGCAAGCGTCTTTTGGCCTGCCATGCTTAATTGACTGATGAAATATTTTCTGAAGGAATGAATCCGGTACTGGTTGCGGCCGGTCTGCTCATCCGCAGAGTATAAGCCGGCCTGACGTAATGCATTCTCCCACATCGCGTTTACGGCGTTATCACTGACAGGGAAAAGAAGGTCGCTATCGGGGTCTTTCTTCGCACTTTTACCCGCGCGAACAAGCCCGGCATTTCGTCCTGAGGATCCTTTGATGTATGCATCCCGCTTTTCGAGCCATGCTTGAACACATCGGGCCGCCTCACTCGATATAAAACTGAAACGGATTTGTTTATTCTTAGTGTTCCGTAGGATGAGTTTTACCGGGTTACTTTCAAAGTCTACATCCGAGAGTTTAAGGGACAGAATTTCATTTAGCCGGGCTCCTGAACTTGCGAGAGTAAGGACGATTGCTCGTCCTTTTATATCTAGTTCCTTAAGGGCCGAATCGATCACCTTTGCTGTCATAACCTTGTCAACAGTACCGGCCCCGCCTTTCATCTCCCGCTTTAAATCCCGGACTGTCTTTCCCTTGAATTTTGCACCATTGTCCTCAAGGATCCGCCGGCCGAACGTCATTATCTGACGTGCTGAAAGGAGACTCGCGCTCTCTTCCTTCAAGCAATTTGCGAACTTCGTCATGTCCTCGTCGTGGTTGCGATCCATATCTTTGAGGTATTGGTTGAACAGGGTTTCATAGTCATAGACTGCCCGACTACCATCATTGTTTTTTTTCGGGAGTCCGTTCATACATCGGAGAAATGACTCGATAGCATTCTTGTAACCATTACCTGTGCTCTTGTTACTGTACGATGCAACAAAAGCAGCAATCTTCCCAGCATTGCTTTTTTGGGTTTCTGCTTTCTTTGCCATAGTATAGCGTCAGCGTCATGAGAATATAAATCCTACGCAAAATAACACAGTATACTCTAACTTTTTTTAAAGAAATATCTTTGATTGTGTTGAGTTCATCGGAATCGAATCAGGATGATCAACATTTTTCCCCGATCCGTCGATCTTTCTGTCCTTGGAAATATATAAGAACCTTCCTCACAAATAACATAAGACTGTTATTTCATTATTCAACAGTGAGGTAGTAGATGACAACAGTATACGATGTCCCCGCTGACCACATCATCCGGAGGGTTGCCGAGGAGCTCAAGAAGCGGAAGGAGATCACTCCACCCGCCTGGGCCGCCTTTGCAAAGACCGGGGTGCACAAAGAGATGCCCCCGGAAGACCCCGACTGGTGGTTCATCCGGGTAGCAGCAGTGTTGAGGCGCATCTATGTCGACGGCCCGCTGGGTGTCGAGAGGATGCGAAGCTTTTACGGCGGTAACAAGAACCGCGGCTCCAGGCCCAACGCGTTCCGCAAGGGCAGCGGGTCGATCCTGCGCAAGTCCGTCCAGCAGCTGGAGGCAGCAGGGCTCCTTGTCCACGACAAGACCGGCCGGAAAGTCTCGCCTGCCGGTATGGCCTTCCTCGATGCCATGGCACAGGAAGTGAAGATGACTCCGCCACCGCCCGTCCCGAAACGTGCCAAACCGGTTGCCGAGGAGCCCAGGAAGGCCGACGGCAAGAAGGAAGGCAAGAAGAAGGGCGGCGAGAAGGCGGCCGAAGGCGCCGAGGGTGCCAAGGCCGAGAAGAAGCCGGCAGCCAAGAAAGCCGAGAAGAAAGCCGACAAGGCAGAAGCCCCCAAGTGAGGTAGCAGTATGGGAGACGACGAGCTTAACGAACTCCGCAAACGCAGGATGGCGCAGCTGCAGCAGCAGGCTGGCGATCAGCAGTCAATGCAGGAAGAGCTCGAACGCCAGAAGCGCCAGAAGTCCCAGATCCAGATGATACTCATGCAGATCCTCGAGCCGGATGCACGGGAACGCCTGAATACCATCAAACTCACCAAGCCGGATTTCGCCGGCGCGGTCGAGCAGCAGCTTATCGCGCTCGCACAGAGCGGACGGCTGCAGAAGAAGATCACCGATGCACAGTTCAAGGAGCTGCTCAGGCAGCTCGCGCCCGCCAAACGGGATTACTCCATAACACGGAAATAATGAAAGCCGGAGTGCTGTACAGCGGCGGAAAGGACAGTTCCCTTGCATCCATCATGCTGGGTACGTATTATGAGGTCGAACTCAACACGTTCGTGTTCGACCCGTCCCGCCGGATCCCGGAGGTCGGGGCTGCGGCAGAAGCGCTGGGGTTTCCCCACAGGAAACGAGTATTTGAGAAAGGATTGCTGAACGAAATGGTGGACCTGGTCGTGGAGAAGGGGTATCCGAACGATGCCATCAACCGCGTGCACCAGGCCGCCGTGGAAACGCTTGCGGGCGAGTATGACGTGGTCGGGGATGGCACACGGTTTGATGACCGGGTCCCGATGCTCACCCGCGATGCGGTCCAGAGCCTCGGCAGCAGGACAGGGTGTTCGTACGTGCGGCCCCTGCTCGGCTATGTCAGGGCGGAAGTCGACCGGCTTGCAGACCGGTTTCTTGTCGTAGAGTACGGGGAAACGGGGACGATCCGGAACGGCGATTACGAAGCAGAGATCAGGGAGGCATTCCAGGCCCGCGGGCTGGACTATGCTCCCCTGTTCCCGAAGCACCACGAACAATCGCTCGTGGTGGGCAGGAAAGGATAATTACCAAGGTGAAGAAGATGAGCAAACTAAGCAAAGGCAGGAAAATCCGGCTTGCAAAGGCGTGCGACCAGAACCGGCGCGTGCCCCAGTGGGTTATGGTCAGGACCAAGCGTTCGGTGGTTGCGCACCCGAAAAGGCGCAACTGGCGCAAGAGCACGCTGAAGGTGTGAGCTATGGCAGAGAAGATGGAAGAGCATATCTATATCATCCCCCTGCGTGAGGCACGGCGTATGCCCCGCTGGAAGCGGTCCAACGGTGCTATCAAGGACATCAGGAAGTACCTCGCCAAGCACATGAAGAGCGAGGACGTCAAGATCGACCAGGGCATCAACGAGAAGGTCTGGGCACGGGGCAGCCAGAAGCCGCCGTCCAAGATCCGGGTCCGGGCCATGAAGATGGAGGACGGGCAGGTTCAGGCAGAACTTGCACCGGAATCGTAAGATGGAAAGGACGATCACGTTTGGAGGCGATCCGAACATCGGGGTGTTTGCCCGGGTGCTCGGGGACATCGCCATCATCCCCCCGGAGTCAACGGATGATTTCAGGGCGGCAGTGAAGGCGGCTCTCAACGTGGAGCTGGTCGAGACGACCATCCAGGGAAGCACCATCATCGGCTCGCTCGTTGCCGGGAACAGCCGGGGCCTCGTCGTCTCGGGGCTGGCGACCGAAGACGAGGTCGATATCCTTGCGGAGCACCGCGAGGTCCTGCTGCTCCACGAGTCGATGAATGCCGCGGGCAACGTGATCATGGCGAACGACAGCTTTGCCGCAGTCCACCCGGACATGCCCACGGACATGATGCACGCGATCGGCGAGTTCCTCGGGGTCGAAGTGATCACGCTCGTGCTCGGCGGTGTCAAGACCGTGGGGATGGCCGGAGTCGCGACCAACAAGGGTGTGATCGTGCACCCGCGGGCAACCGACCAGCAGATCGCCCGGCTCGAGCAGGTAGCAAAAGTCCCGGTCGGGACGGGCTCGATCAACATGGGCAGCGGGCTCGTGGGTACCGGGCTTCTCGTCAACGAGTCAGGCTATATCGCCGGAAACGCGACGAGCGGGTTTGAACTGGGCAGGATTGAGGATGTATTTGGATTTTTGGAGTGAGTAAATTGGCAGATCAGAAGTTTGAAGTGAAAGGAACCTTCAGGATGGGCGAGGACTGGATGCCGTACACGAAAGTGATCGAGGCACCCAACGAGAACCAGGCGAAGGAACGCACCTTTGCTGTCATCGGCAGCAAGCACAACCTGAAGCGGCGCTATATCAAGATCGATGCAGTGAAGGCCGTTTAAGGTTGGAACATTTTTCTTTTATTCTCTTTTGAGCGCCGTTGTCGCTAAATGACTTCTTCAGCCATCGGTGGTTTTTCTAGCATAAAAATTCGTTTGATCAAGGTACCCGTGAAATAGAGGATACTGGAAATTGAGTGGGTAAGTAAAATTGAGAAGAAGAATACAGTTTGACTTGCATGTGTCAATTCTGCTATATTTGAAGAATGCGGTGTTAATCCGATAATAATGTGATAAACACTGCTCAGTATCCAAATTACGATTACTGTATATCCAAAAATTGTTAGAACGAGTCCTCCGTTGGATGAACCAATTATATTTCGAATCGCCGTATTAAACCATGCACCGCAAATCAAAACAAAATACAAAAATATTGCGAGAGCCATCCAAAGAACCCAATCAGAATAATTTGAATATAGATATGTGATCAAACTGAAGAAAAACATTAGAAAAAGGATTAGGAACATTACGATGAAAAAAGTTTGAAATGTTGTAAAAAAAGTTTCATCTTTTTGCCTGATTAATGAAAAAAAAGTGATCATGGAATCATAGAAAATTATTGTAATTAATAATCCCATGAGGGAAATAAGAAATAAAATTCCGAATACTAAATTTTCATCATTTGTCGGTTTATTCAGGCTAAAAAGGAAGCCTGCTAGCGCGCCAAATATTGCTATCATTGTAAAAATCGTTTTGTTTCGCTCAAAAAAATCATAAATGATACTCATTTTATGATTTACTGGTGAAACTGGTCCTTGCGACATTGATGTATAATGATATAAATTAAAGTCCGATATAAAAACTCTGTAAAAATGTTGTTTGGATTTGGTGCCGTGAGGATTTATCTGGGATCTTGGCGCTCCATTTCATTCGGTACGCATATCTTACCATTACGATGAAACGCCGCCGCCCCCGACGGGGCGCCCCCGCGGCGGATCAATTACCAAAACTAATACTTAAAAAATCTTTTTGCCCCGCCGTGCCTCGGAGAGGCCCTGAGGCGGGGAACACTCGTTTAATTTTCTTTTTGGTTATATCCACGTTTTTCAGATAAGTGGATGCTTCAGGGAAAAAACAGTAGTTTTTTCCGCAGTCGAAGTGGCTATCCCAAAAAAATCTACTGAGATTAAAAGTTGTAGTGGAATTGCATGGGGACACAATAATTCCGGGCTAATGGCATGACTCCAATATCCTGGGAATAATTCTGCGATACATTTCCGCTGCCCTGATTTAGCGGCGACCCGACCTCCCGGTCTTCATCGCACGTCCGGGGTGATCACCCAGGATCCGACCATTCCACCCCCCTTAAATCGCACCTGAACCATGATCCAAGACCCGATCCTCCATCCTATTAGGTTCTGTTAGCGCAGTTTTCGTGCTACGACGTAAAATTCGCCAAACGGGGGATGAATAGAGCGATTTAAAATCATATGAGCAGGTATTTTTGTGAATTCCGCAGTTTTTCGGTTGCCCGAAAGAAATTGCCTCCGGGAAAAACACCTGAAATGACCTTCGTTTTCAAAAAGGAGGCTGATTTATGATGTGGAGTTCTTTGTCAGGAGAGGTACTCCCGGAGATATCATTCTCCGACGGAGGAATCTTCACCCGGTGCCGGGCCAGGTGGATCGGGGGATGTATTCCCGGGTTCCGGAGCGGCCGGAACATCCGGCCGGGCGACGGGTCCCTCCGTCTTCGGCCGCGGCACCGGTGATTTTGCCGGGAGCGGCTGCCCGTCCCTGCCGAGCTCGATGAGCGTTGTGTCGCAGACACGGAAGAACCGGTAGGCGTACTCGGGCGAGCAGAACCAGAGCTCGCGGGAGATCTCCTGAGAAGACGGGAACAACCGGAGGCCGGCGATCTCTTCTGCTGCGTGCCGTTCCAGCCACTGCACGGTGCAGCGGAGGTACCGCATCCGCTTGATCTTGACCGGGGCGTGGCACTCGGGGATCGTGATGGTGAAGTCGCAGATCATTCCCGGCCCGCGCTCGTAATGCTGGACGTGTCCGCGCTTTTTTGCGATCGCGTCTGCTTCAGCAAGTGCCCGGAGCGGGTGGCGGCTCATAAGGATCCTCCGGATAATTTTCCCGGGACTTCCCGGCGTAGTTTCACCGGTCCACCCGGATGATTCCGCGAAATACCGGATGCTCCCACCGCTGGTTTTTCTCCCGGCCGGCCGTATTTTCTCGTGACATTGTAGTTCCTGTCGATGGCAATCTCTCCTGAGTTGTTTATCGCTGGATCACAACCGTTTTTGGCCGGTCGGACCAAATGCTTCCGGAGAAATTATTCGCCAAATTATATATACTTTGTAATATGGTCTGAATCCGTGAAGAACATCACCAGACATCCGGCCTGAACCAAGGTCCCGGTCGGTTATGACTGCCCCGCCGTACTTCATCCATTCCGAGATTCTGCAGGTCGAAGAACTTGATGGTCCTTCTCAAATCGATCCTCGCTGTTGGGGCGATTGACTCCTCGGAGAGGCCCTGCGGTGGGGAAGCCTCACTGATATTGGGGGAAATCTGGCGTTGCCCAAGGCAAGGGCAGGTTCGAGAAGATGCGAGAGCATCTTCGCCGTGCCATGGTGGCAGGCAATTCGAAGAACGCTGATGCGTTCTTCTCGTGTCTCCATGACTTTGTCATGTCAACATCCCCAAGAGTGACTGCTTGTTTCTCTGAGAATTTCAACAGAGCCATCTTTTCCCTTCATTGACCGGAGAATGGACCGGGCATTGCCAACCGGGGGCAGAATGAACAGTACCGCCTTTTTTATCTGGTCGTGTACCAGATACCTCATCATGAAGGAAGAGACCCGCTGGAAGTTGATCACGGGTATCGGTCTGGTTACGCTGACCCTCCTGCTGATGACGGTTCACTACCTCGTATTCCAGGATTCACGCTACCTGTTCACGTACTTACTCGCGGATCTGGCTTTCATCCCCATCGAAGTCCTGATCGTCACGCTCATCATCGACCAGTTGCTGGAGTCCCGGGAGCGGCAGCAGCGAATGGAGAAGATGAACATGGTGATCGGGATATTCTTTTCCCGGATCGGGACCCAGTTGCTTGCCACGCTCTCCCGGGCCGATCCGTACCCCGGGCCCCTGCAGGCACAGATGGTGGCAGGCACTGACTGGACCGCGGAGCGGTTCCGTGAAGCACACGAGGGCCTGACGAGCTGGGAATGCAGAATCGACACTGCACGCGTCGACCGCGAAGCGCTGCGGGCGCTCCTCCTGCAGAATGAGGACTTTCTCCTTCGCATTGTGGAGAACCCGATGGTCTTCGAGCACGAGTCCTTCACGGACCTGATCCTCGCGATCACCCATCTCGATGAGGAGTTAAAGGCCCGGGCCGATCTCCTGCACCTGCCCCCGGCTGATATTGCCCACCTCAAAGCCGATATGGAGCGGGGATATTCGCGGCTGGTGCCCGAGTGGCTGAAGTACATGGAGTACCTGCGGAACCATTACCCGTACCTGTTCAGCCTCGCGATGCGGACGAACCCGTTCGACGAGAAGGCCACCGTTGTGATAAGTGACTGATCGGCTTCCTGCGGGAAGCTGGCCGAAAACCTCCGGGGATTCAGTGGAAGCAGGGGCAGGATGTGAAGTAGCGGGATGGCTGGCGGCCCCCTTGTGGCGTTGGTACCCCAGGGTTAGCCATGGACAGGTGCCACGGGGCTCTCAGGTGTCACGCTTCCGGGGCCTGCCCTCAGCGGAAAAACCGTTTGATCTTACTTTGCGTTTCGGAACCGGAAATTCCCCCGGGGCACCACGATCTCGAACCGTGCACCCGTGCCCGGGAACCCGGTCTCCGCGATACTCATGCCGGTGATTGCGAGGATCTCCCGCACGAGAAAGAGGCCAAAGCCGGTGTTCCTGCCAAAACCTTTGGAAAAGATCTTCTGCTTGTCCTGCACCCGGACCCCTTCCCCGTCATCTTCGGCCACGAGGACAAGGTCATCCCCGCTCTCCTCGTACCGGAACCGGATGGTGCTGACCGCTCCCCCGTGCCGAAAGGCATTGTCGATCAGGTTGTACACGACCTTGACAAACAGGGGGTCGGCAAAGACCTCGAGCTCCCCGCACTCGTTGACAAACTTCACATCCCCCGTTCCCAGCCCGGACGCTGCCCGGGAGACGATGTCAGCGACGCACTGCCAGCAGGGGCTGTGCACGCCGAGTTCCTGGTAGTCCTTGGTGAACTCGATCTGGTCGCCCAGCATCCCGGCGATCTCATCGATCTTCCGGAGGAAGTCCTGTACCGCAGCCGGGTCTTTTGCCCGCCGTGCGAGCTCGATGTACCCGATGAGGACGGTCAGCTGGTTGAGGATGTCGTGCCGCGTCACCGACGAGAGCAGGTTCAGCTTGGCGCCGGCCTTCCGGAGTGCGTCGTCAGACGCTATCCGGTCGGTCACGTTGCGGAGGATCGAGATCATCCCGACCGGTTCCCCGTCGGCGCCGGTCAGCACTGACGAGCTGATCTCGGCATGGAACCGGGTCCCGTCTTTTCTCTGCAGCAGGAAGAGTGAGGATGGTGATGTCGGTGATTTACTCCGGATGAACTGGAGGAAACGTTCTTTTACCTCTTCGCGCATCTCCGGGACAATCCAGTCAAAGAGGGGAGTGCCGAGGGCGTCCTTCTCCGAGGCGAGGCCGAACAGGCTGATGGCGGCCGGAGATGTGTAACTGAGGATCCCGTCGGTGTTGGTGAGCGTGATGGCATCCGGGGAGGTCTCAAAGATGGTCCGGTGGAGCATCTCGGACTGGCGAAGTGCCTCCTTGGACCGGGCTGCTGCGACCGCCTGGCGGATCTTGTGGGCGAGCTCGGTGAACTGGGCCGTCGCGTCGCCGCCCTTCTGCACGTAAAACGTGGCCCCGTTGTTGATCGCCTGGATAACGATCTCTTCCCTGCCCTTGCCGGTGAAGAGGATGAACGGGACCTCGGGGTCCTGCTGCCGGATGATCTTCAAGAATTCTATGCCATCCATCTGCGGCATCATGTAATCGGAGAGGATAGCGTCGAACCTGCCGGACGAGAGGATATCGAGTGCCTCTGCCCCGGAAGTGGTCGTCCTGACAGAAAAACCGCTGGCCTTTCCCAGGAACAGCTGGGTGATTTCCAGCAGCGATCGCTCGTCGTCAACGTAGAGGACGGATATGGAATCGTGATCCGGCATTCGTGATACTACATCTCATCGTCTGGCATGATAATTATTGGCGATTCGGCACATGGTCCTGATGGGAGATACCCAACGGCAGTTCAGTGACCGGAATCCGGATACGGGCTTGGTAATCAGGCCCCCAGCCCGGGAATGCCGTTCCCCCCTATCAACCCCCTGCTTTGAAGACCAGCCACTCGTTCTTCCCGGCCCGTTTGAACCTGACGAGCACGTAGTGGCCCGACAGCCTTTTCCCGTGGAGGGTGACCTCGATCTTGTCGTCATGCCAGGCCCGGGTATCGTAGGTGCCGTTGTCCCAGATGGTGACCTCGCCGGCCCCGTACTCCCCGGCCGGGATCGTCCCTTCGAACCTCGCGTATTCCAGCGGATGGTCCTCGACTGCCACCGCGAGGTGCTTTGCTCCCGGGGCCTCCGGCACGCCTTTGGGCACAGCCCAGCTCCTGAGCACGCCGTCCCGCTCCAGTCTCAGGTCATAGTGCAGTTTGTGCGAGTGGTGTTCCTGGATGACGAAGGATCTCCCCTCACCGCTCATGGTCGTCGCTCCCTCCGGTTCCGTTGTCCGTGAAAAATTCCGTCTTTCATAATAGTTCCTCATTGCCTGTTCCTGCGCCGGCCCTGTCTTCCGGTCCTCATGAATCAGTTTTCTTTGGGAACGGATCCCGCCGTCACTTCCCGCTCCGGCAGTGGAATGGAGCGCCGGTTCGTACGCTCCCGGCCCGCTTCTGGCCTCCGTTTCCCGGAACTGGTCCAGAGTGCAGTCTTCTGCCCGCTTGTCCGGGCGGAGGCGGATGAACCGGGCGATCCGCAGTTTCCCGTCCCGGGTCACTGCCTGGAATGCCACCTCGCAGACAAGGACCGGCTCCAGCCAGGCCACCTCCCCGGCTGGCCCGCCCTCCTCCAGTTGCGGGACCGGGGTACGGTACCGGGAGAAGACCGCCATGAGGTCCGCGAGGTCCCGCTCCCGGAACCCGGTCCCGACTTTGCCGACGGAGATGAGCCTCCGGGTATGCAGCGGGCCGGGCACTATCCGTGGGGTGAGTTCGGGGCCCCTTTTCTCCGGGGAAGGGTCTCCATCCACCCCGCTCCCATACAGGCCGAGGAGGAGGGCACCGAATGCCGTCCTACGCCGGCCCCGCCCTGAAGTATACCCGGCGATGACGGAGTCGCAGGTCCTCTGCGCCCTGACTTTCAGCCAGGAGCCGCTCCGCACGCCGGACTCGTAAGGACTGTCCCTCCGTTTTGCCATGACCCCCTCGAGCCCCCGGGCGATCGCGGCCCGGAAATACTCCTCTCCTCTTCCCGTGACGGGAACGGAGAGCGCAACATGGGCCCCTTCGCTGACGGAACCTTCAAGGATCTTCCTCCGCTCGGAGAGCGGGAGGGAAGTCAGGTCCTTTCCATCCTTTTCAAGGATGTCGAAGACGATGTAGGTTACAGGGGCCTCCCCGTCCCCGGGAGGCAGCATCCGGGCTGCCTGGACCCTCGGGAGGAGGGCCTGGATGTCAGGCTTCCCGCCGTTCATCGCTACGATCTCCCCGTCAAGTACGGTTCCCGGGGCAAGGGCGGCAAGCCCTCCAAGTTCCGGGAACTGTCCTGCCAGTTCCCTGTCGTTCCGGCTCATGAGCGAGAGGGTGTCGTTCACGTAGGCGATCGCCCGGATCCCGTCCCACTTGATCTCAAAGAGCCACCCGTCATCGCTGAACGGGCCCGCAGCGGATTCCGGGAGCATGGGATGGTATCGTTTCATGGGGGACCAGGATTCAGGCAGTTCATTTCCCTGAGAGGGTGGCAAGCGTCTCCTGCAGGGCCTGCATCAGCTCTTTTGCCTCCTCAGGGCGGCGGGGCTCTTCGTACACGAGCTTCTCCCCGGCGAGTTTCTTCTCGATCAGCGCCATGACGGCTTCCCGGTACCGGTCATGAAAGTCGGCGAGGGAAAAATCCCCGGAGAGTTCCGAGATGATCCGCTTTGCAAGGGCAAGTTCAGTCTCCTTCGGCGCCGGGAGGGCGGCCATCACGTCGAATGCCCGGGGCGGGGTGACTTCGTCGGCATACCGGAGGGTGGTCAGTACGAGCCCCCCGCTATAGGCATGGACCACGACGGGGTACTCCTTCGTCCTGAGCGTGATGGTCCCGACCGCCGCCCGCCCGAGGTCCTGGAGGGCGGTGACGAGGAGGGCATACGCCTCCTCGCTCCGGTCCGGCAGGAGCACGTAACTGGTCTCGAAGTACATCGGGTCGAGGGAGAGGTAGAACACGAATTTCTCGATCCGGATCTTCCGGTCGGATTCGGGCATCACCGCTTTCAGCTCATCGGGTGTAAAGACGAGGAACTCCCCTTTCCTGACCTCGTACCCCTTCACCGTCTCAGCCCAGGGGACCACCCGACCGTCTTTTGTGCATACCCGGTCGTACCGGAGCGGCTGCCCGTCGCTGCGGTGGAGCAGCCGGAAGGAGAAGGACCGGTCCCTCGTCATCGTGCGGAGGCTGACCGGTACATTGATGAGGCCGATGGATATGGTGCCGCTCCAGAACGACCGCCCGGCCCTGCCAGTCAGGGAATCTTCCGCCCGCGGCTCCGGCGGGACGGAGGCGACGGACTTTTTTGTTCTTCCGGTCTGCCGGCCCACCGTACCATCTGCCATCAGCGGTACTGTACTGGCAACCCCGCTCTTATCCCCGGGCCGGTCTTTCCGTGACCGGCTGCCGGGCTTATCTCCCGATTGCCTGCCTGTCTTCAAAAATTCCCCTCCATGGATCCTCTTTCCTGAACATCATTGTCCTGATATTAAAATCTTCGGGACGGGTCCCCTTTCGGATCTCGTCCCATTCGAGCGGTGCGGATACGCTCGCACCCGGGGTCGCCCGGAGCGAGTAGGGGGCTGCCATGGTTTTCCCGCGGGCATTCTGGAGGTAGTCGATGAAGATGGTCCCGGGGTCCCGGGAACGGGGGAACTCGGAGACCACGTACGGGATGTCCCGCGCGATCCGCTTCCCGGTACTGTGGGCAAACCCCCGGACTTCATCGAACCTGTGGCCGGGGGAAAGGGGCACCACGATATGGAGCCCTTTTTTCCCGGAGGTCTTCACGTACGGATGGATCCCTTCATCCTCCAGATGTTCCCGGACCACGCGGGCTACGGAAAGGACATCGTCAAAAATAAGCGGCGGTTCCGGGTCGATGTCGAAGAGCAGGAAGTCGGGGGAATCATAGGCAGCCTGTGTCGAGAGGGCGATGTGAAGTTCAAGGGAGGCAAGGTTGGCAAGCCAGATGAGCGTATCGAGGTTGTTGCAGACCACGAAATGCACATCACGGCCCGCGGTCTCCGACCAGCGGGTAAAGGTGTCCACGTAGTCCGGGGCCCCCCGGGGGGCATCTTTCTCGTAGAAATTTACCCCTCCCACTCCTTCCGGGAACCGGTGCATGGTGAGCGGGCGGTCCTGCAGGAACGGGAGCATCCGCGGGGCCATCCGTATGTAGTAGGTGATGACCTCTTCCTTGGTGATCCTGGCCGCAGGGAACATTATTTTGCCAAGGTTGGTCATGTGGACACGAGTGAGAGTACCGGCTGACAACCCTCCTTTGTCCCTCTCCGGTTTCCCTGTCATTGGGAGTAGTGGATGTTACCGGGTAAAAAAAATACCTTGACAGGATCTTCGCATGTGCCGGATTTCCGGCGCAAAAAAAAATTACTTGTTGATATGCACCACTTTAGCGGGCGGGAACCCGTTAAAGTACGTGGACGAAGCGTGGGAATAGGCCCCGATGTTCTCGGAATAGACGAGATCGCCGATATCGAGGTCCGGCAGTTCCGCCGAGAGTGTTATCGTATCGAAGGCATCGCAGGTAGGGCCGAAGACCGCCGAGATCTGCGTCTCGCCATCCCTGAACGGCAGCACCGGGTAATTGATGTGGTCGAAGACCTGCCCTGAATACGTATGGTACACCCCGTCGTTGATATAATAACAGTGCTTCCCGTCGCGGAACGCCTTCCCGACCACCTTTGAGACGAGCGTGCAGGTGTTGGCTACGAGGAACCGTCCCGGCTCCGCGAGGATCTGCATGTCTTTTGGGAAGAGGCGTTTGATCTCGGTGTTCAGTTTCCTGGCGAGCGTCCGGATGGAGCGGATCCCGGGGTGGTACTTCACCGGGAAACCGCCGCCGATATCGAGGATCCGGATCTTCCGCCCGGTCCGGGTCTCCACTTCGCTGATGATATTTGCCGAGAGCTGGAGGGCCTGCATGTAGTTCTCGAAGTTGGTACACTGGCTGCCCACGTGGAAACTCAACCCCTCTACTTCGAGACCCATGTCGAACGCCGAGACGATCAGGTCGACCGCCTCGCCCGGGTGGGCGCCGAACTTGGAGGAGAGCTCGACCATGGAGCCGGTATTCGGCACGCGGATCCTGAGTACGAGGCCGGCGTGCGGGGCATGCTCGCTGATCTTCCGGAGCTCGTAGATGTTGTCGAAGGTGACGAGAGGCCTGTACTGGTCGAGGGCCTCGAGGGTCTCGATCGGCTTGATGGTATTGGCATAGATGATCTTGTCCCAGATCCAGTCCAGGCGCTCCTTCTTGGGCATGGTCTTGATGTTCTCGTACACGATCATGAACTCGGGCATGGACGCCACGTCGAAACTGCACCCCATGTCGTAGAGGGTCCTGACGATCTCGGGATTGGAATTGGCCTTGACGGCAAAATAGACCTGGACATCGGGCATGTGTTCCCGGAATTCCCGGTAGTTTTCCCGGATTTTCTCGTGATCGATAACAAAGATGGGTGTCCCGTGCTCGCGGGCAAGGACCTGAAGGAGTTCCAGCCGGACCTTCCCGATATGGTGGACGGGAGTCTCCTCAGTCCCTTTCTTCTTCCGCCTCTTTTTCGTGTCGACCGCTGTTTTTGTCATTATATGATTGATTTACTGTACGAATAAGAAGTTTTTGAATTGCCAGATATCCTCCCGGTCGTAATCGTTCTCCGGGTTCTCCTTGAAGTAGACCACGCGGTTCTTCAGGGGCGTCCAGTCGGACGGCCCGGACCAGAACTCGCCGAGATACGGCTTCGCGATCTCGAGGACGAACTCGTGCGGCAGGTCGTCGGGGAGGCAGAACCCTTCCCGGGGGTGCTCGATCATCCACATCACCGCGCTCACTACGCCGAGCGCCACTTGGATGGTAGTGGCGTTCTGGCCGGGCGCGAGTTTCTTGGCCTCGTCGATCGGAAGGATGCTGCCTGTCCACCACGAGTTGTAGGGGTGCCCCATCAGGAGCGCCCCGAGGATGTCGGCACCCGAGACGATCTCCCGGTCGCTCATGATCCGCAGTTTGGGCTGCAGCTCGTAGTTCCTTGCGCGCAGCTCCTGGATGGATGCAATCGTGGCATCGCAGGGCATGTAGGCGTAATGAACCGTCGGGCGGTAGATCGCCTTGCCATCTTTCCAGACCGTCCAGCGGTCGGAGATGCCGAACGCCTCGCCATGCCGGATGACCATACCGACAATCTCCTGGTAGGGGATCCAGGACCGTACCCAGGTGTTGATCCCCATCCGGGGCAGGAGGATCCCGTTCTTCGGGCCTACGGGGGGGATGATCGCCCGGGCGGGGAGTTCCTTCTCATGGGTTCCCCACCCGATCTCTGCGGGAGCGGTGCCCTCTTCCCGGAGCCCTTCGATGCACCAGGTACCGACGAATTCGTCCACTTTCTTGGGGGAGCGGGAGATCTGGGTGTCGTGCTCCGAGCAGTGGATGACTTTGACCCCGGTCTCCATGGCAAGCGAGGCAAAGTCCTGATTTTTGATAAGGGTGAGGATCCGGTCCGGGTCCGGCGCGATCCCGTCGGCGACCATCCGCCCGGCAATATCGACAAGGCCGTGCTTGGCAAAGTGGGAGATCAGGCCCGGGTTGGCACCGTGGTCGACCACGCAGGTGGTGGCGTCCTTCCAGTCCCGGGTCAGCTCCATCAGTTTCATCTGCCGGAAATAGAGCGTCTTCTCGTACGGGGTCGCCGTGAACTTCTCCGCATCGGGGTCCCAGGCCTCGACCGATGTATTGACGTACAGGACGTTGTTCTCGTGGCACCACTGGACGATCTCGCAGCAGTCGATGTTCCACGCGAGGTCGATCAGGAGCCCGCCGGGCGCAAGGTACTCGGAGAGGATCTCGCCCAGGTTCTTCGGGCTGACTCTCTTCTTGAAGAACTGAAGGCCCCGCGTGGTCCAGGCCTTGAGGTCCGCCGACTTGTCCTTGAAGTCGACGATGGTGATATTCTCCAGGGGGATGTTCACGTGCCGGAGCAGGATGGGGAACATGCACTTGGAGACCGCCCCATACCCGATGATCAAAACCTTGTTCCTGAATTCCATCTCATATTCCCCACTGCGTATTGGTTTACCGCAGGATCTGTTGAGTAATTTTGTCTGTGGAGTATTATAAACGTGGGAGCCGGCAGGGCCGGGCGAAGATGAGAGCCGGGCCCCCTGCGGAAAAAACGGCGTCTGTCCACCTGGTTCCCGATTGCAGTGCAGGAGGCCCGGAGCGATAGATACATGTACATACCCCCCAAACCACTCAGAATACCAGTACGACAGGTGAACAGGTGAAGATGGATCTCTGCGCGAGAGCCGGTTCGTGGTGGAAGGCGCTGGACTCGGTGAAACCCTACGCGCTTGCAATCCTCATCCTTGCCGGGCTCGGGTTCGAGCTGGTGATCCACTACCTCCTGAAAATCTCCATCGTCTATACCCATTTTTACTACCTCATCATTGTTGTCGCAGGGCTCTGGTACGGCCGGAAGGCGATCTGGGTGGCACTGTTCTTCGGTGTCCTTCATATTGCGGTCTCGTGGGTCCTGGCCGGATCCGTCACCCCCGACGCGATCCTCCGGGCCCTGATGCTGATCCTGGTCGCATTTATCGTCGGATCGGTCGTGGAAATGATGAACTGTTACCGGGATGAGCTCGAGGTCAAGATGTGCAGCCTTGCAGAGGTGAACGAACGGCTGAAATTTTCCGAGCAGGCGTTTGCGAATGCCAACCGGAAACTGCGGCTCCTCTCCGGTGTCACCCGCCACGACATCAAGAACCAGCTCCAGGCGGTCGAGAGGTTCCTCGAACTCTCGAAGGTGAAGGTCACCGACCCGGATATCCTGCGCTATATCGAAAAGGAAGAGGCAGCGGCCCAGACCATCCGGCGGCAGATCGAGTTTACCAGGAATTACGAGGAGATCGGCGTCCGGGCACCCGAGTGGCAGGACCTGTCCACAGTACTAAAACCGCTGTCATCGTTGCTACCCGAAGGACGGGTGGGCCTGCACATCGACCTGCCCGGGCTTGAAGTGTTTGCCGATCCCCTGCTGGTGAAAGTATTCGAGAACCTTGTCGACAACTCCCTCCGCCATGGTGAACGGGTCCGGCACATCGCGATCACCTCTCTCCAGTACGGTCCTGGGGATCTCGCGCTTGTCTACGAAGACGACGGGATTGGTGTCCATGAAGAGGAGAAGCAGAAGATCTTCGAGAGAGGGTTCGGGAAAAATACCGGGCTCGGGCTCTTCCTCTCAGATGAGATCCTCACCATCTCAGGGTTTTCGATACAAGAGTCGGGCACGTATGGCAAGGGGGCCAGGTTCGAGATCTCCGTGCCGAAAGGAAAATACCGGTTTACCGGAAAAGACCTGCGGAAAACTTCCTGATCCCTGCGGGGGACCGCTTTGGAGAAGCTCCTCCTCCCCCTCACACTTCCATCATGATGTATTTATGGTGATGGAACATACATATCAGGAGTCAGGACTATCCAGGCAGGCATTGATTTTTGGGAGTGGCGGATTTTGGCAGACAAGATGCAACCAATGGACCAGCGCGAATTGCTGACGCTCCAGAACTATCTTCAGGAATACGGGCAGCAAGCAGAGATTTTTGTCAACCAGCTGCAGCTGCTGGAAAACGGGAGGATGGAGGCGCTTGCGGCTATTGAGTCTCTCGAAGCCATGCTCGCTTCTGAGAACAGCACCGTCCTCCTCCAGATCGGCGGAGGGGCGAGCGTCCGGGCAAAAGTCCTTGAACCGGATAAAGTCCTCATTGCGATCGGCGCTGAAGTGGTTGTCGAGCGGACGAACAGGGACGCTGTCGAGTTCCTGAAAGAACGGATCATGGAGATGGAAGCCTCCGCAAAGAAGGTTGCCGACGCTCTTGACCGGCTGCGGTCCCAGATGAATGAGATCAATAAAAGGATCGAGTCGGGCTACCAGCAGGCAGCGGCAGAGCAGTACGGGGAATAACGGGGTTGCCGAAGAACATGTTCGCGGGTCTTCGCGAGAAGCTGCAGGCTGCACGGGACCGGCTCGGGAGCAGCCTCCAGGCCGCTGCCGCATCCCAGGAGCCGGAGGGTCAGGCAGCGCAGCAGGCTGCTGCCCCGGGTCCTGTGCAGGAGGATCGGCCTGATGAGGGCAGGCCCGCCCCTGCTTCCGCATCCACGGGCTTCGTGGACAAGGTCAGGGTCCTCATCCGGGACCGCGAGCTGATCGTCTCCGAGAGGGACGTGGCAGACGCCCTTTCCGAGCTCGAGATGACCCTGCTTGAGAGCGACGTGGCCCTGCCGGCCACCGATGCAATCATCGCCGGAGTCCGGAAGAACCTGGTCGGGAAACACCGGAAGATCGGCGAATCGGTCGACGCTCTCGTGCTCGGCGCCCTCAAATCGGCCCTGCTCGAGGTACTGGGCAGCGGGTTCGACCTCGGCGGCTACATCAGAACCCACGACCGCCCGGTCAAGATCCTCTTCACCGGTGTGAACGGGACCGGAAAGACCACGACGGTAGCCAAGATCGGGGCATATCTCAAGGGGCAGGGGTTCACGGTGGTCATCGGTGCCGGGGACACGTACCGTGCCGGCGCCATCGAACAGATCGGCGTGCATGCCGGACGCCTCGGGATCAAGGTCATCCAGCACCAGGAAGGCGCCGACCCTTCCGCGGTCCTCTTCGATACCGTGCAGTACGCCTCCTCCCACAAGATCGATGTCGTGCTGGCCGATACTGCCGGGAGGTTTCATACCAAGGCAAACCTGATGAACCAGCTGGACAAGATCAAGCGCGTCATGAAGCCCGATCTCATAGTATACGTGGACGAGGCGGTGGCGGGGAACGATGCCGTGACCCGGGCGTCCGAGTTTAACAGGACCATCGGGGCGGATGCTGTTGTCCTCACCAAGGCCGACATGGACTCCCGCGGCGGTGCGGCGATCTCCATCGCCCATACGATCGGAAAACCGCTCATGTTCATCGGCACCGGGCAGGCATACACCGATATCATCCCGTTCGAGCCGGCAAAAGTCGTTGACGAACTGCTGGAGGGCGGTGCCTGATGCTCGACGGTCTCTCTTCGTCTCTCAAGGACGCGCTCAAGAAACTCGCGGGCAGGACCGTGGTCGACCGTGCGGCAGTCGACGAGCTGGTAAAAGACCTCCAGCGGGCACTGATCTCCGCCGATGTCAACGTCAGGCTCGTCATGGAGCTCTCGAAGGCGATCCGGACGCGGTCTCTCGAGGAGGAACCCCCCAAGGGCATGAACGTGCGGGAGCACGTGCTCCGCATCGTGTACCAGGAACTCGTCCGGCTCGTCTGGGCGTCTACCGATGTAAGGCTCGAACCCCAGACTATCCTCATGGCCGGCCTGCAGGGGAGCGGCAAGACCACGACCACGGCAAAGCTCGCCCGCTATTTCCAGAAGAAGGGGATGAAAGTCGGTGTGATCTGCGCCGACACGTTCCGACCGGGGGCCTTCGACCAGATCTCGACGCTCTGCAGCAGGATCAATGTCCCGTGTTTCGGCAACCCTCAGGAGAAGGACGCCCTCAAAATAACCCGCGAAGGGCTCGAGGCATTCAGGGACCTCGAACTGATCATCGTCGATACCCAGGGCCGCCACGCGCTCGAGGCCGATCTCATCCGGGAGATCATCGAGCTGAACGTACTCACGAAGGCCACCCACCGCTGGCTCGTGATCGACGCGGCGCTCGGCCAGCAGGCGAGCGAGCAGGCCCGGCGGTTCCACGAGGCGATCGGCATCGACGGGGTCATCATCACCAAGATGGACGGGACCGCAAAGGGCGGGGGCGCCATGTCCGCAGTGGCGGAGACCAAGAGCGGGATCGCCTTCATCGGGAGTGGCGAGACGATCGAAGACCTCGAGCGGTTCGATCCCGACGGGTTCATCTCCCGCCTCCTCGGCATGGGCGACCTGAAAGCACTGGTCGAACGGGCGAGCGAGGCGATCAACCCTGATGACGTGGATGTCAACTCCGTGATGAAGGGGAAGTTCACCCTCCGCGACATGTACAAGCAGCTCGAGGCACTCAACAAGATGGGCCCCCTGAAGCAGATCATGGGCATGCTGCCGCTCGGGAACATGCAGCTTCCCGAAGGCGTCTACGATGTCACGAGCACCAAGATGGTGCGGTACCGGATCATCATGGATTCGATGACGGCAACGGAGCTTGACGACCCTGCTCTCATCAGCAGTTCCCGCATGCAGCGGATCGCCCACGGGGCAGGCGCCACGCCGGACGAGGTGCGGGAGCTCCTGAAATACTACAAGATGATGCAGCGCACCCTCAAGGGGCTCCGGGGCGGGGGCGGGAAATTCAACATGCAGCGCCTGATGAAGCGCTTCTCCGGAATGCAGTGAGATGACCACGTTCGCCATCATCGGGCACCTTGCCCGGACGGACGGGGGCTTTTCGTTGAATGACCTGCCGGGCAGCGGCGGGAGGATGGACGTGCTCTGCCGCTGCGTGAACGCTTCCCTCTTCCTCTCGCACGACCTGCGCAGGGATGCTGACTGTTACCTCGTCCTTCTCGGGGCACCGGCCGGGCCGAAGACCGTGAAATTCTCCGGGGCCTCGGTCCGTTCGCTCTCCCCGGACGAGCGGAGTGCCGGAGCCCTCGTCAAAAAGGTGATCGACACTCCGTGCGGGAGCGAGTTCCGGGAAGCTGCCGATGGCGTCTCCATCCGGAAAGGGGGCCTTGAACGCCTCATGACCGAACATGCGTTTGCCGTGCTGGACGAGAACGGGACCGATATCAGGACGGTGCAGGACCTGCCGGCGGCATACCTCCTCTCGGATCACCTGAACTTCACGGAACAGGAGAACGGGCTGACCGGAGCCTGCCCGAGATATTCCGTAGGGCCGAAGTGCCTGCATGCCGATCACGCGATCACCGTATTGCAGAACGAGCTGGACAGGAGGAGATGCGGATGGAAATAAACGAACAGGCAAAGGCGATCCTTGCCTATGGGGAATGCTGCGACCACTGCCTCGGGCGGTTCTTCGGCAAACGCTCGCACGGGCTCTCGAACGACGAACGCGGGCGCGGGCTGAAGATCGCCATCGCCCTCGCGGACAACCAGCCCTACGTGAGGTTCGGGGGGACCTGCTGGGTCTGCGGGAACTTCTTTGACGATGTCCCGCTCTGGGCCGATCGGGTGATCGAGGCCACGAAGGATATCGAATACTCCACGTTCCTCGTCGGCTGCCGCGTCCCGCCGCTCGTGGCCGAGAACGAGGAGATGGTCTGGAGCGACCTCTCGCTTGCCGAGCCCGAGCCGTTCAAGTCCGAAGTGAACCGGGAAGTCGGCAAGGCGGTGTCGGCCCGGACCGGAAAAGTCGTGGACTTTAAAAAACCTGATGTGGTAGCGATCCTCGACCCTGCTTCAGGTGCGGTTGAAGTGCAGGTCAACTCGGTCTTCTTCTACGGCAGGTACAGGAAGTTTGAACGGGGGATCCCCCAGACCCACTGGGACTGCCGGGCCTGCAAGGGTGCCGGCTGCGAGAAGTGCAACTTCACCGGCGCCCAGTATCTCGATTCGGTGGAGGAGCTGATCGGAAGGCCGGTCATTGTGGCATTCGATGCGCAGAACGCGGTTCTGCACGGTGCGGGCAGGGAAGATATCGACGCCCGGATGATCGGGACCGGCAGGCCGTTCATCCTTGAGGTCGTCTCTCCGAAAAGACGATCGCCGGACCTTGCTGCCGTCGAAGCGGAGATCAACCTGACCGCAGAAGGGCGGGTTTCCGTTGCGATAAAACGCTGGAGCAACCGTGGGGAGGTGGAAACCCTTAAATCAAACAAAGCGCATAAAAAATACAGGATCCTGGTCGAGGTTGAGGGCGAATTATCAGCGGATGAGTTCGCAAAAGCCGTAAAAACCTTGCAGGGCGTCACAATACAGCAGCGCACGCCCGAGAGGGTCGCTCACCGGAGAGCCGACAAGGTCCGGGAGCGGAAAGTCCTCGATATCGAGTATGTGGGGCAACAGGACGGCAGATTTGTTGTCGAAGTCCTGGGCGAAGCCGGCCTCTACATCAAGGAACTCGTATCCGGGGACTCAGGCAGAACCCGTCCGAGTCTTGCCGAGATCCTGAAACGAACAGCTCGCGTCACCAGCCTCGACGTCACGCAGGTGGAAGGAGCACAGGAGGGAGAATAAGCATGGCACATCACAATGGTCCACGGAAGAAGACACGGTATAAATTCAAGAAAGAGTTGAGAAAGCGCGGCCTGCCGCCGGTAACTTCGGTCATCCAGAAGTTCGAAGTCGGCGACCGGGTCCACGTTGTTGTTGAGCCGAGCATCCAGAAGGGGATGCCCCACCGCCGCTTCCACGGGAAGACCGGGACTGTCATCGGCCAGCGCGGGCGTGCATGGATGCTGACGATCCGCGACGGCGACGCTGACAAGGTCGTCATTGCAAGACCACAACATCTAAAAGCACAAAAGTAAATTCACTGTCAGGTGATTGGCATCAAAGTAAAGGGTATTATTAGCGAAGAGAAGGTCACGCTCCCCGAGATGCGCAGTGTCCTCTTAGGCGTCGAGTCCGAGCGGATCGCTGCCGAGAAGGAGATGTCCTACGAGTTCCGGCGCAGTATCGAGCATGCCAATCAGCTTGCAAAGACCACTCCCGAAAAGGCAAAGGATCTCGTGGCCGGGCTCTCCAAAATGGAGAAGATGAAGCCGGAGATCGCGTACCGTATCGCCAATATCATGCCGAAGACCCGCGACGAAGTGCGGGCGATCTTTGCAAAAGAGCGGTACACGTTAACTCCTGAAGAGATCGATTCAATCATCGAACTGGTGACGACACACTTCTGAGGTGTGGCACATGAAGGCGGAGAAAAAAGAGATCAACGCGATCGTACTGGATGTGCTGATGAAGGGGCACCCTGATGATCCCCGCCCTCCTTTTAAGAGAGAGCCGATCGTGCAGGCAATGGGCCTCGAACAGTTCAAGCTCCTTGAGCTTGTTCCGAAACCAACGGTCAGGATAGAGCTCCACGAGAAAGTCTATATCGGCGATGCCGAGCGGGAGAAGATCGAACGTGTCAAGCGCAGGATCGGGTATGACGAACTGACGCATACCGCGAAAGGCGAGCTCCCGTTCATCATCGAGAAAGTGATAAAAGACCGCGAGCCCGACTTTGTCACCTTCTTCAACAAGGCGATCTCGATCACGCCCAAGCTCCACATGCTCCACCTGCTCCCGGGCATCGGCAAGAAGCTGATGTGGGAGATCCTTGAGGAGCGCAATAAAAGGCCGTTTACAAACTTTGCGGACATATCCGCGAGAATCAAGTCCATCCCGCACCCGGAGAAGATGATCCATGCCCGGATCCTCGAAGAGCTTCAGGACAAGGACGTAAAGTACCACGTATTCACCACGAAATGAAAGCGCGCCACGACCAGCACTTCCTCATCGATCCCCATGCGGTGAACCGCATAGCGGACCTCGTGGAGGTGCAGGGGAAACGGGTGCTCGAGATCGGGCCGGGAAACGGGGCGCTTACCCGGGCCCTCCTCGACCGTGGTGCCCTTGTCCATGCCATAGAACTCGACGGGCTGCTCTGCGAACAGCTCGCAGACTCGTTTTCTCAGGAGATTGCGGGGGGGCGGCTCACGCTGCAGCACGGGGATGCGACCCGCTGTGAGATTCCTCCCTTTCAGATATCGGTCTCCAACCTCCCCTATTCTGTCTCGTCCAAGATCACCTTCCGGTTACTGGATATCGGGTTTGAAGTAGCTGTCCTGATGTACCAGAGCGAGTTTGCGGAACGGATGGTTGCCCCTGCCGGGACGAAGGACTGCGGGCGGCTCTCGATCATGGTCCAGACCTATGCTGCGGTCCGGCAGTGCTTCCGGCTCCCGCCCCATTGCTTCTCCCCGAAACCGCAGGTGCATTCCACGGTCGTCCAGATCATCCCCCGCGACCCGATCTTTTTTATTGCCAACCGCTGCCTGTACGCAGACGTCGTGCGGGCGCTCTTCTCCCACCGGCGCAAGACGGTGCGCAACTGCCTGAAAGGGTCTGCCGGCAGCATGCTCTCACCTGTGTGGGTGGAGCGGGCGATCCGGGCCTTGCCGGACGAGATCCTCAGGAGCAGGCCGGAAGAGCTCTACCTTGAGGACTTTGCTACTATCGCGAATATTCCCTGAATCCCAAGGCGATTCACGAACTGTAGAACTCTTTTTTGTCTTCCGCATCCGTTATACTGTTATATTCGCGTGACCTGCAATGAAGTGGAAAGGCTGGGAGAAGATCCCGCTTGATATTTCTGATCCATCCAGTCAGACGGGAACCCGTACCGTGGAAGCGATCGCCCCGGTCATCATATCGGCCAGCCGCTCGACCGACATCCCGGCGTTCTACGGCGACTGGTTCCTGAACCGGCTGAGGGAAGGGTACGTGAAATGGAAGAGCCCGTTCGGGGGAAGCCCGGTCTATGTCTCGTTTGCGAAGGCCCGCGTCATGGCGTTCTGGTCGAAGAACCCGGCGCCGTTTTTCCCTTATCTCGATGTGCTCGACCGGATGGGCTACAACTATTGCTTCCTCTTCACGCTGAATGATTACGATACGGAACGGCTCGAACCCTATGTCCCGCCTCTTGACGAACGCATCGCGATGTTCCTGCAACTCTCAGAGCGGATCGGCAGGGGGCGGGTCGTCTGGCGGTTCGACCCGCTCGTCCTCTCGGAGAATATCGCGGTCGGTGACCTGCTGGATAAGATCCGGCGCATCGGGGACCGGATCCACCCCTATACTGAGAGGCTTGTCATCAGTTTCGTGGATATCGAAAAATATGCAAAAGTGCAGCGGAACCTGAAAGTGCAGGGGTTTTCCGATCTCCGCGAGTTCACTCCTGGTGATGTGACGGAGTTCTGCGGGGGGCTTGAGGCGCTCAACCGGCGCTGGGGCCTTTCCATTACGGCCTGCGGGGAGCGCCGCGACCTCTCAATGTACGGCATCCTGCCGGGGCAGTGCATCAGCTACGAGCTGATGACCAGGGAATTTGGTCATGATCCAGCTCTCATGGAGTTCCTTCAGCCCGTTGGTCAACGGACCCTCACGGGTACCACTCGGGCGGCCATCCCGGCAAAATACCTCAAGGACCCGGGGCAGCGGGGCAGCTGCGGGTGCATTGTCTCAAAGGACATCGGGCAGTATTCCACCTGCATACACCTGTGCGCTTACTGTTACGCGAACTCGTCCCCCTCTGTTGTGCGCCGGCACTACCTGCAGTACCTCGGGAACAGGGTAGTGGGTGTGTTCCGGGACACGATAACTGAATGAGAGGGAATATTATCATGAATTGCTCTGCCGGGCCCGTACCTGGAATTTCTCAATGTTATCCTGGCTTTGGTGGAGAGGATTGATTCAGAGACTCCGGTTATCGCGGCGAAACTTTTTGGGACGATACTATTCAAAGCATTTGAATTAAAAAAATCTCAGATTGTTACGAAAGATATATTATTTAATAGAGTAATAGTAGAAAAAAAAGAATGATTAAAAAATTATATTCGTTAGATGTACTTTAGGGTCTATATATTAATCAATAGATAGTTTTTTCTTATCTAATGTATAATAGGGTGTTTGTGATAATTTCATATGACACCTTGCTCAGCAGTATCTGGAGATATTTTGGTACTTGAAAAGTACCGGAAAGGCGAATCTGTACAAAAGATAGATGAAGCTGCTTTGCATAGGTTAGCTAGTATTGGTTTTGCCAAAATGGGAACGGATGTTGAATTGCGAAATGGGAAAATTCGATTGACATCAACTGCAAAACCAACATCATTAGGAAAAAAAATTATCTTGATGGAAATCAAGTAATTAAAATCTAAATATTTTGAAATTGACATTAAATGATAGCTGAAGCGAGGTGTAGGACATTAAGTGTATAGGGTGGGTGCCAAATTTAACTGGGGACATATTCCTTCTAAATCCTCTTAAAACGATTTTGGAACCGGGAATTATTAATAATATAGGTAAATTTGAAAGCAGAATTGCTAAAGAGAGATTAGACTATATCCATAAATATCCAAGGCATTTAGCTAAAATTGTCATCGTAAATGATAAGAAAAAAGAGAATGGACAAGACGCATCTCCTTGGTTATTTGTCTTTTTATTTGCTGATCAAGAGATGAAATGCCCATGCGAAATTATTGCTTTTTACACAGGGACTCCGTCTTATATTTATTTAGGAACAGTTGGCGTTTATGAAGTAGAGAAAAAAGGTATTGTTAGACTTGGGATTAATGAAATTCCTAGTGATGACTATGAATATCAAGATGAGAATGATTTTAATAAACAGAAAATATTTCTTATGAAGGAGACATTTTATGCTGTTCGGGATTTATACCACAAACATACTCATCATGTAAATGATGGAAATAATGATGAAGTTCCGGATAGCTTAACACTTCCCTCATTCTTGGCGGAAACTGATCGATCCGATCAAGATGATAAATATACGGCAGTTCGAAATATTATCCAATACTATCAAGAAAAAATTGTTGAGTATAATAATTACATTTGTGATTTTATAATAAAATCACAAGACCAATCTAATGAAGATGAATATCTTATTAATTCAACAGGGCTTTTAAGACAGGCAAAAGGATGTTTCATCTATGGTAACAACTTGCTAGAACTGTATCCAAAAGCCTTTACTGATGAAGAGTACAAGTATTCACAAAAAATGTTTGTGAATGCAACTTTAGCGGTACAAGCTTTTTGGGATGAAATAAACACTCGGTATAATGCTCGAATTTCTGGAAATTCAAAAAGATTGGCTTTAAATTCAAATTTGCTTGCCCTATTGATTATAATGTTTTCGGTACTATCGTTATTTGATAGATATTTAAATAATTCTGGTCCTGTATTTTTATTTATCCCGATAGTATTGATTGTTGTTTTTGGGTGTGTTGCATTTATTTCAATACGTGAACAAGTTCATGTCAAGTAGAAATAATGATTTTTTGTGGAGAGACCTCATTTTTATTATTCGATAAAAAAGTTACTTTCGGAAGTACTGAAAATGCCCGTTTTCGGCAAATAAACTGCCGGCAGGTTTATCCATCCCGGGCAGGCAATTCCTTTTCACCCGCCCCGCCCAACCGTTTTCATCCATGTCCCACGACCCGGATCAGGTGTACCAGCCGGAAGCCGATACCTTCCTGCTGCTCAGGGCGGCCCGGGCTGAAGTAAAGTCCGGCGATCGGGTACTTGAAATCGGGACCGGTTCCGGCATTATCTCCGCGGAGCTCGCCCGCGTGACCGGGGTGGTGGCAACCGATATCAACCCGCATGCCGTGATGTGCGCCCGGGGTCGCGATGTCGAGGTGGTCCAAAGCGACCTTTTTTCCGGGATCCGGGGTACGTTCGATCTTGTGATCTTCAACCCACCCTACCTTCCCACGCAGCCGGAAGAGCGGATCGACGACTGGCACGAATATGCTCTCGATGGGGGGGAGAGCGGGCGCATGGTGATCGAGCGGTTCGCAGCAGAAGTCGGTCGGGTCGTCGCACCGGAAGGGCGGGTCCTGCTGCTGGTTTCGTCGCTCACCGGGCCTGCTGAAGTAGAGGAATTATTCGCCGGCCACGGTTTTTCCTCCGATCGCGTGGCAGAGGAGACCGTCGAGGACGAGGAACTGTACGTGCTGCGGTTAACCCGGCGGGAGTGATGTACTTCCGGTACCGGCCCGGGCATGGTGCAGCCGAACCAGGAACGTCCCTGCGGGCCGGCTCGTGATCAGACAATCAGCCTTCTTCTCATCAGGTTGATAGAGAGGATGCAGAAGAATGCTGTTACGACAACTATCCATGCGCAGTCGAGCAGGATCGTCCATGCCAGTGCCGGCAGCGTCAGCATCCGCATGATCGCGACGAGATGGGTGAGCGGGAGCAGGGCGAGGGCGATATACTGGAGAAGGATGGGCATGAGCGTGAGCGGGAAGAAGGTGCCCGAGAAGAGTGCCATCGGCGTGATGAAGAGGAACGAGGGGTAGTTCAGGGTGTCGATTCCCGGGCTGACGGCGGTAAAGCACATCGCGATGCCGGCAAACATCAGGCCGCCGAGGAACCCGAACGGGATCGCCAGGAGTGCCAGCGGGAGCGAGACCACGCCGAATGCTGCGAGGACGGGGAGCATGATGACCACGTAGATGACGCTTCGGGTCGCTCCCCAGAGCAGTTCGCCCGCGATGACGTCTTCGATCGAGAGCGGAGTTGCGATCATGGCATCGAAACTTTTCTGGTAGTACATCCGCACGTACGAGCCGTACGTGCACTCGAAGAAGGCAGAGTTCATGACAGCGATGGCAAGGATGGCCGGTGCGATGAAGTTCACGTACGGGATGCCGTTGATATCGTGCACGTAGGACCCGATTCCAAGGCCGATGGCGAAGAGGTAGAGGAGTGCCTCTACGAGCGGCGGGAAGAAGTTTACCTGCCATGTCCTGACAAAGACCACCATGTTCCGGTACCAGACCTTCCAGGCACGCCTGGTGATCCGGGGAAACGAGAACAGGGACTTCATGGTTACTCCCGGAGTGTCCTCCCGGTCAGTTTCAGGAATACATCTTCAAGGGTAGCGGGGCGTGTGGTAACTTTTTCCGGGCTGCACCGCTCGAGCAGGGCGCGGGCCACGTCCCGGGAGGATCCGGTCGCGATCTGCAGGGTGTCGCCGATCTCTTCATACGGCACCATCATCTCGGCGAGACACGCGATCACATCGGAACTCTTCTCCACTTCGACGATCTCGTGGCCCACGTGCTGCTCGACAAGGTCTGCAGGCGCCCCTTCGACCAGGATCTTCCCGTTGTCCATGATCACCAGCCGGTCGCAGAGGCGGGCAGCCTCGTCGAGGTAGTGGGTGGTCAGGACGATGGTGTTTCCCTGCGCCTGCAGGTTTTTGAGCTTCTCCCAGATCAGGTGGCGGGCCTGCGGGTCGAGGCCGATAGTGGGTTCGTCGAGGATGAGCAGGTCGGGGTTGTTGACGAGCGCCCGGGCGAGAATGAGCCGCCGTTTCATCCCGCCGGACAACTTCTCGATGGACACGTCCCGCTTCTCTTTCAGCTGGACGAATTCCAGCAGTTCATCGGCTTTCTTCTGTGCTGCTTCGGCAGGGATATCGAAATACCGGGAATAATAAAACAGGTTCAAAAAACAGGTGAAGTCAGGGTCAAGGTTGGTCTCCTGCGGGACGACACCGAGCCGCTGCTTGATCGCCGCCGGGGACGTATCCGGGTCGATGCCGAGTACCCGGAGAGTTCCGGAAGTCCGCGGCGATACGCAGGTGATCATCTTCATGGTAGTCGTCTTCCCGGCCCCGTTCGGGCCAAGGAACCCGAAGATCTCCCCGCGTTTCACGGCGAAGCGGATGCCGTCGACTGCAATGACGCTCCCGTAGGTCTTTTTCAGATCAAGGGCCTCGATGATGTCGGGCACGGTTTCACGCTTTCAACCAGAGATGCGACGGGTGTCCATAAAAACCCTCATGCCGGGTAACCGGGCTAGAATTCAGAAAAGGGGATGCCGGAAAAATGTTATCCCAGCGGCTCCGGCTTGACGAGCACGATGCCGGCGATGAGGACGGCGAGCAGGGCAACGGTTCCGAAGAGCACCATGGGGTCGACAGACGCAACATTATAGATGAGGAGATGGCGGACTATGCCCGTGAGCCCCGCGATGAGGCAGGGCCCGTACCTCGACATGCTTGGTCCTGAAATAGACGGTGACTGTCTCAAACAGCACGATGATCGTGATGGTGAGGAGGAGGGCGTCAATGACATTGACAAGCCCGTTCGCGAAATCCCGGGACAGGATCATCTGGGCGATCAGCTGGAGTGCGTCCCAGACAGAGAAGAGGCGATGATCGTGAGCAGGATCGCCACGATTGTATACAGGATCATCGGCACAAGAGAAAAGAAAGAGATCACCATGTCCATAATGGAGCGGTTCTTGAACATCGGTAAACCTCGCTGTTGGTTATCGGTAGTGTGTCGCTTGGCAAGGATAAAAGAGTGTGGGGGTGTCTCTCACGGGATCGTATACACCGTCACCGCCGTATCCTGCGAGTCCGCTCAATGCGGTGAATAGCTTCCCCCGCCGCTTCCCGCACGTCGGAGAAGGGATCGGTCTCACATCTTTTCAGCGGTCCTATCCCCCGCCTGTCCCCGAGTTTCCCCAGCACGACCGCCGCCCCGATCCTGACTTCCATCACCCTGTCCTGAAGGCACCCGATCAGGGATGTAACAGCGGCCGGATCCTTGATCCGGCCGAGTGCAGCGATGGCAGCTGCACGAACTTCCGGATCGGTGTCCTGAAGGGCACTGATGAGGGCAGGGACACCGGAAGAATCTCCCAGTCTCCCGAGTGCCCGGGCGGCCTCACAACGGATGGACGGGTGAGGATCGGCAACCGCAGCGGCCAGCGGGGGAATGGCGGCGAGGTCGCCCGACTTCCCCAGAAATATTGCTGCGGTCTGGCGTTTTTTTACCGGACCTGCACGCAATTCGGTGATGAAGGGTGCAATATTGTCCATGAAAAACGGGGTCCCGGGACCTCTTCTCCGTTAGTGTTCGCACTCGTACCCGGATTCATAGGCAGAGATAACGTTCTTCGCTACTTCCGGGGAGAGCCGGTCATGGACAAGGTGCACGAGGGCTTCCACATCCTCCACCGGGAGACAACCCATGCTCTCCTCGCCTTTCCGGATCATGTCGGTGATGTACGTCAGCTCTTCATCACTGAGCCTGCCGATCCTCCGGATGAAATCCTCGCTGTCCTCTGAAAAATGATTTGAGAGCGGGGGAAGGATGGAATGGAATGTGTGGCCGGAGCCGGAGCAGGTCAGGTCGCCGCATTCCGGGGCGAGTTTTTTCAGGATAGCGATATCGCGTTCGTCGAGTTCCCGTGGCATGGTAACTTTCCTGATCAATTATGATCCGGGCTTTGGAATAAACGTGCGTGAAGGGCACCGCTCGCTCTCACGGTCCGGCGTGGTCCCGCCATTGATGCGGCACTCACCCCGGTCTTTTGACGTGGGAGTATAACTTACGCAGTCTGCACAGGTTGGCATACCATCTTCTCTGTTCGTCTGAGTGAATGATGGTTTTGGTTCCCGCAAAAACGAACGAATCGGTAAAACAGGCAACTATCGATCAGCTTACCGGTGTGGGTGAAAGCAGCCCGGTACCGGAAAAAAGGAGATCAGAAATATCTGCCCAGCCAGTCCCGGAAACCGGCCAAAATTCCGCCGGAACTCCCTGAACCGGATGACTTCTTCGCTGTCCTCGGCTGCATGGTCTGTGCGTGGGAGATCGTCCGGCGTACCGGAGGAGCTTCCCGTGCCGGGATATCGCGGAGGGTGCCCTGCGGTTCATCGTCCATGGGCTCGAAACCCCACGAAAATCCTACCTTATAGGCCTTCTCGTTCTGCCGGATCCAGTTGGCGGCGTTCATGTACCCTCGGTCCTCTGCCTTCTTGACCGTATCCTGGTGATCGAGCGTGAAATGGATCTCTCGCTGGAGAGCGACTAACTCTTCATATACTTTTCCGGGGACCTTGATCTTCTCCCTGCTCATAACTCTTCCTATAGGGTTATGCAGGGATACGATATTTAATGCTTCCCCTAAAAAACGCCAAAATTAAGGGATATTCGTAATACGGCTTGTACCGAACGGCCAGAACAGGCATCGCGCAAGATTGATAAGCGCTCCTGACAACTTTCACTCATAGTACGTAAGCAGGAGCAGACCATGGGAAAAGTCATCTATGACGGGGACGATTTCAAGAGGATGTTGCGGACGGACATGCTCGCCCTGCAACGGATCGTCAGTGCACGGAAGTTCGGGATCCACGAGATACGCTACAAGGACACCAAGATCAAGGTCGAGATCACGAAAAAGGGCGACGATATCGTGGTGAAACGGTTCCGGCCCGTCTGATCCAGACATAGCCAGACTATTTTCATATACCGGGTTATGCCTTCTCCCGGTATTTTTTCGAGCATCACCCTCTTCTTTTCGATCAATGAGGGATGGTGAACGGTGCTGCGATGGATACTACGAAAGATATTCACCTCTGAAATAACTTCCCGAGCTGCCGGAACGGCTATACCGTTGAGGCATCATTGAGCCGGAAACATCCTTCTCAGGCTATCCCCGTTCCTGTAAGCAAAATTTGATAAACTATAAGGTTTATATTACAAAATGTCAAATAAACTTTACAAGATGCGGGAGTTTATCCCCCTCATCGAATCTCTTCAAAAGATGCCAATATGACCAATATGAGGTAACAATCATGGAAAAGAGCAGTATCATTGCAGTTCTCGCAGCGGCCATATTCGTTGCCGCGATCATTACCGCGGGATGCACGCAGGACACCGGCAGCGGTTCAAGTTCCCCGGCAAACGGCCAGCAGTACACGACCTCCAGCGCGGGAAATACCCCCCCCTCGGGTAATGGTGGATCCCAAAGCGGCGGTTACGCCGGAAACTCTGGCAGTACCGGTGGGAGCCAGCAGTTCCACGGGATGGGTATGCTTACGAATCAGACCCTGCTCACCGCAGCTGCCGGTAAACTGGGCGTATCCGAATCGGATCTCCAGAATGCCTTAAACAGCACGGTGAACGCAACGAGCGGGCGCCCGAACCTCGCCGCTGCTGCACAGCAGCTCGGCGTCACCCAGCAGCAGCTCATGGCCGCGTTTGGCTTCCCTGCCGGCGGGTACCGGGGCAACCGTTCCCATGCCATGGCGACACCGGCATCCGGCCAATAACCTGGTACGGTGACCCATGTCCCGATCCTTTTTTTTCCTGTTGTTATGTTCGACAATCGTTCTCCTTATCCTTCTCTCCTCTCCTGTCGCGGCAGATGATAGTAACACGACAACAACGGTACCGACCACCATAGCGACAACGGTACCGACCACCATAGCGACAACGGTACCGACCACCATAGCGACAACGGTACCGACCACCATAGCGACAACGGTACCGACCACCATAGCGACCCGTAACTACGACTGCCGCGATTCTCCCTGTCGCAGGGTTCAGCGCTACTCCGGTATCGGGCACGGCGCCTCTGACGGTCCAGTTCACCGATACCTCTACCAACTCCCCGACAACATGGAGCTGGACTTTCGGTGACGGGGGCACAAGCACGAGCCAGAACCCCTCGTATACCTACAACACGCCGGGAGTATATTCTGTTTCCCTGACAGCCTCCAACTCAGCGGGGAGCAGCGCGATGGATACGCAGACGGGCTATATCACGGTGAGTTCTGCAGCAACGACCATCCCGGTACCGATCTTTTCCGCCTCACCGACCTCCGGGGCAGCACCCCTTGAGGTAACGTTCACGGACGAGTCGACCGGGTCCCCGGCATCCTGGAGCTGGAGTTTCGGGGATGGCGGTACCAGCACTCTGGAAAACCCCACCAATACCTACGAGAACAACGGGACGTACTCCGTGACGCTGACGGAAACGAACTCGCTTGGCACCAACGCAACAACCATGACGGGATATATCGTGGTCGGGGCTGTAGCACCGGTCGCCTCCTATACGGAATCATCCACATCCGGCACTGCACCGTTCAACGTCCAGTTCACCGACACCTCAACGAATGCACCAACCTCGTGGACATGGAACTTCGGCGACGGCACGACCGGTACCGTGGAGAACCCGTCTCACACGTACACAAATCCCGGCAGTTTTGTCGCAACTCTGATCGCGGCGAATGCCGCGGGCACCAGTACGTCCGTCCAGCAGGATACGATTACCGTGAGTGCCCCGGTCGCAGCAGCAACGTTTGCACCGGTCGTGACTGCAACACCACAGCCCACCCTGCCCGTGGTCTCCTTTGTGGGGACACCGATCTCGGGCGCTGCCCCGCTCGTGGTCCAGTTCACCGCAACGGCTCCGGAATCACCCGAATCCTTTGCTTGGGACTTCGGTGACGGGGGCACGAGCACGAGTCAGAACCCCTCATATACCTACACCATTCCGGGGACGTACACGGTCACGCTCACGGTGAAATACGCGGAAGGGAGCATTCCCTCGGTATTGACGAGTTACATTAACGTAGGCGAGCCCTCCACGCCATCTCCTCTCTCTCTCGATCTCCCGCTTATCGCACTCGGGATCGCCGGGATGGTATCGGTGATGATCACGGGCCGGCGGTGCAGGGGAAAGCCTGAATAATCTGATACCCGGGAGGGGTGGGGTATCAGTCATTCAGGCCGGGTACACAGGTACGTAAGCTCCCGGCAGGGGGCACAGCACACCGGGTCTTCTCTGCCGTGAGGAGGAGCTCACTGCCGGAGAAGGCTTTGGGATGAACACTGCCTGCCGGGTCTCCATTAACCGTCTGTTGCCGATCCGTAACTCTCATGTACTATTGTTCACAATATCCATGAATGGGAAATCCGGGTAACAGGAATGCGGAGTCTGGTCTCAACCTCCTGATCCTCTCCGTCTCGCTTGCTCTGTTCATGTCGGGCCTTGACGGCACTATCGTCAATATCGCCCTCCCGACGATCTCCGAGGCGTTTCAGGTCTCCACGAGTGCCGTGAGCTGGGTGGCGACGGCCTACCTGCTGGTGATGGCGGGCTGCGTGCTGGTTTTCGGGAAGGTAGCCGACATGGTCGGGTTCAGGAAAATATTCCTCTCGGGTTTCGTCATCTTCACGCTCGGATCCTTTTCCTGCGGGCTTTTACCGGAGATCGCCGGCGGGCTTTACTCGCTCATCGGTTCACGGGTCCTCCAGGCCGTCGGCGGGGCGATGATCTCTGCCATCGCTCCCGCCATGATCACTGCTTATATCCCTATGGAGCAGAAAGGAAAGGCGATGGGCATCGTCATGACCTTCGCGGCCCTCGGGACTGCCCTTGGCCCGACGATCGGCGGTGTCCTGACCCAGTATCTCTCGTGGCACTGGATCTTCTTCATCAACGTGCCGGTCGGGATCTTCGCGGTCCTGCTCGGGTCAAAGGTCATTCCCGAGGCAGTCGGGCGGGAAAAACTGACCGGTTTCGACCGGGCCGGTGCAGGGCTGGTATTCGCAGGCCTCGCATCGCTCCTCTTCGTGGTATCGGAAGGTGCGACCCTTGGCTGGACATCCCCGGCCATTGCCGCACTCGCCATCGTCGCGGTCGTCACCCTGGCATGGTTCGTCTGGCACGAACTCCGGGTGGCCGATCCGCTCCTCGACCTCGGCCTCTTCAGGAACCGGAATTTCCTTCTCACCAACCTCCTCCTCTCGCTGGTCTTTTTCAGCTTTGCGGGAATCAACTACCTCCTGCCGTTCTACCTGAAATATGTCCGTAGCTATGACACGTCTTCAGCCGGGTTGATCATGACCTCGCTCTCCTTTGCCATGATGGGTGCCGGCATCCTTGCCGGGATGCTGTACAATCGTGCGGGGCCCCGGGTGCTCTGTATCGCTGCCGGCGCCTTCCTGACCGCCGGCTACTTCCTGATGACCCGGCTGCATACCGGTACCCCGGCGGGATACGTGGTCGTAAGCCTCGTGCTGATTGGTTTTGGCCTCGGCCTGATGATAACCCCTGCTTCGAACCTGATCATGAACTCGGTTGCGAGGACAAAGCAGGGGATGATCTCAAGCCTGACCAGCCTCGAACGGTTTGCGCCCCTGACCCTCGGGATAGCCGCATTCAACCTGATCTTCATCCAGGGGATTCTCGCGATTGCCGCGGGCCACAATGTTCTGATGACCTCCCCGGCGGAGATCAAGATGCAGGTGCTTGCCGCCGGCTTCGACCTCGCATTCCTGCTCTCGTTCGTGCTCGGGATTGTCATCCTTGTCCTGGCTCTTGTCGTCAGGGAAGAGGTCCATCCGGATTATCGCACCGGATCCGATGAAGACGGGCCCGCGATAGGGATGATCTGAATGGGAACAGATCCCATTTACCTGTCCCGATCTCCTGTACGGACTGCCGGTGCAGGAAAATCTTCATTTGCATTCCTGTCCTGACCGGCGATCAATATCCTCCAGGAAAAGTGGGTACCCATTACCCTCCCTCGTTGTAGGGCGATCCACCCGGTTTCAACAAGTTTTCCATCTTCTTCCTGTCGTACCCGAAGATGAATTCATTGCCGATCCGGACAATCGGTGCGCTGAGATGCCCGGTCTTCTCGATGATCATGGTCCTTGCCTCGTCGTTGGATGCGAGATCGATCTCCTCGAACGGAACATCCCGGGAACTGAGGAACTCCTTGATCTCGTGACAGTTATGGCACCTCGGCGTTGAGTAGATGGTCACTTTTCTTCCTTCTCCCGGTTTTTCTCCACCCCAGATCTTCTCGATGAAGGCCTCGCGCCCGGAATAGGTCTTGTACGCCTGGTATTCCCGGGGCTTCTTCTTCGCATAGTCCTGGTGGTAATCCTCGGCAGGGTAAAAATTCGTGTACGGCCGGATCTCCGTTGCCACGGGTTTTTTGAATTTCCCGGAATCGTTGATCTTTTTCTTTGAAGCCTCAGCGATCCGCTTCTGCTCGTCATCGTGGTAAAATATGGCGGTCCTGTACTGCGATCCCTTGTCCGCGAACTGGCCCTCCCCGTCAGTCGGATCGATCTGCGTCCAGAAGACGTCGAGGAGCTTTTCATACGGGACCTTGTCGGGATCGTAAGTTACCTGCACCGATTCGAGATGTCCCGTAATACCTGACGAGACTTCCTCATAGCTCGGGTTCTCCTTCGTCCCGCCGGCGTCCCCGGCCACCACTTCCGTAACGCCTTCGATCTGCTGGAAAGGCGGCTGCATGCACCAGAAGCATCCACCGGCAAATGTTGCCTTCATCAGTTTTCTGTCCATAGTATCCTTCTCTTCTCCCGTCACCCGAACGTGAACGTATACGCCCGCAGGCCTGGCTGCGGGATCTCCAGTTCCAGCGTGTGCTCACCATAATCCTTCCCCGCCACGAGCTGGTACAGCTGCTCGTCCTTTACCATGGCGACGCCACCGGAGACGTCAGGACCGGCACTATCGCCAACCGGCCTGCCGTCCACCATGACGCTCACATTTGTTGAATTCCCGGCGCTCACCGGTTTGCTTGGGTCTGGGGCTGAAGGAATCGAGGGCACATCGCCTACCGTAGACCCTCCACCGGCTTCTCCGTTGCGTAGAGGAAAAATTCGGCCATCCCCCCGTGGATTACGCGGCGCCGGTGTATGATGCCCTCATGCCATGACAACGGGAGATGAAGTGGATCTGCCGGATTTTTATGAAGGAGCCGGTTCTTCCTCAAACCGGAATGCTCCTTCCGGTACCACGATCTCAAACTGTGCACCCTCGCCCGGGGTACCGGTTTCGCTGATGGAAATGCCGGAAATTGACAGGATCTCCCGGGAGAGGAAGAGGCCAAGCCCGGTATTTTTCCCGAAACCGCGTTTGAACAGGTGCTGTTTGTCTTCAGGAGATATTCCGATCCCATTATCGGCAACGGTGACTATGAGCCCGCTGCCGGCTGGATGATGCGAGATACTTATACAGGTGACTGCGCCCCCATACTGCCGGGTATTATCAAACAGGTTATAAAAGACCTTTTCGAGGAGCGGGTCAGCATAGATTTCAAGGCGGTCATCGGGAATTTCAACGGTAATGGGATTAGCTGCCATCTGTGATTCGGCGGAATGGACAACGACGGATAACCGCTGCCACACGGGGGCCTTGCTCCCGAGATCCTCATATTCCTTGGTGAATTCGATCTGGCGCTGAATGGTGTTTGCCGCCTTCTTCGCCCGGTTCATATGGACAATTCTCTCCGGTTCTTTCACGGTTTTCTGTGCGAGATCGATGGAACCGGAGAGCACCATCAGCTGGTTCATGATATCATGGCGAGTAATACCTGACATCAGGTTCAGTTTCCTACTGGCAAGGGCAAGTGCATCTTCAGCACGTTTTCGTTCGGTGACATTCCTGATGTTGCACTGGATAATCCTCTCATCGCCTACAAGGTACACGTTGCTGACGAACTCTACATGGATGGCCCTGCCCTGCTGGGTTTCCAGGGGCAGATCTTCATACCGGATATATCCGTCAGTTTTCAGTTTCGCAAACGCTTCCATTGCAAAGGATTTGTCTTTGAGAAAACCAAGTTCCCAGAGGTGCCTGCCAACGAAATACTCCAGCGGGTATCCCAGCATGTCGAGAATGAATGTATTCGCATCGATAATTTCTCCGGTATCACCGTTAAGGATCAGAATACCGTCCTGTGCCGTTTCAAACAGGCGGCGGTACCTGGTTTCGGAAACCTGCAAGGTATCAAGAGCCATCTTCCTGTCAGTGATATCCCTGATGTTACACTGGATAATCCTCTTGTCGCCCACAAGGTAGACATTACTGACGAACTCCACACTGATAGCCTTGCCCTGCTGGGTTTCCAGGGGCAGATCTTCATACCGGATATACCCGTCAGTTTTCAGTTTCGCAAACGCTTCCATTGCGAAGGATCTGTCTTTGAGAAAACCAAGTTCCCAGAGGTGCCTGCCAACGAAATACTCCAGCGGGTATCCCAGCATGTCGAGAATGAATGTATTTGCATCGATAATTTCTCCGCTCTCCCCGTCAAGGATCAGGATCGCATCCTGTGCCGTTTCAAACAGGCGGCGGTACTGGAGTTCTGATCTTTCCAGTTCATGTTCGGCAGCTATCCGTTGCCCTTCGTGGTCAAGCGTCACGAGAGCGAACGAGATATCCCCGGACTGTTCTTCCAGAAGCCGTACGATCCGGTCATTAAAAAATCCCGGTTCAGAAGCATAGAAGGTGATGACCCCGGCATTTCCGGTATCAAGCGCGAAGGGGAACGCGGCAAGAGAACGATAGCCTCGCCCGAGCGCCTCTTTGCGCCACAGCGCCATCGTCGGATCGCGTTCAATATCATTACAGATATGGAATCTTCTCTCCCGGAATGCAGTTACGGTCGGATCTTGCCCATGAGGTGAGTCATCAACCGACAGTGAGATCGTATCAAGGTAGTTTTCACCATGACCGGACGCCGCAACAGGTTCGATGAGACGTTTTTCACTATTGACGAGTCCTGCCCATGCCATCGTAAAGCCGCCTTCAGCGACAACAATCCGGCAGATCTCGTCCAGCAGTTCTGATCTATCATGGATATGGACGATTGCCTTGTTGGTCGCGGAAAGCACCGCATAGAGCCGGTTGACGGTGGTGACCTGCGCATCAGCCCGGCGGTGTTCGACTGCTGCCTTGATCTTGTGCATAAGCTCGGTAAACAGCGATTCTGTGTCCCCCCCTTTCTGGAGATAAAAGTCAGCACCGTTTTCAAAGGCTTTGACAGCAATCTCCTCCCTGCCCTTACCGGTAAACATGATGAACGGGATATTGATATTCATCGCCCGGACCTGTTTTAACAACTCGATGCCATCCATACCTGGCATCTGGTAATCGGAAACAATGGCCTGGATCCCATTGGATTTAATCAGCTCGAGTGCAGCAGAACCCGATGATGCGGTGGCCACTGCAAATTCTTGTGTCTGCTCAAGATACGATTTGCCAGTATCAAGGAGATCGGACTCATCATCTACATAGAGGACTGATATCATAAGGACCAGATCGAGGACATCGGTTTCATGAAGGATACCTGTTTCGGGTAATAAATATTTCGTCTGAAAATAATAAGTGAAAATGAACTATAACTGCAAGACAGTCAGCAAGCGGTTCCCTATCGGATTTTTATCCATTTCTGACAATACCGGTGATAGCAGGAACAGGTATCTGGTTCCACTTCCGGATATCCACATGAACGGCCTGAAAAGTATTCTCCGGATTAATGACCTGAGGAATTGTGCAGGCTGGTTTGTTGATCTTTATACCCGTCATGCGCATAGTGTAAAGCAGATTTTTAAAACCGTTTATATGCCGGATGATAAGCGCCTGACTCCCTCAATTCAGGGTTTTCTCGTATTTCCCAGTATTGTCGGAAATCACATCTGCGCTGTCTTCCTTTTAATATTTATGTTTCCATGAATGTGAAATTTCCCTGTAGGGGATTCTAACCGGAGAACGGGATGCTGCTATGGGGATTCGAACCCCAGTCGCGAGCGTGAGAGGCTCGCATGATTGGCCGGACTACACTATAGCAGCAGTTGCTCACTAAAATGGGAGATGAGTTTACTTATAGTTTTTTACGTGGCACACCGGGCCAGTCCATCAGGCCTGGCGATTGAGACGCCACGTAAAAAATTACGAGAAGATCCCTGATAGCGGATCTTCGAATGATAGTTTTTGCGGCCCTTCTTACACCACAAACGGGATGAGCGCCTTCACCTCCCTCTTATACCGGAGGTACTCCTCGCCGAACTTCGCCAGCAGCACCTTCTCTTCTTCCCGTATCTTTATCAGGAAACCGGCGAGCAGGATGAGAAAACCGTAGATGGCCCAGCCCCTGCCTATGACGAGTACCGTCCCGGCGAACCCGGCAAGAATCCCGGTATAGATCGGGTTCCTCACATAACGGTACGGCCCGGTCCGGACCAGGGTATGGGCCACTTTGATCGTGACACTGCCGCTCCAGTTCTTTCCAAGGTGTACCCGTGCCCAGACTGCAAACCCGAGGCCGAGAAGGGTGATGGCGATGCCGGCCGCCACGGCAACGGGGTTCCCGTCAGTAAACTGCCCGAGCAGGAATCTGTCCCCGAACTGTCCGGAAATGAGCGTCCCGAGGATGATAACCACGAGCGTGAGAAAGAAGAACCGGGAGAAGACCGGCTGCCGGCGCTCGACTTCAGATCTGGTCAGGAATGCGACGACCAGCCAGTACAGCCAGAAGGCTGCCCAGATGATCCCTTCAGCCACCAGGTAGTCCTGCAAATCTCCGTCCTTCCCTCCCGTTCCCCGGCAGTCTGCCCGGTAATCCCGGTTCGCTCCGCTCGTGCGCACAGGTAAATTGTCCGGAGAATTCTGTACCCGGTCTACGTATAGTTTTTTATCCGGCTCTGCACCCATGCGGCAGGACACGGCCGGTCGTACAAACAACTATATCTCGGAGATGCGGCGATTAATATAGGAATGAGTAGTCTTGAGGAACAGATAAAAGAGCTCGAGGACGAGCTGACCAAGACCCCGTATAACAAGGCTACTTCCAAACATATCGGGCGGATAAAGGCAAAGATCGCACGGCTCCGTGACGAAGCGGTCAACCGCGCGATGAAAGCCGGCGGGGGCGGCGAAGGCTACCAGGTCAAGAAGTCCGGCGACGCAACCGCAGTCCTCGTCGGGTTCCCGTCGACGGGTAAAAGTACCCTCCTCAACAAGCTTACCGGCACAGCGAGCGCTGTGGCCGCATACGCGTTTACCACCCTCACGGTCGTGCCCGGTGCGCTCGAACACAAGGGGGCAAAGATCCAGATCCTCGATATCCCCGGGCTCATCGCCGGCGCAGCGATGGGGAAGGGGCGGGGAAAGGAGGTCATCGCAGTCGTCCGTGGTGCCGACATCATCATCATCCTCGTCGACGTCTTCAACGAACGGCACTTCGACGTCCTCATCAAAGAACTGCACGACGCCGGCATCAGGATCAACGTCCAGAAGCCGGATATCACCATCAAGAAGTCCTCACACGGGGGTATCCGCCTCAACGCGGTCGGCACGCTGGACCTTGAGATCGAGGAAGTGCGCTCCATCCTTGCCGAGAGCAAGATGATGAACGCCGACATCCTTATCCGGGGGAATGCCACGCAGGACGACCTCATCGATGCAATTCAGGGAAACCGCGTTTATGTGCCGGCTTTTATCGCGGTCAACAAAGTCGACCTCGTGGACAAGGAGCGTTACCTGGAGATCGAGCACGACATCGCCGAACGGTTCAGCAGCCCGCCGATCATGATCTCTGCCGCTGCCGGCTATCACACCGAGGAACTCAAGGATGCCATCTACGACTGCCTCGGGTTCATGCGGGTCTACCTCAAACCTGTCGGCGAAGACGCCGACCTCGACGAACCGCTGATCATCAGGAGAAAGAGCACGGTCGAAGACGTCTGTAATAAGCTCCACCGGGAGTTCGTCCAGAAGTTCCGGTACGCCCGGATCTGGGGCAAGTCGGTCAAACACCCGGGGCAGCGGGTCGGGCTGACCCATAAGCTGATTGACGGCGACCTGCTCTCGATCATCGTCGAGCATTAAGTCTCGTTGCGATTTTTGTTCCTTTTTAAAAACCGGCAGGAAAACTATTTTCCCTTCCTATGTCCACCGGACTGGCTGGCAGGAAATCACTGACGTGTGCGGAGAGCGTCATAGATTATTGAAAGCGGGGCTTCCGTTTTGATGCCATAACCGGAGAAGTGAGTGCGGGTTGCCGGATAGCCTTCCGTCCGGATCCGCTCGAGGACCGTCAGGATATCCGGGGGAGAGCAGCCCAGCAGTTTTACCAGCACGTGGTAGTCATAGTGGCTGGAAGCCGGCAGTTCTTCCCGGCAGAGTTCGAGCAGTTTTGCCAGTTCCTTTCCGGACCCGAGCTCCAGACCACCAACCCTCTCGATCATCGCTTCAACGATTTCCTTGTTCCGCAGACTGCCGAGCCAGAGGGGGCCGATCGGCTGGAGGTTTCCCCCGCAGTGGGGACAGGCCAGGGATGAGGGGAGCATGGACCTCTCCTCCTCGCGGTACGGGCACTTCCGGCACTGGTGGACAAACCCGAGGTTCTGTATGCCTGCATCCGCCGCTTTCGTCCCCCGGAGGAGGCGGAGATGGAGCCGGAAGAAATGCTCCCGGGCATAGCAGAAGAGCGGTTCCACTCCACGGTCGTACCGGGCAGCCTCCCTGACGACAAACCCGAGCAGGATGCGGAGCCCGACTTCGCCGTGGTACTCGGTGTTCATCGGCAGGGCACCGTACCTGCGGATACCTGCTTTCAGGTGGGCCCCGCACAACGGTGCAGTATCCGTTGCCGTGACGAAGAGGAACCTGCGGGTGCCCCGTATCCCGGCGTCGATGAAGGGTGCCGGCGTGCCAAACGGGTCGAGGTCCACCGCATCGAACGACTGCTCCGAGAGCAGGGCGTTTGCGTCCCGGTGGATGACCGTAACGGGCAGGCCTGCCCGGGTGGCATTGAGGGTGATCAAGTCGATGGCGGACGGGTCCCGCTCGCTGATCGTGACGGGGATTCCGCACTCGCGTGCCACCCGCAGGCCCCGGACTCCGGTAGCCCCCATCGCGTCAAGGTAGTCCGAGGGTTCCAGCAACGGGAGGAGGAGGACCGTCGCGTCCCGGTTCAGCTCCATCCGGCGGTTGAAAAAGATCGGGGCCGAACCGGGGGGGAACCGGGACGTGTCGTCCTGTACCGGGACGAGGAACTTCGTCTTCCCCTCCGTCACCTCAGCGAGATCCATGGTGCCAGAGATGTTGCAGCGCGCAAAACTTATACATATTCCCCCTCAATGGATATGGGCAGGGCGAGTGGCTTAGCCCGGACATAGCGTCAGCCTCCTAAGCTGAATGCCGGGGGTTCAAATCCCCCCTCGCCCGTCGCCTGTTTCCGTCGCCTGTTTTTTCGGTACCGGATTTTCGCGCAGTTTAATACCTATCCGGTCAGATCCGTACCCAATGAGCCCATCAGGTTTTTTCCGGATCTGCCGCCCGGCAAACTCGCTGGTCGCGGGTCTTGCGGCGATCGTGGCCTACCTGATCGCGACAGGCACGGTCGTCCCTGCGGCGCTCCTCCTCTTTGTCATCGTCGCCCTGATCACGGCTGCCGGTAACGTGATCAACGACTATTATGATGTGGATATCGATATGGTCAACCGGCAGGACCGTCCTATCCCCTCAGGCACCGTGACCCGGGGAGCAGCCCTCAGGTTCGCCGTTCTCCTTTTCCTTGCCGGCATTGCTGTCAGCCTCTTCACGACACCCCTCTGTATCGGGATCGCGGTCTTCAACTCGCTCCTCCTCGCCGGGTACGCTGCCCGTCTCAAGAGCACCCCGCTGGCCGGGAACCTCACTGTCGCCTACCTTGCCGCCAGCATGTTTCTCTTCGGCGGAGCACTGGCCGGGCTCCCCGGGCTCGTCCGCATGATCCCCATCGCCATCATGACATTCCTTGCCATGACCTCCCGCGAACTCCTCAAGGACGCGGAGGACGTGGAAGGCGACGCTGCGGGCGGGGCATCCACGCTCCCGATCAGAATCGGTGTCCGGAAGACCGCACGGATTGCGCTGGTATTTGCCCTGCTTGCCGTTGCTGCCAGTGTCGTGCCCTCCTTCTGGTGGGGGGTATGGTACCTTGCCGGGATACTCGTCGTCGATATAATCGTTATCGGATCCGTGTACCTGTCCTTTAACTGCGATACCCCGGCCTGCGTGAAGGCCTCGGGCGCTTCCGCGTTCCTGAAGGCAGGGATGTTCGCGTCGCTGATCGTCTTCACCCTCTCGGCGGTGTTCCTGCAGGGGACCCTTTAAATAACCGAGCAACAGGTTTATCCCCCTGATTGTACCACAGTTACCCTGAGAGACCAATGCCTACCATACTCCAGAAGGGAAACACCTATTTTGCACAAAAAGGTTCTTACTTTGAGGGGAATGTCAGGATCGACGGGGACTTCATCGTCCCCGCCCACACGCATTTCTGGGGGAGGCTGAGCGTGAGCGGCAACCTCGAGCTCGGCCCCCGCTCGAGCGTAGCCCTCGATATTGCCTGCTGGAGCGCCATCATCGGCAGCCAGTGCAGGGTCAAGGGCCCGGTGGTCGCCCACGGGGACGTCACCGTCCTGGACCACGCGGTCGTCCATTCCATCCAGGCAGGCGGGAAGGTCATCCTCCGCCCGGGCGTGACCGTTGGCGATGTGATGAGCGCGGAGACGATCTTCGTCCACGGCAGGATAAAGAGCGGGAAATTAACCGGCAAGAATATGAAGGTCCTCGGGAATTGAGGCGGGGTCGATCCCGAGGACTGCCACGTCGTAGATATCCGCCCAGTTGGCAACCGTTTCCACGCACCCCTCTCTCAGCGTCACCACCCCCATGACCACGAGCCCCATCTTGTCGGCCATGTCGATGCCCTCCTTCACCTCGGCAAGGCACCCGATGCCGAGGATGGCCCTGGGACGGTACTTCTTCACCATCCGCTTGATGAAGGATGACCCGGGGACGAGGAAGATCCGGTAACCCATCTTTTCGAGAAGGACCCGGGCATCGCTGACCTCGCACTGCCCGCAGCTCTGGCACTTGAGCCCTTCCGGCGTGAGGTGGGCAGGGCAGCGGGACGAACGGAGGCACTGCGGCATGAAGATCGCCCGCTCCGAGACCGGGATGCGCTCGAACTCCGCGGAGTTCATCGTGTTGTGGAGCTTGATCAGGAAGGTGAGCATCTCGCGGTCTTCAAGCCCGAGGAGCCGGAAGAACGCCTTCATCAGGCCTTCGAGGAAGACGAGCCCCGACCTGATCAGCCGGGGGAAGTAGAGCCTTCCTCTCCGGATGGAGTAGATCGAGATGACGACGAGCACGAACGCGACAGCCAAGGCTCCGAGCACGATGATGAGGGTCATCTCGCCGATGCCAAACATCAGGGAGTTCCAAGTCAGGAAATCAAGATCCATTGGCGTGGGCCTGCTGGTGCAGGTTATGGTCTCTGCTTCGGGGCTGCCACTGATCCGGGATCAATGGGCGGGTACAGGACCCCCCGCTCGGTGATCACTGCCGATACCAGCTCCATAGGGGTGGCATCAAAGGCATAGTTCTTCACTTGTGCGCCCGGCGGGATAAAGGTGCGGTTGCCCATCACGCTGAGCTCTTCCCTGCCCCGCTGCTCGATAGTGACGTCACGGGCAATATTTTCCGGATCGAACGTGGAGCTGGGCGCCGCGACATAGAACGGGATGCCGTGGTACTTGGCGCAAACCGCGTGCATGTAGGTGCCGATCTTGTTGAAGACCGCGTCGCGGGTGATCCGGTCCGCCCCGACGATGACCGCATCGATTGCACCCACCCGCATCAGGTACGCAGCCGTGGAATCCGTGATCACGGTCACGTCGATCCCGTCCCGCACGAGTTCCCACGCGGTGAGACGGGCCCCCTGCAGGAGCGGGCGGGTCTCGCAGGCGATGACCTTCACGTCCTTTCCCGCGTTCACGGCGGACCGGATCACGCCGAGGGCCGTTCCCCACGACGAACAGGCAAGTGCCCCGGCATTGCAGTGGGTGAGGACCGTGCAGGAGTCCGGGAGGAGGCGGGCGCCGTGCTCCCCGATGGCGTGGCAGCAGGCGGTGTCCTCGCGGGCGATCGCTTCCGCTTCGGCGAGGGCGATCTCCTTTGCCGAGACGGTATCCGACGCCCGGGACACTGCCGAGAGCACCCGGTCGATCCCCCAACCGAGGTTGATGGCGGTCGGGCGGGTAGCCCTGAGGACCCCGGCTGCCCTTTCGACCTCTTCCATGAACCGCTTATAGGTCCCATCCTTCGCGGTGGCTGCCGCGAGGGCAACGCCGTACCCTCCCGCGACGCCGAGGGCGGGCGCCCCGCGGATCTCCAGCCTGCGGATCGCCTCCGCCAGCCGTTCAACGGTCCTGCACTCGACGATCCGGTACTCGCCCGGGAGGAGCGTCTGCTCGACATAGCGGATGCAGCCAGTGGGGGTGTCCCACCAGAGCGTGGCTGAATCGTTCATACCGTCCTTATCCTGATTGCATCGATGTAGGCCCGCATGGCTGCAGAACCCCCGGAGGCGACGCTGTCGGGGATGTCTTTGGGCGCTGCGGCAGTACCGGCAACGTAGATGCCCGGGCGCAGGGTGGCGACGGTATCCACCGCATCGTGGACCGGCCTGACAAATCCTGTGTCCTCAAGGACGATCCCGCACCGCTCCGCGAGCCGGCCCATGTCGTCCGCAGGGCCAATCCCGACCGAGAGGACAACGAGGCCGGGATGGAGGACCAGCAGTTCCGAGGTCTCGGAGTTCTCGACCTGCACCACCATCCCGTCCCGGTCGGCAAGGATGTCCGATGGCATGCCGCGGAGGAACTTCACCCCGAGCGCTTTTGCCCGCTCGTAATACTCCTCGTAGCCTTTGCCATAGGAGCGGATGTCCATGTAGCAGATGGTCACGTCAATATCCGCATGCTTCTCCCGGATCAGGATGGCGTTCTTGATGGCCTGCATGCAGCAGACGCAGGAACAGTACGGGCGGGCGGCGGTCATGTCACGCGAGCCTACGCACTGGACGAAGAGCACGCTCTTCGGTGCCTGCCCATCGGAGAGCTTCTTCAGCTTCCCCCCCGTGGGGCCCCCGGCACTGATCATCCGCTCGAGTTCGAGGCTCGTGATGACGTCCGGCAGGAGGAGGTGCCCGAGCTGGGGCTTGCCCCGGGCATCGAAAACAGTGTAGCCGGTCGTGAAGACGATACTTGCCGCGTCGAGGACGATCTCCTTCTCGTCCTCCTTGTGCCGGATCGAGCCCGGGCCGCATACGTCATAGCAGAGCCCGCACTCGATGCAGTGCTCTTTGTCCCGGATGACGATGTCGGGGACGGCCTGCGGGTGGGGCTTGTAGATCGCCTTCCGCACCCCAATTCCGGCATCGAACCGGTTGTAGACCTCCACCGGGCAGACCTCGATACAGTCGCCGCAGCCGGTGCAGGACGACTCGTCGACATAGCGCGGGTGTTTCTTTGCCGTGACCCGGAAATGCCCTGTTTCGCCTTCGATCTTCTCCACTTCCGTGCAGGTGTGGATGGTGATGAGCGGGTCGCGGGACACGTCCACCATCTTGGGCGAGAGGATGCACATCGAACAATCATTGGTGGGGAAGGTCTTGTCCAGCTGTGCCATGTGCCCGCCGATGGTGGGCTCCCGCTCGATGAGGTGGACGCGGATGCCGTGGCCCGCGATATCGAGCGCTGCCTGAATCCCGGCAATGCCGGCTCCGATGACGACCACGTCACCCATGCCGGGCATACTCCTGTGCGAGTTCGATATAGGAAGCGGCATTGGCAAGGATCTGCTGTAAATGGGCTTCGCTTGCCTTCTTGATGATCTTGCCCGGTACCCCGACAACCACGGACCCTTCCGGGACATCCGTACCTTCCGTTACCACCGCACCGGCACCGATCACCGATCCGCTGCCGACCCGTGCGCCGTTGAGGACGATGGCGCCCATGCCGACGAGCACCCGGTCGGCGATGGTGCAGCCATGGAGGATCGCCCCGTGGCCGACCGAGACGTCGCTCCCCATCAGCACCGGGTGGCCAATGCTCGTATGCACCACGCAGTTGTCCTGGATGTTCGAACGGTCCCCTATCACGATCCTGTCCTTGTCCGCCCGGACGACCGCCCCGAACCAGATCCCGACCTGGCTGCCGATCGTGACGTCGCCGATTACGGTCGCGTTGCCGGCCATGAACAACGGCACTCCGGAGACCTTCGCATCCATATGCATAATAACATAGGAAATTAAGAACCAAAGAGTATGAAGGTTATGGTAGGGGGCACCTTCGACCCCCTGCACGACGGGCACAAGCGCCTCCTCGGGCGGTCCTTCGAGATCGCCGGGCCCTCCGGCCAAGTGGTCATCGGCCTGACCACGGACTCTTTTGCGGGCAGCAAGATCCATCCCATCCGCCCGTTTGCCATCCGGAGGTCCGAGCTCGAAGAGTTCATCGGTGAAAAAAAGTTTACGGCCCCGTGGAGGATCGAGCCCCTGAACGACCGGTTCGGTTCTGCCATCGATGCCGATTTCGATGCCATTGTCGTATCCGAGGAGACCCTCCCGGTCGCGGTCGAGATCAACCGGCACCGGCGCGAGAACGGGAGGAGGAAAGTGGACATCCACCAGATCAGCTGCGTGCTGGCAGACGACGGGCGCTGGATTTCGAGCACCCGCATCTACCGGGGCGAGATTGACGTTCACGGGCATGTGCTGAAGTAGGAAAGGGGGATATCCTCCGAAACCTTTCTAAATATTGGAGGAGGGTTCCCCGCCTCAGGGCCTCTCCGAGGAATGAGTGGTTCGTCAGAACCACGAAGTCGAGAAGTTCATTTGAACTTCGAGGCGCGGCGGGGCAGGAAGGTCTTCGCAACTTTGATCACTGCTTCGCTGCTGTATCGCTTCATCCGTCAGGAGTAACTTCTATCCTATTTTGAACATGTGGCTCCCCGGACTCCACTCAGCCTCAAAGACAAATAACTCACTGGGTAGCGCAAAACCCGACAGGTATCAGTCGTCGCATCAGCGAAGAGAGCCTTATGGCTCTCTTCTCGTGCTCCTTCGTCGCACAATGAGGACTGATTGGAGAAGCCATCAGGCTTCGACTCGTTTTGCGCGTATGGCCATCCTGACGGACCAGATCATTCTATATGCAAAACACGATGACTGCGAATAATTTCGTAGTCAAAGCAATTATTATCGTCCTATTCGGGTAATACCCTGTATATGCCAATGAATCGAAAAACCATTGTTATCACTTCGCTGTTTGCCGTCCTCGTGATCATCTTCCTGCTGGCCAGTGCCTGCACGAGCACTCCGGTGCCGCAGCACACACAAACGGTGATACCGCCGCCGCTTACACCTCCGGTCACCCTACCAGTCCGCCCCTCAGTCAGTCCCGCGGGGACCCTGGTTGTCGCGAACGACAGCACGGTTCATGTGATTATCCCGCCGCCGGCTATTATCTGCAACTGTCCTATGGAGCCTGCGGGGTCGCCCACAGTCACCCCTGCGCCGGTCCCGGATGATGGCCTCTGCCACTGCCCGTGACGGGATTACGGCCCAAGCCTTCGACCCTGCCGAACGGGAGAGGGTACGGCAGGATCTTCCCACTACTATGGGCGCCTCCCCAGACTCCGCCGTTCCTCAAATACGGGACAATTCACTGGGTAGCGCAAAACCCGCAGGCGTTTTGCGCGTATGGCCATCCTTATGGCCATCATTTTTTTGCGAAATTTACATATCCGGATATTTTTCTACTCGACATTCGCTTGACCCTTCTTAATCTTTAACAAAAAGAGATTTTTATCGAAATGAAAAATATGTTCGATAAATTCCCCATCACAGGATATGGCTCGTCAGGTCCTTGGTGATGACCCAGTCGCAGTAGCGACAGTGGAGCCCTTTTGGGAGCACGTCGAACTTGCTCGTGATCGGCTCGTTGGTGTTGGAGATGCAGCCGGGGTTCGGGCAGCGCACGATACCCTCGATCAGGGTCGGGATCTCGACGCCCTTCTTCTCGAAGACCTTGAAGTTCCGGATGATGTTGATGGTCGCCCGGGGCGAGATCAGGGCGATGCGGTCCACCTCCTCCTTCGAGAGCTCGCGGTTGGTGAGCTTGACGATGTCCTTGCGCCCCATATGCCTGCTCTGGACGTTGGTGGCGATCGAGAGCGCTTCCTGCGTGGTCCCGGTGATGCCGAGGATCTTGACGACGTTGAGCGCCTCGCCCCCGTCGATGTGGTCGATCACCGTCCCGTTCTTGATCCGCCGGACGAGGAGCCCCTCGTTATCCGCAGAATCGGCATTCTTCATTGCAGCACCCTCATGAGCATCGCCATCCGCACGGGGACGCCGTTCTTTGACTGCTCGAAGTACCGGGCATGGGGGGAGTCGTCAACCCTCGGGTCGATCTCGTCCACCCTGGGAAGGGGGTGGAGGACGATGAGGTGTTTCTTTGCGTCCGCAAGGAGCTCCGGGGTGATCCGGTAGCTCGTGGCTACGTTGAAGTAGGACGCGGAGTCCGGGAAGCGCTCGCGCTGGATCCGGGTGACGTAGAGGACGTCCACGAGCCCGATGATCTCCCGGATGTCGTCGTGCTCGGTGATCTCCATCCCTTTCTCACGGAGGTCCATAACCAGGTTCGACGGCAGCTCGAGCCCCTTGGGAGAGATGGTGTGCAGCCGTGCGTTGTAGAGCGAGAGGGCGGAGGCAAGGGAGTGCGCCGTCCTCCCGTATCTCAGGTCCCCGATGAGCGCCACATCGATCCCGTCGATCGGCATCGACTGGCGGATCGTATAGAGGTCGAGCAGGGTCTGGGAGGGGTGCTGGCCTGCCCCGTCGCCGGCATTGATGACCGGCACGGTCGAGAACTCGGCCGCGAGCCGGGCCGCCCCCTCTTTCGGGTGGCGGATGACGATCGCGTCCGCGTACCCGCTCACCACCCGGATCGTGTCGGCGAGGGTCTCACCCTTCGCCATCGAGCAGGCGTCCACGCTCCCCACGGAGAGCGAGGTCCCGCCGAGCCGTGCCATGGCGGACTCGAACGACATCCGCGTCCGGGTGCTGGGCTCGAAGAAGAGCACGGCAAGGATCCTGCCGCCGAGGGCACCCGCATCGTACTTTCTGTTGTCGATCTGTTCCGCGTGATCCAGTAACTGGTCGATCCCGTCCCGGTCGAAGTCACCGATGGATATGATATGCCGCGTTGCCACCCCTCCCGACTCGTGTGTACGATCATATCTCTTTCCTGCCCTAATTACCTATCTTTCCCTTGGTCGCACGGTGATCGCCCGTCACCTGGACCCCCCGTCCGGCTCCGGTGATACCGGCAGGAATGATATTATTGGATCATTACGAACGTTTATGAACAGATACAGGTTTGGGGGAAGGGTTTGGACCATATACCTATTGCCCGGCCGGTGATCGGCCAGGATGAGATCTCAGCGGTGACTGCCGTCTTAGAGTCCGGTATGCTCGCTTCCGGCGAGAAGGTGGCAGAATTCGAGAAAAAATTTGGTGATTACTGCGGTACCACCCATGCGGTCGCGGTCAATAACGGCACCGCGGCCCTCCATGCCGCGCTCCTGGCCGCAGAGATCGGCCCCGGTGATGAGGTGCTGGTCCCCGCGTTCTCGTTTATCGCCACGGCGACTTCCGTCTCCATGTGCGGCGCAAAACCCGTTTTTGTCGACGTGGACGAGGAGACCTTCACCATCAGCCCCGCCCAGCTCGGGGAACGGGTGACGCCGAAGACCCGGGCCGTCATCGGCGTCCACCTCTTCGGCCAGCCCTTCAATGTAGGAGCGGTCCAGCAGGTCTGCGAGGCCCACAACCTGAAACTGGTCGAGGATGCGGCGCAGGCCCACGGCGCCCTGTACAACGGCCAGAAGACGGGGGGGTTCGGCCACTTCGGCTGCTTCTCGTTCTACGCCACCAAGAACATGAGCACCGGGGAAGGCGGGATGGTCACCACGGGCGAGAAGGCCTATGCCGAACGGCTGCGCCTCATCATCAACCACGGCCAGAGCGAGAAGTACCTCCACACGAGGCTCGGGTACAACTACCGCATGACCGACATCGCCGCGGCCCTCGGGATATCCCAGCTCAGGAAACTGGACAAGTTCAACCTCCGCCGAAGGAAAAACGCGGACTATCTCAACGCGAACCTGAATGCAAAAGGGCTTATCAGGCCGCTGGCAGCCTCGTATGCGCACCACGTGTACCACCAGTACGTGGTACGGCTCACCGACGAGTTCCCGATGAAACGGGCGGAGTTCGTGGACTATCTGAAGGCAAAAGGGATCGGCACTGCCGTCCATTACCCCATCCCGATCCACCGCCAGCCCCTCTACGGGCTGGGGAACGACCCGGACCCGTGCCCGGTCTCGACCAGCCTCGCCTCTTCGGTGCTGAGCCTGCCGGTCCACCCCCTGCTCGACCAGAAGCAACTTGCGTACATCTGCGATACCATCAACCGGGTGACCTGAGATGGATGTCGGCGTCATCGGTGTCGGGACCATGGGAAGGAACCATGTCCGTGTCTATTCCGAGATGAAGAGCGTGGATACCGTGGGGGTCTATGACGTGAACGGCCCGGCGGCAAAGGATATGGGGAAGCAGCACGGTGCCGTGGTGTACGACACGCTGAGCGGACTGCTCGACCATTCCGATGCCGTGAGCGTCTGTGTGCCCACGCCGTTCCACGCGGCAACCGTTGCACAGGTCTTCTCCGCAAAAAAATCCGTGCTCATCGAAAAGCCGATCTGCGCAACTGCGCAGGAGGCGGTCCGGCTCATGCAGGCTGCACCGGAAGGCATCACCATCGGGGTGGGGCATATCGAGCGGTTCAACCCGATCGTGGAAGAGATCCGGAAGATCGTCAAGAAACCCCTTTATGTCGAGATGAAACGGCACAACCCCGCCTCCGCCCGGGTCAGCGGCAGCACCGTGGTCGAGGACCTGATGATCCATGACATCGATATCCTGCTCACGCTCTTCTGTGACAAGCCCTCTGACATCCACAGTGCCGGCAACTCCGACGTCTGCAGTGTCCTGATGAAGTGCGGGACCTTGCCGGCCGCGCTCTCCGCGAGCCGGAAATCGTCCAAGAAGATCCGGATGATCTATGTGGAGGAGGAAGAGTTCACCATCGAGGGGGACTTCATGACGCAGGAAGTGACCATTTACCGGAAGCCGGGGCGGTACCAGTTCGAGGCTGAGCGCTACGTGCAGGAGAACATCATCGAGAAGGTGATGGTGAACAAGCTCGAACCGCTGAAACGCGAGCTCAGTATGTTCATCGAGTGCGTGGAAAACCGCCGCCCGTTCCCTATCACCCCGGAACAGGCCATAAGGAACCTGCGGCTCTGCGAGCAGATCCAGGCAGGTCTCTAGAGGAAGGGAGGCAGGAACGCTGTGAGCTTACAGGATCTCCTGGCAAAACGCGGGCCAATCAGAAAGATCGGGGTGCTCGGGATGGGCTATGTCGGGATACCGGCTGCAGCCCTGTTCGCGGACTCTCCAAAGTTCGGGATGGTCTACGGTTTTCAGCGGGACTCGCCGTCCTCGGGGTACAAGATCGCGATGCTCAACCGGGGGGAGAGCCCGCTGAAAGGCGAGGAGCCGGGTCTTGGGGAGCTGCTGGAAGACGTGGTCAGGGCAAAAAAATTCCGGTGCACGTCCGACTTCTCATTAATCGCCGGGCTCGACGCAGTCACGCTCTCGATCCAGACCCCGTTCCTGAACAAGGACGACCTCCTGCCGGACTTCTCGGCACTGGCCGAGGGGATCCGGGACGTGGGCCGCTATCTCCAGCCCGGCATGCTGGTCGTGCTCGAGTCGACTGTCACACCCGGTACTACGGAAGGGATGGCCCGGGAGATCCTCGGGAAGGAGTCCGGCCTCATGGCAGGCACCGATTTTGCGCTTGCCCACGCGCCGGAGCGGGTGATGGCAGGAAGGCTGCTGCGCAATATCCGGGAACACGACCGTATCGTCGGCGGGATTGACGAAGTGAGCACCCGGAGGGCTGTGGAACTCTATGCACCGGTCCTGACAACCGGTAAGGTTATCCCCATGACGGCCACGGCGGCAGAGGTCACCAAGACCGCGGAGAACACGTTCCGGGACCTCCAGATCGCCGCGATCAACGAGCTGGCGCTCTACTGCGAGGCGATGCGGGTCAATGTCTACGACGTGCGGGCCGGCATCGACAGCCTGAAAGGCGAAGGGATAACCCGCGCCATGCTCTGGCCCGGTGCCGGTGTCGGCGGCCACTGCCTGACCAAGGACACCTACCATCTCGAACGCGGCGTCCAGGTCCTCGGAAAAGGGACGCTCGACTACCCGGAACACGAACCCTCGCTCTATGTCCTCGCCCGCCGCATCAACGACTTCATGCCCCGGCACATGTTCAGGCTCACGATGGACGCGATGAAACGGATTGGCCTGGATCCGGTCGGGTCAAAAGTGTCGATCCTCGGCTGGGCGTTCCTCTCGAACACCGACGACACCCGCAACACTCCTTCGGAACCGTACCGGGACCTGCTGCTGGGGGAGGGATGTCATGTGGTCGTCCACGATGCGTATGTCTGCGAATATCCGGGAGTGCCACTCATCGCGGACATCGAAAAATCCGTGAAGGACACCGACGCGGTTGTTATCTTTGCCGGGCACACCCAGTACCGGAACCTTGATCCGGTGGTTGTCAGGAACCTCTCCGGCAGGAAGCACCCGATCATCGTGGACGGGCGCAACATGGTCGACCCCGATTCCTTCATCAGGGAGGGGTTCGTATACAAGGGCATCGGGCGCGGCGACAAGAACGGGCATGAGATTGTGGAAGGGTAAATGTCCGCCTCTTTTTTGATTAGGGATCCTCACGGAATTGTTCCCTTATCCTGACGGGGATTCTCAATGGAACCGGGGCATTTCGTATGAACACATTCTGGGAGGAGCGTTTCCGCGAAGAGGGCAGGATATGGGGCGATTCCCCCAGCCGGACCGCTGAGCTCGCGATTGGGCTCTTCAAAAAGGCAGGAGTGAGCAGGGTCCTTGTACCGGGTTCCGGGTACGGTCGCAATGCCGAAGCGTTTGCCCGGGCCGGGTTCGAGGTCACCGGCATAGAGATATCGGGTACCGCCGTGACCCTTGCGCGACAAGGTGATCCCGATATACGGTACCACCACGGGTCGGTTCTTGATATGCCATTCGACGATTCGAAGTATGATGGCATGTACTGTTTCAATGTCCTTCACCTCTTCCGGAGTGGCGACCGGGCGGTATTCCTGCAGCGGTGCCGGGATCAGCTGGAGAACGGCGGTGTCCTGTTCTTCGTGGTATTCTCCGACCGGGAGCCGAGTATTGGTACCGGCAGGTCTGTCGAAGAGAACACATTCGAGAGCAAGCCCGGCCGTGAGGTCCACTATTACTCCGAAGCTGATCTGGTATCGGAGTTTCAGGATATGGAGATCCTCGCCACCGGTATGATCGAGGATCCGGAAGAACATGGTGAAGAGGGCAGGCACACCCACAAGCTCCGGTACATCTATGTCCGGAAAAACGGGTCGAAATAACAGAAGAAGTTCGGAAGATCCGGTTGAACCGGATCGTCCGGAAAGATTACTGGCCCGGTCCTGATCGCGATTGAAAATTTTACAGGAATTCCCAGCCCGCAATCTTTCCGGAAAAAGTGCGATCTGCCCAAACTTGTAGGAAAACTTACAACCGGTTAAAAGCAATATCTCTACAAAAAATACCTACCAATAAAGGTGGTTCAAATAATAGTAATATCTCAATCTGGCAGGAGCGATGCAAAGGCGATACTGGAACTGCAAAAAATGGCGTATCAGAGTGAAGCACGGTTATACAATGATTTTTCCATCCCGCCGCTAACACAGACGCTGGATGATATCGAAGAACAATTTCAAACCCATATTTTCCTCAAAGCCCTAAATCATTCTGCGATCATTGGTTCTGTACGTGCGTATGAGATGAACGGGACCTGCTATATCGGCCGGTTAATCGTACATCCTGTTCACCAGAACAAGGGAACCGGGAAACGACTGATGAGCGAGATAGAAAAGCGTTTTAAAAAAACAGAACGGTTCGAACTGTTCACTGGCTCAAAAAGCGAAAAAAATATCCGTTTTTATCAACGATTCGGCTATCATATTTTCAAATACGAGAAACTGAACGATGTGATCGAATTTGTGTACCTAGAAAAGATACCGGCATCCGAAAGCTCAATCTGACCAGCCTGACAGGGCTGAATCGCCTATTCCCCTGCTGAGGCAAGAGATGGGTGCATGGGAGATGGGGAGATTGTAAAAAATATCCGGATTCTTTTTGCGATCAAAAATTTTTCAATCGCCTCCCGACCCCCGCCCGGCTGATGAGTTCTCCTTGTCCTCTCCTAGCCTTGACAGTCCGCGAGAGTACCTCCAAAATACGCCCTCGAAGAACCCGTTCGGGTTCTTCTCATGCCCCCTTCCTGATGGAACGGGGCACTCTACGGGCTCCGATTCCCTATTTTTCCGGACACGGAGACAGTAATTCCGGAAAATGAGACATTAATTCATGTAATTCCAGTCATTTTTACGTCTGAAAACATGAGACGCCATTTGGGTGTATTTGGAAGGCGAAAAGGGAGGGGGGACAGGTTTTAGCCTGTCTCTGCATATTTTCTAGCTCCGGATGGCTTCCTGACGGGCAATTCTGAGTACCTCCCATCCGGGCCCGTA
>NZ_JBEKLH010000008.1:0-116204 GCF_050010295.1 Methanoregula sp.
AACATCATGGAAAGCGAAGACCTGGGCGCCATCAAGGCCAAGATCAACGAACTCAAGGCCCGGGACCCGGGCGCGTTCGCTGCTGACCCCATCGTCGTCGAGGTCAAGGAAGCTGCAGGCGGGCAGGAAGTTGGCGCTGCGAGTGCAAACCCCCAGTTCCTCGAGATCGAGAAGAGACTCGACAAGGTCGAGAAGAGGATCGAGTTCGTGGATGCCGAGGTTGCACAGCGTGTTGGACGAAAGATTGGTCGGGATATCGGCATACTGTACGGCCTCATGGCAGGCGTTATCGTATTTGTGATGCTGTTGTTTTTGTACCAGAAATTGATGACAATGGTATAACGGAGGTGTAAAAGAATATGTTCAGATTTGAAAAAGAACAGAGTGTCTGGGACTTCAACGGCACCAAGATCGGTGGACAGCCCGGCGAGTACCCGACGGTACTGGGTGCCTCAATCTTCTACAACAAGCACGAGGTTGTGCTTGATGACAAAAAGGGCACTATCGACAAGGCAAAGGCAGAGGCGCTGTGGAACCGCTGTCAGGTTCTGTCTGACCTGACCGGCATTCCGCACTTCATCCAGATTATCGCGGAATACGGCGAGGCATTCGAGAGCTACTTCAGCTGGTTCGACAGCATCGACAACAAGACCGCGTTCCTGATGGACTCATCGGTACCGAAGGCACTTGCCCATGCATGCAAGTACGTGACCGATGTCGGGCTTGCACACCGTGCGATCTACAACTCGATCAACGGTTCAATCATGCCCGAGAGCATTGAAGCCCTGAAGAACAGTGATGTGGATGCAGCCATCGTCCTCGCATTCAACCCTGCAGACCCGTCGGTTGCAGGCAGGGAGAAAGTGCTCGTTGAAGGTGGCGTCGCAGGACAGACCAAGGGGATGCTTGAGATCGCAGAGTATTGCGGTATCAAGCGCCCGATCCTCGACACTGCAGCAACCCCGCTCGGTCTCGGCTCCGGCGGTTCATACCGTGAGATTCTCGCCTGCAAGGCAATCCACGGCTACCCGACCGGTGGTGCATACCATAACATGACCGTTTCCTGGACCTGGCTCAAGCGCTGGAAGGGAACGAGCAAGACCCCCTCGGTACTGGCAGCAGGATACCAGGGCAAAGACCTCCTGCTCCAGCAGATGTCCCACCACTACCTCGGCGGAATTGAGGGCATCAAGCAGGCTGCCTGGTCAGCACCCGATATCGGCTGCAACATGATTGCAAGCACTCTCGGTGCAGACCTCATCATGTACGGACCAATCGAGAACGTCGAAGCAATGATCACGGCACAGGCCTACACGGATATCGTCGTCCTTGAGGCAACCCGCCAGCTCGGGATCGAGTGCAAGGCAGAAAGCCACCCAATCTTCAAACTCATTTAAATTTTTTTTTGGTAAGGGTTCGAAGAACCCGAACCACGAGAAGAAATTCTCAAATTTCTTCGAATTCCGAAAAATCTCGCGCAGCGAGATTTGAGGAGGAGGAGAATTCGTCAGAATTCTTCGACTGAGTATTGAGCGAAGCGAAATTCGAGGACGAGAAGAAACCATCAGGTTTCTTCGAGTTCCGACTAATCGAGTAGTTTCGACCCGCAATCTGCATTCCTGCCTTCAGACTCTTTTTAGAAGCCAATGATGTGCGTGACATTTAACACAACATAAAGTATATATTACAAAATGTATTATATACTTTACAAGATGCGGGTACACACCACTCAGCCCGCATCAGGAATTATTCCAGAGAGATGATACAAGAATGAAACTACCTACACCCAGTTACCGGGTAGTCGCCATCATCGCAATAGTAGTGTCGGTGATCGGGCTTATCATGAGCCCGGTCAGCGCGGCGACTGCCTTCTCTCCCTCAGGAGACCCTGCAGGGATTCCCGCGGGCAATACCGCCTATCATCATACATTCAACAGCACCCGGCAGGCAGCACGGCTCCAGACGGTCCTTGCAAACCTCACCCAGCAGGGAGTAGACACGAGCCCGGCCCAGGCTGACCTTGCGGCAGGCAATGTAACGGCGGCCTTCCAGTGGCTCATGGCCTATCATAATGATCATCCGGATAATGCGGTGAATGGCCCCCGGGAGCACGCGGTGAACGCCACAGCACAGGTAGCCCATCTTCAGACCGTTCTCACCGGCCTCAGCCAGAAGGGAGTGGATGTATCCCAGGCCACGGCCGACCTTGCCGCTGGTAACATCACCGGCGCGATGCAGGAGCTGATGACCCTGCACAAGGATCATCCGGGCATAATGGCAAACAACACGCAGCTGACGACACGGCTCCAGAGCGGGGTCACGAAGCTTGCACAGCAGGGTGTTGATGTGAGCGGGGTACAGGCTGATCTTGCCTCCGGCAACGTGAATGGAGCGATGCAGTGGATGGCCGCGTACCATACGGCACAACCCAACGCGAACGGGACGAGCTGGCACGGCGGCAACAGCACCTGGTGGCAGAAGGGAGGCTCGTTCCAGCCGCACCATGCGGGTTCTGGCAACCAGACCTCATCGCACTCAGGGTTCACGGGTGCAGGGAACTGGACGCATGAACGCAGGGCGGGAGCATAACCTGCCGGCATCGGTTCTGGCGCGTCTGCGGTTGATGTAATAATTCTTTCAAGGGGAAAAATTCGCAACCAACAGCAGATGTATCAGATCCTGGCCGTATACCATTTTTACGACGGCATAACGGTGGTCCTTTTCAGATGAATGAACAGACAAAGAACGAGTTAGAGATAATCGGCGGAGGGATGGTATGGTTCGCGTTCCTCCTTGCAGGCTTCACCTCACTGACCGTTATAGCAGGCGGGCTATATCTCGGGTTTCTCGGATGCAAGATGTATTATTAGACTGTCACTACACCCGAGACCTGATTCCGGTTTTTGCTCCCTCCGTTTATCTGTCTGCGAAGGGTTTTGCCATAATCACTGTCATCAGGGAACTGATCTGAAAAATGAATTGGCAACCTCTCGGGTGCCGGGATGAGAGATTTCCCTATGTTCTCCCCGTTCGCTGCGGGAAGTTCACGATCCTTATCGCCTCGTCCGCTTCCTTCAACCTCCCGAGGTTGCGGAGCGCTATCGCCTTATTGTACCAGACGAACGAATTGATCGGGTTGGATTCAATCGCTTTTTCGAAATATCTGAGGGCTTCTTCATTTTTCCCGAGTTCCCGGAGGGCAATCCCTTTTGCCGTCATTGCCCGGATGTTTTTCGGACTGGATTCAAGTATGAGATCAAAGCAGGTGATCGCCTCTTTGTATCTCCCCAGCTCGTTTAAGGAATATCCCTTGTTGGCAAGAGCGAAGCTGTACTCCGGATCGATCGAGAGGGCATGATCGAAACAGTCTATCGCCTCTTCATGCCGGCGGATCTTTCGCAGGGTGTAGCCTTTTTCGTACCAGACCGTGACGAGGTCCGGATTGATGGCAATCGCCTTGTCATAACAGGCAATGGCATCCTCGTGCCTGCCGAGATAGTAATAGACCTTGCCTTGGTTTTCAAGCGCCACCGTATTGTTCCCGTCAATCTTGAGGATAGTGTCATACTGGGAAATAGCATCGTCATAACGCCCGGCCTTCGCGAGGATGTGCGCCTTGTCAAGCATTGCGGGGATATCCATACTACTCATATTACCATTCACACGGGGTATGATAATACCTTCCTGTTCACGGTTGTGACCGGTTCCTTCGCGCCGGGTCCCAGCCCCCGCATACCGACCAGTTGCTCTTTCATACCGCACAGGGGAGTGTCAGGTGGATACAGCCCGGACCGCGTCAGGTCTGGATGCATAGATGGAAATGAGCTGAGAGAACCCGGACATGCTGAAGATGTGGGCAACAAACGGCGAAAGGGAATATATTCCGAACCTCCCTCCGGAACTCTTCATCATCTTTGCGATCGCCAGGATGACCCGGAGCCCGGAACTCGAGATGTACCGGGTCCCGGAAAAGTCACAGAGCAGCACTCGTGGCCCTTCGAGAACCCAACCTTTGAGCTCAAGGTCCAGGCCCATCGCCGTAACGTGGTCGATCTGGGAGGGCATATGGACAAAAATGATCTCCCCCTCGTTTTCTGTGGTGCAGAGTGTCATCGTCAGTCTTCCTGACTGCCAATCCTGTACCTTTACTGTAAACCAGCCCACCCAATAAAAGGTTCGGGTTTGGGACAGGGGCGGTGTTGACTTCGATACATCCATAGTCCGACACATTCGAACACGAAGCCGGGTTCACTCGGGAATTGCCGAATATCACTCGGAACACCGAAAAAGGATACGGATAAAAGGGGGAAGTGGAGGTATTGTTCATATTCAGAGAATGATTGTACGAGTATTAAAAAAATAGGCTCTGTAGAAACCCTATTTTATCGTGTGATTCGCTTATATTCTTAAATAATTATGAGTGTGACCTCCTCTCTCAAGTCGAAGAACCCTCCGGGTTCTTCTCCAGCCTGTTCCTCCCTTCGGGAAGAGCATTCCCCCCAAGAGCGTCTACGATGAAAGCCAATGATTTCTCCAGAACCAAAAAAATACAATTTCGCGAAAAAAAGATTGGGGATTATCTCAATCGTACAACGCTGAAAAACCCTGCTTGAGAACATTCCCATATCGTAGTACAATTTTAGGATCCGTTGCACAGACAGGACAGACATAGTCATCCGGAAGGTCCTCAAATTTTGTCCCGGGTTTGATACCACGATGGGGTTCACCGCGTTTTTCATCATAGATATAATCGCACATGGAACAGATATAGCGGGTCGGACGCCATTCATCAAAGCCCCACGTGCCAATCTTGCCCTTTCCCTCCATTCCGCACACCGGGCAGACATATGTCTCCGGGAGATCTTCAAACGCAGTACCTGCAGGGATGCCGTTGTGCGGTTCCCCACGGAGGGGCGAATAGACGTACCCGCAGAGTCTGCACTTGTACCGTGTCATATCCTTTGATGCCGCTTTTCCAGCCTTCTTTTTTGGGGAGACTTTCGTCGCCCCCTTCTTTATCGCGGTCGTTTTCTTCGCAGGGGCCTTCCTCTCAGGTACGGATTTCCTCACCGCGGATGCAGATCGCTTGTTCGCTGCCGCAGGTTTCGTGGCCTTCTTCAGACCACCTTTTTTCGACGATGCTGCTGCTTTTGCCATGAAAACTTCACCATCGCGGCCTCTCTCTTCTGCCATTGCAGGAAAGGTTCCGCTTTACTTGAACATAGAGAGTGCCGGCTTTTATATATTATGGATAATGCAAAACGGCCGGATCGTACCGTGCAGCCCGCACGGGTCCGCAGGACGGCTGAACCCTAATTTTATCCCAGATAAGAGTGTATATTCCTGATCAGACGAAAATGGACCTCATTCCCGGTATTATCTACTCCTTCGCCGCCCTGTTCATCATCCTGGACCCTCTCCTCTCCGTACCCATATTTGCTGCGATGACGAAAGGGCAGACCCCGGCAGAAATTCATAAACAGGCGTTCATTGCAGTTTCTGTTGCAGGGGGGCTGATGTACCTTTTCCTCATCTTCAACAAAACGATCTTTGATATCCTCGGGCTGACCCTGCCGAGTTTCCAGATAGCCGGCGGCATCCTTCTCTTCCTCCTCGGGATCCAGGAGGCGCTCGGGATCGAGATAGGCCACTGCAAAGATCGTGCAAAAACCGCAGCGGGCGTGGTCATCGGAACGCCGCTCCTCTGCGGACCGGGGACGATCACTACCGTGATGCTCCTTTCAAAGGATTACGGGCTCCTCATCCCATTTATCGCAATCACCCTCTCGCTCCTCGCTACCTGGCTCATCCTGTACTATTCTGAACTGATCCAGCGCGTACTTGGCGAAGTGGTCACCGATATCATGGGCAAGGTTCTCGGCATGCTTGTTGCGGCCATTGCCATCAAGATCGTCGCTTCGGGCGTGATGGCAATGGCAACCGTTCATTGACCGGATATTTTTTTTGAAAACAGATCTGGTTACGAATCCCGCTTCATCGAGAAGACTTCCACCAGATGGTGCGGGTGGTACCTCATCTTCGCCTCCCGCAGGCCGGCGACGCCGAGGTCACTTTCGCGGTTTATGTAGGCAAACCGCTTTGCAAGAATTGCAGCCGTCTCAGTATTGATCGCCTTGTAGATGCCTTCGCAGTCGGGCAGGCCTTTCTCGAAATGCACGAGCGCCGTATCCTCGGTCATGGGTTCAAAGAGCGCGATGGCGCCGACCTTGGAGAAGACCCGGATAATAAGTCCACTGAGTGGGAGCTCGTCGAAATGGTCGATGGCAAAAAAAACCGCTTCCTTCTCGTGCGCAAGGACCGGGTCGCCTTCGCAGCCTTTCCATTCACACCACTCGATGAGGAACCGTTTTACTTCCTCCCAGTTTTCCCGTGAGATCGGCTCGACCGTGTTCGCGCAGGTACGACGGAACTTGTTGACCTGGCGGCGGATAGTCAGGTAATTTTTTCCGGGAAGCTCCGCGAGGTCGAGGGAGCGGTACACGTATTCGAAGTGGTTCCGGTCGGGGACCAGGTTGATCCCGGGACAGACTTCCCGCATCCAGATGGCGGTCTCGGGATCGATCAGGACGACAGGCTCGTTGTCACTGACGTCCGATGCCAGGCGGATCAGGGACCGGAGAAGTGCCGGGTTCCGGGGGCCGATCGGGGCTCGGAACCTCGTGACGCTGCCGATCGTGCTTGCAATTACGACATTTTTCTCAACATAAGCGTAACAGTATGAAGCATAATGGTTCCAGCAGACCATGTTGGTGAAGGTGTTATCACTGTGGACCTGCGGGTAATGGGCATAGTGCTTCTCGAAAAATTCCCGGTCTGCAAGGGTCACGGGCCTGAAATTATCCTGGGTGAGCATCATGGATCCCTCTTTAGCAGCAGGGGGATATACCCTTTCATCGGAGAGAACCCCAGGGGCTGGTAAAATGACTCGGTGCCGGGTTCCGCGATGAGCCCGATCCAGGAGATTCCCGAACCGGTACATCGAGCGACCAGAGCCGCAATAATCCCCGCACCGATCCCCCTCTTCCGGTAGGCGGGAAGGACGACAAGATCCTGGATGTACCCGTCAAAGACGCCGTCAGAGATAACCCTCCCCATCCCGATCGCATGCCCGGTTTTCCGATCGATCGCGACAGCGAAGGCGAAGCTGCCCCGGATCAGGCCGGGAAGCGAGTCCGGATCATATTCTTCCTTCCACCACCCGCCTGCGCGATAGAGCTGGACAATCTCGTCCTTGTCCCAGGTATCAACCAGCCGGATGATAATTTCATCGTCCAATCCGGTCACCTCCCGCAGGGTGATTATGTGCGTGCTCACGAAAAAGTTCTCCGGACATATCATCACCGGCCTGCAGAGAAATCGTCAGGCCTGCGGCTCTGCCGCAGAACAAACGGCTATCGGGTTTCATCAGGTTTCAACCGGGCGATCGCCGTATCAATGATCGCACCCAGTCCTTCGACACCCCAGTGTTCCGAGTTCAGGATGATGTGATAGATGGAGAGATCCGAGATGTCGATGGAATAGTACGAGCGATAGCGGTCAGCCTCGCACTGTTCCCGTTCCAGTGTGAGCGCCGCTGCTGTTTTTTCATCAGCCACGTTGTCGCGGGTGGCAATCCGTTGTATCCGGCAGCCGATGGGGGCATAGAGCCACACTTTGAGGTCCGCACCATCAACCATCCAGCCGGAGAGCCTGCCTTCAACAATGATGTCGTCCCGCTTCTGTGCGATCTCTTTCTGGCGGGCATCGATCATCTTATCATAGGAGGGATCCTGCCGGGCAAGGTTGCCGAACCGGGCCAGCTCCATGTTGTGTTCCCGTGCGAGCTGGCGGAAGACCTCTCCCGCAGAGATCATAGAAAACCCGTGGCGCTCCGCAAGGTACCGTGAGAGTGAGGTTGTCCCGCTTCCGGGCAGCCCGCTCACGGTGATCCGCATCAGAGTCCCCCGATGTTTAAGGACTTCCGGATGACTTGGCTTAAGGTGATTGAACAGACCATGTACCAGATCATCCACGCCGGGATCACCCAGATGACCGCTTCAGGGAGGTTATGGGTCCCGAGATACGGCATGGTTATCGTGCTCTTTATCTGGCTCAGGCGGTAGAGAAGCCAGAAAAAGATCGGGACGGTCAGGACAAGGATATACGCCATCGGCTTGAACTGCTGCTGGGACATCTCAAGCTGTTCCTTCATGACCCGGTCTTTTTTCGCTTCCAGTTTCTTGATCTTCTTTTCGTCCTGAGAGAGCTGGGCTTCACGGTACTCTGCCTGGAACTCCTTCATCCGTTCCTGTGACTCGGTCATCTTCTCATAATCGATCGTGTACTTCTGGACGATCGATGAGTACAGGCCCGTGAGACCTGAGAGGCCGATGATCAGGACATAAAAGGGAATATTGAATTCTGTGACAAACGGGGCAAACGCCGCGTCCATGTTCTGGCCGACATCCTGACGCAGCCACGGGACCGTATATGCCCACATCATGAGGAACATGAAGCCAAAGGTGAGCCAGATGCTGTATTCACCCCAGATCTTGCGGAAATTCATTTATTCACCTGAGGACTTCTGCAAGTTCGGTTGAGGACCGTTCGAGCAGGAAATCAGCGTTCGTGATAATTTTTATCGTACAACCGGTCATCATCGCGTATGCCGCGGCAATGGAGCGGTTGAACTGCTGGTGCTCCGAGATGGACCGGGACCCCTCTTTGTCCCGGGCTCTCGTCTCGTCCGTGAGCCGGCGGATGAGGATCTGGTCATCATCGGTCTCAACAAGAATGATGATATCCGGCATGATCTCGCGGAGCACCCATTCGGGCAGCCCTGCAAGGTAACCTTTTGGTGTTTTGACCGACGCGTGAGTATCGATCAGCACGTTTCCCGGGAGCTGCGCAATAGCCTGTGCTGCCCGCTGCTGGAGACGCTTCTGGTCTGCACGGTCCAGGGTGCGCATCTGGTCCCTGTCCTGAACGAGATTGTCGTTCTTTGCAACCTCGAACATGAAGGTACCGAAATTGATCGACTGGTACTCCACGCCAATTGTTTTGAGTTTTTTTAATGCCTCGTTGACAACCGTTGTCTTACCGACACCCGGTACGCCGGTTATGATGACCTTTTTTCCAACCATCCTCGTCCCTTTCCTGTTACTCTTTGCCAAAGAAGGTCCGCATGAACGGGTACATTTCCATGATCTGCTGGCTTGCAATCTCCTCGTAGAGACGGTACGTGATACTTACGGTCAGGAGCAGTCCTGTCCCGCTCACCGCACCGATGACACCAAAGAGGTTTGCAATGACACTGAGCACACCGATAAAGACACCGCCGATAACGGTCACACGGGGAATATACCGGTCAAGGTACTTTTCAAGCACCTGCGGGTTCCGCCGGTAGCCAGGGATGGACATGCCGGACAGCTGGATCTGGCGGGCCACGTCCTTTGAATCGAGCCCGGCAGTCTTGATCCAGAAGAGTGCAAAGATCGCACCTCCGACTACCATGAATGTGATATCTATTCCCATCCGTAATAGCACCTGCCATACCGCATGCCCGAGATCAGTCGTCCACCACATCCACTGGCTCGGACCATTGATCGGGGCAAGATACCACATGATACCATTCTGGGGTGTCGAGCCGCTGAACGTCCCGAACATGGTGATACCGACATTGGACAGGAACATCCCGACCATCTGGATATTTGCCTGCAGTACCCGCACGAGGATCATGGGGAGGACACTCGCATAGATCAGTTTGACCGGGAAACGGGCCCGGGCGCCGCGCACCTGCGCATGAGCAAGGGGAATCTCGATCCGCGTGGACTCCACGTATACGATGATGAGGAAGATAGCTATGGTCGTGATGAACGCAAGGATATTCGTACCGAAGTACGTGAGATAACTGCCCCCGTCCAACCCGATGGCGACGAGTCGCGGAAAGAACCCGGTCGGATACTGGTCCTGTACCTTTGCCCAGTTGATGAACCCACTGACGAGCGCCTGGGATATTCCGGCAATGATGAAGAGACCGACACCGGATCCGATGCCCCATTTGGTCACCACTTCATCCATGAAGAAGATGAGGACCCCCCCGATGCAGATCTGGATGAAGATGAGGAGGGATACGGCAAACAGGTTGCCACCAAAGAACTGGGTAGCAATGGTCGGATTGGGCTGCATGAAACTGCCGACAAGGTTTGGCGCTGCCTCGATCACGATCATCACCATGATGAGGATCTTCTGCAGTCCCATGTACATGACCTGTCCGCGTGTCTCGCTCGTGTCAATGTGGAGGATATCTGCACCTTTCAGCAGCTGGAGAACGATGGACGCAGTGACGATCGGCCCGATACCAAGGTGAACGATCGATCCACTGGCACCGGCGAGAAGTGCACGCCATGCCGAAAATAAATCCTGACTCGCGGGGGCGAGACCGAAGATCGGGATATTCGTCAGGACAAAATACAAAATCAATATTCCCAGCGTCCAGATCAGTTTATTCTTGAAATGAACGTGTCCCTCAGGGCTCTTGACTGCGGGCATCGCAGCAAGCAGGGGTTCCATTCGATCCAGCAGGTTTCCCATTGTTTCACCAAAAAATTGTCTGTATTGTCGTTAAACAACCTGTGCTTTTCCGCCCATCTTTTCGATCTTTGCCTTTGCGGTCCCGGAGAATGCTTCGGCAGAGATGTTGATCTTTCGGGTGACCTTCCCGCTTCCAAGGACTTTTTCGATACCCATGTCAGCGATATTGATCACGACTGCGTCCCCCTCCTGCCTGGCAATACCCTGTGCAAGGAGCGAAGGAACTATCTGGTCCAGTGCCCCGACATCGATGGCGGTTACTTCGGTTCCGGTCGGGTTGCAGAACCCGTCCTTGCCGAATACCGGTCCACCCATCTCCTTGTACCACTTGACAAAGTGGTGGGCGTTGATACCGGCACGGCCCCTGCCGCCGCGGTTGCCTGCACCGCGCCGGTTCTTGTGGGTGCCGCCACCGCATGTCCGCGATCCGCGGTATTTTGAACGTTTGTTGGTTGGCATCCTCATCACCTCATCTTGTAGAGGAGAGTATTGATCTCCTGACCATAATAGCCAAGCGCTCCGCCTTGCGGGAAGGTGCGTTTGGTGGTCTTGTATCCCTTGCGCGGGGGGTGAAGCCGGAGTACTGGCTTGAGCCCCGGTACATCGCGCAGTTTCGTCTCCCCACCTGCCAGCGCCTTTGCGAATTCGGCAATACCGCTGTACGTTGAGTTTGACTTGATGTAATCATCCGTGAGCGGGGCATCGCCGATAACCCGGCCCCGGGTCTGGAGCAGCGTCTCGATGGTCGCTGCATCGACCTCGCCATAGGCGACATAGTCCTTTACTTTCCGGATCATGCCGAGGTTTTCGGGAGAGTCCGGCACGAGCACACAGTGGTTGATGTGGTGCAGGCGCAGCATCTTGAGCGTGTCCTTGATGTCCCGCCGGGTTTTCACTACCCCGCGGACCTGAACTACTGCGTACATTTACTGAGACCTCCCTGTCCTGATCATATTGGTCTCCTTGAGTGCGTTGAAGGTCGCCTTGGCAAAGTTGATGGTGGTGCGGGTCTGTCCCCGCGCAAATGTCCAGACATCCTTGATACCGGCGAGCTCGAGCACTTTCTTGCTGATGTCACCGGTGACAAGCCCGATTCCCTGGGGTGCGGGCTTGAGGGTGACCCTGACACTGCCGGCGGTACCGGTGACCTGCATGGGAATCGAATGGGAAACATCGCACCCGCATTCCCAACTGCCGCAGCCGCGCTGGACCCTGATGAGGTTCATCTTTGCCTTGACGATCGCCTTCTTGATTGCATCGCCGACCTGCACGTCCTTGCCCTGGCCGAACCCGATGTAGCCGTTGCGGTTGCCGACTATGACGACTGCACGGAACTGGACACGGCGGCCCGAGTCGGTCATCCGCTGCATCATCGCGATATCAAGGACTTCGTCCTCAAGATCGGGAAGGAACGTGTCAACGATCTGGGGTTCCTTGATCGGCCTGCCGCTTGCGAGGACCTGATCGATGCTCTTGATATCTCCCTCAGCGACAAGTTTGCCAAGACCGGTGACCGGATGCCATTCTTCTCGTTCGTACGCCATTTACGCCATCTCCTTCTTTATGGCATCTGCCACCTGCTCGACAACCCTGACGATATCGCCTGCATTCTTGTTGTATGCCGTAATATGCGCCCCCTTGATGCGCTCATCCGAGGGGAGGATCTCCTCGCCATAGGGGATCTCCAGCCCTGCATCGACTGCACCCTTGAGGGCAGCGAATACCCGGGCCCCCGGTGTTGCACGGTTGAGCCCGATGTCCAGGACTGCACTGTCCTGCTGGGCTTTCTTTGCCTTTACGGCGAAGAGCATGCCCGTGAGGTAGGCTGCCGGTGTGCTGGAAGTCGATCCTTTGTACCCGTATTTCTCGAGTTCGGCGGAATTTGCTGCAACGAGCGTGCGGTCGCCTTCCATCTCAGCAACGACGAGCTGGACGATGATGTGCCGGTTTGTCTTCCTGACAACCATCCGGGGCACATCCGCGACCACGAGCCGCGTCCGCTGGTAATAATCGGTCTTGCCTTCCCTCCGTCTCCGGAAGGGGACAAAATACCGTGGTCCTGTAGCCATTTACTTCATCCTCCCTGCGAGGATCTCCATCTGCGCCTTCATGTGCGCGACGCTCCTGAACTGGCCCCCGGCCGCTTTGCGGTAGAGGAGGCGGTACATGTGCCGGTCAATGGTACCGGCCGTGCGCAGTTCAACGAGCACTTTCCTGATCGCACGGATCTTCTGGACCCATGCGGTCTTGCTCGGATTGCGGGCACCTGCTGCACCCTTCCGTTTTCCTGCACCCTTGCGGTGCCCGTAGGACCGCTGGGCGATCCGTGCGCGGGCCCTGCCGCGGCTGACGCCCTTCTTCTGGCGTGCCTTGATCGCGCCATCCGTTACGAGTCCCCGGAGGTCCTCACGCGAGATTGCGTTCTCGATATCGGAGAGACGGGCCGGATCGAACCAGACGCGGTTCACCCCGCATTTCATGATGGACGCGGCAATGCGTTTCTGGCTGGCGACGTCACTCATTCTTCTTCACTCCTGAACCGCTCTTTTTTGCCTTCGGTTTTGAGACTGCTTTGGGTTTTGCTTCAGTCTTTTCCTGAGGTTTCTCGGCCTTTGGCTTTGCAGCCTTTGCTGCGGGTTTTGCCGCTGCCTTCTCTTTCTTTGCGGGTTTATCCGCAGGTTTCCCGGCGGGTTCCGCCTTCGGCCTGGAAGACTTCTTTGCGGCTGCCGGTGCCTTCTTCTCATTAGTCACGGGAGCCGGTTTCTCCTTCTTGGCTTCCTTCTTTGCCGGGGTGGCAGCTTTCCTGGGCTTTGCGGGTTTTTTCTCTTCTTTTTTCTGCTTCCCTTCGTCCTTTGCGGCTGCCTTTGCCGGTTCTTTCTCTGCCCTGGGCTTTACGTTCCGGGCATTCAGGACCTTGAGACCTGCACCGATTGCCTTTTCCTGAAGTCCGACCCGCTTCCGGTCGCCAACGGTTGCGGAAATCCGCACTGCCTGGGTCTTCGGGTCCAGGCCGTCGAGTTCCTTTACGGAGGAGACGAGCACTTCGAAAAAGCCGCTCGGGTGCATGTTCCGCACGGCAAGAGGGCTGCCAAATCCCGGCTTGGGGAGAGCACCCTTCGCCTTCTTCTGCTCCCGCTGCTTGTTGTGCTGTCCACGGGGCTTTCTCCATGAGTCGGAGAGCTGTCGTTTCTTACCGAACCCGTCGCGCTTGAAGCTTGCGCCCTTCTCTTTGCGCACCCGGATCAGTCGCTTTACTTCTGTTGTCATCTCTTCAGCCTCTCTGGACCATGTAAATTCCGTCCTGGAACACCCGCGGGTCACGGTTGCGGATATGAGTGGCATGTTCGATGTTTGCTGCCGAGTTCCCGACAAGTTCGCGGTCGATCCCGGTGAGGACAACTTCATCGTTCGCCACTTTTGCCACAACACCGGACTCGATCCGTGCGTACCTCGCCTTCTTCTCGCCAAGGAAATTGGCAATCTCAAGCCGGTTTCCATGCAGCTTGAGCTGGATGGGGAAGTGGCTGTACACCACTTTCATTCGGTACTCGAACCCTTCACTGACGCCACGGCACATGTTCTTCGTGTGCGCCTCAAGGGTACCGACCATTGCCGTGATCTCCTTTCTCCCGGAATCGGTCGAGATGGTGACTTCGCTGCCATCACAGGTCATGGTGACCTGGGGGAACCGCATATTGCGGGTGAGCTGCCCCTTGGGACCTGTCACTTTGAGCTGCGTTCCGTCAAGCTGGGCTTTTACGCCCTCGGGAATCTTCACTTTTCGTACTGCTGACATCTTCGCACCCCCTAGTAGACGTACCCGAGCAGTTCGCCGCCGATACCTTCTTTCCTCGCCTGTTCGTGGGACATGACACCACGCGAGGTCGAAAGCATCAGGAGCCCGAAGTTCTTGCCGGGCAGGTACTGCTTCTCCCAGTATTCCATCTCATCCAGCTGTACTGAAAACCGCGGCGTTATTGCACCGCAGCGGTTGATCCTGCCCGTGAGGTTGACCCTGAGCTGTCCGCCCCTGCCATCCTCCACGAACTCGAAGCTGCCGATGTAACCGGCATCCTGCATAATGCGGAGCATTGCGCCAAGGAGTTTGCTTGCGGGCTCGATGATACATACGGACTTGCCGGTATCCCCTGCATTTTTGAGGGTGCACATCCCGTCTGCTATTGTATTCAGTCGTGTCATTCTTGCTCACTCCTCAGCTCATCTTCTTGAAACCCATCTTCTGGGCCCACTCGCGGAAGCACTGCCGGCAGAACATGATATGGTACCTGCGCACGAGGCCCTGCTTCCGGCCGCACATCTTGCATTCGTTCGCACCGCGACCGTAGATCTTCTTCCTTTCTCCAGCCATTAGCGCACCTCTACCTGATAGGTGTCCTTGAGAAACGCGATCGCATCCTGTTTGCTGACGCGCTGCTTTGCCGGGAGTTTCTTCTGCTCCATGCGCCTGCGGGTGATCCGTATACCTCTGCGTTCGAGCACCACGTTCACATCCATGCCATAGATACCGATCTGCGGATCATAGGACATACCGGGGAAGTCCGTATGCTCCTCAATACCGAACGAGAAATTCCCGCTCGTGTCAAGCTGGCTCTCAAAGAGCGTCTTGTCGACGATCTTTAAGGAGGTCTCGAAGAAGTCACGGGCAGGCTTGCCGCGGAGGGTTACCTTGCAGCCGATCGGGGCACCTTTCCTGACGGAAAAGGCAGGCTGCGTCTTCTTGGCAATGCTCCGGATCGGTGTCTGCTTCGTGATCGTCTTCATGATGTTTTCCGCTTTCACCAGCTTCTCGCCGCTCTCGCCGACACCCATGTGGACGACGATCTTGTCGATGTAGACATCGCGCATTGATGTCACTCTTCATGCCCCCATTTTGCTATTGCGGGTTCCTGCTTTCCTACCATGTAGATGTAGGGGGCGATCGTGTCGAACCGGGTTCCCGCCTTCTCGTCCTCGAGGACGATCTTGTTGGGAACGCTCCCGGGCATCTTGACGATCTCAACGATCCGTGCGACATTACCGGAGTGGCGGCCACCGATAACCATGGCCATGTTGCCGACAGCGAACGGGAAGTGATCGAGGATCGTGAACCGGTTACCGGGTTCGAGGGAGAGCACGACCGAATCGCCGGCCTTGTAGGTATTGTCCGCGAGCAGGTTGGCGCCGTCCCGCAGGTTCAGCTGGACTTTGCCACCGGTGACAACGGTCTTGTTCGTGACCTTGCACAGCCGGGTCTTGGCAGCCTCTGCATCAATCTCGACGGAGACATGGCGGCCGTTCCTGTCACGCAGGATGCGGTAGTACCTGTTGATCTTCGGCAGGGCGATGATATCGAAGATGCCGATCCCCATCTTGGGGTCGCGGCAGGCCCGGCCATTGATGATCACATCGTTCTGCCCGAGGATCTGCTTTATCTCCTTCATGTTCCGTGCATAGTCCATGTGGTCACGGAGCCAGACGGCTATCGGCATCGCGTTCGCATTGTGCGGGCCCGGCGCGGTCTTGGTGATGAATTTCGTGGTCTTCTTTGCGATGTGCCACGAGTCCGGGGCATTCAGTCGCTTCAGGTGTTCTGACATTATTCGGCCTCCCCGAGTTTTGCCACGCGGCGTTTGTCTGCGAGGTTCAGTTTGGTGAGCTGCACGTTCGATGCGTCGATCAGGCGCGGGACTTCTGTGCCGTCGGCTTTGGTGGACGAGACCCCGTGGACAACGATCTTTGCCTTTACCGTGTTGACGGCGTCGACCAGGCCCTCATCTCCTGCAAAATCCCCACGGGTCACTTTTACGGTGTCTCCCTTGATGACACGCAGCGTCTTCTTTTTGTAGTTCTCCTTCAGGTCCTCTGATAGGGGTGCGTTCAGGAATTTTGTCCTCACGTGTGACGGTGCGCTGTAGCGGGCCTTTCTCTGTTTTCTTGGCTGTTCGCTTTTGATTCTTACCATGCTGCACACCTCATACGATGATCGTTGCCATCGAACCGAGCTTGGGGAAGCGTTCAGCGACTTCACGGGCAACGGGTCCCTTGATCTCAGTTCCCTTGGGTTCGTTCTTCTCATCCACGACGACAACAGCGTTGTCATCGAAGGAGACCCGCATACCGTTGGGCCTGCGCATCTCCTTCTTCGCGCGGATGACCACTGCACGCACCAGCTTGCGGCGCATGTCGGGGGTGCCTTTCTGGACGCTCACCGTGGCGAGATCCCCCAGCCCCAGCTTGGGCTGACGGCGCCTGACACCATGGTAGCCGAAGACAGAGATGATCTGCACGGTCCTGGCACCGGTGTTATCAGCGCATGCCAGCCTCGTCCCCGTTGCAAGGGCCCTCGGCGTCTTGGACTGCTTTGCCTTCATGGCTTCTGCACCTCCACAACGACGAAGGTCGTGCTCTTCGAAAGCGGTCTGCACTCGGCTATCTTCACCATGTCCCCGACCTTGGCCTGGATGCAGGGCGGGTTGTGGGCATGGAGTTTCGAGCTTCGTTTCTCGTACCGCTTGTATTTACGGACGTAGTGCATGTAGTTCCGTGCAACCACGACCGTCCCCATCATTCGATCGCTCACGACTTTACCGGTGATCACCTGGCCGCGCACCGGTAAAGTGCCGTGAAACGGACAATTAACGTCCTTGCACGCCTCTTTTGGTGCCTGGACGTTCAATCCAATGTTTTGTGCCATTATGGTATCCTCTTCTTTTCGTGCAGGCTGATCCTTTTTTCAGGAGCCAGAACCATCACGGATCCATCTATCTCAACAAGTTCACTGCCCGGGAGACGTACGCGGAATGTACTGTGCATCTTGGGGATGCGCCGGATCCCGCGGCATGTCTGGATTGCGAGCATGTTCTTTGTCTCATCGATGATGCGACCGGATATTCCCTTATGCAGGGGGTTTGCGGCTCCCGAGACCAGAACGTCCAAGCCGATCAGTTCGTGGCGGAGGACATTCTGGGAAGAGATCATGCAGTTCTCCTGCGGTTCTGCTCAGTCAACATGCGGGCGATGGTTCGCCTCAGTTCGCGGATATGTCCGGGGTTTTCGGTGGCGCCACCGGCACTTACCTTGCCGTAGTGCTGGATAAGTTCCATCCGGAGTTTTCCCATCTGTTCCTGCAGTTCGATATCTGACAGCTGCTGGACATCATGAGCCCTGAATATCGCCATCACTGTTCCTCCCCTAATCTCTCATCAGGAAGTGCAGGCTCTTCAGTATCGGTATCGCCAATAGCGGTGACTGTTGCAGCCGGGGCCTGCCTCTTCTTCTCCTGTTCGATGACCGAGAAGTGGTCGGGCAGTTTTGCTCCGGCAGGAACGAGCTTGACCTGGACGCCGATGACGCCGAGTTTCTTGATCGCCACCGCGTATCCTTTCTCGACAAGCGTGTTGCTCGGTTCGCCGCAGTGCTTGATGTACCCTTCGGTAAACTTCTGGGTACGGGCGCGGGCCCCGGTCAGTTTCCCGGCGATGACTACTTCACACCCGAGCGCACCGGAATCCATGACGCGGCGCAGGATGCTTGTTCCGGCCTTGCGGAAGTACCAGCCGCGCTCAAGGGCGTTTGCAAGTCTCTCGGCCATGATCTGGGCATTGAAACTGGGGTTGGTGACCTGCTGGACCTCGATCTGCGGCGATTCGACACCGTAGTTCTGGGCAAGGTCCAGGGTGAGCTGATGGACCAGCTTGCCGCCCTTGCCAATCACAATCCCCGGTTTCTCGGCAAAGATGGTGACTTGGGTACCGAGAGGAGTCCGGGCGATATCCATACCCCCGTAGCCGGCGCGTTTCAGTTCCTTGGACAGGTACTTTTCGACACGGGCTTTCCTGACACCCTCAGCAATGAACTTTCTCTCTACCGCCATTACGCCACCTCACGGACAATGATCTCAATGTTTACGGTTTCGCGGACTTTGGGGGTTGCCCTTCCCATCGCACGGGGGAAGAAGGCTTTCTGTGCCCGCCCGCGGTTCGCCGACGCATGGATGATCTCGAGGTTTTCTGCATCGAGACCGATGTACTCGGCATTCTTTTTGACCGATTCAAGGATCCGAATATATTCCTTTGACGCTTTGACCGGGTACCGGCCTGCATCCCAGTTACCGGGAAGACCGCGTTTGTGCGCAACATTCCGGTTGAAATACCTGAAAGGGACCGCCTTTTTCAACTTGACGACATCATTCAGGTATGCAATTGCTTCATTCACCCGTTTGTTCCTGATGAACCCGGCGATCTCTATCGAATGCTTTGGCGACACGTTAATTTCGTTGGCCTTTGCTTTTGCCACGTTGTCGCCCTTGATCTTATTTGAATAATCAATGCGTGCCATGTCCATCACTTCAGCGGAACGTACTTGCTGCCTCTGGTCGCACCGATACCGGCGCTCCCATGAGAGACCCTCTTCCTTGTCAATGCAAACTCCCCGAGATAGTGGAAGACCGACTCCGGCTGGAACTCGACTTTCACGAACTCCTTGCCATTGTAAATCTCAATGATTTTGCCTACCATCTCCGGCATGACGATCATTTCACGAAGGTGCGTCCGGATCTTCTCGTCGCCTTCTCGGACCTTTGCGAGTAACGTCTCTTCACCACGGGAGAACCCGCGGACGATCTTGCGGCGGGGACGGGCTGGCATAAGGGGAAGGAGTTCGCTCATCCCCATCGCTTTCAGCTCGTCGATCTTGTAGCCGCGATAGGTGAACTCCTCACGCCGTCTTGGCATTCTCTTCTGTGTCTTTTTAGGTGCTGCCATACCCATCACTTCCTGCTCTTACCTGTCCTGCGTGCTGCCACATGGCCGACGGTCCTGCCTGGGGAGGTTCCCCGTGCAATGGTCTTGGGGCGGCCGGTATGCTGGTGTCCGCCGCCGCCGAACGGGTGGTCGATGACGTTCATCGCGACACCACGGACACGTGGCCAGTTGGATGCGGTGTTCTGCATCTTGTGGTACTTGTTGCCTGCTTTCACAAACGGTTTCTCGACACGGCCGCCTCCGGCAACGATCCCAACGGTTGCCCGGCAGCGGTGGTTGAACCATTTCGTCTTGCCGCTGGGCATCCTGACGCCGACACGGTCTTCAATCTTGTCGACCACGACTGCCTGGACTCCCGATGAACGCACGAACTTGCCGCCATCATTTGGGCGGGCTTCGATATTGCAGATGAATGTACCGGTGGGAATATTCTGGAGCGTGAGCGTGTTGCCGTTCTTAACGTCGACATTGGCACCCCAGGTAATGATCTCCCCGATGCCAAGCCCTTCGGTGACGAGCATGTAGACTTTTTTCCCGTCTTCAAGTTTAACGAGCGCGATCGGCGCATTCCGGGCGGGATCGTGTTCGATATCGATGACCGTCCCCGTGATCTTCTGCGTGTCGTCACCGATGTGTTTGAGTTCTGCCTTGTACCGGTGGGATGGTGCCCGGTATGTCGGGCCTCCCTTGCCCCGGCTTTGTGTTGTGATTCGATGTCCCATGCTCCCCACCTACATTATACCGAGCCGGCTGAGGATCTCCTCGGCGGCTTTGTCGTTCTCAAAGCTCACGATTGCCTTCTTCTGGCCGTGCATGTTCATCAGGGTGCGGACGCTCCTGACATTCTGCCCAAACGCTTTTTCAAGCTCGCGCTTGATGTCGTCTTTGGTTGCTTCGCGGGTGACGAGAAACTGGAGTTTGCTCTGGTTCTCCAAGAGGACCATTGCCTTCTCTGTCACAAACGGGTACTTGAGGGTCATTTATCTCCCCCCCAGGCGCATGAGTGCACCTTCTGTCCAGACCGTCAGACGTCCGGCCTGCATTCCGGGTGCTAGGTGCTCAACATTCAGCTGGTCAACGGTAACGACGTCGACACCGGAAAGGTTGCGTGCTGCGAGCAGCGGTTTTTCTGCGGTCACAATCAGGAGGCTCTTGCGCTGCTTGAACCTGCGTCCGCGCATCTTGCCTCTTCCTGCCTTGACCTTCTTGCTCTCCTTTGCCCGTTCGATGTCATTGTAGACACCTGCAGTGGTAAGTGCAGAGATGACGTCCTGCGTGCGGCCGAGTGACTCGAGCGTATCCTCAAAGACGATCGGTACTGCACCTTCGAAAGTGTGTCCCCGGAGTTTGAGAAGGTTCTTGCTGATACTTGCGGCAACAGCGGACCGGAAGGCCTTCTGTTTTTCCTTCTGGTTGATCTCCTTGATCAATATCTTCGCAACGACCGGGGGGTGTGCCTCGCGGCCACCTTTTGCCTGCGGGACTTTTGCTGCACGCGACCCGTTCTTGATACGGGGAACGTGGGATGAACCGCGACCGCTTCCCCAGCCGACTGCCGATGAACAGATACCTGCATACGGGTATGTCCCGTGCGGCTGTCTCCGTGTGCTCTGGAGGGCCATCACTGCCTTCTTGATCAGATCGGGGCGGTAATCCTCGGAAAAGATCTCCGGGAGTTCGATGTCTTTTGTGACTCCGCCGTCAAGTGATTTAACCTGTGCTTTCATCTCTGATCATCCCTGCTTGCTCTGGACGCTCACGAACTGGATTGTCGGCATCCTGACGACATGTTCACCCTGGCGGATTGCCGGACGGATACGGATGAGCCGTTTTACCGGGCCGGGAATTGACCCTTTTATGAGAACATACGGGTTCTTGAGTACACCGTAATGGAGGAATCCACCGGCCGGGGTTACCTCACTGGCATCCTCGCTGATTTTCAGGATCCGCTTGTTGAATTCGGTTCGCTGCTGGAATCCCATCTGTCCGATCTGGGGAACTTCCCAGCGGATGTGGTGCGGGTTCCACGGGCCAAGAGTGCCGATGTGGCGCTCTTTGCCGCCGACTGCGTGTTTGCGCTTTCGCAGGGCGACTCCCCAGCGCTTTACGACACCCTGTGTCCCCTTACCGGTTGTTATTGCGGTAATGTCTGCATAGGCACCCGTCTGGACCACACTTTCGAGGGATACTTCTTTCCCGAGAAGACCTTGGGCAAATTCAAACTGTTTGCCGAGGTCTGCACCGCCGATCTTGATCTCCATCAGGTCGGGAACTTTCTTGGGAACACCGGAGAGAGATGCCGGTTGTGTATACGTAAGAACATGGATCTCGGCTACCGTACCTGCCTTTAAGGCATCCGAAAATTTCTTGAGTGCTGCTTCCTTGTCGTAGTCTTTGGGCAGGGTAATCCTGCGCCCAAGCACGCTGTCAAGCTGGTCCGCCCATATCTCCGTCAAGGCGTGTTTGCCATAGGTATCCCGTGAATAGGCACGGATTGCGGCAACTTTCATGGTGGGGACTTCGATAACGGTGACGGACACCATGATCTCTTTCCCCTCGGTAGGACTGTTTTTGTGATCGTCCACCATGACAACATGCGTCATACCTACTTTGTATCCGGCAAACCCCTGCAGGATCGGTGCTCCCTGGCTGGGGGCCCACGACTGGTATTTCGGGATCGGGCTCTTTGCACGCTTCCTTGGGCTGAATGCAAGAGAACCACGGCGTGGTCTGTTTATTTTTGGCATGTGTAAATCAATCCTTTCTGCGTGTAGGTTATTCTCATTGCGACACGAATTGACATTAATCCGAGATTGTGTGATAACTCCGCTTCTCTAAAAGCCAACACGCGACACGGGTGCTTCATCGAATGCAGATCCCGTGTGCAGTCCATTCTGGTGGACTGTATTGTTCTGGACGAATCCTTCACCCGGCTCTGGATATGCGTATGAGACCAGCTCATCGCTCTGCTGGTGTGCACCAGCGTCCCTGTCTCGCGAAAGAAGATCCTGACTATAGCGCTTCCTCCTGCCGTATTTTACAGCATGAGGACCGGGCTCGTTGCACGAACGTCCGCCCATGCGCCTGATCAGACCCACTCTGTCAGCCTGTTGTGATAAATCACAACTCCTTCTCGGGGTACCCTCCCGCCCGGGAGGGTCTCCACCAATCTGGGTATACCCACGGCAGAACCGCTCCTGTGTCCGGAGGCCAGGTCCTGCCGTATGCAAAATCCGGCATGCACCGTAACGTCAGGCACGCGGGTCCGCAAAGGATAACCTCATATCGGCTTCCATAATTATTGCAGAGAGAAGAATATAAATATATGCCAGCTTTTGGGGAGAAGTTCTGAGGTTCCTCATCAAATCCGGAAGGTCGCTGTATCTTTTACCCAAAATACAGTTCTCCCTGGTCGGTTATGTATACGCTGATATCCTCGCACACAACACGGGCCTTGCATGACTGGGACCTCGACTCCCTCAACCGGTTTATCAGGGAAATGGTATCGTATTTGACCTTGATATTGATCTTCTCTGCTTCCCCGAATATGATTGCAGGAACGTTGAAAAGGTCCGTTCCTGACGGTATGGTACAGAGGTGTGTCGCATCAAGGGTGTAGAGGAATTCGAGCGTCTCTTTTGCCCGACGGATGTTCTCCATGGCGCTCTTTTCGATAGTGCAGACATTCGCCTTTGACGTGGAGATGATGTCAGCTATCTGCTGCTGGGTCAGACCCTGCTTTCGATACCTGAGAACTTCCATCTGGCGATCAGTGAGCAACCCGTCCTTCATAGTATCAATTTTTCCATCTGAACTTAAACACTTTTCGTTAACATCGCAATTCAGATCCTTTGACAGCCAGAATCGCAGGGAAAGTCTTTAATAAAATCAAAAATACTGATTTTCCCCGTTTTTCGGGAGACAGGACATTTCAAAATGTTTATATGAATACCGGGTCATATAACGTGTTATAAAAAATATCGAGGTGATATTAGATGGTTGTTAAAGTAGGCGTTGCCAAATTGGGCAACATTGCAAGTGGTGTGATGGCAGAGCTGCTTCTCGATGAGAGAGCAGACCGTGAAGATATGCAAACATTCATGGCGACCAGCGGGACTAAACTCGAGCCGGCGGATGTTGACCGCGTGGTCTCCAACCTGAAGGCATATAAACCGGACTTCTGTATTGTAGTCTCCCCCAACGGGGTTCTTCCAGGACCGACCGGTGCCCGCGAACAGCTCGCTGCAGCAGGCATCCCGGTTGTCATCATCACTGATGATGTAACCACGAAGAAGGAGTGGGAAGGAGTCAAGGCCAGCAAGTTCGGGTACATCATCATGAAGGCCGACTCCATGATCGGCGCCCGCCGCGAGTTCCTCGACCCCGTCGAGATGGCCGACTACAACGGCAACCTCGTCAAAGTGCTGGCACTTACCGGTGCATTCCGCAAGATGCAGCTTGCCCTTGACAAGGTCATCGACCAGGTCAAGGCCGGAAAGAAAGGCGATGCAATTGAGCTGCCGAAGGTCATCATGACCACTGACAAGGCTGTCGATGGCGAGTTCACCAACCCCTACGCGCTTGCAAAGGCACGCGCTGCCCACGAGATCGCCATGGCTGTTGCAGGCCAGAACGTCAAGGGCTGCTTCATGACCAAGGAATGGGAGAAATACATCCCGATCGTTGCAAGCGCTCACGAGATGATGAAGGTCGCGGCACAACTCTGTGACCAGGCCCGCGAGCTCGAGAAGGCAGGAGACAGCGTCTTCCGCCAGCCCCACAAGAAGGATGGCATTATCGTCAACAAGAAGAAACTCGTTGCAAAATTCGAGTAAATTTTTTTATTTTTTTGTGTTTCTATAGAAATTTCCCAGGTCTTCAGGGAGTGTCATGATGATCGGCTCAAGGTGCAGTCGCTCCATGAACGCGGAGTCGCTTGTCGCCAACGGATTCGGGTTGATCCGGGAGATAAGAGAACAGAATGCAGAGAGATCGCCGTCGTCTCCATCCTTGTTGAAAAAAAGAGACAGGTTGAATGCGCATGTCCCGAACTTCCTGTACAGGGAAAGAATTTCGAGGATCCCACCAGCCAGAAGGTCCACGTACGGATCAACTTCGCCGAGCGACGAGACCGGCAGGATCCCCCGCACTTCGCGTTCTCCCTGCGGGACAGCATGGGCAGACCAGACGATTTCCTCCCCGAATAAATAGCGGTCAGATGCCTTCTCCGCATCCCGTATGTCGTCCCAGTAGGCCCTGCCATACTGGTGCCGGTATTGCCTGCCGGCGGCCAGATATCGTTCGACAATCCTGGATGGCGCTGAATCACAAAGCCCCTGCATATGAGGATGCACCAGGCTTGCCCCTGCTGACGGGAGAAAATTCCAGTTGATGCTGGCATAGCCCTTGTAACGGCGAAGAGCTTCGATCTGCCCTGAGAGTGCATCGATAATCTGGTGTCTGGTGAACGATGTAACCCAGTGATCCCGGGTAATCACGGTAACAACATGTCCTTCCCCAAAAGGAAAGAGGTTGGGAAATGTCACGCTTTCTCCGCAGGTTATCCGTGAACCGTCCGGGAATGTCGGCGTGACAGAAAAAACATTCTCCCGGCAAAAAGGGCAGTCCCCCGGGTCCGGGGGATTATACGATGCCTGATCGATGTGTCGCTTCGAGCGATCAGGACTGATCCTGCATCTCAGCCCGGTAAATTGCTCTTCACGGTATTGTAATGTCCCTGAAGGGGTGATCACTTCTCTGACTGAAAACATTCCCATTCATGGTTATATTTCCGACAGGAACAGATAGTCATTTGCACATGAATGAACAGGCCATTGAGGGCAGACGTTTCCGTTTGGAGGGGAACCAACAAAGAAAAAAGGTTTTTCCAAGGCATCATTGCCTTGTTCGTCGTAGCCAGCAGAAACCGAGTTCCGCGCTTATACGACATGCTTGCCGAGCAGGCGGATGGAGTTGGTCATGTCGGGACCGAGTGGTGAACCGAAGATAATCTGGGTGACGCCGGCTTTGGTCAGGGCATCACACTTTGCCTTCACCATTTCAGGAGTACCTGCAATGGTAAATGCATCGATCTCTTTGTCTCCCACGAGTTCCCCGACAGTCTTGAAGTCGAACTTACCCAGTGCCGCCTTAATCTTTGCGACATTATTAAGGTCAAGACCGTGGCGGGTGAGGAGGTCCGGCGGTGAGCCGGCTGCGATGAACGCGGCGACAATCTTTGCAGCGTTTCGTGCCTTCTTCTCGCTCTGGTCGATGGACATGGCGGTGTACGCACCGATATCAAAGTTCTTCTTGCCGACTTTATCAGCTGCGGCCTTGATGATCGGAATCGCGATTGCGAAGTCCTTAGGGTTGGATGCATTAATTAACGCACCATCACCAACACGTCCCGCGAGTTCAAGAACCTTGGGACCCTGCGCACCGATGTAGATCGGGACGCCTTTCTTCTTGTCAGGAAGGTTGACACCGGTCAGCTTGGCACCATCGTAGTCAAAGAATGCCATTCCTGATTTTTTGACTTCCTCACCGGCACAGAGCTTACGGATCTGCGTTACAGCCTCCTCGAGCCGTGCAACCGGCTTTTCTGCCTTGATTGCAAGTTTTGGGAGCGTTGAGAGGTCCCCGGGCCCGATACCGAGGACTGCGCGTCCATCGGAAATCTCGTTGAGCGTGCAGAAGAACGATGCCATTGCGGCAGGGGTGTCCGTGAATGAGTTCATGATACCCGGGCCCATCTTCAGGGTCGTGGTCGCCTGCGCGATCGCGGCGAGGGTGGGGTAGCAGTGGCGGTTGTTGTAGTGGTTTGTGATCCATGCGAAATCTATGTCTTTGGACTCTGCAAGTTTACAGAAGTTGACAACTTGCTTTACATTGACATTTCCTGGTACGAATTCTATTCCATATGTCAAGGCTTGTTCACCTCATTGAGTATTACCGTACACGCATTTAAATAAATTATCATTTTACGTTGGCACTTTTTGATGATCCGTTCGCAAATCAGCCAATTCAGCCCCAGTTCCGGGATATCCTTTCGAAATCACCATCACAGCCGGGTTGAACGCAGGATGATCTTACCAGTTCAGGCATCGTTTGAGGTTTCCCTTATGGGCGGTTCCGCACGCAGGAGCTCCGTTCTGCAGGGAAACCTTTTTTCTGCCGGAACAATTATCCTATAAGATATTGAACTCCGGTTGGAAAATATATAGAATGAATACGTAGACCCCGGGGTCGATCGGTTTTATAGGTCAATTCTATGCGGATAGTGGCAATCGGATTAGGCGGGGCGGGATGCAGGATAGTCGATAGTCTCTACACGACTGACCGGCACAGCAGTAAAGTGGCATGTATCCAGGGCCTTGCTGTAGACGTAGACGAAACCACGCTAAGACAGCTCGAAGGCCTTCCGGAACCTTCAAAGATATTCTTCCCTTCGCTCGATCCGGACCGCCATGAAACTTCAGGAGGGGCAGGTCCGACTGCCACCATCGATATCGGAGAGATTGTTTCAAGGATCCATAATTTTGAATCCGGGGAAACTGACGCGATTTTTATCTGCTGCGGGCTTGGCGGGAGCATGACAGACATTGTTCCGCATGTCATTACCAGCCTGCGGGCATCGATCGTGGAACCCATTTTCGGACTGGTCACCCTGCCCTGCCTTGCCGAAGGGGAGAAGCGATCTGCAAAAGCATCAGATGATATTGATATCCTTTCACCGCTCCTTGACGGGATGATCCTCTTTGATAATGAGACATGGTATAAAAAAATCAAAGCACGGAGCACTCACCTTCGAAAGAAAGAGGCTGGAATTGCAAGGAGATTCGGATTCGGGAAGGCAGAGCCCGAAATCTCATCGGAACTTGCTACCTACCTCCTCCTCAATGAAACGATAGTCAGGAGAATAAGTCTGATCCTCCGTGCAGGAGAGTTCAGGGCCGATGGCGGGATTGATCTGGCAGAGGTGGTCCTGGATTCCGGTGAGGTACTCAACACCATCAAAGGGATGGGGTTCATCACAATTGGATATGCTGTTGAACGTCTCTCTCCCAATCCGCTGGGTTTCCTTACCCAGTGGAAACCGGCGGGAATATTCAATGAAGAGAGCAAAAAGAAGGCCTCGCGTATTGTTGAGCTCGCAAAACAGGCAATTTATCACGAGATATCAACACCGTGTGACATGACGAGCGCCCATAAGGCGCTTATCCTTGTAGCGGGCCCATCACATGAGCTCTCCATGAAAGGATATATGACGGTGAGGAAATGGATAGACCGGAGCATCAGGGGACTTGAGACCCGGTCCGGAGATTATCCGGTGATGAATACCAAGAATGTTGCTATCATCATCATGCTGTCCGGACTTGAAAATATCCCCCGTATCAGCGAGCTCCGGGAAATCCGGGCACAATACAGTGCCAGATCCCGGCATGGCGATATCCGGTCGGCACCTGCAGAGAAAGGAGCACCGGGACAGGATGCAGATCCGAAAACAAGCCGTGGTAAAATATCTCCCTCGATTCGTAGTGCGGGAAATGGCAAAGACGAGATGATCATCCTTCCCACGAAAATGAAGCAGGAACGATACAGTTACGATTCTCCTGATGATGCCGGAAATCCGGGACACGGCCGGGAGACCGGCGAATATGGGGGGCTTCGGGGGATCGTACCTGAAACCGATTCTTATCTGCCACAGGCCAGCCTGCGTCCAACATCGGGGACAAGCCAGAGGAAGGAAGAGCTTTTATCACAAAAAGTAGCAGGTGAGAAAATATATCACGTGACGGATGACCGTCCCAGAGTAATAAAGCGCCGGGTCATTGTTACTCCGGGAAAAGATACTACGCCTGGAAATGACCCACGTGACCAGCGGATACGAGAGTCCTCCTCAATGAGTTCGCATCTCCCGAAAAAAGAGACTGGAAAAATAATCTCCTATGGCCCAGATGAGGGACGTGAGGCCCGGCCGGTGTCTGATTCAGCTGCACGGACGAAAGATATCGCACGGCACAGAATCGAACAGGAGTTACAGCGGCAGCGGATGATTGCAATCTCAGGCAAAGCAGCAAAACCTGATAATGCCAATTCAGAACCTGACCGAACCACTCCGGGAACTTCCGGATCGACGCGGGAGATTCCGAACGCAACCGTCTCATCCGAAAAACCGCGGCCGCCCGAGATGGAAAAAAAGACGATTATTCTGCAAAAGAGAAAACCCGTGTTGCATTCGCAGGAAAATCTGGTCCCGGATACCCCGGTACATGAAAGTGCAGCTACGGATGAACGTATACCAGAAGGGGTATCTGGTAACTCTGTGCCGGAGGAGGCGCTGGATAAAATGACAGTCGATCTGAAGGAGCCGGGCTTCAGGGTAAAAGATGAAATTTTCGACGGGAAAAAAATCCAGAGGAGTGCCATTCCAAAGGTAAGGGATACTTCGCTTATGCATACGAGCCTGAAACAGAAAAGACCGGACAGGAGTGCGAAGAGTCCTGACGCGGATACGGTCCGGACTGCTGAAGGCGAAGCAGTGTCAGAACCCCAGAAAAAAGAGGGGAAAAACATTAAAACATGATGATATTTCCTGGATCTGATCAGTTCGGTCCTATCACCTTTGAGAAGGGAATATTGCCAGCCCCGATCTCCGTTTTTATCGGAATGCCATGTTCGACAGTATTCCCGATGTAATTCATTCCGCTGAAGGCAACAATGGAGAGACGGTAAGGGCTGTTGGGCAGGTTAAAAACCTGGTTCCCCAGGGTCACCGGAAAAACAAATCCGCAGGCATTCATCATACGGATTGTCTCCTCCACGTGCTTTTTGGCAGCACACGGTACTTGTCTGACGTTTGCAAGAGCAATACCAGTTTTTGACCGGGCAAAACCGGATATGGAGGTGAGACCGGCCGAAATGAATAGTTCGAGGGGATCGATGGTTGTCCCGCGGTAGGCGATGAGATCCCTGAATTGCCTGGGGACGCCGTTTTCAATCTCAAGTCTTCCGCCAAACGCCATCCTGACAGGGATGCCTTTTCGCTGGAATACACCATCCATTGAGATGCTGCACAGGGTAATGAACCCGACCGAGCCTGAGGGGACCCGGGGATCATGGTCTATGATACGGTAAGAATTAAAAAAACCGCATCCTGCCCTGACAACTTCATCAAAAGCGGACTTCACCTTTTCAGCGGATTCCTCCGGTACAATGGATAGGTTGTATGCCACGTCTCCGGTGCTGGTTGCAGGATCGAATGTGCTCCGATAGGCTAGTCGTTCAAGTTTTGAAATAACAAAGCCAATCCGGTCATCCACAAGAGCATTATCGGTCTCTTTCATTCCCGCGGCAGTCAGTATCCTTCCCTGGTTCCCGACTTTTTCGGTGAAGCCCATGGTATCAAGGTAACTGAGGTAATACTGGACTGCGCGGTCACTCAGGATAAATCCCCTTTCAGTCATAAGCTCAGAAAGGCGTTTTGCTCCCATCGGATCCTTGTGCTCTTTGAGAATCCGTAAAATTTCAATATATTTTCTTTCTGTACGAATCATATTACTTCGCCCCTACGATGCCAAGGCTGTCCTGGTACCGCCCCGAATATCTCTCATTCCCCTCACGGACTTCATGGAGAATAATCTGTACTATACGGTCGTTTTTCTGCACAATAATATCAGCGCATCCCAGATTGGAAAGGCATAAGGTCAGCTGTCCACGGAATCCCGGGTCGATGTATCCGGCGCCCAGCAGGATCCCGCGCCGCCCGAACGATGATCTACACCGGAGTGTTCCTGCAAGGTCGGCAGGGAGCTCGATCCACTCGAGGGTCGGCAGAAGAGTACAGGTTCCCAGGGGGAGTGTCATATCGGACGCAGAACGAAGATCGTAGGAGGCAGGTTGCTGGCATTCGCCATCATAGGGGTTGATCACAAGTTTTCCTTCCGTAGAATCCAGATCGCGGCGGCGGACAAACTCAGATGCAGAAAGAATCATTGCTTAGTTTTTCGGGAGAAAATACTTAATATCTTTTGATGTAAAGAAGATGAGAAGGATCCATGGGGTAGAGGATATCCTCTTGGGCTTCGAACCCAAGGACGCGGGTTCGATTCCCGCTGGGTCCGTTCTTACCAAAACAGAAATGATTGCCAGAACGGCTTCTCTAGAAATCCGATTATATCGTGTGATTCGCTTACATTTTTCAACGGTTATGAGAGTGACCCCCTCTCCCAAGTCGAAGAACTCTGACGACTTCTTCTTATCCTCAAGGTTCTGATGAACCGCCTCGAAAATCGAAGAACCTGCCGGTTCTTCTCAAGCCTGGTCTTCCCTTCGGAAACAGCGGTCTCCCCAGAGGGGGGGCAACGCAAGGGGAGCGTCCCCTTGAATCTCTGAGAGGTCTTCAGACCTCGAAGAGGAGAAGATTTACGAAGTAAATCTTCGACTCCCTATTTTTTCGGCGGGATTTTCACCAACATTCTAAGGGACTATCTCAATATGGGGATGCCCGAGCGGGGGGGACTGCCAAAGGCAGTGGAGAAGATTTTCTTCAGAAAATCTTGGACCGCGGAGAGTCGAAGAACTCTGATGAGGTCTTCTCCAGCCTGCTCTTCCCTTCGGGAACAGCAGTCCCCCCAAGAGAGTCTATAATGAAAGCCAATGATTTCTATAGAACCGTCAGAACTTTCGCTCATGTCCGATGATATTATTTTAAAAAAATTATGAGGGTTGTATTTCACCCGGATCGAAAAATGACAGGTTTCCCGTGATGAGAGGTCAAATTTCGTTCCTTCTCACCACATGGCGGCGTTTCCGGTGACCGAACATCCTGATGGCGGCGAACAGGACTAAGATACAAATGACGCCGACGACAATCATGGTAATAAGCCCAAAATCCAAACTTTTCTCCAGGGTCAGGGTGACGGAAGCAGATGAATTCACCGGGCTTACCTGTTCCTGGACGTATGATGGCCGATACCCATCCTTGGACGCAGTGATATTATAGGATGTATTGAATTCGACATGGGTAGCGTACTGGCCGTGAACATCGGTAGCCCCGACGATGCTACCGTCTATGGCGATGGTGGCATTGGGGACGATCTGCTGGTCTTTGTCCTGGACCAGGACAGTAAGAGCCGCATTTTCAGGCTGCAAAGTAAAAGGATAATCCTCGCTCTGGTTCGAGACTGATATCGGCTGGCTCACGGTAACATATCCGGGTTTTCCGATTTCGATAAGATAGGAGCCGGAAACGAGGTCCGGTAAACTTACCCGTCCGTACTGGTTCGTGGTGCCTGAAAGGGTTCCGTTGACGTAGACGTTCGCCCCTGCAACAGGGGCCTGACTTTCATCAACTGCGTAGATAAATGCGCCGACAGGAATCTTCGAGAGTTCCACGGAATCCAGTGCATCTGTCTCACTGATTGTCCGCGTTTCGGAAAATGTCTGGTATTCCGGAGCCGTTATTTCAATGACATAGGATTTCCCGCGGGTGACCTGTGTTATGAGCGTTCCCTTTGTGTTGGTCATCCCGACAGGAACTGAATTGAGCAGGACTTCCGCGCCGACAACAGGTAAACTGGTATCCTTGTCGGTCACAACAAATGAGAAGCGGTTACTGGACAACAGATAATACTGGACCTCTTGATCATCGGTGCCCATGGCAAGCGTAACGCTCCGCGGCTGGTAATTTGCAGCAGTGATATCGATGGAATACAACGTTTCGGCCGTAACGCCGAAGCTTGCAGAACCCGAGACATCCGTCTGTTCTTTCTGTGTCAGATTTGTCCCTGAGATCGTGACGTTCGCTCCATAGACCGGCGCGAGTGTATCAGAGTCGATGAGGTCAACCTTGAGGGTAAGACCCTGCCGGGTCAGGCTGACAATGAGATTCGTCGTGTTTGGATCCACCATCGTTTCCCAGGTATTATACCCGGCCATGGAGACGCGGATGTCGAGATCGTTCAGACCATTGCTGGTTATCAGGGCCTGGCCGTTGTTGTCAGTCAGGGCGTAATTTACTCCGTTAAGGAAGAGCGAAGCATGAGGGATGGTAGAATTATCGAAACGGTCCTGCACGGTTACCTGCAGGGTGTTTGCCTGTACAGCGCTGAAGAGCAGGATAATGCACAGCAAAGCAAAAAGCAAACGATTTTTATGCCTATACATACTAAAATATCGCCCACTGCTCATATTTGAGGACATCGGTTCAAATCTCCGATATCGAAGGGACCCGGTCCAGAAGCATTCCTTCTACAAAAACCGGCATAAGACGACGTCCTTCCTCAATCGCATTCTGGAGACGCCAGCTCCTTTCAGCATAAATCGTGAAGAGCGGCTCCCCTTCCTTCACCAGTTTTCCCTTCTTTGCATGCAGGAGGATCCCTGCACCCGGGTCGTGGGGAGCGCCCGCCGTGCGGGCTAGACTGATAAGCGACCGGTTGTTCATATCGATAATATATCCGGATGCGGGAGACTTCACAATAAACTGGTGCTCACCCGGAACAATATCGGACGATTTTACGTTGGGATCGCCCCCCTGGATCTCGATCATTTTCCGGAATTTTTCAAGTGCTTTGCCCTTGGTGAGGATGTCCTGTGCTATTGCCGCACCCTGGCCCCGTTGTGCTTTGCCGGACATCTCAAGTGCAATACCGGCGATTGAAACGCTTTTCTGGAGGAAAGAATTGGGCTCGGTCGCACCTTCAAGCACACGCAGGGCTTCGATCACTTCCAGTTTCGGGCCGATGCTGTGACCTACGGGGATGTCCCCGTACGTCAGGGCGCATTCGACTTTCATGTTGAGCCGTTCCCCGAGCTCAATGAATTCCCGCGCAAGTTTTCTTCCTTCCTGCATAGTCGCAACTTTGGTCAGGTGCCCGACCGGTATATCGATCACCACAAGGTTTGCACCAACGGCAAACTTTTTTGCCATCACACTTGCAAGCATCTGGCCACGGGCATCGATCTTGAAGGGATATTCCTGGATGATGATCCGGTCATCGGCAGGAGCAATATTGGTGGCACCGCCCCATACGATACAACCACCGACTTTTTCGGTCATCTGTTGCACTTCACTGGATGAGAATTCGACAAACGCCAGAACTTCCATAAGGTCCGCCGTTCCACCGGCACCGGTTATTGCACGTGAACTCGTTTTCGGGATCTTCAGTCCGCTTGCGGCAATTATCGGGACAACAAGCAATGAGATTTTGTTGCCGGGGACTCCGCCGATGGAGTGTTTATCGACGATGGGCCGTGATGCAAACTTGATCTGTTCGCCGGTTTCTACCATGGCTCTCGTGAGGTGTTCCACCTCATCCATATCAAGAGAGTTTACATAGGATGCTGTGATGAATGCCGTGAGTTCTGCCGAAGAGAGGTCATCCCTCACCACATCTTTGATGATTGTCAGGGTCTCCTCCTTGGTAAGCCTGCCACCGTCCATCTTCTTTTTGATATAATCGAGTGAGAGGGGCCGGCCTGCTTCCCGGACTTCTATTTCCGCGCCTTCTTCGATATGCATGCGTTCGTTCGTTATACGGTATATGCCGATTGTTCCCTGTTGAATAATGGTGGATGTCGTCTCTACAAATGCTGCAACTGAAACGCCATTCTTCGGGTTTATCACCTGGACACGATCGCCATTGAGAACGCCCATACTGCGGGCGTCGAGCGTGTTGAACAACACACCCCGCGTCGCGATGTCGAGAATTTTTGCAACCAGTTTCATTGTTCACATCACCACAGATGACAACGTATCCGGCAGGATACATTTTTCACATCTACGTTGACTGCCGGGACATTAAAAACGATGCCACGCAGGCAGCCGGAACCCGGGAAGCACATAACCGGTTGCTTTCGCACCAGATGCCCGAAATAAAGCCGGATAATTTTTTGTGGAACGGGACCACTTTAAAAAAAGGAGATTTTGATGTTAGTTCAGTGCCTGCGCACGACAATGAATGCAACTGCACCGAGACCGATCAATGCGATCAGTGCACCATAGCCGGGCGACTTGGTGGTCGGGACCGGGGTGGGTACGGTGGTCATTGCAACGGTTGCCGGGACAGTCGTGACTGGTGCTGCAGTTGTTACAACTTTTGTCGGTGCTACCGTTGGGGCAGCGCCTTCGAGGACGTTGAAGAGTGCAGTGCCGGTGGCTGACTGGAGGACGCCTGATGCCTGAACGATGTACTCGTCCGGTTTGAACGTCGATGCGTCAACTGGGAACGAGATCGTGTTCAGGCCATTGGTGCCCTGTGCGACTGCGACCGTGCCGGTTGCGCCGCTGAACTCGCCGCTCTGGCTCTTGTCAGTGGGCTTGAATGATGATGAGTAGACCTGGACGAGGACCTGGTCACCGACTGCGAGGTTGGTGGTTGCAGTGATGGTGAACTTGTCGCCTACGTGCGCATCAGGGATCGGGTTGATCGTGATGGCAGGTACCTCGACGAGGAACTGGAGCTTGGTGTAGGTGTCGTCGACATTAGCGTTGGTAATGCCCTCGACAAGTGCCTCGGCTGCATCGGATCCCTGCAGGCTGCTTCCTCCTGCGATCTGGAAGATGCGGCTCGCGTTGTAGGTGGTACCCGTGTTTGTCGTCGACTGCAGGTTGACAACCCAGACAGGAGTGCCGGACAGCAAACCGGTTATGGATCCTCCGGAGGCAGTCTGCGGAACGATATCGAACCGGTTGTTCTGCATCGGGTGCTGGACAACGACGAAGTACTGGCCTGCCGCGAGACCGGCGGTATTGGCCTGCTTGAGCTGATAGTCGAATGATGCGTCAGCGTTCACGCTCTGGGTGGTGTAGAATGCAAAGTTCGTACCGATGAGCCAGATTGCAATGCCGGGTGTCGGGTTGCCTTCTGCAGTACCGGTGATGTCTATGGTGTCACCCTGTGCAATTACTGACGAGGATGCGGTTGCAGAGACGAACGGCTTCTTGATGACGATGGAGACAGTGCCGTACGCTTCATTGGCGAGGTTCTTCTGGTCACCTGCTGCTACAGCCTGGCTCTCTGCATAGACTGTGTAGGTACCTGCATCGAGTTCAATGCCTGCTGTTCCCCAGTTGAAGGACCAGGTATTGTCGCCCTGGACAGGTGCAGTGTCGAAGTTGGTTGTAACACCGGTAGCGATTGCCGTGTGCGGCTGGGAAAGCATCCCGCCGGTGGTCCCGAGGTTCGGTCCGAAGAGGAGCAGGTAGGTTGTTGCCGACTCGGTGTTGGTACCCGATAACAGGATCTCTTCGCCGAGGTAGTAGCTCTGGTCGCCTGCCGCTACAACGGTAACGGTTCCCTTCTGGACAGTCACGGTGACTTCGTCATACTTGTAGTTGTGGCCCGCTGCAGCGGATCCGAAGTCCTGTTCTACACGGATCGTGTACTGCTGTGCCTTGGTCCAGTTGGTCGTGAGGAACTGGACGGTCCTGGTACCGGAGCTGGAAAGGGTTACGTTCGCATAGCGCGTGCTGTCCTGTGTATCCTGTGCGACAGTCTGCTGAGAGTTCTGGTAGATGTACGCACCGGTTATAAAGTCACTGACATTGACGCTGTTCTGGTTGGTGTCGATGAACGGGGCCGCGCTGTCAACCGAGTTGCTAAAGCCCGTGGTGTCCTTGACCCAGACATTGTAGCTCTGCGATGGCTTACCCGTGATGGTGACTGAGAACGGCTTGGTCCGGACAACAGTATCCATGTTGGCCTCGATCTTCACCGTGTTGGAGACAAGGGTGACGGTCTGGGTCGCGCTGATGGTCTTCCCGGTGAAGCTTGCTCCGCCGTTCAGGTAGTTGGCCTTCATGTTGTTGAGGTCCGACTCTGCGTAGAGCGTGTACGTCCCTGCCGGGTAATAGTACTGGCCATTACCATTTACGTTGTTGACAAGGCCGGTAGCCCATGCATTAACAGGTATCTGACCATTAAGTGGCCATCTGTACGGTGAGGTGGCAACGGGCAACTTGGTAAGACCATTGGTTAGAGAAGAAACGTTGTACAGTGCGGTAAGCGTTGTTCCCGAAGCGGGAATAGCATTGATGGTAATGTATCCCGCAGATTGCGTCTGTGCAACGGGTGCAAGTGCGTCCGTGTAACGGTTTGTGAAGACACCGTACATGTTGGTTCCAATCGTAAACCCGAGATTCTCTCCCTGGGGGACCGAGCCTCCGGTTACATCGACCGACTGGTCGAAGTCCCAGACTCCGAGGGTAAGGGACGGGTCCTGCACGTTGATGACCGGTATTGGACCTGCCCATGCGCTACCCGTGGCCGGGTTCACGAGGTACCAGACACCGGTGTACCCGACGAAGGTAGACGGTGCAACGGTGAATGACTGGTACTGACCGTTGGCCAGAGTAACCACCTGGCTTGGTGTGGTTGTGCCGATCTGTGCAGCTGATGCCCACCAGCCGATCGTGGTGTTCAATGTACCTCCGTTACTTGCGGAAACTAGTGCATTGGTAAGGTTTAAATGTTCTTCCCCAATGAACACTTGTGCGCCCTGGTTGACTCCCGTAAGCATAACATAATCTGTAGCCGATACCGGCAGTACAGCAACGAGAACGAACAACGCAAGTGCAACAAGTGCAATCGTTAATCGCTTAGTCATGTGTTCGATTCCTCCAAAGTTTACATCATACAATTCAAGCCGGGAACGGTATTCGACAAATGCCGAATAACGGTTCTACGAGCCCCATACTCCGTTTAGACGGAATATGAAACAGTATTTGTAAAAGAGCCAATATATCCTTTGTGGTTGATTTTTCCGGTGATTCCGGGGGAGATGCGTCCCCTTTTTGGCAATCAGGACAATAAAATCAATTTTTTTGTCCCGCATCCGGCCCCATGATAAACCGGGAATGCCACTTTGATGGGACTGTGCAGAGTATATAACTCGCGCATGCTGGTAAGTTTATTGTCGAACTGTGTGTACACTCTTACAATTTAGTTAATATTCAATTTTTTTATAAGAAAATGAATAATTACTATCCGGATGCTTAATTAACACCGGCACTTTTGTTGTGGACCCGTATCCCCCATTCCTCAATATTCAGAATGTATGAGACATGCTATAACCGTGGGTAGCGGCCGGTCCGGATTTCAACAGATATACAATATCGGATGACAAATGCCTTAGTATGAGAATTATCCGGGCACCGAGCATCGGGCTGGCACACGAGCAGGTCATCAGGATGATCCTGGAGAAGGGCTGGGTGCTCCAGACCGAGGACGCCGAAGCGACGGTCGAATTCGAAGAGGTCGCCCTGCAGGTCGATACCCCGCTTGCGGAACCGATGACCAGCCCGCACTCCCGGTTCCAGCAGAAGTTCGTGGAACAGTATGCAAAAGACCTGCTCCACGGCTCCCATGCCTCCTTCGAGTACGACTACCATGGCAGGCTCTTTGACTGGGGAGAACGGCTGGTGACTGGCGGGCAGCCCGTGCATATCGACCAGATTGCCTATATTGTCGACAAACTCAAAACGTCGCCGGTATCCCGGCGTGCGATCGCGATCACCTGGAACCCCGTCATCGATGAAAAACTCGATGACTGCCCCTGCCTCCAGCTCGTCCAGTGTGTCCTTCGGCACGGAATGCTCAGTATGCGGGTGGTCTTCCGCTCAAACGATATGCTCACCGCAGCCGGTGCGAACATGTATGCGCTCGTCCAGCTCCAGAAATCCATCGCCGGCCAGCTCGGGGTCCCGTGCGGGACCTACACCCACATTTCCCTTGTCCCCCATATTTACTACCTGCGGGACGTCCACGACATCGAACCATTTTGCGGGAAAGGGACGCTGATCCATCCGGTCCGGGAGGTCTGCCGGGCCTGCGGGCGCTGCGACCAGGCAAAATCCGTGTGACCCGCAACTGTCCGTCACCTTAATTAAGCAACAGCGGCAAAAAATATGGGTCAGACAGCCCGGTAGTGTAGCGGTCAATCATGGGGGACTCTGGATCCCCCGACAGCAGTTCGAATCTGCTCCGGGCTACTTCTTTTGTGCAGTTTTCCTGACGGAAAATACCGGTTTTTAAATCTGCATCCCGTCCTGTATCATGCGACAAGGGCTGAAAGGACGCATGCGAGAAACACAGCACCGAACATACCGGCCCCGCCGATGCTCACTTCAGGGACTTCAAGATCCTTTATTGCGGGGAGCCGGGCAATACCGGCACCGAGAAGCGTGCCGGCCGTGCCGGAAACAAACGCGGTGACACCCGCCGTCAGCCCGGTCCCCCCGGTGAACAGCAGCCCGCAGAGCAGTGCTGCAAGCCCAGGGATGAATAGCGGTGCCCTGATACCGTACCCGGGTACAGAACGTGTGGCCACGTACGCGATCACTGCCACGATCACGATGCCGGTTGCCACCGGTATGAGTATTGATGTGCCCATAAGTGAAATCGCACGTGAGAGAAGATAGAATGATACGATGACCGGGATGAGGGCCCCGCCGAGATTGAGCGAGATTACTGTATCCCATACCGGCGCTGAAGCCGGGGCATTCGCGCCGTCATATGCGAACTCCCCGTGCCCTGCCCGGACCATCTCCCGCCGTACCGTAGAGAGGGGTATATTGATAAAACTCCCGAACAGCATCAGCAGGACTACCGCAAGCGCTGCAGTCCAGGAGAACCCCAGCCGGGTGAACGCAGCGCCGACCAGCCCGAGGAAGAGCAGCGGGATGATGACGATGACCAGCCCTATGAGGAGGAGGATGGCGATGAACGGGAGTGCCCCTCCCGAATACAACCGGATCCCATCGGTCACGCGGATCCCCCGGTGCGGATTTTTCTGCAGATGATAGCGGCATGGTCCTGGTGGTACGGGGCAAGCCAGACGGATTCGGTAATCTCCAGCCCGCCGGCTTCGAGCGCGTCAGCCGTGTCGCGGAACACCTCCCCCGGTTCCTTTCTCACGTCCACGCTCCGGGTCTTGAGCATAAGGATCAGGTCGCCTCCGGTTTTTAAAAATGCACAGTTCCTGAGGACAATTGCTGCCTGTTCCGGCTGCGCCACGTCCTGGTAGAGCAGGTCGACCGCTTCCACGAGCGGGGCATACTGTTCAGGGCGGGCGGCATCGGCCATGATGGGGACAACGTTTCTGCGCCGCCGTGCGACTTCCAGCAGGTCCTGCATCGGGCGGGGTGCAAACTCCACGGCATAGACCACCTCTGCACAATCTGCAACATGGGAAACGGTTGTACCGTTCGCAGCACCAAGGTACAGCACCCGCATTTCCTGAGTAATGTCTCTGCCGGTACCGGTGAAGTAAAGGGCTGCAAGCTTGCTCCGGTACGGGTCCCAGACCCGTGCACCCCCGAGCATCCGTTCATTATAGACACCCCCCTCGCCCCGGGAAACCAGCACGTCCCCGATCCAGATCACGGTTCACCTTCCCCCGCGCTCGTCGCACCTGCCCCTTTCCCGGCAGCATCGATAGAGGCCTGTGCCGATTCGAGGAACTCCGGTGCAGCCACACCCCGGAAATAATCGATACGTGCGGCAATCGCAAGTTTTCCGGCGAGCACGCGGGCGACCCTGCCCCTGAGCTGGCGGGAGGCGTTGTGGACCCGCCGGTGCTGGAAGATGATGCCGTGCTTTGGTGAGGGGGACTGGGTCCGCAGGTGGGCAAAGAGGGCCGTCCGTGCACCGAGGACCTGGATGGCGCTCGCCGGAAGCCGGGAGAGAGGGAGGAGCCCCCCTGCCCGGGACATGAGCCGGGCTGCCACCAGCCCGCCGATCAGGGCACTCGTATTGGGCATGACCCGGTTTGCCCGTGCAGAGACCTCTTTTGCAAGCTCGGTTCGTGCAGCCGCAAGCTCCTCGATCTGGGCCGCGACTTTCCCTAATGCTCCCCTCCCGTTCCGGGAGATCCCTTTCACGAGGACATGTGCCGGTGTCCTCCGGTACTTGCGGGAGAAGGCCGGGTGCAGGATCTGGTGCCACTCCGCCACCCGCCCGGAGAGCAGGTTGATCGCCTCGTCCATCCCGTCAAGTGTTCTTACCATCTGGAGCAGTTCGGCATCTTTCCCGGCGTACTGGTCGCGGATCCCCCGTTCTGCAGCGGCAAAACATACCTCCCGGAGCCGCGAGAGGTATTCTCCCCGGTCTTTGCAGGCACCACACCTTACTGCCGCTTTCCAGTCCGGCGGGACGAACGTGTCCATGTCGGTATGGATGGAACGGACTCGGCCGGCAATGGCGGGCGGGTCTCCGGTGAACGGTATGCAGCGCCCGTCCTCAATATCCCCGAACCAGTAGGATGGCATGATAGGAAACTAAGGGGTTTGCACCCGTATAAAACCATAGATCGCCATCCCCACCGGACACCCTGGGTTATACGCCGGCCACCCCGAATGAGTAGAGCATTACAGGGAACATGATGGCACCCATGCAGTAAACCCTCGGGACGTTCACGAGATAGGGGACAAGCCCGATGGCTGTTGCCAGGAGAAGAATCACGACACCGAAGGGCCCGGTAAGGACGATGCAAAGGAGTACAACAAATGCAATCACCGCCCGGTTCAGCATCAGGCTGTCAATACCGCACAGCCGGTGAGCCGAACGGGAGAGCCGGATGGTGATAAGGTATGCAGCACATGCGGCAAGCACCCCGGTCACCATGAGCTCGCTCATCGATGGGAGCGGGAGCTCGGAGAGCGCGACCATCACCCCGTTCCTCATCCGGGAGAGCGCGAAGAGAGCCGCCAGCCCGATGAAAGCATTCGCGGTATTGGCCGCGTTGGTTGCAAGAATATACGCCCGCCGGTCTTTCTCGTAGCCGATGACAGATGCAAGAACGCCGTTGGCAGAAGCCGTAGAGAGCCCGGGGAGCCACCCGACGGCAACGCCGGCCAGGGTACCGAGGAGGGAACATTTCATCACGGTCCCGTCCTCCATCCGGATCCCCCGGAACACCTGCTCCGGCAATGACCCGCGGGATGCCGTGAGGAGGACGGAAATGCCGAACAGCCCGGTGAGCAGGGGCATCAGGATAGCGCTGCCTCCTCCAATGGTGTGCCAGCTGAGGAATGTGTACCGGAGTGCAAATAACCCCAGAATGCTGGACATGGAAAAGATCGCAAGCGCCCAGGCCGGCGACTCGCTGGTGACTATCATGAAGCCGACTGTCGCGATCAGCAGGATTCCGATCCACCAGTCGAAATACGGCTGGAGAGCTGGAAGCAGGTAAAAACAGAGTATCGAGAGCGGGATGGCAATGATCATGGCGCAGGCACTGCCAAGAGCAGCGATCCGGACGGCTTCCTCGCCATTGCCTTGGAGACAGAGAGCATGTGCAGGGAGCACGGCAAGGGAGGTATCAGTATCCGGTATTCCCAGGAACGTACTGGGTATCGCGTCAACAAATGTGTGCGTGATAAGAGCGGCAAACATCGCCGCGGCAAGCGCGACGGGTCCAAGAAACGAGAGGAGGGCGACCTGGAGGCTGAGCAGGGCACCGGCAAGCGTATTCGCATGCACGCCGGGAATTATCCCGCTGGCAGTACCGAGGACCACCCCGAGGGCCGTGCCAAGCAGGATCTCTATCATGGATCAGAGATGCGGGAGAATGAACATAAATCAACCGAAATGCATACCATCATATCATACCGGGGCGACACATCCCACATGAAAATCGCAGTCACCCGTCTTGCCGGAAAGGAAAAGAGCGATGCGGCACGCTGCGCGGAATTCGGGCACTCCTGTTACAGCGTCCACCCGCTCCGGTCGGAGATCCGACAGCAGGAGATCACGGCATTCGTGGATGCCGTGCACAGCGGCGCGTTTGACTGCCTTTTCTTCACGAGCGCCCTCCCGGCAAAGATCATCGCACCCCTCCTGAAAAGATATCCCCGCGTGATTGCGATCGGGCCACAGACGGCAGGTGAGCTCCGGCAGTTTCATATCGGCTGCGAAACGCTTCCCGGTTTCTACTCGCGGGATTTCGTGCCCTTCCTTGGCGAATGGATCAGGGGGAAACATATCGGCATCCCCCGGGCTGATGTCCCCAACCCCGCCCTGATCGAATCCATCAGTGCTGCCGGGGGGATTGCCCACGAGTTCCGGTGTTACGGGCTGGAGCCGACCGGAGATCCTCTCGACCTGCAACCGGCCGACGCGATCCTGTTCACGAGCGCCATGTCCTATGCAAAAGCCGAGTGGATACCGCGACCCGGCCTCCTGGTGATGGCAATCGGGGATATCACGGCTGCCGCCATGCGCAAAGGGGGGACCGATCCGGCGGTGGTGGGAGACGGGTCGCTTGAAGGAACCCTGAAAGCGCTGAATAACCGCCTCGCCAGTACGGGGAACGCACGATGACCGGAAATACAGCACAACGGGAGCCGGTCCCTGTGTGGAGCCATGCGGGGATCCTTGTTATCGATAAGCCACGAGGCCCTTCCAGTCACGAAGTCGCGGCATGGGTGGGAAGGATGCTGGGCTGTCAGGTCGGCCACTCGGGCACCCTCGACCCGCAGGTCTCCGGTGTGCTGCTCGTCATGCTCGGGAATGCCGTCCGGCTCGCCCCGCTGCTCCTCCAGCACGACAAGGAATACGTCTGCCTGATGCGGCTGCACGGAACAGTCGACCGGGCAAGGATCGACCAGATGGCAGCCGAGTTCACCGGTAGGCTCTACCAGCGCCCTCCCCGCAAGAGTGCGGTCAGGCGCAACCTCCGCATCCGGGAGATCCGGAAGATGGAGATTCTCACCGTCGAAGACCGCCTCGTCCTGTTCCGGGTGGAGTGCGATGCCGGCACGTATATCCGCTCGCTCTGCCACCACATAGGGCTGGCGCTCGGGGTCGGCGCCCACATGCAGGAGCTGCGCCGCACCCGTTCCGGCACGTTCGGGGAGGAATCGGTGCACACGCTCCACGACGTGCAGGATGCAGCAATTGCTGCACGGGACGGCGATCGTACCGCGCTTGCGGCCATGATCCTCCCGGTGGACGCAGCGGTCCCCGACCTGCCGATCGTGGTCGTCCGCGACTCCTCGATCGACGCGCTCTGCCACGGCGCCGTTCTCGCAGGTGTAGGGATCATCAGCTGCATGGAGTTTGGCAAAGACCAGACCGTCGCGGTCCTCTCAGAAAAGAAGGAGTTCATCTGTCTCGGGCAGGCGCTCGTCCCTTCCGGTTCGTTCAGGCCTGGCGAGACCGGGCTGGTTATCGCACCGACCACGGTCTTCATGTCGCCCGGCACCTATCCCCGCGGGTGGACGAAGTCCAAAAAAGAGTTCCCCGAAAAGAAAAAACAGGAGAGAAAACCGACACCGGCTGTGCAGAAAAGACCCCAGAAATTCGCGGGGATGCCGCGGCCGACTTCCGGGAAGAGGAACGGGGGGCATGACTCAGTGCAACCCGCGCATCCGGACAGGAGACCCGGCAAAAAACCTGATCGGCAGTTCCGGAAGAAGAGATACCATTAAAAAAATGACCGGCATACCAATAGGATACACTTTTTGCTGAGGTAGTCTAGCCCGGTAAGGCGCAGGCCTGGAAAGCCTGTGGTGCGAAAGTGCCTCGGGGGTTCAACTCCCCCCTTCAGCGTTTGTTTCGTTGTGCAGGATTTTTATTGCAAAGGAGGGGGTCAACGGTCGACCCCCCATCCGTTTCATTTTCACGTGGGGGGTAACCCCCCCTCTAATTGGTTTTCAAACGCGATCCGACCCCCCACCCCCTCAGGCCCGGTTAACCCCCCTACTCAAATGTGGGTAATAATGAGATTTTGTCCCGCACGTCAGGAGTTCCAGAGGAAATTCAAACAGCCACGCATACGCAAAAATATCCATTACTCACGATTGAGTCGGGGGGTCGATCGCTGACCCCCCCCTCCACTTTTTTTTCAGGAGGGAGGTAACCCCCCCACCTTCCGTATTGTAAGCGGGGGGGTGACCCCCCCCATTATCTGGTATTTAATGGGATCAGTCTGTCCTTTCCGTTTGATGCCGGACGCGATCCTGCTCCCCGTGTTCAAGGGAAGATCGGCGGGTACCCGCTTTTTTGGAGAGGGCTGCCCGGGCAAAGGCACAATACTCAGGGACAACCTCAAAACCAAGAAAATGCCGTCCCTCTTGGTGTGCGACAACAGCAACCGTCCCGGAACCGAGGAACGGGTCAAAGACAAGGTCACCGGGGTTGCTGGAATAGGAGAGGATCTTTTTCACCAGTTCGGAGGGGAGTTTGGTCGGCGTCTTCTTCCTCCCCTTCCAGTACTCGCGGTTGATGACCCAGACATCTTCCGGGTAATGGTCGATCTTGTTGAACGTGTAGCGTTTCGGGTCCTTTGCCACGAACAGGATGTGATAGTGGCTGGTGACGTATTTTTTCTTCGTGAAGACCCCGAACTGGTATTTCCAGATCAGGTGGTTGATGGTCGTGAACCCGGCATCGTCAACTCCTTCGAGGATGTCGCGGAGCCGGTTCCAGCCGGAAAAGATATACATGCTTCCTGCGGGTGAAAGCACGCGGTAGGCCTCGGCAATCCACCGTCGGGTAAACTCACGGTACTCGGCCTCCGGGATCTCCCGGTAGCCTTCGAGCACATTGCTCCCCGTCCGGTTGTAATTCAGCCTCTGCGCCTTGAAATCGATTGCAAACGGGGGATCGGTGACGATGAGATCGATGGATGCGGCCGGGATCTCCGGCATGAGCCTGAGTGCGTCCCCTTCGTAGAGGGTGTCCTCTTCGAATGCACCCAGCCGGGGTTCCATCAGCCCGTCCCGCCGGCTTCCCTGCCCATCTCGAAGGCCTTCGTGTTGATCTCCACGGTCTTTTTCGGGACAAGGCGCCTGACCGATTCAAGGAGGGTTGCCGGTTTCAGGGGCATCCAGCGGGACGCAGCGCCGAGCATCACCACGTTCTGGGAGAGCGGGCTGCCTGCCTCGGTCGCGATCCTGTCCGCGTCAAGGAGACAGAGATCATACTTTTTCAGGGCCGTGATGATCTCGTCCTCAGTCAGGGCCGGGAGTTTTTGGGTATAGACAGACGTCGGGAGCACGAGATGCCGGTTCACCACGATCCTGCCGCCTTTCTTGAGGTAATGCGAGTAGCGGAGGGCTTCGAGGAGGTCAAACGAGATGAGGAGATCGGCCTGCCCGGGAGCGATCAGGGGGCCGTACCGCCCATCAATCCGGATGTGGCTCTCCACCGAACCGCCGCGCTGGGCCATACCGTGGGTCTCTGCACCTTTCGCGTGCCTGCTCTCGATCAGGCAGGCTTCGCCAAGGATGTTCGAGGCGAGGATGGTGCCCTGCCCGCCGATCCCGACGATCAGGATGTCGAAACTGCCGGTCATCGCTTCCCCTCCCGCACAATGGCACCCACAGGACAGAGTTGGGCACAGACCGCACACCCGCTGCACAACTCGTTGATCCGGGCTTTCTCGTCTTCGAACTCTATCGCCGGACAGCCGAACCGCACGCAGGTCCCGCACCCGGTACATGCTTCCGGATCAACCAGGTACCTCCCGCGTTTTACCCCGGCGCGGCGGGCCGAGATGACACACATCTGTCTGGCGATGACAACCCTGACACCATTCCGCTTCTTTGCCTCCTGCAGCACGTTCACCATACCGGTGATATCGTAGGGATCGACCGTCTCGACAAACCTGACCCCGCACGCACGGCAGACGGCATCGAGTGAGACCGGCGGCGTCTCGACACCACAGGCCGTTGCGCCGGTATTCGGGTTCGGCTGGTGGCCGGTCATTGCCGTGATCCGGTTGTCAAGGATCACGACGGTCATATCCGCACCGTTGTACACGGCGTTCATCAGGCCCTGGATGCCGGTGTGCAGGAACGTGGAATCACCGATCGTGCATACCACGTCGCGTGTCTCACCGGAGTGCGCGATGCCGCTCGCGACCGTGATCGAGGCGCCCATGCAGATTGTGGTGTCGACGACCCCGAGTTGGAGACCGAGCGTGTAGCACCCGATATCACTTGGATAGATTGCGTCCTTGAAGACCTTCTTTATCGCATAGAATGCCCCGCGGTGCAGGCAGCCTGCACAGAGGATCGGGGGGCGTGGCGGCAGGCCCGGTACCGGTTCCGCCGGCGGGAACGGATTCTTCAGGAACCCGGCCTTCTCCAGTATGGCCGCGACCACCTGGGGCGATAACTCCCCCTCATAGGGGGAGTACCCGTTCTTCTTCCCGAATACCGGGACACACCCGGCGACCTGGCGCACCGTCTCCTCGATCTCCGGTGCAAGCTCCTCGATGACAAGGACTTTTTCGTGTTTCCTGACAAAATCCCCGAGCCATTCCTCGTCGATCGGGTACGCGCCGATCTTCATGAAGGAAACGCCATCCGGCAGCAGTTCCTGGACATAGGACGCCCCGATCCCGCTTGCAATGACCGCGGTCTTTCCGCGGATCTCGTACCGGTTGAACCCCTTCTCGACAAGCCTCTTCCGGATCGCCGGCTGTTTTTCGTTCAGTTTTTTGTGGAGGACACGGGTATGGGCAGGGATCACCACGTATTGCCGGGGGTCCTTATGGAACTCCCCTTTCCTCAGCCCGGGGACGGCGGGCCCCAGCTCCACGTCACCTTTCGAATGGCAGATGCGGGTCGTGGGCCGGAAGAGCACCGGGAGCCCGAACTCCTCGGAAAGTTCGAACGCGGGCTTGATCATGTCATGCGCTTCCTGGACGCTTGCGGGATCGAGACACGGCACCCGGGCAAAATGGGCATAACAGCGGGTGTCCTGTTCGTTCTGGGAACTGTGGGCAAACGGGTCGTCTGCGCTCATGATCACAAGACCGCCGGTCACGCCGGTATAAGCGCTGGTCATCAGGGGATCGGCGGCCACGTTCAGCCCGACATGCTTCATGGTACAGAGTGCGCGGATGCCGCACCATGCTGCGGCAAGGGCGTTCTCCAGTGCCACTTTTTCATTCACCGACCACTCAACATAATACGAACGGTCCGGCCGGGCCCGCAGCACATCGATCACTTCCGATGAGGGCGTACCGGGATAGCCGCTTACAAAGTCGACACCCGACTCAAGACAGGCATGTGCAATCGCTTCGTTCCCGAGAAGATATCTTCGTTCCATGATCCCAATTCCAGTACTAGTATCGTAGTTTTTTTGCACATATCCCTATCTGAAGGTTCCCGGAAGCCTGCCCATGGATTCACAACCTATAAAAACTCTGATGCAGTAGATATTAGGGTAAATTCAGTAGCTTTTGGGCCCGTAGCATAGCCAGGTGGTGCGCCCGGCTGATAACCGGGAGGTCATGTGTTCGAATCACATCGGGCCCATCAGGGTTTTTCTTTTGTTTTTCGTTTCCGATCCCGTAGTGTCCGCTTTCGCCGGGGGAACACGGAAAAGCAGCGCGTGAACATACGGAACCATCCGGGCAGGGCACCGTTCTTCTGGAAAAAAGATGAGATAGAGATCTGGATTCCGCCGTCATGCCCGGGCAAAAACGTATCCTACCACTTTTTCGAGAGCCTCAATGAGTGCCTCTTCCCCCTTCAGGTAGTCATGCATTGCCCGGTAGAGCATGAACAGAATATCGTAGCCGTACCGGTCGAGCGCCGTCTTCGGATCGACCGGGTTGAGATACGAATCCGTGAGGAACCCATCAAAACTGTACATCAGCTCGAAAAAATCCCCGTCTTCCGACAGCACGCAGAACTGGTCGGTTATTTTTTTTGACGGGTCATCGGGACGCAACGCGGCGGGTTCGGACTTCCCGAGCACGATCATCTTCTGCGGGTAGTACACCGGGTCGTAGATCTCGCCTTTGGTGTCCTGCTTGCCCATCCTGAGCATATTGAGACCGACTATTTTTACGACCGGGACCGCGGATGCACTCATCTTCGCGAGAAGTTTTGCATCATTTGTCCTGACCTTCTCAGAAAGCGTCGCGTTCTTTTCCTGCAGCTCCTCGATCTTCTTCATCAGTTTTTCAAAGCCTTTTTCTATCTCGTCCATATCTTCACCCTCATTCCGGCGGTTTTCATAAAAGGATAAGAAGGTTTTATGCTCCGCCTATAAAACCGCTCGTTTCCGCATCGGGACTTCCCCCGCACCCGGCAATAGCCATGCAGGTCAGGCGACCCGTTCCCCGATAAAGAAATAGTTCCGGGCTTTTTTCAGGACTGCCCACCCTTCACAGCCCATCGGCAGGTCCTCGTTGATCACGATGCCGAGATAATCCGGGGAGCGTGCCATGACCGACCCCTCCCGGACGGATTCGGTCACTACGAAGGGCACGGTCGTATTCAGGAACCTCCGGTTGAGTTCACGGTAGATCTGTTCCGCACAGGAGTTCATCCTGCGCGAGCGGTCCTTCTTGACCGAGTCGGGAAAATCTTTTTCCAAGAAAACCGGGGTGAACGGGCGCGGGGAATAGCGGGTGATATTCACTTTGTCCGGCCGGGTACGGCGGATGAGTTCAAGCGACTGGTTGAAGTCGTCATCGGTTTCACCGCAGAACCCCACGATCATGTCGGTCATCAGCGTCATTTCCGGGTACGTTTCACGGAATGCGGCAACGATCTCCTCGAAATCGGCGACTGAATACCCCCGACCCATGCGCCCGAGAACCATATCCGACCCGGACTGGACCGGCAGGTGGATGAATTTGAAGATATGGTCGCTTCCGAAAGCCTCAATGAGGCGGTCAAGATCCCTCCTGACGGTAGCGGGGTTCATCATACCGACCCGGAGCATGTAATGCCCTGGCAGGTCCCCGATCCGGTGCAACAGTTCCGGAAGCGACCGCCCGGTGTCCCGGCCATAGGAACTTACGTCCTGTGCAGTCAGCTGGATCTCCAGTGTACCTTTCCGTACAAATGCCAGGACCTCGTCATAGATTTCCCGTTCCGGGCAACTTTTCAGGTTGCCGCGTGCGGAGCGGGTGATGCAGTAGGTGCAGGTTCCCGAGCACCCTCGGGCGATCTGGACTATTCCGACCGGCCCGTCCGGTACGGTCCTTACCTTCCGGTAGCTTTCATGGATGGATTCGGGGGGGATGACAACAGGACTGCAGACAGCCCGGATCGCCTTGAGCTGGACCGCTGGCATGCACCCGGTAACACAGAGGTTGCGGTCCCGGAACTGCGACAGACGCCTCAGCATCCGCCGCTCCGTAGGTCCGACCACCGTGCAGGTATTGATGATGATCGTGTCGGCTAAGTCTGCCGATCCCACGATCGCATTCCCGTTCTGTTTCAGGACCTCAACAAGTTTTGCCGTGTCCCCGAAATTGTAACGGCACCCGTAGGTCTCGACAAAGACCCGCCGGTCGCGAAGGGAGTCTATCGCCCCTTCTCCGGAAGAATTTCCTGACGGATTGCCCCGGTAAGGTGTCGCCATAGCACAGCCACCGGATCCATTGGACGCGATGCGTATAAAGTCTTGAAGCTGGCACTTCGACCCGGCAGACGCTCGTGAGCCCCCCGCCAGCGGGTATTCAGGAGAGAGGGACACCATCCGGAGGTGCAGGGAGTACCAACCTGGCAAAGGGTACCGGAAAAAACCGGTTTCACGACGCAGTCGGTTGTGAACGCAAACCATTAACCGATTGTACCCATAATCTGTTAACCATGATAAAGATCGGGCTGCTCGGCTGCGGCAATATCGGGCATATTATTGCAACGCATGCCAGCGGCTTCAAGATCTCTGCCGTATTCGATAAGGTGCCCGGACGGGCACAGGAGATCGCAGCGATCTCAGGGTCACGGGTCTACAAGGACTTCGGGTCGTTTATCAATGCCGATATTGATATTGTCGTAGAAGCGGCGTCTGTCAGTGCGGCAAAGGCCTATGCGATCGAAGTCCTGACCCACCGCAAGGACATGGTCATCATGAGTGTCGGCGCCCTTACGGACGCGGAATTCAGAGAGAAGATCCGTACGGCCGCACAGACATCCGCAAAAAAGGTCTACGTCCCCAGCGGGGCAATCTTCGGGCTCGACAATCTCAAGGTCGGGCGGATTTCCACGATCAGCCGGCTGCTCCTCAAGACCACCAAGAGCCCGGCGTCGCTCGGGATTGAAGCAGACACAAAAAAGAGGATCTTCAGCGGCAAGGCCAACGAGTGCATCAAGGCGTTCCCAAAAAATGTGAACGTCTCGGTTGCCATGAGTCTCGCGGCCGGCCAGGAAACCGACGTGGAACTCTGGGTCGACCCATCGGTAGACCGGAACGTGCACGAACTCTTCTTTGAAGGGGATTTCGGGGAGGCGTACATCCGGGTGACCAACTTCCCGAGCCCCGACAACCCGGCCACGAGTTACCTTGCCGCCCTCTCCATCCTCTCGCTCCTCGAAAAACTGAGTGACCCGATAGTCCTCGGGACATGACGAAAAAGCCGGTGGCAGCAGTCATGGTTTCAGTCGATTACCTGCTGAAGTTTATAGAGGAAGATGCACCGAGAGGGGACATCACTTCGGACGCAATCATACCGGACGTCACCTGCCGGGCTGCGATCCGGGCCGAGCAGGCCGGGATCATTGCAGGGCTTGAGGAAGCGTCCTCACTCTTCTCCCATTTCGGCATTTCTGTCGCCCGGGGGAAAACTGACGCGGATGTCGTGAACACGGGAGATATCTTGCTATCGCTCACCGGCAGTGCAAAAAAGATCCTGCTTGTCGAGCGGACAGCGCTCAACATCATCGGCAGGATGAGCGGGATAGCCACCCAGACCGCCAGGATGGCCGGCATCGTCAGGTCGAAGAACCCACACTGCCGGGTGGCAGCGACCCGGAAGACCTGCCCCGGGATCAGGGCACTCGACAAGAAGGCGGTCCGGATCGGGGGAGGGGAGGTCCACCGCATGAACCTGAGCGACGGGTTCCTGATCAAGGATAACCACCTCGCCCTCATCCCGCTCGGAGAAGCGATACATGCTGCGAAGAAGAGCACGGCCTACAAAAAGATCGAGGTTGAGGTCGAGACCCCGGGCGATGCCTTCAGCGCTGCAGCAGCCGGAGCAGATATTATTCTTTTAGATAACATGGGACCCGGGCAGGTACGGGAGACGCTCGCTGCGCTTGACGATGCAGGGCTGAGAGGCCGTGTAGTCATCGAACTCTCCGGCGGGATCAATGAGTCCACCATCGGGGAATATGCGGCCTGCGGGGTTGACATCATCAGCATGGGGGCACTCACCCATACTGTGAAAAACTTTTCCGTAAATCTCGAAATTTTCCCGGAAGAGAAAAAACAGCCGGGCAGCCCGCAGTCATACTTCTGTACGGAACCAGTGCGGGATCCTCTCAAATAGCCCGGGAATCAAGAGAAAAAATTAATAGTCCGACACCACGTATGGGTGGCTGTTGAGCTAGGATGGGGGACGCTGATTCACCGGTTCCTGCGGCAGGAACTCCACCGGAACCAACACCGGAAGAGCTTGCGGGAACAGAAGAACGAAGAAAGCTGCGGATCCGGGGGTTCATCACCCTCCTGAAGGACGATAACCTCAATTATCGCTGGCGTGCCGCAGAGGCCCTGGGTGACGAAAGGGACAGCACTGCCGTCGGGCCGCTGATCGAGGCGCTCAGCGATCCTTATGTCGACGTCCAGTGGCTGGCAGCGAAGTCCCTGGGAAAACTCGGGGACCGCCGCGCCGTGGGGCCCCTCATCAGCGCGCTGAAATCCGATGAAAAATGGATGAGGGCCGGGGCCGCATGGGGACTCGGAAAACTCAGGGACCCGTCCGCTGTTCCTGCGCTCATTTCACTGCTCGAGGACAAGAAAAAACAGGTGAGGAAGAATGCGGCGTGGGCGCTCGGCGCTATCGCGGATGAACGAGCGGCTGCCGCTCTCACAAAAATCCTTACGGACCCTGATGCGGAAGTCCGGGAGACCGCACGAAACGCCCTTGAATCGATCGGGAAGGAAAAAGCAAAGAAGAACGCGGGGAGTCCTGAACAGAAGGCGGGTTGAACCGCCGGCACCGTTCCAGCCGGTCAGGGTTCCTCAGCTGGCAGCACCGGTTCCGGATCATTCACTCCGCCGGCATAATCCGGATATCCCTGCCCGAGCTTACGAGTATCTCTTTTTTCCCCTGGTACATCTGGACAGTCCCGTACACCGATATTCGGTCCCCTTTGTGTACCGTCAGCCCTTCAGCAGCCTGCGCAGGTACAAAAACCGACACCTCGTCCAGGCTCAGGACCATGTGCCCGCCGCTCCGGGTAAGGGTGGCCTGGCTGACGGTGCCTTCGACCATTACCAGTTCCCCGTCGGCGGAGGCATTGGTGAACGTGCGGGCAAACGGTTGTTTCCCGACAGAATCCAGTACCAGGTGCGCCCCGATCACCACGACTGCAACACCGACCAGAAGCAACGCTGCTACCCGTTCCTGGCGCACGAACATGATCGTGTATTGAGGACCCGGGTTTAAATTACCGACAGATTGATATGTTAACAGTGTTAACACTTTATCATGTATCCTACAACCTTACCACCCTCCTCAAAGACGGTGCTTGAGATCCTGGATGCCGGTGGCGCGATGACCCACAAGGACCTCGTGCAGAAGAGCCACCTCGCGCCGCGGACCGTGCGATATGCCCTGAAAAAACTCAAAGAGCACCAGCTCATCATCGAGAAGTTCAATTTCCGCGACGCCAGACAGATCATCTACCAGCAGAGACCTGCCGAGACGGGAAAGCTGCAACCGGCGTGCGTATGATGAAGCATACCTGTACCCTGATGCACTGTGACACCATGGTCCGGAACCTTCTTCCCCCGATGAGAGCGGAGATGGTATTCCGGCTGGTCCAGAGGCAGGGGCTCAGCCAGAGCGATGCCGCAAGAAGGCTTGGCGTTACCCGGGCCGCAGTGTCCCAGTACATCAGCAGGAAGCGGGGAGCAGGGGAAGTACAGATATCTTCCGACCTCGACAGTATCATCGACCGCTGGGCAATGGCCGTAGTAACCGGTGAGAGCGACATCAACTTATGCGATGTGTGCCAGTGCGCACTCAAAAAGTTCTGAATTACGGCTCTTTTAAAAAAATTACCCCAGCTATCCGTGGGTCCGTGACAGCTTGTCATACCCGGTGGCGGCGGTACCAGATCATCAGCAGGACCGCGATGACCAGTACAGCCGCAGCAATTTTGAGATGATCGGTTTTTATTCCCGGTGATTTCACGGACGGGTTCCAGTCGTCCTCGAATACACCGAGGAAGTACTGCGCCACGGCGGGATGGTCGATGATGACGCCGGCCTCGCGGTTGAAACTGGGCGAGTTACTATTCCAGTTGATGCTGCTCACCAGGACGTTCCGGCCGTCGACAATGACCCCCTTGTTATGGATCTTTTCGATCCGGTTCGTATCGAGGTCTGCACACCGGGCTTCCAGGGGGATATGTTCAGCGGCGCCGATACGGTTGATGAGCGCAACCATCTCGTCGTTGTCGTTCCGGCCATCAACGTTATACCAGTACGAGTCCAGCAGTACCCTGACACGGACGCCACGCCGCGAGGCATTGATGGCGGCGGACAGGTACGGGTTCAGGGTGAGGGGGGTCTCATTGGTTATGTACGCCTCCTCGATCTCGATGCTCACTTCTGCCGATTTTATCAGGTCCGCGATCTGGCCGCTTGTATCGGGCGCAAGAACCGGGATGACCGTGGCATTATCGAACCTCCGGGGCGCGAACTCAGCGGCATATTTGACTGTCGAGGGCGATTCCGGATTTCCGGCTGCCCCGCTATAGGGGACAACTGACGGGCTTTTCATATCCGTCAGGAAAACGGTTGAGAAATAGCCGGCCAGCGCCGGGTCCTCAAGGTAGACACCCCACCCCCTGTTGCCGGTCGTCCCCGTTTCCGCAAACCCGCTGAATTTGAAATTCTCGCTCGTCAGCAGGACCGCCCTCCGGTCAATGACGGCATATTTTGCGTGGTCGTAGCGGTACGGGGCGTGCACGTCCTTTGAAGAGACCATCGCAGAGACCGGAATTCCGCTCCGGTTCATCTGCCAGAGGGCATCTTTTTCTTCGGGCAAAATCCCGCCCACCGGACCACCTTCAACGAGGACCTGCACGTCAGCACCACGGTTATGCGCCGCCATGAGAGCCTCCCCCATCGCCGGGCTGGAGAACTCGTACACGTTGAGCAGGATCTCCTTTGTGGCATTGTTCACGACATAAGCGAACAGCCCGTCAGAACAGTCCGGGGAAACGAATGCTGTCACCGAGACGTTCCGGAAGACCGCAGGAGGAAACCGTGACTGGCCGATCATGAGGGGGCGGGGATCCCACCGGCCGTTTTCGAGGAAGTGGACCTGCCCTTCGCGCGGTTTCACGTCCCCCGGCCAGCTGACTTTCTGCACAAGGTTCCCGTTCTCGTACAGCATCAGCGCGCCCCTGGTGTTCGCCATGCGGAGGGTATCCCCGCTTATCACGTCCGGAATATCCGGGGACGTGTCCAGCCATTCAAAATCCGGGGGCCTGCCATGGCTCTGCTCGAACGCCTTCCCGCTCCGGGCAACCGTCGTGCTCCCGTCAATTTTTGCGCCGGCCGGGAACCGGAACCCTCCCCTCCCGTCAGAAACCGTGATACCGTCAAGCGCCCCGGTCCCGGAAAGGACGATATACTCATCAGCATCATCATGAAGATAAGGATCGGGACAGAACTCAGCGATCCGGACTGCCGCTCCCGCGTGCGTCACGCACAGGCAAAAAAGGATGAGCACAGGGAGGCAGCGTATACTGAGCCAGTTCATGCCATTGAAGATATAAAATTCATGATATAATAGATAACCGTTATGATCCGGCAGCAAAGACCAAAGGTACACTCTCATGAGAGACCCCTCGTAGTGAAAGTCGGGGGGAGCCTGTATAACCGGGTCCCGGACCTCGTGCCTTTCCTCCGGTCCTCAGTGCGTCCGCTCTTTGTCGTCCCCGGGGGCGGCCCGTTTGCCGACGCCGTCAGGGATGCGGGGCTCGATGATGAGACCGCCCACTGGGAAGCCATCGCGGCCATGGACGAGTACGGCAGCTATATCGCATCGCAGGGTATTCCTGCCACGGACCGGCTCGCGGTGCCGGACCAGACCGTCGTCCTCCTCCCCGCCCGCGTCCTGCGGGAGCGGGACCCTCTCCCCCATTCATGGGACGTCACGTCCGATACCATCGCGGCATGGGCAGCCTCCTCCCTCTGCCTCGACCTCCTCCTCCTCAAATCCGTGGACGGGATCGCGAGCGGAGGTGTCCTGCGGGAACACGTGGACACCCCGCTGGCCACAGACGTGACCGACCTGCTCTTTATTCCCTATGTCCTTAAAAACCGGGTGGATACGTTCATTCTTAATGGATCGCGCCCGGAACTGCTCCGCCGATACCTCAGCGGCGACCCGGTCCCGGGCACGCGCATCAGTACAACCTTTTAAAGGTTTCAAAAGAGATACTATAGGAATCCTTGGAGGAGCAATAATGTCAGATAAGAAGTGTACATCCTGCAGCGCTCCGCTTGCAGAAGAGGGCGCTACGGAATTCGGTTGCCCCGCGTGCGGTGTCGAGATCACCCGGTGCTACCGGTGCAGGGAGCAGAGTATTCCCTACGTCTGCTCTAAGTGCGGGTTCGGGGGACCGTGAACCATGGGCAGTGTCGCTGTCATCATGAAGGTCATGCCCGAGTCACCTGAAGTGGACCTCGAGCAGCTCAAAAAGGCACTCAGAGAGAGGTTACCCGGCATCCAGGATATCAAGGAAGAGCCCATCGGTTTTGGCCTCAAGGCGATCAAGTTCGTGGCGATCGTCAACGACGCCGGCGGGGAAACAGACGCCCTTGAAAAGTCCATCGGTGCCATACCCGGTGTCGAGCGGGCAGAGATCATTGAAGTGACCCTGACATAACACAGTTCAGGAACGTCTTTTTTTCATCCCCGGTTTTTTCCCTGGGACTCTTACTCTTCCATCACCGATTCTTCCAGCGCTTCGAGCACGTGTTTCGTGCTGATGCGGATCTTTTCCACGGACTCGCGGAACGCGATGACTTCCGATTCATCGATCCGGATTGCGATCGGGAAGACCCCTTCGCGGTTGATTCGGGCAGGCACGCCGATACAGACATCGCCGATCCCGTGGACTTCGCGCTTGATATAGGCGGACACGGTCAGGATGCGGTTTTCATCGGACAGCACGGTCCTGACTAGGGATGCGATCGCCTCACCGGGCCCGTACACGGTTGAGCCCTTGTTCTGGATGATCATCTGGCCGCTGCACTTCACCGACTCGATGATCTCCTTAACCGGCAGGTGTGAAAACTCCGGCAGGTTCGAGATCCTGATACCGCCGATGGTGGTCGCGGACCAGAGCGGGACAAGGCTGTCGCCATGTTCGCCGATGATACGGGTATGGACCTCGCTCACGTGGACATGGAAGTACGAAGCGATCAGCGATTTGAGGCGCATCGAGTCCAGGTGCGTCCCGAGGCCGAAGACCTGGGTGGGCTTCAGCTTCGAATATTTCAGCGCAACGCTGGTCATGACATCGACGGGGTTGGTGACCACCAGTATCTTGGTCTCCGGAGCGATCTCGCCGATCGTCCTGGCAAGCGGGGCAATGATCCGTGCGTTGCCCATCGCAAGATCAAGGCGGTCCTGTTCCGGCGTGCGCGGTGCTCCTGCAGTAATGACGACCACATCTGACCCTGCAGCGTCTTTCAGGTCAGTTGTCCAGGTGACCCGCATATCCGTCCCCCGTGCAGCAAACGAGTCCCCGAGATCCTGGGTAATGCCTTTCAGAAGAGATTCGCGCCCTTTCCTCCCATAGAGAAGGATCTCGCTGACATGCGGGATAGCGGAGATGGCATGTGCGGCAAACATCCCGACATTGCCCGTTGCACCGATAATGGTCACTTTTGCCATGATATTCGCGAATGGGGACGTGTTATCGGTCGACTGCACGTTTCTGCGTTTGCCAAAGCGCTCATCCTCCGCCCCGTTACCCCATGGGCGCCGGATGTCTGCGGTAAGTCTGCTCCCTTCCGGGCCTGAACCGGTCCCCGCAGCGACAGGTCGCCATTCCCTCCGGAATTTTGATCCCTGGCCATCGACCTCATGGGACAAGGTTTCACGGTCAGAACGCACAAGCTCCCGCAGGCCGTTGCAGCCTCAGTCAAACTTCGCCCCCCGCGTACCGACGGTTTCGGGTAACAAGTGACGCCGAGCCACCCGGGCTAGTCCCCATATACTTTTGCACACCGCCCAATAAAGGCTTCTTGCCCTGTGCACGGATGCACCCGCGATCTTCCGGAACCGCCGGCATGAGTTCACGGGATGAACGCTTCCCCGCCGGCCCGGGCCAGCCATTCCTCCTGTATCTTTCGGGTGGCCGCAACGTCATTTTTGTCAAAAAGATCCAGCGCGGCCAGCGGGGGGACGCCCGGGAGCAGGACCGGCGGCAGCTCGAGGAGGTCCCCCTGGTACACTTCGATCACCTGCTCTCCTTCCGTCTCCGCGATCTTTACCGGGTAGCGGGTGACCGGGTGCTTCTGCATGTCCTCGAACTGTTCGAATATTTTCACCCGTCGTATCCTGAGGTACCCGCGGTTCACTTCAAGGTTGAAGGCAGACCAGAATGCCGAAGCGTACCAAGCGTCGTTCATCACGACGCGGGGCACACCGAGGCAGGCAGCGGAAAGGCCGAGCGTCCCCGCACCGGAACAGGCATCGACAAAATACCGGGCCGGGGGATTCCCCACGTGCTGCTCCACGGCCCGGATCTTCGGGTACCCTCCGCGAGGAAACTCGATATGCAGGAGGGACTGCTGCTTGTACACCACCAGGGGGCCAGTGCGGAGCGGGAAGATATCCGCCCGTACATCGCATCCCGCAAGGAGTTCGTAGACCTTCGGGACCGTTTTCAGGTCCGGGCTGGTTATTCCCGGGACAAAACTGCCGGTCCTGACGACCCCGCGGAGTTCAGGGACCTCTGCAACGAGGCGTTCTGCCGTCTTTTTTGTCACCCGCGGCGAGAGCAGTACGAGCGATTTCTCCGTAAGGAACGGCGGGCGGTCCATGGCATACCCGGGGTGCACGAGCGGCGACCCGACAGCGATCAGCGGGTCCGTCCTGTTCAGGTCCCCCTCCGCGACCATGATTACGTACATGTGGGCAAAGACCTCGTCGATGAACCTTTTGCCGCACGAACACGGCCGGGCATACTCCAGCGACGGGAGCGGGGCACGCTTGTCAAGGATCCTCAGGCTGCAGTCCGGGCAGGGGAGAAAAAGGGAGGGGAGGGTTGCCAGGACGTCCTGTGCGGATTTGACACAGTCCATCTCGCAGACAGGACACTTCATGCTGCTCCCTATGATCGTCCCAAGATAGAAAGTTTTTCAAATTTTCCTTCGGGGCATGGCGCTGGGAAGGGACGGGAAGAGAAGACCAGTCAAAAGGACCAGAAAACAGTGGGCCCGAAGGGATTCGAACCCATGACCGCCCGGTTATGAGCCGGGCGCTCTGACCGGACTGAGCTACGGGCCCTTTAAACGCCCCCCACAGGGCTCGAACCTGTGACATTCGGATTAACAGTCCGACACTCTACCAACTGAGTTAGGGAGGCAGTCTCACTGCGCCTTATTAGATTCTTTCTGAGTACTTTTAAAGGTAACTACCGGGAGGCAGGGTGTGCAGGTGACGGGGGATACCGTCAATAATGTTCATCCCGCTTCATGGCCTCGAGGAGCCCGATGATCTCCTCCAGGTCCGCGTTCAGGTGCGTGAAGAGCTCCACGGTCCGGGGAGTTACCACAGCGCCATCAGGTGAAGCACGGATGTACCCCAGCTGCTCCAGCACGTGCAGCGAATAGCGGATGCGGTGGGAGGGCAGGTCGAGGAGCTCGGAGAGTTTCATGATGCCGATCGTTTCGTGGTCAGCTACGGCACGGGCCACCTGCAGGTGGCGGCTGACCAGTTCAGCCTCGTCCTTCATCTTTTCGAGCATTCGGTCTCCTCCATCCTCCGGATCGCCGGTATTATTCACCGGTTTTTTTATCCGGTTGTTCGTGAAGCCATGCCCTGGTCTCCCGGTATTTTTTCCGGAAATTGACCGAAAGCACCAGTGCGCCCGCGAGCAGCACGGCGACCAGCGGGAGCCGGAACCGTGCCGGGATGAGAAAAAGGGCCAGGACGGATACCGCAACGAGAAGGACGATGATATTCAGCTGTACTGCAAGCCGGTAGAACTTCCACCTGAACTGGTCTTTGGCTTTCGCATCCATCACTCGTACGTCGACCCCGGAATAAAAGTACTTGACGTTTCACTACATATATTCCCGGCAGATGGATCCACTTTCCGATACGATCAGGAAGAGCGGTGCCGACGCCTACGTCACGTATGCCTCATCGCGCGACGCAGACATGCGGTACCTGACGACATTTGTCACGAGCGACCCGTTCGTCTTCTTCAAAAAGCCCGGCAGGAACGGCGTTATCATCATCTCCCAGATGGAGACCGGGCGCGCGTCCCACGAATCGAAGGCCACGGTCATGACCCGGACGCAGGCCGGGTTACCGGAGATACTCAAAACGGAAAAAGACCCGTTCCGCGCGACGGCACGGATGATCGCCGGCCAGACGGGAGAAAACATTCTCGTACCGCCCCAGTTTCCCGTAGCCCTTGCCGAGGCACTCAGGGAGTACTGTACGGTCACGGTCGACAAGGGGACCGTCCTTTCCCTGCGGGCAAAAAAATCTGCACCGGAACTCCGGGCGATACGGCACGTCCAGGAGGTCACCGGGGCTGCCATGGGGCTCGCCGTGGCCCTCATCAGGAAGTCATCGGTAAAGAAGGGAGTCCTCCACCTCGGGGGAAGACCCCTCACTGCCGAACAGGTGAAATATGCCATGCACTGCCACCTGCTGGAGCACGGCTGCACCGCGGTTGACACCATCGTCTCGTGCGGGGAGGACACCGCGATCCCCCACATGACCGGTACCGGCCCGCTGAGGGCTGACGAACCGGTCATCATCGATCTCTTCCCGGTCGAAGAAGAGAGCGGCTATTATTCCGATATGACCCGCACTGTAGTCAAGGGCGAGCCGTCTCCCGGGATCCGCGAGATGTACGATGCCCTGCGGGAGGCAAAACAGCTCGCGGTGTCCAAGGTAAAACCGGGAGTGCCGGGTGCAGAGGTATACCAGGCCGTTGTGGACTTTTTCCGGGAACGGGGGTACGAGAGCGACACCCGCGGGTTTGTCCACAATCTCGGGCACGGCGTAGGGCTGCAGGTCCACGAGCTCCCCACGGTCGGGCCCTCGGGAAAGGAACTCGAAGCCGGCAACGTCATCACCCTCGAACCGGGGCTCTACTATCCCGGAACCGGCGGCGTCCGGCTGGAGGATATCGGCGCGGTCACACGGAAGGGCTTTGCAAATTTCACGGATTTCCCGGAGGATCTCATCGTATGAATGACGAAGTGTTCGAAAAATACCGGGATGCAGGGAGGGTTGCGGCAACGATCCTGCAGGACGGTGCACGGTCCATCCGTGTCGGGGCATCATACCGTGAACTCGTCGAATCGATCGAGGCGAGGGTCGGGGAGGAAGGGGCAGCGCTCGCCTTCCCGCTCAACCTCTCACTCAACGAGGACGCCGCGCACGACACTGCCTCGTACGGCGATGAGCGGGTATTCTCCCGGGGCGACGTGGCAAAACTGGACCTCGGGGTGCAGATCGACGGGTACATTGCGGACACCGCGACCACGGTCGACCTGGGCAGCAATTCGCTCCTCCTGCAGGCCTCCGAACAGGCACTCGAATCGGCGATACGGTCAGTCCGGCCGGGGGCAACAGCAGGCGGGCTCGGGGCGGCCATCCAGAAAGAGATCGAGAGCCGCGGCTACCGCCCGATCTCGAACCTGACCGGGCACGGGCTTGACCGGTACGTCCTCCACCGCTCCCCCACCATCCCCAACATCGGGATCTCCGGTGGGGTGGTACTCGAGGAAGGGATGGTCTTTGCCATCGAACCGTTCGCCTCGACAGGCATCGGCCGGGTGGGCGAGAAACCGAGGAGGGAGATCTATTCCCTGGTCTCCCAGAGACCGGTCCGGACGCCTGCCGGCCGAATCGTGCTCGAAAAGATCCGGGAACGCAACGGGCTGCCCTTTGCCCGCCGCTGGCTGGGGGATAAAAAACTCGATATAGCACTGCCTTTGCTTGTCCGGTCGCAGGTGCTCCATGTCTACCCGGTACTTTCTGACATCCCGGGGGCGCTGGTCTCCCAGCACGAGCACACGGTGATTGTCACGCCGGACGGCTGCGTCGTGACGACCCGGTGAGATAGCCTTATTCATTCTGGCGATGAATAATTAAGGTTACAGCCATGTCTGGAGATTCTGAAGCCCTGCGCATTATGGAAGTCGTTCTGACCGCTGAGATATTCAACCAGAACCCAGAACTCGATATCAACGACCTGACCCCGACCTGTCGCGAGATCTTCGGTGCGGCGACCGCCACGGAAGTCAAGCGGCCGGTGTATGTCAGCGACGGGCTGATCAAGCGCACCCTCGCCATTCCCGACGCCCACCAGAAACTCGCGGCAAACCCTTTTGTCGCCTACGAGGAGTTTGGCCAGCGCCTCCGGCTCACGGCACTTGAACCGGCTGCCCGCTGGTTCCTGAAACAGGGAGGCAGGCCCTGCATCGAGAAGAACCCGGCACTTGCATTTTTCTTCGAAAACCTTGACTCTGCCGGCGTCTCCTACAAGGCGGTCCGCGCAGCCAACCCCCCGTTCGAGGACACGAAGGCGCACCTCGATGCCCGCATCTCAAAACTGGTGAGCGAAGACGAAAAACTCAGGGGAGCGCTCGACCTTGTCATCATCAACGCCCCCGAAGAGGTCGAGCAGCACATCGACGACCTTGTCTGCACCCCGGACCAGATGGCGATAATCGGCAAGATCCAGCACGCCCTGATCCACCGCGAATTCCTGCACCGGCACCGGATCTACGAGATCGGGAAACTCCTCTTCGTAGGCCCGCCGGGCACGGGGAAAACCTCCATGGCGCTCGCCATGTCCCGGACCATGCATATGCCCGTGCTCGAGGTGCGGCTCTCGATGATCACCTCGCAGTACCTTGGAGAGACCTCGAAAAATATCGACCGCATCTTTGAACTTGCAAAAAAACTGTCTCCGGTCATCCTCTTTATCGATGAATTCGACTTTGTCGCAAAAAGCCGGACCACCGATGATCACGGGGCAATGAAACGCGCGGTGAACTCCCTCCTGAAGAATATCGACAAGATCAACCTGATCAAGAACAGCGTCATCCTGATCGGTGCCACCAACCACCCGCAGCTGCTGGACGAGGCGGCGTGGCGGAGGTTCGATGAGGTGGTGGAGTTCGCGCTCCCCGACGAAGAGATGCGGAAGAACATCTTAAAGAAAGTGACCTCCACTCTCAGGTGCACGGTGGACTACCAGAAACTGGCAGCCCGGACCGAAGGGTTCTCCGGCTCCGATCTCCGCATGATGATCAAGGAAGCTATTCTCTCCGCGCTCATGGACAAGCGGCAGTCCATCGAGACAACAGATATTGAAAAGGGGATCAGCATGGTCAGGAACCGGGAAGCGATCCGCCACCTGAACTGGTTGTAACATGAAGATCACGCTGCTCGGGACCGGCGATGCCATCGGGACACCGAAGGTGGGATGCAGCTGTTCCCAGTGTTCCCATGCAAAGGCCACCGGCGCCATGCGCCTCCGTACATCCCTCCTTGTCGAGAACGAGGGGCGGCACCTCCTGATCGACTCGTCACCCGACCTGAGGCAGCAGCTCCTGCTGCACGGCTCGCCGCATATCGATGCGGTCATCTGGACCCATGGGCACTATGACCATTTCATCGGTTTTGGCGAGTTCTACCGGATCCAGGACATCCCCCCGGTCTTTGCACCGCAGCCGGTCCTCAGTTACTGTGCCGAGATCTTCCGGTTCCTCACCTTCGACAAGGGCGCCATCCAGCCCTACGAGTCGTTCGATATCTTCGGGGTCACGGTCACACCCTTCATGGTCAGGCACCCGCCGGCATTCACCTGCGGGATGCTCTTCGAGACTGAAGAGTCCCGGGTCGGGTTCACATCGGACACGAACATCGATATCCCTAAAAAGAGCCTGGACCTCCTGAAAGACCTCGACCTCCTCCTCGTCGACGCACTCGTGCCCTCCAGCATCACCATCCATAAGCACATGAATTACCTTGATGCCTGTACGCTGGCCGGACGGCTCGGCCCGCAGGACTTCCGCTGCGTTCACCAGAGCCACCTTCTTCCCTGGGGGCTCCCCCACCTCGGTACCGACGGGGAGACTTTCGATTTTGCGTAAAGAGACCGGCCCGCGGGTGTACTACGGGGTCACCACACCCATACCTTAATAGTTTTCACGTTCCCAAACATAGGTGCATGATTGTAAAAGTACTCGAACTCGAAAAGGACAAGGTGCGGCTCATCATCCAGGGGGAGGGGCACACGTTCATGAACGCCCTTGTCGAGGAGATCCTGAGCGACCCTGACGTCGATGTCGCAAAATATATGATCGAGTTCCAGTTTTCTGACCCGGAACTGCTCGTCACGACGAAAGGCAGGAAAAATCCCCTGCCCATCATCAAGAAGGCCTGCAGGCGGGTCAGCGGCCACTGCGATGAACTCATCAAGGGACTGAAGAAGCGTTGAATAAAAAGATTACGGAATATTTTTTTGGCAGATTGTGATTTAGTTCCGGGAAGACGTTTCCTTCAGCGGGGTCGACCCTGGCCATTGAAGGGATCTCGCCTCGACATCCGGCCCGGTATCACCCTGAACAGGAAGGGCCTCACGTTTAGGACAGGAAAAAAATGTTTCATTATCAGGAGACAGGGTCTCCAAAAAAAGTGCCGGGCTATTCCGCACGTTCGGTGAAAACGATCGATCCGGAAATCCGGGAGATCTTGATCTTGACTTTCTGTCCCGGCTTTGCATTCGCCACGTACATGATGTACCTGCCCATCTTCACGACCCCGTCCCCGCGTTTGGAGATCGACTGGATCTCGACATCCAGTATCTGGCCTTCCTCGAGGTTTTCCGAGACGGGCTCGGTGCGGGCCTTGCGTTTCCTGACCGGGCGGTGGCTCCCGCAGGCATCGCAGCGGAGGATCATGACCCTGTCGTCCTTGACGAGCCTTGTATCCGGCTTGCCGCATTCGGAACAGATCACGTAGTCGTCTACGTAACTCTTGATGATGGCCTTGATAAGGGATACCTCGAACTTCCCGTTGAAAATGGCGCGGTTCCCGTCGATCTTCCCGCTCGTCCCGAGTTCTCCCAGCAAAAATTTCATCAGGTGGTCCTGGTCACGGCGTACTTTTCCCACGATTTCGGCAAAATTTTCCAGCACGGTCGTCTTTCCCTCGACGTAGGCCTTCGCCTCGGGAACGACAAAACGCTCGGAGGATTCGGTCTTCTCAGTGATATTGGAATAGGCCTGTTTGAGAAGATTTTCGTACGGGTCCGTCATAATTGTATACAACAATGGTGCCGGCTGACAAAAAGGCTTTCCCCGGTAAAGAACAGGCAGCCGGGAACGGGGTTTTATTGAGGGAAGGATTATGCATGCCGGGAGATACAGAACGGTTCCCTTCGATCCCGGCAGAAACCAGCGCACCTGCGAAAAAAGAGGACCGCCTCCGGGTCTGCACCACCGCACAGGGAGTCCGGGGTCAGGAGGGGTGTGAATTTTTGATCAGAACGGAGACCAGTTCCCGGGTCTTCTTCTCATTCTCGATATCGTCCTGGTGGATGTTCCCGTTCCCCACGCATTTCATGCCCCGTGCCTCTATCCATTTCCGGAAGACTTCGGCAGTCTGCCCGGGTCTGCCGCCATGCGTGCAGAACGCAGTCGCCTTCTTTCCTTCGCACCCCTTCAGCGCATCGATCGCGGCATGGATCGCCGGTGTCGGCTTGAACGCCCAGACAGGTGACCCGAACACGAGCTGGTCGTAGCCGGAGACATCGATAACCGCCGGTTCGATCGGTGTCTTCTCTTCCCCCCGTGCCATTTTGCACCGGACAAGGAACCTGGTCAGCCGGTTGTAGCTGGCCTTGTCCGTGATCTCGATCAGCTTCCCGTCGCAGGCCGATGCAATATGCTGGGCCACGTGGCGGGTGTTGCCGCTCTCGCTGTGGTACATGATGCAAATCTTCATCAGGATATAATTGGAAAACCACGCTATAAAAAAGGTGGTAAAAACGGCAATACCTTATGACAGGCATGGGAGTCGCTACTGCAGTCACACCAATGGAAGGAAAAATGACCGGAGATAATTTCCTGAACCACGAGGGAGCACGTCAGTGCTCTCCGAGTGGAGAAGGAAATAATTTCTGAAAGAAATTATTTCCTGAACTGGGGCATCATGGCCCGGACTTCCTTTCCGACCTCTTCGATCAGGTGCTCCTCGTCCGCTTTTGTCAGGGCGTTGAACTGCGGGCGGTTGACCAGGTTCTCGAGCATCCACTCGCGGGCGAACCGCCCGGTCTGGATATCCTCGAGTATCTCCTGCATCGCGTCGTAGGCTTCCGGCCCGATGACCCGGGGGCCGCGGGTGAGGTCGCCGTACTGCGCCGTGTTGCTGATGTATTTGCGCATGTTGGTGAGGCCGCCCTCGTAGATCAGGTCGACGATCAGCTTGAGCTCGTGGAGCACTTCGAGATAGGCCATTTCCGGCTCGTAGCCGGCCTCGACCAGGGTCTCGAACCCGGCCTTGACAAGGGAGGTGCAGCCGCCGCACAGCACGGCCTGCTCGCCGAACAGGTCGGTCTCGGTCTCCTCGCGGAAGGAGGTCTCAAGGACGACGGCACGGGTCGCACCGATGCCTTTCGCGTACGCAAGGGCAATCGCGTGGGCTTTTCCCGAATGGTCCTGGTGCACGGCGATGAGCGCGGGCACGCCTTTGCCTTCCTCGTACTGGCGGCGCACCATGAACCCGGGCCCCTTGGGTGCCACCATGATGACATCCACCGCCGGCGGGGGGACGATCTGGCCGAAATGGATGTTGAACCCATGGGAGAACATGAGGCATTTGTTTTCTTTGAGATGCGGCATGATCTCGCTCCGGTAGACTCCCGCCTGGTGCTCATCGGGGAGGAGGATCTGGACGATATCCGCTTTCTTTGTTGCCTCGGCGACCGGCATCACGGTCATGCCGTCCTTTACGGCAGCATCCCAGCTCTTCCCGGGGCGCAGCCCGATCACGACATCGAGCCCGCTGTCCCTCAGGTTCAGCGACTGCCCTCTGCCCTGTGACCCATAGCCGATCACAGCGATCTTTTTGCCTTTCAGCACGCCGGGATCCGCGTCTGCCTCATAATATTTTTTTAACATATGCGATCCCTTTGATATCAGCAACAGAGAACATAAATATGATATGAAAAAACTAAAGAAGCACAACGCGAAGAACCATCTGGATGCGATGACCTATTCCTGTTAAACACACCCATGCTGACCAGTCCCCGGACAAGACATTCTCAAAGGACTTGCCGGATGTCCAGGCAACCTCTCCCGATGTCCGGATCAACCTCACCCGGGTCGGGGTCAAGAACGTCAAGAAGCTTGTCGAAGTCCACCGGAGCGGGAAACGCCCGGTCATTTTCATCTCGAACTTCGATGTCTATGTCGACCTCCCCGGAAGCCTCAAGGGCGCCAACCTTTCCCGCAATTTCGAGGTGATCGACGAGGTCCTCCAGCAGGCGATTGACGGCGAGGTGAACGAGATCGAGAAACTCTGCAGCGTGGTGGCGCGAAAACTTCTCGACCGTCACGAATACGCGGACCGCACCGAGGTCTTCATGCGCAGCGAGTTCATGGTCAAGCGCGAGACCCCGATCAGCCATACTGCCTGCCATGAAGTCGTCAAGGTCCACGCCCGGGCCATCGCCCGCAGGACGTTCAGGAGCCCGATCGTCAGGAAGAGCATCGGCGCGGAAGTGACCGGGATGACGGCCTGCCCCTGCGCCCAGAACATCATGAAGGAACGCGCGATGCACGTCCTGCAGGACCTCGATGTCTCCCAGGACAAAATCGACGATTTCTTCTCCGCGGTACCCATGGCAACCCACAACCAGCGGGGGAAGGGATTCCTCTGCATCGAAACGGACGACGACGAGCACGTTGACCTCGAGAAGATCATCTGCATTCTCAAGGACTCGATGAGCAGCGGCATCTACGAGCTCCTGAAGAGAGGCGATGAAGGTGCCGTGGTGCTCGCCGCGCACAAGAATCCCCGGTTCGTGGAAGACTGCGTCCGCGAGATGGCCAGGAAAGTCCTTGCGGAATTCGAGTACCTTGCCGGCGACTCGGTCGTCACGATCAAGCAGACCAACGAGGAGAGCATCCACCAGCACGATGCCTACGCGGAGCGCCGGGCCACGATTGCCGAACTGGTCGATGAACTGAACGGGGAAAAACAGTTCACCGGCTGAAAACCGGTACAATTTTTCCCGGGTTTTGTAGAAATCGACGGATAAATAATTGGCCTATTATTTTATTGCCCGGGGGCAGTTTTGCGCCAAATATTTTTATCCACCCGATTCCGGGGCAGGATTCTGAAAATAACTCCATTCTGACGCTTTTACCTCTCCGCGATTAAGTCATAAAGGTTATAAAATCGGTAGTACAAGATAGAGTTGAACGTACTCTGTACGGTCAATTATCTCTAGAGATGAGAGATCTTTCGTAAATTTGTACCGCAATACGAACAACTCAACATAACATGAGGCGATAATATTGTCGAAAGTTGTAGAGATTTCCCCAACCACAAGACATGAAGGACACTCAAAGCTTGTCTTGAAGGTTAACGACCAGGGCATCATCGAGACGGGTAACTGGTGTTCCATTACCCCGGTGAGGGGAGTTGAAAAACTCGCCGTCGGAAAGACACCCGAGCAGGTGCCCAAGATCGCATCCCGTGTCTGTGGTATCTGTCCGATAGCCCACAACCTCGCGGCCACCGAAGCAATGGAAGCATCCATCAAGTGCGAGATCCCCAAGGACGCACTGATGCTCCGTCACATCCTCCAGCTGGCAAACCGGCTGCACAGCATTGCACTGCACGATATCCTTATCCTGCCCGATCTTTACCTTCCGGGCACCGAGGTCAAGATCAACCCGTTCACCGCAGAAGAGCCGGTGCGCACCGTTGCAAAGCGCATCCAGCGCCTCCGTGAGATCGGCCAGACCATCGGCCAGATCGCCGGCGGCGACTGCATCCACCCGAGAAACACCCGGGTCGGCGGCATGTACCGCAACTGCTCCGAGCAGGCCAAGATCAAGATGTACGACCTCGCAAAGGAGGCACTGCCCCTTGCACATGCCCAGATGGACCTCATGATCGCGATCCTCCGGAACTACCAGGCACGCGAGTCAGTGGACGTCGGCGGCATGAAGGTCGCACTCCCCAAGACCCTCGGGTACCACAACCAGGGCTACCTTGCAACCCACGCGTTCTACGGCAGCTCAAGCCTTGAGGAATGCCCCAGCTGGGACATCAACCGGTTCAAGGAAGTCAGGCCGTGGGACTGGTACATGGGCGAGATGGACGTCACCCTTGAAGAGCCCCGGTACCCGATCGGCGGCACCACCAAGCTCGGCACCAAGACCAACCCCCAGATGGAAGCCTGCACCGGCATCCCGATGTACGACGGCCAGCCCGTTGAAGTTGGCCCGCGTGCCCGTCTCGCAGTCTATAAGAACTATGACGAGAAGGGCACGGTCGGCCAGAACGTGGCCCGTGAGATGGAGTACCCCGACAGCCTGTACGAGATGATCGACTGCATCGACGCCCTGAACCCGGATGGCAAGGTCGTCGCAGACTACATCCCCGATGGCGACGGCTCCCTCGGCTGGGCATCCAACGAGGCCCCCCGTGGTACCGATGTCCACATCACCCGTGTCAAGGACTGGAAGGTCCAGTACTTCAGCATGCTCGTGCCGACCACCTGGAACTTTGGAACCTGCAGCGCTGCACTCACCGGTGCACCCTGGCAGCTTGCCGAGGTCATCATGCGCGGGTACGACCCGTGTGTATCATGTGCAACCCACATGATCGTACTGGATGAAGAAAACAAGGTAGTGGCTCAGAAGCTCATCCAGTGAGTATAACCTGATGCTGTATTCGGAAATCGTAATAGTTGGGGTTGGAAATCCCCTATTTGGCGATGACGGGTTTGGCCCTGCGGTAATTGAGGAAATGCAGAAGCTCACACTTCCCGACAATGTAACAATACAGGACGGTGGCGCTGGCGCCCCGCACTTTATTTTTAATTTCCTCGATCCCGAAGTGACAAAGAAACTAATCGTTGTCGACATTTCAGATTTTAATGCAAAGCCAGGAACGATTACCAAAATCCCGGGTTCAAAACTAATACCTGGTTCTTATATTGACCCACATTCGTGGGATGGAGCGGATCAACTCTGTCGTATCAGAGATCATATCGATACTACAGTGATCTTGTGCCAACCTACAAAGGTTCCAGAACAAGGGGATGATGGTGTCGTGATGCAACTCTCTGAAGAAGTTCAAAACGCGATTCCGAAAACGATTCGGGTTATACTGGAAATAATAGGAGTGGATTATGGGACTACTATCAATCTTCAGGAAGAAAGACGCCAGCGCGGAACCGCAGAAACCTGCAGCTCCCCAGTCTGGAAAATCGGAATCAACTAAAAAGGAGGTTAAGCCTGTGGCAGATAAAATTACAGTGGGCTACACACACGTGAGTGGGTGTACCGGTTGTACTGTGGCATTAGCAGACAACTATGCTGGATTGTTAACACTCCTCGACAAGTACGTCGACCTTAAGTATATGCCAACACTTGCAGACGCAAGGCACATCCAGAAGGTGGACGTTTCATTCGTTGAGGGTTCAGTCTGTATCAACGACAAACTCGCAGTGGAAGAGATCAAGGAAACCCGTGAAAAGTCAACCATCGTGGTCGCCCTCGGCGGCTGCGCATGCTACGGCAACATCACCCGGTTCTGCCGCGGTGGTCAGCAGAACCAGCCGGCACACGAGGCATTCCTGCCGATCAACGAATTGATCAAGGTCGACGTGTTCATCCCAGGATGCGCACCGACCCCGCAGATGATCAGGAACGTGGCGGTCATGGCATACCTGCTCCTCAAGGGAACCAAGGAACAGAAAGACCTCGCGACAGCATTCCTCAAGCCCCTCATGGCGCTCCCGGTCCAGGGAACCGCATGCGGCGCATCGACAGCCTGCTTCTGCGACCTGATGACCAATGTCATCGACCAGGGTCTCTGCATGGGATGCGGCAGCTGTGCATCGGCCTGCCCGGTCAATGCAATTACCCATGAGTACGGCAAGCCCCAGGGCGAGCGCGACCTGTGCATCAAGTGCGGTGCCTGCTACAACCAGTGCCCGCGGAGCTGGTTCAGCTTTGATGTGGTCGAGAACTATGAGGCGATCAACGAGGCCATAATGGCGGCACTCCAGTGAAGGTGATTGAAATGGGAGCAGAACTCGGTAAATACAAATCAGTCGTCTCAGCCCGGAGCACCAACAAGGAGCTTCTCAAGCACGCCCAGGATGGCGGTATCGTCACCTCGCTGTTTGCATTTGCGCTCGACGAAGGCATCATTGACGGAGCAATTGTTGCCGCAACCAAGGAATTCGCGAAAGCAAACCCGTCAAAAGTCATGAGGGACAACTCGAACTGGGACATGATCGAGCCCTGGAGGCCGATCCCGGCGATCGTCAACACCAAGGCTGAGCTGCTTGCAGCAGCAGGTACCAAGTACAACATCAGCCCGAACGTCTCGATGATCAAGGAGGCAACCCGCAGCTTCGGCCTGGACAAGGTCGGTATCGTCGGTACCCCCTGCCAGATGCAGGCGATCCGGAAACTCCAGCTCTACCCGATCGGTGCCCGGGATGTCGGCGCCAGCATTGCACTCGCAGTCGGTATCTTCTGCATGGAGAACTTCCCGTACCAGAGCATCCTCCAGCTCGTGGAAGACCACGCGGCAATGAAGATGGAGTCCGTCAAGAAGATGGAGATCGGCAAGGGCAAGTTCTGGGTCTACGGCAAGCGCGGACAGGTCGTCCAGCTGCCGCTCAAGGTGACCCACAAGTACGAGCAGCCCGGCTGCCACGTCTGCCTTGACTACGTTGCCAACCTCGGTGACATCTCCACCGGATCCGTCGGCAGCCCCGATGGATGGAGCACCGTCTTTGTCAGGTCCAAGATCGGAGACTCGGTCTGGGCAAAGGCAATGGCAGCAGGCGTTTTCGAGACCCAGCCCATCGAGAAGGTCAAGCCCGGCCTTGAACTCGTGACCAAGCTCGCAAACGAGAAGATCACGAAGAACAAGGCAACCGTCGAGGCCCGCAAGACCTTCGGTGTCGGCAAGGCGCTCAGAAGCCCATACATCTAATCTTATTTTTTTTTTGATGAGAGTCATCAGACTCGAATCATGAGAAGACTCATCAGTGTCTTCGCTGTGGCAAGACTAGCTCGCATTTTTTCCTATGGCCACGAAGTGGACATAGGTATTATAAAATTGAGATAGCCGAGCCTAGAGAAGAATCCGTCAGGATTCTTCGCTGTGGGGAAGGTCATCAGACCCGAGCTACGAGAAGAAAATCATCAGATTTCTTCGAGCTGGCGAAGCTGATGTGCATTTTTTACCTTGTGGACACAGAATTCCCCGAACGCCAGACCAGACTCGTCGTATTGCCGCCTCTTTTTCCCTAGCCGTCCTGTATCGTCGCAGCAACACCGGCCTGATAACCGCTTATCGTTTAATTCATCTGGTAGTAATTGAAATGAACTGAATAATCATCACCATCGAACCCGATCCCATGAAATCAAAAAATAAACGAGATCGAACCGTTTCGTCCAAGAACAAGAGAGCCGGATATACGAATGAGGGCGCTCCGGATCTCTCCGGAATTCTACAAAAGCTTGCCGGATTGTTAACCCGCTATGATTTTATTGTCCTTTTTTTCCTGCTTTTTATCGCGTATAATACCGTCACGGGAATAGGAATAATCAGCGGGGACGCTGCACCCGCATCATTCCTTCCGGCTTCGATCCTGATGAACCATAATCTCAATTTTGATTATAATCCGTTACTCGTTTCCGATCCTGGTTTAAGCTATGCTTTTCCCCTTATAAACGGCCATTACGTCTCGCTGTTTCCGATAGTGACACCAATCCTCATCACGCCGGTATACGGGATATCGTACGTGATATGCAATGTCTTCAGTATCCCCCTCAGCCCCGCTGGATTTTTGATCCTGGCAAAGACCGCTGCCTCAGTCATAGCAGCGCTGGCAGGGGTTTTTTTCTATCTGGCCTCAAAAGAGTTATTTTCTCAGAAGGTTGCGCTTGCAGCGACGTGCATTTTTGCATTTGCCACCAGTACCTGGTCTATCGGCAGCCAGGAATTGTGGCAGCACGGAACGGTGGAACTACTCCTGATTTCACTCATCTACCTCACCGTAAGGAATGAGAAAAAGGAGGGGACAATACATATTCTCCTTCTGGGAATTGTCTCAGGCCTTTTCATTTTCAACCGCCCTCCCGATTCAGTTCTGCTGATTCCCGTGGTATTCTATATCTTCTGGTACCAGAAAGCGAAGCTGATTCATTATATATCCGGTGGAATTATAGGGGGTCTCCCCTTTTTGTACTATAATTATTCGGTTTTTGGAAATGTTTTCGGGGGTTACAATGAAAACATCAGGTTTTTTATCCTGGGTTCCGAGTTTATAAAAAATTATATCGGCCTGCTCGTTGCACCCAATGTGGGACTCTTTATTTTTTGTCCTGTCCTTATCCTGTCAGTTGCCGGATTTCTTACATTATGGCAGATGCATACCAGTAAAATCCAGCAGGTACTGCTTGGTTTTGGACCGGTAATAGTCCTCCAGGTTCTCGTGTATAGTTTTTTCAGCTTATGGGGTTCCTCGGCAGAATATTGTTACGGGCCAAGGTTTTTGACAGGGTTTGTCCCCGTGCTGGGCCTCTACACCGGATTTTTTCTGAACAGTTATTTTGGAACTCCACGAACGAATCATCCCGTACGGGAAAAGAATATTGTTCTGATAGTAGTAGGAATTCTTCTCATCGTTTCAATAATCATCCAGTTTATTGGAGTTTTTTATTATCTTTATTATCCTTACAAGACAATGAACGAGGAGCGTGTATGGAACTGGAGCGATTCGATCATTACCGGAAGTTATACCTATGGATCAGGAAATATCACGGGGATCTATGTCTATACTCTGCCCCCGCTCCCTCCTCTCCTCGAATATCAGTTTCATCCTGTCCCTGCTGGAAAATAGCCAGGGGCGGGATCGGTACTTTACCCTTTTTAATGTTGGTGAGGGTCGAAAGACCCGAACCACGAGAAGAACCCGTCAGGATTCTTCGAGTTGGCGAAGGTCATCAGACCTGAGCAATGAGAAGAACCCGTCAGTGTCTTCGAGTTGGCGAAGGTCATCAGACCTGAGCAATGAGAAGAATTCGTCAGTGTCTTCGAGTTGGCGAAGGTCATCAGACCTGAGCAATGAGAAGACTCATCAGTGTCTTCGAGTTGGCGAAGCTGATGTGCATTTTTCCCTATTGCTATGAGATGGAAACATGGTTTTTCTGAAAAATCTGGTTCAACTGAACCTGGATAAGACCGCCACCGCAGATGGCACAGGTGCCGGAAAAAAATTCCTTTACCCGTTCCCCGAAAACGCAAAATCGATGTACCCGCGGTAGGGGTCAGTACCGAGCAGCCGGACGCGGACCTTCTGCCCGACGCGGAGGCCCCGTTCCCCCTCCACGACCCGTCCTTCTGCCGGGGGAGTGGTGAGCCGGACGTACGTGCCCTTATCGGAGGCGCCGGTGACGAGACCGGTGAACGTCCTCCCGATCTGGTCGCGGAGGAGGACTGCTGCCGCCGCTTTCCTCATGAACCGTTCCGCCTTCTTGGACTCCTTCTCCCGGTCGGTGAGCCAGGCGCAGAGGTCTCCGAGTTCCTGCACGGTATAGGGGCTTGGCTTTCTGTCGATGACGGACTTCAGCAGCCGCTGGATGACAAGGTCGACGTAGCGCCGGTTCGGGGCGGTGCCGTGGGTATAGTCCGTGACCGCGAGGGCAAAGTGCCCGACCGGGGGGGTGCCGGGCTCGAGCAGGGCGTACTCTCCCGGGCCCATCAGCTTGACGACCGTGAGCGAGAGATCGGGGAACCGCTCTGGGTCTGCCTCCTTCCGTGCGAGAAGGAAGCGGGAGAGTGCCTGCACGTCCGGCTCTGCCGGAAGGCTCACCCCGAGTTCCGCTGCCGTCGCCACGATCCCTTCCCAGTCCCGGGGCGTGCGCACGACCCGCTCGATCCGGGGGATGCCTGCTGACGAGAGGAAGGCCATCATGGTCCGGTTCGCTGCCACCATGAACTCCTCGATGAGGGAGCGGGCCGCGTTCTCCTCAACGAGGACAAGGTCCTTGACCGCTCCTTTCTCGTAGACTGCCTGCGCCTCGATCGTCTCAAGGGCAAGCGCCCCCTGCCGGGTTCGCCGCTCTTTCAGGCGGAGGGCCGCCTCGTTCTGCAGCCGGATCTGGCCCGCAAGGCCGGCAACCGCCTGAACGGCGGAGGGTTCCGGGCCGGTCCCCTCCAGCCAGGTGCCGACCTCCTCGTACACCAGTTTGGCATGGTTTGCAACCATTGCCCGGAAGACGCTGCCGTACCGGATGCTCCCGTCCGGAAGGACCGTGTATTCCACGACCATAGCCATGCAGTCCCGCCCGGGCAGGAGCGAGGTGATCCCGCCCGAGAGCCTGAGCGGGAGCATGGGGAACGTGACGATATCGAAGTAGATCGAGGCCCCGTTATGGGCCGCGTGCCGGTCGGTCTGCGACCCTTTCGGGACCCGGAGGTCGACATCGGCGATGGCGACCTGCACGTGGATCCCGCCGTCCCCGCCCTTTTCGCAGTACTCCAGCTGGTCGAGATCCATGGAGTCATAATTGTCGATAGAAGACCAGAGGATGGCACGCAGGTCCTGCACAGTGCCCGGCGCTGTCCCGCGGGCATACGGGTCGATGGCCCCGACCTCCCGGAGGACGGCCCCCGGGTAGTTCGGGCGGAACCCGTACTTCTTCATGACATCCCAGGCAATGGCCTCGAGGTCAACCGGGGCCCTGCTTCGTTCTTCGCCGGTTCGTTTCATGACTGGTGATCATGGATCTGTCTGTTCTCCTCCCATATGTCCTGATCGGCTTTGTCCAGCGGTGAAGGGAGGTGCGGGGAAAACGGGCGGAAACGGGTTGTTTTTCTCACAAACCTCCGGCTGGTATATACAAAAGGGGAGAGATCGCAGCAGGCCCATGACACGGCACTCCGTGATCCGGTGGGAAAACAAAAAAAAACCTGCTGCCGGCCGGGAAGATACCCGGCAGGTGAACCGGTACCTCCTAGCACCCGGGTTATTCCCTGTACCGGTACGCACCGGGCGGAACGGTGATCTCGAACCGCGCTCCTTTCCCCGGCTCCCCGGCCTCGCGGATCGTAATACCGGTGATGCCCAGGATCTCCCGGGCCAGAAAGAGACAGAGACCGGTATTTTTCCCGTACCCCCGCTCAAAGATCTTCTCTTTCTCGTCCGCGGGGACGCCCGCACCGGTATCTTCCCAGGAGATGACCAGGGCCCCTTCACGTTCAGCGGCGCGTACCGTCACCTTCACCTGATCCCCGTCGTACCGGAGCGTGTTGTCCATCAGCTGCTTGGAAAATACCTTGGGGAGCATGGAATCGGCATAGACCCCGGCACCTCCAAGCTCCATTGCAGCTATGCCGGACCGGGAATGGCACTTGCTCAGGATCTCCTCCACATCCTGCCATGCGGGGGCCCTGACCCCCAGGTCCTGGTAGAGCCGGGTAAACCCGATCTGGCGGCGGATGTCGCCGATGGTCTTCTCGATATTCGCGATATGGCCGTTCACCCGGGGATCGGCTGATTCCTCTTTTGCAAGCTCGATAAACCCAAGGCAGACCGAGATCCTGTTGACGATGTCATGCCGGGTGATCCGGGAGAGCAGGTTCAGTTTCCGGTTCGCAGTGGTCAGCGCGTCCTGGAGCATCCGCCGTGCCGTAATATCGTGGACGGTCTCGATTGCCCCGGTGACAGCCCCGTCAGCACCATAGAGCGCAGATGTACTCTCGTGGAGCACGAGGTGCTTCCCGCCCGGCCCGGGGGCCGGGAAGGGGGAGCCGGATCCCACAGGCTCTTATCCTTCCGGGATGGACAATACCGTGATGGAACCTGCACGGGAACTGATCCACAGCGTGACGGCCGGTACCGGGAAAGAACCGTACCAGCTCACCCTTCACCGCGAGGATTTTTCTGCGCTCTATCCCGGCATGGCAAGGTATGTCCTTGCCGTTACGTCCGGCGGCGAGACGCTCGCGGTCTTCCGCACGAACACGTACGAGTATTCCCCGCTCGTCCCCCTCACCGCGGAGACTGCTGCACGGGAGGCCGCCGCCGGGTGGGAGAGGGAGATCCACGACGACCCTTCCGCATTGTTCCGGAAGTACCCGCCGGACCGGGCGGTCCGGCATGCTGCCCCGGCAGTCGATCTCGTCGTCCTCCAGGGAAGCCCCCGGGCAGACGGGAACTGCAGCATCCTGGCCTCCTGGGCGGTTGAAGCTGCGCACGGGGCCGGAAGGACCGCTCAGGTCATCTATCCCCATGACCTGGACATCCACTGCTGCATCGGCTGCTACCAGTGCTACAACACCGGCTCGTGCGTCTTTGACGACGACATGACGGCAATTATCGGTGCAGTCCGGGGCGCATCGCTCCTCATCGTCTGTTCGCCGGTGTATACCAATACCGTGACCGGCGGGCTCAAGCTGGTCATCGACCGCATGCAGGCCTACCATGCCGAGCGGGCGCTGTACGGCGGAAGGCAGGGACAGAAAGGGCTGGTCTTCTCGGTGGCCGGGCGCAAGGGAGCGGAAAATTTCACCTGCATCACCCGGGTCGTGACGGCATTTTTCCGCAACCTCGGCATCGGGCCGGCCGGGCAGGTCCTGGTCGACCGTGCCGATACGGTCAGGGACATCAGGACGCTCGAGGGTATGGAGCAGGCCGTGAAAGAGAAGGTGCGCAGCTGCCTGCGGTAATGCAGGGTTTTTTCTGGTTACAAACCGGGGCCAGCAGGCGCGTCCTTTCCCGCTCCCGCTTTACGTCCCCTTCTCCAGCACCGCTTTCAGCGGCTCCCAGTACCAGGTGTACCAGCCCTGCCGTATCTCCTCGTACTGCTCCTCCGGGACACCGGCCTGGCCAAAGGTGAGTTTCGTTCCTTCCTGGGCCGGTGCAAGCGTGATGGTGATCGTGGAGTGATGCCCTTCCGGCCAGTCGGATGCCCGCCAGCTCTGGACGATCTTCCGGTCCTGCACGAGCTCGAGGTTCCTGCCGCTCGAATAGCCGTCGTTGGTGGAGAACGTTCCCCCTACGGTCCGGCTGATCTCTGCGGCTCCCCCGGTGAAGAGGGCGTGTTTCTTCTCGTCCATGAGCATTTCATAGACCGCGTGGGGAGATGCCGGAAGCGTGAGGGTCTGGTGGATGGTCCTGGTTTTCATTCGGGTGCCTCGTTCAGCTCGAATGATCTCATGCGCAGGGGATTAACGTTTGGATTGGGGAGGGGGATCTGGCGGGTACTCCGGTCGCCCGTGTCACTCTTCCCGCCAGTCCTGCCGGTCGAGCCAGTACATGTACACGATGGCCGTGACGGCACAGATGGCGACGAAAGCCGCAGGCATGTACCACTGCCCCGCGAGGTAACGCAGGAGGAGCGAAAGGAGGATCCCGAGGCCGATGCCGAGGAGGAGCATGCTCGTGACGACTTTCGGGTTGGTGAAGGTGGCGTAGAGTTGCGGGATGTCCATACGTGCTCTATCGGGTTGTTGGGTGGCGCGGGGGAAAAAGTTTTGCCGGGGCGGGCTCCCTCTTTTCTTCCGGGCAGATCGCAGGTTTTCCCTGCGCCGCGCACCCGATCATGTCCGGGGGCGGCGGATCATCCCGGAGTTTTTTCCCGCGCCGCTGTCAGGGCGCTCGCGATCCGGTACACAATCGCCGGTAGATCCGGGGCTGTCAGGCACCCGGACAGCCTGCTGCACTGCTCTTTCTCAGGTACGTGGCCGACCCGATCATGCAGATTCCCTGGATGAGGATGCCGTACAGGATGTCCGGGCTCCCCATGAAGAGGAAGGCCGTCGTGGCGATCGCGATGGCCCAGAGGACGACGATGACGAGTACCGGGTTCCGGCATGGCGGGTTCATGACACCCGGTTGAAAGTACGGAAATAAATGGTTTGTTAAAAAAACCTGGCATGTGTTCCGATCAGCCGACTCTTGATTTCAGATATTCTGCAGGAGCGCCTCTGTCCTGAGTGTCTGGCGTTCTGCCTGCCTCACACCACCAGCCCGGCGATCCATCCGACAAGGATGTGACATCGGCAGCCCCTGCCGGGCCGGGAGAGGCAGGCAATCCCTGCCCGGGATATCCTTAAATATTGCGAGCAGGATCTATTGATTTATTTACGGCAGGGCTCATGCGGGGGAGCTGGTGCCGTAACCTGTGGGGGCCATGGGGGTACTATGTTTGAAAAGATACTGTTCCCGACAGATTTTTCCGCGCACGCACAGGCGGAGCTCGACTGCCTCTCGGGTTTTCCCCACGTCCGCGAGATCCACCTCCTCCATGTCGTGAAAGCGTTCCCGATCCCGGTGATCGAGAGGCTGGCAGCGGAGGTGACAAGGGAATATCTTGAGGAGGCGAAGCGGTACCTGGAGTCCCTGGACCCAGCGGTCACCGTTACCCTCGACGTGACTGCTGCAAGGGATATTGCCGGTGCGATCCTCGATGCGGCAGGAGCGGCAGGGGCAGACCTCATCGTGATCAGCGGTTATGCCACGAGCTTCAGGGCCGGCATCCTCCTCGGGCGGGTCCCGGCAACGGTCCTCTGCCGGATCAGCAGGACCAACGTGCTGGTGATGCCCAACCGGCTGATCGACAGCCTGCAGGGGAAGACCTACACCAAGTTCTGCCGGAACATCTTTGCAAAAGTCCTCTGTCCCACGGACTTCTCGGAGTTTTCAGAAAAAGCGATCGCGTGCGCTGGAGCCGCGGGAGGCGTGCGTGAGATCCTCCTTCTCCACGTGGTACCGGAGGATACCGCACAGGACACAACGCCGTATGCAAAGGCCCGGCTCCACAGGATCCGGGAGGCGCTCCCCCACCGGAAGGTGAAGGTCAGGACGATCGTGACGGGCGGCGACCCTGCCCCCGGGATCGCACGGGTCGCAGGCGAAGAGGATGCCTCGCTGATCTGGCTGAGCGTGGAGGGCAAAGGCTGCCTGCACGAGTTCCTTGCCGGCAGTATCGTGCAGGACGTGGTGACTACCGGGAAACGGCCGGTGCTGGTCATACGATCGGTTGAGTGAGGGGAACCGGAAGTTGCTACGGGTGCAGGACCGGCGGGGGGTTGGGCCGGGGCGGGAATGGTGGCGGGGCGGTGCTCCCGGCCACCGGTCCGGAGGTTTCCCGGGGAGTGCAGGGGCATGGCAGGATGCAGGGGGACTGGCACCCTGCTGAGACCTCATCCCCGGGTTACCACCGGACCCTTGCGGGCCCGTATGAGGTCCAGGCCGACTCCCACCGGTATCAGGAATGTTGCGGCATAGTACACGAACACATCGGGTCCGTAATAGGTGGCCCGGAACAGCAGGACAATGAAGAGGTAGTCGAGCACGACCGCGATCACGGTCCAGGCTGCCCCGATCCCTGCGTAATACGCGAGGGGAAGATCTCTTGCCCTGAACCACCACCACGCGACCGCGATGGTGACCGGGGTGCAGACGATGAGGATGACCCAGCCCATGATGCCCGCAAACGGCGAGAAGAAGAGCAGGAGCGATGCGAGGTACCCGATGAGCCAGAGGCCCGTGCCGAGGCCCGCGGTATCCTTGATCCATTGCTTCATACGTTGTATTGGTGTCGCTCCGCGTCTTGTGCTTTGTGCCGGGGCCGGGGATACCGGAGGAGACGTTGAGTTTTTGAGCTGTTGAGGGCCGAAGGCCCGAAACACGAGAAGGCGGAAAGCCTTCAATTTGGTGAGGGTCATCTGACCCGAACCACAAGAAGACGTACGTTTTCGAATTGGAGAGGGCCGAAGGCCAGAGCCAGGAGAAGAATCCGACAGGATTCTTCGATCTGGAGATCGAAGGTCGGCTTATGCCTCCCTTCTCCTCGTCGGGGTCTTTCAAACCCCTCCGATCTGGAGGTCGAAGGTCAGCTTATGCCTCCCTTCTCCTCGTCGGGGTCTTTCAAACCCCTCCGATCTGGCAGTCGAAGGTCGGCTTATGCCTCCCTTCTCCTCGTCGGGGTCTTTCAAACCCCTCCGATCTGGCAGTCGAAGGTCGGCTTATGCCTCCCTTCTCCTCGTCGGGGTCTTTCAAACCCCTCCGATCCTAAAAACCATACCATGATCCACGTTACGTAAAGAACATGGTGGATGTGACAATATTCGAAGACCGCACGACCAGGCGCCTCATCGTCGGCATCGTTGCGGGGCTGGCCCTCGGGATGGCATTGGACATTGTGCTGGTCGTGTTCGGGGGTTCGGCGTATATGCCGGTAGTCTTTTTCATCCGATAGGTCCATCAGGACCTGGAGGAGGAGGAGAATTCGCGAGAATTCTTCGATTTGGTGCTGGTCGTGGCCCTGGCGGTGCTGGTATGGTAGTCGGACAGGCTGGAGTGAGGGAGCAAAGGCAAGACTTGGGGGATTTCATAATAACGGGAAGGCAGGTATCCGATGTGGATACCTGCGCCCACCGATGTCCCGATAGCCCGCCCCGCCATTCCCGTACTACTTTATCGGCCACCCCCGGCCGATCGTCACTGGAGTACGCAGGCAACCGGGTGTATCAATACAGCACCTCTTATACTTTGGAGACCAATAGAATGGCACACAGTTTCCCATCAAGGACTGTACGAGAAATCATTATGTTTGGTTCATCGAATTTTGGCGGAAACCGCGGTCCCCGTGACTTCGGCCCCCGCGAAATGACAAAAGTAGTCTGTTCAGACTGCGGCAAAGAGTGCGAAGTACCGTTCAAGCCAACTGAGGGAAGGCCCGTCTATTGCAGGGACTGCCTCCCGAAACACCGGAAGCCCCGCTTCTGAAGTGTTTGACGGTTTATCATTTCTCTTTTTTTAGTAAGCGAAAAATCCGCGCAGAGGTTTCTCACGGAGCAGGGCCTGTCCCTCGCGGTGAGGACTAACGGAGGCAGCGAAGAAGTTTTCTTCAGGAAATCCCGGGCGGCGGAGAATCTGCTGTCCGGGAGGCGGGGCAGATCCGGGGAGCGGTCCCTGAGAACCGCCCGTGGCCTGCCGGGTGTTCCCGGAAAATGTAAATAACAATTTTTATCATCCCATATTCCCATTTTCCGGATCGGTGAGATGGTGATGCAAAAAACAATCTGGGGGGGAGCCCTCGTGCTGGGTATCCTGCTGGCCGGTTTCATCTTCATTGCAGGGTGTGACGGGGTATGCGAAAACGGGAAGTGCGGTACCTGGTTCAGCTACTCCGGGTCCCCGACGAACGGGCAGGTCGTACAGCAGAGGACCCTGGTGCTGAACCAGGACATGTCGTATACCCTGGTGTCCAAGACCACCGTACCTTCAACAACGTTTGGCCAGAGCATTCCCGGAAACGACCAGGTGGTGACGGGGACTTGGGAGCAGCTCGCCGGGAACATGATAAAACTGGATCTCCCGGCGTACGGGGGGCAGTCCATGGGGGGCTCGTTCAACCAGTTCATCATCCTCCAGTACGATCCCGGGGTGCCGAGGCTGGTCGTGTACGGGACGGATGGCACGGCAACCTATGACCCGCTGTGCTTCTACCGGAATGCCAATGACTGGGGGCAGCACACTCAGCCGAGCGGGTATCCCTACCCTCTCCCGGCATAATATTTTTCGATCGTCTCCGCCCCGGAACCGGGTTCGCCCGGGACTGGCCCACGCGGTGGGGACTGCCGCGATCAGAACAATCATAAGAACGGGACAGGCAACGACCCGGTTCATACCAAGCCCGGAAAAGAGATACCGGGACATGGATCGTAAGGGACCCTGATTTTCTCCGGCCGGTCACGGGAAAACAGAGGAGCATAACCGCCAGCCGCCGTCTTCGATTGACCTCCTCCGGGCAGCTGACGACGGCGCCCGGGCGCCTGCTGCATTTCATTCACCACAGGAAATAAATAGGGCCCGGCACCCTATGTTCCCATGGTGGCACTATGCCGGAATTAGCACTGGACAGAACAACAACCGCCCTCGTAGTCATCGACCTGCAGAAGGGGATCGCAGCACAGCCCACGAAGCCGTACTCCGCACAGGAGGTTGTCAGGAATGCAGCCTTTCTCGTACAGGCGTTTCGGAAGAACGGGATGCCGGTATTCCTCGTGCATGTGGTCTCGACACCGGAGACGATGCTGAAGGTCAGCAGCGACCAGTCATTCTCCCGTCCTCTGCCCCTGCCCGCGGACTGGTCCGAGTTTGTCCCGGAGATCGCACCGCTCCCGTCGGACGTCGTGATCGGGAAGAAGCAGTGGGGGGCGTTCTATGGCACCGACCTCGAGCTCCAGCTCAGGAGGCGGGGGATAGGCATGATCGTCCTCTGCGGGATCTCCACGGACTTCGGTGTCGAGAGCACCGCCCGGTTCGCCTACGAGTACGGCTTCCAGCAGGTCTTTGCCGAGGATGCCATGGCCTCGATGTCGGCAGAGGGGCACAACGCAGCGGTCACCTTCATCTTCCCGAGGATGGGCAGGGTGCGGAAGACCGGTGAGATACTCAGGGCGATCGGGTAACTGCGTGCGTAATGGCCGGGGCCCGGGACCACGTTCACGACCTTACCAGCTCATATACCGATCGTGCAGATGCAACGACAATGCGGGCAGACTCCTCATGATAGATGCAGCCGTAATCAGCTCCTTCGCGGATGTCCATGGCAAAGGAAAAGTGTTCCAGCACCCAGGGCGAAAGTACTCCGGTATCAACGAGCAGGGCTTCAACCGCATACTTCAGGCAGCGGTGACTCTTCTCCCGGTAGCCTTTGCCGAATATCTGTGAGCGGAGTGAGTGGAAGAGCGAGTAGTACCCTTGGATTATCGCCCATTTCTCCAGGTGGTCCAGAAGCGATCGCTCTGCTGCGGTAAGATCCGCTTCAGCTTCGCGGAGTTCTTTTGCAACAAGTGCCGGGTCAATGGGGATTTTGACGATCTTTCCCCGCTCCAGGCACTCATCGAACCGGTATCTCACACCTGCTCACCCACGAGGAGCTTGCCGGACTGTATCCGCTCGAACAGCGGGCGGTCACGTATCCGGAGCTGCACAGCCTCATCCGGAGAGAGAATGATCGGAGAAATTTTCCGCGATATGGCGGGCTCATAGCGCGAGATCAGGGTCATTGCTGCCGGACGGTCGGTTGTTTCCAGATAGAGATCGATATCGCTCTCCGCAGAATCTTCTCCTGCCGCACAACTGCCAAAGAGGATCATCCGCACGATACCGTTCTGCCCGGCAGTAATAAGCGGTGAGAGTTCGAGCAGGGTTGCAAAAATTTTTGCCTCCCGCACAATCGGATGGGAGATACTGGCACGGAACAGGAGCGTCCTCCCTCTCCGCTCGCTGGTTATCAGGCCCGATTCCTCCAGTGCCCGGAGCTGTTCGCTCGCGGCACCGGTACTGATCGAGAGCGTCTTTGCCAGCTCCCGGACATAATAACTGTTCCGGTCATGGCGCCCGAGGAACGTGAGGATCCCGAGAGCGGGGGTGCCGAATATGTTCATATTATTGAACATATGTTCATTATTATGAACAATTATATTTAGATATTCTGTCATTACCCACCGGAAATTCCGGCCGGTGCACTCCGGGTCAACCTGATGTTCCCGGCCCGGAGGGCGGCCGCCGTCCGGGCCGTCACCCTTTCTTTTCGAGCAGGACCGTCTTCACTTCTTCCGCATGGCCCTTCGGGCTCACTTTCCGCCAGACCGCGACGACAGTACCGGCCGGGTCGATTAAGAAGGTGTCCCGCATGGTGCCGAAAAATTCCTTCCCGAACATCTTCTTCGGCACCCAGGAACCGTACGCCCTGAGCACCCGGTGTTCCGTGTCCGAGAGCAGCAGGATCGTGAGGCTGTGGCGGGCAGCAAAGTTCTGGTGGCTCTCAGGCGTGTCCCCGCTCACGCCGATCACCTGGGCGCCGAGCCCGGCGAACTGTTCGAGGGCTGCATTGAACTGCATCGCCTCGATGGTGCAGCCCGGGGTGTTGTCCTTCGGGTAGAAGTACAGCACCACCCATTTCCCGCGGAACTGTTCGAGGCAGACGGTCATATTATCCGCGTCCGGCAGGCAGAACGCCGGCGCCGGTCTTGTAAGGAGGGGATCCTCCGTAACTGGTGGCATGGGAGAGTGATGGGAGCGGGGGACGATAAGGCTGACGGCGTGGTCCGGGAGGTCCTCCCCGGGTCACCCGCCCCGGCTGATACCCCGTGAAAGGGGATGATCCGGACCGGCCCCCGTACCAGCAACAGCAGGAAGAGGACGCGAGTCCTCCTGCCAGCAACGTTGCGGGCCCGGAAAAACTTTGTGTCCGCCGCCCCAGGGGCCCGGAGGGCGGCCGCGGTACCCCGGATTTCCCGTTACGGCCGGGAGATAACCTCTTTTTCCCCCTTGAAATAGGCGATCTCTTCCAGGTACACCATGAAGAGGTACCCGGCAAGGACGCCGATGACGATGCCGGCCAGGTGCAGGGAGACGCTCACGGTCCGCGTCGAGTTGGCCAGCCGCTCCGGAAAGAGGTTCCAGATGAAGTACCCGAAGATGACGACGATCGCGACGGTGAGGAGCCGGGAAGACCAGGGGAACTTCTGCAGGACGCGGTATAAATCCTTGAACTGGTGGCGGTACGCGAAGGCCGCAAGCACCAGCATGCAGGTCGCGGCAGCCAGGCTGAGCAGGAGAGGGGAGCTCCTCGCGGTGTGGTACAGGAGCATGTAGCGGGCGATGACCCCCGCAGACAGGGCGAGGATACCTGCCAGTACAACACCGTAATAGCTGCGCATCCTCCTCCCGGATGCCTGCTCCAGGTACATCAGCCAGAAGAGGAGCAGCAGCCCCGCGAGCGCCGAATCGATCCCCGAGAGGCCTGCATAATAGCTCGTCGTCACATTGAAGAGGGCAAAGAATGCGCCGAAGATGAGAAAGACGACGACGATCACCTTGGTCAGCACGAGGTACAGCCGTTTCCGGTTGACGATGGTGGCCAGCACGAGGCCGTAGATGGCGATCAGCAGGTATGCGGTCACGTTCCCGAGGAAATGGTCGAAGTCCAGGTGGACAAACGACGACGTGAAGAGCTGGTAGACATGGAAGTCCTGCAGGTCGACCTGCAGGCCCGAGCGGAATGCCGGGTATACCGAGACGTAATACTCGACGACGATCGTGATCGCCGGGATGATGAGCACGATCGCGAGATAGAGGGAGAAGAGGCTGATGTTGATGGTCGATCGGAAGTCCTGGTATTTTTTCACAAGGTTCATGATATGCGGCCGGTCTTTCCCCGTCTGTAATCTATACATCGGTTCCGTTGGGATAAAAAGAGAGGGTCGCACCATGGCCGCCGGCGGTCCCCTTCCTGCTCACCGGTTCCGGGCAAGGCCGCCCGCAATGCCATGACGGGAATGCCGGACCTCCGGGTTACTGCGGGATGCTGAGGGGGTGCGGGCCCGACAGGGTACCCACGGTTTGAAGGCGATTTTATTAAGAAATGGGCGATGGTTCCGGCGCATGAACGGCTGGTCCGGAGATCGTGATGGGATAAAACAGGGTCACCAGCTGAGTACATCACCTGACTGGGAATGGTATAAATACCAGCCCCGGATAAGTGACACGTACCGCAATGCGGGGTGAAGGTATGGAGTTCAGGGAGATTGTGATGTCGCGGTACGCGACCAAGAAATTTGACGGGCGGAAGATCCCCGAAGGGAAGGTCAGCGAGCTCCTGGAGCTCGTGCGGTTCGCCCCTTCGGCCATCAACCTCCAGCCGTGGAAGATCAAGGTTGTCACAGACCAGAAGGTGAAGGAGCAGCTGAAGCCGGCGACGTGGGGCCAGGAGCAGATCACGTCCTGCTCGCACCTGCTGGTCTTCTGCGCGAACCCGGACTTTGACAGCCTGATCAAAAAGGTCGGGCAACTGATGAAAACATCCGGGGTGCCTGAGGAGGCCCGGACGATGGTGATCGGGATTGCAACGGACATGACCGGGAAGATGAGCGGGGAGCAGAAACTCTGCTGGGCGCAGTCCCAGCTCTTCCTCGCGCTCGGCAACGCCGTGAACGGCGCCAGGTCGCTTGGCTTTGACTCCTGCCCGATGGGAGGGTTCGACCCGAAGGAGTATGCCAGGATCCTGGAGATCCCGCCGCCGCTCGTCCCCACGATGCTCTGCCCGCTGGGTTACGCGGCGGACAAGCCAATGCCAAAAGTGCGGTTTCCAAAGGAGGAGATCTTCTTTTAGGGGAGATTCCCGGATTTGTTCACCGGAGACGAGATCTTTTTTCGTTCTTCTCCCGGGTGTACGGAGCGCACGGGAGCCCGGTCAGAAGGTCAGTGCCCGGACTCCTGGTACGTGAGCAGCGGGTGACCGCTCTTTCGCTTCGAAGAAATTTGCCTGTCAACCCGGAATAAAAAATAATTTCAGGCTCTGTTGAAATCCTCGGAGAAACATGCAGTCGCTCTAGGGGGAGACTGCTGTTCGAAGAATTCTGACGAATTTTTCTCTCCTTCAAGGTTCTGATGACCCTTTCAGATTCCCGAAGGGAAGAGCAGGCTGGAGAATGCGGCATCTCATCAGAGATGTGGCAGAGGGAGTTTGGAAAAACTCCCTCTTGTTGAACGTCATCAGACTTGAGACAGGAGAATGCTTCAGTGTCGTCGGACCTGAAGCAGGAGAAGAAGAATCTTCTCCTGACCGAAGGTCTTCGGTAGAACTCGTCAGAGTTCTACGACTTGAGAGAGGGGGTCACCCTCCTGACCGCAGCAGAGTATAAACAAATGATCGGAAAATAGGGTTTCAACAAAGCCCAGTTTCATGAATCCTGGCCATTTCGTTTCCGGTTCCTGGTGAGGGATTCTCCCGGGCCGGAAAACAGGGAACCTTCGGATACGGGGTTATTTTACGATGGTCCCGTCGACCCGGTAATCCTGCGTACATTCCCCGTCAAGGACCGTCTCAAACGTGCTCGACTGCCCGGCCCCCAGCGCGCCGATGAAGACGGACCGCGAATCGCGTATGGTCCCGCTCTGGACATTGACAAGGTTGAAGTACAGCACGACATTCTCCACCGGTGTGTTTCCCGCGTTGTAGGCATACCCGGAAACTTTCCCGTAGCACCCGAGGCCAAACGACCAGCTCTCATCGTAGCCATAGTGGGCCCGGATGGTGTCCTGCACGGTGTCCTGGCCGGTTGTCCCGGCCGAGGTGCATCCCGCGAGGAATACCCCGGCGATGATGAGTATCAGAACGATGGCAGTTTTTTTCATGGACATCCTCTTTTTCACTCTGTTCAGGTATCTGATTATTCCGTCTCGCTATTTGTTGGTACCGGTCTGCCTGTCCCGCTTCTCCCCACCATTCAGCACATCCGGAAGCCCCGCATCCAAGGGTTCTCTTCAGCCCGGGAGTCTCCGGGGGCGGGAGGCGGCACGGATGGCCGTCCGGGGATGCCGGGCTGGCACCGGCCCGGGTCGGGGACACGGTGAAAGCCCGGCAGCAGGCCGGGATGTGCCGGGGAGGGGCATGGACCGGGCGTCAGCCCCCGATCCCGCCGCGCTCACTTCTTCCCGTCTGCGCTGTCGAACCCGCACCGCCGGCAGGAGTAGGTGCCGTCTGGCCTCAGGACGATATTGGCAGCCTGGCACCGCTCGCAGGTCGGGCGATCGTGTTTCACATGGGATGCCTGTGTTCGCTTGTCCATGGCGGATGATTGGAAGAGGGTCTATAAAGATGTGCCGTACGGCCGGCACCGTGATATCCCGGCACGCTATCGCTGGCCCGGACCGCCCCGGTCCCCCGCCGCTCCCTTCCGCTTCCGGACATGGGACGGGTACCAGAGCGTGAACGCGATCCCGGCCGCGAGCACGAGGAAGGTAAGGAGCACGATCGGCCCTTTGTACCCCGGGGGGCCCATGACCGCAGCCGAGGAGAGGCCGAGGTTTATGGCAAACACCGCGCCCCACGCCAGGGTCATGAACCGGTTGGCGGTGAGAAATCCCGGGTGCTCCTGGATCTCTTTTGGCACCATCTCCCGGGCGTACTGCAGGGTGAACGGGTGCCGGGCAAGGACCGAGCCGAAAGCCACCGCCGCGAGGCCCGCGTAGACCAGGACGTTCATCCAGCTGATGATCCATGCCTGGCCGAAGAGCCCGAGCGCGGCCAGCGGAAGCCCGAAGATCGCGAGGTTTGCCCAGGCCATGACCCGGCCCTTCGGCAGGTCGTGGCACCCGGCAACAACGGCCGCGACGAGCGCCGCGAGCAGGGCGATCTTCGCCTGCTCCACGGAGCTGCCGGCGAAGACCGCGTACACGATAAGGGGGGCAAATCCCCAGAGAATGCCCGGGGGGCCCCTCATTGGTGTCCTCCCGGAAGACTCAGGCATTCCTGAGCACCTGTCCGAAGGGCGCTGTCATGTGGTGTTTCATATCGGCAAACACTTTTTTCCGGAAACCAGGGATTCGCATAAGCGGGATGAGGACTGCATTGAATAGCCGGGTCTTCAGGTCTCCCTGCGGAAAATCGAACATCCCGTGCTCCCGGTAGTACCGGTAATCTGCCTGGAATGCAATTCTCAATCCTCCGTAGATGCTGTCCCGGAATACCTTGTGGCCGCCGATCGCGTAGAAGGTTCGCGGGGGGATGTATCCTGCTTCTGCACACCGTACGAGACGTGCTGCCATGGCATCGAGCAGGGCATCAAGTTCCCCGGAACCTGAAACCTCATCCGTAACAAACTGTGCATGACACCCGCCATTGTCTGCCCATGCCGCAAGTGCCTCTTTCAGGGAAGGGATCTGCCCGAGGGGGCCGGCGATCACAAAGCCAATCTGTCTGCCCTCAAGAGCCGGAGTATGGCCCAAAAAAAAACTCCGGTCGAAGAACTGCTTCCATGCCGACGAGAGATACCGGTCGTGCACCGAGCCTGCCATGATGATGATATCCGCGGGCACCAGTTTGTTTTTGAAAAAGTCAGCGTACCCGTCGGTATAAACGCAGGTGTTGTCATAGCCGCACTGGCAGCACCCGAGACAGCCTCCCTTTATATTCACGTCATGAAGGTTGATCATCTCTGATGAGCCGGAAAAATTTTTGAGGAGCCGGTCGGTCATTGCCGCAAGATTGGGGGAACTGCCATCGGAATCGGTCAGGATGACAACTTTTTTTGTACCTGTGCCAGGACTTTTTTGTTCCTTACCCGGGACATACGTGTGAGCCGGCCAGACGAGCGGGGCGTTCTCCCGCTGGACGGGAACCTTTTCCTGTACCGCGGTGATGAGCAGGGATGCGAACTTCTCCAGACGCTTTCGTTCCTCATCAGATAAGAGATCCCTCATCTCCGCGGAGTAAAACCCGAGGTATTTCATCCCGAGATCGTCGCTGACTGCATGGATGTAGGCATGGGCGATCTGGTCGAAGAAATGGATGGATGTTGAGAGCGACGCGGCATAGGTTCCGGCACATGCGTCCTGTGCCTTCCGCTCGAAGATGAGTTCGATAAACCGTTTGTACTGGGAAGAGACGACCAGGTAATAGAGCGGAAATGCCCAGAGGACCATATCTGCGGACCGGATGCTCTCAATAGTTTTATTCCAGGCTTCGGTATCCTTCTCAAGCTTTCGTATGTCATGTGCCACGTTGAGAATCTCATAGCGGTGTTCCGGGAATTTCTTCCGGATGAACGCAACATACTGCATCGTAACACTGATATCGCCCTTCGGGCTGCCATTCAATACAACAATTTTCATGACTTTTTCCTCACGGTTTCCCGTATCTTCACCATTTTTTTCCCTGCATCCTGCAGGGTATCCCTTTCCTGTCCCGCAGGAGGAGGAATTTTTTATCTTTAGTCGATGAGCAGGATTGCAATCCGTTCCGGATTCTCCGGTGCCGGAAAATGGATCGGTATGCCAGCGTCCGCTGCTGTCTTCACCACATTGATCCCGAGCGCTTCCGGGGAGAACCGCATCATGGTCGGGTGGATGCATCTCCCTTCCTGTACATTACAGGTCTCGCATAACCTGCAACCGGGGCCGCATATGGTCGTGAGAGCAAACGTATACCCGGCATTGAAGGCCGCCTGCTCCAGGTCCAGCATGACCCGGTGGAGTTTCCGGGTCTCGGTTACCCAGGCCGTCAGGAATGCGACAGCTGATTCTTTCGATGCTTGTGGAGCTGACGGATCGATCAGGTCGCGGAAGAGGGAATACCGGATCTCTTCCCCGAACTCCGCTCCGGAATGGAACCTGACCAGAAGTGCGTAGTGGTAGTCCCTGAGGGATTGCCTGAAGTCTTCGACCAGCGGTGCATGGGGCGGGCAGGTAAGGGACTTCCCGAACTCGTAGCACCCCATCCTGCATTTCTGCCGGACCCGGTCCTCGACAACGATCCCGTCTGCAGGGATGATCCTCGCATCTGCGGCACCTGCTTCCCGCACTTTGTCAGCAAGGAATCTGAATTCCTCGCATTCCGTCCCGGATTTTTTCATCATAATCTCCGTTCCCGGTATTATTCATCCGGCCTGCTTGCGCTGTCCAGGATCTTCCGTGCGAACTCCTGGAGGGCATCCGCTTTCACGAGCGCAATCCCCCGCTCCACGTCCCCGAGCACCAGCAGGATATCCCCCTGCTTGATGTCGAAGATCTCCCGGGCTTCCTTCGGGATCACGACCTGCCCGCGCTCGCCGACTTTCACGCTGCCGAAGAGGTGTTTCGTCTTCTCTTTCCGTGGTGCGATCATCTCGTCTACCAGGTCATCATTCCCACATTTCATACTTTTCATACAATACCTATTTGTATGATTTTCCATATAAAGGTGTCGCTGGGACCGGATGTTGAGGGGAGAGCAGGAAAATTTCCGCCGCACGGATACAGGAAACCGGAAAAAATCCGGCGGCGGTACAACCGGAATTCTCCAGAGCCGAAAAATGCTCTTACCGGGTGGTCACGACCACCGGGTCTATCGTCGCATCAATTAAAAGATCAAACGCGACCTCGTCAAGCCAGCCGGCCTTTTCGAACATGGACATGAAACAGACCCCGGCCGCCTTCGCGTCGCCGTGGCTGCGGATGAGGTCACGCACCTGCTCTTTTGTCACCGGCATGTTCGGCATCGCAAGCCCGCCCATGATGACGACAAGTTTCGGCCGGACGGTTGCCGGCCCGCCGCAGACCTGCATCCCCACTTCATCGATATTCCGGATCTTCTTTGCCTTTGATTCGTCCAGCAGGGGCACGAAGACCTGTTCGGGCTGGAGCCCGCGGACGGATATGGCGAGGAGCTCGATAAAGGGCGTGCAGGTGCCGGCGCACCCGTAATACGCGATCTGGTCCCCGTCCCTGATCCCGATACCCTGCACAAACTCCCTGAACGGGCGCAGGATGCCGGGGACGCTTGAGTACTTCTCCGTTTTCGTCATGGCGTATCACCCGGTGTCCGGCGCCGGGACGGATAAGGGTTGCGAAAAGAGGAATGCCCGGAGGGTATCCCACCGCCGGCCGGCTCTTTCCTGCACGGCGGGAGCGCATCACCGGAACCGGTCGTCCGACCGGGCCGTCTCCGCATTCCCCGCGACCTTCTCCAGCCAGCCGCAGGACGAGCCCGGGTACGAGTCGAACCCGGGGACATACGGCTTGATGTCGAGGAGCGGGGTGCCGTCAAGGACGTCCACGTCCTCCACTTCCAGGGTCGTGCCCTTCACTCCGATGAGCCGGACGACCGAGAGCCCGATCGCGTTCGGGCGCCGGGGCGAGCGGGTGGCAAAGACCCCCCGGGGCGTCGAATCGAGGAAGGGCGTCACCGTCAGACCGCAGCCTGTGCATTGGTGAAACGCGTAGATCAGGATGATGCGGGCAAACCCGTCGAGGTCAGAGAGCCCTTCCCGGTACTTCCCGAAGACCTCGACCGTCCCCCGGACACCCCGGGCGCCGTTCGGCTGGATAGGCATGCCCGCAGTATCGTGGAACGGGGAGCGGATGGTCCCGATCGGCGGATACGTGAAGGCAGTCGCTGTTGGTTCCGCGTGCATACCGGAGTATCGACCCGCAGACAAAAAAACCTCCCGCGGTTTACGGAAGGCAGGAAAAGAACACCACTGGCCCGGCCGCAGACTTTACAAGCCCAGGTTCAGGGCCGCGACCGTCAGCTGGATCTCCAGCTTCGTACGGTATGTCGCGATATCGTTCCGGAACTGCTGGTTCAGGGATTTTATTACGGTATTCGTCGTTATCAGGGCGGCGTCATCATGCTTTTCCAGGGCATCCACGAGGACGGTGCGCCGGGCTGCAATCTGGTCAGAGACGCTTTGCGCCGCGGAGACATCAATTCCCTGGCTGCTCAGCGAGGCGAGGAGTTCGTTCTGTTTCATGACGGCGAGGTCAAAGACCTGGAGCCTGGCGGCGTCGCCGGCCAGCCAGGCATAACCCTTCACGCCGTCCACAGATTTCCCGACCGATGCAATTGAGTCGTTGATGCTCGACCTCATGTCTCCCGTGCTGCCGTTGAAGATCTGCATCTGCGCCTTGGTCTCCTCTGAGAACTTCCGGGTCAGATCCCCCATGTCGCTGCGGGCCGCGTCAATCTCGTCCACCGTCCCCATGAGCGGTATGGAGGTTGCCGTGGCAAGATAATCCTCCTCGATCATCTGGAGATCTACCCCGCCGGAACCTCCGCTGATATTCGTGATGTAGGTGATGACACCGTCCATGCGGGCTTTCTGGAACCCGGCAAGGTCTGCTGCATGGGCTTTGAGTGCACCGATCAGTGCCGGGTTGTCTGCGGAAAGGTTCTGCTGCTGCACGGGCAGCGGGATAATTTCCGTTGCTGCGCTGGCGAGAGGGACCCCGACCGCTATGAGAAGAAGAAAACACACCCCGATCCTGAAGATGACCTGCCTGTTCATTACCCGCTCCGGATAGTGTCCGCACCCGGCTTCTCCTGTATGCAGAACACGCTACTATCAATTCGGTAGTGGTATTGAAATATTTTCCTGATGGTGAAAGTTATTCATCTAACCCCGCGGTTCAGTCAACCGGGCGGGCGGCACCGCCTGTACCAGGCAGGCGCAGGGAATCCCATTTTACCTGCAGCCCGGTATGAGGTGCATCATCCCCCTCTCATTTCGCAGGGGTAATTCTTTAGCAGCCAGAGCGAACCTATAGGTACAGGGTGCGGCGTGGAGAACGGGTTTTTTTTCAGGGGAAAGCAGTCCGTCATCATCAACGGGGATATCTTTGCCACCCGTGAGATCGCAGAAGAGAGCGTCGACCTGGTGGTCACGTCGCCGCCGTATAACGTGGATATCAAGTACAATTCCCATGACGACCGGGTCACGTACGACGAGTACCTCGCCTTCTCGCGCCGCTGGATGAAACGCTGCCACGGCTGGCTCAAAACCGACGGCAGGTTCTGCCTCAACATACCCCTTGACAAGAACAAGGGCGGCCAGCAGAGCGTCGGGGCCGACCTCACCACCATCGCCAAGGAGGCCGGGTTCTCCTACCACTCGACCATCGTCTGGAACGAAGGGAACATCTCCCGGAGGACCGCGTGGGGCTCGTGGGCCAGCGCCTCGGCACCCTACGTGATCGCCCCCGTGGAACTGATCGTCGTGCTCTACAAGGAGAGCTGGAAGAAGACCAGCGGGTCGCGCCAGTCCGATATCACCCGGGAGGAGTTCATGGCCTGGACCAACGGCCTCTGGACATTCTCCGGAGAACGCAAGTCCCGGATCGGCCACCCTGCCCCGTTCCCGGTCGAGCTCCCGCTCCGCTGCATGAAACTCTTCTCGTTCGTTAAGGATACCGTGCTCGATCCCTTCATGGGCAGCGGGAGCACGCTGGTCGCGGCCGCCCGCTGCGGCCGCTACGGCATCGGCATCGAGATCGATCCCCGCTACTGTGGGATCGCAGCGGACCGGGTCCGGGAAGAGGAGGGACAGCCGGGGAGATCGCCGCCACCACGGGCATAACCATCCCCGGCAGGAGGGGCCGGTCCGGGGTTCCGGTACCGGAAAAGGGATACCGGTCAGCATTTTCACCGGCTGGCCCGGCCCTTCCGCATTGCGCAGGTTCATATCGTCCCGCACTACAGGATCAGCGTGGGGAACCATGACGGGAACGGCAGAGATATTCATTGCAGGCGCAGCGGACCGCCCGGAAGGCATACGGCGCGTGCTCGGCGAATTCGATCTCTCGGTACTCTCCGGGGCAGCAGTCGCCCTCAAGGCGAATTTCAACAGCGCTGACCCGTACCCGGCTTCCACGCACATCGGTACCCTCGGTACCATCTGCGACGCTATCATTGCCGAGCGGCCGGGCCAGCTCACCCTTGCAGAGCGGAGCGGCATGGGCAGGACGAGCGAGGTGCTCACGAGGATGGGCGTCGCCTCGCTTGCGCACGAGAAAGGCTTCTCCGTCAGCGTCCTGGACGACCTCGACCGCCACGGCTGGCAGGAGGTCCAGGCGCCCGGGCTCCACTGGAGCCGCGGCTTCTTCCTCGCCTCGGTCTTCGCGAAGGCCGACCGGGTCGTGCAGACCTGCTGCCTCAAGACCCACCGGTACGGGGGGCATTTCACCCTCTCCCTCAAGAATTCCGTGGGCGGCGTCGCCCGCCGGGTCCCGGGCGTGAACTACGATTTCATGGGCGAACTGCACAGCTCCCCGCACCAGCGCTCGATGATCGCCGAGATCAACCGCTTCTACCGCACCGATCTCGTGGTGATGGATGCCACGGAAGGGTTTGCGAGCGGCGGCCCGGACAAGGGAAAACTGATCAAACCCGGGCTCATCATCGCGGGAAGCGACCGGGTCGCGCTCGACGCGGTGGGCGTCGCCCTGCTCCGGGTGCATGGCACGGTCCCGGACGTGGCGGACGGGCGGATCTTCGGTCTCGAGCAGATCGCACGGGCAGCCGAGCTCGGTGTCGGCGTGGCATCGGCAGGCGCGATCCGGCTCGTCCCGCTCGACAGCGAAGGGGAAACCGCTGCACAGAAGATCCAGGAACAGCTGGACGCCGAAAAACAGGAAGACGACCAGCGTACATGATTCCGGCTGTTCATACTGGCGGGGGGATTTGAAAAGATGAACGAAAGACGGGATGAGCCGGTCAGAAAAGATCTTACCGATGCAGCAAAGAACTGGCTGGCCATCGACGGGCTCTGGTTTCAGGCAGTCGAACAGGAGTACGGGATGGATGCAGCCATTGGATTGGACCGGAAGGTCTGGGAGCAGTTCTCGGTCATCGAGGCCCGGCGGATCAGGGAACGGCTGCATCTCCCTTATCAGGGCGGGCTGGATGCGCTGGAAACAGCACTCAAAAACCGGCTCTTCGAACTGGTCAATGAGCAGAAAATTGTCCGGCCGGACCCCGCGACACTCATCCTGACAATGAAGAGCTGCCGGGTGCAGGCTGCACGCGAACGCAAAAAGATGCCGCTTTTCCCGTGTAAACCGGTCGGTCTTGTGGATTTTCCGGTCTTTGCCCATGAGATAGATCCACGAATCACAACCGAGTGTATCTCATGCCCGCCGGCATCCCTGCCCGGCATTCCTTATTGTTCGTGGAAGTTCAGGATGGCAGGCGCGGAAAACCAGGGATGACCAGGACAGTGTGCTGACGGGTCCGGCACGACTCCCATGAACATCCGGAATTCCACCGGATGCAAAATGACGGAATGGATAAATACTGAACCGCTGCTAAGGAGGCATTGTCGGGCGTTCCAGCAACGCAGGAAATGTGATTTTATGGACGGTGCACTTTTCAGGACCCAGACCAGGGAATACGATATCAACAATGTCACGGTGCGGGGCACGGTTCCCGTCTGGTTTTCGGGCGACCTTTTCCGGAACGGCCCTGCGATCTTTGAGCAGGGGGCCGACCGCATGCGCCACTTTTTTGACGGCTACGCGATGCTGCACCGGTTCTCGTTCCGCGAAGGGGTTGTCTCGTACCGGAGCCGCACCCTCAAGACCGCGGAGTACGCCAACGATAAAAAACTCGGGCGGATCGCCGGGAACGAGTGGGGGACGGCTGCATGGTCCACCGCCGGCTTCCTGACCCGGCTCTCCAACCTGTCCGGTCCGGCAACCGTTGACAATACGAATGTCAACATCGCGGTCATGGGCGGAAGATATGTCGCCCTTTCCGATTTCTCGACCATGGTCTCATTCGACCCCCATACGCTCCAGACCTGCGGCCATGTCCATTTTGAGGACCGGTACGGGGATACGTTCATGGCAGGTGCGGCGCACCCGTCAGCCGACCCCGTCACCGGGGATCTCTTCAACGCGCTCTCGCGCTACGGGCCGTCCGGGGATGTCGCGCTCTACCGCATCGCGCACGACGCCCCGGAGAAGCGCGAGATCATCGCAAAGATCCGGACAAAAAAGCAGACCTATTTCCACAGTTTCGGGCTCACCCCCGGGTATTTCATCTTCATCGAGATGCCCTGGGAGCTGGACATCTTCCGGCTCGTCACCGGGCAGCTCCGCGGGATCCCGCTCGCGGAGTGCTATAGCTGGAACCCGCAGAAAGGCACGAAGTTCCATGTCGTGAGCAGGAAGGACGGTACGGTCACCACGTTCTCAACGGAAGCGTTCTTCGTCTTCCACACGGTGAATGCATTCGAGGAGGGCGGGAAGATCGTCATCGACATCGCAGCATACCCGGATGCTTCCATCAACGCGGAGTTCTTCTTCGACCATCTCCTCACCAGGGGCCTGAGCAGGAAGTCCGCGGCCCGCCTGAAACGGTTCACCCTGGACCTCGACACCGGGATTGTCGGAAGCACTGTTATCTGCGGGGAGGAGACCTTCGACCTCCCCGGGATCTCCCGGAACGTCGCGGGGAGGGCCTACCGCTATGCCTACGGCCTCGGCATGCCGGACGATCCAGGCACTGATTTTCCTACACGGCTCCTGAAAATAGATGTGACCCGCGGCACCAGCACCGCATGGCAGGCTGACCAGGCATTCCCGGGAGAGCCGGTCTTTGTCGCCCGTCCCGGCGGGGCTGATGAGGACGACGGCGTGGTACTCTCCCTTGTCTTTGACGGGAGATCGGGGACCTCGTACCTGCTCATTCTCGATGGCACGACCATGAAAGAAGTCGCCCGGGCCGTCCTGCCCCATCGCATCCCGTTCGGGCTCCACGGGATCTTCGTGGAAGGCCATTCCTGAAACATCCTGGAGCGGTATTCCGGGGAGATCCGGGACCGGCCCGGCGTGCTTGCGGAACTCCGGGACCTCCTCGCCCGGGAAGGGACCGTGACGTTCCTGTACGCAGCCCGCGATCAGGAGCACAACAATGCCGTGGCGTTCCGGGAATTCCTTGAGAAGGAAGCCCTGCCGTGAGGACCGCCCGGTGCCGGCATGAGGGATTGGGCCGGGGCAGCTGCGGTCTCACGAGTACGGGTGGATACGGCTGAACAGCCTGACTTTCACGGCATCATTGATCATGAAGAAGAAGAGCGCATACCCCCATACCAAGAGGGCAAAGGCCAGCCCGATGGACTGCATGAATATGCCGAAGATGGCGAAAGAGGTCCCCAGGATCGCGGTCAGCTCGGTGGCGCCGAAGAGCGAGAGCGTGGGGAGGGGCGGTTCCCAGAAGTGCTGCTTCCCGGTCCGGGCGAGATAGATCGTCAAGTGTCCCGCGACCGCGAGCTTGACGAAGATGAGCGACTGGACAATGCCGGGGCTCAGGTGGAAATATTCCCTGGCCAGCCAGAGCAGCAGGAAACTTTCTGCAACCCCGAGGATCCCGAGGATGCTCGCGAGGGTCAGGATCCGGTTCATCTGCCAGCGGACCGGGCGTGCCGCAGCAACCGCATTGTCGTACGCGATCAGCATGATCGGGATGTCGTTGATGATGGCAAGGACCACGATCATCACGGCAGTCACGGGGTAAAAGTTCAGGAGGAGGATGCAGAGTGCAAGGAAGATCAGGACACGGACCGTCTCGGCGATACGGTACACCGCATAGTTCTCCATCCGCCGGAAGATCATCCTGCTCTCGTGGATCGCATCGAGGATTACCGAGAGGCCCGGCTTGGTCAGGACGATATCCGCGGCAGATTTCGCTGCATCGGTCGCACCGGCAACGGCAATACCTGAATCGGCAGCCCGGAGAGCAGGAGCATCGTTGACCCCGTCGCCCGTCATCCCGACGATATGATCCCCCTCCTGCAGGATCTTCACAATCTGGTACTTGTTCTCCGGGAAGACCTGGGCAAAGCCATCGGCATCCTCGAGCTGTTTCAGCGCATCCTTTCCCTCACCACCGATGAACGCCGACTGGGGGAGGATCCTGGTCCCGAGACCTACCTTCCCGGCGATCTCCTTTGCGATCGCGATATGATCCCCGGTAACCATCTTGACATCGACGCCGAGCCTTTTTGCCTCGGTGATGGTCGCCGCCGAGTCGTCGCGGGGCGGATCGAAGAGCCCGATGAGACCGAGATACTGCCAGGCCCCGCCGGGGTCGGTGCGCCCGACTGCGAGTGCCCGGTATCCCTTTTCCGCGAGTTCGAGGACCCACCCGTCCAGCCGGGCACGCTGCTCATCGCCCGGGACGGCGAGCCCGGAAATGGCCTGGGGCGCCCCTTTGGCCACTTCGAACGTCCCGCCACTCCCGTCACGAACCGTGGCCTTCGAGTACTTTGGGACCGGGTCGAACGGGACAAAATCCGTTACCGTATAACCGGCCGCAGGTACCCCCTTTGTCCCTGTCGACGAAGATCTCGCGAATATCGCTTTATCGATGGGATCGTTGCTCTCCTTTGCAGACGAGAATGCAGCGGCCGCGATCACTTCGTCTTCCGTGATCCCCGGAAACGTTTTCACGTCAGCGACACGGATGGAGTTCTTCGTGATCGTCCCGGTCTTGTCGGAACAGAGGATATCCATACCCGCCAACTCCTCGATGGCGCTGAGACGGCTGACGATCGCCTCTCTCTTCGCAAGGGCAACCGCGCCTACCGCGAGGGAGACCGTGAGGACGGCCGGAAGCGCCGTCGGGATAGCGGCGACGATCAGGATGAGGGCGAACAGGAGGGTGTCGGGGATGGATTCCCCGCGGATCATAGAGACAATAAAAACAAGGCTGACGAGGGAGACAGCAAGGATGATCAGATAGTTCCCGATCCTGACGACCGCCTGCTGGAAATGGCTCCGGGGTGGTTTCTCCCGGAGCAGGCTGGTGGTCCTGCCAAAAAATGTCTTCGCCCCCGTACCCGTTACGATTGCATCCATCTCGCCCTGCCACACGATGGACCCGGAATACGCATCGTCCCCGTCCTTCTTCTCGACCGGCAGGGATTCTCCGGTCAGGGCCGATTCGTCAAGAAGGAGATACTTCCCATGCGTGAGCCGGACATCTCCAGGGACGATGTCCCCGAGCCGGATGTGGACGGTATCGCCCGGGACCAGCCCGCGGGCCGGGATCTCCTGCCACTTCCCGTCCCGGAGTACGCGGGCGTTCAGGGCGAGACGCTGTTTTAAGAGTTCGATGGCATTCTCCGCCTTGTGCTCCTGGAAGAACCCGACGGCCGCGTTGATGAGGAGCATCAGGAAGATGATCCCGAAATCTTCCCAGTGCTGGATCACGGCCGAGAGAAGGGCAGCGATCTCGATCATCCACGGGATCGGGCCCCAGAAATAGCCGAGGAACTTAAGGAGCGGGTGCTTCTTCTCTTCCGGAATATCGTTGTACCCGTATTTCTGCAGCCGCCGCTGTACTTCTGCGGTGCTGAGGCCTCCGGGACCGGTCGTGAGGATCTCTGCCAGCTCTCCAGCGGACCGGGATGCATCCGGGCTGGCGGGGTTGTCCTCCTGGATCTCGCCATTCTCCAGCTTCTTTCCGGTCTCCATCATCAGGGAACCTCGCGGATCAGGTGAGGACGCGGATGGTCTCCGGTGCCGGGATATGGGGTGGAAGGCTCCAGGAGATACTGAGATCCACCCGCTCTCCCGGCCGGACCATGACACCCGTTCTCATATCCCGGCCGGTTACAAAGCGAACCTTCCCTGCGGCCGGATATGAGAGGACTCCTCCTTTTTCCAGGACCGGGGCCCCCGCGACATCCACTCCAGTGCAGAGGATCGGGCCCGGTGCTCTCTACCTGCAAGTACCGGCGTAGGAGGAGACTGAACCGGTGGCAGGTGCGGGCCCGCCTGACAAGCGGGGCGCGGGAGCCTGCATCGTTCAGCAGAGTCACCCCCCACATCATCATCGGCAGCAGAACAGGTACTCACATCTTCGTTCCCCAGATCGTGTGCTCGAAGCGCTGGGCTTTCTCCGAACCTTTCAGACAGAACAGGGTATGCTTCAGCCCGAATTCCGGCGTTACCGGGCAGGTGGGGCAGATACACCCTTTCTCGAACGTGATACACATGAAGCTCTTGCCGGTTGCACAGAAGAGGAGCTCGCCGCCCTTCCTCGCGCAGCCAGTATACGTCGGGCAGCCCGGGCAGGTGCACATACCCTTGAACTTCTCTACGGCCGCTCCCATCTCTGCCGGCGACATCCCTTTCATCGCCTTCGTCATCTCTTCGAACTTGTCCATCATCTCACCCCTTCGTGGAAACACCGCGATCTCTCCGGGAGTTCATGCCACGAACCCCGGAAATACCGCCCGCTCCGGGACTGCAGGACCGCCGGTGCCCGTATGGGGGGGCACGACCGGCAGTTCTTCCAGTCGGACGCAGTTACGAGCGGAGATTAATAGGATCTCCCCTTCGTTCCAGGTTTTGAGGCAAATTCTGAAAAGAGGGGTGATCCCTGCCGATGCTCCGGTCGAGGAACGCCCCTGGGCAACGGGCACCTCCCTCAGGAGTGGGCCCTCGCGTAGGTGTCCGCCATCCGTGAAGCGACCGGGTCCCACTGGAAGACCCGGTCAACCTTGGACCTCCCCCGCCTCCCGAGCACCTCGGCGTTCTCCGGCTCGTCGATCAGGCTGCTGATCCCCCATGCCAGGGAATCAGGCGTGGGCTCCGCCTTGATCCCATTCACGAAGGAGTCGATATTCTCCGCGAGGCCGCCCACGTTCGAGGCCACCACCGGCTTCTCCGCGCTCCACGCCTCTAAGAGGACGAGGCCGAACGGCTCGTTCCTGCTCGGGATGACGACGACGTTGCACGCGTTCAGGAGGCGGAGGTACTCCGAGTCGGGGATGTGGCCCACGAAGTTGACCGGGAGGTCGCGGGCCCGCTCCTGGAGGTACTGCCGCATCCCGCCGTCCCCGGCCACGATCACTTTCGCGTCCCAGCGTTCCCGGCAGACCTTTCTCAGGGCCTCGATCAGGAGGTCCGGGCCCTTCTGGTACACGAGCCTCCCGATGAAGAGGATGACGGGGGCGTAGGGGTGGATCCCGTAGGCCCGCTTCACCTCCCCCGCGTCGACCGAGGCGCGGTACTGCCGGGGCACGACGCCGTTCGGGACCACGTCGCACTTCCAGTCCGGGATGTTGTAGAGCCGCATCACCTCGTTCTTGAGGGTTGCCGAGACCGTCGTCACCCTTTTTGCGATAAGCCCCCCGTACCACTCCTTGCCGGAAACCTCCCGGTACTCCCACCAGTCCCCGGCCTGGTTGCCGTTCCTCCCGAACTCGGTCGAGTGGAAGGTGAGGATGGTGTCCCGGTCCTGGAGGTGGTGGAGGGCCTGGACCGCGTGCCAGTCGTGGAAGTGGAGGATGTCGAAGCGCCCGGGGCTGTCACACTCCCGGAACTGCCCGACCATCTTCATGCTCATGTCGTTGCAGTACGCCACCGGGTTGCTCCCGCCGGGCTGGCAGTAGTGGTACCGGACATCGTTCACCGTCTGGTCCGGGATGGAACCCCGCGAGAAGTAGTGGACCTCATGGGATTTTGCCAGGCTCTCGGCGAGGTTGGTCGCCGCGCTCGCGAGCCCCCCCACCCGCTCGGCATGGAGGGACTCCCAGCAGAAGAAGGCTATCTTCAGGGTCTCCATGCAGCCTCCCCCGGCCCGGCGCCGTGGTCCTCCGCCCCGACCCCGACCGCCCCGCGGCCCAGGTGCCGGTTCCATGCGCCCGATCTCCTCCCCCCTGCCGGGAGGATCACTCCTGAGATGACTGTTCCCTGTCGGTTCCTGTACGAATCTCCGTGTGGTCCTGAGATGCGAATGATCTTCACCAGGTCAGGCTGTTTGACCGGAGAATTACATAGCGTCTCACCCGAACCTCAGATTTTGAGACCAATTTTGAAACATTGCACCGCGGTTACCGCATCCGGCCGGTACAGGAGGGATATCTCCAGATATGAGACGGCCGTTACGGGTTCCGGCAGAGGACAGAAAGCGAAAAAAAGATCTTCCGGAGGAGTAACTGCCTCCGGGCCGGAGGACCGCTCCGGCTCCAGGTAAACATCACATCTTCGACTGGTCGCGCGTCTTGTTCGCCCCGCCGGGCATGGATTCTCTGCGGGCGCCGAGGCCCAGCATGGGGTCACGGTGCTTCTTCCGCTTCCCGTCGCTCCGGGGAACCTGGTCCCCGGGTTCTTCCGGGCCGGGTTGTACGGAGAGGAAGCAGTCGACCGGGTTGCGGTCGCCGATGCAGGTCTTGTCCTTATAGTCCTCGCAGTCGCTGCAGGTGGGAACCTGGGAGGGCAGGAGCGAGGGAAAATGGTTCTTCCAGAGCGCAGGGTCGATCTTTCCTGTCTCGAGGAAACGCTGGATATGCCGCGCCGTGTATTTCATACCGGTGAGTTTGGTGTTTATCTCACTTATGCCCTTCTTCTCCGGGGTTACAGGGAGCTGGTATATTAGTGAAATTTTTAGAATATTGTTCTGACGCTCCTGGGGGCTACGTCTTCAGGGTCCTGACGGACCCTTCAGACTCCGCCCCCGCCGCGTGGGCGTCCCCCAAAAATGATAGTCACTCAGAAGGTTATCGAGAAATTTCAGTAAAAAAAAGAAATAATCAATCGGGGGTCGAAGGTCGGCTTTTGCATCCCTTCTCCTCTTCGAGATCTGAAGACTTCTCAGAGATTCGAGGGGTGCTCCCCTTGGGATGCCTCCCCCTCGGGGAGCCGCTGGTTCCCGAAGGGAACCAAAGGCTGGAGAAGAACCATCAGAACCTTGGTCGAAAACACTTTAAGTAGTAACTAGTCAACCGGTTCAGAGGTGACATCAATGACAGAGGAAATTATTGTCGTAAGTACACCTTATCTTCCGGGCTACCGGATCACAAAGACCATCGGATTTACCTGGGGTCTCATTGTGAGAAGCCGGGGTCTCGGCAGGAATATAACCGCAGGCCTCCGGTCCCTTGCTGGAGGAGAGATCCACGAGTACACCGAATTGTTGAGCCAGTCGCGTGAACAGGCGCTCGGCCGGTTGAAGGACCATGCAAAAGCGTTGGGTGCAAATGCGATCATCGGCGTGCAGTTCGATTCGTCAGATATTAGTTACATGACCGAACTACTCGCGTATGGGACAGCAGTTGTTGTTGAGAAGGAAACCGAGAAAATAAGCCCGGTCAGACTTGGGTAAAAAAATCGCTTTTTTCGGGTTTTGTCCAGCTGTCGGCAGATGGGTTATTCGCGAGCAATACGGAAGGTTCTGATAAGGTAGAGGTTGGTGATCGATTTTTCATCCGGTGCTGATAAGTTAACGGTTGATCGTTATTTTTCTCTCTCGTAAAGATTTCTCAACCGACCGCCAACTCATCAGAACCCTCTACAACTTTTTTTGTCGACCGATAGGATTAGCAGAACGAAGCCATCTCGTTCGCGAAAAAATCGGTCACCGAAGTGCCGCACTCCTCTCACCGCGCGATGTCCCGGACATTGCCGCTGGTCAGCTCGCGCACCTGGTTGAAACACGCGGCCGACTCCTTCTCCCGCCCGAGCCGGCCCAGGCAGAGGCCGAGGTTCGCCCACGCGGTCGCATCGAGCGGGTCTGTCTCCAGGGCGTCGCGCAGCAGCGCCTCTGCCTCGTCATACCGCCGGAGCCGTGCAAGGGCGACCGCCTTGTTGGTCATGACCATGGCTACCCCCGGGTTCACCGCGAGACATTCGTCGTAGAACCTGACCGCCTCCTCAAACTCCCCCAGCTCTGCGAGCGCGACCCCCGTGTTGTAGAGCGCCTTCGGGTACTTCCTGCGGATACCAAGGGTCCTGTCGAAGCAGCGGATGGCGTCGCGAAGCTCCCCGATCTGGTAATGGCAGTTCCCGCTCATGAACCATACCTCGGCGTGCCCGGGGTCGCGTGCGACGACCTCTTCAAAACAGGCGACCGCGTCCCGGTACTGCGCCAGCCGGAAGAGGGCGAGGCCTTTCATGAACCACGCATCGGCACATCCCGGATCGGTCTCAAGCGCCCGTTCGCAGCAGAGTATGGTCTCGCGGAAGAGGCCGAGGCGGTCGACTGCAGCACCGAGGGCGACGAGCACCCCGGGGTTCTCCGGTTCCTGTTCAAGGGCACGGTCGAAACACCCGATCGCCTCGGCATACCTTCCGGTACAGGTGAGCGCTGTCCCGCGCCGGTACCATTCTTCCGCCGTCGTTTCAGTGCCTGTTGCCGGATGTTCCAGGACCGATCCCCCTGTATGATAGGGGATCGGGCCGGGAGCCTAAAAAACCTCGGGTACCGGCAGCAGGGGCCATAGTTTCCATAGGTTTTTCATTCCTGCTGCCCAATGCACTGCCAGTCACGGAAAAAATCCGCGGGGGGATGACCCATGCAGTACCGCTTTGCAGACAGGCTCTCGCGCGTCCCGGCATCGTTCCTCGACGAACTCTTCCGGGTCTCGGCCGATCCGTCCATCATCTCGTTTGCCGGCGGACTCCCGTCCTCTGCGCTGATCGATACCGGGGGGATTGCAGCGGCGACCCGCGACGTCATGGAAGGGGAAGCCAGCGTCGCCCTCCAGTACACGACCACCGACGGCTACCTCCCGCTTCGGGAGTTCATCGCGGAACGTTACCGGCGGCGCCTCGGCATCCCGGCCACGGCGGGAGAGATCCAGATCGTCAACGGCTCCCAGCAGTGCCTCGACCTCTTCGCCAAGATCTTCCTGGACAAGGGAGACCACGTGGGCATGGAGCGCCCCGGGTACCTCGGGGCGATCGAGGCCTTCTCACTCTACGAACCAACCGTCGACACGGTCGGGCTGGAAGACGACGGGCCGGACCTTGGGGCATTCGAACGGCTCGTCAGCGGAACACCGGTCAGGTTCTTCTACGGCATCCCCAACAGCCAGAACCCGTCCGGCACCACCTGGTCGCTTGAGAAAAGGAGAGCGGTCGCCGGGATCCTTGGCGACACCGACACCGTCTTTTACGAAGACGATGCCTTCGGCGAGCTCTTCTTCGACGGCAGGCCGAGGCCCCCGCTGAAACGCTGGCTGCCGGACCAGGCCGTCCTGTCCGGTTCGTTCTCAAAAATAATCGCGCCGGGAATGCGGATCGGCTGGATGTATGCCCCGCGGGAGATCCTGGCCAGGTTCAATATCGTCAAGCAGGCGGCAGACCTGCACTCCAACTTCCTCTGCCAGAAGATCATGCACCGGTACCTGGCAACGCATGACCTCGATGGGCATATCCGGAGGATCGTCGCGGTGTACGGAAGGCGGTGCCGGCTGATGTGCGACCTGCTCGACGACCTGCTGCCGCAGTGCCCCCACACCCGCCCGGAGGGGGGCATGTTCCTGATGGCAACACTCCCCCCGGGGATCTCCTCGCGGAAGGTCTTTGACGAGGGGGTAAAGAACAAGGTCGCGGTCCTCCCCGGGCTCCCGTTCTATGTTGACGGGGGAGGGGACGATACCATCCGGATGAACTTCTCGGCCCCGGACGAAGAGCAGATCAGGGAAGGCGTGCACCGGCTCTCGCGGGTGATCGCGTCATTCCGGTGATCTGGAGGGGCCGGGCTCCTCCCGGGCCCCCGGAAAAACGGCTCCAAAAAAATCGTCGGCTTTCATCATAGATGCTCTAGGGGGCTACGGCCTATGATGCCTCGAAGAACTCTGATGAGTTCTTCTCGTCTTCAGGGTTCGATGGGTTATCAAACCCGAGAAGGAGAAGGGAGGCATAAGCCGACCTTCGACTTTCTGATGGACCCTTCAGACTCCGCCCCCGCCGCTCGGGCATCCCTCCATGTTGGGATAGCCCCTCAGAAGGTTGATGAAAATATCCCGAACGGGGTCGAAGATTCACTTCGTAAATCTTCTCCTCTTCGAGGTCTGAAGACCTCTCAGAGATTCAAGGGGATGCTCCCCTTGGGCTGATTGAGTAGTCTTCAGACTACGAAATCGAGAAGATGCATTCGCATCTTCGCTGCCTCCCCCGGAAGAGCATGCTGGAGAATGTCGAGAGTCATCAGACTTGAGACAGGAGAATGCTTCAGTGTCGTCGGACCTGAAGCAGGAGAAGAAGAATCTTCTCCTGACCGAAGGTCTTCGATAGAACCCGAAGGGTTCTTCGACTTGAGAGAGGGGGTCACCCTCATAAACCGTTAAAGAATATTGGTGAGCAAAGCAGGAGTTCTCCATCGTCCGGAAAACGCATCTTATTTATAGCGCAGGATCCTGATGTACCATTACAGGGTGATTCTGTGAAAAAATCCATCGCAACTCTTCTGGTTATCGTTATTCTCTGCGCCTTGTGTGCCGCAATGATCGTACCGGTCGCAGCTGCCGGGGAAACCCCGACGATAACCACCCAGGAGACGTTCGTCACGCCGCCGACACCGGAACCGACGACCCCCCCTACGACGGAGCCGACGACCGTGCCCACGACCACCGTCGTGACCACTCCGCCGACACTCCTCCCGACAATCACCGAACCGACCATCACCATCCCCCCGCAACCGACGGAAGTGGGAGGCGGCAAGGGCTGGATCGACACGTACTGCAACGTGAACGGGGCGACTGTCTATTTCGACGGCGTTCCGCAGGGGCAGACTGCCGGGGGCATTCTCTCGGTAGCGGTATCTCCCTCCTCGTCCCCGGTCTCCACGGTCACGGTATCGCTGTCCGGCTATACCCCGTGGTCGGGCCCGCTCCCGCATATGCCGCAGGACCAGGAGCATGTCGCGGTCTATGCTACCCTGAACCCGATCCCCACCCAGACAACGGTGCCCCCGGTACAGCCCGGGGCACTGTATGCCCAGTCAAGCCCGGCGGGCGCCTCGATCTCCATGAACGGCAATTTCATGGGGTATTCCCCGCTCACCATCCCGAACCTGCCGCCCGGGACGTACTCCATGAAGGCGTCGCTGAACGGGTACACCCCGGACACCCGCCTGGTCACCCTGTACTCCGGCCAGACCGCCACCTATTACCCGACGCTCCAGCCGTCCCCCCCGCCGCCCCGCAGCACCGGCACCGTAGCGGTGACATCGAACCCGGACCATGCCCTGATCTATGTCGACGGGAACTACCAGGGCAAGGCGCCGCTCGCCGTCACCCTGTATCCCGGGAGCCACGCGTTCAGGCTGGCCCTGCCCGGGTACACGGATTATAGCTCAACGGTCTACGTGAACCCGAACACCAACCAGAACCTGAACGCGGTCATGGCCCCGGCCGTGTACGGTACGGTGGTCATCACCTCGCTACCCGGCGCGGGCGTGTTTATGGACAACAACCCCATGGGCACGATCCCGCCGTCGGGGAGCCTCGCCCTCTCCAACGTGCAGAACGGCAACCGCCTCTTCAGGGTGACCAGCCCCGGCTATAACGACTGGCTCAGTTCTGTCTACATTATGCCCAACGTTGTCACCCCCGTCACGGCCACGCTGACGCCGCTCGGGCCCAACCCGACACCGGTACCTGCAACCGGCGGGTTCACCATCGTCTCGACCCCGGCAGGCGCAGAGATCTACATCGACAACCTCTTCGAGGGATATACCCCTGCCACCCCCGGCAATATTGCGCCCGGGCAGCACCAGGTCCTGCTGAGGTACGCCGGGTACGTCGACTCTACGACTGTCGCAACGGTGAACCCGGGGCAGGTGACGCCGCTTGCCATCAGCCTGCAGCCTGCACCGGCACCCACGCCTGCCTCGGCCCCTTCAGCCGCGGTCCTGATCGGAGGGGTTGCGGCAATAATCGGTACCGGTGGAGCCTTACGGAGGCGATCCTGACATGACGGGAAGATCTTCAGTTTCAACAAAACTCGGGGTGAGCGCTGTCCTCGTGATCGTCATCATCGGGGTGCTCACGATGTTCGCCTATACCAGCGAGCAGAACGCCCTCCGGGACGCCACCCGGCAGGGGATGGAGTCCACGGTGGGCGTCATGGCCACGCAGGTCAATGCCAGCGATATCGCCGGCCTCAGGCCCGGCGACGAGATGTCCCCGCAATATCTTGCCGTTGCACGACACCTGGAGACCCTGCGCAGCATGGACGATCGCATCCTCAACGCCTACATCCTCAAGGTGAACCCGGACAAGACCGCCACGTTCCTCGTGGACGATCTCTACCCGCTGGACCCGCAGGGCTCGGCAACGATCGGTGAGGCCTCCACTGCCCCGGACCAGAACGAGATCTTCGCCGCCCTCTCCGGCCCGACCGCTTCGGAGCAGCCCTACACCACAAAATACGGGTCGTTCATGAGCGCCTATGCCCCGATCGATGATTCCGCCAGCGGCTCCAATGGCAACACCGTCGCCGTCCTCGCCATCGATATGTCGGCAAAGGACTACAATGATGCAACCACAAAAGGCGACCTCATCCTCCTGGCGGGTACGGCAGCCATGGTCCTTGCCGCCGGCGTGATCTTCTTCTTCGGCACACGAGGCCGCAGGAACGATGAGAAGAAGGCAGAGTGAATACAAGGGGAGCTGAAAGTCCCCGCAACCTCTATTTTCCCGCAGCACCGATAGTATGAGGATGTCACCAGTCAGGACACTCTGTATTCTCGGGCTCCTTGCAGCAGCACTTCTGTTCTGCGCAGGATGCACCCAGCCAGCACCTTCAGGAACCGCACAGGCCCCGGTTGCCACCACGCTTCCCTCACCGGAAGCAACGACCGCGGCTGCAACCACCCTGGCGCCCGCCGCCACGACAGCACCCCTGTCCGCTACGGCTGCCACCACGGCGCTCACAACAGCTACTCCAGCGCTCTCCGGCAGGGAGGTGCTGCTCGAGACCACGATGGGCAACATCACCATCGCGCTCGACCCTGCGATGCCGATCACGGCCGGCAACTTCGAAACCCTCGTGAAGAAGGGCTTCTATGACGGCGTCATCTTCCACCGGGTCATCAGCGGCTTCATGATCCAGGGCGGCGACCCTACCGGTACCGGCCTGGGCGGACCGGGCTACACGATCCCGGACGAGTTCACGAGCCACAACATGAACAGCCGCGGGGCGGTCGCGATGGCCAACACCGGGCAGCCGAACAGCGGGGGCTCCCAGTTCTTCATCAACCTCGTGAACAACAGCGCCCTCCAGCCCGGCTTCGACAGCCATTACCCGGTCTTCGGGAACGTGGTCGGAGGGATGGACGTGGTGGATGCGATAGGGAGCACTCCCACGTCCGGCGACCCGGACAACCGCCCCCTCCAGAACATCACGATCGTCCGTGCCGTGATGGTCTGAAGGATCTGTAGAAATCATTGGAACAATATTCTGCGCTCTTGGGGATGTCGACATGACGAAGTCATGGAGACAAGAGAAGAACGCGTCAGCGTTCTTCGAATTGCCTGCCACCAGGGCACAGCGAAGATGCTCTCGCATCTTCTCGAACCTGCCCTTGCCTTGGGCAACGGCAGATTTCCCCCCCTTCGTGATAGTCACTCAGAAGGCCATCGAGAAATTCGTAGAATACGGAAAGACTAATAAATGGGAGTCGAAGGTCGGCTCTTGCCTCCCTTCTCCTCTTCGAGGTCTGAAGACCTCTCAGAGATTCAAGGGGATGCTCCCCTTGGGCTGATTGAGTAGTCTTCAGACTACGAAATCGAGAAGATGCATTCGCATCTTCGCTGCCTCCCCCCGAAGGGAAGAGCAGGCTGGAGAAGAACCGGCAGGTTCTTCGACTTGAGAGAGGGGGTCACCCTCATAGTCTCTTCAAATGGTAAACAAAAAAACAGACACGTACAGGATTTCTCCCAAGCTGGCCTGAACCCTTTTTTCATCCCGGCCTCCCCGGTTCTTCACAACACAGAAGAATCAGGAGGTGCCATACTCTTAACCAGGTATGACCGCAGCAGAGCAATCCTCAAAACTCGTAAAACTCGAGACTACCATGGGCACGATCACGATCGCCCTCGCACCCGACATGCCGATCACGGCCGGGAACTTCGAAACCCTCGTGAAGAAGGGCTATTATAACGGCACCATCTTCCACCGGGTCATCAGCTGCTTCATGATCCAGGGCGGCGACCCCACCGGCACCGGCAGGGGCGGACCCGGTTACGCGATCAAGGACGAGTTCACCGCCGACAACAGGAACAACCGTGGCACGATCTCCATGGCAAATGCCGGGCCCGACACGGGCGGGTCCCAGTTCTTCATCAACCTTGCCGACAACAACTTCCTCGACGGGAAGCACCCGGTCTTCGGCAAGGTAATCGAAGGCATGGATGTTGTGGACAAGATCGGTAAGACAAAGACCGGCCCCGGCGACAGGCCGGTGAAGGACGTCGTCATTGTCCATGCTGTGATGGCCTGATCATCTCCTTTTTCTCCGGTACGTGAAGATTGATATGCCGGTACTGCGGCACATATGCATGGACGCATTTCCGTTCCTTGACATCATCCACATCTTCACTATCCTCTTTGGCATCTTCGGCGCTGCCCTCATCATCTACGGGGCCTGCGGGCAATTGCCGGTATCATTCTTTTCGAGGTGAAAAAACAGCAGACGGGATATAACCAGATCCGGAGGGAGTTCACCAGCATGCTGGTGTTCGGGCTGGAATTTTTCATAGCAGCCGATGTGCTGACCACGCTGGTTGCCCCTACACGAGATGAGATCATCCTGCTGGGAGCGGTGGTGCTTATCCGGACGATCCTCGGGTATTTCCTCTCAAAAGAGTCAAAGGATCTTGTACCGTAGTGATGCATCCGCCCGGTACACCACCAGGAAATTTCGGACAATACCCGGGGGTTGGGGTGAAGGAGAAGAGCGATCCCACCCTATATAATTGAGATCAAGTCGTTGCAAACTGTCTGAATTTCCCGGGAATCCATCCGCCCATATCGTTCCCGTACGGGATCGATGGCGGGAATCTGTGTAAGAATATCTTTTACAAATGTATAGTGCGAGACTTCACGACCGAGGATTTCCAGATCGATTTCCCGGCCTCCGGAGCCTGGATCGATAAGTGCAAGAATATCTGCACAATCTTTGATCCATTTTAATCGCTCACGCTCTTCGCTGATGAAGGGATTACCATGTTCAATCCGGTAATTCCGATCCCACGCAGATTTCAGTTTTAAGAAGACCAGCATGGAGCGGTTGGGGACTGCAATTTCAGAGCCTCCCCGGACACGTATGAATACTGTATTGCCGGAAAGGATCTCGAAGGAGAAGGGAATCTCCGGGTGCCCCTCGAAAGGATAGGATGTGGTCCGTGAAATAAAATCGAGAATAATGGTCCCGTGAGAAGTAATTTTTTGTACCGTTTTCCCGAACGGGTAAAGAACATCATAGGTATATCCTTCATATCTCTGCAGGTAATGCATCAGGCTGTGACCTGTACGACTATTGGTGACGAGATCGATGTCAACTGAACCCAGATAGGGATTGTACGCATCCACCGCCCAGCCCCCGATAAGAATCAGCGGCGGAGAGGATGATTCATCATCAGATCTCCCGCCCCAGTCCCCGATTTTCCTGATTTCCTGACCGGATATCTCTATAATCTCCTGGCTTAGCTCATAACCGGGCATATACGTCAACCATTGCTTTTGTCAGGTCCATTGCACTGTATCCGAGTCCGGCCAGGTCGAGCAGGGTCTGGGCCGGAGAGGTAATAAGAATGGACTCCCTCTCACGGGCATCCGAGAATACATCCCGGTCCGGGGAATAGATCACGGCCCGGATAGGGTTCTCTTCTTTTGAGCCGAAATTTTCCTTAAACTGGCCGATCGTCTCCTTTTCGAGATAAATGTAGATTGCATCCTGTCGTACTGCATATGAAGTATACAGTCCTCCAGAAGTGTATGCCGTGAATGCGAATTTTATTTTTTGTTCTTTGAGAGCCCGTGTTATCTCCTGGGCTGCGGAATGAGACCCGGAGAACCGGAGGAATACCTCTCCGGCCTGTAAATTCTTCATGGGGCGTTCCCATGCCACGCCATTCAGGAGATTTTTTACGTCAGCTACCGATACGAACCCGCCCTCTTTTTTTACAACATTCTGCTCACTTAGAATTTCGATGACTTTGTGAGTCCAGGCATACGATACATCCTCCTTGAGTGATAGTTGCCGGATAGAAGTACTTTTTTCCTTGAGTAATCTCGTGATAACTCTCCAGGACTTCTCGGAACTGATCCGCATCGCGGTTGATTTGTAATCCTGATTTCTCGGAGTACTGATGGCCCAGGGGATTTTAATTACCCTGATGTCGAGGTCCCGTGCCAGTGATTCCTCCCGGCGATTGATGGTCTTTGCCGCAAGTACCAGCTGGACAACCGGGTGGTCGGGCTTTTTCTGCCAGAGTTCTCTCTGGAGGACCATCCGTGCGAGCGTATCGATAGTAACCGTGGTTCCCTTTATTTCCACAAAAAAAATTTGTCCGCTCTCTTGGAATATGAGGTCCGGGCGTAATGGAACGGCAACATCCAGTGAATCATAGAGTGTTCCCCAATCAACATTCTTCGCATTTGATGGGAGCCCCAATTCATTCCGGATGAAGGATTCGATATTTTCCGGAATTCCGGAATTCTGCATAGCTATCACTTATAAGTGATAACTATTTAAAATTATCACTGATACGTATCACTTTGGGATGATATAACGGGTATGGTATCAGTGATACGCAGAGGGTCTCGTGTTCTTCCGATTCTGGTTTTCATCAGAACGGCATACAGCGGAAAAATACAGGGAATAATAACCCGAGGGAATCTTCCAGCCGCGTGGTGCAACGGAATGTATGGCTCCCATCGTGTCTTTGGCTCCGGAAATATGCAGATGCAGGATCGTTATTGGATCATGTTTTTTCAGACATATGTCCAATTTTCTGTTCACAACCGAACAGGTGTTGTGGAGCCGGGTGTGAGCTGGGCAGGCCCACCCGGGACCGCAGATAGCGGCCCGGGCCTGCCTTTGTTCTCACTTCACGTCCGCCGCGATCGTGAACTCGAAGAACGCTGTCGCGTTCTTCTCGTGTCTCAAGTCTGATGACTCTCGACAACTCGAAGTCCTGATGGTCTTCGAAGAACGCTGTCGCGTTCTTCTCGTGTCTCAAGTCTGATGACTCTCGACAACTCGAAGTCCTGATGGTCTTCGAAGAACGCTGTCGCGTTCTTCTCGTGTCTCAAGTCCGATGACTTTCGACATTCTCGTGTTCATCGCATCGCTTCGCTCGCGATGACCAGTTCAAACACCGGGCTCGTGGAGCCGCCGTTTGCCGGGCTGAAGTCCCGGGCATTTCCCAGCTTCCGCTTCGCGGTCCGGATCCGGACCGTGTGGATACCCGGCGAGCGCGGGTAGACCCTGCGGCCGTCGATGTCGCGTATCTCCCGGTAGGGCGGGATCTCGAACCAGTCCGGCCAGAAGCGGACACCCCGGGGGATGTCCGTCCCCCGCATCAGGTCCTGCAGCCTCAGCGGCGACATGTTGTCGTAGATCACATCGATGATCAGGTTCTCCTTCTCATGCCCCGGGTGCAGCTCCAGCTCGTAGAAGATCGGGCTGCGCCGGACCTCGTCGAGCGTGAGCGGGGTGTCCTTCGTGAGCGGTTCGAGGCCGCTGAACGTGCCCCGGTAGAGGCCGGTCACGGTTGCGACCGGTGCGGTCTCATCCGCCATGGTGCGCCTCCCGGTAATGCTCGTGCTCGTCCCGGAGTTTCTTGAACTCCTCGACGATCTCGTCGTACCTGCCGGTCTTCTGGTAGATGGCGAAGAGGAGGGGATAGAGCGGGAGTAAGGCCCCGAGGAAGAGGCCGATAATTTCTGTTTCCATACGAAACCTCCAAAAAAATTTTGTGAGGGGGAGAGACGTTTTCATCCCTGCCCCGTGTTCTCCTCAGGCCAACGCCGCGACGGTGTCGGCCCAGGTCTCGACCTTTGTCCGGATCCCGTCATCCGAGTACGAGGTAAGCCGTACGCTGTCACGGGCCAGGATGACATAGTAGATATCCCCATTCGGGTCGTGGCACTTGATCGTTGCCGAGAACGTGTCCTTTGGCTCATCGTGGACCGGGGTACCGTTGTGGGCCGTGTTCAGCCCGGCAACTCCGGTCAGGGCCGGGATGCCGGCGTTGTATCCGGCAACCGAATCGAACGAGTGCGACGCATTGCCCCGCTTCTTCGCATCGGCGTCCTGGTACACGATCTTCGCCCCGTAGGACTCCTTGGTCTTTTCCACGGGCGGGTGGGTCTGCCCGGCGCTCACATACGATACACAGGCAAACGGGTTGGCGGTCAGGACCGACTGGACGATCGTGTTGAACGCCGCCACGTCTGCTATCGGGTTCGCAAGGGTGCGGACCGCGGTTTTTACATCTGTTTTCTGTACGAAATCTGCCATGTTTTTCAACTCCGAAGAGGTTCGTCAGAATCTCGAGGACGAGAAGAACTTATCAAAGTTCTTCGAGTTCCGAGGGTTCATCAGAACCCTCCTAGTTTTTTGAAATCCGGGAGTCGAAGGCAGGCTCCGCCTTCCTTCTTTTCGAAATTCGGCTTTTTTGCCTCACTTCTCTTCGTCGAGGTTTACTAGAAACCTCTCGAACTCCGCGGATCTCCGTTTGGTTTTTCCGGGAAGGTTTGCGCAAACCTCACCGGAAGGAGGGGATTTTTTCCCCTTCGTCTCCAGGGCCCCTTTGACATATCAATATTGGACGTATGGGGAGATGGGTCTGGCTGAATAAATTTTCACAGGGCAAAACGGAGAGTTTTACTGGCAATTGGAGATAATCCGGGGCAGGAAATCTGCCGGACGGTTTCGCAAAAATGGGAATGTGAAAGCTGGTTTAACCTCTCGTCGTGACAGGGATCATTTCCCGAAAAGAAGGATTTCTCATTGCCCATGATCCTTGTTTCAATACTGAACCCCCTCCTAAACCATGATCACCCTTTGTTTTCGCCTCCCACGTAAATCCCGTCTCCATGACCTATCCTCTAACCAAACAGATCTACACAGGCCGGTTTTATCCCTCGCAAAAAGCCCGGTCTGGTAATCCGGGGCAGTACCAGCATTTCCAGAAAAACCTTCCCAAAAAAGGGCCGAAACAGGCCGGTCGGTTAGATCCGGAAAAATGGAAAAGAAGCCCGATACGAGCCCGGATTGGCCTTTTTCACCAAAATAAGGGGGTGAGACCCCCCTATGTCAAAAAAGGGGATCTCATTTC
>NZ_JBEKLH010000009.1:0-102607 GCF_050010295.1 Methanoregula sp.
GATTTCTTAATTGTCTCCTTATCGTTACTGAACATAACAAAATAAGGAGACACCGTACCTTGGATCTTGTGGTCGAGCACGGTTCTTTTCTCTCGATGAAAACATTTCTACAGAGCAAAAAAATTGAATCGCTGGATTAAATTGCCACACATCCCCGAATGGCCAGTGCGATGAGCGATTCCCAGCTGATCGCAAACTCCCGCATCTTCCGGTACATAAGCTGGGGGCTGGTTTCAAACGACGGCGAATAGATGAAAAGGAATACGACCGCGATGACCAGACCTGTCAGCAGGACGAGCCATTCATCTCTGATAATGTTTGAGAGCAGTGCGTAGAGCATGATGCCGTGCATGACCAAGAGTATCAAGATAAGGACTTTTTTTGTCAGATCTTCACCGAGGCAGACGGGAAGTGTCCGGATCCCGGCGGCCATATCACCCTTTACGTCCTTGAAATCGTTCACGCACGAAGTTACGAAGACTTTCAGCCCGAAGAACAGGAAAATGACGCCAACGGTTACAATACTGCCGCACCAGTGGCCCACGATCAGGGCGATCGTCCCGCCCCATGTGAGTCCGATGATGGCATTCTTTACTCCTGTACCCGCTTTAAGTTTAACTGTATACGACCCGACACGGAATCCATGGGTATAGGCATAGCCGACAATGAAAGGAAAAAACGGTGCGAGCAGAATGCCGTCATGGAGTAAAATGACGGCGCCCATGAGAAATGCTGCGAGACAAGCAAGTATTCCGGTTTTTTTGTCTGCACCTGTGATTTCAGACCGGTTGATTGCATCTTCCTTGCAATCGAGGGCACGGTCCAGGGTATACGTGGCATACACGATGAGGCTGAACGCACAATATTCTGGTATTCTCATGGCGATACCTGCCAGGAGAAAAGCAATATGAAGCCTGAATATCCCGGAAATTGCGACAACTGTCGAGGAGTTCAGGAGCCGCATAGTGGGCGTGTCTAAAAGTGTCACACCATAAAAAATTTCCATGCCTCGCTTTATTACAATCTCATGAAAATTTTTAATAGCATTAAAATATCGGCAGTTTATTTTATACAATGGTAATTATATTTAAAGATTGAGGACTTATAAATCTGAAGGATTCGGCACTCGATACTATAATTCCAATGCACCATGCACACGGCTGCTTGACGATATCAATATTTTTGCTCTAAACACTATAATCATATTTTAAAAACAAAAAGTTGGATTAATGTGATTCTGCGGAAAATAAACCTCAACATTTTATGATTTTCCGGATCGTAAAAAAGAGAAAGGAAATTGTAAATTATTATTTCCGGGTTTTTATCTTATCCGGGCCCGGCCTCTCTGGCCCTGAAGGGTGATCGCCTTCTTGGAAATATCACTATTATATTCTCCAGATCCTCTGATGCTCTGAACAATTTCGCGAACCGATGTGGTTATGATGATATCCTGTTTGAGGATCATGTTCTAGATGTCCCAGCCGACATTCTCAAGAGCACTGATTGTTTTAATATTCCGGTTTGTTTCCCTCATATCAGTATCGAAAACGGGGCGAGACTCCGGTGAAAGATCTTAAAAAGAGATTGTATGTGACTGATGGCAACCATGACTATGGAAGACCCGAAGAACATCTTCCGCTGCACGCATTCTATCATAGACGCCTAATTTCTTGAACAGTGAGCCGATCGCTCCTGCGAGATTTCTGAAATGTCTATTATATGGACACCGGCGAATGAATCGTGATCCGTTAAAAATGGGAGAGAAAGTTCATGGCAAACGTTACGGTCAGGTCTCCGGGATTGCCGAGAGGTTATTTTCGTAAAAAGAATTTTTTTGCCGTTGACCTCGGTGGCCGGGCGGATTGTTTCTTCCACGTATCAATATTTTTGCAATCATGATCGAACGGCAGCCGGTGCCGGTCACAGAAATACCGCCCGCAGTATTCACAGTGAAAGGGAAGGTAATCCCGCACCCCGCAGAACGAACACGTCTCATAGAGAGGGTATTGCCTCTTTCCGGACAGTTTTGAAAAGAGATCTGCAAGTTTTTTCTTCAACTGCATATCGTTTAATGGTGCCGGACAGGAATAAAAATAGTGCTGGACAGGGAAATACCGGTTGCTCCCGATGATCGAATCCTGACAGAAATTTTTCAACAATGATTATGCACGAGGGTGACCGGAAGTATTTATGCAGCCATCCCCCCCGACATTCCTTTTTAGAATAGATTAATTCGCACCAGAACAGAAGTACTAGAAAGCATAAATCCCTGTAAAACGATTTTTTGGTGAGCCACACAATGAAAACCGAGATGCCTTTATCCAAACCCATCCGCCGGTTTCTTACCCATACCGAAGAAACACTCGATACAGAAATCTCGCTTCTTCGCGAGCCGGATGCTGAACCGGGGGGGACTCTCGTTGATATTTACACGTACGATATTGAAAAGAATGTCATCATTTTCCCGGCACAGTACATCGGCCTCCTCAAGGACTTCATCATCGCAAAACAATGCACCAACCTGCTTATCAAGGGCGCTGCAGCAAAAAAATCAAGGTACCTTGTCTGTTCCTACACCGAGGAATCCGTATACAGGGGCATGCACCAGATCTACCTGGACGCGCTGAAGGACGAAGCAAAAAAGGAGAACAAACTTCCGGTCCAGAAACTTATTCAGATGCTCTTCATCCTGTTTACCCACTTCAATGACGACATCAACGAGCTCCCGTGGAACGCAATCGTGAACGCGAGTGTCTACCATCGTATGCCCAAGATCCGGAAAACCCAGCTCTATCATGTCATGAAAGAGAGCAAAAACGACATGGACGAGATGATGGAGCAGGAAACTATTGTCCCCCGCCGGTATTTTGTACTGAACAAGGCGATGTTCTACGCTCGTGATATGTTCCTTGCCAAAACACTTCCTGCTGATGAGCTGATGCCGGTCCTGAACATCCCCCAGATGAAGAAGTTCAACCATCTTGAGGTGAAGGAAATGCTGACCACACGCTGGACTCAGACTGCCTGGTACCAGTCAAAAGTCTTTGGAGACAATATGCTGGCAATCATGGAGCGCCCGCTCAGCCTTGTGAAATGGGACGCGGAACCGACCCTCGACCACTATTTTGACCTTTATAAGATCGGGGTCAATCTGACTGATAACTTCATTTCGTACATGACCATGAAAGACTGGTTTGTCTGGGAGGAGCCAAAACACCTGCTCGATGCTCACAAGAACAAAGAGGAGTTTGAGAGGAGAGCGCTGAAAAAGATATTCGGTGACCTGATAACGGACACATGGGGGGATGGATGATGCTTCGCGAGCCAAGATTTGCAGGAGGACTTTCATGCCGGTGAAAGAAGTTGTAGAGTTGCTCAAACGAGGAAAATCGCTGGCAAAGCGTACCAAGTATAAGGAAGCGATAATCCACTTCGAGAAAGCATTGTCTCTCGATCCAAATTATCCGGAGAGCTGGCTTTTGAGGGCCACTGCATTTATCGAGACCGGGAGGTACAAGGAGGCGCTTGCTGACTGCGATCGGGCACTTGCCCTTGACCAGAATTATGCGGACGCATGGGCGAAGAAAGGGCTGGTTCTCTATAATCTCGAGCGGTTTGACGAGGGGGTACTTGCCAGCACGCGAGCCACGACCCTGAACGGTAACGATGCTGCAGCCTGGTACATCAAGGGGATCTGCCTCGATGAACTCGGCAGGAACGATGAGGCACAGGAAGCGTACGGCAGGTCACTCGAACTTGAAATTATTCTGGATATGGACGCCGAAAGAAAGAAAGTCTGCAGGTAGATTTTCTTATTTATAATCAAATATTCTTTGTTTCGGGAAAAACCGATTCCGGGTATTATACTCAGAACTGATGCCGCGTTACGAAAGCATTATTAATAAAAAAACCAATGAACGATGCAACAGAGGTTATAAAATGATTTCAAAAACCATGGAAGAAGCCCTGAACCGGCAGGTTAACCGGGAATTCTTCTCAGAATACCTGTACCTTTCGATGGCAGCGTATTTAGAGACAATCAGTCTGAGGGGATTCGCAAAATGGATGCGGGTGCAGGCGCGGGAAGAACGCTCACACGCCCTGAAGATCTTTGAGTATATCGTTGCCCGCGGGGGTAAAGTTACCCTTGGTGCTATCGAGGCCCCGAAGGCAAAATGGACATCTGCGGGAAAGGTATTCGAAGAGGTGTATGCCCATGAGCAGAAAGTATCCGGGATGATCAACGCTATCGTTGATCTTGCCATCAAAGAAAAAGATCACGCAACGTTCGAGATGCTCCAGTGGTTTGTCAAAGAACAGGTAGAGGAGGAGGAACAGGCCCTGGAGGTTCTCAACCAGGTAAGAATCGTTGGCGATATTATCGGCCATCTCTTCTATATTGACCACTATCTCGGCAAGAGGGAATAATTCCTCACGTATTTTCCTTTTGAAATTTTCTTCTTTATGTATCATCCAAGGATTTCTTTCACCTCTTACGTCGCGGGCCACCTTGAAAAGACTCGCTACGATCTTCTCCCAAGGATTGTCCCAGCACATAAAGATCCAGACTGTCTGATAATTAAATGACCCGTCGCTTCCGGCGCACGGGTCCGGGGTTTTGTCAGGAAAAACCGTCCGCGTCCACAACAGGACATTTCACGGAAACGATGGGTTCTAGTACTTCGGAAAACAATTCCCTCTGCAGAGGCGTAAGCATGAAAAGTCCGGTCTATTTCGCAAACCTCCGGGCACATTCTGATCAAGAATGTACGACAGCAAAGGTGCAGCAGCTCTTTGACCGTGCGGGGTTTTCAGAGCTGATCAAACCACGGGATAAAACTGCACTCAAGCTCCATTTTGGAGAAGTGGGAAATGACGGCTTTATCAGCCCGGTCTATGTGCGACAGGTTGTGGAAAAGGTGAAAGAGTGCCGGGGTCTGCCATTCCTGACCGATACCAATACCCTTTATAGGGGCAGCCGTTCAAACGCGGTGGAGCACATCACCACTGCCATCCTGCACGGTTTTGATTTTGCAGTAGTAGGGGCACCGGTTATTATTGCGGATGGAATTTTTGGTAAACATGTGGTGAAAGTTCCGATCGGTAAAAAACATTTCAGCGAGGTGTCGATAGCCGGTGACATTGTTTCTGCCGACAGCATGCTGGTCCTGAGTCACTTTAAGGGACACATCGTTTCAGGTTTCGGCGGTGCGATAAAAAATCTTGCCATGGGGTGTGCTCCTCCCGAGGGAAAACGGGCACAGCACAATGCCCGGCCGTTTACCTTGAGCGAGAAATGCACCGGATGTGCAGCCTGCATGAAGGTCTGCCCGAGTTCGGCGATAAGCATTGTGGCAAAAAAATCGGTAATTAACCGTGAGAACTGCATCGGTTGTTTCGAATGCATGCATGCATGCCCGGAGCATGCGATCGATATAGACTGGGAGACCGAGATTCCCTTGTTCATGGAAAGGATGGTGGAGTACGCATACGGGGCAGTCGCTGGAAAGGAGGGCAGGGTGGGTTACATGAATTTCCTGATACGGATCACGCCGGACTGTGATTGTTTCCCGTTCAGTGACGCACCGATCGTCCCGGATATCGGAATTCTTGCATCGCGCGACCCGGTTGCCATTGATGCGGCCAGCTTCGATCTCGTCAATCTGCAACAGGGATACAGGGAATCGCTCCTCGCCACTCACCACCGTGCAGGCGAGGATAAATTTACCGGTGTACACGCTAATACAGTTGGGTTCCGGCAGATAAGATATGCTGAAGAAATCGGTATGGGAAGCAGTGCGTACGAACTGATCCGTCTCTGATAAAATTTTAAAAAAAATGGCTATTCACAGGCTCTGAACCTGTGCATCGGCGATCTTTTTTATCAATGCCTCAAGAACGACCTCGCGCATACCTTCCACGAATTTTATACTCCCGACAACCAGGTGGCCGCCGCCGCTGATGCCGCCCCCGGGAATCTCGACCCGGAGTTCACGGACCATGCGGGGGATGTTCATGAGTACGCCCCGGGATCGCAGTACGGCAAAATCAGGGCCAAAGCCAATGGTGACAACGGGTTTACCGATGTTCTGTTTGCAGAGCCGGTCATGCACTTCACCGGAGGTTTTACCTGGAGGGGGGAACGTGAATTTGTGGGCATTGATCTCGACATCGATCAGGAACAGATGGGCGTCATTCGAAAGGATACGGGGGACCACATGGGGCATGCATGCACTCATCTGGTCCTCGATCATTGTGTTTGCCCCGTCAACGAGAAGGGAGACCAGCTTCCTGTGGCGTTCCGCGTGGCCCGTGAGATCAAGGATGTCCTTGACGATCTCTCTGCCATCATTGAACCGGAGCCAGAACTGCTCATAATCAAGGGCGAGCGCTATATCCTTGCATGTTTCCTCCGGATACTGTTCGCGGACGAGCGCAAGGAAGAGTGCCCGTTCCGGGGCTTCGCTGCGGTCACCGACGCCGGCTACGGCCGGAAGGTGACGGATAAGGGGTTCGATCTTGGGGTTGATCAGCCGTGCAACTTCGGTCCCGAGCATACCGGCCGTTATACCAAAGTCCCCGCCGACATGGTACGGGTTCAGGTGGGCCAGAAGGTATTTGTCAATAGTTGCATCCGGATGGTGGTGGTCGATGACTACAAACTGGATGTCGTAGACGCTGGCAATCTTGTACGCAGGTTCGTCCTCTTCTGTTGACCCATTATCCGTGAGAAGAACCAGTGGCATCTTCTGTCCATACCGGATATGATCTTTCAGGGAAAAATCGAGGTCACGGGTGATGTCTTCGATCTCATAGAACGGAGCCTTTGACGGGGCTCGTTTGAACATGAAATATTCCGCGTCAAAATCACCCCCTGACTCACGGATCAACGATACGACGGCCTGTTCGATAGCGACCGCCGAGCAGATCCCATCGGCATCGGCATGGTGGCGCAGGATAATCGGCTGGGAGGTGAATACCGCCTTCCGGATAATCTTTGCGATCTTCCTCATATCGGGGCGGAGATTTTCCATTACCTCACTTTTTATAAGGAGCGGAATATTCTCCGGTTCTGCCCGCGCATCCAGGGCTTTCTCAATTCTGACCCTCACCAACACGGACTCTTCTTCCAAAAGAATGGTTAATGCATCCACTTCGATCTGGAGCTGGCTGTTGCGCATCATCACCTCTCCGACGACCCTGACAATGTTACCGAGTTCGGCTTCGGGAAATGCCCGCACGCCGGCTTCGACAAATGCGGCTGCGTTCTGGGTCCCGGTCTCATCGACGATCGTGAAGATGGTAGGCCCGCTTGTCTGCTTGATCTGGGCGATCTCCCCCTCGATTGCTACGGTCTTTCCCACCCTGTTGTTGAGATCTGCAATTTTTACCGTTGTGGACTTTCGTTCCACGTTCTGAACCTGATACACCTGGATCTGGACCTCTTCGAGATCGATATTCCCGTTCGGGCGGATCTGGCGGACCCTGACGAGGATAGAATCCCGTTCCTTATGATCGGCCTTGATGTTACTCTTGTGCACGAGTCCTTTGATTCGGTCGTTTAACTGAACAAACACCCCAAAATTTGCAAAACCCTGCACCTTTCCCTGATAAATATTCCCTTCCTCAACTTCGGCAAGGTCACACCCGGCGCCGAGCCGGTAGACCAGCACATCATTTACGTCATTATTCTGCATAATCTCCTCTCACTGCACACGGCGAAAATGGGCATATTGTTGCGATATGGTAGTTAGTATCGTCAACGCTACGCGGTACTATTCTCCTGTATGATCATCAATGAGTGACTGAATGTTTAATTTACTTGTTATCTGCAAAATGCGATCACAGGATAAGGGAAACCCGGTCAGTCGCGGAATGCTACTTCAATCTTGTCCAGGTCATTGGGGACAAGAACCGGCCCGTCAAATTTTTTCTGTGCGTCAGTTATGTGGGCCCCGGGATCAGTATATCGTGAACTGGTATGAATGAGGACAAGTGTCCGGGCCTTCAGGGCCGCAGCAGCTTCCCCGGCCTGCGATGCAGTTGCGTGGTAAAACTCTGCAGCCCGTGCCGACTCGGAATCATCATATGTAGCGTCATGGATCAGCAGATCGGCATTCTGGGCGATATCCATGATGGAAGTATGGATCGAACGGGTGTCCCCGGTATATACGATCTTTCGCCCGGGTCGTGGTGCTCCCATGACCTGGTCCGGCCTGACGGTTACCTGGCAGTCGCCGACGGCAATATTGACGGTTTCTCCCCTCTGGATCCTTCCGAAAAGAGGCCCGGGCGGGACTCCCAGAGCAACAGCGTGCTCGCGGTTGAACCGTCCCGGGCGTGGGTCTTCTTCAAGAATATATCCCAGTGACGGGAGGCCGTGACGTGCTGCAAATGCGGTGACCGTGTAGCCTTCAAAACGTACCCATGAGCCGTCATGCAGCTCGACTGACTCAATGGTAAATTTGAGATTGAAGCGTGCCACATGGCGAAGGGTTTTCACGAATTCATGCACCCACTCGGGACCATAAATGGTAAGCGGTTCCGTACGGCCGTTGAAAGACATTGTCTGGACGAGGCCGAATATACCAAGAAAGTGGTCGGCATGCCAGTGAGTGACAAAGATGGCGTTGACGGTGAAGCCACACCGTGAGCGCATCATCTGCTGCTGCGCCCCCTCGCCGCAATCGAATAAAAGGGTGTCGGAGCCATGGCGTATCAGGATGCACGGAGGGTTGCGCACCGGGGTAGGAAGTGCCCCCGCAGTTCCGAGAAAATAGACCTGGAGTGTTTCCCCGCTCATATACAACCCCTCCGGAACTCCGTTCCGGCAGTTCGCATCTGCTCACTGCTCACGCCCAATCCTTCCCGGGATTCTGCTCCAGCAGTTCGCATCTGCTCACTGCTCACGCAAACCATCTCCTGAAAACGGCAAGGCTCTTCCTCGCTTCTTCAACCGACCGCCCTTCGATAACAATCCTTCCTGTATACTGATCGGCAGTTGTCCTGCCGACACGTTCCCAGTTGATGGTGCCGTCACCGAGAGGAAGGTGTTCATCCGACATACCGTGATTGTCATGGATATGAATATGGTCTGCCCTTCCTACAAAAGGAAGGAACTCCTCCACTTTTCCGATCGTATTTGCATGCCCGAAATCAAAGGTCATCCCGACCCCTTCAATTCCTTCGGTCATCCCGATGAGCTCTTCCGGGAACCTGCAAAGAAACTCCTTAGCGCTGATCATGTTTTCAAGGCAGGCCAGGACACCCCGGTCAGCAGCATATTTTCCAATCTGCCTGAGCGCTTCTTTCTGAAGCTCCCAGACCTTTTCTGGCATCATCTTGCCTATGGGCGAAATGTAACCGGAATGGATGGTGACACGATCTGTGAGGGGCGCGGCATGTTCGATGCAGGTGCAGATCTGGCGGATCGATTCACGCCAGATCGGATCATTCAACGTTGCGAGATTGAGGTCGCCATAGGGAGCATGAACGGTCACACCGAGTTTTGTTGTGGTGATCACTTCCTGTATCTTTCTGAAGCAGTCCGGGTTGTCGAGCCGGTAATTACCGTCTCCTACAATCTCCCAGCCTGCGTAACCGGACTCTTCGATCTTGTAGACCCAGGAAATGTCGTCCCAGACTTTTGCTGAAGAGGAAAAGTAGGGCTGCAGGGTCATCTCTCACGTCCAAGTGTGGCAAGGAGGTCGCGGACAGCCGTTGAGAACGCGTCAAGGGTACCTTCATTCCTGAGGGTAAGGTCGGCATTCCGGAGGGCATTGCCCAGCCCCCAGCTCAGTTCGCGTTCGTCACGGTTGTGCAGGGCATCAGCGGAACAAAAATCATCTGAACGTGCCCGGGCTGCTATCCGCGAAAGCCGTTTTTCGAAGGAAGACTCGATCCCGATAAGGGTAAATCCCTCAAAAGTCCGGCGGAATAATTCAACTTCCGCATTGCCACGGATACCGTCAACGAGCACAAGAGGTGCGGACAGGCTCCGGATCCTGGGGATGCAGAGCTGGGCGACTGCATCCATGCCGCGTTCAGTTCGGAGGTTGTTTGCCATCGTCCCGAAATTTTCGTCCGTGGGTTCCAGTCCTGAAGCTTTGACCGCAGTCCGGATCATATCTCCCATAACGACGACCGGGATACCCGTACCGGCAGCAATCTTCGAGAATTCACCTTTACCGCTTGCGGGAAGCCCGACGACTCCGATCACCTTCATAGACAATTTCACCTCCTTCACGGGTACGGATCTTGACGCTTCGAGACAGGGTATCTGCAATTTTTTTCATCTCTCCTTCAGAGAGCGGGCGTACATCCCCGGTCACGCCCTGCTGGAGCACAATGTCAACAGTGCCCGCCTCGCCGGCGATTGCGGAGACTTCGTCATCATACCCGCGGAACAGGGTAATCACGACTTCAAACTCCGGGAGGTGGCCGTGTTCACGCGCATCTCTGCAGAGGGCAAGCGATTTTTGTACATCCTTAACATAATTTCCCCTGAGAAGGTTATTATATCGCGCCCAGCGGGCCTTGATGTCTAGGGCAACATAGTCCACAATCCCGCCACTGATGAGGGCATCCAGCGTACCCGGGAAGACCCCGTTGGTGTGGACCCCGACACGAAGTCCCATCTTTTTTGAGGCTTTTGCCAGTTCGACCAGCGCGTCTTTCTGCATGGTTGGTTCGCCACCGGAAAAAACGACACCGCTGATGGCGAGGAGCGATCCCCGGATCATTTCAATGACCCCTTCAAGCTCCCGTTCATCTTTTCCGGAAAGGATTGATGAGTTCTGGCAGTACGTGCAGCGTACCGGGCACCCGCGGAAAAAAACCGCACAGACAGACCTGCCTCTCCAGTCGACCGTTGAGAGTGGGACAAAACCTCCGAAATTCAGCTTGATAGAACCACCGTGCCGGAGTATTTTATTCCCGTGCTTATTTGAGTGTATTGAGTTGTGGTCTGTAATTGATATCTTCGTACCTGCAGTCGCAGCGGATGATCCCGTTCTCAGTTATGATAATATCCATTCCTATATCATTCCCGTCCGCTGGGATTTCATCAAATTCCTGGCATGCGAAAGCGAGTCCGATCTTCGCCATATGGGGGTGTGCGGACAGGAATCGGTCATAGTAGCCGGCACCGTACCCGAGCCGGGTCCCGTTTCGATCGAAAGCAAGTACAGGCACAATAACTCCTTTTATGTCCCGTGAATCTGCAGGAAGCTCGTGTCCGATAGGTTCAGGTACCTGAAACGTGCTTTCGACAAGGTCTGAGATCCGGTCCAGATAGGAAAGGCGCAGGGTCCGGGTCTCCTTCTCAATTACCGGGACAACAATTTTTTTCCGTGATACGATGAGCTGTCCGATAAGCCTGCGGGTATCGACCTCCCGGGGTTTTGAAACATAGACCATGATGGGATCCATCCCGTCGAGTATTCCGGCAAGGGCGGTACAGATGCGGGTGCTTTTTCCTTCAATTTCAGCCGGGGAGAGCAAAGAACGCTTCTGTCGCGCTGCCTCCCGCAGGGCATTTTTCGATAGCAGGCCGGTCATATGCTTGTGAGTATCCTGTACAGATATTTGGCCACCTATGCCATAATTCTTGACATCCTCTGGTGACTGTCAGCACAATAAGAGCAGAGTAAAAAAAGCTGGTTAGAATTTGAAATGACGGTTGACGATCTTGATAGCACAATAGTCCCCGCACATCGTGCATCCGTCAGTATCGGCAGGCATACGCTCGGCCCGGATCGCTTTTGCCCGGGCCGGGTTCATGGCTACGGAAAACTGGCGTTCCCAGTCAAGGTCCCGGCGGGCGTGTCCCATCTCGAGGTCTGCTTCGCGGGTCTTTTTGAGCTTGATCATATCCCCGACATGGGCGGCAATCCGGGAACTCATGACGCCTTCATACACTTCCTCCGGTGTCGGGAGGGCGAGGTGTTCGGCAGGCGTGACATAGCAGATGAAATCGGCACCCAGGGATGATGAGATTGCAGCACCTATCGCTGCCACCCGGTCATCATAGCCCGGTGCAATATCGGTGACAATGGGCCCGAGCATGTAGAACGGTTTGTTATTGGTGACCCGCTTCATGAGCTGGACATTGGTCGCGATCTCATCGATAGGGACGTGACCGGGACCTTCGACAATGACTTGTACGTTCTCTTTCTGTGCCTTGTCCGCGAGTTCAGCGTTGATAAGGAGCTCCTGAATCCCGGCCCGGTCGGTTGCATCATGGATCGCCCCGGCCCGCATACCGTTACCCATGGAGAGGGTGACCTCGTGCTCCTTCATGATCTCGAGCAGGTAATCGAACTCAGCATAGAGCGGGTTCTCTTTCTCGTTGTGGAGCATCCACGCGGTCATGAATGCCCCGCCCCGCGAGACGAGTCCGGCATGACGGCCCTGATTTCTCAGGCGCTTGACGGTCTCCCAGTTGATGCCGGTATGGATCGCCATAAAATTGGTACCGAGTTTTGCCTGCTCGGCAGTAATGCGGAAGAGGTCATCCTCCTTCATGTTGACAACAGCGCCGTCTTTTATTGCTGCCTCGATGAATGCCTGGTAGAGGGGGACGCAGCCGACAGAGAGGTTTGTGCTGGCGATTACCTGTTTGCGGATCTCAAGAAAATCGCCGCCGGTGGAGAGTTCCATGAGGGTATCTGCGCCCGCCCGCTCGGCCTGTTTTGCCTTCTCAATTTCCATGCCAATATCCACGATATCCGTGGAAGTTCCGATAGAAGCATTTACCTTGGTTCGAAGCCCTTCCCCGATACCGCAGATCTTTACTTTGCGGTACGGGGAAACAGGGATGACGATATGCCCGCCGGCAACACCGCGCCGTACGAAGTCTTCGGTGACCCCTTCCTGCGCTGCGACAATTTTCATCTCTTCGGTGACGATGCCACGCTTGGCATCTGCTACGATACTCATACCATACTGGTTACTGTAAAGACAAGATAAAGGCTCGGTTTTTCAATTCTGGAATAAATCTGGCTTGTTAAGACAACAAGTAAAGTTGATTTGGCATAACGCATAATTTTTTGTGTTTACTAATCTGACGAAAAGTTTCTCCCGGCAATGAGATGGAGGCTATCGAGAGGACTTGGAAAATTTTTGAAATAATATTATATAATATAAGTCACTAACTAATGGTAAACCTTGATCCAGCGAGGTGTTTTACGATGACAGATAAGGATTATTCCGAAGTAACGGTGAAGGAAGCAGCCCACGATGACGCCGGTCGCGGCATAGCACGGGTCAGCATCGAGGTGATGAAGAAGCTGGGGCTTGTCTCCGGCGATGTGATCGAGATCCAGGGAAAGAAAAAAGCCGCTGCGATTGTCTGGCCCGGCTTTGCCCAGGACACAGGATTCGGAGTTCTGCGGATTGACGGTAATATCCGCGGCAATGCAGCTACCGGCATTGACGAAAAGGTAAGGATCCGGAAATCTGAGGCCGAATATGCAAAGAAAGTGGTGATCCAGCCGACACAACCAATCCGGCTCGTTGGAGGGGAACAGTACTTGTCAAGGATCCTCCGCGGGCGTGCAGTATTTGAAGGCCAGACCCAGCGGATCGATGTAATCGGCAATACCATAACGCTCGTCATCGCCAAAGTCGTGCCAAAAGGCATCGCCATCGTGACCGATGATACCGAGATCGAGCTGAAAGAGGAGCCTTACAAGCCGGAAGAAGGCAAACAGGAAACATCCGATATCCACTACGAGGACATCGGGGGACTTGGCCGCGAGCTGCAGCTCGTCCGCGAGATGATCGAGCTCCCGCTCCGCCACCCGGAGATCTTCGAGCGCCTTGGCATCCAGCCACCCAAAGGGGTACTCCTGTACGGCCCGCCCGGTACCGGCAAGACGCTGATAGCCAAGGCGGTTGCAAACGAAGTGGACGCTCACTTTATCACCCTCTCCGGCCCGGAGATCATGAGCAAGTATTACGGCGAGAGCGAGAAAGGCCTCCGGGAGAAGTTCGAAGAGGCCGAGCAGAATGCGCCTGCGATAATATTCATCGATGAGATTGACTCGATCGCACCAAAACGTGCCGAGGTTCAGGGAGAAGTCGAGCGGCGCGTGGTAGCCCAGCTCCTGGCTCTTATGGATGGGCTCAAGGGACGCGGGCAGGTCATCGTCATTGCAGCGACCAACCTTCCGGATTCGATAGACCCGGCCCTCCGCAGGGGCGGGCGGTTCGACCGGGAGATCGAGATCGGTATCCCGGACAAGAAAGGCCGGATGGAGATCTTCCAGGTACATACCCGGGGGGTCCCGCTCGCCGACGATGTGAAGATCGAGGAATTCGCCAACACGACCCACGGATTTGTCGGTGCGGATATTGCACTCCTGGTCAAGGAGGCGGCGATGCATGCACTCCGCAAGGTGATCCCACAGATAAAGATTGACGAGGAGATCCCGGACGAGGTGCTCGACAAGCTCAGGGTGACGAACGAAGACTTTGGAGAAGCGCGAAAGCACGTTGAGCCGTCAGCGATGCGCGAGGTACTGGTTGAAGTACCGGATGTTACCTGGAAGCAGGTCGGCGGGCTCGAGGAAGTAAAACAGGAGCTCAGGGAGGCCGTAGAATGGCCCCTCAGGTTCCCGGACGTCTTCGAGCACCTCCTGACAAAACCGCCGAAAGGTATTCTCCTGTTCGGCCCCCCCGGTACCGGGAAGACGCTGCTCGCCAAGGCCGTGGCCAACGAGAGCGAGTGCAATTTCATCGCTGTCAAGGGGCCGGAGTTGCTCTCGAAATGGGTCGGGGAGTCCGAGAAGGGAGTCCGGGAGATCTTCCGGAAAGCGCGGCAGGCCTCGCCATCGATCATCTTCTTCGACGAGATCGATGCCCTGGTCCCCAGGCGGGGGAGCTTCCAGGGCTCGTCCCATGTTACCGAGAGCGTTGTGTCCCAGATCCTTACCGAGCTTGACGGGATGGAGGAGCTGAAGAACGTCACGATCCTCGCGGCTACCAACCGCCCGGACATGCTGGACGACGCCCTGCTCCGCCCGGGTCGCCTCGAGCGTCACATCTACGTGCCTGCGCCGGATGAGGAGAGCAGGAAGAAGATATTCGATGTCTACCTCGGTGGCGAGACCGGGGGCATCCTCGCAAAGGACCTGGATGTCGACACTCTCGTGAAACAGACCCAGGGCTATGTCGGTGCCGATATCGAGGCGCTCGTACGGGAAGCAAAGATGGCCGCGATGCGCGACTTCATCGGACAGATGGGGAACCGGACGGAGCAGGAACGGAGAGATGCCATCAAGAACGTGATGCTGACCCGGGCCCACTTTGACGCAGCGCTGCTCAGGGTCAGGGGATCCCTGGACGAGGAGACTCTCGAGAGATCCGAGCGCCAGTCCTGGGAGATGCTCTACAACCAGGACCAGCGCATCATTCTGGAATCGGCGGCCCGGATGACAGCCCGGGCAGGGCCCGGACATAAGAAGGCCGATGAGAAGATCATCGCGGATCTCAGGAAAGCGATGTTCGCACGGAAGAAGGACTTTGCCGAGATCAGGAAACTGACCGAAACGCTGGAAAAGAAGAACGAAAAATAATCGTAGTGTGGAGGGGTACAAAATGTTTGAAGACCCGCGGGATATCTTTGAGGAGATGGACGGGATGATCGCCCGTCTCTTCTCCCTGATGAACCGGGATCCCGAATCCGGTGCCCTGTCCGGCAGCTACCGGATCCTGATAAGGAACGGCGAAGAGCCGTCAGAAATGCCGGCCACCCCGGCTATTCAGCCGGGATCAGCAGACAAACCCGTGACCGAGGTCTATCATGTTGGCGATGAAGTGAAAGTAATCGCCGGGCTTCCCGGAGTGACTGAGGACCTCCTCCGCCTGGGCATCCAGCGCGGGAAACTCGTCATCGACGCGGGAGATGCGGACACCCACTACCGTACATCCGTAGCCATCCCCCCCGTTGAACCGGGATCGATGCAGCATTCTCTCAGGAACGGCGTGCTCGAAGTGACCTTCAGGAGCCTGCCCGGCTCTTCCGGCATCTGAACCGATCGGAACCGGATACCCCCCCCTCTTTTTCAAACCTTGCGCGACCGGCGTGCCATGACCGGGCCGGTGTCCTCTGGCTCCCGACATCCCGTCACGACGGGAATAATAATCCTGATATGGATCGGCACCCTACTCTACATGAAATTACGAGATCCTGACGGAGTATCCCGCGATCATCCGGTCGGGAACAGGATCATCAGGTGGTACCATAATGCTGCTCAAAGACTTCCTTGCCGAGGCAGGAACGGAAAAAAACCTGACCGAGCTCATCCTCTTCTTCAGCGAACAGGCCCGGAACGTGAGACACGGGTTCTATTGCACGATCCCCCGGACCCCTTCGGAAGAGATCACGCGCAACCAGTTCGGCGAAGAGCAGATGGAGCTCGACAAGTATGCGGATGAGATCTTCATCTCGGGACTGAAGGAGACCCGGCTGGCACGGTATATCGCAACGGAGGAACAGCCGGAGATCATCGAGGTCGAGAACCCGAAGCACCAGTTCGGGGTCGTCATCGATCCCCTCGACGGCTCGTCCCTGATCGACGTGAACCTCTGCGTGGGCTCGATCATCGGCATCTATCCCGGCCATGTCCTCGAGAAAGGGCTCTCCCTGGTTGCCGCCCTCTACATCCTCTACGGCCCCCTCACCACCCTGACCTTCACGACCGGAAAAGGTGTGCACGAGTTTGTGATGAACGATGCAGGGGAGTTCGTGCTCCGGCATAAGGACCTGAGGATCCCGGACGGGAAGATCTACGCGCCCGGCGCGCTCAGGAAAGATTACCTCCCTGCCCACAGCCAGTGGATACAGGCCCTCGAGGACGCAGGATACAAGCTCCGCTTCAGCGGCTGTTTCGTCGGAGACGTGCACCAGATACTCCACAAGGGCGGCGTCTTCGCGTACCCGGGATTCAGGGGGAAGGAGAACGGGAAGCTCCGCCTCCTGTACGAGGCAAACCCGATGGGGATGATCATCTTCCAGGCCGGTGGGGCGATCAGCAACGGGAAGGATGATATCCTCACAATCAAGCCGAAGGAGATCGGCCAGGTCACCCCGATCTACGTTGGCGGCAGGAAGGAGATCGCGCTCATTGAAACATTAATGAAGGAAGGGTGAACAAAGAGGAGTGATCAGTCTATGAAACAGCATGCATTCGGTCCCATCCCCGGGTCAACGATCCTCCGGGGCATCGCCGGCCACAAGACCATTGTGATGGCGGCCAATATCCGGATCGCCTCGGTAGCCGACGGCATCTTCCGGGCTGCAAAGGATACGGACTCGGCCGTATTCATGGAAATCGCCCGGTCGGAGAGCGATCTCAAGGGTGGCTATACCGGGCTCACCCCGCAGGTATTCTCGGAGAAGATGAACGAGGCCGCGAAGAGGGCGGAATTTGACGTCTGGGCCCTCCACGCGGATCATATCACGATAAAGAAAGGCGATGCCGCGGAGATAGACGGGACGAAAGAGTTGATCGATGCCCAGATCGGCGCCGGCTATACCTCGTTTGCGATCGATGCCTCCCACCTCTTCAATTTCGAGGGAAAGAATGTCCGGGAGGAACTGGAGGAGAATATCCGCGTCACCACCGATCTGGCACGGTATATCAAGGCAAAGATGAAGGGGACGGAGTTCGGTCTCGAGGTTGAGGTCGGCGAGATCGGCAGGAAGGACGGGAGCGGGCTGATCCTGACGAGACCCGAAGAAGCCGTCGGGTTCATCAGGGCTCTCAATGAGAACGATGTCTTCCCGCACGTGCTCGCGATCGCGAACGGCAGCACCCATGGGCACACCTACGATGCGAACGGGAACGTGGTAGAGCAGCTCTCTATCGACATCCCGCAGACGAAGGCGATCGCAAAAGCCCTCCGGGACAACAGGCTGCAGGTCGGCATCGCCCAGCACGGCATCACCGGTACTCCCCGGGATCTTATCAACCTCCACTTCCCGAAAGGGGATATCATCAAGGGCAACGTCGGCACGTTCTGGCAGGACGTGGTCTTTTCCACGCTCAAGGTGTACGAACCCGCCCTGTACAAGAGCATCCAGGACTGGACGCTGGAGAAGTACCGCCCCCTGAACGCCGGGAAATCGGACCGCCAGATATTCGACGGCAACTGCAAGATGGCGATCAAGGAATTTTTCAAGGACCTCTATTCGCTGGAAGCGGCAACCGAGCACGCGATCCAGTCGATGGCGTACGCCGAGAGCCTCATCTTCTTCCGGGCGTTCGGCGCGTACGGATCGGCATCGGTCGTGCGAAAGACACTCTAAATAAACCACCAAACTATTTTTTAACCACGGGACGATTTCTTACTGTGAAGTCTCATGCCGAAAACCACGATTTCCGTCATTAAAGCGGATGTGGGCAGTTTTCCGGGTCACTCCCGCACCCACCCCAAGCTCCTGGAAAAGGCCGCGAAGATGCTGAAGGAGCAGGAAGGGAAACTCCTGATCGACTCGTTCGTCACGCACTGCGGTGACGACCTTGAACTGATCATGACCCACACCCGGGGCGAGGACAATGAAGAGGTCCACAAGCTTGCCTGGGACGTCTTCCTGGAATGCACCAAGATAGCCAAATCGATGAAACTCTACGGGGCGGGCCAGGACCTGCTGGCCGATGCGTTCAGCGGGAATGTGAAGGGGATGGGCCCCGGGGTCGCCGAGATGGAGTTCGAGGAGCGCGGGAGCGACCCGGTGCTCATCTTCATGGCCGACAAGACCGAGCCCGGGGCCTGGAACTTCTTCCTGTACAAGATCTTTGCCGATCCGTTCAATACCGCCGGGCTGGTCATCGATCCGAGCATGCACACCGGGTTCATCTTCGAGGTACACGATGTCATCAACAAGCGCCGCATCACGTTCAAGACCCCGGAGGAGACCTATACCCTTCTCTCCTACATCGGCGCCTGTTCGCGGTACGTGATCAAGTACGTGTGGCGGAAAGACGGGATTATCGCGGCGTCGACCAGTACCCAGCGGCTGAACATCATGGCCGGAAGGTATGTCGGGAAAGACGACCCGGTCATGATCGTACGGGCGCAAAGCGGGCTCCCTTCGGTTGGGGAAGTTATAGAACCCTTCTGCACGCCGATCATCGTTGCCGGGTGGATGAGGGGGTCGCACCATGGCCCCTTCATGCCGGTCGGCGTCTGCGATGCGAACATGACACGGTTTGACGGTCCCCCCCGGGCGATCTGCCTCGGGTTCCAGGTCTGCAACGGGAAACTGATCGGGCCGGCAGATATGTTCGACGATGTCGGGTTCGACCGGGTGCGCGAACGCTGCAACGAGCTCGCCGATATTATCCGGGACCAGGGGCCGTTCGAGCCGCACCGCCTCTCGCTCGAAGAGATGGAATACACGACCCTGCCGGGGATTGAGAAGCAGTTCCGCAGCCGCTGGGAACCTATACCGGAATAATCTTTTTTTTGAGAAGAATAGGTATGAATCTTTATGTTTTTACCCGCATCATGAAAATCCCGAGATAGGTAAATATTGAGAGGTCTCCCCGCCTCAGGGCCTCTCCGAGGCACGGCGGGGCAGGAGGTTTTTCGGATTTTTTAGTCACTGATCCGCCGCGGGGGCGCCCCGCCGGGGGCGGCGGCGTTCATCATAACGGATTCACCGTACGAACTTCTTTGTAATTTTTTTCTTCAACCCGGTCCGGCGTATTGACCAAATCTGGTATCCGCATGGGCAAACTTTAATTATCTTACATCCTAAATTAGGGCAGATGGTTAACGGAATTGTTTTGCCAATAAAAAAAGTGTTTGCGCTTGTTGATTCCAAAATATCGGTTGAGATAAAGGATGAGAGACGGAAACTGCAGGGGCGCCTCATCGCGGTGGATGAATATCTGAACATCCACATGGAAGAGACTATCGAGTTTGTGGACAACCAGCGGGGAAGAAGCCTCGGTACTGTCGTAATCCGGGGCAATAATATCCTGACTATTGCACCGGTAATCTGAGCGGGTGGGGGTGGACTCTCGTGGGAGATCCTGTGGATGAAGGACTGAAGCTGATACAATCACGCCCGGAAGGAGTGCTTCAGAGCGAACTCTGGAAGGAGCTGGGTGTAGACAGCCGCAAATGTTCCCGGATCGTCAAGAAGCTGGAAGAGAACGGTCTCATTGAACGGGTCGAATTCCGGAAAGAGGGGATCAAGACCTATCTCATCCGGGCCAGACAGATGCCGGTCAATCCCTGCCATTTACTCGCAGGTGACGAGCTGATACCGTGTATCGGATGCGAGCTTGAGTGTATCGTTGAGGAATGTCACCCGCTCATGGACTGGATGTACCAGCTTGCAATTGTCGAGCACACGGAAGAATAAGACCGGTTTTTGATATTCTCCCGGGATTTTTTGAAAATATCTCTTCCGGAACCAAGGCCGGGGCCGGGCCCGCCCATCCTGCTCCGGGGAGTCATCACACCTCCTGACATCATTACCGTTCAGCGGAGTTTCCCTGCCGGCAGGTCCCAATCTCAACAACTATTTATCGCTCAACAATCCACCTCATATCAGTGAATTTCGCGCGATTTTCAGGAGATGCACCATGATCTCTGTTTTGTTTGTGGATGACAATACGGATCTCCTTGTACAAATCCGCACATTTCTCGAGAAGACGGGCGAGATGCGGGTCGAATCCGTCCATTCCATCAAACAAGCCATGGAAAAGCTCAAAGGACGGGCGTTTGATGTTATCATCTCCTACGAGCAGATACCCGAGGTGAACGGCATTGAATTCGTCTCGGACATGAATGGGATCGAATTTTTGAAATACCTCAAGTCACAGGGAAATACCACGCCGGTCCTCCTCCTCGGCAGACGTGGTGGAAACAAGGTCGCCATGCAGGAAGTCTATAACGGCCTAGAGATCACGCTGCCTAAGGGCGGGGATCCCCGCCAGTACCTCGTTGAGATCGTCAGCCTGATCAAACAGACCACGCTCCGGAAAAAGGCTGAACGGGAGCTCAAGGTCCAGAACGAGCAGCTCGCGATCATCCTCTCTGCAACACCTCTCGGGATATTCCAGGTCCGGAACGGCCTCGTCGAATGGGTGAACCGCCCGTTTGTTTCCATGCTCGGATTCGAAGAATCCTCCCTCATCGGAAAAGAGGTGAGATCTCTTTTCAGGACGCCCGAGGAATATGACCAGGTCTGCCGTGAATTTTTGATCCGGCACGACTCCCGCGGCCTCGGGTACTCGGAGTGCCGGCTCCTGAAAAAAGACGGATCCTTTCTTCCCGTTCACCTGCAGGCAAACCCTCTCGACTCCCGCGATACCACCAGAGGCGGGACATTTATCGCAACAGATATCACGGAAAAACAGAAAATTACCGACGCCCTTAAGGAGAGCGAGGCGAAATACCGGGACGTGCTCCAGAACACGCAGAGTATCATCATCCGGATGGACACGCAGGGTAATATCACGTTTTTCAACCTCTACGCTCTCACCTTCTTCGACTATACCAGCGATGAAGTGATCGGCAGGAATGTTGTCGGCACCATCGTTCCCCAGAAATCCCGGGTCCAGCACGACCTCTCGATGATGGCCAACGACCTGGGGTTCAATGCGGAGGGATATGCGGTCAATGTGAACGAGAACGTCCGCCGCAATGGTGACCGGGTCTGGATCGCATGGATAAACAAGGCTATCCGCGACGGGCAGGGCCGGATAACCGAGATCCTCTGCATCGGGAACGACATCACGGACAGGAAGCGGAGCGGGCAGGTGCGCATCAGTACCGATTCCTGGAAAGACCTCGTGGTTGGCGATACCGATATCCGGGAGGACATCTTCGACGCGGTGTTCCACATCTGCACCGAGATCTCGATCGAAGGGAGAGAAGGAAAGCCGGTCGGCACCACATTTCTTATCGGGGACACCGCGAGCGTGCTCGAAAAATCGCGCCAGATCATCCTCAACCCGTTCGAGGGGCACCGCCCCGAACTGCGGGTCATCACCAATCCCGAGCTCAAGGAAAACATCAAGGCACTTGCCCAGCTCGACGGTGCATTTGTCATCACCGGTGACGGTTTTGTCGAGGCGGTCGGGCGCTATATCACGGTCGATACCAGCGGTGTCTCCCTTCCGCCGGGCATGGGCACCCGCCACAACTCCGTTGCGGCCATCACGTCCGTGACAAAAGCGGTCGGGATCGTCGTCTCGCAGAGCGGCGGGGGGATCACGGTCTTCCGTGACGGCCGGATCCTCAAGAAGATAACGCTCTGATCGGCTCTGTTAAGATCATCGAACGCTCTCGGGGGCTACGGCAATCGTTGCCTCCGCCCCCGCCGCTGGGGCATCCCCCATGACGTGATAGTCACTCAGAAGGTTTTTGAGGAATTTTAAAGAGAACGTAATGGTTAACAAATGGGGTCAAGGGGAGCACCCCTTGGGCTGCCTCCCCCTCTGGGGGAGAGAGGGGGTCACGCTCACTACCTTTTCAGGTTTACAAAAAAATGGACTGTAATAGGATTTCTCCAGTACATTTTTGTAGAAATTTCACGATCCATGGCGGCATTCCGCCATACCGGAACTGCAGCGGTGCCGGCAGATGTTCCCCACTGCCCTGAATGCATCCATAAGGTCCGGGAAGTTGGGGATCTGGGCGTCCCGGAGGATGCGGAGGGGGGTCTTCATGCTGTCCCCGCCGATCATGCAGCCCACGATCATCTTATGGGCGTTCTTTGAGAACCGCACGATCTCGTTTGCCACCCGGATAGGGTCAGATATCGCTGACGGGACCGCGATGACAAACGCGATGTCCCAGAGGTCCTGGTTTCTGATCATGATATCGAAGGTGCGGGCGAAGCGGTCCGCGCTCGAGTCCCCCACCATGTCGATTGGGTTCTCCCGGCTCCAGTCGGGCGGCAGCACGGCATTCAGGGCATCGATAAGGTCCGGTGAAAATCTGACCAGTTCAATCCCGAATTTCTCGGCATAATCCGAAGAAAGGACGGCGAACCCTCCTGCATTGGTTATCACGACTGCCCGGGTCCCTTTCGGGTAACCCTCGGATGCCAGGAGTTCGGCAGTCTGGAATGCCTCGTGGATGGAGTCGACCGGGATGACACCGGCCTGGTGGAACGCTGCCATATATACGTCATAGCTGCCCGCAAGCGAGCCGGTATGCGAGGATGCAGCCTTCTGGCCGATGCGCGAGGACCCGGACTTGATGGCCACGACCGGCTTCGTCAGGGCGACGCGGCGCACGGAATCCATGAACCGTTTTCCATATTTGATCTGCTCGATATAGAGGATAATTGCCCGGGTGGCGGGGTCATTGCCCGCAAAGCGGATGAAGTCCTCGAAGGTCAGGTCTGCCTGGTTGCCGACACTGATCACCGAGGAGAACCCGATCTCCTCAGGGAGGCTCCAGTCGACAATGGTCGTTATGATAGCCCCGCTCTGGGATATAAATGAGATGTTGCCGGGCTTGGGTGAGACCGGGTCGAAGGTTGTATTGATCCCCTGGTAAGGGAGCATGAGCCCGAGGCAGTTGGGCCCCATGATCCGGATCCCGAACCGTCCTGCCGTTGAGACGATCTGGTCCTCGAGCTCTTTTCCCGCCGCGCTCCCCTCCCGGAACCCGGAGGATATGACGATGACAAGGGGGACCCCTTTTGTTCCCGCTTCTTCGACAATGCGGGGGACGCCGGCTGCCGGGATCGCCACAACAGCCAGATCGACTTTGTCCGGGATCACGGAGAGCGAAGGGTACGCAGTCCGCCCGAGGATTGTGGAGGCTTTCGGGTTGACCGGGTAGAGTGTTCCCGGGAAGGCGAGCAGGTTCCGGCAGATCGCGTACCCCACCTTGTTGGGGTCCTGCGATGCCCCGACAACGGCGATAGAACGGATATGGAAGAGTTCTTCCGGCACCTCGCGTACCGGTTCCTGTTGCAGTACTGGCGCCGCCGAATCATCGGTATAGAACCGTGCATCAACGGCGCAACCCCCTTTTTCGTACAGGATAAGGGGGTTGATGTCGAACTCGACAATACGGGAATCGGAGAGGAACATCCGGCACACCGCACCGATCATCCGGACGAACGCCTCTTCATCCCGCGGCGGCTCGTGGCGGAAACCGGTGATCAGCGGGTAACTGCGGAGTTCCCTGACCATCAGGCGGATCTCAGTCTCGTCGACCGGAAGAACCCGGAGAGAGACATCGTGGAGCAACTCTACCAGTTTTCCCCCGCTCCCGATCGTGATGATCTTGCCGAATGTCGGGTCGGTCTTCCCGCCCACGATGAGCTCCAGCCCCGGCAGGAGCTGCTGCTCTACCATGACCCCGTCGATCGCCGCACCCGGTTTATATGCCAGCACCGAGCGGGTGATCCGGTCAAAAGCTGTCCGGGCCTCATCAGCCGACCGTATACCGGTGACGACCCCGCCGGCATCGCTTTTGTGGACGATCTCCCGCGAGATCACCTTCAGGACGACCGGGTACCCGGTGGAATCTGCCATCCTGGCTGCATCCTCCGGGGTCTCTGCAACCGAGAAGAGCGGCACGGGAATGCCCGCGGATTTCAGCAGCATATAGCCCTCGGCTTCAGAGAGTAAGATCCGTGTCATCAGCATCGATCCTGATGTAGGGTTGTCCTGCCCGGTCTTAATGCTGATCGTGGCAGGGACCGGAGAACGGGGTTTTGCCGGACGAGTACGGGCGGTTGGTTTTCAGGCACTCCGCCATCTCCGCAAGTATGGGGGAGATTGCATGGTCGCGCCGGAACCGGTCGCGGATGAGTTCAGCAAGGCTCCCCCTGAGGATCCGCTCCCGTATCACCGGAAGGTAGAGCCGTTCATCCTCCGTGGCATGGCGCCAGGCGGCAGTGTACAGCCGTTCGAGTTCAGGCCTGAACGCTGCAGTGCCGTCCCGGATGGCCTCCTCCAGGAGACCCAGCAGGGCATCCTGGCCGGTCTCTACCGGCAGGGAGCGGCAGCGGAGGAGCGCCCGGACAAATGCGCAGACCGCCATGTCCGAGTGGATGGACTCCTGTTCATCGAGCGCCTTGATCTCGAGGCACCTCCGCGAGAACCGTATGATGAGCCCGCCCGAGTTCACCCATTCCTCGCAGAGAATATCGGCGCCGCGGTCATGGAGCGCGGAAAAGATACCGTCCTGCACGGCTTGGTAATCCTTTACGCTCCGGATCGGGGATGGGACTACATGGTTGCAGATCAGCGGTATCTCCTTCTGGTTATCCCGGTAGCAGACCAGCCGGGTGTCGCAGGTCCCGGTCAGTTCTCCTTCAACGAGCGGCGATGAAGCGGTGACCGCGACGAGATAGGGCAGCAGGGTGCGGACCTTGTTATAGGTCGAAACGAGTTCTCTCTCCCCGGAGTACGAAAGGTTGATCTGCAGCGCCTGGATATTCAGCCAGCCGTGCTGCCGGATATTGAAGAGCCGGTCGTATGCCTCGTAATACTCACCTTCGTCATGGTCCCAGACGGGGATCTCGTGGAGGCGGGCTGTCGGGTGCATCCCGAGGCCGAGGAGGTGGTATCTCCCGGAAAAGATGTGGTAGAATTTCCTGATGCCGCTGGTGAGCTGGGTTTCCAGGTGTTCAAGCTCATCAGCCGGTCTCCGGGGGATGATCTCGAGGACGGTCTTCTGGAGTTCTTTTCCCAGCTTCACATCCCCGAACAGGATCTCGCTCTCGTACCTGCCGCAGACCGTCCTGAGGATCTGGTCGGATACCGGACAGACGTTGAACTGTGGGTCGTTGATGGAGAACTCGTGCTCAGTGCCGATGGTCATGGATTGTACTGCCGCGGGATCTCGGCCACTTTCTCGGTCTCCGGCTCTTCGATACGGCAGATGGCCTCCAGTTCTTCTTCCGAAAGGTCTGCGACCAGACGGGTGATGCTCTTCACCGCACGTTCGTACTGCTGCTCATACGCTGCCGGGGTGTCCCTGAGGAGCCGGACCAGAGGGCAGATGCTCTCGTATTTCAGGTAGATCGCGATGACATCTTCTTCTACGTCAAACGTGAACGGGCCTGCACGGCAGGTCTCCGGTTTGATGTCGTGGATGGAACATCTGCCGTCGATCCACTGGACGCAGGTGCCGTCAGGGCGGGTCTTCAGGCGGCGGTACCCGTCCAGTTCGAAAGCGTCTGCCGGGACTCCCGCAGCTGTGAGCCTCCGGTAACAGTGTTCAGAGATCGGGGGATGCGCGCCGTCGCAGCAGTGCCCCCCGCAGCGCAGGCAGCAGGTTTCGGGACGGACCAGCCGGTCTTCGGTCATTTTTTTATCTCACTTCGCAAAAAGGTGGGTAACGATCTGTTCGTAGACCTGCGGGTAACAGGTATCCTCCCCGCTTTCAAGCGAGGGGTTGTCGTTCACCTCAATAACGTACGCGTCGCCATTATTATTTTTTATGTCCACGCCGTACAGGCCACGCCCGATCGCGTTCGCCGCATCGATGCCCAGCCGGACGACATGCGGGGGCACGGACTGTTCCGGAACACTCTCGACCCCGCAATAGACGAGGTGCCCGTTGACCGAGGCCTGGATCTTGAACGTCACGGACGGGATGGTATACTTGCAGACATACAGGAGTTTTCCGTCGAGGACCCCGATCCGCCAGTCGTACTTGCTCGCGACAAACTGCTGCACGACAATCCAGTCCGAGAGCCGGATGAACCGCCTGGCGACGCGGAAAAATCCGGCAATGTCGCTCACCTTCTCCACTCTCAGGGAGAAGGATGTCGAAGGTTCCTTGAGGATCAGCGGCGAACCCAGCTCGTCGAAGAGTTTTGTTACGCACTCCACCGACAGGTCCCGTTTTGAGAGGAAGACGGTCCCTGGCAGCGGGACCTGCTTCCGGATCAGGTGGGAGTACATGTTGACTTTGTCAGAACAGATCTGGATGGACTGCGGGTCGTCAATGACCGGTATGCCGTGAAACGCCGCCATCCGCGCGGCAACGTACGTGACATTCATCGGGTCGGTCCGGGCGCGGATGAAGAGCGCGTCCATCTTCGTGATCTTGCTGATATCTACCGGGAAGATGAAGTCCACGCCATGGCCCATCTCCTCTGCAACGTCCCGGCAGTGGATCAGGGCGTTGAGCTGCTCGGAGTTCGACATCGTCTTCCGGTCCACAAAGATGCCGAGCCTGCTCATAGGAATTCCTGCTGTGCCAGATATGCGGAGAGGAGCGCACGCTCTTCTCCGGAGAGCTGCGGGTATCTCGTCCAGGAAAGCGAGGAGAGGAGATACCGGTCGTGATCGTTCACCAGCACAAGGGTGATCAGCGGGATGGCAAAGAGGTCATACACCCTCTCAGCGAGCCGGGCCACGTCATCGCATTTTCCGGCAGTCCTGCCGAAGACCGAGATACAGGAGTGTATCGTTGCACTATCGTCCAGCTTCTGGTAGCAGAACGGGTATTTTCCCCTGTTGGTGATATGCCTGATCACGTCTTTTGCCTCTTCATTGTCCCGGACCACGCAGTAATCCGAGGTATTGGCAAAGTAGTTCAGGCCGTACAGAATTGACGGGAACGGGGCATATCCCTGGGATATCGCCCAGTCGCAGACCGGAATGCCGGCAAGGTGTGCCCGTTCCAGACAGACGGGGACAACGCAGGCATCGAGCACGGCGCAGCTCGCGGGCTGCACGGGCTTACCGTCAAGTTCGTGCCGGAGAATCGAGTAGTAGGGTTCGGTCTTGTAGGAATAGCTCTCGGCAATAATATGAGATGCGCCCTCCCGCCACACTGTAAATACGGAATCCTTTGCAATGAGCGGTTCCCGTTTCCCGTTCACCCGCCGGTGCGTGAAAAGGGCGGGAACGGTTTTGATATCGGAGCGGTATCCGGCAGATGCCATGCGTGGAACACAGGTGTGCGCCGGTTCCGGCAGGCCGCCGGACGGGAGGGGATGACCCCGGCTATCGTTCATCCGGGGATCAGCCCGCTGGTGTGCCGGCGTGTCATACTACGGCATCTGGTTCTGTCAGAGAGATGCAGGGTAATCCCGGGACGACGCTGTCGTCCGAAGGAGACCCGTTGTCCCGGACCTGCACGTTGCAGGAATCCCCCTTGTGGAAAAAAGGAGAAGAATGCCCGATGGGCCTCTTCACTGTCGTCGGCGCTGTCCGGGCTGTCACTCATATCAAACACGAATCCAATATCATGGCCATTGGATTCTCGTTAACAGCTGTATCTTCCCTTTCTTTAAACATTTTGCTCTCCGGCAAAAAAATATCCGGTGGTTATATATGGTCTGATGAGGGGATTCCACAAAAAACCCGAATCGCGCCATCATGCGAAGCGATGTTCTGCCGTAACACTCTCTGAACAACCGGTTTTAACAATAAAATTGATATGATCTTATCACCATCAGTAATCAACCATGCACATACCAACACCGGAAGAGCTCCGATCGCGCCGGGAATCCCTTGGCATGAAGCAGACCGAGCTGGCAAAACGCGCCGGGATCAGCCAGTCCATGGTAGCACGGATCGAGGCGGGAAATGTCGATCCCCGGGTCAGCACCCTCAACAAGATCATCGTGGTCCTGAACAGTGCCGAACCCAGGAAGATCAGGGCAGTGCAGATCATGCACACCCCGGTCCTGGCCGTCCAGCCTCAGGACGCTATCGGCCGTGCCGTGGAGATCTTTGAGAAGAACAATATCTCCCAGCTGCCGGTCATCGAACGCGGCGTGCCGGTGGGGTGCATATCCGAATCGGTCATCGTCAGGGCGATCGAGCAGCAGCGCCTCCATAAGACCCACCTCTTCTTTGTCCGGGACTTTATGGAGACCGGGTTTCCCACGGTGCCTCCCGATATGGACGTCGAGACGGTCGTCAATATCCTGCAGCAGAACCATGCCGTCCTCGTCGTTGAAGGGAGGACGGTGCGGGGCGTGATCACCAAACACGACCTGATCTCCCTGATCATCTGATTAACCGGAGTTTTCGCAAAATCCATCGGAATGCGGGGATTCCCCAAAATATATATAGTATCTATAGCGGACGGTTAATTATCGTGGTTTTGACCGCGAATCCGGAGTTTTTACGATGGCAGAAGAATCAGCAGAAATCAGCAGTATGACGGTAATCGGAATCGGGATCGTACTATTCATCGTTATTCTGGGAGTCTGGTACCTGTTCTTGAAATAACGAATGACCCTGCCACCCGTTTTTTAAAAATCTCCACACAATCACCCGGGGAAAATCCAAAAAAATACCATTATCTCTCCGAAAGGGCAGCCCGCAGCGGAGCGTCGGCAATTGTCAGTCAACGTTGCACCTTCTCCGGAGGGAGGGGGATTACCTCCCTTACCTGTGTGGTATCAAAAATAGGTCCCGGATCAGAGTTTTGAGACAAGGTCCCTGAGGACCGCACCCGGCTCTTTGGATTTGACCACGCTCGAAGCGAGCAGTACCCCGTCAGTACCGAGATCGACCGCGATCCGGACGCAGTCCCCGGACTGGATCCCGGCCCCGGTCAGCACCCTGACGTTCGGGCTGACCGCGTGGACCGCCGCCACGGAACGCCGGATGATCTCCGGGTTCGCTTTTGAGACCGAGACACCGCTTCCGATGAGCTCCGGCGGCTCGATTGCCACGTAATCGGGCGATAAAGCTGCAGCCCCGGCACTGGTCACCTCGTTATTGGAACAGACGACCGAGATGAGTTTATGCGCCCGGAGTCCCCGGACCGAGGCCTCGATCTCCGCAAGGGTCAGCCGCCGCTCCGAGTGGTTGACAAGGGATCCAGCAGCCCCGGCGGTCCGGATCGCATCGACCGTGATATGGCCGGTGTTTGCGCCGGGTTCGCACCCGTCGACATGCTGGGCATAGACCGGGAGGGAAAAGTGGTGGCAGATCGGGTGGAGGTCGATATAGGAAGGGGCGATGCCGATCGTGACCCCGCTCTCCTTTGCCACCAGTTGTGCTGCGTTCGCGATCATGTGGGCGCGGTTCCCCGTCCCTTCCCTGTACGTTTTCAGGTTTACCAGAATCAAGGGTGAAGCCATATCAGAATCTCCTCCGGACTGCTGCGGATCTCAGTTACACCATTTTGACTATGGTATGATGAATATTTGGACGCCGTTTCCCGGGCTGCTGTCAGGTCCGGAGCCCCCGTATGAAATGGCCGGCCGTGATACCGCCGAGTGCGATCTGCCGGACGCGCTCCCTGAGGGATTTCAGCACGGCAGAATTTCCCTCCGCAGGACCGGTATTGACCGTATCGACTGCCTCGCGGTAGATCCGGCAGATCTCCCAGGTATATGCCGGTGTTCTCCCCCGCGTGTCTATGACCGCTTCTGAAACGCCCGCGGCCAGGAGCGACGGGAGGTGGTCGATGAGGCAGGTCTCGACGGCATTGCCGATCCTCGTCCGGCACTCCCCGTCCATACGTACCGGGAAGAGATGGCCGGTGGTGTCCCTGATGCCCAGGAACCGCCCGGCGCTCTTCCCGGTATCAGGGTTTTTCCCGGCGCAGTCTAGGTGGTTCCTGACGAGGCAGTCATCGGTGATCATGGCCTCGCCGGTACCCTCGGCAATGACCGCGAAATCCGGGCTGTCCGCTCCTGCCCGGGCGAGCCGGACAAGGGAGATGATCTCTTTGCCGGAGAGTTCCGGGGAGAGCGTCAGGAGCCTGGCCCCGGGCAGTGCGTTGAGAGCCGCCGCATGGTTGAAGATATTGAGCCCGGTCGAACCCGACAATACAAGGGAAGGCTCCTCCCGGAGGAGGGCATCTCCCGTTCCGGCGTTCCCGACCATGCATTCGCAGGCGCCCTGCCGGAAAAGGCCCGGAACTGAGGGGAGTACTTTTTCGAGATACGTATCCCGGGTGATGCGGGGGAATTTCCAGACAAACCCGGCACCTGAAGCCCGGCAGATGGTCATGGCTTCCAGAATCCGGTTCGCACATGAATCGTGGGTACCGTTCCCGCTGCAACGGTGTTCCGGCAGGGTAAAATCCGGCTCAAAATAGATCTTCCCGCATCCGGCAGCCGCCAGTTCCCTGACACCGTCGATCGAGTCGGTATAGGCAGCGAGCCGGAGCCTGGAAGGCCGACGGGTATCTCCCCGAAGGGCGGGGGACCGGTAATGCGGCGCCAGTCCCGCCCACCGCTCCCGCGCCCGGCCCAGTTCCTCTTCTCCGGGAAGTGACGCGGCTATGAGCGCATCCCCTGCAGTTACAAGGAACTCCCTCCTCATGCGGTTGAGCTCAGCGAGTGGCGCAAACAGGCTGCCGGAGTAGGTGAGGCTCAGGTCCCGGATCAGAAATGGCGTCCCGCCGCTCTTTTTCAGCCGGGTCTCCAGCTGGTCCCTTGTGACCGGCTGCGATCGTGCCGGTTCCATGCGGAGGTCCGGGCGGAAACTGACCCCAGTCACGTTCCCGTCAGGGCGTTGGATCTTCCCGTCGAAGAGCAGCGTGCCGTCATCCGTGACGGAAACCGCGAGGTCGATGGGAACTGCCCTGAGCGTGCCGGCGGGAGGATGGGCAACAGCCCGCCGTATTCTTCCATCGAGCTCCCGCGAGAACGTGATGGAGACGGCAGAGCCGGGACTGACCGGGCGGGGGACCGGGAGACAGATCTCCGCGCCATTCCGGACCGGTTCGGTGTTGAGGGAAAATCCCGTCCCGTTCCCGGACATCTCCGGGCCGGAGATGAGCAGGCCGTCCCCGGGGGCGGGGAGGACCGGGCTGTCGAGCCTGACGGTTGCGCAGGAGGTCTTCCGGTCGTACCGGGTGACGGTCCCGATGCGGAGCCCCCGGTTGCCCGGGGCCTCCCTTCCCATGAGCGTATCATAGCGGTCGCCGGACAGGTAGCCCCGGGTGAACCCGCGGTTGAAGGCGAGGAGGAGGTCGCGGTATGCTTCCGGAGACTCGTGATAGTTTCCCGCAGCAATGGCATCGAGAGCTCTCCGGTATGCCATGACGACCGTTGCCACGTATTCCGGGGATTTCATCCGCCCCTCGATCTTGAGCGAGACGACCGGGGATAAGGCAAGCTCGGGGAGGTGGCGGAACGTGCAGAGATCCTTCGGGGAGAGCAGGTAGGGTCCCCGCGACGGGACTTCGGCGAGTCCGAGCGGGCGGCCATAAGGGTCGGTCCCGCCGGTTACGAGCGTATAGGGCTTCCGGCAGGGCTGGGCGCACATGCCGCGGTTCCCGCTCCTGCCACCGATGAGCGAGGAGAGGAGGCACTGGCCGGAGTAGCTGTAGCAGAGTGCGCCGTGGGCAAAGACTTCGAGGCCGACACCGCTCTCCCGCGTCTCATCCGCAATGCGGCTGACTTCGGCAAGGGAGAGTTCGCGGGCGAGGACGACCCGGGAAAATCCCATTGCGGCAGCCCGGCGCACGCCCCCGGCATTGTGGACGGTCATCTGGGTCGAGGCATGGAGCGGAAGAGCGGGTACCACCTCGCGTGCCAGGGCGGCAAGACCTGCATCCTGGACGAGGACTGCGTCTGTCCCGACGGAGTAGAGCCAGAGCAGGTAGTCCATGGCGTCAGCCAGTTCCCGGTCGTGGATGAGGGTGTTGACCGTGACGTAGAGCCGGATGCCATGCGCATGCGCGTGCCGGACCGCGTCCCGGATCTCATCATCGGAAAAGTTGGGGGCGTATTTCCGTGCACCGAACCGTTTCCCGCTCAGGTACACTGCATCCGCCCTAGCCGCTACGGCGGCCCGGAATGCTTCCGGCGAGCCTGCAGGTGCGAGGAGTTCGGGAACCGGCCGCGTTTTTTCCCGGGCCGGAGATCCGGGGATGCAGGTGCCGGTCATGAAGCGAACACCCCGAGCAGGCCGATGGTTGCCAGGATCGTGAGGATCAGTGCTGCACAGTAACCGGCAATGGTTATCGCAAGCGAGAGGTATTCCCGCCATCCCATCACCCATGAGAGCGGCGCACAGATGTATACGCCAAGGAGGATCTCGCAGGGGACGAGACCGAGGATGCCGTACTTCTCCGTCACCTTTGAACTGCGGGCGAGCTGGTGCGTCTTTTCAAGGAACCGGGCCACAGGAGCCGAAGTCTTCCCAATCGTAGCGAAGATGTCGAACAGCCCGAGAAAGATACCGGTCTCGGTACAGATCAGGACGTAAAAGACGAAGAGCGGAGGGAGACCGAGGGCGATACCGATGGGCGCGGCGCCGTACTCGATCAGGAAGCCGCCGGTGATCAGGGCGAAGGCGGGTGCAGGAGGAAGGCCGAAGAGAAGGACGGGGACGAGAGGGAGAACAACCGCCAGAAGGACACACCTCCCGAGCGCCCCTGCAAGCTTTTGCAGGAATTGTGAGATCCTCTCATACTCCATAGCCGTGATCATAGTGTCTGCACGGGAGGGAATAAACAGGTATTGTCATTCACCGGCTCCAGCGGTCCCGGAAGGTTGCCGGCCGATCACGATGCAGGCCGGGCGTATCTTTTTCTGAACTGCCGCCCAACCCCCATTGATGAAGATTGTTGCAGCGCTGACCGATCCTTCGCATGCCGCACGGGCGCAGGCACAGGGTGCCGACCTGGTCGAGCTCCGCCTCGACCTCATGGACGGGGACCCGGTGGAGATATTCGAAGCGAGCCGGAAGGACTGCTCGCTGCCGGTCATTGCGACACTCCGCTCCGCACGGGAAGGGGGGCAGTATTTCGGGAACGCGGACGAATGGATGGAAAAGATCGGCCCGCTCATCCCGCTCGCGGACTATATCGATATCGAGCAGCCGTTCTCGCAGCACGCCCCGTCCGTCCGCGGGGCAGGCAGGACGATCATCGCATCGCACCATGCGGGATCGATGATTCCCCTCGATGCGCTCTTCATGCTGGAACGTGAGCTCCGGGTATACGGGGAGATCCCCAAGATCGTGGTCACCCCCTCGGACAACGACGATCTCATCGACCTGATCTCCTTCACCGAGGCAGCGAAGAAGCCGGTCTGCACTGGTGTGACCGGGGCGCAGTTCCGGTATGCCCGGGCCATACTCCCCCTCTTCGGATCGGAGTTCGTGTACTGCCATACCGGTGCCACGACGGCAGAAGGGCAGTACTCGGTGGAGGAATTTGTCTCCCTGATGAACCTGATGAACCGGATGCCATAACACGGCATCGATCTTTTTTACGTCCTGCATCCGGGAACTGCCGGCGGTTATTCCAAAATCCGGAAAGTTCCATAATCATTATCATCTCCGGTTCAGAAGCGGACATATCCGTATCCACTGGGTGGAGACGGGACCGCGTTTCCGGTGACTGAAATGACCGTGATCTATCCATATGGAAAAAACGATGCGCCTGTAAAGTGGGTTTCCACTGAATGGCTGGCCGGCCACCTTGGTGACCGGGACCTGATGATACTCGACTGCCAGCCGAATATCCACGAATACATTCAGGACCATATCCCCGGGGCAGTGTACTGGCACGAGGGGCTTTTCCGGATCCACGAGGGTCCGATACCTACCCGCTGGATCCCTCCGGAGGCAGCCCGGATCCTGTTCGGGACGCTCGGCCTTGAACCGGAGAGACCTGTCGTCGTGTACTCGAGCTCCGGGCCGCTCAGTGCCTGTGCTGCGTTCATCGGCGACGGGCTGGAACAGACCATGGTCGCTTACACGCTGGCGCGGTACGGCCACCGGAAGGTGTATATCCTCGACGGCGGGTTTGAGAAATGGAAAGAGGAGAACCGCCCCCTGACCCGCGAATACGGCGTCACGAAACCTTCGGTATTCAGGGTACAGCTGAGAACCGAATATTTCATCGGGTATGACGAATTCCGGAAGATCAAGGACAATCCCGACGTGATCCTGCTCGACGCCCGCCCGGCTGCGTTTTACGAGGGGCAGGGGCCGTGGATCAAGCCCGGGCACATCCCCGGGGCGGTCAGCCTGCCCTGGAAGAGCCTTATGGACGACCGGAACAGGAAGCTCCTGAAACCGGAGGACCAGATCCTCGCGCTGATAAGGGCCGCGGGGGTCACTCCTGAGAAGACGATCATCTGTTCGTGCGGTACCGGCCGTGAAGCGACCAACGAGTTTGTCCTCTTCCGCTGCTACTTCGGGTACCCGAAGGTCCGGATCTACGAGGGGTCGTTCACCGAATGGGTGTCGTACAAAGGGAACCCGGTGGTGACCGGGAAGAACCCCCGCTGATTTTTTTGAGTATTTCCCGCCAGGCAGGCAGAGCTTTTTCTGCGCAGGCAGACCCTGGATGGAGCGTGGAACCGGACCGGCCGGATTACCGCAAATGCCCCGTCCATGGCGGCGATTTTCCTGAGCATCGCCCCGGAAAGGGTTCGCAATCCCCCACGTTCCATCAGAAGAATGCCATTACCCGTATCGCGATATTTTTTCCGATGATCGCACAACAGCAGCGGACCGCACGAGTACGGCTATCCCTGTTTTTTATCCCCATGCAGGTCCCGCGTGAGGTTCTGCTGCATCCTGGCACGTGCAGTAAACCTGCGTATCTCCCGTATCACGACCATGGAGTTGATCCCGATCACCACGATCACAAACATCAGGCTTACCCAGAGCATCGTCCCCTGCGAAGAGAGGAAGACTGCCCAGAGCAGCATCACAAAAGCGATCAGGTAAAATACAACCCATAACCGGATGGACGGGAGTTCCATGGCTCAACCCATTTCCTGCTTCTCGAAGTAGTGATAGTGGCTGAATGGTTATTTAGGTAGCCCATGCGTCAGCGTTTCTTCTAAAAATTGAACCATTCAAAATATGATGATAGGTTGATACCCCCAATCCCCAATGACGATGAACGCCGCCGCAGTCGAAGAACTCTGATGAGTTCTTCTCATCCTAGAGGTTCTGATGAACCTCTTCGGTGTCGAAGATTGATCTCTTCTCCACAGCCTTCGGCTGTCCCCAACGGGGAGCCAGCCGTGACCAGATGGTCAGGGCTGGCTGGAGAAAATTCTCTGACAGAGAATTTTCAACTCGCCCCGCGGCGGATCAACCCATTGCCCCGCCGTGCTCGAAGTTCTTACGAACTTCTCACATCTCATCCCTTCGGGATTCAACGGCTCGAAGAACCTGATGGTTCTTCTCGACCTCCTTCGTCGGTCCTCGCAGAGGCCCTGAGGCGGGGAACTCTCTCAAATCCGTTTTTAACAATTTTCATGGTTCCGGAGTAAATCCGATTGGTTCATGTCTGTTTCTAAAAAAGGATGTGGTATCTTCCGGCACGCAGAAGAGATCAGTTCCGCTATCTTATGGTGAAGAGCCCCGGCAGTACTTCTCCTGTTCCAGCATACAATCGACCAGCACCAGCGCGAGCATCGCCTCGGCAACGGGGAGGATCCGGGGGACGATGCAGGGGTCGTGCCGCCCCCTGATCGAGATCGTCGCGTCGTTCCCGTGAATGTCGGTCGTCCGCTGGGGCTTTGCGATCGAGGGGGTCGGTTTTACCGCGATGCGCACGACGATCTCCTGCCCCGTGGAGATCCCGCCAAGGATCCCGCCCGCATGGTTGCTCGTAAAACCCGCCCGGGTGATCGGGTCGTTGTTCTCGCTCCCGGATTTCCGGGCCACGGAGAACCCGTCGCCGATCTCGACCCCTTTCACCGCCCCGATGCCCATCATGGCACCGGCGATCTGCGCGTCCAGCTTGCCGAAGACCGGGTCGCCGAGCCCCGGGGGACAGCCGGCAGCGGTGATCTCCGCGATGCCCCCTACCGAATCCCCGGCCTGTTTCGCGGCAAGGATCTCCTGTTCGATCCCCTCCGCACCCGACCTGCCGTGTACCTCGAGAATCTTCCCTGAGATCCGTATCCCCCTGCTGCCAAGGAGTTTCATGGCAACCGCGCCGGCAGCCACGCGCCCGACTGTCTCCCGCCCGGAACTCCGGCCCCCGCCCCGGTGGTCCCGGATGCCATACTTCTGCAGGTAGGTGAAGTCGGCATGGCCCGGGCGGAACAGGGACCGCAGTTCTTCGTAATCCTTCGACTGCTCATCCTCGTTCTTCACGACAAGGGCGATGGGAGTCCCGGTCGTCGTTCGTTCAAAAATACCGGAGACGATGCTGACGGTATCAGTTTCCCGCCTCGCGGAGACCAGCGGGGAGGTGCCCGGGCGGCGCCGGTCGAGGAACGGCTGGATATCGCTCTCAGCCAGCGGGGTTCCCGGGGGGCACCCGTCGATGATGACACCGACTGCGGCACCGTGGCTCTCGCCAAACGTGGTGATACGGAAATTCCTGCCAAAGGTATTCATGTGAGATACTTCCTGATGGTCTCCGACGGGACATCGATCCCGAAGAAGAGGTAGAACTGCTCTCTCGCCTGCTCGATAAACATCTCGGTACCGCTGATGGTCCTGCAGCCCTTCCGCTGCGCCGCTTCGAGCAGCGGCGTGAGCGGCGGGGTATAGACCAGGTCAAAGACCGTCAGCTCCGGGTAGAGCTGCTCCTCGTTCAGCGGGCTCCCCGTGTCCGGCGCCATCCCCAGCGGGGTCGCGTTCACGACAAGGTCAGGCCGCAGGTCGTCGAACGAGTCCCACCCGGCCCAGCGGCACCCGGCCCGTTCTGCAAGATCTTTTGCCTTCTGCGGGGTACGGTTCAGGACGGTGGTGTCCATCCCGAGGTCCACGAGTGCATAGGCCGCGGCCGCGGCGGCCCCGCCCGCACCGAGCAGGACGGCCCTTGCCCCTTTCAGGGAGACCAGCGGCTTTCGTATGCCGAGCCAGTCGGTGTTATGCCCGATAGCCGACCCGCAGGCAAAGACCACCGTGTTCACCGCGCCGATCGGCCGTGCGGCATGTTCGTCGATCTCGTCGAGGCAGGTCATCACGTCCTGCTTGAACGGGATGGTCACCGAGAGCCCTTTCACGTCAAGGTTCCGGGCGAGCCGCATTATTTTTCCGATATCCGGGTCCTCGAACCAGGTGTACTGGCAGTTGAGCCCGAACCGGCTGAAGAGGGCGTTGAAGAGGTACGGCCCCCTGCTGTGGGCGCAGGGGTACCCGGCAACCCCGAGCACCCGTGTCAGGGGGTCGTCCGGCGGGTCGTCCAGGACCTGTTCGAGCCGGCGCATCGACGGCCCCGGGATCCGTCCTCCCCGGAAAAAGGCAAGGGCTTCTTTCCGTGAAGCCGCGGCCGGGACCCCGTCCCGCAGGAGAGCGCTGATCGTTCCGGCAGCATCGGCCGGCGTGGTCCCGCTCGTATCGATGCAGAGGTCGGCAGAGGCGTAATACCGGTGCCTGCGCCGGTCCATTATCTCGGCGATCTCTTCCCTCAGGGGGAGGCCGGTGAGCGGAGGGCGGGGGGCGTTTTCGAGCCTCTTCTCGATGGTGTCGATATCCGCAAAGAGGAGGACCATGACGCTGTCCCGCCGGAGGCGTTCCATGTTGGCCGGGTCCACGACCGCCCCGCCACCGGTACTGACCACGGCATCTGCGGGCGGGAGGGAGGCGATGACCTCGCGCTCGATGTTCCGGAAGCGTTCCTCGCCGTCCTCGTGGAAGATGTCCGGGATGGAGCGGCCGGTCGCAAGCTCGATGAGGGAGTCCGTGTCGAAGAACTGCACCGTGTTCTGCAGGGCGAGGATCTTCCCGATCTCGGTCTTTCCGGTGCCCCGGAACCCGGTCAGTACGATCCTCCTCACGGGATGACCCCGCTCAGGCTCTCCCAGAATCCCGGGAACGATTTGTTGACGCATTCGGCATTCGTGATGGTGATCCCCCCGATCCCGAGCCCGAGCACCGCGAAGGACATCGCCATGCGGTGGTCATTGGCCGGGTCGATGACGCCCCCGTGAAGGACCGAGGGGCGGATGGTGATGCGGTCGCCGCCGACGTCCACCCTGCCCCCGAGGGCCCGGAGCCGTTCAGCTGTACCGGAAATACGGTCGCTCTCCTTGAACTTCAAATGACCGATGCCGCTGATAGCCGTGGGTGTTGTTGCGGTCGCTGCGACCATGCAGAGCGTCTGCACGGTATCGGGAGACGATGACATGTCGATGGTTATTCCCCGGAGCTCCCCGGTCCGTTCTACGGAAACGGCGTTCCCCGAATACGTCACCGTGCACCCCATCTCCTGAAGCGCCGGGAGGAACCTGCGGTCGCCCTGCACGGAGTCCGGGACAAGGTTATGTACCGTAACTTTCCCTCCGCAGATCGCGGCAAGGGCAAAGAAGTAGGAGGCAGACGAATAGTCGCCCTCGACTGCATAGGTTCGCCCGGCGTACCGGTTCCGGGTGCTGACCGTGAACTGTTCATATCCTTCACGGGCGACCCGAGCGCCGAAACCTTCCATGACGCCCAGGGTGATATCGAGGTAGGACGCCGATGCCGGGGGAGAGGGGATCCGGATCTCCACCTCTGTCTCCGCGTAGGGGGCCGCTATCAGGATCGACGAGATGAACTGGCTGCTCACCGAGCCGTCGATGCTGACCCTTCCGCCCCGGAGACGGCCGCTCACTTCGAGAGGGGGATAGCCGCTCCTTTGTAAGAATTTTACGGAACCCCCGATGGATGAGAGCGCTTCCGCGAGAGGCCCGATCGGCCGTTCCTGCATGCGGGCGCTCCCCGTGAGGGTCAGCGGGTAGCGGCAGAGCAGGGCGAGGGATGCCATGAGGCGGAGGCTCGTGCCGGAATTGGCGAGCCCAAGGGTTACCGGTCCGGCCGCAGGCAGTGCGCCGTCACACCCGTGGAGGACGATCCGGCCGGTCTCCTGCCGGGCGTCGACACCCAGTTTCTGAAGAGCGGCCAGCGTGAGGAGGGTGTCCTCCGATTCGAGCGGGTCCGTGACCGTTGTCGTGCCGGAACCGAGCGCCCCGGCAACCAGCGCCCGGTGCGTGAAACTTTTTGACGGCGGTGCCGTGAATTCCAGGTCCACGCTTCCGCTCCGCGGGAGGGTGATGTTCATGGCGGGACCCCGATCTTCCGGTAACAGCCGAGCTCCTTGACCGTGGTGATCCCCCGGAGCTCCTCAAGGGCGTCGGCAGTACGGGGCGACCAGGCATAATCGAGGAAGAAGACGTAGTTCCCGATGCCCCGCCTTGACGGTCTCGACTCGATCCGGGTCAGGTTGATCCCCCGGGAAGCGAAGGCCTCAAGGAGGTCGTGGAGCAGCCCGGCCCGGTCCGTGCTCGGGTCGATGAAGATGCTGCATTTTTCCGGGTGGTCATCGCCGGCAGGAGTTGGGGAGATCCGGACAAACCGCGTCGTGTTCGAGAGGTTGTTCTCGGTGTCCGGGACGATGACCGGGATCCGGTAGAGCGCGGCTGCAGAGGCCGAGAGTATCGCACCGGCATTGGGCGTCTTCTTTGCCTCGAGGGCGCTGGAGGCGTTGCTGCTGGTATGGATGACCGGGACTCCCCACTTCTCGATATATTCGCTGCACTGCTCGTGGGTCTGGGGGTGGGCGTAGATCACCCGGATCTTCTCCAGCGGGACGAGCGACGCGAGGTTGTGGTGGACCGGCATGTACATCTCGGCCGTGATGAAGAGGGGGTAGCGGGAGAGGCCGTCGAGGGTCTCCCCGACGCTGCCTGCCTCGGAATTCTCCATGGGCACGATCCCGTCCCCTTCCCCGCGCGCGACCGCATCCATGATCCGGTGGATGGTCGGGAGGAGGGTGACGGTCCCGGAGTAGCCCATCTTCAGGGTGAGCTCGTGGGAGAAGGTCCCTTCCGGCCCCAGCGTTATGATGGTCATCGGTTCACCATGCACTCGATGAGGGCATCGGTGATCGCCTGCCCCTCGTCGCAGTATGCGCCGAGGTGCCGGCTGTCCTGCTCGAAGAACTGCCGGAAGAGTGCGGGATCGCGGGAACCGACAATGGACGAGAGCTCGGCAGCTGAATCCCGGCAGGCCGCCAGGACATCGGGCACGAACGGGTTCTGTTGGAGGATGTCGGCATAGAGCGCCGGGTCCTGGGAGAGGAGCCTGCCGACCAGCGAGAGCTCGATCTGGTAGACCGGGCTGGTAAACGTCAGGGTCTTTTCGATATCCACCCCGAGCCTGCGGACGGTGTCCGCCATGCAGAGCGTGACAAAATGGGTCAGGCCCTGGACGACGGCCATCATCCGGTCATGCTCCTCCGGTGACGTGAGGGTGCATTCCGCTCCTTCCGCCCGGAAGACGGACAGGAGCCCGGTGAGTTCTCCCTTGGATGCACGGGCCGGGCAGACGATGATGGTCTGGTGGTGGAGCGAACTGACCGTGGGCCCGAACATCGGGTGCAGCCCGATGACGTCCGCCTTCGACTTCAGCATGGCCTCCACCGGCTTCACCTTGAGGGACGTGAAGTCGCAGAGGAGCTGGCCGGGAGAGAGGAGCGGGGCTATTTCGTCGATCACCCTGACCGTGTCATGGATGGGGACCGAGACGATGACGAGCTCGCAGCGTTCTGCCAGCTGTTCGTTGGTCAGTGCGGTGGTTCTTCCTGAGACGAGGACCTCGTACCCCGCGCGTTCGAAGACGGGAGTAAAGAGCCTGCCCATCCTGCCGGTCCCGCCGATGATGCCTGCCTTCATGGTCATTTCTCGCGGATAGTCTCTTTGACGGCCATCCCGAAATGCCTGCCGCCCTCGAGTATGCAGCCCATGATCCTGTCCCCGGTCGCGAGGTTCACGACCGAGATCGCCTTCCCGTCCTCGCCAACGAGGCGGATGGTCTCGGCGTTCTGGAGGATCAGGCTCACCTTTGCTGTTCCTGCTTCGGCCTCGACGAGGAGGAGGGGGCGGCGCTCGATCTTGGTCCGCCCGATGATCGCCGTATGGGCTGAACCCTTCGCATCGGAGACGAGGACCTGGCCGCCGATTGCAAGGTCGGCAAGGTACGCGGTCTTCCCGTCCGGCATGAGGATGTAGGCGTGCACTGCCCCGGCGTTCACCCGGAACGGGCGCGGGGCCACGTACGGGTTCTCGAGGGTCTCGGCGTGCACGAGGAGCATGGCCGAGGAGGTGTTCCCCATCAGCATGCCTTCCCCGTCGGCGAGCATGGAGCAGGTGTCCACGCACACCCGGTCGCCCATGCCGACCTGCCGGATCTTCGTGACGGTGAACGGGACGAGACCGACCTTACTGGTCGAACCCTTCACCAGCGACGCCACCGATCGTACCATGGCGGGGTCGCTTGTCTTCAGGAGGATGCCGTACACCCCTTTTTCAAGCACGTGGAGGGCGAGTTCCGCTTCCTTCACGTTCTTTACCGTCGCGATGATCTGGTCGGACTGGGCGACAAGGTTCTCGAGCGGGATGACGGTCCAGTCGCTCGTGGTGACGATAACCTTCTTTCCTTTGCCTATTCTGGCAGCGGTGTTCTCGCTCTCCTTGTCGGTGATGGTGCACTCCGCGATATCGGTCCCGGGCTTCAGGTCCCCGTCGGGGGCGATGGTCGTGATCCTCCCGAGCCTCCGGACGTCCTCCGCCCGCTCGACGACCAGCGCATCGGCACCGCTCTCGATGGCCGTGGTCGCGACCTCCTTGTTCCAGGGGCGGACGTCGACCCAGAACTGCTTCATCTCTTCTTCCCCAGCGCCTTCTCCGGGTCGATATCGTCATGGACCACCTGGCAGAGCGCCTTGACAAATCCCTTCGTGTCCTCGCGCTGGAAGGCGTTCCTCCCCACGCAGACCCCTGCCCCGCCGACCGAGACCGCGTCCCGGATGATCTTCAGGGACTCGAGGTCGCCGGTCTTCTCGCCGCCGGCAATGAAGACCGGCACCGAGCAGGCCTTCACAATTCTCCTGAATGCTTCGGGGTCGCCGGGGTAGTTGGTCTTGATCATATCCGCGCCCAGCTCTTCCGCTACCCGGACCGCATGCCCGACTGACTGGGGCGAGAAGGAATCGATCCCCTTACCCCGCGGGTAGATCATGGTGAGGAGCGGCATGCCCCAACGGGTGCAGTCCCTGGCAACACTGGCACCGATCTCCAGCATCTTCGACTCGTTGGGCGAGCCGAGGTTGATGTGGATCGAGACCGCGTCGGCCCCGAGGGCGATCGCTTCCTCCACCGTGCAGACCTGCACCTTGTCGTTCGGGTCCGGGTTGAGGGACGTGCTCCCCGAGAGATGGATGAACAGGCCGATGTCGCGGCCATGGCGGCGGTGCCCGCGCTTGACGAGTCCCTTGTGGAGCACGATGGCGTTCGCGCCCCCGTCGCTCACGTCCGTGATCACCTTCGTCATATCCAGGAGGCCTTCAATCTGTCCCATCGAGAACCCGTGGTCCATCGGTACGATAACCGACCGGTTCGTGTTCCGGTTTATGATCCTCTCGATCCTGATGTCCTTTCCGATCATGATCTCACCTTCAGTATTTCCAGCGCTTCTTCAACGCTCTTGTTCTTGTGCACGATACAGGCCGCGGCCTTCACGAAGAGCGCCGGCGTGCGGTGCTGGAAGGCATTCCGCCCGATGGAGATCCCGGCGGCCCCCCCGGCCATCGCCCCTTCTATCAGCTCAAGGGTTGTGCGGTCATCAGTCTTGGAACCTCCGGCCACCACGACCGGCACCGGGCAGCCCCTTGTTACCTCGCGGAAGGACTCCGGGTCGCCGGTGTACACTGTCTTGACGATGTCCGCCCCCAGCTCCGCCGCCACCCGGGCGGCGAGCTTCACCTGCTCGAGGTCGTTCTCCTTCTTGATGTTCTTGCCCCTCGGGTACATCATGGCGAGGAGCGGCATGCCCCATTCCATGCATTCCACCGCTACGTTCCCGAGGTCCTGGAGCATCGCCGCTTCCGACTCAGCCCCGATGTTCACGTGCATCGATACCCCGTCCGCCCCCATCTTCAGGGCGTTCGTCACCGAGTTCACGAGGACCTTGCTGTTCGGGTCCGGCCCGAGCATCGTGCTCGCCGACAGGTGGAGGATCAGCCCCACATCCCGCCCGCTCTGGCGGTGGCCGTGGAGGGCGAGCCCCACGTGGCCGATCACCGCGTTCGCCCCGCCCTCCGCCACCAGGTTCACGGCCTGCGACAGGTCGATCAGCCCCGGGATCGGGCCGTTCGTGACCCCGTGGTCCATCGGCACGATGACCGTCTTCCTCGTGTTCCGGTCCATGATTCTTTCCAGACGAATTTCCTTTCCTCTCATAACAATGACAACAACCTCCCCCTGCATTCACACACGAATGATTGTGCAAACCAGAGGGCTTACTCAATACCAGGAATAAAACCGGTAATAAAAGCTAAAAGAGCCAAAGAAGCGATACGCGGACGTACCTGCGTTCATGACAATCCCAGAAACGATCTCGCTGATGCAACGGGCGGGCGCTCTAGAGATAAAGACATTCACGGGCGAAAAGACCCTCATGAATGCGGTGGCACTCGTCCTGCATGGTTATTTAGTATTCAAGTATTGGTATTTAAGTCTGTGTGCTAATGGTTAGCATGAAGGGAGAAGTGACGTTCGGATCTTAAGCTTGACCATATTTTAGCATTTTGGCATTTTGGAAATTCTCGCTAAAAAGGGATCAAATTCTTATATTGTTTAATTACAATTTTGTGTATGTCATCAATAGCCGACATTAATCTCACTTATATGATGTTGGCATTTTTTTCTGGTGCAATAATTGCATTAATTACGATATGGACAAGAAGTAACCTTTTAAGAGTTGCTGCATTTTTAATTGGAATAATTCCAATTTTCTATGTTTTATTCGCACAGATTCCATCACCATCGTTTAATGTAACCGTTGAACAGACCGTTGATCGAATTACTAATTTATTGAATGTTTTCATCGACATCGTTTTACCTTATTTAATAGGAGCTGCATTGAGTAATGCTGGATCTCAATTTATATTTGGAATCTCGCGAAATTTTAAATAAAATTTTTATTTCTCCATCTGTGATAGTGGTTGTTGATATGTTAAAAAAATCAAGAGGAGTATGAGAACCAATGTTGATAAAATTGGAGTTGAATACAACTCTGTAGGTCCTTGAGAAATTACTAATTCGATTGATCCAATTTCCAATATTACCATTAAAAGGACAATCTGAAGATATTTTTTTGTTTTTGAATCCATCTAAGCACCTTTACCCTTCGAATAGACACCAGCAAGAGCTCCAAATGAAAGTAAAAATGCCTGTCCGATAAATTGAGTATTTGCAGGTTCCCAATGAAGGTAAATGCCGATTACCCAGACTATAAGACAAAGGATGGTTAACCAAAAAATTTTATTTTCTAATGTATCCACAAAGCCCATTATTAAATCCTTCTTTTGTATTGAACCTCTAAAAAAGTTTTGTAATTTGGAAGTCAAGAGCATGATACGATTACTGCAACATAAGTTCGACGATATCTTTTCCAAGCCCCTGGGCGTTAAATGCATTAATTCTATATTTTTTGGAAGATTCTATGTTGATATTTGGGGCGGAAATAGTACATTACCCAAAATTTTTTATTTAAAATATATTTTTCAATAACCTGAATACCTGGGAGATAATATTCGTTTCCTTTCAGCATTATCGATTTGATATTGTGGTTCGAAAACGTATCCGAAAAGCGATGTTTTCGCATACACAGCAGATCCAATTTCTTTGAGGGGTTCTCCTTGAAATAAAAGATTTGTGCAATAATCTTTTTCAAACCCGGATTTTATTATCTCGATATCGACAAGCATGGGAATTGTTTCTTTTTGATTGAGAAAAAGGAGAAATAAAGCTCCCAAAGCATCAAGAGTTGTTTTCAAAGTTGCTCTTTTATGATTTTCAAACCGATCATGCTTTATCTTCAAATAATCATTCCACCAATTCAATGTCCCTAATTCACTCCATTCTTTATAAGGGTAAATTGTTGTATAATTCTTTATTTCGAATATAGTTTTTTTTGAGAGATTATACCTCCCATTGAAAATATCACGATATACCTTCATATTTCGAGGAGCGTCGGGATCTCGGATTTTCGTGATACCTTTAAAATCATCCAAGGATTTGCATTCGATTGCATTTTTAAAAAAAGAATCTACGCTGCTACCAACATTATTTAGTAAATTTGCGAGTTTGTATGACCAAACACTATAGTGTTCTTCAGATAATGGAATGTAATCAATACAATCAAGAAATTCATTTTCTAAGGACTGATATGTTTCCCATACGAGTTCAGGCCTTTCACGCATTTCTCTCACCATTAAGAATAAATTCTATGTCTTGAGCATATTTCCGATATACTTGTTGATCTGATGTTCATCGTCTATCCCAAGAACTTCAGCATATCCATCCCTTCTTGTGTCATCAGTATTTTACCTCTTCGGTCAGGTGGAATAAGATCGATAAATTTCCATTCTCGATATAATGGATCAATGCACCGTCTTTGAAGAGCAAGGAAACGAGCAACGTTCTCATGTTTGACCTTTTTTTTGGATAATTCGAGAAGGCCGCGAGAGGTGAGCTCTTTCTTTAACTCAGTTTTTGTAATTTTTTCATTCTTTGGTCCGCATAAATCATTCACAACACTGAGTACTTCAATCAGATAGTCAGTGGGTCGGTTCATTGGATAATTCGAAAGTGTATGAATCTCTTTGCATCCGAAGGACATGGGATAGAGATCTTCAGGTAATGATGCATATCTTTCAGGTTCGGAATAATATGGTGTCAACTTGAAAGCAATATCTTTGAAAATCATACAGGCCATCATACCTGCGATAGAATGAATTTTTGTTCCTGTCGAGACATTGACAAAAATCTGATTTGATTTTTCTGCTTCAATGATCTCACGGAATGCACGAAGTACATCGTAAAGATCTCGGTTGTTAAAATCGCAATGTTTTACCTCAACCTCACATTTTCGTTTCAGGTTGTTGATCTCTTCAATAACTTTATCAAAATACAGTTTTCCCTTGTCCTTCTTTGGATCCCGTTCGGTCAATATCCAAACCCTGTCTGCTTCCAGTTCTTTAAGAGGTAAGACTACACGGTCGATCTCGAAACCGACAGGAGTGATGTGGACTCTTCGAGGGTATGGAATCTTCTTCATGGTCAGATGTCCATTTTATTATCTTTATTAACTTAATTTTCGTTAATAGAGATATATCTTCCTTTAAACAGAAACTTTACTACGTATCGCATAGATGTGAGGATCATGAGAGAATAATCAATATTTATGGGGTGATACCCTGAGGAATATAATAAACGAGAACGGTTTTTTTGAAGAAGAATATGGCGCATCTGAAAATACAGCACTGGCAAACCCCTTGAAATACGCCAATCGTAAACCTACAAAAGACCTTTTTGTGGTAGTAAAAATCGATGAGCCATTAACTTATGAGCCATGGAGGGAGGTAAATTGCGCCGGAGTAGTAGTCAAAGCACAGGATCTCCTTTCACCTTCAGGTCAACGGACCAACAAATTTTTTGATCGCATCAAAAAGGCCGGTGGGATACATGAATACTTCGGATGCGATATCGATGTAATTCTCTCGTCGATTATGCCTGATAAGATGCTCGAAGGTTTTTCAGTTCAGTCCTATGCTGATATGATTGATGCACTTCAGCCGGATTCTTACTATACGCCCGATGGTGAAACATATCTTGGAGAAGAATGGCTGTCTCAACTTGAAATCAACCGGGTGTCCGCTGACGCTCGCTACTTGATACGATCATTCCCAAATATCAAGCCAATCGGGTTAGTGAAAGGCTGTAATATTCATCAGATCGATGACCATACGAACTACCTTCGAAGGTCGGGGATATCTCATTTGGTATTCCATACCGGCGATTATCTCTGACGGGGTTCATCAGCCGCAATAGAACAGGCAATATTCTTTGCCAGTTCCATTCGTAAAAAGGCCCCGTATCTACTTGTAAACGGACTTGGCTCAATGAGTTCGTTGAAAAATTTTAATTTTGCTGATGGGATCGTAACTCAAAATCACTTCGTCGAAGCGTTTTATGGTCAGTTTTGCGATCCGGATCTGAACAATGGAGAAAAAAGAGCTGTGTCGAGGATTGATATAATGAACAATTTACGGAATATCGAAAGAAAAATGTTAGCTATTCGTCTGCAAAAAAGTCTGTCTGATTGGATAATCACAGAAGGAGAATCGAGTATTGGACAACCAGTAAAATCTGATGGATCGATAGATCCAAGAGGTGGTGTTTGAATGGGCGGGGGAATACGCGGAGCGCGAGAGTCATTCGCCATCCGCCGTTATGAGTCAGATGCGTTGTTAAAACACAAGCCGCAGAAATCGATTGATGATTATGGGCAGACAAAGCCGCGGGTATTCATCAGTTTTCATATTGATGATGAGAATCAGGTAAACCTTTTACGGCATCAGGCAAAGAATTCCGATCAACTTGAGTTTATCGATTATTCAGTAAAGGAACCCTTTGATGATAAGTGGAAGACGCGATGTAACGATAGAATCAATCAGAGTACTGTTGTAGTTGTAGCTATCGGTGAAAAGACACATGAAAGAGAGGCCGTGAACTGGGAGATCCGAAAAGCACACGAGCTGGGGAAACCTGTAATCGGGATGCGGATACACAGTGATAAAAACCATAAGATTCCTCCTGCAATGGAGGAATATGGAGACCGGGTTGTTCCCTGGAATCTAGATTCAATCCAATCTGAAATTGATAGAGCAAGGAATGACGGATAGATGGAGTCAGTACCTGTGTCTGAACAAGTAATGCGCCAGTATGAAATCCTCGTTAATAGCTCCATCCAGGTTACCATTTGGAGACAATCTGCGAACAATTTTTATCTTTCTGTCAATACCGCACTTTTAGCCCTTGCTGCATATCTGTATAGTTTTTCATCAGCGACCGGTATTGTCATTGGGGTAATCGGCCTCGCGACGACAGCTCTCTGGCACGAAACGATTCAATACTATAGATCATTGAATAAAGCAAAATTTTCAGTAATCGCCGAGCTGGAAAAACAATTACCAGTTCCCATGTTTCAACTTGAAGATGAGCGCTTTGTTAAGGAAGACCGGAAGAAGGCAACATGGATTGAGAGTAAAATTTCAATCCTCTTCGGTATTGCATATATATTGATCATTATCGTCCATATTTACCGAATCATAACACCGTGAAATGGAGGGTGAAGAATTGATAAGTGAATCTGGATATTGGGAAGCAAAGAAACAGATTGCGGCTCTTGAACAAAGCTATGCCAAGAAAGCAGTGAGATCAGGAACAGAGCATGATCAAAGAAAGTACTGGGGATACTGCGATGGAATGAAAAAATGCTTACAAGTTCTTGAACAATATGTAGAAGAAAAATCTGAATAATGTCTCAATTTTTTCATTAGCACAATAAATTCGGAGGATTACACCTTTATGGCAATCCAAGAATTGATCCCAATTTCCTGTATCCAACAACTCGGATTTTGTGAATACAGTGTATTTTTAAAATATATTCAAGTGGTTGAAACAGAACCTACGGAACAGATGAAAATAGGGAAGAAAGTCCATGAAAAATTATATGAGGAATTTCTTGTTAAGGCTAAACCCTCCACGGTAAAACAAATGATCAAAAAATCAAGAAAATCAAAAATGTTATCAAGAGAATTGTATGTAAAAAGTGCTAATTTCGGCATCCATGGATCTATCGATGAAATTCGATTTTCACCAAATAATTTTTTAATTATTGATGACAAGCCCGGAACTAGGATATTTCAATCGAATATTAATCAAGTTTATGCGTACTGCCTAACCTTTAACGATTATATCTCTTCATTAAAAATTAAAGATGAAATCCGACCAATAATTGCCGCTCTTCGAGAAAGAGATACCCAAAAAATAATTTGGAAATCACCTTTTAATGAGGACGCTCAAAAGTCCATCGTGAATGAAATTAATCGAATGCATTCTATGATTGAAGGAAAAGTGCCGTTTTTACCTACCAACAATCAAAATAAATGCCATAACTGTAGTATACGTGACGTGTGCGATAAATTCTCATAAGATACCGTTTGATCAATGATTTCTCTATGTAAAATACTTCCACGCCTTCTCATTCCCATTTTTGCGAAAACCGATCTCGAAGACGCCCCGTTCGCTCCAAATCCATGGTTAATATCTCCGGATTTCCCTCCCCGGAAAATTTATTCAGCCAAGCCCATTTCCTTTGATGACTTCATACATTATGTCAAAGGGAGACACCACGACTGAGAGTAGGACCGAACAATAAAATGAAAACGGATTCCCCGCCGAATAGTTCAAGTGAATCTATGAAAACTCACCTACATAAATTCTATATATAGAAATAAAGTTTATAGTAATTGATGGTAGGGGAATTTTATGAGTCCGGAATTAGTTTTTACAGAAAAATTTTATGAAAAACTCAGGAGTAAATATTTATCAAATCTTAAAAATGGAGAAATGGAATGGAAAGAAGAACATCCAATTTTACAAAAATTGTTTCCAATTTTACAAAAAAATATCTCGTCACGATATTCTATAATTGAACCCATAAATGTTGGAGGTAATGGGATTATCTTAAAAATTAAAGATGAGAATTTGAAAGTTTTTCGCGCATTAAAGATGCCTCGACCAAAACCTACAAAAATAGAGGTTTTTTCAGAAATCATCAAGGAAGAAGTTGCACATTTACTAGAAATCCGACACCCTAATGTTATTGAGATCTATTTTCATGAAAAAATAATAGATGAAACAGGATCATTCCCTCCAATTCCGTTTTATGTCATGGAGTTTATTACCGATGCAAGAGATGGCTTTGAATATTTTTCAGAATGTCCTAGAACATTAGAGGAAATACTCCATATGTTTAAACAAATAATTGATGGAATTGATCACCTCCATGATCATTTTCTCGTTCATCTTGATATTAAATTGGAAAATATGTTAATATCTTCAGATGGTCGTGCCGTCCTTTCAGATTTAGGATCAACTAGGCATTTAAAAGAGGGTGCAGAGGAAATTATTTTTCCTTTAACTGAAAGTTATGCACATCCTGAACTTCTTGCCAAAATATTACCAACTCCAAGTCCTTTCCCGGAACCAAATCGAGTAAAAATAAAGTTTAAGCGATCTGACCTCAAGCCAATTTACGATTTGTATGCCCTAGGAAAAAATATTTCGCGAATATTCAAATTTCATGAACCTATTAAATATAAAGGCCTAGATTTCTATAGCAGAAAATATCTGGAATTATTATCAGCTCGACTTTTAGATGGCAGAAACTCTTTAAATGAAACTGCTCTTGGATTACCAATAACTGCTTTTAAAGATCTCAAATATAACAATATTAAAGAAGTAAAAATTGATCTCAGAAAAATTACCGGGGAATATATTCTTCATACAATCATTCCCGAAATTAATGAGCATGGAATACAAACAATTCAGACATCTAGTTTGTCAGTAACGGTTTTTACTCCCCGTTTAAGTAAAATTGTTGAAAATTCTGCATTTCGAAGGTTAAGTGACATCACTCAATTAGGTTTTATAAATCTAATTTATCCAACTGCGACTCATTCACGTCTCGAACATGTATTAGGAACATATAGTAATATGGTACGTTATTGTGATGCACTATTTCATGATCCAGTTAACCCTTTATTTAAACAGATTATGACCGAGGATGATTTAAAAGCTGCATTTTTAGCGGCTCTTCTTCATGATCTTGGTCAATATCCTCTTGCACATGATTTTGAGGAAGCTGAACTCGAACTCTTCTCTCATAAAACAATTACCCTTGAAATGTTAAGGGGAGACGTATCTTCACCATCTCTACAAAAATTGCGTGATGTGATTAATAATGATTGGGGGATTTCTCCACAAAAAGTAATAGACATTATCGATGCGAATCCAGAAGATCATGATAGCCCTATTAAGGAGAGAATTCTTAATACGCTGCTTGATAGCCCGATAGATGCGGATAAACTTGATTATCTAGTACGCGATTCAATAAATCTAAATATACCTTACGGAAAAGCCATTGATTACGAACGATTGTTACGAGTTTTAACAGTAATTTTCGAAGATCTACACGGTAAAGTATACATTTCATTGGGGATTCATGAAAAAGGTAGAGTTCCTGCCGAAACAATCGCGTTTGTACGATATGCGATGTTTGGTTCAGTTTATTGGCACCACACTTCAAGAGTGTTAAAAGTAATGTTACATCGAGCAATATGGGAGGGTCTATTGACAAATGATAACTCTGCAAAACGAAAAAAGTATAAAAAGGATTTTTATGACTTCATTTATGAAAATATAAGTGAAAAACAATTAAAATTAGATGAAACTCAAGAATTAACGAAATTAAATCCTACACAACTATCCTCTTCAGATAAAAAAATGATCGAATGGGTAGCAAAACATACAACTCCGACAGGTTTTAAATTATTGCAAATGTTAGTTAATCGGGATAAATACAAAAGAATTCTTGTTATAAGTAATAGAAAAAATCCCGCTATGTGGGACGATCTTATTAAATTCCGTAATACCAGATATGAAGGATGGAAGAAATGGAAAAATTTAGTCAAATTCCAGGAGGCAGTTCAAAAAAATATAATCGAATCAATTAGAAATATTGACGATACTCAAAGAATCTCTTCAGTATTAAGCCCATCTAAAATAAGTGATGTTATTCGATTAGATGAACAAGGGGTAGCAATAATTCTAGTTGACATTCCTGAAAAAAGAAAAACTAATGTGACAAAAATGAAATATTTACCAGAAGCATTTCGTCATGAAATGATCGAACAATGGAAAACTCCCACCCCTCTTGAAGATTCAGAAATTTGGAACCGATTAAATAATTCATTTTTGGAATCCGTCGGGAAAATAAGAGTATTTTGCCATCCAGATGTAAGTGAAACAATAAATGCAGCTATATCAATGGAAGGATTGGAAAAAATTCTTAACCGTTCGATGAGATTTGTTGAAAGTATGGATTAGGGCAGGGAAGATCTATCCCCTCCCCTCAATTCGTGAACCCCCCTGGCCAATTGAGTACGTGAGGGGTACCCCCTCCGCGGGTTCCAGGTACCCATCCGGCACCATCCCAAAAAGGGGTTTCTTTCACTTGCCCCCTCCCAAACCCCATCCACGCCTGAGATCGCCCGCCCAAATACACCCAAATAGCGTCTCATAGTTTCAGACGTAAAAATGACTAGAAATACATGAATTAATGCCTCATTTTCCGAAATTACTGTCTCTGTTTCCGGAATAACAGGGAATCGGAGCCCTTACTGGGGTTATTTCGGAGGTACTCTATACTATGAGTTTCTCTGATGTCCGATAAATCATCAAACCCGGGAGGATAAGTAAAAACCCTCAGGTCTCACCGACGTAAAATCTCGCCCCTCCTTCCAGGACGGTCAGGAAACCCATCCGGTTCCAGAAAATATGTAGTGGCAGGCTAAAACCCGTCCCCCATCCGGTTTCGCTGTCCAAATGCTGCTACTTATTACCTCATGATTTCCGACGTAAAAATGACAAAAAATGCATGAATTATTACCGTATTTTTCAGAATTATTACGTCTGGTTCCGGAAAAACAGGGAATCGGAGCCCGCATGGGGGTTATTTTGGAGGTACTCTCACGGACTGTCAAGGCTGTGAGAGGAAAAGAAGAACTCGTCAGGGTCCTTCGAACTACTCCCTAATCCCATATACCGGTGTCTGGTGAAGTCCCTGCGGAGCGACAAAGTTCCAGATCGGAACAAGTGTTAAAAGCCGGGGGTGGCCGCTCCGGGATCTATTCACATCCACATGTATTCGATTCATTCTCACCAGGCACCACTATAGTTATCGGCGGACAAAGGGATAAAATTTGTTAAACATCTATCAAACATCCTGATACGTATTCTATTCCTTGTTCAATTAATGTATAATCTCGTGAGTTTTGTGACACGGGGGAGCGTGAGAAGGAAAGTGATCAAGGGCCTTCTTCGTCCAACCACCACAACGGAACTTGCGAAGATGATTGGTGTCGACCGGGCTGCGGTAAACCGTACCATCCACGCAATGGAGAAAGTGGGACTCGTGGAATGCCTGACGCCGGATGAAAATAGGGACCGGTATTACCGGACAACCGAGACCGGGAAGAAGGTTATTGCGATTATCGAGGGAATGGGGAAATAGTTTTTTCCGGACTCTGGTTTAACCATTATTAGCAGTTATCATAATCCATGGACTTGTTTGAGTAAAAATTATTACTTGAGCATTTTTTAGCAAATCTTCAATTAGATTGGGATTTACTAAAACCTCTACTTGATTCGGTTCAAGTAAGAATGTGTTAATACAGATATTTTCATTATAATTTCTTACATCAATGAATGCACTACCATCAAATTTCCCGCCTTCGTAGTGTTTTCCATGTTTTGGCTTTTCTAATATATCTTTTGAAATAGTCATATTCGATAATTGCTCAAAACCCTTAAAATTGGATAATTTTTGCCTAACACCCATGATTCCGTGTACAGTTGAGTGCATCTCACCGCTTACATGGCGAGAAAACTTCGCATCCACTTCAGGATGGATATAACCAAAATAAAAATCCCCTTTATTGCCATGAGTAATAAAAAATATCTCCCTTATAACCTTCCCATCAGTTGCAAATATTTTAAATTTCAATTCTGTCATTTTTAATCACCATTCTCTATTTCCAACTTTTTGTTTATAGTCGATAAATACGCTGCAGGATCTCGACTACGTCATCTGGGATCTCGATCGGTGTAACTGAGAAATCTAGAGTATTGAACACCGAGAAAACTTTGAAAGAAAACAGGAATTCTTATATAAATAACTTTCTATCTCATTAAATTCGGGTTCTATATTCAAGGTGTTTGCACGCAATAGCGACAACAGCCTATCAATCCCCCTTTTCTCTGTTTAAATATTATAGGCTCCTTATCGTGATATTTCTTGATGTAATTTATAAGGGCGATCAATCCCCAAACTACCGTAATGGAACCTGAAATTAAACTGATCAACGTTGGGGGATCCATAAATGATTCCCTATATCATCTGTAACTATAAAGGTTTTTTCTGCAACTAAAAGGACACGATGTCATTTTACACCACACCTACCCCTATCAGCACATGAGGGGGCCCCCGACGATCTCGCATTGACCTGGAACCCCCGTCGGCTCACCCGCTCATGTCCCCGGCCGGTCCCGGGCTGGCCGCCGCATAATCTCCTTCTCCCGCTCGATCTCGTCAGCCAGTTCCCGTTCGCTTGGCAGGTAGAGTTTATACCGCGATGCAAAGAGCTGGCGGCTCTCGTGCAGCACCGAATACCGGACAACAGTCTCGTCCTTCTCCGTGCAGAGGATGATCCCGATCGTGGGACCGTCTCCTTCCGTTTTCATCCGGTCTTCGAACAACCGCACGTACATGTCCATCTGCCCGATGTCCTGGTGCGTCAGCCTGCCGGTCTTCAGGTCAATGAGCACGAAACACTTCAGGATATAGTGGTAAAATACGAGATCGATGAAGAACTCGGATGTCTCCGTGCTGATCCGGTACTGGCGGCCGACAAAGGAGAACCCTTTTCCCAGTTCGAGGAGGAACTGCCGGAGCTTGTCGATCAGTGCCTGCTCAAGGTCCCGCTCGAAAAACCCGGATGAAGCACGGATATCCAGAAACTCGAGCACGTAGGGGTCCCGGATAAATTCTTCCGGCTGCCGCGGGGAGGACCTGGATCGCTTCGGGTTTTTCCGGCTGGCAGCTTCCCCCGCCCGGCTCGCGAGCAGCCGTTCGTATGACAGGGAATCGATCTGGCGTTCGAGTGTCCTGACGGTCCAGTTCTGGCTGACGGTCTCCCGGATATAATACCCGCGGGCATCCGGGTCCTCCACCCGCATCAGGTGGCGGTAATGCGACCAGCTCAATTCGCTACACACTGTGTAGCAGATCTCCTCTCCGGGAATTTCCCCTTCGCAGGACCCTTTATGAAAAACCAGGTAAAACTGCCGGAAATTCTTCAGGTTTGCTGCAGAGAAACCCCGGCCGAACTCAGCAGTCAGCCGTTTTGCAAGGCCCTCAAGGAGGAACGCACCGTAACCGGCCCGGCTCCTGCCGGCCTGCTCTTCTTCAACAATGAGTCGCCCGATATGCCAGTACGCCTCGACCATGGCACGGTTGACCGACCGGTATGCCTGTGTCCGTGCTGAATGAATGACTGTCCTGAGTGCCTGGTATAACGGATCAGGTACGGCAATTCCGGATTTCATTAACTCATCCTCTCATGATATCCTCTCGTTCAGTACCCCGTAAAAACGGGAGGCATGCACCGGGAAAGTGTTAGTACCACGCCAGACCGGCAAACGGGATGGGGAAGACGGGTGGGTTTTCCGGAAGGATGACCGGCACCCGTAAACCCCCCGGCCCGGCCACAGCCCCTCCGCCGGCATCGATCGCTCCCCCGGATGCGTGTGTCCGGACCATTTTGTTGGCGCCAACAAATTGGTCCGGGTTCCTGCAGCGCAACATTTCACACAATTCTAAAAAAAAGATACAGGATTTCACGGAGCGGGAACTTTTTTCCTTCGTTCCATGATGCTTTTGATGATCTTATCCGGAGGGGGTATACGGAGATAGGGGGACCTCACACGAGAGTGATTTCCCCCTCCCCACTCTCCGCAGGGAGGTTGACACGATTTGAAAAAAACGGGGGGTCAGATACAAGAGATATGGTTCCGGGGAGTAACCGGCGGAAACGCTCCGTCGTCTTCTGGCGCAGCATCCGGCTAGTCAACCGGTGCAGCCGATAAGACCGGACAGAACACCTACCCGGCCGGGGTTTACATGGTTACCGCCGAGTCCTGGCTTTACGGCATGTATGATAACTATCTCAAAGGCGGCACAGCATACACCGGCAAGACGGTCAGCCAGCCCGTAACAGTCGTGATCCGGTACCCGCCCCCCCGGTGATTCCGGAGACTTCAAAAAATTTTTTTAGTGTACCCATTTTTTTAAAAGGGTCAGTGGGTATTTGTGACTTACTGTATCTGAAATCTTCATCATCACAGAATACAAAGACTTCGTCCATGGCTGCTATCATGGATACAATTCTCTACCTTGCGGCAGGAATTTGTGCTGCCGTTGTTGTCCATTTTGTTTTCTTCTTCCTCAAAAAAAAGTCAGAGAAGACAGAGAATTTGATGGATGATTTATTGGTGCACTCGCTTGGCGCACCGCTGACACTCCTCGCATTTTTTATTCCATTCTTTTTTGCGATCCAGCATTTGATCGATATCTACCCCCAGTACGAATGGATTCTGAATGAGAACTTACTCCATTCCGGATACATTGTTGTCGGAACGTGGATTGCTGCAACGTTTCTGGACGATTTCCTGCGGACCTATGGAAAGGCCTGGGCCGAGACGACCGAAACTGACATTGATGACCAGATCGTGGATATCCTTCAGAAAATCGGGAAGTACGTAATCTGGTTCGCCGGCATCGTCTGGATCCTGACACTGTACAATATCAATGTCACGCCGCTCATTGCCGGAGCGGGGATCATCGGCATAGCGATTGCCCTTGCCGCCCAGGACCTCATTTCCAATTTCTTCGGGGGTGCAGTCATCATCACCGACCAGCCTTTCAAGGTGGGGGACCGTGTGCTGATCAACGATATCCTTGGGGACGTGATCCATATCGGACCCCGCAGCACCCGGATCATTACGCTCGATTCCGATGTCGTGACCATCCCCAATACCAAGATAGCAACAAGTGTTATCCATAATTACTCGCTGCCAAACCCGCAGGTCCGTATCCAGATTCCGGTTACCGTTTCGAACTCAGAGGATATTCCCCGGATCAAACATGTGCTTGGCGATATCTGTAATGAGGCAGTGAAGAACCGGGATGATATAATCGCTCACGATCGCGTCCCGACAGTATATCTTATGGGGATGAACAAGTCATCGATGACATTCCAGATCACCGTTTTTGCCGCTGGATTTTCGTTCAGCAATGACATTCAGGATTACATGAACAGCCAGATTATCGAACGGTTCAGGAAAGAGGGAATCCTCCTCTCCTGATTATTCATTGCAGAGTGCCACCATGAATGTTCCTGTTCCGGACAATAGTCAAACGGCATGCGATGACCGGCTTAAGGCTGGGCCGTTACGCGGAGACCCGGCCAGCCCCGGGTTTCGGAGGTGACGGGTGGGGCCCGGGCCCGGGAAGAGCAACCCGGGATTTTTCCGGCCCGCTCATTTTATCCGGCTAAAAAAGGAGATCTAATACCCGCTCTTCACGATGGGGACAGCCCCGATATCGAGATACCGGCCCCCGTCCCGGGTATACTTCGGCCAGGTGACATTCATCCCACCGTTCGGGTTCCCGGTCTTTGCGAACCGGGTCCAGAGATCCACGAGATTGTCAGAGACCGAGTCCGTCACCGGATCCGGTCGTTTCGGGACCTTAAACAGTAAGACAGCTTCGCTCCCGTGGAACGCCCCATAAGGCTGACCGGGCAAGACATAGGAGTACCGGTACAGGTACGTGCTCGTATTCAGGTCTGCCATCGATCCCGCTACAAACTTCGCAGCGTCTTTAAATTCGTAGTCCGTCAAGATCTGTTCGAGGCGGATCTGGACCTCTGCGGTTGAATTAGCAGGATACTTTGCGAGAACCGTATCTGCATCCTTCCCGAACCGGTTCTGGACGAGTGTTTTGTATTCCGGAACGGTCATGTTCGCATCCGCAGCAAGTGTGGCCCCTTCATCGCTGTTCGTCCCGATGATAAGGGGAACCGGGTTCTCACGGTGGAGACGGTACAGGGTATCCGGGGAGTCGGGGATCAGCCACCCGTCAATCACGGGCTTGAACCGGAGGGTATGCACGAGCCAGAACGACGATGACGGCCACGGTGTTGCATTAACCAGATCCCCGGAACTCACATTTCGCATCTGCCGGATTGCATCCGGGCCCTGGTATCCAAGGCTTTTTGCGTACTCTTCCCCCCACTGTTCAGCTTTTACTTTTGGATCGACAATGCTCGCGATACTCCCATTCGTCCACAGCGGACCGCTCTCGACAATAGCCTGCCGGTAAAGCCCCGTGCTTGCCGGGCTGACAAGATGTATGAGGGTGCTTGCTGCTCCTGCCGACTCCCCGAATACAGTCACCCGGGACGGGTCACCGCCGAACTGTCCGATATTACGCTGGACCCACTGCAGAGCAGCAATCTGGTCGAGGAGCCCGTAATTGCCTGAGACATTATACGGGGACTCGTTATCGAGCTGGGGATGGGCGAGGAACCCGAGAGCGCCAACCCGGTAATTGGTCGTAACGACAATAACTCCTTTCTGTGCGAGAGCTGTGCCGTTATACAGCGGCATATTTCCGGCTATCGTTCCAAATGCCCCGCCATGGAAAAAGACCATGACCGGCAATTTCTCGTCAGCACTCTTTGCAGGCGTCCAGACATTGAGATACAGGCAGTCTTCGCTCATATTCAGGGTGGGATCTACAGCAGCCGGCTGAGGACAAGCCGTTGAGTATAATTTCGTTTCCTTCACACCGCTCCAGGGCTGTACTGGCGCGGGCGGTCTCCACCGCAGGTCTCCGGTCGGGGGAGCTGCGAACGGGATGCCGGTGTAAACCCGGAGACTGCCCTGCTGTAATCCTGAAACCGAGCCGGCGTCCGTCTTGACAACTATGTCATCTGTTTTCACAAGACCGGCATCAGGTCCCTTCTGGGTACATCCTGCCAGGAAAGAAAATCCGATAAGGATTAGGCAGATTACCAGAACACTACTTGTTACTTTACACGATTGCATACGATTTCATCCCTCTCTGCTTTCAGACAAAAAGTGCCAGGGTTCCGCTGAATGGCAGATTGTTAAGGGACCCGCTTTCTCTTTGTCATCTGGATCAGACCAGAGAACTTTTGTGAATATTACGCTACAATATTTTTAACGCTATGTATCTGCCATTTTCTTAGCCTCCCTTCCTTTCTGGTAGTGCTCAGTCGTTTCCGGTGTTCACTCTCCCAAAATCTCCGTTACCCACACGTCCCGGTGCCCGTTCATGTTCCGGGCAATTGTCAAACGGCATGCGATGACCGGCTCAAGGCTGGGCCGTTACGCGGAGACCCGGCCAGCCTTCGGGTTTCGGAGGGGACGGGTGGGGCCCGGGCCTTCCGGTACCGAAATAGCCCCGCCCTTTCCGGTACCGTTCACTCTCCCAAAGGCTCTGTTACCTTGTTATGGGATAATCAATTTTTCAACGCTTGAAAAAATTTTCAATCCCACGCCACGGTAACAGAACCCCGGATCCAATAATTCTTTATTTATCAAAGAAAATATTCAGCAATGCGATATACCTCCCGGAACATGGTAATGGGTATCCTGTTCCTGCTCATGGTTCTGGTACTGGTACCCTGCGTTCAGGGAGAATTTTCCTTACCGCCGCTCCCCCCCGCAGATAACTCATCGAACGACACTGCCTCCAAAATGCAGGTCGGGATCTACGTCATCTCTATCGATAACCTCGATATGGTCAAGGGATCCTACACCGCAGACTTTTATCTCTATTTCCAGTGGACTGATCCCAGCATCGAGGAGGCCCATTTCGAGCTTATAAACGGTGAGCCATCACAGGGTGCAGATTCAATACAGTTAAATTCTGAGAATAAATCCGGGCCGATAAAATATGAATGGTACCGGGTCCGGGGGGATTTCAGGATAATCCCGAATAACATGGATTACCCCTTCGAATCCGGGACCCTGAAGATACAGATCGAAGACCTGGACCACGACCGTGCGCATCTCAAATACGTCCCCCTGACCGAAGAAAGCGGGATTGAACCCGGGTTTGTTATCCCTGGCTGGAAGTTAGGTGACCCGACGTTCTCGGTCACAGACCCCACCTATCCCGGGGCCCCGACCTATTCCCGTCTCTCGTACAATATCCCGATAACCAATGATATGCTGGCCTCGCTTCTTCAGACGGTTGTTCCCCCCCTTCTCTTCTGTTTCATCGCCGGACTCTCCTTCCTGATCCATGTCAGGGAAACCGATCTGGTCGGCCTGCGGTACTCCCTTACCACGGGCATGCTCATCTCCGCGGTGATGTACCACTTCAGTCAGGTCGGTCTGGTCCCGGGTCTCGGGGTGCTCAAGTTGTTCGACAAATTCATGATAGCCGTGTACCTGTTCCTTGCCATAACTGTCGTGGTTACCACCTTCTGTTATCTCGCCGAGCACCAATGGAAGAGGTCTGATCTGGTGACACCCATCAACCGGTACGGTGCGGTGGCGGCTATACTCATGCCGGTCGTTTTGTTCTGGATGCTCGTTACCCTGGTATAACACCCTTTTTTGCATAATCCATTGAAAAGAAACAGTACCGGAAAACCCGGATGCTTTTTTTTATAACACACAGTTGACTGTGGATGAATCGAAAAGAAAATTGACGGTTACATGCTGAAACACTATCACGGTATCTCCCGGCTAACCCCTCAAAGCCGGAAATTACCGGCTCCGGCTCAGGGAGGGGAACGGTCATGGACTTAAGTCAGAAAACAGGCATGTCGGCCGGGGTTCCCGATCTCTCTTTTTCATCCTCCATCTCGTTCCTCTCCCTCTTATTCCGCCCCTCCGTCACCCACATCACCGAGGGAAAGCCGGTGGATTCATGGCCTGTGCCCGTACCGAATACGCCAACCCGGACCTTTCTCCAGAATGACAGGGGCCGGTCTCCCCCTCCATCAACGCAAGGGGTGGGTACCCTCCCCCCTTCCGGTTCTGTGGAGAGGGGACCCCCCCACCCCCTATCAGCGAATGAGGGGGGACCCCCCAACGATCCCGCATTGACCTGGAACACCCGTCCATTCACCCGCTCACGTCCCCGGCCGGTCCCGGGCTGGCCGCCGCATAATCTCCTTCTCCCGCTCGAAAAAGCCGGCTGAAGCAGGGACATCCAGAAACTCGAGCACGTAGGGGTCCCGGATAAATTCTTCCGGCTGTTGCGGGGAGGACCTGGATCGCTTCGGGTTTTTCCGGCCGGCAGCTTCCCCCGCCCGGCTCGCGAGAAGCCGTTCGTAGGACAGGGAATCGATCTGGCGTTCGAGTGTCCTGACGGTCCAGTTCTGGCTGACGGTCTCCCGGATATAATACCCGCGGGCATCCGGGTCCTCCACCCGCATCAGGTAGCGGTAATGCGACCAGCTCAATTCGCTACACACTGTGTAGCAGATCTCCTCACCGGGAATTTCCCCTTCGCGGAACCCTTTATGAAAGACCAAGTAAAACTGCCGGAAATTCTTCAGGTTTGCCGCAGAGAAACCCCGGCCCCCTCCCATTTTTGCGAAACCAGATCTCGAAGATCCACGCTCCGTTCTCTCCCAATCCACGATTATCATTCCCGGATTTCCCTCCGGAAAATTTATTCAGCCAAGACCATTACCTTTGGCAGTCTCATACTTTTGTCCAAGGAGTTCTTCAGAACCCCGCGGACGAGAAGAATGTTGAAGGTCATCAGACCTGAAGCAGGAGAGGACCTCAGGTCTTCGAATGCATCAGAATTCTCCGAGTTCCGACAGGTTTCACAAAACCTAGAGGACGAGAAGAACGGTACAGCGTTCTTCGAGTAAAGGGGTACCCATGACAAATGCAGGATTGGACAGAAAGATGAAAATGGAGAAAACGCCGGAGGAACATTTTATGTACCTTCAAAAGAAGCGGGTATCAAGCCCCGACTCTTTCGGGCCGCTCGCAATTCACTCAGTTTTCCGGAAAGATCGCGTTATAATAAAAGCGCTTAAAGTATCCAAACCCATGCAATTCAAGTCAAAGGGCCCGATGACGCAAGAACAGAAAAACAGGGAGGTGAAACAAACCATGAAAGAACCAACAAACTGCACGGGGAGGCCGGCATGAGCCGCGGTCCCCGCCCGCACCGGGCGCTGGCGGAAGCGATCCCGATCGCAAAGGCGCGTGGCATCGTGCAGCTCGCACTGAGCGGGCCGGAGCGGGTCTTCGACATCCGATGGGTTCACACGAACCCGGAGGAGGAGAAGACCGCAGGTCTTCGACATCGCAATCGTCTCGAAGATTCCGGTCACGTTCACCCGCGTCATGTTCGCGCCGGAGATCCTCGCGAGCATCCAGCAGTTTGCCGAAGATTTCAAAGAAGAGATCGCCCAGCTCCGGGTCATTGCCCGGGATAAGGCCATCACGGCCGAGCTCTGGCTCCGGTCAAAGCACGGGACGTGGCGGTTCTTCCTGGTCACGCCGAACTCGCTGGTCGAGATCGACCGCGAGGGAAAACCGGTTGTGTCGGGACAGACGATTGGGTGAAGGGCCGGGATAATTTTCTGATTTTTTTCATGGCAGATCTTTTGTAAAATTTTTCCGGAGAATTTTTCCTGAAGGATTGCATGCGGGCCGGAATTTTTCCGGTACCGTTCCGATCGCAGAGGGCTCCCGGAAAATTTTCAAGATTTATTTCATACGTACCATCCGGCCGAGGTTGGGAGACCTGAAACTCCATCAATACCTTGGCAAGAGGTTACCGTCGGAGGAAGGGATTATCCACCCCCTGAAAACCCCTGCGGGAATTCTGGTACAACCGGGTTCGCAAAGGGTCCGGTTGTACCACTTTTACCTTAACATCCTGATTGTAGAGGTCATAATTCGGAAAAACGCGGAATCCGGGCCGGAATAATCAGGCAGTTACCGGCGGGAATGGATGAGGTTATATTTAGCAACGTTACGGTGGCTGAAGGGGGGAGTGGATGTGGTTTGGGACGTGGGGCGGCCCTGGCCGGATCGCCCGGATCGGAGATATAGGAGAATGACGGATCTCAGCCGTCACTGTTTTTTATTCCTCATCCACATGACCCAGGGAAAGCCGGGTACCTTTCTGCCGATGCCCAGGTCAAATAATGCCAGGCGGATCTTTCTTGTCAGGGAACGGGGCCTGGTGCCGGCAATGATCGCTTCCCTCGTGACCGGACCGGATGGCGGGACAAGTGCCGGAGACATAGCTGCAGATAGGGACTGCGGGACAATAATAGTTCGTCCGGCAATTGTTGATTTCCTGACCGGGATCGGACGGCAAAATACGGCACACAACCGCACCCTATTCCCATTTATATGAACGGTCCGGAATATTCTAAAGAGGCAGTACACCGATGTCTCCATCAGATCCATCAGAGACATTTACCTGGAACCCGGCCGATTACCACAAGAGTTCCGGGGCCCAGCAACAATGGGCGAAGGAACTGATTGCAAAGCTCGGGCTCCGGGGGAATGAGCGGGTGCTGGATATCGGCTGCGGGGACGGGAAGGTGACCGCAGAGATCTCCCGCAACCTGCCGGGAGGGAACGTAACGGGTGTGGACAGTTCACCGGAGATGATCCGGTTTGCCTGCAATCATTTTCCGCGCAGTGAATACCCGAACCTCTCGTTTATTCAGCTGGATGCCCGGGCCCTCCCTTTTTCCGAAGAGTTCGATGTGGTATTTTCAAATGCAGCACTGCACTGGATCACGGATCACAAGCCGGTGCTTGCAGGGATTGCACGGGGCCTCCGCCCGGAGGGGAAACTGCTGATCCAGATGGGTGGCAAAGGGAATGCAGAGCAGGCGCTCGGCGTTGGCGATATCATACAGAAGAGACCGGAATGGGTGCAGTTCTTCCACGGGTTCGCCTTCCACTATGGTTTTTTCGACAGGACAGAGTACCGCCGGTGGCTTATCGAATCGGGATTCGAACCGTTACGGGTCGAGCTGATCCCCAAGGATATGACCTATACATCCCGTCAGGATTTTGCGGCTTGGATCCGCACTACATGGCTTCCCCGGATGTCGAGGCTGCCAGAGAGCAGGCGATCAGGATACATCGAAGCAGTCATGGATGAATATCTTAAAAAATATCCGGCAGACTCCGACGGGATGATTCATATCCGAATGGTACGGCTGGAGGCCGAAGCAAAAAAACCGGCCTGAGTCTGGACAGACAATTAGGTGAGCGGCTGGCAATTTTTTTTAATAATTCATCCTCCTGAATAAGAATGCCCCCAATATCGTCATCACTATCGCGAAAAACCCCAGTACTGCCAGGCATAAAATTGGGTTGATTTGAGATATTCCTGTTAATCCGTACCTGATTCCTTCAACACCATAGGTCAGAGGATCATAAAGGGTAATTGGAGCGATCCACGCTGGAAGACTGCTGATCGGAAATAACGCCCCTGACAGGCCGAATATCGGTAAAACGACAAAACTCATGATAAACTGGTACCCGGTCGGGTCTTCCATTCTCGAAGCGATCGCAATCCCAAATGCAGTAAATGCGATGCCGATTAATACCATAAATCCGAAGGCAATGAGAAAACCAATTACGTTTACTCTATGAAGCCCGATGAAGAGTGATATCACCATGATGATGATACCTTGCAGAAATGCCGTTGTTGCGCCTCCAAGTGTCTGTCCAAACATGATATCAAACCTTGAAACCGGGGCGACAAGCATCTCTTTAAGGAAACCGAATTGTTTATCCCATAATATCTGGATGCCCGATTGAAAGGATGTGTACACTACCATGAAGCAAACTATTCCTGGGATAATGAACAGTGTATAGTTCTGACCGAGCCCGGGTATGGTTACCACGGAATCCAGACCCAAACCGAGGAAGAGCAGAAAGAAGAGAGGCATGCCAACACTCCCGATTATTCTACTCTTCAAACGGATGTACCTCTTCATGGTCCGTAACCAGATGGTATAGATAACGTTCAGGTTCATCGATGCCTCATCCTCTCATACATCTGCATATTCTGCAGATTCCCCGTAGCATCCGCCTCCTGTTCGCGGATTGTCTTGCCGGTAAACGAGAGGAATACGTCCTCAAGTGTCGGTTTGTTAATTGCGAGGGAATCGATCGGTATCCGTTTTTCGTACAACAACGTTACAATAGCACTGACATGGAGTTCGGCATTCTGAAGGCTGATGGTTACCTCCCCGTTTTTTTGCTCGATATGAGAAACCCATGACTCTTTCAATGCCTCGACAATCGCTTCCGGCTTCGGGGACCGGATAGTTACTACATCCCCCCCGATTCCATCTTTCAGGTTCTTTGGAGTGTCGAGGGCAATTACCTTCCCATGGTCGATAATGGCGATCCGATTGCAGAGGTGGTCCGCTTCTTCCATGTAATGGGTGGTGAGAATGATCGTGATCCCCTTCTCCCGGGCGAGGGTCGCGATGTACTGCCAGAGGTGGTTTCGGGTCTGGGGATCGAGACCGAGAGTTGGCTCGTCGAGGAAGAGGACGACGGGATGGTGGAGCAGCCCCCTCGCGATCTCGAGACGCCTTCTCATCCCTCCGGAAAATGTCTTGACGAAATCATCCTTTCTGTCTGTGAGCTCTACAAGTCTCAGGAGTTCAGTAATTCTCTGATTTCTCTGTGCGGAGGGGATCTGGTACAGACGGCCGTGGAAATCCATATTTTCCCATGCGGTCAGCTCATCGTCGAGGCTCTGGTTCTGGAAAACAATTCCTATTGACTTCCTGACACCGTCCTCTTCACGTTCAATATCCATTCCATTCACGGTGGCAGACCCTGACGTAGGTTTTAGCATAGTGGCGAGCATCGACAATATCGTAGTTTTGCCGGCTCCATTTGGTCCGAGGAGTCCAAAGATCTCCCCGTGTTCTATATCAAATGAAATTTTATCTACAGCCACAAGGCTGCTAAAATGCTTTGTCAGCTGATCGATGTGTATTGCGACAGACATGTTACGAGGTCCCATGTAAATTTCCAAAACACTCTTCAAATATTCTCATAGTCTTCCTTCTCATTTTTCCGGGAATCCATTTTTCCGGGTATTTTTCTTTGCAAACTCCCGGACCTTTGCCGATGCATCGGGTCTAAGAGGTATTCCATGTCCCGACAGCATGATATCAAAATCAATTGCGGCGATTTTATTGATTGATTGTTGTACCTCACTTGTGTCTAACGGCGATACTCCAATTTCGATTTTACTGCCGTTAAACCTCAATAGGTCCCCGGCAAACAGAATTTTTGATGCCGGATCAAAAAGACAAATACTTCCCGGTGTATGTCCTGGTGTATGAATGGAAGTGAGACCGGCGATGGTGTCACCGTCGTTGAGTTTTATATCCGGATCAACAGGCCTTGATCCGAAAAACAAGGGGATGAGGACCTTAAAGATCATTCCCATAACACTTCTCGGTACAGGCGGGGTTTTTCTACCGGCAACGTAGTCCGCATCCGCTTCATGAATGGCCACCTTCGCACCGCTAAGTTTTTTGAGATCGCTAGCGTCGCCCACGTGATCAATATGAAAGTGCGTCAGGACAATCGTTTTGATTTCTGAAGGTTTACGTTTAAGAATTTCCTGAATATATTTTACTATTTTTGCGCTGTTTTTGGGCATTCCCGTATCGATAAGTGTTAGATCGTCCCGAAAAATAATGAAACAATTACCATTTACACCATCGACTTGGTGTATTCCAGGTACTATCTCCATAATCCTCCAACTCCATTTTTTGTAGTATCCACCGTATGTCAATTTATAGCAGATACCAACAATTTTGGCCTGTGCTAACAAAATATATAGTGACTGAAATGGCGAAGAACAAGGATTTTTGGCGATGGATCGAGGCTGCACTTAATGTGATCGGAGGGAAATGGAAACTGCTGATCGTTATTGCATTAATGAACGGGACTCAGCGGTATAGCGAGATCTCGCATAGGCTTCCGGCAATCAGCGAGAGGATGCTCGTTAAACAGCTCCGTGAGATGGAGCACGATGGTATTATCACAAGGACAGTCTATGCAGTAGTCCCCGCGAAGGTTGAATATTCGCTTACGCAGTCAGGTGAAAAACTGATTCCGGTTTTGAAGATTCTCGGCATATGGAGTATAATCTACCTTGGATCCGATGTTGTCGGTGAGGGGTTGTCCGAGCCAGTGGAAGTAGATCCCGCCAAACTTAGTCAGCTGCTCGAAGATCTCGACGGTATACTTAAAGATGTCGACAAAAAACTGAAACGCAAAGGCAATCCCGGTTAAGGAGCATCTCGTTAATCACTCGGATTTTTCTCTTACTGCAGGTTATATATTCAAGCCAGACACTCAGGGAGGAATAATGAAAATCATGGGAATTATCGCCAGTCCGCGAAAAGTTGGCAATACCGCATGGGTAGTAAACAAAATACTCGAGGGTGCGAAAGAACAGGGCGCTTCTACTCAATCCTGGTCTTTCAGCGATCTTGATATCAAACCGTGCAGTGGTTGTCTCTGCTGTCACAGTGATGGCGATCGCGGTTGTATTATCAATGACGACATGCAGGAACTGTATGGCGCGATTGAGCAGGCCGATGTCCTGATCCTCGGCTCACCGGTGTACATGGGGCAGATGAGTGCCCAGGCAAAGATTTTCACCGACAGGTTGTTTGCGCAAATCTCTCCGCGGTTCTCACCGCATTACAAAGAAAAAGCCAGAAAACAGAAGCTGCTTCTTGTGTTTACCCAGGGTAATCCTGATCCCGGCATGTTCCAGGTATATTTCGATTATACGAAACATATCTTTCAGATGCTGGAATTTGATGTTAAGGACGTCGTCGTTGTCGCGGGCATGCGAAATGAACCGGCGCAGGAAAGAAAAGATCTGGACACGGTCATGAAGGATATCGGCTCATCGCTGGTTTCGGGATGATTCCCGGAATAATGAGGAAATTGCAATCGCGGACTTAAACGTCGCGGCCATCACGGCCGAGCTCTGGATCCGGTCGAAGCACGGGACGTGGCGGTTCTTCCTGGTCACGCCGAACTCGCTGGTCGAGATCGACCGTGAGGGGAAACCGGTTGTGTCAGGTCAGACAATCGGGTGAACGGCCGGAAAATTTTTTTAATAGCACACTGTTGACTGTGTTTAAGTAAAAAGGAGATTTTGATCTTCCCTCTGACTTATACTCTATGTGCTAAATTAATGTCGTAACCATCAGGACGGGAATAAATAACAAAGTCTTTAAAATTAGCATATATATTGGAATTCGAAGTTTGCATGACGCAAAAGAAGTATAACTTACCAATGATGGTAGTCCTCCTTACCCTTCTGGAGGGACTGGTTATATACCTCAATATGGTGGTACATCCTGATAGTCAGCCCGCCCTCACCATTGTCATCGTCATTCTTTTTGCTATCGCAAGCGGATTCGGGGTATGGTATCGAACCAGAGTTCGTGGCATGATAATCTCCTGACGAATGCAAGGATCAAATTACAACGGTTTTTTAATTTTTTCATTGCGGAATTTTTGTAAATTTTTTCTGGAGAATTTTTCCCGGAGGATCGCTTGCGGGTCGGAAATTTTCCGGTAACCGGCCCGACCACAGCGAGCTCAAATTTTTTTTGATCGTGTCAGGCTTTTACCCAATCCTAGAAACCTGGAGACCTGAGCCTCCACATCGTACCCGGGCAGGGATCCGCCGTCGGAGAGTAGGATCGTTCACTCCCTGAAAACCCCTACTGGAATTCTGGTACTCCGGAGCCCTCTGCGGGCCCGGTTGTACCTCTTTTCCCTCAATCCCAAAATTTCAGAGGTCATAATTCGCAAAAATGCGGAACCGAGCCGGAATAATTGCATGTTGTCCGGCGGGAATGGATGAGGTCGTATTTAGCGATGTTACAAGGGACAGGTAACCAAGGGCACAGGATTTGGAACGTAGCCGCGGCGGGAGAGGGACGCTCTGGACCACTTTATGGTTGAGAACCCTGCCGGGGTTATCGTCTCCTTTTCGGGTACCCCCCCCTTCCGGTTATGTGGAGGGGTTACCCCCCTCCAGGTTCCCATCTGCCACAACCCGGCCACGTCCCAAAACCCGTGGCGGGTGACTTTTGCCATCCTAACTCTCCCATATTGTCCCATGCTCCGGACAAGATTTTCCGGCGAAATTTCCGGCGGAATTGTTGTGGACTTTGCGGAAACTATTCTGCATTTTCGCGAAACTGTCGTATTTTCAGGGTGCCGGATCGTGATCTGGCCGGATATCTCCGTCGGAGGCTTTCCGGACAGTGCGCCGGTGCGGGAAAACGTCCGGCCCGGGTGCTGGGGATCCCAAAAAAAGATCGGATCAGGTGCTGAGAATCGAAAAAGGATCGGGTCGCGGGCCGATAATTTCAAAAAAATCTGGATCGGTTGCTGATAATTACGGTAAAAAGGCCAGACCGATCCTATGAGATGAGAGTGACGTCTCCCTTCTTCAGGCTCAGGTCACCACCATTCCGTGTGCAATTTCGGGCGATCAGAAGAGCACGTGACCTGTGAAAGCAAGGAAAAAATGACACGGTAAAAAATAAGAGAAAATCCAGATTATGACGGACTGATATTGTCAGTTTCAGAAACAACCGTTCCTGCTGAATTTACCACGGTAAACTTAAACATATTTGCACTGTCAAGAACCGCAAAGACAATTTTGCCGGTTAACTCCGAGTTCGCCGGGATAGTCCCGGAATTAAGGTCGGACGATAAGAACGAGGCTCCGTGCGATGACCCGCCGTAGCCATATCGTATAATCTGAAAGGTATCTTTTGAGAACGCAAAATCCTTCGTGTCATTATTTTTAAGAGTGACATCTAATACCAGCACGGCATCACCTTTCGGCGGAAAAATACCCATCCAGTTTGTTACTTTTTTTGCTGAATTAACGGTGACCCCAATAACCTCGTCTGCCGGTGTCTGGCTGGCAGATGCAAGCGTGGCCTTGACCGTCGTTGGAACAGGTGTTGTCACCAGGGATGTAGCAGGTGGCGCCTGCGTAACGGAGGTTGCAATTGATTCTGCCGGGGTTGGAGATATCTGTGCAACAGCATTTGTCGTGTTTGCTGATGTGCATCCGGAAATCAAAACACCGGAAATAAGTAACACAATACAAATGACGCTAATATCTGATTTTTTCATAACTATATATATCACTAAAATTAGGATATATAGTTTTTTAACTGAAATGAGCAGACACCGATGAGTTTGTTGATACCTATTTTACCTCGTTAGAATTTTTAAAAAAATCCTCCTCCTGCCTCAATCTTTTTTACCGCAAGCCCCCAACCGATAACTATGAAACTTCTTGCATTCAACGGGAGCCCCCGGAAAAAATGGAACACGGCACAACTCCTTGAGCATGCGCTGGAAGGCGCGGAATCGGAAGGGGCAAAGACAAAACTGTACCACCTGTACGACCTTGACTTCACGGGCTGCATCAGCTGTTTCGCCTGCAAGCGGGCCGGCGGGAAGAGCTACGGGCATTGCGCAGTAAAAGACGATCTTGCACCGATCCTTGAAAAGATCGGGAAAGCCGATGCAATCCTGATTGGCTCGCCCATCTATCTCGGGATCACGACCGGTGTCACCCGCTGCTTCCTGGAACGGCTCATCTACCCGTACCTGGTCTATGACGCGGAGCGGTCCTCGCTCTTCAAGAAGAAGATCCAGACTGCCTTCATCTACACAGCCGGGGCAACGGACGAGATGGTACAGGAGATGGGCATTGAACGGAACGTGAAAGGAACCGAGATGGTAATGGAGAAGATCTTCGGGTCGTGCGAGTCCTTCTTTGTCACCGACACGCTGCAATTCGATGATTATTCGAAGTTTGTAGCCACCCGGTTCGATCCGGAGGCAAAGAAGAAACGGCACGAGGAGCAGTTCCCGCTTGACTGTAAGAAGGCGTACGAACTCGGGGCCCGGCTGGTCCGGGAAGACTCATAATTAAAAAATCCGGAATATGTGGCCGGATCCCGGAAAGAATTTTACATTTTTTTTCATTTTTCACCCTGGCATTTCATGCCCTTCATCGCTTCACATGCCAAGGAATTTCAGCACCCCATATACCAGGAAAGCGGGCCAGACGAGCGCTTTAAGGAATCCCAGGAACCCGGCCAGGAGGCTTGTGGCAGTGGTGAGGTAATACACCAGGGCACCGAGGAAGCCTAATCCGTACAATGCCCCTCCCGATCCATGGCAGCACACACGCTGCTTCATAGTACTCTTGAACCCGCACCAGTCTTTCGTACCTTGCTCAGATGTTTCTGTCTCCATATCACTCAACTCACTGATTCTGATACCATAACTCTTTTTTTATGAATAAAAAAGGATTTTCAAACGGCGTTCGGCTGTAATCCATGACAGAACACAGTTCGATTGATCAACTCTATCGACATGTATCTTTTTGGTTTACTCCCGGTTTTCTTTAACCGGACAACTTTTTTCCTCCCAATATTCTCTATTGAAATCATAGCCGGATAGAGAATTTGTCCGGGGTAAAAATCAGATCGAATCGTTCATACGATCCAGTGGTAAGGATTTGAACGGGGGTATACGTATGTCACTCATTGCAGAACAGGTGACTGATGAAAGAAAAAGAGTACTGCATCCGGATCCGGACGAACAACCCTTTTCTCCCGGATGGAAATCATCAATAACAGAATTTTCAGGCGATCACCCATATCGTCGTCGCCGGCTATAACGAAGTATTCCTGTTTAATGCTGGTACAACCGGGGATGCAGGTACAGCAGACACTGATCGGCAATGGCCAGATCTTTCGTGGGAATTACAGCTCTCTGGAAGCTTCCGCCCATCGTCGCGGCTACTGAATAAAGTGAAATTTGAGCCTTTTTAGCGGGGAAATCCATTCTATTTTGATCGAAGGCCCGGATTCAAGCAAAAGATACAGTATCACGGGCACCTGCCCGCCGGCGGTGACCTAGAGGGATATATAAGCTGGGACTATGTAGCCGACTATAGACCTCTAGTGCTCTCCGTCGGAAACCATAAAATATTCCGGGGGTACAGGATGGGATTAACTGGTATGGAACTGAAGCACAGCATAGATCTGATTCATCTCAGCGCACAAAATGCGTCGCGGGACATCCGCAGGAAAGCCATTGCTGAATACCTCAGGGGTCACCCGGAGATCGATAAGGAGGAGGTCATAGCGATGATGGCGGAAGCTGACATTGACTGATACGGGCGGTTCACTGCCGCCCCTCCGGAAAACCTCCCGCCCACCTTAGCCTTAACCCATGTGACCCTGAGTTCCGCCTCCCCAATTCTGCCAAATACTGCTGTCATTATCCGGTGTGAAACAGCACGTTTTGGCCTGAAACCCTGCTGTTTTTCTGAAAAACCCTGTCATTTTCCGGAAAAAAGGGGCTATCCGGGGCCTTACATGGCCCGGATTGAGACCTGGGGGAGATGATATCCTAAACCCCCAGCCCTCCCCATTCTACTGTCGGAGAACCCGGACCGGCTGCCGATCCTGCCAGACGGATTCCTGGCACTATCCCAAGCGGTAAATTCCGGAACTTTCAGGATACTGTATGGACGGCATAGCAGTACTGGTGGATTCACAGGGCGGGAACACGAAGAAGATCGCGCGTGCCATCGCCGAAGAGCTGGGTGTCGTGCCGGGAGACATCGCGGCGCCCGTGCCGGAGGATGCGCAGCTCCTCTTCCTTGGCAGCGGAACCTACAGCGGCCATACCCCAGGTGACGCAATCATGCGTTTCATCCGGAACGGGACCTTTGCGGGACGCCGGGTTGCCCTCTTCGGGACCGCGGGATATGAGAATGACGGGCAGCGGATGATCGGCATCATGGCCGATGCGCTGGAGAAGAAAGGGGCGACCATCATCGGGGTCAACGGCGGCCGGGGAAGGCTCTTTGTCATCAAGCTCGGGAGACCCCATCAGGAGGACTTCGACGGCGCAAAGGCGTTTGCCCGCGAAGTGGTCGGGAGCGGCTGAAGCGGCCGCGAGCCGCGGAAGCGGACGGGTACCCCCCCTCCGGTTTTGAGGAGAGGGGTCCCCCCTGCCCCTCTGAGAATGGGCGGGGTAGGTACCCCCTCCCGCTCCAGGCATCCGGCTCTCTTGATCTCATGACAAGTTGCCGGCCACTGCAACTACCCGCCCCGTGTCAGAGGGCGGGATTGAATTCTCTTTGCGAGTACGTAAGTGATACCATTTATTGCGGGTCTTCCGGTTTCTGCAACGGTTCGATGAATTCCGGAGTAATCTTCCCCGCCCGTCCTGCGATCTGTTTCTCCTGCAATTTTACCCGGCGCTCAAGTTTTATGAGATCTTCGTCCGGGGGGAGGGTTTCGGGCCGGATTCCCCGCTTCAGGAGCAGCTCGCGGACATCCTGGTTGTTCTGGACATGTTCGACCGTAATCGGATCTTCGCCCTGCATGTCTTCCTTGGTAACATTGAGGTTCGTGATCTCCGTTGCGAGATTTTTGGCGGTGATAGTAACCGTTGGGAGAAAATCAGCGAGCGGCCGGTTGTCCGGAACTTCCATACGTTCTTTCATCACGAGAGTGGAATAGCCCCCGAAGAGGGCCATGTCGCCTTTACTCCGGATACGGGCAAAACCCGATTCATCTACCCCGCGTTCGTAAATATTCCGGGACAACTCTCTCTCGGAATCCTTCAGATGTTTTCTCGCTCTCAGCCGTTCAGCAAGCCGGATATGGTCTTCGATGATCTCCTGCTTTCGGGTCTGTACTGCAAAATAACTCTGGGCAAACGCGATCTCTTCTTTACGGGGATCACCGTTCTGGGCGATGAGATAACAGGCATACCGGGTCAGAAAGAGATCTTCGATCTTCCGTTTGGCACCCGATCCAAGTGAAACCATTTTGTTGGCGTCAACAAAATGGTCCGGAACGGTATTACCGGATGTCTCACAGGATTCTTTGGCTTTTTCAATAACCTTTAAAAAATTTCTCCATTCATCATAACCGAGAAGGTTTTGTAAATCCCGGGCAAACCAGAATTCAACGCCATCCTGTACGTGAACGTAGTCCTCGAAATTTTTGTGAAGGCATCGGATAATCGCTGGTTTCATGACATGGTTCCCGGTTTGAGAATATACTTTCTACAACTATATACCGGAATTACTGGCACATATAGTGTGACGATGCGGGGTGAAAATAAACATCAGGTTCCGGTTCATCGGAATTTTCCGTTTGGCTCTCCCCTCCTTCATCGCATCACCTGGATCCGCCATGCGATTTTCATGGAGTGTCGTCGGCCACATCAATCCCAAGCCCCGTGCCCCTCACAGGGCCGGCCCGGCACAGCCCCCTCCGCCGCTCTCACCAGCGATGTGCTCCCACCCCCTTTCGGGATCCTGTCCGAATGCCGGGAAATATACCGGCAAATTCCGCGATGGTACCCCAATCACGTTCCGGGTCGTTCCGGACATCCCAGTCCCGGTTCGGCTCCGGTTCCCCGGTAACTCCCTTGAAGGAGAAGACCCGGTCCAGGCGTTTGAGCTGAAGCGGTGGGAATGAACACGGTGCTCTTTTTTCAGAATTGTATCGACTCCCAAAACTCATAATTTTTATATAGTAAACATCAATAAATTTACTTATGGTACTACAAAGCAACAACAACCGATCCGCTTTCTGGAAAATCCTCCTGCTGCTCATCATGGCAGGTGCAGCAGTATTTCTGATCTCTCCCGTATCTGCAGAGACGTGGGTTACTATTGCCGCGAAAGGGGGCCAGTCCTATTATCTTGGGGAAGAAGTAGTTTTTTCCGGTATGAATACTGATTCAGATTCCACGTACCTCTTCATAACCGGACCCAACCTTCCGGATGGTGGCGGGAAACTTTATTTGCCGCATCAAAATCCGGTTAGTGGAGATCCCGGTTCATTCACCATGGCGAAAACAAAACCGGATACAACGTGGGAATATACCTATTATACGTCTAATGTTGAGCTGGGTGCCGGGGCATATACTTTTTATGCAGTGAGCCAGCCAAAAACGAAAGACCAGTTCAACGATGTAACAACCTATGGTACGACCAGTATAATACTCAAAAAACCCTTCATAACTGCAGGGATCTCACCTTCATCCGTCTCAAAAGGACAGCCTTTCACGATCACCGGATCTGCGGAAGGGAACCCCTCTGCGGTCCAGATATGGATTATTGGCGATAACTACGTGTATACCACAACAACTCCGGTAAATCCTGATTCATCATATACTTTTAATGGCGATACGCACCTTTCAGGAAAACTTCCCAAAGGACAATGTTATCTCATCGTCCAGCACCCGATGCAGAACAACACGTTCGACATCGTTGTCAGCGGAGATTACGTCCGCAACCTTCAACTTAACAACGGTACGTATATCTTCAGGATCAACGGCCCGGGAAGCCTGCAGGGCAACGACGCGGCAGAGGCACTCATTGCTGCGATCAGTGACCACAATAATGGTGATGACACCTATACCGAGATCCCTTTCCTGGTTGATGATGCGGGCATTTCAACGCCTCAGGCACAACCAGCCACGACCGCTCCGGTTCAACGCCAGACCCCGGCATCCCCGCTTCAGTTTGCCCCGGTCGGAGCAATCGTCCTGATTTTGGGAATTGCAGTGTGGCGCCGGCGTTAGAGATCCATTTTTTTTAGAAATCGTCTGGAGACCCGCATCCCCCATCATCTTTTGTCAGGATTGCCGGGATACACCGGTATCCCCCCAATATTTTTATATTGTAAATGTCCATACATTTACATATGTTCTTACCCACGAATGAGAAACAGTTCGGGTTCTGGAAGATGCGGCGCAGCGGGATGTCCAATGTCTCTATTGCAAACCTGCTCGGAATAACAAGGCAGGGGGTATCCCAGGCACTCCTCGTGATGAACGAGAAGATCGATGCCTCGCTGCGGGAGATGGCGCAGGCAAACCGGATCCAGATCGAGAAGATCGATGTGGAACGGGGCGTCCTGTTCGGGCGGTCCATCCCGTTCCAGACCAATGCCTATATTTTCGTGTCGGAGAAGCACGGCATGCAGGTCTGGTACGAGCATGACGGCGAATGCGGGTCATGCGACGAGTACACCAAGTGTATCGAATTTATCTGGGATTTCGCTTCAGAACTCGGGATCAAAATTGAGAGAACTGCCGACCCGACAAAAATGGCTGAAGAATTGCTCGCAAAAATCAGGGAGAGCGTAAAATGACCCGGGTATCTGAAATTGCCGAACACTGGTTCGGCCTGTGCCGGAAACCGCCGGTGTTCCATGCCTCGCATGCAGATATTGTTAACCTGCCTGAACCCGCCCATGAGGGCCGCCCGGACGGCGGGGCCGGCGGACCGGAAACGATCCGGCGGGGAATCGGAGCTGCCCTGTCAGGTACGAAAACCCTTATCCATAACCCGCAGCTCCTCTGGTTCTCACTCCTGGTCGGACTTGTGCTGGCCGTGCACCTCATCGCCCAGGCGGGGCTCTATGGATTGCCTTTCCCATCAGAGTGGCTGTCCTTCGTGATGCCGACTCTATCCTTTGACCTTGTCCTGACATTTGCGGCCGGGCTCCTCACGGTGTTCTGCCTGGTATTCTTACTGGCGGGCCTCGCCTTAAGCCTCTCGTCAAAGAAAGACGGTCCGGTCTCATTCTTTCAGGGACTCAGGATGGCAAAAAAATACCTGATACCTCTTACCGGGGGGTCCGTGGTCGCGGCACTCGCAGGGATTCAGCTCTTCGTTCATCCCTTCATCGCCCGGGGGGAGCTCTTCGTTCGTAACCCCCGGTGGCTGCTCTTTGATCCTCACTATGCCGGTATACCTTCATTGCTTGTCCAGACATTTGCGATCGAGTTCCTGACGGTGTTCTGCCTGGTATTTTTGCTGGCTAGCCTTGTCTTAAGCCTCTCTTCAAAGGAAGGCGGTACGGTCTCATTCTTCCAGGGACTCAGGATGGCAAAAAAATACCTGAGGCCTCTTACCGGGTGGTCCATAGTCGTGGCACTCGCCGGCACTCTGATCTTTATCGCCGGCATGTATTCCTATGTGCCGACGTGGCTCTCGCCATTCAATATAATCTCGGCACTCTACTTTAAACTCGCGTATTTCCTGTTTACCGTGCGCTACACGTTCCCCTTCAACTTCGTCCTCGTACCGTCGTTCTACGTTCCCAACCTGCATCCTGGCGGGGGTGAGTGGCTATTCAGCTGGGCGCTCGAGTGTACACTGATCCTTTCAGCAATCACGGTAATCCTGTTCGTCCTTACCTTGTTTGTAGTGCCCCTCCTCGTGCTTGAGAGGAAGAGCCTGAAGGAAGCGGTTTTGGGATCGTTTACCCTGATGAAGAACATCTGGGGTGAAGTGGCGGCCTGCGTTCTGGGCCTTGGAATGGTAGTATTCGCTGCCTGGCTCGCGTTCCTGCTCTTCCGGTTTTCCGTGGTTGATATTGTGTGGTGGGTTGCCGGCCCAATGAACGCTACGTTCACGCACCCCAGTGAGGCGTGGATTGCAGCCGGCCTCCTGTACGTTCTTGCCCTGTCCGGCCTTGTGTTTGTCGTGGCAACGGTCGGGGGGATTGCAGCACTGAACCTCTACACCTCTGCAAAGGTCAGGGAGAGTACGGCATGAACCGGCATTCTGATGCACGCTGGTGGCTCGGCCTGTGTCGGAAAGCACCAGCGGTCCGTGCCGCGCAGGCAGGGATGGGTAACCAGCCTGAACCGGTCCATGAGGGGCGCCCGGATGGCGGGGGCGGGGGATCGAAAACAGTCCGACGGGGGATCGGGGCCGCCCTGTCCGGCACGAAAACGCTGATCCATAACCGGCAGCTCCTCTGGTTCTCGCTCCTGGTCGGACTCGTGCTGGCCGGGCACCTCATCGCCCAGTGGATGCTCTTCGTTCTCAACCCCTTTCCCTTCTATGGACCCGATTTACTCCAACCACTTGTCCTGACATTTGCAGTAGAGTTCTCAACGGTGTTCTGCCTCGTATTCTTACTGGCGGGCCTTGCCTTAAGCCTCTCTCCAGAGAAAGGCGGTTCTGTTTCATTCTTTCATGGACTCAACAAAGCAAAAAAATACCTGAGACCTCTTACCGGGTGGTCCGTGGTCGTGGCACTCGCGGGCACCCTGATCTTCACAGCCGGCCAGGACGCAGGCACTCTGCTCTACATCGCCGGCCGGAATTCGTATTCGCTGGACTCAGCGTGGTTCCAGCCTTTCACCATGATCTCGACCGTCTGGTCGGCCATCTGGCAATTCCTGTTCAACGTGCTCAACCAGATCCCCTTCAACTACATCCTCTACCCGGACCTCTACGTTGCCAACCTGCCTGGCGGGGAGAATGGAATTGAGTTTGCGTTCGTATCCACCCTGATCCTTTCAGCGATCAACGTAATCCTGTTCGTACTGACCCTGTTTGTAGTACCCCTCCTCGTGCTTGAGGAGAGGCGCCTGAAGGAGGCGGTTTCCGGATCGTTTACCCTGATGAAGAACATCTGGGGTGAAGTGGCTGCCTGCGTTCTTGGCCTTGGAGTGGTAGTATTCGCTGCCTCGCTCACGTTCCTTCTCTTTCAGCTGGCAGCCGGGATTGTCGCACTCGATCTGACCTGGCGCCCCGGCGATTTGTGGATCGCTTCCGGCTTCCTGTACATTCTTGCCCTGTCCGGCCTTGCGGTTGTCGCGGCAACGGTTGGAGGGATTGCAACGCAGGACCTCTACACCTCTGCAAAGGCCGGGCACATGCCCGGATCCGCTGAAACGGAATCCATTGCATGATTTTTTTTAGTCCCTTACTCCCGCTGGAAGATATCCCGTATCAAAAAATGGTGCCCGGAAAAATACGCACAACTAAAAAACCCCAAAAAATAAACCTGTACAAACGATAAGAGAGCCTGTCCTGGATCTTTTTTTATTTTTCATTTAAGTTTTCTCGCGCTTGATCTATTCTGCAGAAGGGAGATCTCCATGGTGAATAACTGTGAACCCCCCATCTTGTTGAGAATGGTACCGGATAAAAACCTGGTTTCAGAATAATTTTATATTGTAAATGTGCATACATTTACATATGTCCAAACAAACCAGCAACAACCCGTCCGGGTCCTGGAAGATGATCCTGCTTCTCATCATAGCAGGTGCAGCAGCCCTGATGATATCCCCCGTATCAGCAGACACGGGAGTGACTATTTTCGCAGGAGGAGACCAGTCCTATTATCTGGGAGAAAACGTAGTTTTGAGTGGCCATAATTATGATTCGGATTCCACGTACCTCTTCATAACGGGACCCGGCCTCTTCGTAACCGGACCCGGCATCCCCAATGGCGGGGGAAAACTTACCTCGCCTCAACAGAATGTAGTCAGCGGAAACCCGGACTCATTCACGGTAGTGAAAACAAAACCGGATAAAACCTGGGAATATGTCTATTACACCGCCAATCTCCCGGTGGATGCCGGGACGTATACCATCTATGCCGTGAGCCAGCCAAAAACGAAAGACCAGCTGGGTCCCGACGCTGCCAATGTCGGGATTATCCTGAAAAAACCTTTCATAACTGCAGCGATCTCCCCGGCAACAATTTCAAAAGGAGTGCCCATTACGGTTTCCGGAGTTGCGGAAGGAAATCCCGAAACGGTCCAGGTCTGGATCCTTGGTAAGAACTACTTCTCAACGTCAAAGGTACCCGTCAGCTCTGATGCCTCGTACCAGTATGTAGTGCCCGGGGAGGTCACCAGCCACCTTGAAAGCGGACAGTACTTCGTGATTGTCCAGCATCCGATGGAGAACACCACATTCGACATCGATGTCAGCGGAGATTACGTCCGCAGCCTGCAACGTAACAACGGTACGAACCTCTTCAGGATCTCCGGCCCGGGAAGCCTGCAGGGCAACGACGCGGCAGAGGCACTCGTTGCTGCGTTCAGTGACCCCAATAATGGTGATGACACGTATACAGAGATCCCGTTCCAGGTTGATGCTACGGGCATTTCAACACCTCATGCACAACCAGCCACTACGACTCCGGCTCAAAGCCAGACCCCGGCATCCCCGCTTCAGTTTGCCCCCATCGGGGCAATCGTTCTGGTTTTGGGAATTGCAGTGTGGAATCGGCGGTAGGGTTCCATATTTTTAGAAATTATCATGAGACCGATTACCCCCATCATCTTTTGTCATGATTGCCGGGATAAACCGGCATCCCGCCCCAATGTTTTTATATTGTAAATAGTATCGATACCGTGCAGTTGGTCCCTCCTCCGGTCCACGCTTATCCTCTGGTGAACCTGTCCCTGAAAAAACCCTGGTTCAGATACAACGCGGCTACGGGGTTATGCCCGAGAGCACGGTCCTTGACCACGAGAGGCGTTGTCTCCGCTTTGCAATGACGCAGGAAGAGTATGTCATGTCCAAGGCAAAGCCCTACCATGATGTTCAGTTCTGTTTTTTCACGGTTGAGGACTTCTGCTTGCATGATCGGGTTGCAGAATATATCCCCCGGCATGCCGACATCCTGCGGGTTTACTTCCCCACAGAGGCATGATACGGAGACGACGTCGAACCCGTTACGTTCAAGAATATCAGATAACGACCTCGATTCAGACATCAGTGCATAACACGTAGCGATGCCTATCCTTTTCATTCCGCGTATCTTCGCGTACTCGATAATTTCATCAACCCTTGTCCAGGAAAATTTCTCTCTCGGTTTTTCCGGATCCACCACTTTGTTCATCAGAGCAAGCCAGCCCTGGTTTATGGCCTGGTTTTCGGGAAGCATGAATTTATCAATCGTTTCCCTGACCAAGTCCGGGTACTTTTCTGTAGGGCAGGATGCCGGCACTTTCCTGTTCTTCTCTGGAGAACCGCACCGGAGAATGGTACATTTTACGCACTGTGGACTCTGTCTCTCCATTTCTGACCTCTTTAATAATACTCATCCGTTCATCCTATAGTTACTTATATTATGCAGAAGGAAAAAAGTAATACTGTTACGAAAAAATAACTATTGGGGAATATATGTCTGAATCCAAAACAGAATCCAAATGTCCCGTAGAATTATTTATTGAGGTCATGGGAAGCAAGTGGAAGATCCTCATCATCTGGAAACTTAAGAACCGTACGCTCAGGTTCTCCGACCTCCAGAAAAAGATGCATAATGTGAACTCGAAGACCATCACAACGCATCTCCGGGAACTTGAGAACCTGAAGATCATTTCAAGGGTCGCGTTTCCTGAGGTACCTCCCCGTGTTGAGTATTCCCTGACTGAATATGGCAAGGCCCTTTTCCCGATATTTGATGCAATGCGGATATGGGGTTTACATTACCTGGAATGTGAGGGAATGAAGGTGAAGGTCTGCTAGACCGGATGGTATGGATGTGGTGAAATTGATAATCTTTATTGGTTTATTTATTTCATCTCCAACGATTCTGCCGCAACAAGTATGTCACGGGTTATCAAAGACGTACATAATCAATCATCGCACTTGTCAACCCCTCTCCCCCCTTCCGGTTCTGTGGAGGGGGGTCCCCCCTACCCCTCAAGCGAACAGATACCCTTATCAGCTTCCGGTCAGGGAATTGTTTACATGGAAAAACCTGCAGGGTCCGGGTCACCCGGCACTCCAGTACGCCCGGCCAACCCGAAGATCACCGTACTGACGTTTATCATCCTCACATTCGCGTTTTCATCGGTATTCTGGTACCTGACCTCGATAACGCCGCCCGTTTCTGCGAACAGCACCATGCTCCTGGTGAACACCGTGGGTGTCATGTGGTGCCCTGCCATTGCCGCGGTTGCCACTCGGCTCGTCTTCCAGCGGAACCTCAAAGGGTTTGGCATCCGCCCCGGAAAGCCGGTCTGGCTTGCGGCCGGGATCCTCATCCCGGTCGCTGCCGGCATCCTCATGTTCGGCTCCGCGTGGCTGTCCGGGATTGCACCGTTCAACTCCGGCAATGCCACTCTCATCTTCTCCCTCTCGTTTGTCCCCGCGTTCCTCTCTGCTCTTGTCTTCAACTGCTTTGCCGCAGCGGGCGAGGAGTTCGGCTGGCGGGGCTTCCTGGTACCCGAACTCGCCCGGTTCCAGGGTTTCACCACGCTCGCGCTCCTCTCCGCCGCCATCTGGACCGCGTGGCACATCCCGCTTATCCTCTTTGGTACCTACCATGGCGCAGGACCGGTGTGGTACTCGCTTGCCGTCTTCATCCCCTCGGTGATGGGAGCAGGGGTGATCCTCGCATGGCTCCGGCTTGCGTCAGGGAGCGTCTGGGTTGCCATCCTCTTCCACGCGTTCTGGAACTATTTCATCCAGCAATTTTATCCCGGACTTACGGTTACGACCCCCGGCGGGACCATGATGCTGGGCGAATTCGGGTGGTTCGTTGCGATCCTGTATGTGGCACTCGCTCTCGTCTTCTGGCACTTCCGCGACCGGCTGCCGAAACTACCGGCAGATGGGCTGTGACAGGAAAATTTTCTAAAAATTTCTGGGCGCCGGGATTTTTCTTATACAAATCGCCCTCCCACACATTTCTGCCGGCCGGTAGCACCATACTAAGGCATATAACCTCATTCATGCAAGAGACCACGTCAAGTCTGATACATTTTCCAGACAGGAGATCGTACATGAGCAATTACCATTTTTGTGTAGACTGTGAACACATCAAGACCAGGATGGTTCCGGGACTCCATGGATCGGCAGTTCAACAATTGTCATGCCCGGCCCGGTTCAACCCGCGGGAAGGGAAGTGGATTCCGGTGAACGGGGTGAATCCGCACGAATGCCCGCGGAATGAAAATTTCATGCGGATTCAGAAACAGAGTGATGAACGCAGGCTCCGGTGAATCCATAGCATCGAAGGGTCTTAATCGTAGTCAGCGCGGTAAAAGTAATCCATACGTATGATTAATTTTTTTATTACTATTCAGCCGGATCCCTGCACTTCTCCCGCAGGGTCTCGGAACCTGCGATACCGGTGCGTAAACATAACAATGAGACGTTTACCCCGGTCCTGTCATGCCCGCATATAGGAAAGGATATCCGATTCGCCGGGATTGACGATCGCGAGCGTGCTCACGGAAAACGGTTTTCCACAGACGTTTCCAAGAGCTGTGCTGGAACCTTCAAAGGTGTGAATGAACGGGTTCTGGTTCTCGGTAATTCTTGTTCTGATGTTTGCCGGGCAATTACCCGCAACGACGATCATCCGGGCTCTGCCCTCTCTGACACATTTCTCGGTCCTTACCGGGCCAAGAACGACACTTCCGGTTTTTAAGGCTCGTAAGAGTGAAGTATTGAAATCCATGTGAACATCTCCAGATTCCGGGTGCCTGATCCCAGACTGCCTGAAGCAATGTGTCTGGAATCGCCGGTAACCCATCTCTTCCCTGAGATGTATCTGGGTTTAACCTTTCATAATCCAAGATACAACCGACGGGAAAAACCAGGAACTACCTTTTGCCTGACATCGGACTGCATTCATCGGGATTGAGCACGAAGTCACAAGGATCCGATCCGATCGTATGCCGGTGTGTTCCTTCAGAAATAGGAATGTCACATCCGGTCAGATGCGGACATCGTGTACAATTCAGATGGTTTTGCGGGTCATAATGTCATTTGATATCCAGTGAAACGTGTGCTGCCCTGATAACCTTTATTGCCGTTTGCAAATTTTGCGATATCTTCAGAAGGATGTTCAATTGCCGTTTTCCTGAAAATCTTAAGGCCGGTGGAGGTGCCCTCCCGCTTCCATCCCGGGTTGCTCTTCCCAGTCTCACGCTGACCCGTCGGCCATCTCAATCGCGAGGCCCGTGCCGGAAGGAGGTACCGCATTGTTGTTTAGCTGGAAGGGATGCGAATGGCGTTCATATGGCACGTTCCGTTGTTTTATATGTCCAGGGATCAAGAAGCATCCATTGCAGGAAACAGGGATGAGCGTTTTCCGGTTTGATAAAAACTCTGCCCCAACCCGGGAGCAGCGCGAGCGGTATATGATCGGGGAGACCGATGAAAAGCACTTCGGTCCCGGGGGACAGGTAGTACTGATCGAATACCCTGAGGCCGTATACCTCAGGGACGACAGGGAACATACCCGGATCCTCTACACCGGGTCCAAGGACAAACACAAGGCCTTTGAAGAGGTGACGCGGCTGATGGGCCGGCACGACCCCGAACGTCATCCCTCAACAGGAAATGCATGAAAAAAGTCTGAAGGTTCAGCTATTCCTGAACACCAGCTTCCCTTCCTTCTCATCCACCACGATCTCATTCTCTTTCTGTACGTTTCCTTCCAGGATCATCTTTGACAATTCATTCAGCACGTTCTTCTGGATCACCCGTTTGATCGGCCGTGCACCGAACTGCGGATCAAAGCCCTGGGTGGCGATGAACCTGATGGCTTTCTTCGTCGCCGTAAGCCGGATATCGTTCTTCCCGAGCATCTTCCGGACGTTCCCCAGCTGGAGCTCGACTACCGTCTGGATCTCATCCTTCGTGAGCGGCCTGAACATGATGACCTCATCGATCCGGTTGAGGAACTCGGGACGCAGGGTCTTCCTGAGCAGTTCGAAGACCTGCTCGCGGGTGCGGTCGTATACCTCGTCCCGGTTTTTGTCGGTGACATGCTCCAGGTTCTCCTGGATGAGGTGCGACCCGATGTTCGAGGTCATGATGATGATGGTATTCTTGAAATCCACCGTACGGCCCTTGTTGTCGGTCAGGCGGCCGTCGTCAAGGACCTGCAGCAGGATGTTGAACACATCCGGGTGGGCCTTCTCGATCTCGTCCAGGAGTACAACAGAGTAGGGCTTTCTCCGGACCGCTTCGGTCAGCTGCCCGCTCTCCTCATAGCCGACATAGCCCGGCGGCGCCCCGACCAGCCTCGAAACGGTATGCCGTTCCTGGTATTCCGACATATCGATCCGCACCATGCTGTTCTCGTTGTTGAAGAGGAATTCTGCCAGGGCTTTTGCCAGTTCCGTTTTTCCGACACCGGTCGTCCCGAGGAAGATGAAGGAACCGATCGGGCGTTTGGTGTCCTGCAGCCCGGCACGGCTCCGGCGGATGGCATCGGCAACTGCCCCGATGGCTTCATCCTGGCCCACGACGCGCCTGTGAAGTTCGGTCTCGAGGTTCAGCAGTTTCTGCCGCTCGCTCTGCAGCATCCTGCTCACGGGAATGCCGGTCCAGCGCGAGACTATTTCGGCAATCTCCTCTGCACCAACCTCCTCGTTCACCATCGGGGAATCCTTCTGCAGTACGGTCAGTTTTCCTTTGAGCCCCTCGATGACCTTCTCGGTATCCGGGATACGGCCATAGCGGATCTCTGCCACCTTCCCGAGGTCGCCGCTGCGTTCGGCACTTTCGGCCTCGAACTTCAGGTTCTCGATCTCATTTTTATGCAACTGGATCTGTTCAACAAGCTCTTTCTCCGACTGCCACTGTGCCTTCACCCGGTTGCGTTCCTCGCTCAGGTTCCCGATCTCCTCGTTCAGGCCCTTCAGCTTTCCCTGGTCTTTCTCCCGTTTGATGGCCTCGCGTTCAATTTCCATCTGACGGATCTTCCGTTCAATAATCTCCAGTTCTTCCGGCACCGAGTTGATTTCGAGGCGGAGTTTCGATGCAGCCTCATCGATCAGGTCGATAGCCTTGTCGGGAAGGAAACGATCGGAGATATAGCGCTGGGAGAGTTCGACGGCAGCAATGATCGCCTCGTCCCTGATCCGTACATGGTGATGGGTCTCGTATTTCTCCTTGATTCCCCGGAGGATGGAGATGGCATCCAGCGTATCCGGTTCATTGACCATCACCGGCTGGAAACGCCGTTCGAGCGCTTTGTCCTTCTCGAAATATTTCTGGTATTCCTTCAGGGTCGTTGCCCCAATGACATGCAGTTCTCCCCGGGAGAGCGCGGGTTTGAGGATATTGGCAGCGTCCATTGCGCCCTCGCCGGCACCGGCCCCGACCAGGGTATGGATCTCGTCGATGAAGAGGACGATCTCCCCTTCAGCTGAGACCACTTCCTTGATCACACTCTTCAACCGCTCCTCGAACTCTCCCTTGAACTTGGCCCCGGCGATCAGGGCTCCCATGTCGAGGGAATGGATCTGCTTGGTCTTCAGGTTCTCCGGTACGTCCCCGTCGATGATCCGGTGGGCGAGCCCCTCGGCAATGGCGGTCTTTCCCACGCCAGGTTCCCCGATCAGGATCGGGTTGTTCTTCGTTCTCCGTGAAAGGATCTGCAGCACCCTGCGGATCTCCTCGTCTCGGCCGATGACCGGGTCGAGTTTCCCGCTCCGGGCAAGTTCATTCAGGTTCCGGGCATATTTTTCCAGGGAGTTGTAGGTCTCTTCCGCGTTCTGGTTGTTCACCGTCGCTCCTTTCCGCAACTGGCTGATGGCGGTCTTCAGGTCTTTCTCTGAAACCCCGTTCTCCTTCAGCAGCCGCGAGGTTTTGTCGTTCACCGACAGGATTCCCAGGAGCAGGTGCTCCAGGGAGACAAATTCGTCCCGGGATTCCTGGGAAAGTGCCACCGCTTTCTGCAGGGCTTTTGTGGCATCACTGGAGAGGAAGTTCTCCCCGCCGCTGACCTTGGGATAGGCATCGATGATCCGGTCGAGCGCCGGTGTGAACACATCAAGGTTCACGTTCAGTTTCTTCAGGAGGTACGGGATGACATTCTCGTCAACCATGAGCATCCCCTTCAGGAGATGCGACGTCTCGATGGCCTGGTTCTGTTTTGCCGTTGCAAGTTCAGTTGCTTTCGCTACGGCTTCCTGCGATTTGATGGTGAAATTGTTGAAGTTCATGATCGTGGTGTCCGTTCTTCGGTGTTCGCAATTCCCTGTCCGTTATGCGTAAATAGCGCTTCTTCCTGTCAAATAGTTTGGCAATGCGACAGGTCATCAGACCTGGAGTAGGAGAAGAATCCAGAGGATTCTTCGACTTGTGACAGGTTCGAAGATTTCCTGGGGAAATCTTCTCTTCCTCGACCTTCCGAAGAAGGTCTCGGATTCATCAGAAGTCGAAGACTTCGTCTTCTTATCGTTCAGCCCTGTCGGGCTTGGCTTCACGAAGTCGAAGTTCGGCATTCTGCCTCACTTCTCCTCTTCGGGGTTTTGATAAACCCCTCAGAACTGGAAGAGGAGAATGCTGAGGGTCGCAAGACCCGAGGCAGGAGAAGACCATCAGGTCTTCGAAGACCGCAGGTCTTCGACCGAGTCATCAGACTTTTCGACCAATCCGAACGTTGATTCAGACAGAATGTATGAGCAACCGGGTGGTTCCGGTATATCCGCAGAATAATTTAAGCGACTCTCTACGTAATATCCGACAAAAGACATAAAATAATTACGTGGTTCTATTAAAAGAAAAAAAGGCATAGCGGCCCGATCATCGCGTGCCGGAGATCTGCCAGTCTCTTTGCTATGCAGATTCGACCAGGACGGATTTCAGGGTCGCAGACGGCACGCGCTCCGATACCCGGAGGATCTCTCCGGTGAGGTTGTTCTTGTCGTCATAATCAGGAATAACGCCGGGTTTCACCTCTTCCGAGTCGTGGATGCGGGTATCGGAAAGACGCATATACCGTGCGTCTGCTTCTTTGTCAACGGTAACTTTCATGGCTGCACACTCCTGCCAAAGAATACCGTGATCACGCGGGGAGGGGAAGCTGAGGGATTTACGATTACCCGCAGGGTTGTGTTCACGGAGCAGGTACTTTTTTTCTCCGCTCCATAATGCTTTTGATAATTTTATCCGGGTCGTTCTCAAGATATTTTTTCCGGTCTTTTGTCCAGTCGCCGCTTCCCGGCTCGTAGATCTGGAGGAACCGGATTGCGTCGTCCGGGCCTAGTTTATCGACCAGTACTTCAAGTCCTTCCTGCTGGATCTGGTGTAGTGTTCTGGCGCTCATCTGTTTTCCTCCTTTAACCATGAAACCGGGTTTACTATATGTACCTGTATGTTCTGGTGCAACTTAAAAAATGTTATCAGGTCATCATCAGTAGTGAGGAGCACCGCTCCGGCCCGTTCGGCACAGGCAATATGAAGCGAGTCCATCGCATCGCCGCCTCTGGAAATTAATTCGTGCATCCGCGAAATTATTCCCTCGTCAATGAGTATGGATTTTTATGCTACGGATGCGATCTTCTCCACACGCAGCCGTTTCTGCATGTCCGGGATTTTTGAGAGTTCTTCGGTTATTGCTTCACTGGTAACCAGGGTGAATTCCTGCGTTGAACAGCGGCGGATGATTTCCTGTATTGCAGTTACCTCCAGACGGATTCGTCCCCTTGTCTGATCATCAAACGGCCTGCACAGGCAGCAGACATCCATGTAGATTTTCATTTCGTACTCCCTGCATCGCTATATTCTCAATCTCATCCGGATGTCCAGGTTTTTATACTGTGTTGACAGGGTGTGAAAATATGCAGAAATCTGTATGCGTGATACCAATAACACTGAGTATCCTTAAACTGGGAATAGAACCCCTGCCCCCTATCCTCTCACATCCCGGGTTCCGCCTGCCTGATCCGTATGCCAGCCCGCTGGCCATCCCCCTTGCCCGGCCCATGCCAGAGTGTAATCGCAAACACAGCCCCCTCCGATCCCGGTTGCGGTTTTCCCCCCACCCCCTGCGGCGACCGCGAGAGGTTGTGACCGTATGATCTTACCAGACAGCGATTTCTTCAGAGAATAAACGGGATCAGCATTTTTGTGGTATTCATGTACGCAACATATTCATTCCCGAATTGCTCAACGAGGGCTTTCTCTTCGACACCGATCCGGTACTTGTACACGATGCCAAACATTACCACCAGGGTGAGTAACGCTCCCCACGACTGGACGGCAAGTCCTATCCCGGTCAGTGTCAGAAGTGTCCCGGTGTAGGACGGGTGGCGGATGAACCGGTATGGCCCTCTCCGGATTATTGTCTGCCCTTCCTGGACGCTTACCAGCACGGAGAAGAATCCGCCGAGTAGCGCGATGGACCACTGGCGGACGATGACCCCTCCGAACATGAGTGCAATCCCGGGATAAAATACCCAGTCGGGCAGTACGGCAATTCTGACAAGGGAAAAGCCAAAAGCAATGTAAATTGATGCGATTATACCGATATTCACTGCCAGCCCTGAACCCTGGTCCTTCCTTTCCAGTTTTATCCCGTCCCGGCGATGGCGGAGCCTGGGAAGGAGTATCGACCCGATGATCTCACTGGCGGCCCATCCGAAGAACGCGATGCCGAACAGGACCACTTCGGTGGCTGAAGAAAGCGAAACAGGCAGCCAGGGACTCATTACCATGTATACCATCACCGGGATTCTGCCAGGAATATCGGTATCAATCAGATATAGGGTTACTGACTCCGGATCCGGGATGATTATTGAAAAAATGCATCTTTGTCCGGGTTCTGATCAGTCTGTCGAATCCGGATGAGTCCGATGTTTTTATCATGTAAGGCGGGGACAGCCTTCACGACAAGAGTCATTCCGTCCCGATCAAAGGTGACGGTGGTCGCGCCCTCTCTGGTCTCGCCGTGTTTGCAGATGACACACTTCATAAATCCACTGAATTATCCTTTCAGTGACACTTCACCGGCCGGGAGCGGGCGCATGCACAGTTTTGTCTGGTGTGCATCCCGCATGACAGGCCGGTGGCGGTCTCACCAGTCCGGTCCCTGACGGAACCAACTCCTTACTTTAACATGTCAGGGCCACCAGTAACTCTCTGTATGCACAGTCTGATGCAAAGATCACATTTCCTGGGTATGAATCCCATCACAAGGAGAAACTGATTACGATTATGGAAATTTCAGGAACCGGTGTATCAGAAGACCGGATAGCGGCACTGGAGAAGAGGTTACGGGAGATGGATGCGCTGGTCAAGGGATTGCTCGACGAGCTGCTTGACTTTAAGGCAGTCGCCATGACGCTGTCCCGCCAGACTGCGGAAGATCGCCGCCAGGAGCTTAGGCAGGGGCCGGTTCTGCGGGGCACCGCATCTCCGCCGCTTGCGGGACTCTCCGCATCCCCGTCCATTGCAGCCTCCTCCGATGGCCTCACCGTGATCCGGCCGAGGGGCGCACGCCAGCCGGATATCCCGGCAGAGCCCGCAATGGCCAGGATCATGCAGGACGACGGTACGATGAAACTGGAGCCCCGGTACGGGGACCGGAGCCCTATTGACTCATCCGCGGGATACGGGGGCACCGGGAAGGGCACCTCTGCCCGGAGCAGACAGAACCCCCTGATCTATGCCGAGGAAGACAAATCCGGCCCTGCAAAGGTGTAAGGGTTATGAGGGGGGTCCTCCCTCTTTGCTCATGGTGGATGACCATCTCCCCCCTTTTACCGGAACCTGATCTTATAAAAGTTCCAGAAATTTTTCAACGGTAAGATCGGCATCCCTGATGATAATCCGCAATGTCCCGCGGGCAACTTCCGGGTGGTTGGGAACGGTCAGCGGTCTCCTGACCGGATGCCTGAGATGGAGGTGACTTCCTTTCTGATCATTAACCGTATAGCCCAGTTTGCCAAGAGCTTTTACGACTTCCTTACCGGAAAGGATGGGGAGTCTGTCCATCATATATCAACGGCGATAAAGGTTTCTTTTGTACCCGGACGGTGATAGAGAGGGATTCCGTCGCGTGCGAGTGCACTGAGATGAAGTTCGATGGCTTCGGCAATATTTTTCTTCGCTTCCTCCTCGGTCTTTCCCTGGGAGATACAGCCCGGGAGTGCCGGGACGGTGACTATATACCATCCATCCTCATCCTGTTCAATGGCTATTTTGAAATCCATACTACCGTATACAAATATTATATTCCGGTATTTAAGAGAGTTTATCACCCCTTCATGATCGTAATAACCTCCTCCGTCAACCCATAGAGCTCAAACACTATCTTATACCCCTCAAATAATATTCCCGGCCCAACCCCGACCGCCCCAAACAGAGTTTTGCCCCGTACGGGATAGGGCCGGAAAAATATCCGGCGCGGTCAGGATCCGGTCGTGAAATGGACCGGGACCCGTACCAGATCGATCCAACTCCTTTCCCGGAAATAACCGGGGGGCTGCCACCGATCCCCTCCCTTTTGCGCCACTATCCAGATCCATGATAGGAAAAAAGTCCCGCGGAGTTTTCAGTATATTTTTCAAAGAAATACACAACAGGCCCGGCCGGGATTTCAGGGTCACGGAGATGCTCCCTTTCATCTTCCCGCCTTCCCGGGGGAGAACGGGGGTCACCCTCACCATCTTTCAAAGATATTTTAAAAGCTGTGCCAATACGGATTTCACCAGAGCATTTTTTTTTAATCCCCCGCTATGCCAGGAGTTTTTTAAAACCGGCCCGCCCCCGGGATTCCTATCAGGGATCGAACGTTCCGGATACTCTGGTTTTTTGTCCGTCCCGATCGATCAGAATCGATCCGGAACATCCCGGCAGGCATCGGTCAGGGTGTCACCATCAAAAAAAAAATTATACCGTGGCGTACGGCGGAGACTCATTCGTGCCGAGGAATGAGAGGGCATTCTCCCCATATTCGACCGGGGCGTATTTCGACCCTATGTGCGGGAGATCCTTGAACCGCACGAGCCGCGAGCCGTTGATCTGTCCTGCCATCTGGACGGTAACCGCCTGAGGCGTCAGGACGTCGCTGGTGCCGACGACGAGCATGACATCCTTGTTGATCCCGGAGAGACCGGCCCAGGATCCGTTCCACGCGAGGTTTGCCTGCGACTCCCGGCGGACGCCTTCCGTCTGGTTCGGGTCGACCCCGGATACTTCGATGACACCGAGCAGCAGTTTTGTCTCGGGAATCCGGATGCTGTAGGTCACGGAATCCAGGACCAGTTTTCGTACACGTTCAGGATGATCGATGACCAGCTGCTGGGCGACGGTAGACCCCATGGATTCCCCGTACACATGCATGCTGTCATAGCCCAGTGCGGTCATGAGCGCAGCGGCGTCGTCGCTGTATTGTGAGATGGATGGCGTGGCGTTATTGTCGCTGCTGTACCCCATCCCCCGGTGGTCATAGGTATAGACATGGTACTTCGAGGCAAGGATTCCGATGAAGGTCTCGTTCCACGCGGTATCGATGGTTGCGCCGAACCCCTCGAGCATCAGGAGGGGTTCACCGGATCCGAACTCACGGTACCCGAGCGTGACCCCGTTGACCTTGGCGTACCTGACAGGTGTCGTATTGAACGATACGGTTGGATAATGCTGCGATGCCGAACCTGCAGGCTGACTGGTGCCGGAGGTACCTGTGCATCCTGCCGCAGCGATAAGACAAAAGGCGACCGCGATAACCAGCATGAATTGGGTTGTCATTTTCATAAAAAAATCCTCCGGACCAAAAGAATGATTCTTTCGAATGACCGGTTAATCTGCTATTGGGCAGATCCTTAAAAAATGTTGTGCTGTGAATTCGGGAGTAATCCGGATAAAAATCATTGACCGGTGTAAGGGGGTGGGATCCGGCTTCGTACAAAGATAAAACCCTTACTTTTTTCGGTTCTGTTGCATCTGCGGGTGCTGTTGCGTTCACGGGACTTAACGGAAATGATACAGTTGTAACCCATCAATATTGACTATTTAACGTCCCGACAACGCAACAGAACGAAAGAAAACTACAATTAAAAATATTCAACAATTAATTGTGTATTTCTTCAAAAAAAATCATGAATTTTTTCCGGTGACAGACATATCGAAGTCTTTATCGTTTAAAATTTTATAATCATCAACCATTGAAATGAAAGCCGGCCCGACACCGTTTGACCAGAAGCTCTTCCTTGTCTTCATCGTGACGTTTGCGTCGATGACGGCGTTCGAATTTGCCGGGCATTCTCTCTCTCTTTTTCCTCCCGACCTGCGCTCGGACCTGGTTCTCAGCCTCTTTGTGAGCGGGCTTGCCATCATCATCGCCTACTTTCCTCTCAACTCCAACTATGTCAAGAATGTCCAGTTACTCTCGGAGATGGAGAGACGCCATTCCGTGGAAAAAGAGTTACGGGAGAGCGAATCGCGCCTCGGCAGCATCATACGGGTTGCCCCCGTGGGTATCGGTGTCGTCTCCGACCGGGTCATCCGGACGGCCAACGACCAGCTCTGCCATATAACCGGGTACCCTGCGGAAGAACTCACCGGGAGATCCGTCCGGTTCCTCTACCCGGCGCAGGAGGACTATGATTTTGTCGGCCGGGAGAGTCGTGCCCAGATCGTACATAAAGGGTCCGGTGAGGTCGAGACCCGGTGGCAAAAAAAAGACGGGACGATCATTGACGTCCTCATCTCCTCGACCCCGGTCGATCCTTCGGACCTCTCCTTTGGTGTCACCTTCACTGCGCTGGACATCACCGAGCGGAAGCGGGCGGAGACGGTGTTGCGGGAATCAGAGAGCCTGTACCGGACGGTCTTTGAAAATACGGGAACCGCGATGGCCATCCTTGAGGAGGATACCACCATATCGCATGCCAATGAAGAGATGGAAAAGATCCTGGGATATTCACGGGAAGAGGTCGAGGGGCGGGTGAAATGGCCGAACCTGGTTGCAGAAGAGGACCTGAAGAAGATGGTGGAATATCACCGCCTCCGGAGGACCGATCCTGGTTCAGCGCCAAAGAGTTACGAGTTCAGGTTTGTCCATAAAAACGGGGAGGTACGGAACGCCATCCTGTCTGCTGCGATGATTCCCGGTACGGGAAAGAGCGTGATATCCATCCGGGATATCACCGAACTGAAAAAGACGTACCAGGCGCTCGAGAAGAGTGAGGGTATCTTCCGGCAACTCGAAGAGGAGCTTCCCGATTATGTCATCATCCATGAAGGGGAGACCATCGTCTTTGTCAATGCAGAGGGAGCGCGCCTGATGGGAAAATCTCCCGGACAGATCATCGGCACGTCAGTACTGTCCTATGCAGCCCCTGAATACCATGACCTGATCAGAAAGAACATCGGGCTCCGGCATACGGGAGCCGCAGTAGAACCGTATGACATCGAGATCCTTGCACCTTCCGGGGAACGGCGGTGGGTCGTGACACGGGCTACGCCGCTTCGCGGCCGGGAAAAACCGGCTACATTGACCGTCCTTACCGACATCACGGAGCGCAAACGGGCGGAAGAGGCGCTCCGGCAGGCCAACAAAAATCTTAACCTCCTCTACGGTATCACCCGCCATGACATCAACAACCAGCTCCAGGCACTGAACGGGTTTGTCGAACTGCTGCACGTGAATGTGTCCGATCCCGCGGTGAAAGACTATTTCTCCCGTATCACCGAAGCAAGCAGCCAGATCGCTGCCATGATCCGGTTCACCAAGGACTACGAGGAGATAGGCGTACGTGCTGCTGTCTGGCAGGATCTCCGGGCCCTTGCAGATAGTGCGGGAACGGGTGCCGCTCTCGGGCAGGTCGCGCTCAGGAACGATCTTCCTGCCGGCGCCGAAGTGTTCGCCGACCCGCTGATCGTCAAGGTCTTCTTCAACCTGATAGATAATGCCCTGCGACACGGGGGCAGGATCACGACAATCCGGTTTGCCTTCGAGTCACGCAATGGGGACCGGATCATTATCTGCGAAGACGATGGCGACGGTGTGGCCCGTGGGGAGAAAGAGAAGATATTCGAGCGGGGGTTCGGGAAGAACACCGGTTTCGGGCTGGCCATCTCCCGAGAGATCCTCGACATCACCGGTATCACGATCCGGGAGACCGGGGAGCCGGGGAGGGGGGCGCGGTTCGAGATACTGGTGCCGAAGGGTGCATACAGGATCCTGTGAGCCGCCTGCAGTGCCGATCTGGTCTGGCTGGGCCGGACACCCCCGGACCCGCTATACTTTTACAAAGATGCGGTTGCCTGCGACCTTCACCGGAAATGGCGGGAGGTCATGGGTTTTGATGTGGCTCGTCAACTCCCCAATCGCTTTCAGCGCGTCCTGGAACTTTTTTGGCGTCCGGTCCATCCCGGGCAGCGAGAGCTCGACCATACCTGAGACCATCTTACCGGTGGTGACATCGAACTGCGCGTGATGGAGCGGGCAGGTGATGATCTTCCCGTCCAGCTTCCCCTTCGAGAGCGAGGCGTTCTGGTGGCCGCAGCGGTCGCTGACCGCATAGACCGTCCCGTTCACGTTCGCGAGGGCGATCTCGATTCCTCGTATCTCGACATGCTTCATCGTTCCGACCGGGAGATCGTCAACGGATGCTGCTTCAATGAAACTCATATGCCCAACCTTCCTCTTTCCAGTCTTTCTCTCTTCTGTCCACCCTGACCGCACTCATGGTCTGATGTGGCTGCCGTCGCAGAACGGTTTGTTCCCCGACTTTCCGCACCGGCAGAGCGTGACCCGGTTCCGGACCTCGTAGGATTCACCATCGGCAGATACCACCGGTATGCCGCCCCGGACCCAGAGCGGGCCGTGCTCGTGCCGGGCAGGGTATTCGATCAGCACGATGGACTTTTCCAGTTCCGGCTCGATTGCCCTGCCGCTCTTCCGGTCCCGGACAACGAGCCGCCCCGACGGACAGTTGCAGGCTTCCTCGATCGCCGTATCGCGGGCTTCCGGGATACCCGAATTCCTGGTCAGGTTCCAGATCCCGCCGGCCCGCATGCAGAACCGGGCATGGACGCAGAGGTTCCCGACATCTTCCAGACGCAGTTCCTCGCCCTCGATGGAGTCCGGGTGGCGGAGGTAAGCTTCATTCCCGGCGGTCTCGGTCCCGTCGAAGTGGATCTTCGCGTGGGTCCCGTCACAGAACGGCTTGTTCTTCGAGTGGCCGCAGCGGCAGAGGGCGTACTGCTCCTGCAGCGGGAACTCGTGAACCGTCTTCCAGGTGCGGCAGTTCCCTTCGGCATCGTTGCAGATCTCCATCGTCCTGAGCGGGACGCTACCTGTCACGATATAGGGGCCGTTCCGGCTTACCGTAACGTTCATGGTATCCGGTCCGGATCCTGATGGTTTTTTATTCTCGGGTGTCATGATGCAGATTGTGTCGCTCCAGGAAAGCTCTCACCCGTGCAGGTAGATCGTCTTTCCGGAATGAGAACAGTCTTCTCAGGTTTTTGTTCTTTCTCTTCTCTCTTTCACGTTTCACGGGAATGAAAAATTGCTATTTTTCCCCTTCTCACATCAGCCCGACCTGCTGCATCAGGGAGATCTTGTCATAGAAGAGCTTCTCTTCGACGATCTCCCCGTTCTTCCATCGGGCGACCGTGCAGAACTCGACCCTGAACTTCTTCCCGGTCGGCGGAATTACTTTCCCGTCGGGGGTGGTCATCGGGCCCTTGAATGTCCCGGTGAACTCGGCGACCGAGCACGTGTAGTCGCCTTCCCCAAAGAATATCCTGTAGGGGCGGTTCCCGACCTTGTTGTCCGGGAAGATCCTGAAGAAGGCTATCGCCTCTTCCTTGTGGGAGGGGCGGCCATGGGTCGGCAGTGCCTGTCCCGGCCAGAAGACATCGACCTGTGCCGCATGGCGTTTCTCGAACGTTGCCCAGTCCTGGGAGTTCCAGGCATCATCCAGCGTCTGCATGAGACGCATATTTTCCTCAACGGTTGACATCACCATTCTCCTGTATCGATGGTATCTCTGAATGATCTTATGGATGCCGGATACCAGCGATAGATTATGTGGGGGAGTGTATAAAGGCGGTGTTTGGGGAAAAATTACGCCGGTTCGACGCCGTAGTGATGATCCTGGCAGGGGGGCTTGTGGACCCGGATGGCTTCTCTGACTGCGAACGGAGGGTGCCTGCAGGACACGCCCGGCAACCTTCCTGATGCGGTTCCCGTGCCTGCATAAAAAATGAAGCGGGCCGGTCGTCCCGTTATTTTCTCGCTTTCCGGATGGTGGTGAGATCCCCGAGTGTCGGGGCGAGTCTGGACTGCACTTTCTTTTCCGATTCGGTGACCGGGGCATCGATCAGCCGTATCCCCAGTGTCTTTTCGAATTTTTTGCGGACATCCTCTTCCGGGATCAGCTCGCGGTTCTCGATCTTCTTGATGAGGTGCTCTTTCTCCTTCATCTGCATGGCAAGGTCTTTCTGGGAGAGCCCTTTTTCCATGCGGGCATGGCGGATCCGTTCGCTGTAATCGTCGACGATCTCCCCCTCCATATAGTCGAACAGGTCCTTCTTCCGGTATGCCGTGGCGACCGGTGCCGGGGCCCTGGCCCCTGCCTGCCGCGGGGCCGCCGGCCGTACAAGGTCGGTACGCCTCACCTGCTGGACCGCCGTGCCGAATTTTTCGCATTTGCTGCATACCTGCAGTTCGGCCCCCTCTACCCGGACCAGCTTGGGGGGTCCGCGAATCGTTTCTCCGCACATCTCGCACTGCATGATCTCACAAAGAAGGTGGGCGCGGGAATATAAATTCTCACTGTTGGATGCGGCATGCCGCTTTTGGGAAAATGCCCTCTCGCAAACACTTTATAGGCAGTTTCACCATATAGGTATTTGAAGCGAGAATGGCCGACATCCTCCACCAGTCATCCGATCCGCAGACTCCCGAAGAACTGTACCGGCTGTACCGGACACTTTCCGAGCAGCTGCGGGAACAGCTGATCCAGATCGAGAGCGACAAGCACGAGCTTGAAGCCCAGATGATGGAGCGTGTCGGAAACCTCGAGTCCCGCAACCTCGAACTCCGCGAACAGCTGCGGCAGGTGGAGGCGGACAAGCGGTATATCGAGACCCAGAAGATCCGGTACGAGCGCGAAGTGCGGAAGCTCAAGAGCGAGAGCGAACAGCTCCGGAGCCCGCCGCTGATCATCGGCACGGTCACCGACGTGGTCGATGCATCGCGGGTCATCGTGCGGAGCAGTGCGGGCCCGCGGTTCCTCGTGCGGAGTTCGCCGTCGATCAAGGCGGACGATCTCAAGCCGGGCGCACGCTGCACGCTCAACCAGCAGTCGCTCGCCATCGTGGAACTGCTCCCGACCAGTTTCGATGCGCAGGTCTATGGCATGGAGCTGGTGGACTCGCCGCAGGAGACGTATTCCGATATCGGCGGGCTGGACCAGCAGATCAACGAGATCAAGGAAGCGGTCGAACTGCCGCTGAAACGGCCCGAGCTCTTCCTCAGGATCGGCATCGACCCCCCGAAGGGCGTGCTGCTCCACGGCCCTCCCGGTACCGGCAAGACCCTGCTTGCAAAAGCAGTCGCCCACGAGACCAACGCCCACTTCATGAGGGTTGTCGGTTCGGAGCTGGTCCAGAAATACATCGGGGAAGGGGCCCGGCTCGTCCGCGAGCTCTTCGACCTGGCCCGGAAGAAGGCCCCGACCATCATCTTCATCGACGAGATCGATGCCGTGGGTGCGAGCCGCACGGAAGCAAATACGTCCGGAGACCGCGAAGTCCAGCGGACGCTCATGCAGCTTCTGGCCGGCATGGACGGTTTCGAGAACCGGGGCGATGTGAAGATCATCGGTGCAACGAACCGGATCGACATCCTCGACAAGGCCCTCCTGCGGCCCGGGCGGTTCGACCGGATCATCGAGATCCCGCTCCCGGACGAACGGGGCCGCCTCTCCATCCTCAGGGTGCACTGCCGGGCACTGACCATCGACGATAATGTGGACCTCAAGGAGGTCGCCGGCATGACGGACGGGAAGAATGGCGCCGACCTCCGCGCGATCTGCATGGAAGCCGGCATGTTCGCGATCCGCAAGGAGCGGCCGGCCATCATGCAGGAAGATTTCCTTGCCGCCATAGCAAAAGTAGGCCTGGACTTCCACCGCGGGCCGGTGGACGTCGAGGGCGCGATGTTTGCGTAAGACTGTCGTTCCCGTAGGGAAGGGCAGGCTGGAGAATGCTTCATCCTTTAAGGATGAAGCAGAGGGATTTGAAAAATCCCTCTTGTCGAAAGTCATCAGACTTGAGACAGGAGAAGAACCCGAAGGGTTATTCGACGGAACGCGTCAGCGTTCTTCGACTTGTTTCATCCTGTTCGGATGAGACATTAGAAGAATGCACAATGATTCTTTTTTCACGAGGTCACTTACAGTGACTACATTTTCATTGCCAACCGGTGCTCATCCCTATCCGAATATTTTGATGTTCTAACCCGGGAGTTATGATAATCCCCTCCCGGGTGAGAGGATATCACTCTCCCTATTTTGGCATTATATAACCAGCCGCAACGGATTCTGGTACAACCAGTTACGGTGGTGCAAAATCATGACCCCTACCGGCTCGCCATTCCATCCGGTGGCCGCGAGGTTCTGTGGTTTTGGCATCCACCGGCCCGGAACCTCCGGAAGATCCCGGACGGGTTTTCCATGGAGGATTCCGGCACGAATGATGGTAAAAAAAGGAAACAGCATGACAACAACCGATCTTATCCGGAATTCCGCACTCTTCCTGCGGGCCATTGAAGGAGTGCCGCTCCTCATCGTGGCAGCGATATTCCTGGCAATCACCGTGTATATCAGGCACGAACCGCTGATCTGATGGTTCCACGGCCGGGAACTCCGGCCGCCGGTCCGTCGGGACAGGGAAAATCTTCTTTTGTTTTTCTATCGGAAAGATCGTTAACAGAGATTCGAGAAAGGAGACGAGGGTTTCGAATTCCCGACATGATGAACGACGCCGCCCTCGGCAAATCAGTAACTAAAACGGGAAACCGGCCTTGCCCCGCCGTGTTCGAAGAACCCAATGGTTCTTCTCGACATCGTAGTCCTGATGAACCACTCTGTCCCCGTAGGGGCCTGAGGCGGGGAGCCCGCTCGCAAACAGTTCATCGACCGGGTATCAGAACTCCCTTCCGGCCCCGCTGCATTCGAAGAACCTAGCGGTTCTTCTCATCCCCGTGGTCGGAGAGGTTTGCTAAAACCTTGACGTTGAGAAGGAGTGTGTAAGCAGGCCTTCGAAGTTCTGATGAATCACTCGCGCTCGAAGAACGCTGACACGTTCTTCTCAAGCTCGTGGTTCTGATGAACCACTTCGTATCCCACAATACATTTGTACTTTTCCGGTGAATGTAGTGTCTGGGATTCCATGAACTACGAGATCATTGGCGACAACCTGCAGATGGTCAGGATTGGCCTGCAGCCCGGGGAGGGAGTCTATGCCGAGGCCGGATCGATGGTGAACATGAGCGGCTCCGTTGCGATGGAGAGCCAGCTCAAAGGCGGTATCCTATCGGGACTGAAACGTGCGGTCAGCGGTGAGAGTATCTTCCTTACCCGTTTTGCGGCGGGGAGCGAACCCGCGTTCGTCTCGTTCGCCGGTTCCATGCCGGGAAAGCTGGTCCCGGTTCCCGTATCCCCGGGGGACGTCTTCATCGCGCAGAAAGATTCCTTCCTTGCCTGCGAAGAGGGGGTCGAGCTCGATATCGCTTTCACCGAGAAGATCCGGGCCGGGCTCTTCGGGGGCCAGGGATTTGTCCTGCAGCGCCTGAGCGGGCAGGGAATGGCATTTCTCCAGTGCTGCGGCGACATCATCGAGATGGAACTGAAGAGAGGCGAGGTCGTCAAGGTGCAGACCGGTCTCGTGGTCGGGTTTGATGCCACGGTCAGGTTCGATATCGCCGTTGCCGGCGGAATAACCACGGCCCTGTTCGGCGGCGAGGGGTTGTTCGTCACCACGCTGACGGGGCCGGGTACCGTTGTGCTCCAGTCGATGGACATCGCAAAACTGGCGGCCTGCATCATACCGTTCCTGCCGAAGCCGGAGATCACGGTAAAACCGGCCTGATCGCCCGGCACCGGTTACTTTGCCCATCCCAGGGTCTGCAGCAGCGCCCATGTCTCGTCCTGGGCCTTATACCCCGGTCTCCGCGGCTGGACAACGAGCGTGATGGCATCTTTTTAGGGAATGCTCTTCCCCTTCTCCCTGCATAAAATATACTCGCCGTTGAAACGCCCGAGGGCCTTTTCAAACGCGTCAAGGATCTTCTTCCTGCTCTTCAGGTCACTCTTCCTGAGCGCCATCAGGTGCTCGAAGATCGAGACATCGATGAGGGTGCTGGTCATCCACCCGATCTCGCAGGTATACCCGAAGTCCGATGAGCGTTTGACAGGATGAATGGATTTCCCTCGAAGAAATTGACAAGCGATACAGAAACGTTTGAATTGTTGCGGAAGTATTTCGATAATTTATAGATTTCTGATCAGTTACATTTGATCGATCGGAGTGAGGGTGCTCAATTTTACCGTTGAATCTTTATACTCCGTTGACAATCTTCATCAGGAAGTCGGTGGGCACGATGGGCTGGAGATCTAAACTGATAAGGTATTATCGCTCTATTCGGTGCGGCGAGAAAAACAAGTCCCCTCTCATCGGAAAGATCGACAGAGTCCAGGAAGAATTATCACCTTTTAAAATACAAGACTGCAGTGGACCGTGGAGAAAAACCGGCCATTGATCGCATCTCCTCCCTTTATGACGGATATGCAGGGAACGCACTTTTTTCTACCACGACCGACAGGTGGCATCCCGATGATCCGGACTGAACCGGTCTCTGCACTGCTTATAGAAATTCCGGCGAAGCAGGTTCGACCCAAGATCAGATTCTTCTGGACATGTTTCTTTTTCCTGTTCCTGCTTCTCGTTCCTGCTGTATCAGCACAAGCCATCACCGGCATCTCACCGCCAAACGGCACGATCCTTGGCGGCACCTCAGTATCCATCGCCGGCAGCGCGTTTACCGGGGTGACTGCTGTAAAGTTTGGATCCACTCCGGCAACCTCGTATACGTTTAACAACGATACTTCCATCACCGCGATCGCCCCGGCTGGTACAGGGACCATTGACATCACCGTCATCACGCCCGGTGGCACATCCGCGACTTCTGCTGCCGACCGATTCACCTATGTGCGCCCGGCCCAGCCGGTCGTCACCGGCATTTCACCGACAACCGGCACAAAGCTGGGAGGCACCATAGTATCCATCTCCGGCAGCGGTTTTACCGGAGT
>NZ_JBEKLH010000010.1:0-85740 GCF_050010295.1 Methanoregula sp.
GAGCTGACCTGAAATCACGAATATTCCAGATTCAGAAGAAAGAAATTTCATGCAAGATCATTCTCGCTAACCTTGACAGGTTTATACAATTTGTCTGGATAGAGGTTTTCTACAGAGCAAATATTTCACAATAGCGAAAATTTCAAGGAAAAACGCGTCTCGTTTTTGCATGTCCACGAACTTTTTCGTACTCATCTTTGTATAACGAAAAAAGAGTCCCACCTTTTTTTATTTCAATAACAGGAAATTCTTGGTTTCTTCTGAGTAATGAATAAGGATTGACTAAGAGTAAATTGTCATTTATGATTGAAATTGCCATTGTAGGCATTAAATCATAAATCCACACATCAATTTGCGTTCTGTATTCAGAAGTAGAGAATGTATTTTCAATCCAGTTGATAAATCCATTAGTTTCTCCTATTAAGTCTGGGTTTTCTTGATAGGTTCTTTGTTTCATAAAAGGTGAAGAGGGATCTAAGAGTAAAAACTCAAACTTACAGCCACATTTTAAATGAGAACGAATTCGTTCATCCCCCAAATTTTTTATCCGAGCTAAGGACATACCCATATCCTTTACACTACTCAATTCGGTTGAAACGTGGAGAGAGAAAAAAGGATTTTCATTTTCGACTTCTGTTCTTGTTCTATATATCTTTTTGATTCCTAAAATGTCCGTCTCTTTTAAGAATGATATACGTTTACAAAATGATTTAACATTAGAAAACTTCCTTTTTAAGAAATCTCTTGCCCTATCGCTACAAAAAAATGCGATTACGGCGGTTGCACTTATGGATATAATTAATATTAAAATATATCGTTCTATATCCATAATATAATTCCATTTAATCACATATCACCTTAAACATTTTTCCCAATGTTTTGAATACATAACTCTGGATTCTCACCACCCCCAAGCCATTGATTATGAGGTAATCATACCCACCATCACCCCTCATCTTCAAAAATTTTTCAACGACCCCATGAACCTTTGGAGAATTTTTTTCACAAAATTTTCCCGCGCTACAAATTTTCACGTAAAAATTTTCCAAAAAATTTCCGGAAAATTTTTCCCGGCCCGGCCAAAAAAAATCCCTCCACATTTCCCATCGCCAACTCTCCCCAAAATCCCCGCAACCCACCTCTGAAACCACCCCCCAAAACCACCTTTTTTCGAAACCGACAACCTCCAGAATCCGGGCGTGTATTCAGCCCCCGTTTCCAAACGAAGCCCAGAATGAGCCCCCGTTTGGCCTACCGAGATGAAGTGAGGGAATCTATGTCTCCCGCAGTTAAAAGGCCGGGAAAAGCGATCCCGGAAAAGGGGGTTTCCCTGGCAGTCTCCTTTCCTGCCACCCAAACCATGTGGCAGTTCCCGATCCTCAAAGGAAACTAACTCTAAATAGGCCGGTTTTTTCCCTCGTAAAGTCTCCCGTTTGCCAAAGGGCCAAAGGAGAGGGATTTCCCGGAAAACCTAGCTCAAAAACCCCCGAAACAGGCCGGTCGGCACTTGGCAAAAATGCCAATCCGGGGCAAATTCGGGCCCGGATTGACAGAATGTCTTGCAGGTCTCCCGGGTGAATCATAACGATCCCTGTTACTGACGGTATCCGCCTTGATCGCCCCTCCTTCCGGGGGTGGCCCGGACCTCAAATCCCCAGAGAAATTATCTGCCCGTAAAACCATCCGTTTGCCAAACGGAGCCCGATTTGAAAAACCGGTTTTTTGACACTCGCGTTTTTTTGCGAATTATAGAACATAAGTCGGAAAATACTTAAAATTCAGGGGTTGTTTTCGATTTTAGGGGGTTTAATCGCCCGGAAAAACGTCGAATTGTTGCCTTTTGGATGATCCGGGAACCGGATTTCTTGGGATCAGGTCGTGAAATGAAATGGCGGGGGGTCCGGGATCCGGGACCGCCAAGGTCCGGTTCGGTACGGTATTTTGTTGTTAGGGCGGGCGTCAACGGTTTGGCAGTTTCTCAGATCCCCATCTTCCCGGGCAGCTCCTGGGCCCAGGCTCCGATCGCCGCCCAGTCGCGGAAGTCACCGACCGGCGATTTCACCTTCTTCGTGATCCAGTTCTGGAACCACGAGAGTTTTGCCGGGTCCAGCCTGCCGGCAAATATCGTCTCTGCCACCGGCTTGAGCGGGGCGAGGGATGCATGGAGCGCTTTCTCTGCCCATGCGATGCCGGCCGGGTCCTTCGAAACTGCTGCAAGGCCGACAATAAATCCGGCGACCGGTACCTTCGTGAGCTCGTCGCGGTGCCGTTTCACAAACTTCCCGACATCGCTAACCATCCTTCCCATATACATCGGCCCACCGATGACGACCGCGTTGTATCCCGCGAGCGATGCCACGGTCCCCGTCTCCACGACGTCGGCGGCGTGGCCGGCGGCCTGCAGTTCCTTTCCTATCGCCTGCGCAATCTCCGCAGTCGATCCCTTTTTCGACGCGTAGGTTATGAGGATGTGTGCCATGGTTTTCTCATTTGTGCGGGAGTGGGATAAAGGCGGTGGGGGGATTTTGGAAAAGCCGGTGAATGCCCCGAGTTCCTGGGAGGCGAGGCGGATGAGGAAATCGTGTATTTCTAAACGGAATTTTATGGGATAGAAAATGATGGTAGAAGGGAGCGGTGAAAATTTTGGGGACGGGATTTTTTATGTAGAACAGATTAGTCTTTTTAATTTTATTATTGAAAGATTATGGTATCGGATTTAACGAAGCTAAATAAAATTCATTTATGATTTTTTTCGTAAGAAGATCCACCGTTTTCATAGTTATTAATCTGGGCAAAGTTACATAAATAGATAAAAATTGAATATTTATTTGTGATAATGTAATCCCACTCATCATTCCCGGTTCAGCAATTCCGGCTGCATCACTTGGTCCAGCAAGAATAACTTTTTTCTGATATTGAGGCTGACCCAAGACCATCGTCAAGCTTTTTGAATTAGAGTGAACTGGGTAGCTTGCCCAAGAATAATAGGGATAATAATGAAAATAATCGCTTGTTTCCGCAATTTTTTTAAATGAAGGTTTTTGATTTTTTGATAATTTCAAATCGTGAAATGCCCATCCGTATGAGTTTTTAATTAGATCGCCATATTTCTCTTTTAGTGGTTTGATACGTTCTTCAATTTCATTAAGTTCTTCTTTTGAATACGGTCTTTTATTTATTTTATTAGCGCATTTTTGGTAAACCTCAATTCCTTGATAATCCTCAATTTTTTCGAATTCGATATATTGATTCGCTGTATTATTACCATGCTTTTTGATAAAATCCGAAATTATTAAAATTTCATAGAGTGTACGCCAACGTGCCATTGCTGCATCAGGATAACCATTTCTTAATAATGTAACAATTTCTCCACTAACCAAACAGGCACGTCCATGTAGCAATTTCAAAGTTAAAAAAACTAGATCTTTATTATCCGAAGCATTTTTGAAATTTTCATCGGAAAATTTTTGGCCAGTCTCAACAGAAAAATGCCAAAAATATTCTAACAAATCTATAGCTTTCCCCCACCGAGCTTCTAAGAGTGAGTAAAAGGGAAACATATCATTATGATTTTTCTGAATTTTTTCAGATACATTTTCAACTATTTTATCATATTCTTCTTCAGAAAAATGATTAGACGATCTTTCAATTATATGGGATATTCTTTTTTGTAATTCGGACGAATTTTCACCATTTTTAACAGCATTCTCTAGTTCTTTAAGATCGTTTTGTATCTCTAAATTTTCCTTTTCCTTATCGGTAAATTCCATTCAGTGTAAACATGATTTGCTCATATCATAGTATTTTCTATTTTCTTATGACCATTCAGATAACCGGAAGATCTCCTGACTTAAATATCATATAAGATGCATTTCGAAATATTATTTAGATGGTTATTATAACATATTCGTGATTAAGATGGATTGTTGAATTTAAGTATCTTTGAATTATATACCCCATTGCAATGAAAAAATCATATAAATTTGGAATATGGCTTTTCTTTGTAATCATATTTGCTGGTTTTGTTTACGAAATTTTTGTAAATGTGTTAGGTAATATAATTTCTGCATCTTTATCAGAAGATGGAATTAAAAATATTAATGATTTTTTTAGTTTACTAATAGTCAATTGGATTTATACACTTTTTATATTTTTATTAATTATCTGTATTGCATTTTTCTTATGGGTAAAAATCAGGACTAATGAATTCTCTCAATTTTGCGAATTTTACCAAGCGTCTGAATATATCAAACCTGTTGATTTTCAAATTCAAAAATTTAAATCCACTTATATACTCAGGAAAAGCGATATAAATTTAGAAAATTTCCTAAAAAATGAGCAATGGGTTTTAATTGCAGGTAAACCAAAATTAGGAAAAACAAGAGCAGCTTATGAATCAATTAAACGAATGAAAAAGTTTTCAGTGATAAAACCTCGTCCTAAGGATATAGATATCGAAAAACTTTTATTGCCTCCATTAAGCAATAGAAATATTATTTTATTTTTTGATGATCTCGATCATTTCATTGATAAAAATATAGATGAAATCATTAATCGGATTAAATATCAAAGTAAAAAAATAATTGTTGTTGCAACATGTCGTACCGGAAAAGAATTGGATTTAATAAAAGAGAAAAATCTTCCTTTGTATAGGGAATTCGAATTAATTTTTCCCGAAGCGATTAGCATAAATGATTGTAATTTCCTTGTAAATGAAATAAAGAAAGACGATTCTCTTTTTTCATGGAAACTTGAACTTTTTGATGGAACACCTGGATCTGTAACGCTTGATTTAGAAGATATGAAACAGAGATATCACAATTCTGGAGATGGAAAATATATATTGAAATCATTGAAGCTTCTGTGGGATGGTCAAATCTATCTTTATGAGGAATTCTATGTGAAGGAAATATGTAAAATCATTTTTGAATCACCGCCAGATTTATCAAGAAGACATGTCTGGGATCAAATTACAAATAATTTAATTGAAAATGGTTTTATTACAAAGGATGAAGATTTTATTTATACATATTCATCATATCTTGATTTTTGCATTGATGACTATAAACCCACTCAAAGTGATTTGGAAAAATTAAAAGAAATTTTTATTTCCCTAAAGGATTTTGAGAATTTACGTTTTCTGGGCAATGGATTTTTAAATAAAAACCATTTTTTTAAGGCAATCGATTGTTATGAACAAGCTTTATCTTTACAACCAAATTTTGCAGGAATTAGACATCAATTAGGTTATTTATTCACAAAACTTGGAGAAAATGAAGAAACAAAAGGCTATTTTGATAATGCAGTAATATATTATCAAAATGCTTCTAGTCAATATAAAAAAGCAATTGAAATAAATTCGAATTTTGCCCAGGATTACAATGGTCTTGGGTATGTTCAAACACATATTGGAGAAATATATAAAAATAAAGGGAAATTTGCAGAGGCAAAGGAACTATTCAAAGAAGCAGAAGATAATCATAGAGTAGCAATATTACTTAATCCTAATTATTCTCCTGCTCATCACAGTCTAGGATATTTACTTAGTACTCAAGGAAAATATGCTGAATCAGTCGAGGAATTTCAAAAAGCAATTGAATTAAATCCAGAATCTCCATTTTCGCATAATCTTTTAGGACATCTATTTAATAAATTGGGAAGGTTTGATGAAGCTCAAATTGAGTATACAAAAGCAATAAAATTAAAACCTGATTATCCTTCTGCGCATAATAATCTCGGATATCTATTGATGACATTAGGTCAAAATGAAGAAGCAAAGAACGAATTCGAATTAGCAATTGCCGCATATCCTGATTATGCTGTGGCTTATGCAAACCTTGGTCATCTTTTTAATGCCTTGAAAAAATTTGATGAATCTCAGAATGTATTAAAAAAAGCTCTTGAAATTAATCCAGATTACGCTGAGGCTCGCATTGCACTTGGATATGCATTGATGAATCAAGGTAATTTCGAAAGTGCAAAACAAGAATATGAGAAAGCTATAATGATAAATCCTAATTTAGAAGGTGCATATACAACTCTAGGGTATGTACTGTCCATTCAAGGAAAACATGAAGAACAGATAGGAAATATGAATAATGCGAAAAATATATTTGAAAATGCAGAAAAAAAATATAAAACCTGCTTATCTATTAATCCAAATAATGAGGATGCACTTCATGGTCTTGGCATTATTTTAGAACGATTGCATAAAGATGGAGATGCTGAAGACTGCTACAGAAAATTACTCCTATTGAAACCATCTGATAATAAAGTAAAAACAACCTATAACCTTTTTTTATATTCTCGTGCAAAACGGTTGTTAACGACAGGAGAGTTAGGGAATGCGGACCAAGTAGTCGATAAGATGATAAAAATTGATCCTAATAGTCCGATCGCGAATAAAATTCTTGGAATCTTAAGAGAGAAACAAGGAGATATTGCGAAAACTGAAATTGAAAAGATTTCATTTTATAAAAGTGCTGAAGAGAAATTACGAATGGCAGTAGAAGGGCATCGACGCTCACCTTCAACTCGCAGACATTATGCGAATATATTATCAAAATTAAATAAGAATGATGAAGCCCAAATCGAATATGAAAAAGTGAAAAGAATTGCGCAAAATTATCCAAAAAATAATCGGGATTATGGATTTTTTTTAATAAAATGTAAACGATATACCGAGGCACGAGCCGAATTACAAGTAGCATTGAAATTATTTAAAATGAATAAAAATGAAGATGAAGTAAAGAAGATATATGAATTATTAAATAAAATTTCGTAAAGCAACAATTCTGATATGAACCTGTATTATGTAATTGATCATCATAAGGTGGAGTCCGAAACTGTACTATACCTAAACCGCATAGGCTTCAACAGGTCACAAGACCTAGAGGAGGATGAGGAGAAACCTTTAGGTTTCTTCGGGCCTGACCCTACTACCCGCATTTGAAAAAAATAATCGGCCTCCCAGAGAACTTATTCCCCTTTCCCCTCAATAATCGCAACAACTCTCTTCCCGGTTTCAGTTATCCGGTAATAGCGGCCCATCCGTTCATCCGGCGTCAGGCATTCGACGAGGCCTTTCTCAGCAAGTTCAAGGACCACCCGGCTTATCGTAGACCGGTCCATGTCCAGTTGTTTGGCGAGATTCGTTGGCGAGTTGGGTTTGTGAAGGGCTTTGAGCACCTGCCTCCTGTCTCGACCCCTGCCAACAAAACTCACCAGTTCAAACATCTTATGAAAATGGGGTAAAATATGAGATGAATATTGGTAGCAAATACATACTATTCACGTTGCAAATATACTACACAAAAAAATATTATAATCCCCCTCCCCGCCCAATACTTCCTCGGTGCCTGGTGAAAATAATCCGGATACATGTGGATGTGAAAAAAACCCGGAGCGGCCACCCCCGGCTTTCAACATATGTTCCGATCCGGAACAGTGTCGCTCATCAGGGACTTCGCCAGACACCAGGACGTTGGGGGATTTTTCGTCGGATCCCCCGCCTTTTTAGAGTACTCTCCTCTCCCTTGCGGGAAGTAAGAGTAGTTTGAAGAATCTGATGATTCTTCTCATCCTCTCATAACCTGACGGCTATGAGAGTACCCCCAAAATAACCCCTCGAAGAATCTGTTCCGGATTCTTCGAAGAACCTCGTTCAGGAGAAGATTATTGATCTTCTCCTGCTTCAGGTCTGCCGACCTGAAGCACTTCTCATCTCACAAGTCTGATGACTTGTTCGATTCTCATGCCCCCTTCCTGATGGAACGGGGCACTGTACGGGCTCCGATTCCCTGTTTTTCCGGAAACAGGGGAAGTAATTCCGGAAAATGAGACAGTAATTCATGCATTTCCGTTCATTTTTACGCCTGAAACCACGAGGCGCCATTTGGGTGTATTTGGACGATGAAAAAGAAGGGGGATGGGTTTTTGCCTGTCTTTGCATATTTTCGGGAACAGAACGCGTTTAAACGCTTGTACCAAAGGCTCTCCTTCCTCTGGCCCCGCCCCCACCCCCTTCAGCCCGGGGCGGCCTGAGATACTCCATCCAAACAGCTCCAAACAGGCCGGTTTTTCTCCTCGCAAAACCTCCCGTTTCCCCATCAGAAGTTAAATCAGGATTTCCCGGAAAACCCTGGCTGAAAATCACTGAAACAGGCCGGTCAGGTGGTGGGGAAAATAGCAATCCGGGGCCGTGGCGTGCCCCGTTTGACCACTTCTGGAGAGAACCAGGTCTTATTCGTGAAAATGCGTGTCCCATTGCATGCTTCACCGGGTAGATCCGAAAAAGATGACCGGTATGTCAACCGGAATACTTACTTTGCATATGCTTCCACCAGGTCCCGTGCGGTGATGATCCCAGCAATCTTCTTCTTTTTCATGATGGGAAGCTGCCGTATATGTTGTGCAGCCATGATCTTTGCTGCCTCATGGATACTGACCGGACGGGGATGCCGTCTTCCCCATTTCCCATGTCCATGCCAGTGGAAAAATCCTGTATCAGGAACACGGGTCTTTACGGCTATAGCAGGATTACTATTTTCCGGGTGCTTATATCTCCTTACAATCATGAGCACGAAAGCGAGAATTCCGGGAGTTCCCAGAACTCCTGTCGTGGCACCACGCACGAAGACCCGGTCATTGCCGGACCGTGATGAAGAGGTGCACCTCTCCCCGGTCCAGCGGATGCGGGGAAAGATCTCTCTTTCGGATCCGGAAATGGTCCGCCGTATTATTTTTGATCCGTCCCTGGAGTCGTGACCGATGGTGGCGTGGCACCGGAACTGCCGCTGAGGTTGAGCGGTAAAATCCGGGTGAGGAACAGGGCAACCCTGTGTCTTCTGAAAGACCGGGGATTTGAGAAGGTTCAGGTTTTCAGGATTCCGGTGCACCCGAAACCACCGACACATTAATAATCCTAATCGTGATTAGTACTAATCATGATTAGAGAGTTCATCGACCGGGAGGAGGAGCGCCTGCTGCTTGAGCATGAGTGGCAGAGTTCCGGCGGGCTCATCATCCTCTACGGCCGGAGGCGGATCGGAAAGACCCGGCTTATCGATGAATTTATCCGGGACAAGCCCGGCATACTCTATATCGCAGAGGACGCATCCCCGCATATCCAGATAGCCCAGCTCAAGGCCCGGTGTGCGGAGTATTTTGGCGATCCTCTCCTCGCCGGGCTGGATATCAGGACGTGGGAGCAGCTCTTTACCTATCTCGCACAAAAACCGCTCACCAGGAGAACGTACCTTGTGATCGATGAGTTTACGTACCTGATCCGGAACGACCCCTCCATTCTTTCTGCGCTCCAGAAAGCCTGGGACCGGAGTATCACCGGCTCCGACTGGTGCCTTCTCCTCTCCGGGTCGATACTCTCGCTCATGAGCGATCTTGCCCTTTCGTCCACATCCCCGCTCTATGGCCGGAGGACGCGTGACCTGCTGCTCGGGCCGCTCCGGTTCTCCGATGCGAGAAAGTTTTTCCGTTTCCCGTTCTCTGACACCCTGAAGGTGTACCTGTCGATCGGAGGTGTGCCGGAGTATCTTCTCAAGGCCGGCGCGTATGAGGATTGCAACTCATTTTACAAAACCGAGTTTTTCAACCGGTACGGGTACTTTTACCACGAACCGTACTTCATCCTCTCGCAGGAGTTCCGGGAGCTCAAGGTGTACCAGTCCGTCCTCCACGCGATTGCGCTTGGCAACACCGCCCCGACAGCGATCGCCCAGTTCTGCGGTCTCGACACCCGCCATGTGTACCCGTACCTCGAATCCATGATCCGGCTGGGGCTTGTGGAAAAAGAGGTGCCGCTTCTGGGTAATCCCCGGCAGGGGATATACCGCATCCGGGACCGGGTCTTTGATTTCTGGTACTGCTATGTGTTCCCGCGCCGGCAGGAGATCGAGACCGGGCATCCCGGCTCCGTACTCCCGGACATCAACCCGTTCTTCGGCAGGCAGTTCGAGGCGTTCGTACGGGACGAGTATGCCGGGATCGTTATGGCGGGATACCGTACCGGCCACTGGTGGTATAAGGAGGACGAGATCGATCTCGTGGCGGTCGACGATAATTCATCCACCGTTATCTTTGGTGAATGCAAATGGGGGGATGTCAGTCTTCAGCAGGCAAAGAAACTCCTCGCCATGCTGAAAACAAAGTCGAAGCTCGTGCGTGCCGACCAGTACCGCCACAGGAAGTACGCGCTGTTCTCTGCCGGGACAATTGAAGGAAAGGCCCGGTTGCGGGACGATGGCTATCTTGTGTTTGACAGCACTGACTTAGAAGAGTCCTGACGGACTCTTCACGTCTTCGATGTTCTGATGAACATCTCTGACTACGAAGGATTCTGATGAATCTTTCGCGTCTTCGAAGTCTGATGGCCTCCGGATTTGGTATCGTCCTCATGTATAAATAGAGGAAATGGGGAACCAACCGGGTAGTAAGCAGAGGAATGCACTATGGATTTTGCAAAGATTGTGATGTCGAGGTATGCGACAAAGAAGTTTGACGGCAGAAAGATTCCTGAAGCAAAGGTAAGCGAGCTTCTCGAGCTGGTGCGGTTTGCCCCGTCTGCGATAAACCTCCAGCCCTGGAAGATCAAGGTAGTCACCGACAAGAAGGTCAAAGAGCAGCTCAGGCCGGCGGCCTTCGACCAGGAACAGATCACCAGCTGTTCGCACCTGCTTGTTTTCTGTGCAGATCCCGATTACGACAGCCTCATCAGCAGGCTCGGGGCCCTGTTGAAAAAGAGTGGTGCGCCTGAAGAGATGCAGAAGATGGTTGTCGGGATGGCGGTCCAGTTCACCAAGCCGATGTCACCGGAGCAGAAACTGGCATGGTCGCAGGCCCAGACGTATCTTGCGCTGGGGAACGCCTTGAACGGTGCAAAATCACTGGGTTTTGATTCCTGCCCGATGGGAGGGTTCGACCCCGGGGAGTTTTCCCGGATCCTGAAGATCCCTCCGCCCCTTGTACCGGTGATGCTCTGCCCGCTGGGGTACGCGGCTGACAAGCCGATGAAAAAAGTGAGGTTCCCAAAAGAGGATATTGTGTTCTGAAACGGGGCAATTTTTTTTCATTACGGTCCCTGCAACCGGAAAAAATTACCGGACCGGGACCCATACGAAAAAAGTGTGATCTAATCCTTGACGCAGAAGTGCCCGATGACGAGACTGTGCTTCTTCCAGAGTTCGCAGGCCGGACAATAGCAGTTCAGCTCTTTCGGTGACGGGACCGATGTCGTTCCGCGTGCGCAGAAGAGTTCGGCGGGCCACCGGAATCGTCCAAGGGGTTGTGACAGGATCATACGTGACCGGCAGGGGGACTCCTGACACAAGTCCACGATCCCGAAATCCGTTCCGCACACCGCCAATGATGCCGTCTCTTGATACCCGGTTTTCAATTAACAACGATGGTCAAATCAAATGTCTGTCCTGAACCGGAAACCTCTCTTCCGGGAAATTTTAGAACAGCCTGTATTTTCTGTACGCCCTTGTCCTTCATCGTGACATTCCATTGATGTATCCCGAATTCAATTAACGACACAGGAGGAACTCCCGGTTCATCATACCAGGTAACTCCGTTGTCTTCAATCTGAAGACCAGGGCTCGCGGTTACGAACCACTCCCGTCCGGTTCTGCTGGAGTCCTTCAGCTGGACTATCACCGTGCTGTTCAGGCTGGCACAGATTGTTGCATTGTTCTGGGTTTCATTGATGATCATATCGTGTCCTGCTACTGAGTATTCCGAACACTGTACCGGCGCCACATCTGTCTTCAAAGGATGCTGATCGGTACCGAGACAGCCCGCCCCGAACATCATCATAAGGATGATTACCCATGATACCATTAAACCCGATTTTTGTTGAATAGTGTTCACCCCATACCAGACTACCTTGTTATTTTTCTGATTTTTATTTTCAAGTCCAAAAATAAATATATTTTTAATATCACGGATTTTTTGTCCATAGTGTTACCGGGGTCATACCGCTCCAGGCAACATTGAGATTTGTTAATCCCATTCCGGTATTTGTATATTTATTCCAGCTGAATGAAACCGGGTTAAGGTTTACATTCCGGAATCGCATGTTGTAAAATGTAATTGTTCCCGGAACATCGTTATCATTATTGATATTTTTTCCTTCCAGAGCACAAAATGCGCCAACATTATTTGTACCGATGTTTGGGGCATTTGTTGAGAAGCTGGAGGAATATCCGCCATTGCTCAGATCCTGGAATATAATATTCCATCGGTTCAGATTCTGATTCCAGCCCAATGTCCCTCTTACGGTATGACCAACAGAGGTACTGATCGGTGTGCCACGGTATCCCAGGTTATTACTGTCAACATACCACGGGGCGCCAGTCCATTGGTGGGTTCCTGCGACATTGTACTCAAGAACGGGTTGAACAATTCCCACGCTGTTACCAGGCTGAATTCCGTTGAAAATATAATCAATTGCCCCGGTCTGCCGGTTGGGGGGTGATGATGGCACCGTCCAGTCAGCAATGAACTGGCCCAGTTCTGGAATATTCCAGGCATAGGAATCCTCGATCCAGCCACTCGTTGACGCCACAGGTATTTTTTTACCGGCTGGTGAAATTACTGTCAGGACGCGTTGACCCTTTGAATAGACGTTTGTAATCCCGTTATCTTTCACATCTATAGAGGATCCGTCCGGAATCTGGTTGATATTTACTGCGGGAAGGTCTCCATAAGGTGTGGGGATCTTTGGTGAATCAATATCCTGAGAGATTGAAATTTGTTTTCCGTCAGAATCAAAGACCCGTGTAATTCCATCACTCGAGTGCTGAATAATTGATCCTAAGGGAATCACTGTTTGGGAATCACCTTGCGCAAAACTGAATCCATTCCGGATTACTACTTTCGTTTGTGAATCATCGGGCTTGAGTTGAGATAATTGGAAATTATCTCCTTTTGTTATCTGTCCATCAGCACTTACTATCGGTACTATCGCCATCGCTGCCAGCAGCAGTGCCAGCAGGACGATGCTTAGTTTTCGTAGACTCATTTTTTTCAAACCTCCTGTTTTCATACGCTACGCTCGAAGGCACGGGAAAACCTTCATAGGAATGAACGATAATGATCTCATGCCTACGGGCGGGACCGGGTTCAACGAAGTTCGTCGCTTGGTGGACCCGTTCTCTTCTTTTCGGGACAACCCCGGCTGTCCACAATGAGCGATTTATAATTTGAGCATTTATTCTTTCTAGCGCGGTTATCTACCGGTCAGGGTACTAAAGAAAAGGAAAATCACCGGGCGACAAAACGCAAATAGAATCATCTGAATTTGCTGAATTCTTGCGATCGCCGCCGGTTGCCAAACGGCATGTACCGGAGGAAAAATACCGTATAAGAGGATCGAGGCGACAAGAAAATAGAAGACGTAATTCCTTTTTTCATCGGCATGTTGTCTCCCCTCATCCATCCGTCACAAGAAGAAGGGTCATTTCGGGTACTCGGCAGCAGAAGACCGTCAGTTTCGACCGGATTGTGTCCTCTTCGATTCATGATATTCGAGTATCGACAACCTGAAACTGATCCGGTCCCTGAAGTGGCATTGGTGCACCCGCCTCAAATCCAACAGGTTGGTAGATCCGGATCATACGTACAACCGCTCAATCTCGGAGATTGAAATACCCTCCGAAGGAAGGGTTGTCCACCTGCGCCAATATGGTTTCATCAAAGTTTTCAGAGTTGTTCATGCGGATGGAGATCCTGAACACTGGGCTACAGACATCCTCGATACATCAGAACATGACAGAAAATCGTTCAAAGATCTTGGGTGGAACATCGAAGAATTTCACCGGGGCGTTAAGCAGTGTACCGGTATCGAGAGATGCCAGGGGCGCAAAGAGGTTGTCCAACGCGGCCACATTCTCCTCTCGCTGATCGCATTTCTTCGCCTCGAATCTCACCGCTTAAAAACAGGGATCAGTTGGTACGAGTCGAAACGCTCGATTCATCGATCGGCTTCTTCCCTCTTTATCTCCAAACCGACGTTCTAATCCTATTCCTTTTTGCGGGGGTTACGACAGAATTTTCTCGCAACAGATTAATTCAACTGCGTAAGTCCTAATAACAATTAACGGAAAAAATGGTTTGAAGACACAAATAACCAAAAAATGGTTCTGTCAAGTCTGCGGAAGGTAAGAGACATTTTTCAACGTAGTATTTGTCATAACTCCCGGAGACTTGACAGAACCGGAAAAGATCATAAAATACATCCAATCTGTAGTCTACACAACTGCTATGGAATTGTCAGCATCCCCTTTATATTTACTAACATTGCTTGTCCCTTGTATACTCATCACAGGATGCACGGGAAATTTTATTCTCTCACATAATCCTAGTAGTCCGATAATAACCATTACGCCAGTAAATAATAGTCCGGTTGTGTTCAACGAATCGGATAATGGGAAGATCTATGCAATCCCCCAAGATACCGAATTCTGGATTAATCTTACGGAAACACTCGCAACCAACGAGCCGTGGCAGGTAACGTTTAGTCCCGGCCTTGAGCTGATGGATTCCCAGTATTTTGCGAATCCCTCTATGCCAAGATTTGATATCGATGGAACCCACCGATGGATTTTCAAGGCTAAGGAACCCGGCATGCAAATATTCCGTGGGGAAACCGGTTGGTATGGTAAAGATGATCCCCGAAGCCAGTATAATATTTCATTTAATGTCATTGAGAAGTCTGACTAGATTTTTCATTTTTTACGATAACAGGTTCATGATTTACTGCTTTTTTACCCGTGTTAGTTATTCTCTCGGTTCTGTTAACTTGGCATGGGATGGATAATTTTCTTCTTCGAAGAAACATCTCTATCCCTCAACAAGTTAACAGAACCCAGATATGCATTACTTATGTTCACAAAAAGTGAACAGTAATTAAATAGTGAACATACTGAATACCATAGTATGTTCACAAAAAAAGAACATCCGTTACATAGTGAACATGGCCCGGACCTGTTAGCAAACCTGTTCTCGAAAAAGGCCACCGACATCATACGCGTCCTGCTGGTCAACTATCCGAAAGCATGGGCGCTTCGGGATCTGGCAAAAGAATCCGGCACTGCACTGGGATATACCTCACGGGTATCAAACACGCTGATCAGCCAGCGTCTCGCGCTCCGTGCCTCTGCCCGGTCGGAACTGAAGCTCATGGCTCCTGAAGATCTGCTCAAACGCTGGGCAACGTTCTCCCACTTCGTCGCAAACACCGTATTTGTTGAATACTACTCCAGTGAGCAGGCCAAGCCCGGAAAATTTTTTTTAGAGAATCACCGGATTCCCGTCCCCCCCGGTCCCGGTTCATCATAACACGCGGGGTCCGCGAGAGAATGAAAATCGAACCGGAAATAAACGAGGCGAAAAAAATTGAATGGTTTTTAAGTGATTTCGGCTTCCGGAATCATGGTAAATTTTTACTTACATTCTCTGTTGGCAGCGTATCCATCAACCGGGAAATCCTGTCGTACGGAGGAAAACCACCCTGAACCATAAGTACGGTAAGAAAACGGGAATGAGCTGACATATCGTTTGAATCCAGAACCCCGTAGTAAACGATCATGTAATCCTCACGATCCTGAAGAAGCGGCCGCCGGAACTCCATGAAGTAGCCCGAAGTTTTGTTGCTGATATATTGCGTTACAGGAACCTTATTGAAACCGTACTGCGTTTCGTTGTCTCCAATTGCCGAACGTCTCCTGAGTTCCGGCCCTATGTCAAGAATCATTACGGAAATGTTTCCGGATTCTTCCAAGGACTGATACAGGATTTTTTCAGCGTTTTCGAAATCTTCGGTTCTGTTGAAACTCCAGCTTATTGCAACGTACTTATCATCCATCGGAGAAAGATCAGGATAGAAGCGCTCGTACTGTCCCCCAATACACTCGTCTGAAATATTCGGGAACATCAGCGGACAGGTTGAGGATATTCCTCCAATCCTGCCGAAATGCTCCGTTCCGGTCCCGGTAAACATCCGGGTCCCGTTATTGTAAAAACCATCCGGTTCCGGAAAATACCACCCGTTAATCGAATCGGGGAGACCCGGTCCGATAAATCCAAAATGGAAATACGATCCCGCAATAAGAATAATAGAAATGAGAACCATGACAAGAACAATCAGAGTTTTTGGTTTACATTTACTCATTGCCATTTTCACCAATTATCTTGATAAAATATGATATCAAAAAAAGGTAAAGGTTGTTAGTGCCTTACCCAGTCTGTCATTGCAGCTGCCCAATTCCCGTTTGCGATAAGTCGGTCCGAGCTTAGGGGATAGTTGGGCGGGTTGTTCCAGGTATCGTGGATGGTAATGTAATTCTGGACACCCCGGACATAACCGACACCGGTGACACTGTGGTATCCATACGCTGTCGGTTTGCCAACAGCCATCCCTCCGGCTGCCATCGATAAGACGAATGGTCTCTGGGCATCTACTTCACTTGCCATCTCTTCGAAATGATCCCCGTATAACCATATATTTTCAACCCCGTCGAAACTGGTATAGCCATGGTTTCTGGCTACGGTCTCTATACCGTCATCGATAAATATCGGCCATGTCACTCCGTTAAGCGGCCAGGTTGAACCTGTTCCCATCGCGGATGCGAGTTCGTTAATCACCGTTGTTCCGGTAGGAAGGTTAGAATATCCATGGCTGCTCCAGTAACCCAATACCATTCCTGCAGCTGTCGGAGAGCAGCCGAGGTACCATTGATAGAATGGAACATCATAGATATAGTTGGAGGACCTCAATAACGGAGAAACTCTTGATTGACTTGACGGACTTTGCTCGTTCCAGAGTTTCGCAATCTCTTCTTTTTTACTCTGTTGATTCTTCAGCAGACTGTCTTTTGTCAAGGGAATTCCCATGCCAGTATCCGATACATTAATCACTTTTTTGTCGGTGAGATCGACAAAAACATGATCAACTACGGTTCCCGTTTTATTTTCTAATGGGTACTCCATCAGGAAGAACGTAGCACCCAGGTACACGGGTTTTGGATCAGCTGAAGTCAAACCTTCGGTCTTCGTACGCTGGGACACCACTGAAAGGGATTCGGTCGCGGCTTCCGGACTCAGAGTGGGTATAACACCTTTCGAGCATTCAAGGACCGGATAATTGTTGACAGTTGCCGAAATGAGAATATACCCATCGTACTTCCCATCGTGTTTTATGTCAAATGCGTACGCAGTTGGTGAACCGGAAAGATCATAGTACGTATTTGAAAACCACACTGTTGAATCCATCCAGTCAGAAAAATTTTCTTCGGAATGTGCAATGTCGTGAATATTCAATAACGCAACATTTTGCGCTTGATCTTTGCTTACCATATCGGATTGTGCATTTACCAATCCAGTGTTTCCCGCACTCGCGCACGGTACAAGCGCCATCGCCGCCAGCAGGAGTGCGAGCAGGATGACTCCGAGTTTCAGTGTTTTCATGTTTCCATACCTCCGTTTTTTTGCTGTCGCTCGGAAGGCACGGGAAAATCTTCATAGGATCAGAAGATAACAATCTCATGCCCACGGGCAGACCGGGTTCAACCGCAATTCGACCTGAGGTGGACCCGTCTTTTCTTTTGGGACAACCCCCGGCTGTCCACAACGAGCGATTTATAATACGTGCATTTATTCTTTCTAGCCCGGTTGTCTACCGGTCAGGGTACTGAAAATAAGGAAAGTCGCCGGCCTATAAAACACAAATTGAATTATCTGGATTTGTTGAATCCGCCGGCTCGTGCCAAACGCCATACGATAGCCCGGTGATCGCGGCCCCTTGCGAGTACAGGGCTAAGGCCTTCCGCCCCCGACACCTGACCCCGGGCTTGGCACGCGATTACCGGCCCGGCACCCTCACGGCCACGATAATGCCCCGGCCCCGTCCGGCACTACACTCTGTGGCATTCCCTGGCCGGGAAAACTATATTCTCTTGCGGGAATAATGATGGTACAATGAATGAAATCCAGTACGTGTATGATGCTGGCGGCCACAAGAAAAGCGTCATAGTTCCCGTTGAACTCTGGGAGCGGACACTTCAGGTGCAGAACCCCAAGACTGCACCCTGCAATCCGCAGGAGTATTACGGGGTATACCGTGAAAGGATTAAAAATCCACAGGACGTTGCGCGGGCCCTCCGGAGTGAGTGGAACCGCGGATGACCTCTTATCTCATCGATACCAATATTCTCATCTATTACCTTGCAGGAGCGATTCCCGATGAGGAGAAACCAGTGATCGACCGGATTCTTCAGGAATCCTTTAATATATCTGTCATCACCCGGATCGAGCTACTCGGCTGGAAAGATCATACTCCTGAAGGACTTGCAAAAGCAAGGAGTCTCCTTGATTGTGCCCGGTGCCTGCCTCTTTCCGATACTCTTGCAGAGAAAACCATCGGACTCCGCTCGAATGTAAATATCTCACTTCCCGATGCCGTCATCGCCGCATCGGCCTTATCACTGGATGCAACACTCGTTACCCGGAACGAGCGGGATTTTGAACAGGTGCCAGATCTCATAATTTACAATCCGTTTCAGAAGACTGCCTAAGCGCAATTTCCCAGTTCCACCCTTCTGATTCGCGATCGCCGGCTCGTGCCAAACGCCCCGCACTCCCGGCTCCCTGCTGCCCATACGAGTTTAATCCCAGGCCCCTGCCACCCCGGCCCGGCACCCGGCAACTCTGAGGGATAACCAACAAGATAAAAAAATCGTCTACTGCCTGACGCAGAAGTGTCCGATGACGAGACTGTGCTTCGTATAGAGTTCGCAGGCCGGACAATAGCAGTTCAGCTCTTTCGGTGACGGGACCGATGTCGTTCCGCGTGCGCAGAAGAGTGCGTCGGGCTGATATCGCTCAAGGGAATTATGTTTGTAGGTCGGGCATGCCCTGCAGGTATTCCTGCAGATCTGCCGGTTCTCTTCCGTATCCTCCACCATGGTCGTGCCGGTTTTCATCATAATGAGTGGATAGTGCGATAATGGATAATAGGTTTCTTGTGGATTCTTCAGGTTTTTTCGGGAAAAAATCCTGACCGCTCATTATCCTCCCGCCCTCCGGCTCCTGCCGAACGCCCCGCTCTCCGGAGACCGGATGCCTCACCCCCCGGTCAGGAAATCATCCCCGCAGACCTCGCAGCCCCGCAGGAGCACCTGGTCTTTCTTGCTGTTGTACCGGTAGATCGTCACCCCCTTGCACCCGAGCGACCGGGCGAGGAGGAATATCCTGCCGATCTCCTCCGCATCGGCATCTTCGGGCAGGTTCACGGTCTTCGAGACGGCGTTGTCGACATACTTCTGGAAGACCGCCTGCATCCGGATGTGGTGATCCGCCGGGATCTCGGGGGCGGTCTTGTAGAGCTCCTTCACGGCCTCGGGAACCGGCGAGGAAGCAAGGGTGCCTGTCCGGTTTACCTGTGCAAGGATATCCGTACCGCTGCTGAGGGACTGGAGGTATTTCTTCAGGAGGGGATGGAAGAGGGGCAGCGACCACGGGCCCATCCTCCTGGTGCTGGCAAGGGAGAAGAGCGGCTCTATCCCGCTGCTGGTATCGGCGATGAGGTGGAGCGAGCCCGTAGGTGCAATAGTTGTCACGGTGGCGTTGCGCATCGGGTTGGTGTAAATGCTCTTCTCAATCGCAGGAAACGAGCCCTTCTCCTCGCCCAGTTCCCGGGAGGTCTCGTGTGCCTCGCGGGAGATGAGCGCCATCGTACGATCGGCAAAGGCGAGCGCTTCCTTCGATTCGTACGGGATCCCCAGGAGGATGAAGGCATCGGCAAGCCCCATGATGCCGAGCCCGATCTTCCGGGTAAGCAGGGTCCTCTCCCGGATCCCGGGCACAGGGAATTTGTTCACATCGATAACGGCGTCGAGGAACTTCACCCCTAGGCGGGTAACCGTCCGCAGGAGGTCCTCGTCCAGGTTCCCGCGGGCGATGCAGCGGGAGAGGTTGATGCTCCCGAGGTTGCAGCTCTCGAACGGGAAGAGCGGCTGCTCCCCGCAGGGGTTCGTTGCGTCCATGGTCCCGAGGCCCGGCACGGTATTCTTTTCGTTGATGATGTCGAGGAAGAGGACCCCGGGATCGCCGGTCTGCCACGCCGCAGAGCAGAGCGCATTCCAGAGTTCGCGGGCATCGATGCTCTTTTTTACCGAACCGTCCCGGGGATTGATGAGATCGTACTCCAGTCCGCGCTCGAGGCATGCGAAAAAATGTGCATCGAATCCGACGGAGATGTTGAAATTGTCCAGTCCTCCCTTGTTTTTAGCATTGATAAATGCCAGGATATCCGGGTGGGAACTGCTGAGCACCGCCATATTTGCCCCTCTCCGTTTCCCCCCCTGTTTGATGGCATTCGTTGCCTCGTCAAAGACGCGGATGAACGGGAGCGGGCCGCTCGCGACACCCGATGTCGAAGCTACCGGATCGCCGGCGGGACGGATACGGCTGAACGAGAACCCGGTACCTCCGCCGCTCTGGTGGATCTGTGCCATGGTAGCAAGGGTGGAAAAAATTCCCTGGAGGGAGTCTTCCACAGGTAATACAAAACAGGCAGAGAGCTGGCCGCCGGGTGTTCCGGCATTCATCAGGGTCGGGGAGTTGGGTATGAACAGCAGTTCTTCCATACTATGAAGGAAAGCATCCGACCCGGGAGTATCAACTGCATCTGCCACACGGCGGAAAAGTTCGTCGGGAGTTTCGTCCGGAAGAAGGTACCGGTATTCCAGGAGTGCTTCTGCGACAGGAGTCAGATCCATAAAGCCACTAGGTGCCCGTGTTAACGTAATGCCATATAAAGTATTGGTTCATGGTCAGCGGTATCTTCTTGCCTTGCGAAATTCCCGGAAAAATCTTTCCACAAAACTTTTTCCGGAACATTTTCTGCCAATTCAAAAAAAACCGGCCCATCGCGTATCCTCCATACCGGCCAGCCGGGGCGCCACCACCGGCCCCCGGCTGCACCGCTACGCGAGTACAGGCAAGGCCCCCTGAAAAAAGAATTTACGTGTTCGGGGGCGACTCGTTCATGCCAAGGAAATTGAGTGTATTCTCCCCGTACTCGACAGGTGCATACCGGGATCCGATATGCGGGAGCCCCTTGAACCGCACGAGCCATGGTCCATTGATCTGCCGGGCCATCCGGCACCGGAGCTGATATTGCCGGAACGGACAAGAGGAACTGCCTCGTCCATCAGCCTTATGCTCCGGTGAACATCATTGGATAGAAGATGTGGATAAAAGATGGCTGATAAAAAGTATGAATCATTGATGATTGAGAATATCGTTGCATCCGGTGTAATCGCCGAGTCCATAGATCTCGCTGAGTTCTCAAAAAATGTGGAGAACTGCGAACTCAACAAGAAACGGTTTCCCGGTGCGGTATACCGGATCCCGGATCCCAGGATCGCGTGCCTGGTCTTCTCGTCGGGCAAGATAGTTCTCACCGGCATCCGCAACCACCAGGCGCTTGCTGACGGACTTGCCATTCTCGCCAGCTCGTTAAAAAAGGCGGGTATTGAACCTCTCAAAGAGCCCAGGGTTGCGATCACCAATATGGTCTGTTCCTACAATCTCGGGAGATACATCAATATCAACAAGTTGAGCGTCACGCTCAATCTCGAAAATATCGAGTACGAACCCGAACAGTTTCCCGGGCTGGTATACCGGATCAAAGATCCCAAGATCGTCGTCCTTATATTCTCTTCAGGAAAGATCATTCTCACGGGTGGCAAGAACCTACAAGACATCAAGAAGGGGCTTGATATCCTCGAAGAGAAGCTCGCGAGCGTCCTGTAAAAGAGAACATATTTCCGGCTTTGTCGATGCGGCAAAGACTGCATGGCAGTATGCCGGCAGCGGTTGCTGTAGTGCGGGCAGGATCCATGTCTCGCACGTGCACGACGCCGTCTGTTTCCTGTATAACCTGGGGGGAGTCCGCGATGCACCATGCCGCAGGAAACGCCATGAGTCACGACAACTCAAATCAGAACCGTTCATAAAAACCATTAACCATTCAGCGCACGTGTAAGAAAATGGTGATACTCCTGGAAAGACAGCCCGTGAAGTCCCGTATTCTGCGCTCCGTGGGATATGATGCCACCACAAAAATCCTGGAGATCGAATTTCAGACAGGACTTGTGTACCAGTATTCGGGCGTCCCTCCGAAAGTCTGCAAGGATCTTATGAGCTCCGATGCGATTGGAAAATATTTTTCCGAGAAGATCCGGAACCGGTTCCACACAAAACCGGTGGTCAGATAACTATCATTCCCAAAAGGACCCGCATGACAGCATTGGCCAGCCCCCGTGCGGCGATCGCATGAGTTGAGCCCCGCTCCTCCCCCGCCGGCCAGCCGGGGCGCTGTCACCGTACACCGGCTGCGGGGGGAACGTAACAAGATCTTCAGGTTCTGCCCACAACCGTCCCGTTATTCACGTAGGTAAGAACAGCCGTGCGGATTATTCTCAGGTTATCCAGGGACGTCCCAGCTGAATTCAGGTTGAAGGTCACGTAGGTATCCTTTTCCGGCAGGTAATACCAGAACGTGTACGATCCGGGATACCCCCCGGTATGACCCTGCACGATAAGATTTGCGGGTGCGACAAACTCGGTGGCATACCCGAGACCATAGCCCGTCTTACCTGACTGAGGTGTTGGTTTTTCCATTTGGACGAGTGATGCCCTGCTGATCAGTTTCCCTTCTCGCAGCGCCCGGTGGAAACGGTTGAGATCGGCCGTGGTGCTGACCAGGTCCCCCGCCCCGCGATCGAAGAGCACATAGAGATCGGTGAAATCCATAATTGTGCCATTCGCGCCGGGCATGGTGGCGCTCATGTGCGGCCCGGGGATGTGGTTGGTATGCTGGAAGAATGTGTCGTTCATGCCTGTCGGGACGAGGATAGTCCGGGTTACGTAGTCCTCGTACGGGACACCTGCTGCCTTGTCCACGATGAGCGTCAGGAGGATGTAATTCACGTTCGAGTAGGTGTAGTTCGTTCCCGGCGGGTAGAGCGGGCTGGCGTTGATACCCTGATCGAGACCGGTCTGGTACGGCACCGGCATATCCGGGTGCTGGTATTCCTGGAGGTTGATGGAGCTCTCATCATAATCCGCAATCCCGCTCGTGTGGTCGAGGAGCTGGCGGACCGTGATCACATGGCCGTTCGGGATCCTCTCCACGAGGTCGGGCGGCAGCCAGCGGGCGATGGGGTCATCGAGCGAAAGTTTCCCTTCCTCCGCAAGTTTCTGGACGGCCACGCTCGTGAAGGTCTTCGAGACGCTGGCGATCAAAAAGCGCATGCCGGCCCGTGCCGGTTCGCCGGTGACAGGTGATGCGTTCCCTGCAGCAGAATTCCAGGTCCACTGTGGCGTGGCGATCTCGATCTGCATGCCGGGAATGCCGGTATCCCTGATTGCAGTATCGGCGATGTGCTGGAGATCGGCGCTGACCTGCGCCGGCGGCGGGTTCTGCCCTTTGTCAGCCGCTGGCTGCTCTGAGGTTACGGGTTGCGTGCAGCCGGTGGAAATGATTGCTGCAACGACGATGAGGATGATGAGGATACGATAAATCTCCGACATAGGTGTAACAATCCGGTTATCGGTGCATAAGGTAATAAACGGCAGGCATTCAAGGCCGGACCTTCCCTCACTGGCGATCCCGGTCAATGGAGCTCCCTCACGCCGCCCCGGCCCGGCCGGAGCGCCACTCCCGGCCCCACGGCTGATTTTAATCCACATGCGTGAATTCCGGATACGCTGCGGGCTCTTTTCCCCGGATGAAGATCCCGGCATGGTTCAGAACTGTCGAGTTCTTACTGAATGGCGCATCCCCTTCGTAATCATGCCAGCGGGAGAGGAACTCCTGTCTCGGGATCACCCCCCGTGTTCCGAGCATGGCCGGGTCCTCGAAATACACGTTGCTGCTGTCCATCCCGATCACGACCATGTAGTGACCGTCCTCCCAGGTATCATCCCACGACCTGTTTGCTTCGCCGGGGTCCCGCCAGGCCTGGCATGCGATGATCACCGGGACCTTACCGGCCAACGACTGTTCCAGATCGGTAAGCGTGAGGTTTGTCCGCAGGTCAGCCTCCAGGCCATGGGCCCGGGCAACCCGGACAATGGACTCCGGGGGGGTACCGGTTGCTTCGGTGGTGTTCAGTTCCTGGATGAGCATGCCTTCCCGCTGATCGATTCCCCAGTAACTGAAGACGGCCTGCAGGGATGCAGCCCCGCAGGAATATGACTGGCTCTGCCGGACATCCGGGACCTGGTCCAGGAGACCGGGGACCGTTGCCGATCCCGTTACGGTCTGGTTGTGCAGGTCCTGCGGGGAAGCGGAATTCTGCACGCAACCGGCTGAAACGATGACCCCCGCGAAGAGGGCAAGGGATATGATGAGCAGAGGGAGAGACCTGTGCATGGCAGCACCGTGATTCAGTGTGAATTGTCCCGAAACCATTTATGGTTTTATTTTTGTGTCGAAGAGGAAAGGGGCTCTCCAGTGATGTGATTTCCCTGGGTTGTCTGGTTTTTTCCGCACGGAAAACCCAACGTGCCGGTTCCGGCATCAGCCCCGCTCATCACACCTGCCAAAGCCCGCCCTCTATTAACCCCGGCCCGGTGGGGTGCCCAGCCACATCGGCACCGGGCCCCCCGGTCAGGGGATCGCGGCAATTTTACCGTGCTTTGAGGGTGAAGGTATCCCCGACTTCCCACGCACCGGTCACCGGGTTGAGCACTTTCTGGACCCCGTCGAATGTCCCGCTGTCTTCATGAACCGTAATGAGGAGGTAGCCGACTTTCTGATCATTCTGGGAGATCGGCGAAAGCGGGTATTCGAGCGTAAGTACCGGGTTGACAAGTGCGGGATCGAAACCCTGCATGGGCGCCCCGCCATTCCCAACGACTATCTGCGTGAGGCCCTGTGATTCGGCCCTGACATACAGGTGGGCATGTCCGCAGAAGTAGGCAGAGACGTTGTTGTTCACCATGCTGTTCCAGAACGTGTCGCGCTCGGCGGGACGAGTCGGGAGGCTGTAGGGGATGTCTTCCGTGTCGTTGTCCACGAGGTACGCGGGGGAATGCCCGAGGACGAACATGAACGGCCGGGTATCCTGCGTGAGCTGCCCGTCGACCCAGCTCTGGTTCACGGTCTCTTTCTTACCATTGTGCTCGATATAATCGTCGTTGAGGATGAATTTTGCACCCTTGTGGGCGAAGGAATACGTCAGCTTCTCCTCTCCTGGCGGGCCGTTTGCCGGCATGCCGGATGCCACCGTAGTGCGATAGGCGTCGAGAAGGGCGGCATTAATCCTGTCAATACCGTCCTCGTGATTTCCCCGGATCACATACAACGGGATCCCGGTGCCGCTTGTATAATTATAGATGGGGGAGACTGCCTTCTCCCAGTTCCCGAACTGGCCCGTGAAATTATTCTGCATAGGGGATGCATTTGTTAAGTCCCCCCCGTTGATCAGGTCACCGATATACAGGGCCAGGTCAGGCTTCTCTGCGGCAACAGCCTTCGCAATCGGGCTGAGGTTCGGGCTGACGCCGGTCGTCGTGTTAGCCGCCGGGTCGGGTGAGTCCCCGAATACGACAAATGTCCAGTTCCCGGACCCGGCGGGTGTCGTTGGTGCTGCAGTTGTCGTGGTAGTGCGGACCGGGGCCGGAGACGGGCCCGTGCATCCGCAGATGCTTGCTGTAAGTATCACGATCAGGAATAATGTCAACAAAGGGAATCGCATGGGTGTGTATCTTGATCCGGACATTAAAAAGGATGTGATATTCCGGTCGTTGTCGTTTTGAACAGGAAAAAGGAGATATTAGTACCCGCTCTTCACCGTCAGGGTCTCATTGATGTCGAGATACCGGCCCCCGTCCCGGGTATACTGTGGCCAGGTTACACTCATCCCGCCGTTCGGGTCTCCTGTCTTTGCGAACCGGGTCCAGAGATCCACGAGGTTGTCACCGACCGCCGGATCCGACGGGATTCCCGGCAGGTTGAACAACAGGAGGGTCTCGCTGCCATGGAATGCCCCGTTGGGCTGCCCGGGCAGGATATAGGAGTACCGGTACAGGTACGAGCTCTGGTTCAGGTCGGCCATCGATCCAGCGGCAAACTTCGCGGAGTCGGCAAAGTCGTAGTGAGTCATGATCTGGGCAAGGCGGAGCTGGACCTCCTGCGTTGAATTTGCAGGATACCTGAGGAGAACTGCATCAGCGTCCTTCCCGAAATAGTTCCTGACAAAACTCACGTACTCCGGAACAGTCATGTTCGCGTTCGCGGAGAGCGTGGTCCCGTCATTGGCGTTCGTCCCGATCATCAGGGGGACCGGGTTCTCGCGGTGGAGACCGAACAGGGCGTCCACGGAGTCAGGAAGGATCCACCCGTCAATCGTCGGCTCGAAACGGAGGGTGTGGGTGAGATTCCATGAGGTTGACGGCCAGGGCATTGCATTGATCAGATCCCCGACACTCCTGTTTCGCATCTGCGCAATCGCATCCGGGCCCGGATACCCGAGGCTTGTCGCGTACGCTTCTCCAATCTGTTCGGCGTCGGCTTTTGAATGGACGTTGTCAATCGTAGGCCCGTTCGCCCAGAATGGGCCGCTCTCGACAATTGCCTGCTGGTAGAGCCCCCTGCTCTGCGGGCTGACAAGATGGATGAGGACGCTCTCCCCTCCTGCCGACTGCCCGAAGATGGTCACCCGGGACGGGTCACCGCCGAACGCCCCGATGTTCCGCCGGACCCACTGCAGGGCCGCGACCTGGTCGAGGATACCGTAATTGCCGGAGCTGTTGTACGGGGTCTCGTTGTCCAGCTGGGGATGGGCAAGGAAGCCGAGAGCGCCCATGCGGTAGTTGGTCGTGACGATGACAACCCCTTTTTCTGCAAGGGTCGTCCCGTTATAGACCGCCATCGTGCCGAACGGGGCTACCTGTCCGAATGCCCCGCCATAGAAGAAGACCATGACCGGCAGTTTATCATCAGGACTCTGTGCGGGAGTCCAGACATTGAGATACAGGCAGTCCTCGCTCATGTTGGGAACATAGGATCCGGTGACCGGCTGGAGACACGTCGGTGAGTACTCTTTCGCTTCCTTTACGCCGTACCAGGGCTGGACCGGCGCAGGGGGCCTCCACCGCAGCTCTCCGGTCGGGGGAGCCGCGAACGGGATGCCGAGATAGACCCGGAGCCCGTCCTGCTGTATTCCTGAAACTGAGCCGGCGTCGGTCTTCACAACACCGGATGCCGGTTCTTTCTGGGTACACCCGCCCAGGAACAAAAATCCAATGAGGACCAGGCAGATTACCAGAACACCACTTGTCAGCTTGTACGTTTGCATACGATTGCATCCTCTCCTGTTTTCAGAATGGAAGAGCCGGTTGTTCGCAGGAGGGCGGGCGGTTTTTCCGGATCCCGCTGCACCTTCTCATCCAAAAATAACCAGAGGTTTTTGTGCATATTACACTGCGACACATTAACGCTTTGTATCTGCAGGTATCCGAAGATCATTCATGCGTGACAGCTGGTCTCATCCTTTACAGATTCTCTTCCCGTCTCCGATACCACGACTCTTCCGATCCCGGCACTCCCAATCCTGCCTTTCCTCCCGCATCTCCTCTGCCTCATGTTCTCCCCAACCGTTCGAGATCTCCCGGGGATCCCGGTAACAAGCGTATTAACAGAAAAAGGCAGTAATTATACCGGCATACCTCGGATTGAAGTAAAGGATACCATCTCATGACGGTCGCACTGCATATCAGGAACCTGACCAGGCGCTTCAACGACCTGGTCGCTGTCGACAATATATCATTTGATATCGACCAGGGAGAGATCTTCGGCCTGCTGGGGCCCAACGGCGCCGGGAAGACGACCACCCTCTCGATGCTCGCCACCATGCTCACCCCCACGTCCGGTTCGGCCACGGTCAATGGCATCGATATCGGGGATGACCCGGACGGGGTCAGGAAAGCCATCGGGATCGTCTTCCAGGACCAGAGCCTTGACGAGGAGCTGACTGCGTGGGAGAATATGGATTTCCATGGCCGGCTCTACCGGATCCCGGCAGAGACCAGAAAAGAACGGATCACGGAGCTCCTCATGCTGGTAGAACTCAACGACCGCAGGGACGACATCGTCAAGACGTTCTCCGGCGGGATGAGGAGGCGCCTCGAGATCGCCCGCGGCCTGCTCCACCACCCCTCGGTCCTCTTCCTCGACGAACCGACGCTCGGCCTCGACCCCCAGACCCGCAACCACCTCTGGAACTACATCGATGCGCTCGCCAGGGAAAAAGGGATCACGATCATCCTCACCACGCATTACATGGAAGAGGCAGACCGGTTGTGCAACCGGGTCGCCATCATCGATCACGGCAGGATCATCGCCATCGACACACCGGAAAACCTCAAGGACGGCCTGGGAGGGGACCTGGTGACCATCCGCTCCCCTGAACCGGCTGCCGCCGCCGAAGCCCTCAAAGAACCCTGGGTCGTCCGGGTGGAGACCCATAACGATGAAGTGACCGTCAGCCTGAAAAATGCCGACCAGTTTGTCAGTACCATTGTCACCCTTCTCAACAAGCGACAAGTCCCTATCGCATCGATCGCAATCCACAAGCCGACCCTCGAGGATGTCTTCCTCTCCTTCACCGGGAAGACCATCCGGGAACAGGAAGCGGATCACAAGGAGACCATGCGCACCTACCAGCGGATGATGAGGCACTGACCATGGACATCATCTATACCATCTGGCTCCGGAACATGAAGCGTTACATCCGCTCAAAGAGCCGGATCATCGGCAGCATCAGCATGCCGCTCTTCTTCCTCCTCTTCCTCGGCTTCGGCCTGAACTCCGTGGTCCAGCTGCCCGGGCTCGGCGGCAATTACATCGTCTTCCTGATGCCGGGCATGGTCGCGATGAGCGTCATGTTCACGTCCGTCTTCTCCGGCATCCAGGTCATCTGGGACAAGCAGTTCGGCTTCCTGAAAGAGACCCTGGTCGCACCGGTCTCCCGGCTGGAGATCATGCTGGGCCAGACCGCCGGCGGGGCGACGACGGCTGTCCTCCAGGGGTTCATGATCCTCGTCATCTCCCTCTTCATCGGGCTCCATGTCTCGAGCGTGGCCGGCTTCCTGGTCGCACTCCTGTTCATGGTTCTGATCGGTATCTCCTTCACGGCCTTCGGTATTGCCATTGCGTCAAGGATGGACGACATGACCGGCTTCCAGCTGATCATGAACTTTGTCATCTTCCCGATATTCGGCCTTTCGGGGGCCCTCTTCCCCATCAGCTCGCTGCCCCCGTGGATAACGCCGGTCATCCTCATCGATCCCCTGACGTATGGCGTGGAAGGGATCCGGTATGGCCTGACCGGGGTGTCGCAGATCAACCCGGGGGTCTGTCTTGCGGTGATCGGCGGTTTTGCCCTGGCAATGACGGCAGCCGGGGCGTACCTCTTCAGGAAGATCAGGATATAACCAGGGGAGATGGATCAGGGGATCTCCCAAAACAGCTCTTCCTGTCATTCAGGTGCGGGTCGGACCGACCCGGACTTCGAGGGAAAGGGGATGTCTTTTCGTAGTCCCACCTGCCTCATCCTGTTCCAGCAATCGATCGCAGTTGAAGAACGCTTTGCGCTCTTCTCATGCTTCAACAGCCCTTCGGGAAGTTTCAGCATCTCATCAGCGCCTGTCAGCTTCCATCATCGGATCCTGCTCTATGCCGAATCCAGGCAAACGGAACACGCTCCGCGATGTTCCTAAAGCAACAGGGCTGCATTTTCGCGACTTTGGCGCGATCCGGGGGCCAGGAACCGGAAGATGAGTGGAGGTCCCCAACGGAGAAGGCGGTGCCGGATGACCGGTCCTGTTATCCCGTGCCTGCAAATGCCTTCTCGATCCGCTCGAAATCCGGTTGCCGGATCTCAAGCAGGCCGAACCGGAAGGCCGATCCCCATGACTTTTTGTTCCGGATAAACTGGAGATCGTTGATGAGCGGCTCGATCTTCACCGTACCGGTCTGCAGGTACTTCACGTTTCTCCGGAACGGTCTGAAATCCGCTGACATCTCGACCTGCACGATCTCCTCGTCCGCAACTTCGCCGATCGCGGTGAATGCATGCAGCGTTTCGTCCCCCCCGTATACCTCTTTCGGGGAATAGTATATGAACCGGTCACCGGCATGCATCCTGGCAAGACCCGATCGCTTCCCGTGGCCGGCCTGCGCAAATCCCCCCGCTACGCCAAGCTTCACGTGTTCCCTGGACGCGACAATGATCCAGTACCGCGGAGTTGTCATGGTTACGTGGTATTCCCCTGCCGGGTGAAAAACCATCGGATAGTGGTATGAACAGGTGCCTGCTCTGTCGGCATACCGGATCACTCCCGGGAGTCGTTCTATCCTTTGACGGGTAGCGTAAGAATTATCTGCAATGGGATCCAGAGCAACCGCACATGGGAGAGATCATCGATGATCCCCGGCTCCGGGAACGAAGCTATGTCTTCTCCGACCGTCACGATGCGGGAAGACGGCTGGGAGCGTTGATAAAAACACTTCCCGCCATCCGCAACCCGCTGGTCCTCGCAATCCCGGCAGGAGGCGTGCCGATCGGTAAGGAAGTCGCCGCGGCGCTTGGCGCACCGCTCTCGCTTGCGATCGTGAGAAAGATCCGGATCCCCGGCAGCACTGAATCAGGATTCGGGGCGGCGACATGGGACGGTCAGGTACTGATCAATGAACGGCTGCGTGCTGCCCTCGGCCTTTCGGCGCCTGAGGTCGATGAGGCGATCGCTGCCACGCAGAAAAATGTACGGGAGAGGGTTGCCCGGTTTACCGGGGGGGGAAAGGTTCCGGCACCTGCGGGAAAGACCGTCATCCTGACCGATGACGGTCTTGCATCGGGGTTCACGATGCTAGCCGCCGTAAAAAGCATCCGGCTCCAGGAACCTGCCCGCATCCTTGTCGCCGTTCCCACGGCATCCGCGTCCTCCGCCGAGATGGTCTCCCGGCAGGTGGATTACCTGGTCTGCCTGAACATCCGGAGCAGCCGCATGTTTGCCGTTGCCGAGGCATACGAAGAGTGGTATGACCTGGATGACCGGGAAGTTCTTGCAGAACTGGCAGGTGCCCGATGAACGGGGTACCCGCCCGGTGGTACCGGCAGGGAGGTCTCCGGCAATGAACGTCCTGTACGGGAACATCCCGGCCGAGCTTGCCGGGCTGGACCGCTGGGTTGTATGGCAGTACGAAGAGCGGAACGGTACGATGACCAAGCCCCCGTATGTTCCGGCACCGGGGAAGAAACGTCACGCTCTCGTCAATGTCCGCTCAACATGGGGCACGTTCGGGCAGGCAAAAAATACCCTTGAATCCGGTGGTTTTGACGGGATCGGTTTTGTTCTCGGGGAAGGAATATTCGGTATCGATTTCGATCATGCAGACGATGCGATGGTACAGGAAGCACTGTCCCTTGGTTCCTATACCGAGTGGAGCCCGTCCGGTCACGGGGTGCATGTGATCGGGCGTTCCCGGTTCGTACTGAAAGGCAGGAAGAAAGGATCCGTAGAACTCTACATGAAGGGACGGTACTTTACGGTCACCGGCTCGCTCGTATCCGGTTCCCCTGCCACCCTCCGGGAAATTCCCCCCGCTCAGATGACGGACTTCTTCCGGCGGCATTTTGAGGACGTGCCGGCCCCTGGCCGGAACGATGATAGCAGCTGAAGGGGTCTGGGGGAAGGGTGATCCGGATTGGATTGTTCTCTCCCCCGGTCAGACACGTGACAGTTTTTTTTATCCTGCTCATCATAGCTGCGGAGCGGATGAACCGGACCGCGGCCACTCCGCGGTACCTGGATCCATACAGGACCTTGCAGGGCTGACGGGACATGACCTGCCCGGTGCACACCCGGAGCGATCGCTCTAGAGACTGATGCGTTTGGCATATGCAATTATCCGGATGTTTCCTGGAACCAGGCAGTGCGGCCAGACCAATACTCAACATTAAATCCTCTGAAACGAATCTTGGATCAATGGAGTATCAGTCACACCCGATCGAGCGGCAGAAGAAACTGGCAGTACTGATTGACGCGGACAACGCCCAGGCAAGCATCATCAAGAACCTGCTGGACGAGGTTGCCAAGTACGGCGTGGCGTCCGTGAAGAGGATCTACGGCAACTGGACCACGTCCCAGCTCCTGCCCTGGAAAGATGTCCTCCTCTCGAATTCCATCATCCCCATCCAGCAGTTCAGCTACACGACCAGGAAAAATGCGACGGACAGTGCGCTGATCATCGACGCGATGGACCTGCTCCACGCGGGAAACCTGGACGGATTCTGCCTGGTATCGAGCGACAGCGACTTCACCCGCCTGGCTTCAAGGATCCGGGAGTCCGGCCTGATGGTCTACGGGTTCGGGGAGAAGAAGACCCCCAAGGCCTTCGTGGACGCGTGCGACAAGTTCATCTACACGGAGATCCTGCGGCCCACGGAATCGGTAGAGACGGCCATCCCGGTCTACCAGGATACTTCCGTATTCAAGGACGTGAAGAAGGACCAGGGGTTCCTGAAACTTCTGAAGAACAGTGTCGAAGATTCATCGGACGAGGACGGCTGGGCGGAGCTTGGGCTGGTCGGGCAGAACATCCAGAAGAAGAGCCCGGAATTTGACTCGCGGAATTACGGGTTCAGGAAACTGTTTGACCTCATACGGTCCCTCGACCTGTTCGAGATCGATGAGCGGCAGTCGAGGGACGAGGTCGGAAAGATCCTCTACATCCGGGGACGGCTGAAAAAACCGAGGAAATAACCCAGGCCGGCGGATCCCCGCGAATGAAAAACCGGAAAGAAGGACCGGGAGGGATGGGATGCGCCGAGAGGCGTGACGAGAATACGATAAATTTTGCCAAGCTGAAGAAAGCGCGTAAGGTGAGTTGCGGCCTCCTTCCCAAAATTTTTCATGACATTCGATCGTTTACGAAAATTTTTCCGCTCTGAAAATTTTCATCCAAAAATTTTCAAAAAAAAAATCTCCAGAAAACTTTTTCCGGCCCGAACACATTCTCATTGCCAATCCCCGCAAAAATCTTCCAGCATAACTCAGAACGATTCTCCCATCAGAAGGCAAAAAACTAATATCGTACACGAGATATGTTATGTCAGATCCCTATGCCAACCAAACGAATCCACAATCCTGTCACCGGAAAATATTATGAGCTGCGCCAGCGCTCGAGTGTCAACGGCGAAGCAGGGCAGATCAAGGGCCTGTGGAGTCCGAAGAAGAAAGCAAGGAGATAGGTTTGGCGTACTCCGGCAGCCGGTGGTGTATCGACACCAATACCCTTGTACCCTGGCTCATAATAGACTCCGGGGTCCTTGATCTCCTCGTCAGGAAATATGGAATTCCCTCCGATTTTCGCGACATCTACCTGAACCGGCATAAACCCTCCATCGATTTTATCCAGAGTATTATCGATCTGAAATCAAAGGGGTTGCCAGATGAATTTTATTTCTCATACCTCGCGATGAATGAGGTATACTCTGCGGTCCGCGATGAGATCCGCTGCATCCTGTTATTCAGGAACGGCACCCCGCTTTCCCGATGGAATGAAGAGAAGAACTCTCTCGATCTTCCTGAAGATTCCATGGAAACCGTGTACGAAGAGATCGAGAACAAGTTCGATGTATTGTTTGATAACGGAACGATCATTCCTCTTTCCGATGAACCAGAAGAAAAAGGGGATAATTTTTCTGAGATCGTTGCATCACTTATCTTCAGATACAAACGGGTAAAAACACAGGATGCAATTCTCCTGACAACCGCAATATCCGTCAGGACAAATTATTTCGTCACGTTCGATCAGAGACTCATTGCGGAAGTTGGGAAGGATCTCGCCGAAAAGTACCGGGTCCGGCTTATTTCACCACGGGAAGGAAATGCTCTCATCAGGAAAATAAAAAAGCAGATTACATAATCCCGACATCTCTTCTTCTCCGCACTCCGGCCATTACGATACTGAATATCTTCGAGGAAGAAAAGGCGGGTCTGGTAAAAAAGGACGGGAATGGAATTCCCCCGGATCAATAGTCACCCATTCCCGGTGGCATCCCGCCCATCCCTCCCGGCGGCATCCCACCGGCAGGCCCTGCAGCCTTTGACGATGCGATGACATCGTCGATGCGAAGGATCATGACCGCAGCCTCGGCAGCGCTCATGATCGCCTGCGTCTTCACCCGCAGGGGTTCGACGATGCCCGCCTTGAGCATGTCGACCGGTTTTCCCTCGTAGACATCGAGCCCGAATGTCCTGTGGCCGGCTTCATGCGCAGCCCGGATCGCCACGATCATATCGATGGGATCGAGCCCGGCATTCTCGGCAATGGAACGCGGGATGATCTCGAGCGCCGATGCAAATGCCTCGATCGCGAGCTGGTTACGCCCCCCGACGGTTGACGCATAGCTCCGCAGCTGGAGCGAGAGCTCGGTCTCGGGAGCCCCGCCCCCGGCTACAATTTTTTTGTCCCTGATTACGTCGCTGACCACCATCAGCGCGTCATGCATGCCGCGTTCGAGTTCGTCGATCACGTGCTCCGAACCGCCCCGGATGATGATCGAGACCGCCTTGGGGTTTTTGCACCCCGAGACATAGATCATCTCCTGGCCGGAGAGTTTCTTCTCCTCCACGAGGCCGGCAGTCCCGAGATCGCCGGGGGTGATGGCATCGATGCTGTTGACGACCGCTGCACCGGTAGCCCGCGCAAGGTTCTCGATATCGCTCTTCTTGACCCTGCGGGCGGCAAAGATGCCGGCTTTTGCGAGGTAGTGCTGGGCAGTGTCGTCGATGCCCTTCTGGCAGAACACGACGGTTGCACCGCTGGCTGCGATCTTGTCTGCCATGGTGTGGACCATCTGCTCGTCCTCGTCGACGAATGCCTGCACCTGGTCGGGGCGGGAGATGTTGATCTTCGCGTTGACCTCCGTCTTTTTGTACTCGAGCGCCGCGTTCAGGAGGAGGACTTTTGCATTCTTCACGACCCGGGGCATCCCCGGGTGTGCCCGTTCCTTGTCGATGACCATGCCTTCGATGATCTCGGTATCCTCCACTTTTCCGCCGACTTTCTTCTGTACGTTCACGTGCCCGATATCCACCGTCCCGTCAGGATCGACCACCATCATGACCGCACGGACGACAATACCGCAGAGCAGGCCCTTGTACGCCTCTGCACCCTTGCCGCTGATCGCCGTCTCCGCAACGTGGGTCAGCATGGCACCGTCGGTCGGTTTCACGCTGATGGCAATGGCCGAAAGGATCTCCAGGGCTTTTGCCGCGGCCTGCTGGTATCCTTCGGCAATAACGGTCGGGTGGACCTTCCGGCTGAGCAGGCTTTCCGCCTTCGTCAGGAGTTCTCCTGCAATGACGACTGCCGATGTGGTCCCGTCGCCTACTTCGTCGTCCTGGGTCTTGGCGATCTCGACCATCATCTTGGCTGCGGGATGCTCGATGTCCATCTGCTTGAGGATGGTGGCGCCGTCATTGGTGATGACGATATCCCCCATCCCGTCGATGAGCATCTTGTCCATGCCTTTTGGCCCGAGGGTCGAACGGACTGCGTTTGCCACCGCCTTCGCAGCGGCAATGTTGCTGTTCTGGGCTTCCTGCCCGCGGTTCCGTGTCGTCCCCTGCCTCAGAATTATAATAGGCTGTCCGCCCAGTTGTTGTGACATTTTATTCCCTGTTTTTATTCCTGTTGTTCATATTCCGGCAAAGCCGTTCATACCCTTGTCCCGCCTGCATCGCGGGCCGGGGGTCCGGATACTCCGGATCCACGAACGGGCCTTGTACCGTGCATCAACCGCCGGAGATTACGCCCTCCGGGGACCGTGCCCGGTTCGTGAGAACGTTAATCAGCCCGGCCGGGCTGATCCGGGAGCATTTCATCACCATGTCGTGATGGGCTACCATTGCTTCGTGGCATCATATGTCTATCTATGGTGGAGGAGGATCCGGCCACCGGGGCAACGGCTGTCGTGGACCAGCCCGGACTCCGGGGACGATCCACCGGATTTCCGGTCTGCCCGAAGGAAGGGCAGTCATTAATATCCCGGAAAGAAGAGGAGGATCCTGTATGTATGAGTACTGTGATCTGAAATGGGGCACAATCACCGCCTCGGGTCTCCTCGCGCTTCTGATCGGGGTTGCAGCGTTTCTCTTTCCCCGTCATGCCATCGGCCTCATCGTCACGTTCACCGTAGTCGTCATCCTTGTCCTCGCCGGCACTCTCATTGCCGAAGGGTTGTTCATGGAGGGCAGAGGAATGTCAAAGTGGGTGATTGCCGGCATTGGCATGGTGGGGATTCTCCTCGCTCTTGTTGCCCTGATGCACCCGCAATGGATCATCGTGACCGCCGGTGTCCTCATCGGTATCTGTCTCATTGTCTTCGGCTGCCTGATGATCCTTGCCGCGGCCACCATCATATTCGATTTCTTTGTCAGGAACATTGTTGCGTTCTCTTCGTTCTTTGCCGTCATGCTCGGGGCCTATTTTGTGGTTGTACCGGAGAACAGCCTGTATATCTTCACCCTGACCATCGGGACGTTTCTTATCCTCTACGGGGTTGTCCGGATGGTGTACGGTATCCGCCTGAGAGAATGGCAGAAGACCTGCCCGGTATCGTATCGTCAGCAGAGGTAATGTTCTGGTTCAGGAGAAATTATCAGATACCACAGGATTTTTCTCCTGTGCATCCTCATTCGTTCGCATTTTTACCGGTTGAAACCTGGTATCTGCCTTTCGGGACCCGGATCTCGAACCGTGCACCCCGGCCCGGTTCACCGGTCTCGCAGATGGTGATCCCGGTCATGGAAAGAATTTCCCGGGCCAGGAAAAGGCCAAGGCCGGTATTTTTTCCGTATCCCTGCCGGAATATCTCCTCTTTCTCCTGTGCCGGAATACCGTTCCCGTCATCTTCCCACAGGATGGTCAGCCCGTCAGGAGATTCGCGGGCCGAGACCCGGATCGTTGTTACATCTTTCCCGTGCCGCAGCGTATTGTCGAGGAGATTGAAAAAGATCTTCTCAAGGATCGGATCTGCATACACCTGAAGCCCGTCGACATCTGCCTGCAGGGTTATTTCACGGGGGACGCGGGAGCAGGGGAGGACCCGGGTGAGATCCTGCCACCGGGGTTCGGTGGAGCCGAGATCCTGGTAGATCCTGGTAAACTCAATATGCTCGCCGATCGACCGTGTATTGGATTCCAGGATTCCGATTATCTCCTTCATCTTCGGATCGAGCGGCTCCTGTTGTACGAGCTCGAGGTAACCTGAAATTACCATCACCTTGTTGAGGATATCGTGGCGGGTGATGCTGTTCAGGAGATTAAGTTGCCTGTTCGCAGACCGCAGCGCCTCCTCGGTCCTCTTCCGCCCGGAAATATCGCGGGCCACCACCTGGATAGCCGGTCTTCCCTGGAACATCGTGCTGGTCGCGATCACTTCCACGTCGACCGCTGTCCCGTCAAGGCAGCGGAACCGTTCCTCGACCAGGGGGACCGCTGCTCCCGGGTCTGCCGACATCGTCCCGATCCGTTCGCTCACAAGAGTGAAAAATGCCGGATCAACAAAATCAAGGGTAGCTCGTCCGACCATCTCCGCAGGACTCTTTGCTTTCACCAGTCTTGCGGCGGCATCGTTGGCAAAAACCACCGACCTTTCCTGGTGAATGACGACCGCGTCAAAGGATTGGGTGATAAGCCGGCGGTACCGCTCCTCGCTCTCCCGCAGTGAATCTTCCATCTGTTTTCTACGGGTAATGTCGCGGGCGAATGCGAAACTGTAATCTTTGCCATCCTTTGAGACATGGTTGGCCATTATTTCCACATCGACGATCGTTCCGTCCTTGTGTCGGTGCCGTGTCATGAAAATGTTCGTTTTTCTCTCTTTGAGGATCATCCTGGATCTTGCCAGCATTTCTGGAGTGAAATCCGGGTCGAGGTCAAAGACCGTCATGGCAAGGAACTCGTCCCGCGAGTACCCTGCGTTCCGGCATGCCGAATCGTTCACGTACAGGATCTTTCCTTCAGAATCCAGCCAGAAGACCTGGTCGGAGGCCCAGTCCACCGAAGCCTTGAGGAGCCTGAGCTGGGATTCGTTGTCCTGCAGCTCTTTTATCGCCTTCCTCCGCTCGACCGCTTTTCTGATCTTATGGGCAAGTTCGGCGAACTGAGCGCTGGGATCACCGCCCTTCTGGAGATAGAAGTCGGCCCCGTTGTCGATCGCTTCGATCACGATCTCCTCGTGCCCCTTTCCCGTGAAGAGAATGAACGGGATGTCCCCGAACCGCGACCGGACTTCTTTTAAGAACGCTATGCCGTCCATCTCTGCCATCTGGTAATCGGACACGATGGCATCATAGGAGTTGTTCCGTATCTTTTCCAGCGCATCGGGTGCTGAATTCGTGGTTCCGATCGTAAAATCCCCGCTCTCTTCAAGATAGGTCCTGCACAGATCCAGAAGCAGTTCTTCGTCATCTACGTAAAGGACGGAATACATCGAACACATCGGGAATACAAGAGGTGGGGATTGATAGTTGAATAACTATTCGAAAAAAACTGATTTCCCTGTCTCTCTTACCGATAATCTCCCAGAAACGCTCTTGCCCGTCCCGGTTTCCCCCTTGTAACCCACCCAGGTTACGCTCCGTGTGCAGCCGTATCCCGGCCTGCAACCCGGGCAGGGACCCCACCCCCGGCACCCCCCGGTGCTCCCGGACGTTCCCTTTCCTTATTTATGATCGGAGATCCATTGATCGTTGTTAGAGGAAACGGGATGGCTGATCAGGAGACCGTTCCCTGCCAGGTGTGCCGGGAACAGAAGAGACGGAACGAGGTCGTGCCCGCGGGATCGATCCCCGAATCGATCGCCGGGGTAATCCGGAGAGAATATCCCGCGTGGTCGCGGGAAGGCTGCATCTGCAGCACCGACCTGAACCGCTTCAGGGCACAATATATCAGGGAGATCCTGGAGAGGGAGAAAGACGAGCTCTCCTCGCTGGAAGAGACGATCGAACGGAGCATGAAAGACCACGAGCTTACGGCAAAAAATGTCAATATCGAATTTGACCGGCAGCTGAGCTTCGGGGACCGTGTCTCCGACCGGCTTGCCGATTTCGCCGGGAGCTGGACCTTCATCACCATATTCACTGGTGTCTTTCTCGTATGGATTGCGATAAACACCATCGTCCTCGTGTTGAGGCCGTTCGACCCGTACCCGTTCATCCTCCTCAACCTCGTCCTCTCGGCCCTTGCCGCTATCCAGGCCCCCGTCATTATCATGAGCCAGAACCGGCAGGAGGAACGGGACCGGATGAATGCCGAGCACGATTACCAGGTGAACCTCAATGCCGAGATGGAGATCCACCAGCTGCACAAAAAGATCGATCACCTCCTCATCAACCAGGGGGAGCGGCTCCTGGAGATCCAGAAGATCCAGGTTGAGCTGATGGAAGACCTGGCCAAAAGGACCGGGTAAGGCCGGAGGTATCTTCACCGGATTTCCGGTCAGAGGGTCATCTCCTGTCCTCCCGCCCGGATACGGCTGTCTCTGATCCTGCCTGTACCGGATGCTGAAACGGAGGTACGGTGTCCCGGGCAGAGGGGCCCGGTTCGAGATCGTCATCCCCGGGGGAAGGTACCGGATCGGGTAAAAAAGGGGAGAGTGTCATTGTAACCACCATCTTTTTTCAAAATATACGACAGGAAAAAATGGATGATCAGATACCAGGAATAATTCCCAACATAGTGAATCATTGATGTAAAATACGGTGAATTCAGAGTTTGTCAACTCAGGGCGGGATGACAGGGCGGGATGAACAAATTGTTGGTTTAATCTTCGTGAATAATGGTCAGAATAAGTAGTCAGGTCATGTAATTGATTTTTTAATCTGGTATTTTTTTATCGTATAACAAGGTACCAGAACCCGGGTTCCGGCTCTGTTAAAAAAATGTGAACGGATCATCGTGGCCAGTACATAATAACGGATACACCGATAAGTGCGATTGCACCGCCGATGATATCAAACCTGTCCGGTAGTACTCCATCGATCTGCCAACCCCAGAGCAGTGCAAGCACAATAAAAACTCCACCGTACGCTGCGTATACTCTCCCGAAATTTGTAGTCTGTAATGTAGGGATAACCCCGTACAGCACGAGCAGGATTGCACCGAGTACCGCATATTCAACCCCTTTGCCTTCCCTCAACCAGATCCAGATGAGGTATCCCCCACCGATTTCGAACAGGCCGGCCAGGATAAATAAAAAAATTGAGAGGAGAATCATGGTAGTACCAGCATCACAATCGTATAAAAATGACCGGTCTTCGGCAAGGAGTTTCGGTTACGGCTGAAGGACCAACGACGGTTTCGTAATCAAAAGCGAGATGGAAGATTCCACGACGACTTTTTACTCGTATGTTTCGCCGGATATCACCACAAAAGAGCAGCGGCTGACCCCCGCTGTTTTCCCCCGTCGCTGGGACGAGAGAACTACCCTCTTCATCGGATTGCAGACCGGTGCACGGAGGCCCGGTCATGCGTCGCCTCTTCCTTCACGCGGGGGAAAGCCGCAACCACCCATCGTTCATTCCTCTCACTCATATGAACGAATTTTTATGCGATGACCTGCAATCCCTACTTGAGTAAGAAATGAGAAAAACGTCCGATCTGGTAGATGAGATGCTTGCCGAAGCAAAAAAAGCCTGGCTTGTCGCAATTGCTGTCGGGTTTGAAAGCGAGACAAAATTTGTATTCAGTTCGCAAAAGCACCCGCTTGAAGAACTGAATCAGTACGTAAAGGAGGGGGGATCCCCCATAGGACTGCTGCGGTTTGATAAAGAGGACTCCACCGTACAGGGATCATACCGCCCGTTCGGGGAATATGCGGATGAGGAATGGGTAACGAAGTATCTTGCCGGCCTCCTGGAGAATACCGGGGAGATCATCGGGTTGAGCCGGCAGAAGCAAAGTGTCCCTGAGGCTTCCTGATACCCATCCTCAATCTCTGCAATGGTTTCTGGATACATTTTCAGGATTTTTTTCCTGCAGTCTCCCGTCCGGTCAACCTCCGGCCTTCCTGCACGCTGTCCCGTTCCGTTCAGGTGCATCGGGCTTCGGAGAGAGAGCCGGCTTCCCCCTTTTTATCTACAACGTTCAGCTGGAGGGAGCGGGTCCCAGGCCCGGTCTGAAAATTTCCTGCCGGGGGAGTGGCCCCATTAAAAAATTATTGAGCAGGGACGGGGGAGTGATAAAAATGTTTCATCGGGGCTATGCTTCCGGATCAGAGCGGCCACCTGCATTCCCGCCCGCTCTTTTTCAGGGCCCTGCAGCGGTTGAAGAAGGTCTCGCCCCAGATCCACGGCTGGTAGGTACAGCACATCTCGGGTTTCAGCTGGTGGATCCCGCAGAGGTACCGCTCTTTTGCCACGCGGCGCAGGAACGGGCAGACCGTGACGTACTCCCCCGTGTCGGGGTTGCGCATCTCGACAGCGACAACATTCCCGAGGTCTTCTGCCCGGAGCCCGGCACAGTTGACCGGGGTGCCCGTCTCCATGAACGCGACGAACCAGCGCAGGATATCGGTCCGCTCCTGCTCCATCCAGACGTACACGTTCGGTACGGTCGGCATAATACCGGGGCCGAAGATCCGGCAGCAGAGCCCGCACTGCTCGCAGGGCCCGTCTTCCGTTACCAGGTCATCCATGGGTTCCCATCCACTATTCATCCGGCATCTGGATAATGGTTTGCCGGTACTCCGCTCGAAGAACGCTACCGCGCCTACTCCGGACTCTGTTCCCATGGGAGACAGATGGTATCCGGTGATCCCGCTCGAAGAACGCTTCTGCGTTCTTCTCGGGCTCGTACTCCCCTGCGGGTCCGGTGATCCAGTCGAAGAACGCTCATGCGTTCTTCTCCGGCTCTCACTCCCCTTCGGGGAGTGATTCGCCAATGCAAGAATTTATACGGTATCGGAAACGCAATCTGGATCAGGACATTGGTGAAGGACCATGCTCTACAGGAAGATGAACAAGGCAGCACCGGGACTCTCCATCCTCGGGTTCGGGTGCATGAGGCTACCTACGACAGAGGACGGGAAGATTGACGAGGAGCAGGCAACCGGGATGCTCCGCTACGCGATCGACCATGGCGTGAATTATGTCGATACCGCGTATCCCTACCACAATGGCGAGAGCGAACCGTTCGTCGGGCGGGCGCTCGGCGGCGGGTACCGCGAGAAGGTGCACCTCGCGACCAAGCTCCCGAGCTGGCTGGTCAGGTCCCGGGAAGATATGGACCGGTATCTCGATGAGCAGCTCGCCCGGCTCAAGACCCGGACCATCGATTTTTACCTCGTGCACGGGCTCAACCGCCCGTTCTGGGAGAACCTCTCGGCACTCGGGGTTACGGACTTCCTTAACGATGCGATCGCCGACGGCCGGATCCGCCATGCCGGGTTCTCGTTCCACGACAACACGGCGCTCTTTAAGGAGATCGTGGACGGGTACGACTGGACGTTTGCCCAGATCCAGTACAATTTCATGGACGAGCACTACCAGGCGGGGACGGAGGGGCTGGAATACGCGGCGAAGAGAGGGCTCGGCATCGTGGTGATGGAGCCGATCCGGGGCGGCCTGCTGGCACGGAACCTCTCGGGTATCAAAGAGATCTGGCAGAAGGCGAAGGTCCGGCGCCCGCCCGCAGAATGGGCGCTCCGCTGGGTCTGGAACCACCCGGAAGTGACCGTCGTCCTCTCCGGCATGTCGGCGCCGGAGCAGGTCCGGCAGAATGTCGCCCTCGCCGAATGCGGCTTTGCGGGTTCGCTGAGCAGAGCGGAGCTTTCCCTGTTCGGGAAGGTCAGAAAAGAGCTGGAGAAACGGATCCTGATCCCCTGCACCGGGTGCAAGTACTGCGTGCCCTGCCCGCACGGCGTGAGCATCCCGGAGTGCTTCGAGATGTTCAACCGCGGGCACATCTACGAGGACGAGGAACAGACAAAGCAGTACTATTCGATGTTCCTCGGCGGTTTCTTCGACGGCACCCCCCATTTCGCTTCGCTCTGCCAGGAGTGCGGGGAATGCGAGGAGAAATGCCCCCAGAGCCTCCCGATCCGCGAGAACCTCAAAAAAGTAGGGGAGTATTTCGGGAAATGATATACGGTTTTGGCTCTGGAGAAACACGCATGAACGGATCGAGTTCACCCCGGAACTTGAAAATCGTTCAGTTATGAGGGTTCCCCGCCTCAGGGCCTCTCCTGGGACAGCCCGGAGGGCTGTGGAGAAGAATCCATAAGGATTCTTCAACTTGGGAAGGGTTCGTCAGAACCGCGAAGTGTGAGAAGTTTGCAGGAACTTCGAGCACAGAGGAGCAATGGGTTGAACTGCCGCGGGGGGGGCGAGTTGGGGGCAGCCGAAGGCTGTGGAGAAGATATCAATCTTCGACTGCGGCGGCGTCCATCGCAATGATAAAAAGAGGGCTCATCTCCTGTGATATCTGAATACTACGATTTTCATAGGAAATCATCAGAACTTCTCTCTGCGCTCTAGGGGGGACTGCTCTTCCCGAAGGGAAGAACCGGCGGGAGAAGAACCGGCTGGTTCTTCGATAAGGTTGAAGGTCGGCTCACGCCTCCCTTCTCCTCTTCGAGGTTTTGAGAAACCTCTCCGATTTCCGAAGAGATTTATCAGGTCCTCGGGGATAAGAGGAACTCGTCAGAGTTCTTCGACCTGAGAGGGGGTCACTCTCAAACCATTGAAGAATATAAACAAATCACAAGCTAAAATAGGATTTATACATAGCCTAAGGTTTTGATCCGACTACCCGTTCGTCCGGAGGAAGTCGCCGATAAAGTCCTTTATGGTGCCGGAGCCGCACCGGAATTCGTCGCCGGAACGAATGCGGTCATTGTATCGTGCCTGTGTCCGCTTTCTGATACCGGGCACTTTCGGGACGGCTGTATCTGTCCGGGAATACGGGCGATATGATTTTAATGATATAAAGGCTATCCATCAACAGGGACATTATCTGACAATCGATGGAGGGTTTTTATTATGGTTACAGTTCTGGTCATTGACGATTCGTCATTTCAGCGGAAAATTCTTGACGGTATCCTGACTGAAAGCGGATACAAGGTCATTCATTCCGAAAACGGAAAAGATGGAATTGAACGGGTGGAAAAGGAACAACCGGATCTCATCATCACGGACCTTCTCATGCCGGTACATGACGGTTACTGGGTACTTGAACAGTTGAATGCCAGGGGATGCACCACGCCCGTTATTATCGTTACTTCTGATATCCAGAAGACTACCGAGAAGAGGTGCAGGGATCTTGGTGTCGCGGCATTCATGAATAAACCGGTTGAAAAGAACCAGGTGATATCGACGGTCAAGGACGCGCTTAAGAGGTCGTGAATCAGATGGATATCGATAAGGAATCGCTTGACGCAATAACGGAAATCATCAACATCGGCGTAGGGCGATCGGCATCCCTCCTGAATCAGATGACCAATTCCAATATCCGGCTCAGGGTTCCGAAAATTTTCGTGATCCGGTTCAAAGACCTTGCGGATACGAACGCAAGTCTCTTTGGCGGGGAAGTGCTGTCAACGGTCATGCTGGAGTTCCAGGGAAATTTTTCCGGAGTGACCGCAATCCTGTTCCCTCCCGAGAGTGCGGCCGCCCTCGTGACGCTCCTTTCCGGTGAGAATGACCCCGGGGCCGAGATGGACGCGATCCGGGTGGAAACCCTCAAGGAAGTGGGGAACATCATCATCAACTCAGTCATGGGCTCGATATCAAATGTGCTCTCACAGCACCTCTCCTTCACCCTTCCGGTATATTACGAGGGGAAACTCTCATCGATTACCGCGACCCGTCATACGATTGAGGATGACGATTGTGTCATCGTTGCCCACACCCAGTTCCTGATAGAATCGAGGAACATTGAAGGGAAAATTCTTCTGCTGCTCGAGGTAGGGTCTCTGGAGCATCTTGTTGAGAGCATCCAGGGAGCGTACATTTAGAGGATTTTTCATGAGAGGTCCGGCAATAAGCGCTGAATGTCTCCCCTTGTTCGATCAGCTTCCGTTCGGGCTCATCCTTCTGCGAAAAGATTTATCGATCCGTTTCTGGAACCGGTTCCTTGAGGAATGGACCGGCATAAAAAAAGAGGATATCGAAGGAAAAAACCTTATTGAGCAGTATCCCGAGCTCAATCAGGCATCGGTCATCGCGCGGTTTCCCGAGGTGTTCGATGGGGGGCCGCCGGTCTTTTTATCTTCCCAGTTTCACCCCCACCTCATCCCGTCTTCGCTCCCTGACGGCACCCAGCGGGTTCAGAAAGGATCCGTTATACCTGTCTGTTTCGAAAACGAGATACATGCAATTCTGGTTATTGAAGATGTCACGGATCTTTTCAGGCAGGTTACCGCGTACCGGAAGATGCGGGATATAGCCAAGCAGGAACTCGCAGACCGGAAGGAAGCAGAGGAAGCTCTCAGGATAGCAAATACCAAGCTGAGCCTCTTTTCTGATATAACGCTCCTTGACATCAAGAACCAGCTTGCCATATCCATGGGTTTTGTCTCTCTCATCGAGAAGGTTCGTGACAATCAGGTTGCGATCAGTTCGACTACCTCCCGGATCAAGGATCAGCTGGCAAATATTGAAAAATCCATTGAGCTGATGCGGGAATATGAGAAGCTGGGAATGCAGCCGCCCCGCTGGTATGCGATGGAGGAGGTGCTCATGCATTCCTCTCTGCTCGCACAGTTTTTCAAAACGGACGCAGATCCATCGATTGCAGGTCTGGAGATCTTCAGTGCCCCGCTTTTCGAACATGTCCTTGCCAATCTCCTGGAGAATGCACAGGAGCACGGGAAGACCGTCACCCGGCTGAAGATCTCGTTCCGGATCGATCATGAATCCGGGATTCTTTCTCTGGAGGATGACGGGAACGGTGTGCCCGGTGACCGGAAAAAAGCCATCTTCATGAAAGGATATGGGAAAAAGACAAGGCTCGGGCTCTATGTTTCGCGCGAGATCCTTGCCATGACCGGCATCACGATAGAAGAGATAGGAGAGGAAGGAAAAGGGGCCAGGTTCGAGATTACGGTACCAAAGGGAGGATACCGGTTCGCTCCCGCTTCCACGTGCAAAACCCGGATGGAGTGATCCCCGCGTCATGTCCATCCGGTGACACGGAGACCATCAGGATTATCCTGGAGAGATCCCCCGGGGATCACCGGATTGGGCCGGTCATCGCCCGGGCTGCGTTCTATGCCAACCTGTCTGCTAACATAGCTTCAACATGTCAGCCATCATCGATAGTACATACGTAGTTGGTTGAATGAGTGGTTTTCATAAGAAAAATAATGAAGCAGCTGTGGATCTGAATGCAGTGAACCCCGATGGTACTCCCGTAGCACGCGTGCGGCTGCCCAAGAAATGGAACAGAGAGCAGTTCGCCCTTGCCGAGACGATGCTGGGGGCAAACCATATCCGGGTCCAGTGCATGGACGGGGTCACCCGCATGGGGAGGATCAAGGGAAAGATCAAGAAACGGGCATGGATACGGGAAGGCGACACCGTGCTCGTCATACCTTGGAGTTTCCAGGACGAAAAGTGCGATATTATTTACCGGTACCTCAAGCCGCAGACGGACTGGCTGCGGAAAAACCGGTACCTCTAACCGGTATTTTTTTTCAATTTCAATGTGTCGAGTTCATCAGAACGAGACAGGAGAAGACCGCAGGTCTTCGACTACCAAGCTGTAATCTGACATGGAGTGGATCTGAGTACCATCATATCCACGAGTTTGGAGGCTGATCCTCCATCAATTCAACGTTGATTTAAGAGGAGTTACCCACACAGAATAGCGATGAACCGAAAGATGTGATAAGGTATGGATGGAATACTATTAGAGTACCCAAAAATGCCCGCCCGGCACGATATCGCCCCGTCAGCCTCTTCCATTCTGCGGTCCCGGTCGCCGATTTCCACACTACATTCTCTCCGTTGCCCTGGTGCCGGGTATCTAGTGATTTCCGATTCCTCCTTTCTTAAGGAGATAATACCCCGAGCAGAGAACGAAGATGATCGCGGCGGTCCCGAACATATTCAACGGGTTCGCGGTGGCGGCATCCAGCAGGATGACTCCCCGGGCAACTGCGATGATCGCAATTTCTATCACGATCTCGACATGGATCACCTTTTCATTGATGTAGGCCGATATCGTTGCCAGGAGCTCTACACCTATCAGGACCAGAAGGAAATACCCGAAAATATCCAACAGTTCGTGATTCTGAAGAAGAAACGGGGTGTTTACAAAAAGGGCTACATATAAAATGTACGCGAGTTCTCCTATCGAGAATGCGACGATGATCGCGAAGAGGGCGATGAGGATGAGATACACGATCTTCTCGTATTTTTTCAGAATATCGGTAAGGTCCATAGTAGCATTTGATCAAACCATTGATTTATAGGCTCTGAAAAAACTCCGGCTCATGCAGTGTTCCTGTGGACCCCTGGAACGGCCCATCGCAGACAGGAGACGCCACAACGACGGAGCCGGTGACTCCTGTGATGCCGGCCGCGTTCCTCCCTTTCGCCCCTTCCTGCAATCTCTCTGCTTTTGGACCTGCATTCATTACCTGCATTCATTGTTCCTGTTGCCGGAAAGAGGCGGTAATCCAGGTTTTTTCCTGCAGGTACGGAGTTTTCGTATCCGGCCCGTGGCCTGAAATGGACTGACAGCGTGATTCACACGGATCGAAAGGCTGCTGACAACCATTCCGCTGAGCCGCGGGGAGCTGCCGCGTGATCGGTGAAAAAGAAGGAGAGTTACTGTTTCTTATTCCCGGACAGGACCGCTGCCCCACAGATCCCGATTGCCACCAGGGCGGCAAACCCGGTGAGCCCGGCCTTTGTTGTCGGCGGGACGGTTGTCGGGGTGACCGTTGTCGGGACGTTTGCCGGGTTGACGGTCGCCACCGGTGTGGCGGGCTGGAGAAGAGCGTTCACCTCTACGGTCTGGCCGGGAGCCACGGAGACCTGCAGGGAATAGGGTTGGTAACCGGAAGTAATCACGGTGATCGTGTGCCGGGTGTTTGCAAGGACATTGGAAAACTGCGTGCTCCCGATGCTGTCCCGTACCCCGACGTTCGCGTCGCATTGTACGCCGTCAAGGCAGACCGTGCCGCCGCCCGGGGTTACAAAGACCTGGATGTTACCGGTCGGGTTGATGAGCGGCTGGAGGACCGCATTCACTTCATTGACCTGGTCCGGCTGTACATAGACCTCGGTGGTGAACGGCTGGTAACCGTTTTCCGCAGCGGTGATCGTGTGGTAGCCATTCGCTGACACGCCGCTGTACTGGTAACTTCCCGTGCCGGACGCCGTTCCCACGCCGGCCTGGCACTGGCCGCTGTCAAGGCAGATCGTCCCCCCGCCCGGGGTGATGTAGACCTGGAGACTGCCGGTCGCAGGCTGGGGCTTCTGGAGGACTGCATTGACTACAGTGGTCTCCTGCGCGATCACCATAACGTTCTCGTAATCGGTCTGGTACCCGGGTGAAGAGATGGTCAGCGAGTGGTAGGTACCATCGGAGAGCCTGTCGAAGGTCGCCGGGGTCGTCTGGCAGTTTCCGCCGTCAACACACGCGGTGGCGCCGGAGGGGGTCGAGTAGAGCTGGATGCTGCCCGTCGTGACCGGAACCGGCTGCAGGTAGGCATTGACCACATCGGTCGCCTGTGCAGTCACCAGGACGTTCTCCGTGTATGTCTGGTACCCGCTCAGGTAGATGGTCACGGTGTGATAGGTGTTCGAGGTCAGCCCGTCGAAAGTCGCCGGGGTATACTGGCAGTTTCCGCCATCCACGCAAGCGTAAGCGCTCGTGGGTGTGGAGTATACCTGGATGCCGCCGGGCGGTGCGAGTGCGGCCGCCGGTACTGTTATAAGGCTTATGAGGATCAGTGCTGCGAGTGCCGCAAAAAATATATAATGTTGCTGGATTGTCATAATGCAAACGTGGTGAGAGAACGGGGATAAGGGTTTTGGAGCATGGTGGGACCGGTTATGGTCTCTTTGGTGAAGAGCAGGCAGAATACGACCCGATAGAATTTCTCCTGAGGTATCCGGGTATAATGGTTCCATCTGCCTCTTTCAGGGCCTGGAGAACCAGAGATGAACCGATCGGGTTCACCCCGGACCTATGAAACTCGTTCAGGTACGAGAGCTCCCCGCCTCAGGGCCCCTCCAAGGAGGCATCGTCGCTTCAGCGAGGATTGGCTGGAGAAGAATCCGCAAGGATTCTTCGACTTGCTTCCTCCTGTACAGATGGAACAGGGGAAGTCTGGAAAAACTTCCTCTGGCAGAATCCCGTGAAAGATGAGGCACGGCAGGGCAGGGAGGTTGAACCGCAGGGAAATGGAGACGGGCCCGGAGTTCACCGGCAGGTTGTATCGATAGATATCACGGCAACTGCGGTGACCGCCTCTCCCTCCGGGTCGAATATGGGGTACAGCTTCCGGAGGAACGATTTGCCGTTGCAGGTATACGTATCTTCAAAGGCCTCACGGGTTTCGATGACCTGCCTGAGGTGATCGGTGAAGATCCGGGTCTCCTCGGGGGTGTGGAACTCACTGTAGTGCCGCATCTTGTATGTGTCCCCGTTGACGGCGATACGGCGCTTGTGGTGCGTGTTCATGAACAGGTACCGCCCTTCCGGGTCGACCGTGTAAATGGAATCCTGGGTAGCTTCCACAAGGATGCTGTAGTTCTCGTCCGCGAACCGCAGCGCTTCTTCTATCTTTTTCCGGCCCGTCGCTTCGGCCGATATGACGGTGACGGCAAACACCCGCTCGAGCGTCTCGTTCCGGACCGGGCTCAGCCGCCTGATAAACCAGCGGCCTTCCCGCTTGTACTCGTCCTGCACGGACCTGCCGGACTCGATGCTCTCCTTAACCGATCGCGCAAACCTCTCCGTCTCTGCCTTCGTATGGAAGTCCGCATAGTCGCGCCCTTCGTAGTTGCCATCCGTTATCCCGAGACGGCGCTGATGGTAGGCGTTCATGAAAAGATACCGGCAGTTCTTGTCCACCAGGTAGATGGAGTCGTCGATTGCTTCGACGATGGTCCGGTGGTTGATCTCGGAGCGGATAAGCGCGTCCTCCACGCGCTTGCGCCTCACGGCCTGATGCACCATGTTGCGGAGTTCGGCGTACTGGGTGACCGGGTCTCCGCTCTTCTGGAGATAGAAGTCGGCCCCGGTGTTCAGCGCTTTGATGACGATCTCTTCACGGCTCTTGCCGGTAAAGATGATGAACGGCTTGTCGATCGCGCGTTTCATGAACTCTGTAAGGAACTCTATCCCGTCCATGCCACGCATCTGGTAATCGGAGACGACCGCATCGTACTTCCGTTCCTTGAGCAGGACAAGGGCTTCCTCGGCGGATGCCGCGGTATCGACAAGAAGGTCTCCATCTTTTTCAAGAAAAAGGCGGGCGATCTCGAGCAGATCCGGCTGATCATCAACGAGAAGGATCTTTATCATGGCGGTCTTCTCCTGACCCGGTTACGGGAGCGGCTGTCCGGTCGGGAACCGGGTGCTGTCTGAACCCATCAGGCCGACGGATTTTAATTCTATCCGGACAGCTTAATTCTGGCTTGCTATACACACCCAAATTATTTAATCCTATTATATTGCGGCCCGGCTCAGGAACAGATCTGACCAGGATCCCCGGGCAAGGTTCGCCGTGAGATATGAGCAGGTGTGTTTATACCTGACGGTACCCTAATGACTTCTTTGATGAGGGATCCGATCGAAATTACGCCGCCTGGCCAGAGGCTCTTTGTTGTTTTTATCGCCACATTTGCCACCATGTCGGTGTATGAATCCGTCAGCCCGTTTGTTATTCCAACCGTCCCGGACTGGTGGTCCAATCTCCTGACGATTGTATTTACGAGCGTTGTGGCCGTCATCATCGCCTTCTTTCCCCTCAGCTCATTCCACAAGCAGTACGAACGGTCTCTTGCCGAGATGGAAAAACGCACGGCTCTTGAGCGCGAGTTACGGCAGAACGAGATCAAGTTCCGGGAGATGTTCAATCATGCCAATGACGCAGTACTCATCCATGAGATCTCCCCCGCCGGGCCCGGGCGGTTCATCGAAGTCAACGACCAGGCGTGCCGCATGCTGGGGTATACCCATGAAGAGCTGCTCCGGTCAAGTGTTCCGGATATCGATGTTCCCGAACAGCAGGAGAATGTGTCCGCCATCAAGGAAAAACTCTTCAGGGAAAAGAACGTCATCTTCCGCACCGAGCACCTGACCAGGGACCGCCGGAGGATCCCGGTGGAGGTGAGCAACCGGTTGATCGAACTCGACGGGCAGACCGTCGTCATGTCCATTGTGCGGGACATTGCCGAATGCAGGTCTGCAGAGGAGGCACTCCGGGAGAGCGAGATAAAATTCCGCGGGATTTTCGATGCTGCAAATGACGGCATCCAGTTCCACGATGTCCTGGAGGACGGGAGTCCCGGGCAGTTTATCGACGTGAACGATGTTTCCTGCAGGATGGTCGGGTATACCCGCGACGAGATGCTCAATATGAGCCCGCTCGATATTACCACCGGCTACCACAACCGTCCGCTTCCGGAGATAGTCCGCGAACTCAGCCAGGGACATGCCACATTCGAGACCGAGCACCGGAGGAAAGACGGAACCACCGTACCGGTAGAGATCAATTCCCACACCATCCTTCACCAGGGTAAGAAGCGGGTAATCTCCATTGTCCGCGATATCACCGAGAGGAAACGGACCCAGGACGCGCTGCTCCTCTCCAACCGGAAGCTCAACCTGCTCTCGAGCATCACCCGCCACGATATCCGCAACCAGATCACCGCGCTCCAGGCCTACATCGAGTTGTCGAAGGAGTCCGTGACCGATCCGGTCGAGCTCGCCCGCATCGGCCATGAGTTCCGGATCGCGGAGAAGATCCGTTCCCAGATCGAATTCACCGCCGATTACGAAAACCTCGGGGTGACGTCCCCGGTCTGGCAGGAGATCTGCGGGATTGTCAATACTGCCGTGGCAGCGCTCCCGATGGGCGGCGTACGCCTCGACATCAGGCAGGACGGGCTCGAAGTGTTCGGGGATTCTCTCCTGGAAAAGGTATTTTATAACCTGATCGACAATGCCCTGCGATATGGCGGGGAGCGGCTGACAACCCTCCGGATCACATCGCGGGAAAACGATGGCGGGCTTGTCATATCCTTCGACGACGACGGCATGGGGATCCCCGATGCCGACAAGGACCGCCTCTTTACCAAGGGGTTCGGAAAGAACACCGGTCTCGGCCTCTTCCTCTCCCGGGAGATCCTGTCCATTACCGGCATAACGATCACCGAGAACGGCGTGCCCGGCATAGGGGCCCGTTTCGAGATCACGGTGCCGAAAGGCGCCTACCGGTTTTCAGGAAAAACGGGCGCCTGATCCGGAAGTACACGGCTTCCGGGCCTTACGTACCCTCGCCGTTCTCCCGGTACCGTTTTCCGGCAATTTTTTCAGTTCGAACAGGGAGTCCGCCTCATCGGCCGAAAGGATCCCTTTTTCCACGGCAAGGTCGCGGACGGCACGCCATTTTTCCATGGCTTCGCGGGCGATCCCTGCAGCCCGCAGGTAGCCGATCTCCCGTTCTTCCCGGATCCAAAAGTGGCCCGGTCCATAACCCCCGGGTATGAGGGTGAACAGACGTCGGGAAAATGGCCGCCGCCATTCTTTGTAAAGCGCGTTAGTCTGCTTTCTCATACCGGGGCAATGAAAGGGTGAAAGCAGTGCCGGCACCCGGTTCGCTTGTGACCGTGATATCCCCGTTGAGCAGTTCTGCCATCTTTTTTGCAACCGGCAGGCTGATCCCGACGAACCCGAACTTTTCCAGGAGCTTGGACTCATCCGTGACAAAGAAGGGCTTGAAGAGATCCGGTATGACCTCCTGCGGGATGACAGCGCTCCTGTTTCTGATGGTGAAATGGTGATATTTTTCATTATCGTGCTGGGTGATCTCGATGCGTGCAGGTCCCGCGGAATAGCGGATCACGCTGAAGACCAGGCTCTGGACGATCAGGTAAAAATATTCGCTGTCCGTGACTATCTTCAGATCTTCGGGAATCTCGACGTCAATCGCGATATCGCTGGAGCATTTGAGCACGGATGTATATGCGTTGAGGATGTCCTTTGGCGAGGTCTGGCGGTACTGGGGTTTGAACCGGGGCAGCATCTGTTCCGGGCCGTACCCCATGTCACTCAGTTTGATGATATGCCCGATCATCTCACGCATCTTATCGGCATTTTCCGAACACGTTTTCAGGAGAGATCTGGCTTCAGCATTCAGGCCGTACGCATCCGGATCGTCGAGGATCATGTGCAGGTACCCCATGACCGGCTGAAGGGGGGTGCGCAGTTCGTGGGCGGTGAGGATAAAAAATTCCCGTTTCCGGGTCAGCTCGTGCCGGAGGTCCTCTTCAATCTTGCGCAGCTCGGTGATATCGAGCAGGGAATAGATCCTCCGCGGCGTTCCGGGGATCATGTCCAGGATCACGTAGATATTCCTTATACTGCCCCCGCGGTCCTTGAGCCGGAACTCGTAATGCCGGGGCAGGGTACCCGCGTTCTTCCGGACCAGATCGTGGAACTCCATCACCATCCCGAGATCGTCCCTGACAATGAATGGTAACAGGGTGAACACCTCGCAGAGTTCTTCTCTGGGGTAGCCTACCAGTTTCTCAAATTCGGAGTTGACAAGGAAGATGGTCAGGTCGTCATCCACGATAGCCATGGCGGTGCCCGAGCTCTCGAAGATAGCACGGTACATGGTTTCGGACTGGATCAGGCTCTCTTCTGTGCGTCTCCGGTCCTCCTCGATATCCAGGGTCGAGCCAATGGTATCAAGCACCCGTTTCTCCTGCTCGTTGAGATCCACGTACGAGAAGCTCCTGAGCGCCGCTTCCTCGGTCTCGTAGAAGATGAAGATCCGGTTGAAACCCGCGAGGAAGAGGATCTCCTGGACCCGGGGATTCAGGCAGGCTATCTTCAGCGTCCCCTGCTTTTTTTTCATCTTCCGCAGGCAGACAAGCATCACGCGGAGACCCGAACTGCTGATATACTGTACACCCGCGAGGTTGAGTACAATCTGGAGGCTGCCGGAGTCAACGAGCTGCCTCAGCACAGCATCCAGCTCGGCGGACGTGTTGGAGTCCAGCCTCCCCGACAGATACACGACGTCAGCAGTGTCTGCTTTTTTCTGGTAGATCTCCAGGACCGCGGGCATTACCGGTTAATTCATTTGAGGTACTACATAATCGTTAGGAAAAAGATCGGGAACGGAACGGTACCCGTACTGATCCCTCGGATCACCGACCTTTCCAAGGGCAGTCACGGCGATACCCCGGACATCCCGGCCCTTGCCCCCCGACCGGATAATTCACTGGACGGCAGTTGCCGGTAGTGCAACGAGATTCGGTTGCAACAGTCGTACCCCTTTTTCCTGCGGGAAACCACAGGTCGTTCCCATCATTCTTTACGCCATGAGCGCGTATACTGATGAGATCATATGCGGTTCTGGCATCAGTGTTAGCCGGATGAAGGACATTTTTGTTCCTCTCTTCTGCAAAACCCTTCGTGTGGAGAGTACCTGATGCCCGAAAAGAGCGGCACCGTGTGAAAAACGAGAACGATACGTCAATGACATTACATTTCGAAAAACCTGAAATTCCGGGTACGAGGAGCGGGTATGTGATCCGGTTCTCCTGCCCGCTGTGCGCTGCCGAGAATGTTATCATCAACAAAACCCCGCGGGATCATTTCAAGGAATCCCGGATTGCACCGTGTATGCAGTGCAGGAAACGGTTTACCGTAGTAACCCCTCACCTGAACCAGAGACCGGGATACTCCCCGCTCCCCCCCTATGCCGGAGGTAAGGCACCGCGATAAATTCCCGGTGATGCCGTGGGGATGCATTCCCCGGTTTCATTATTTCCGGTGTACGACTTCCCCCCGTGGGTTGTAAGGGGGGTCCGTACTCGTGATCCAAGGCCTGATATTTCAGCTCTTCCCATGATGCCTGTTCGTACCCGGCAGCCCCGTCCGTGCCGGATTAACCCTCTTCTTCTGGTGATAAGCATTGATTTATCTACAGGCAGCGGGAGTATAGACTATGTCACCGCGACATGTACCCAGACCGGATCCCCGCGAGCCGCAGTCCCATCTCGGGTCAAATCCCAGCCAGGACAAGGAGCGTCACGAGGAAGAGGACCGGCACCACCCCATGGATCACCCGCATCCCCACCCGGCGCATCACCCGCAGGCCAAACCGGCCCTCCAGCCCCGGCATAACGCACATTCCCATCCCCATGGCGATGAGTTGCCGGCCCATACCAATCCCCCGGGGCCCATCAAGCCCTCCAAAAAGGTGACCAGGACCGGGAAATCCTGATGCCGGGATCTCCTGCCATGGCCCGCATTCTACAGGGCTGCAGGATGAAATTTTTCCCGGTTTTCAATGTGCAAAAAAGGAGTATCCGACAACACCGTTGCGGAAGTAAGAGAAAGGGTTACCAATGTTACGACCAGAAGATGTTGAAACGATCCTGACAACACACGATCTCTCGGTGTTTCTCAGGGATTTGGTGAGGAAAGAAGATCGCGATCTGAAAATTGACATTGATTATGAATCCGGTGAATTGTTCATCGATTGCCCGGGCTTTTCCTATGGTCTCTCAGTGACCACCGATCCATTCGGGGTCTGGGTGATAAGCGAGATGATCTCGCAGGACAATGACGGGGTTTTTACCCAGAGCGGGAACCTCCACAGGACTGAGAGGACCATGACTGTGCTCAGGGCCGTTGCCAGCTGGATTGTGGATATCGAAGAGAGTGCCCGGAAGGGTTAAAGACAGTATCCGTTTTTCAGGAAAGACTGGCAGGTTCCGGACGGAACCCTCCTTTCAAAGGAAAGGAGATCCGATAAGTATCTGCCCGTGAGGGCTGTTTCTGCAGGGGCGTCCCGGGGATCGTGAATTATCCTCCGGGCCGGGGCCTGATGCGGGACTGGTCGTTATTCTGTCAATGTTCACAAGATTCTATCATCTCTTGGTTCTGCAGAAACAGGCATGAACCAATCGGGTTCACCCCGGAACCGTGAAAATCGTTCAGTTACGAGAACTCCCCGCCTCAGGGCCTCTACGGGGACAGCCCGGAGGGCTGTGGAGAAGATATCAATCTTCGACTGCGGCGGCGTTCATCGCAATGGTAAAATAGGGACAACCTCCCGTGATATCTGAATAATACGATTTTCATAGGAAATTATCGGCTTTTATCATCGACGCACTTGGGGGAGATCGCTGTTCCCGGATGGAAGAACAGGCTGGAGAAGAACCCGGTAGGTTCTTCGATAAGGTCGAAGGTCGGCTCACGCCTCCCTTCTCCTCTTCGAGGTTTTGAGAAACCTCTCCGATTTCCGAAGAGGTTCATCAGGACCTCGAAGATAAGAAGAACTCGTCAGAGTTCTTCGATCTGAGAGAGGGGGTCACTCTCAAACCGTTGAAGAATATACACGAATCACACGATAAAATAGGATTTCTCCAGAGCCCGTCTTTCCTACGATCTTACGCTATACCCGGCCAGAAGAACCAGACAAGGCATATACCCGCGAGTGCTGCACAGGCCCGGAACCACCACTTCGTCCAGACCGGGCGCGCTTCCATGAAATCATAGCTGCGCGAATTCCGTTCGCCTCTTTCCAGCAGCCATTCCAGCCAGGTCACGGTCATGACAGGGCCCTGCAGGGAATACGCCTGCCGCTGTCCGCCGGGCCGGTCGCGGGGAACATCAGAGCAGACCCCGGGCCTCATCAATAAGTTCTATCGTGTAGCGGTGGGGATAATCGCATTTCCTGAAAGGAGATGTTCCCATGATATAGAACCCGAAACGGGGTTCGCGGATGCGGTTGGTATAGAGAAAATTCAGCATGGCGCTGATCGACTGGGAGGATTTTCTTGACAGATGGTGGAACAGGGCAATGTCGCGTGACGTTACCGCAGCCCGGGTAATTTTCTTCCGGAGCAGATAGGAACAGATAAGGTGGGCGCACTGGTACCTCCTCGTCGAATCTGTCCGCATATGTCCCATTTCTGTCTCCTTTTTTTATTGCCGATGCCCCATTTGGTTCTTCGGGTGATATAGCTGCGTATTGTGGGCAAATTTTAAAATTGTCACCAACCGATCCGGGAATTATTTTTTATTGTCACCTCCGGACCCGGCAATTTTTTTAATGATCGATTGGTGATGAGTGGCCATCTACCCGATGCAAACCCGGGACAAGAACAGGCAGCAGGGTTTCAGAACCCGGGAGCATCGCGAGAGAATCAGCGAGCGGACAGGAATTGAGGCAGATGACGGAACAATATCAGGCTGCAGCGGTTGAACGTCCTTTTCGACATGGATCACCTGCGCATATATTCCGATCTCGGAAAAGATCGTTACCCGTATATGGCGGCTCAGATGAAGGCGGCCCGAAAAGAGATTACCGTACCTATTGGGATCATTTTTTGAAGGTACAGAGGATCACGTTGATGTTGATCTTCCTGAACCGGACCAGTATTTTTCGGCTATGAGATCTTCTCCGATTAGGATCCATCTTCGCCGGATAGTGCATGCACTGCCTCAGGAACCGAGGGAACTAGCTGGAAGACCTGGTTAAATCCGGTGATCCTCAGGATCCTGTCAGTAAACCCGTTCGTGCTCTCCACGAGAATGAGGCGGGTTCCGTGCGTCCGGAGTCCGCGGTTGAATTCGAGCAGCCCCCGGAGCGCGCTGCTATTGATATACTCAACGTGAAGCATGTCGAGAGCAACCGGCATATCCGGAAAATCATGGCAGGCTACTTCCAGTTTCTGGGCATCATTCGAATCCATCCTGCCGGTTATGGCCAGGATCAGCACACCACTTACAACATTTGTTGAAATCTCCATGGTATTCCCCGATTGCTCTGGATATCTATCTCGAATCGCCAGGCCGGACCCTGCTGCCTGAGGGAACCAATACGATCGGTTCTTTGTTTTTCCCATCGATGTTCCGGTACCCAGGATCGCTCCCTGATGTCGTGCGTTCGCTTTTCAGCCCGGATCTGCTCTGTCGTGTACCAGACTTGAATAAGATATCATATAAAGGCTGTGGAGAATTCCTCAAAACCCGGAAATAGCGATTCCAAGTCAATGATATCAAAATTCAAGTGCTCCACGGGAATCTCTCAGTCTGGGAAGAAAAGCAGGCACGGAAAATGATCCCCATGGCAGGACTGCCCGGCATGTGGCATGACGGTGCCCGATTGACTGGTATTGTAACGATTTTTTCTTTTCCGTTCTCTTTCTGGTTTTTTCGTACCAGGGGTTTCTGCAAAAATCGTTACCGTTTCAAATTCAAACACTTGAACATATCTTTATCAACAGGACTATCCATAAGGCTATCCGGTAGCTTGTCCTTTGAACTTCCTACCCAGTAAAAGTTCCGAGCTGCCACAGATCCATTTGGAGGTATGAAAATGAGTAAAGTAATAGCGGCCTTATTATTGGTTTTAATCGGACTTGCTCTGGTAGCTGGTGGGTATACGAGTCTCGGTACGCTCTATGCAACCGGTATCAGTCTCATAATTGCTGGTATCTTGATGATTATCCTGGCAATTAAGATGGCAATGGCAATGAAATGTGAAACAAAAACCCCAGCCAAGTAATCTTTTTTTAGCGAATCCGCGCCACGCACCAGTGCTGGTGCATTTGTTAAAAGTCACGACAACGCATCGGAACCCAGAAATTAAAGATGTATGTTCCGGCCTGACATTTGATTATTCAAAACTAATTGCGATCATACGTGCGTCCACTTTCACTCCGCTTTCAGCTCATTTTCATCTACTCATTCAAACGAATACTGCCGATGGATTGCCTTTACACCTCCTGTCTGGTATCTTGTCATCGCTGTAAGTACGAATGGACGTATATGGGAATATGGGATCACACCTCGTCAGTCTCGAACGATCAAGGAAGCCGGTCAAGGTTCAGTGCACGAGATGTCATAACCGGGTAAACTTGATGTGAAAAATGAGGTATGATTAAGCAATCTCTTCTGGATGTGCCCGGACTGTGGGCAGATGCAAAAGGATTAGATTTGCTCTGTAGATTTCCTCAACAATGTACTAAGATAAAAACCTAAGTGGGGTTTGTTGCTGTTCTATAGAGTTACAATTATATTATTTTATATACCATGCTTTGTATGAAATCGCTCTCTGCTTTCCTGATTGTTGCCGTGCTGGTTGTCCTGCTTGCAAGTGCTGCCGGCTGTACCTCGACATCCTCCTCCCCGTCTGCCACGGCAACCAAGACGACCGCATCCGGCCCGTCAGGTGCCCCAGTCACCACCTATATGACAGGGACGGCAGCACCGTCGGGCATCGACACTACCATTTCCGTCCACTTCAATGACTATGCCTGCCTCAATATCCCGCAGGCGCTTGGCGCGGATTATCTTTACCCTGATGAGAATTACACCGTCTGGGTTACCACTCCCGGGTCCGGCACGATAACCCCAAATCTTCTCGTGACTGACGTAAACGACCACGCAAAGCTCGGGACAATCACCCCGGCATGGGATTCTGTGCACCAAACCTGGACCTACTCAGGGATCGTCCCCCTGGTAAAACTCATCGATATTACCTCTCCCCAGAGCACAACCCTGAAGATTAAGAATATGGGCTGGTATTTCCTCTGCATCGACGACCGCAAAGAAACAGGTACCAGCGGCGCCGTGTATCAGGTGCCGGTGAAAGTGACCCGGGCCTGAAATTTTTCTCGCCCGGACAAAAACAGAATCATCATTACTTCTCTCATTTTCCCTCCGTTCAAATGTAATCAACATCACTACCAACCACCGATTCTCAATCCGGGGATTTTAAAAGGTGTATCTGGTGTAGGAATTTCAACGAATGGCATAGGTAAACACAGACCTGTTCAGAACAACAGGCTTGTGCAACGGTGCGAGGGACGGGTCTTTCTCAACCAACCGTTCGGGTCGCCCGGAATCGGGCGGTGGTTCTCGATGCTGTATCAGGGGCGGTCAACAGGCAGTACCACGGAGGCGATTGTGTTATAAAAGTCTCTGCGACCGAGACCGCATCCTGGAAGACGCTGACGGCGACATCGTGACGGGTGTTTCCCTTTAGCAAGGATCCGGTTTGTCGGGCCGCAAGGAAATGAGTCGGGGCCGACTTTTTACCGGATCTGTTCTATGTTGGAACGCGAGCTGAGCGGTTCGAGTGGGTGTTTACAGCCGGGATGGTGCTGGTGCGACATTCGGACCTGACTGTCGGGAGGTGTTATGAGGGGTAAGAACCCTTACCCCCAATCCACACCGGCCGCCGGCCCTCTCACTCTCAGGATCCATACAGTTCACGCGTTCTCGGCCGGGACAAAACTGTTCCCGGCGTGCGTCAGAACGGTCCGGGGCAGCTCGATGCCCAGGGCCTCTTTGAGGACCTCTTCGACATTCTCCACGGTCACGAACGTAAGTTCGCCCCGCACATCCCCGGGCACGTCCTCGAGGTCCCGCTCGTTCTCTTTTGGCAGGATCACCTTCCTGATTCCCGCCCGGTGTGCGGCAAGGACTTTCTCCTTGATCCCCCCGACCGGCAGTACCGCACCGCTCAGGGTGATCTCACCGGTCATGGCAAGGTGCGGGTCTGCGGTCTTCCCGGTGATCAGGGATGCCAGCGCCGAGAAGAGCGTGACACCCGCCGATGGGCCGTCCTTGGGAGTTGCCCCCGAGGGTACGTGGATGTGGATGTCGCTCGTGGTGAAGTTAAACCCGCTCTGCGTGTTTGCGAGCCGGGAACGGATGAGGGAGAGCGATATCGTAGCCGACTCCTTCATCACGTCCCCGAGCTGGCCGGTGAGGGTGAGCTTGCCGGTACCGGGCATGAACGTCCCTTCGATGAAGAGGATCTCCCCGCCGACCGGGGTCCACGCGAGACCGGTGATTATCCCGGGGACCGGCTCCTTCCGCGCCACTTCCTGCCGGATCACCTCCTTTCCCAGGATCCCGTCGAGCATACCCGTCGTCACCACGAACGGGAGCTCGGCCTTCCCCGAGACGATCTTCTCGGATACGTGCCGTGCCGTCTTCGCGAGCTGTTTCTTGAGCCAGCGGACGCCTGCCTCCCGGGTGTATTTTTCGATGATCACCTTCAGGGCCTCGTCCTCAATCCGGAGCTTGTCCGCATCGAGGCCGTGCTCTTTTAAGACCTCCGGGATCAGGTGGTCTTTGGCAATCGCGAACTTCTCGTTCTTCGTGTAGCCCGAGATCTCGATCAGTTCCATCCGGTCGAGGAGTGGGGCCGGGATCGTGGCAAGTGAGTTTGCGGTCGCGATGAACAGCACGTCCGAGAGATCGTAGGGGACTTCCAGGTAGTGGTCCGAGAAGGTGCTGTTCTGCTCCGGGTCGAGGACCTCGAGCAGGGCGCTCGCCGGGTCCCCCGCGTACGACATTGCCAGCTTGTCGATCTCGTCGAGGATGAAGACGGGGTTCTTCGTGCCGCCTTTCTGTATTCCCTGGATGATCCTCCCTGGCAGGGCCCCGACGTAGGTCCTGCGGTGCCCCCGGATCTCGGCCTCGTCCCTGACGCCCCCGAGGCTGACCCTGACGTACTTGCGCCCGAGTGCCTCGGCAATGCTCTTGCCCAGGCTCGTCTTGCCCGTGCCGGGCGGTCCGGCGAAGAGGAGGATCGAGCCCTGTTTCTCCTGCTTCAGTTTCATGACCGCGAGATGCTGGATTATCCGTTCCTTGACCTTCTCGAGGCCGTTGTGGTGGCTCTCGAGCACGCTGCGGGCCTGACCGATATCGATGACCTTCTTCTCTTCTGTCACCCAGGGGAGGTCGAGCAGGAGGTCGAGGTAGTTCCGGATCACGGAACTTTCATGGTTGTGGGGCCCCCCGTTCTCGAGTTTCCGCACCTCTGCCAGCGCCTTCTTCCGCACGTCATCCGGCATCGCTGATTTCTCGACCCGCTCCCGGTAGCCCCCGTCACCGCCCTCTCCTTCACCCTCGTTCAGCTCCTCCTGGATCGCCCTGAGCTGCTCCCGCAGCATCGCTTCCCGGTTCGACTTGTTCACCTTGTCGGAGACTTTCTTTGCCATCTCGATCCGGATGCTGATATTCTCCCGTGTCCTGATGAGAAGCTCGAGGAACGTGATATTCCGTTGCCGGACCGAGACGATCTCGAGGAGCGCCTGCTTCTCGGCGAGGTGGACCGGCAGGAAGGGCATGACGAACCCCATAATCTGGTCGACAGAGTCCATACGGTCGATCGGCCGGGTGAACTGTTCGGAACCCGTGAAGCGGCTGCTGATCTCGTGTATGGTGAGTTTTATGTCCGCGAGGATGCGGGCCTGGAGGTCATCTTCGAGATCGTAGACGTCCGGGACCGGCGTATACGCGGCATAGAACCGCCCGTCCTTCTCTGACAGGGAGACTGCCAGAACCCTCTGGACGACCTGCGCACAGACCAGGTACCCGTCTTCGGTGGGCTGCACGTGCGAGATCCCGAACAGGTTGCCGGTCCTGTAGAGCGACTCGGCGGTCACTTCCGAGGGCCTTGTACCGCTCTTCACCGTGAGGCCGACTGCATGTGCAGCCTCGGCGTGCTCCATTGCGGCCAGCAGGAGCTCTCCGGTTGCCCGGTCGACCTGAATTTTTGTCCGGCTCTCCGGGTAGACGACGACCTCAAAGAGTGGTATGACAAGTTTTTTCTCTTTCTCTGTATCATCAGTTTTTTCTGTTTGCATGGTTGCCTCATCCATTTAGTTCGAATTTACCTAACTAATGTTCAGGACAAAAAAATTACCTGACTTTCTGCAGGATCCCGATCAGGAGACCCATCTCGTGTTCATCCAGCGAATCCATCATCCGTTCAATCACCCTGCGCAGGGCGGCCTGTTCGGCGTGTGCAATCTTCTGCCCTTTCTCGGTCAGGCGGATGTACAGGATCCTCCCGTCATCGGGACAGCGTTCCCGGTACACGCACTCCATCCGAACAAACCGGTTGATCATCTCGGTGATCGTGGGTTTTGAGTTCCGGGTGATCTCAGCAAGCCTGCTGAAGGTGACTTCTCCCTCTTCATCGATGGTCTTCAGATAGGCGATCTGCTTCACCGTCATATCCGATAATTCGCATTCAGAGAAGATAGTACAGGAGCATTCGTTCCTGATCCTGAGTAGGTTTTCAATCACTTCGAACAGATCCTCCTCACGTACCACCATACTCCGATCCTTTGTTAGTTAGGTTTTGCCTAATTATAAACGTAGTGATCCGGGTATCCCGGCTCTGACGCGGTCCCGGGGGGTGGTTGCCGGTATGAAACGCCCCCTGCTGGAGTGGAGGAGAATTCCCCCCCTTATCAGGTCCCATACGAAAGGAACGTGAGTACGATGCTGGCAAATGCATCGGGATACTGGTACATCACGCCGTGTCCGCCACCCCGCATCCTGACGATCCATGACTGGGGCACTTTTCCGGCTATGATAAGAGAGTTGCCGGGAGGAGTAAGGAGATCCTGGTCGCCCGTTATCAGCAGGAGCGGCTGCTCCATATCCGGGAGCCGGGAGGAAGAACCGTTCCATGTCATCATCGCCGTGTACTGGCGTCTGACATTCTCTGCCGGGCTCATCGATGTGACGTTCGGGAAGTATTTTGAAGGGTCAGGGTTTTCTTTCAGCCATACCGGGGGGAACATCTCCATAAAGAGCCTTTCACCCCGTTCTCTGTCGGTACCCGTGGTGTTCTGAATGGACTCCAGATCCTGCGGCGCGGGTGAGAGTGCTTCTTTTCCCCCGGGGTCTCCGGCATACAGAATGAGTTTATCCACTTTTTCCGGATAATCGAGCGTTAATTCCTGTGCGATATTCGTACCCATGGAGAAACCCATGACATCCGCTTTTTCGATCTTCAGCGCATCCATGAGACCAGCGGTGTCATCAGCAAAAAGCCGGATGGAGTATTCTTTGTCCGAGGATGTCGTATGGCCCATTCCCCGGTTATCGAAAATGATGACCCGATACTGTTTTGCGAGCTGGTTCACCACGCGGGGATCCCAGAGATCCATGGTCCCTGAATAGCCCATGATCAGGACAAGCGGTTCGCCGGATCCGACTTCCTTGTAGGCAATGGTGATGTCACCAACGGGTACCGTTTTCATTTCAGCCCTGGTTATGTCGGATTGTGGCGATGCATGTGTGCATCCGGCACCAGCGAGGAAAAGCGCACATATAAGCACAACCTGCACATTCATGACCATGATTTTTGGAATCATGAAATCTCTGATGAACCCTTTTGACGGGATCGTTTAAAAGAATACTGAGAGTTCATCAGGGCGGAGCCCGGCAGTCATAGATCTCCGATCTTCCCGACTTCGCATTACGGTTCGGGCATTCCCACAAAGCGCTGGCGTTTCGTGGTTGAAAAATTCCGGAACGGACGGAGGACCGGAGTCTGGACAGGGTGTGGATCTATCCAGGGTATCCCGTGCCGTTCTGGTTTCAGGCATCCGCTGCACGCCAGTGCCGGAAACCGGGCCCCCGTTTCCGTCATCCCGCGATTCTCGTTGTTTCTGCCCGGTGAACCGGTGCAGGAAATGAATGCGGGCGGCATGCCGGAGTGGTACCCGCGACCATGACTATTTATATCTCTCCCGGGTTATACAGTCAGATTGCTCTATGCCCCCCATGTATCGCGTTCTCTATGTCGATGACGAGCCCGCCCTGCTCGATATTACCAAACGGTTCCTGGAGAAGACCGGGCTTTTTTCTGTCGACTGCGTACTCTCGGGGAGCGAAGCCCTCGGCCGGATCGCTGCCGGGCACTATGACGCAGTAGTCGCGGATTACCAGATGCCGGGGATGAACGGGATCACCCTGTTAAAGAAGGTGCGTGAAACCGATACGTCGCTCCCCTTTATCCTGTTTACCGGAAAGGGCAGGGAGGAAATAGTCATCGAAGCGATCAACAGCGGCGTGGATTTCTATGTCCAGAAAGGCGGCGGAGCTGAAGCACAGTACGCTGACCTCTCGAATAAAATAAAAATTGCAGTCGAACGCCAGAACGCCGTCAATGTGCTGAGGGACTCCGAGCAACGCCTCTCGGATATCATCAACTTCCTGCCGGACAGCACGTTTGTCATCAACCGGTCAGGACAGGTAATCGCCTGGAATCGTGCCATCGAAGAGATGACCGGCATCGCTGCAGGAGAGATGCTGGGGAAGGGGGAGTACGAGTACGCGATCCCGTTCTATGGCATCCGGCGGAAGATCCTTGTCGACCTGATCTTCGAACCTGATGAGATCATTGCGAAAGATTATGCGCATATCGTTCACGAAAAGGATATGCTCATTGCCGATACCGTGCTTTCCCGCCCGAAAGGGCGGACAGTCACGCTCATGGGCAAGGCAGGCCCGCTTTACAACCGGCAGGGTGAAATTGTAGGGGCGATCGAGTCCATCCGCGATATATCGGAACTGAAAAATGCCGAAAAAGAAATTCGCGCAGCCAACGAGCAGATCTCCGCAGCTGAGGAGGAACTGCGGGGCCAATATGAAGAACTGGCAGTGAGCGAACGGCGGATCCGCGAAAGTGAGTCGCGGCTCAAGTATATGCTCGGTTTCTACGAGATGGCCCGGCAGCCGGAGAAAGAACTCCTCGATTATGCAGTCGAGGGAGCGGGTTCGATTACCGGAAGCCCGCTGGGATATCTTGCATTTCTCAATGACGAAGAGAGCGAGCTTACGATGTACGCATGGTCACAGACTTCCATGCGGGAATGCTCCATGCGGGAGAAGCCGATCATCTACCCGGTAGAGAAGACGGGCCTCTGGGGGGAGGCGGTCCGGCAGCGCCGTCCCGTGATCACGAACGATTACCAGTCCCCCAATCTCCTGAAAAAAGGTTACCCTGAAGGGCACCCGCACATCATCCGGCACATGAATGTTCCGGTTATGGATCGTGACCGTATCGTGATCGTTGCCGGGGTCGCGAACAAACCATCCGATTATGAGGAGACTGATGTCAGGGAACTCACCATCCTGATGCAGGGTCTCTGGCAGGTCCTGAAGAGAAGGAGGGCAGAAGAAGAACTCCGCGCAGCCAATGAGCAGATCTCCGCATCCGATGAAGAGCTCCGGGGTCAGTACCAGGAACTGACCACCGCCCAGGCAGAACTGCAGAAACGCCAGCAGCAGCTGGAAGAAATTACCGGTACCTTTCCCGGGGTAGTCTACCAGTTCTATGCACGGCCGGACGGGACGATGGGAATGTATTATGTCAGCGATCGTTCGCAGGAAGTACTGGGTATCAGCAGCAATGCCGCTGAATTTTTCGGGAGGTTTACCGGGCAGGTCGATCCCCGTGATCGTGAAGCGTTCCTCAACTCTGTTAACGAGGCAGTCAGGCTGCAATCCCCGTGGAATTTTGAAGGCCGGTTTGTCAAACCTTCCGGCGGGAATATCTGGTTCTACGGAATATCCCGGCCGTTCGTCCGGGGGACGGAGATCGTATTCAGCGGGGTCCTGCTGGACATCACCGAACGCAGGCGGGATGAAGAACAGAGCCGGGAGAGCAGGGAACGCTTCCGGAGAATTTTTGAGGACAGTCCCCTCGGCATAGCGATCGTTTCAGCCGATTTCAGGTTCAGGATGGTAAACCGGCAGTTCTGCGAGATGCTGATGTACAGTGAGGCTGAACTGCTGGACAAATCCTTTCCTGAGATCACGCACCCTGACTATATCGTGCCCGATATTGCGGAAGTCAGAAAGATCTATTCGGGAGAGAGGGAGATGTACAGGACAGAAAAGAGGTACGTGAAAAAAGACGGCTCCTTCCTCTGGGCTTCCCTGACGGCATCGGCGGTGAAGGATGATGCCGGCAAGGTCCTGTACACGATCGCCCTGATCGAAGACATCACCGAGCGCAAGCAGGCAGAAGGGACCATCGTGCGTGTGAACAAAAAACTCAATATCCTCAACGATCTTACAAGGAGGGACCTGACCAGCCAGATCTTTATCCTGAAAAGTTACCTTGAACTTGTGATCGAATCGGCGGCCGGGCAGGATAAGATTCTCAGGCACCTGCAAAAAATTGAACAGATCATCAGGTCGATCAACGATATTACGGAATTTACCCGGGATTACCAGAATATGGGGGAAAGTCCCCCGAAATGGCAGAATGTCAAGCTGGCGTTGTTGTTCGGGATCTCCCATGTATCTCTTGCCGGAATCCGCCACAGCATTGAGACGGAAAACCTCGAAGTTTTTGCCGATCCGTTGCTTGAAAAGGCGTTCCAGGGCATCTTTGAGAACACCATCGCTCACGGGGGCCTGGTCAGCACTGTTCAGGTCAGGTACAGGGAGACCCCGGACGGGGTTGCCATCATCTATGAAGACGATGGGGCCGGCATCCCGCAGGAGATGAAAGAGCGGATCTTTTCACGCGATGGGGGTATCCGTGCTTCCATAAGGGGACTCTTCTTTGTCCGGGAGATCCTCGACCTCACCGGCATCACCATCAGGGAGACGGGAGAGCCGGGCAAGGGTGCCCGGTTCGAGATCACCGTGCCGAAGGGGATGTACCGGTTTACCGGCACCCGATAATTTTTTTTATCGAAATACCCTTGTGATCATCCCGATCCCTGAATGTATCCGGGCAGCGATCATGACGCTCCTCAGATCCAGGATCTCTTAAGGCTGAGCGGTGCCGGGTGCACACAGGAACGGCGGGAGCGACGAACGGGGCTCCGGATTTCCGTCCTGTGTGCCTGGACCCCGATCAATAACCTTATTATTGTTCTTCTCCGATTCCCATCCAATAGGAATGATCGGACATGAAAGTTATCGGATTGAACGCAAGTCCCAAGGGAAAGGAGAGCAATACCCTCCGGCTGGTGAATGCCGTACTGGCGGGGGCGAAGGCTGAGAGAGCAGAAACCGAACTCGTGGATCTCTATACATTACGCATTGAGTACTGCACTGCCTGCGGCACTTGCTATGCAACCGGGGAGTGCACCCTGCTTGACGATTTCACGGATCTCTTTGACCGGATGATGAATGCCGAAGGGATTGTACTGGGTGCTCCCAACTATATCGATTCCGTGCCTGCCCCGATGAAAGCGCTCTTTGACCGTATGGCGGATGCGATCCACTGCCAGATGCTGACAGGAAAGTTCGGGTGTTCGGTCTGCACGGCCGGGGGGAGCGGCGAGACCGAAGTTGTCGGGTACATGAACAAGGTGCTCACGACGCTCGGCGCAAACGTCGTTGGAGGCATTGGCGTAGCGATCGGCAGGGATCCTGCAGCACTTGGAAAGGCTGAGAAGGAAGCCCGTGATATGGGGAAGAACCTAGCCCGCTCAATCAGGGGTGAACTTTCCTATCCCGAACAGGACGAGGTCCACCGGCAGAAGAGGGAGTACTTCTGCCAGCTCGTGAAGTACAACAAGGAACGGTTCGCCCACGAATACGACTGGTATGTCGAGATGGGCTGGATGAAATGATCCAGGTGACGGGATATGAAGAGCATAACCGCAGAAAAACTCCGGCTTGACTACGAACCCGTGGCAATTCTCTGGAGTAATACAAAACCCGAAGGAGCGTTGCAGATAAAACCGCACGGGCAGACCTGCATCATGCCGTTCTTTGCGCAGGTCGCAACGAAGGGAAAGACTGCCGTGTTCGACCGGGAGACCTACGGCTGCCCCGGTGCCCGTGCAGGACTTGGTTTTGGCAACGGCTACTACGATGCCTTCGGCGGCGCCGGTCTTGAATTCATGTCTGCATTCTTTGTGAAAGGTGCAGAGAGCAGCATGAACCCGGAGGCCTACTGCGCGACCGTGCAGCACATTCCCGAGCGGGAGCGGGCGAAGTTCCTGCATGGCGAGCGCCTCCACCGGAATACGGAGAAGGCAAAGCGGTTCATGACCGCTGACCTGCCGATCACGGATATTGCCGAGAAGTACGTGATCTTCACCCCCCTGAGCAGGGTGAAACCCGGCGAGCGCCCGGTCGTGGTGGTGTTTGTTGCAGACCCGCTGCAGATCGCCGGCCTCGTCACGCTGGTCGGGGCGGTCCGCGAGGGCACCGATCCCGTGCGGGTCCCGCCCATGGCGGCCTGCCAGCAGATCGGGGCATTCGTGTACGACGAGGCCAAGAAGGAGCACCCGCGGGCAGTGCTCGGGTACACGGACCTTGCAGCACGGGCAAATGTGGGCAAGACCATCCCGGGGAAGATGTTCACGTTTGCCGTGCCGTTCCCGCTCTTCGAGGAGATGGAAGAGGAGGCAAAAGACGGTGTGTTCGACGGCCCGATCTGGAAAGGGCTTGCGGCGGAGCAGTGAGGTGTGGTGATCATGACAAAAACAGATTTCAGGGAGATCGGGGCACGGCTGAAGGCAGCGTTCAAGCTTTCGACACGCCCTCTCGCAGTGTACGGATCGGAGGTCCTGCCGGCGGGTATCCCCCCGATGGCCGGGGTGAACCGGTGTTTTGCCGTTGTCCTGTACCGGATGGCAACAGGAAACGAAGTATCAGCGATCTATGTAAGTGCCGACACCAGCGAGGGCTGCTGCCTTGGCGGGCTCTATCACGTGGGGTATATTCCGGTGCCCGATGATATCAAATATTTTGTATCGACCGGCAGGAACGATGTCCGCGGCGGCGCGGCGGAATACCTGAAGGCAGGCCCGGAACTGGTCGAACGCTGCACGGTGGCGGCGGGACCGATCCGTCCCCCGGGAAAATACCTTGTCGTGCAGGCCTGCGAGACGCTGCCGGATGCCGGACCCGCCGTCAGGTCCCTCTGCTGCTTCGGCACGGGCGAGCAGATCCGGAACATGGCGGCACTCATCCACTTTGACCGGGACGACCCTTTCTCACCGGTCATCGTCCCATGGGGATCTTCCTGTTCGACATATATCACGTTCCCGGCAGGCCTTGCTGACAACACGCCGCGGGACACTGCATTCATGGGCCCGCAGGACCCGACGCAGAACCATTCCCTTCCCCCGGAGATGATGGCGCTGGGCATTCCCGCAGAGATGGCTGCCCGGATGGTAAACAACCTGGACGCCTCATTTATTGTCCGGAGGCCCCAGGTGGCATTTCCCAATCACGAGAGGTTGTTAAACCGGTAGGTAACCGGATACGGTGACGTAGAAAATACCACTTACAAACGGTATTCCTGAAAATCGATGGAGATGAGGGGGTGGTTCCTGCCCTCACCCGTGCTTATCGCCCGTGGGCACCGCCACCCCCGAAGCCTCCGCCCCCACCAAAGCCGCCTCCGCCTCCGAACCCCCCGCCACGATAGCCACCGGAACCGCCGCGGACCGGCGGGGTGAAGAAGAGGAGGGGAGTAAATGCATACCCTATTCCCAGTGCACCTGCAGGGACTCCGGTCTCGGCGATATTGATGTTGAGCGATGCCATGGCACTCTCAACCTTGTCACCAACACCCAGAGCGGTCCCGTACACCAGCCATTCTCCCCACATGGAGAGATCTTCCGGAGCATATTTCCGCATCTGCGCGAGGTCCGAGAGGAAGTGGGCAAATGCGTCCCATTCGAGCTTCTCCTTGTGTTTGTCACCTTTCCAGTGACCGAACAGGGTCGACGGCATCGCGATCGCGATCACTTCCTGGACGATGACGACTCCCCATAATACCGTGGCCGGGATGAGGATGTAGGACTGCATGGGTTCCAGGAATGCAAATATGAGCGTGACAGCAACCACGGTGATGCTGGCGAGCAGGAGCGGAACGATATGGTCCCGCCCATCCACGATATACTGGAGGGTAAGGGAGGGATCTGCCCTCCTGGTCACATCGGTCAGCATCCTCTGGTAGCGGAGTGCTTTCTCTTCGGATGCGATGTTGGTCGCCGCTTCGTTTGCAAGCTTCTCGATGTGGCCTGAATCGAGGATGCCGTTCTCAGCTATCTGTCCAAGTACGTTGAGCACTCTCTGCTCGTACGGGTCATCCGAGGCTGTTTTGAGGATGCGGATCTCGAAATCCTTGGCTGCTCCCTCCTGCTTCGTGGTTATCGTAATGAACTTTCGCCGGTGGAGATCGAGAAGGGTAGCATAATACCCGTCCTCATCGAAATCCAGTGCATCGTCCTTGAACAGCAGGTTGACCTGCCAGGGTTTGAGCGCCGGGTTCGGGTTGGTACTCAGGTAGGCGGGTACGGTAAACTTCTTTTCCACGCCGTACCAGCGGTAGATCACGAGGAACAGGAGGGGGACGAGGATGACGGCTGCCTTTGCCAGGTAATTCAGCAGGTACGAGAGCGTGTAGACTGCATCATACCAGAAACTTCCTGAGGTTGTGCTTCCTGCGAGACCGGGAACCTGAGTCCTGAATCCTCCCGGGATCTGGCTGAATGCCGTTGATCCGCCCAGCATCTCGACGGCAATATTCTCATCTGCCGCTGCGTCACCGCTGAAGGTATACGTGTTCCCTGACAGGACCGTGCCCAGCGTCGGCGGATAGGCAAATACCTGCTGGATGCCGTCTGCAGGAACCGTGATCGTGATGTCATGGTACGGGATGTGAGACTGCCCGGCGAACTTCAGGTTGAGATGGGTTGTGCTCCCGTCGTACTCAATCGGAGGGTACAGGACGTAGGTATATGCCACCGTGTACTGCCCTGCAGCAAAAGAGCCGGGACTGAAGATCCCCACTTCGTCATCCTTGGCCGATCGACCAATCGTTGATTTGTAAGCGGCAGCTGATGAGTCGCCGTAAACTGCCACATTGCCCGAATCGTCCTTGGCATACGCAACCGTTCTTGGTGGGGGTGCTGCAGAAACGATCTCAACCGATGGCTGGCCCGGTGGAGTAAAGAGGAGCGGCTCCTCCCACGAACGGTAGAGCATGTGATACTCACCGGACGTTTGCACATTATAGGTATATTGCTCGGTGAGCGTCCCGTTATCATACAGGGTCGCCGCATACGAGCTGACGGTGAGATCACCTTCAAAAAGCGGGGGAAGTACGATACTGAGCACGATGCCGATGCCACCAATGATCAGGCATGCGATAACGAGTACCGCCAGTTGTTTTATTTCTCCCATGACAATTACCCGTCAGAACTCAATTTTCGGGGGGGTTGCAACCGCTTCCTCAAACTGCAGGTACTCGAGTTTTACCAGGCCGGTCAGATGCCCGATGAATTTTGAGGGAATGGTATCCATCATCGTATTGAACTCCTGCGAGATGTTGTTGAAGGTATATCGCTGACGTGCTATCTCTTCTTCAATACTCTTGACAGAGTCCATAAGGCTGATGACGGTCGTGTTGGTCTTCAGGTCAGGATAATTCTCCGCAACCGCCAGAAGGCGCCCGAAGATCGACCGGGAATCGGCCTCCATCTTGTTCAGGTCGCCGGGGGAAGCGGTTGCCACGCTTGCCCGCATCGCGGTTACCTGTTCAAACGTCTCTTTTTCGAACTTCGCATAGCTCTTTACCGCCCCGAGCAGTTGGTCGATCATGTCCAGCCGCTTTTTCATGGCCACACGGATCTGGCCAAGGGTTGCTTCAGAGGAATTTTTCAGGCTGTAGAAACGGTTGTAGATTCCCACGGCCCAGAAGAACAGTACGATGATGACGAGGACGATAACGCCCAGTACGATCCAGCCTATGATATCTCCCAGCATTTTCTTTCAGAGTAGTGATGATCGCTCCACTACATAAGACATGAGGTAGCTGAAACAGGCTGGAGAAGAACGGCAGGTTCTTCGATCTCCGAAAGGGTCCATCAGGACCCTGAGGATAAGAAGAACTCGTCAGAGTTCTTCGTTTAGGTCGAAGATCGGCTCACGCCTCCCTTCTCCTCGTCGAGGTTTTGAGAAACCTCTCCGATTTTCGAAGAGGTTCATCAGGACCTTGAGGATAAGAAGAACCCGTCCGAGTTCTTCGACGTGAGAGAGGGTTATCCTCATGACCATGTGAAGTTATAAGCTGATTTATGGAAAAATAGGATTTCTCCAGAGCCAGAAGATCCGTCTTACTGGATCCTTTTCAGCCGGATGTAGTACAGCGGGGGGACGAGAATATACACCGCCAGCCCGTAGGGGAAGGAAAAAAATGCCAGGACAAGTCCGATGCAGGACAACACAGGGATGATGAGCGTTACTTCGCTTCCCCGTCTGATGATAAACGATGAAAGTGAAGGATCCACGAGACGGTGGTTGTCAGTGGCATATCGCCACTGGAGATGAAAGAGCAGTCCGGTAAGAAGGAGGTGTGTTTCGAGTACTCCTGCCGCCAGGGGATTTGCGGGAAAGACACCAGCGATTGAGCTGCTGAACGGAATGAAGGCAATGAACATCAGGATGATAATATTGAGCCAGAGCAGGGTCCGGTCAATAGAGCGTATGTGGTGGAACTGTGTGTGATGCGAGACCCAGAATGTTGCGAGGATAAGAAAAGAAATGACATACAGGATAATATCCGGAACTGACTGGACGAGAATTTGGGAGACGGGCCTGCCCGCCAGCGTTTCAACAGCAAAAGGATAGCCGGCCCCGAGAACGAGGAGCGTCATGCCGAACGCGAAGATCCCGTCCGTGAGGGACTCGATCCTTCCCTTTCCAAAGCCGATGTTCACTTCGGTCCTGTTTTCAGCTCTCTCCATTGGATCTCCCCGGTCGCACCATAATCTTCTTATCAGGTTATCTCATCACGTACCTCTATCTAGTTTTCGAAAGAGCTGGCCGCTGGGAGGAAGAAGATGGGAGAGAAGAGACCGGAACTTTCCTTCAGTCTGAAGGATTTTTTTCAAAGCGGGCGAATAAAAACCGGATCGGTAGAAACAGACAGGAACCGATACAGTTCACACCCTAACCATAAAAATCGAAAAAATAATCAATATCTGTGATGCATCCCCCGCATCAGGGCCTCTTGGGGGCATGGCGGGGCAGGGACGTGTTAAAAATCTCGTTTGATCCGCTGCGGGGAGCCAATCGTCGCGTCAGCAAGGATTGACTGGAGAAGAACTCATCAGAGTTCTCCGAATTATGACACGGTCAGCCTCCGGAAATGGGTAAACGGAGCCCGCTACGGGCCCGGATGGGAGGTACTCAGAATTGCCCGTCAGGAAGCCATCCGGAGCTAAAAAATATGCAGAGACAGGCTAAAACCTGTCCCCCCTCCCTTTTCGCCTTCCAAATACACCCAAATAGCGTCTCATGTTTTCAGACGTAAAAATGACCGGAATTGCATGAATTAATGTCTCATTTTCCGGAATTACTGTCTCTGTGTCCGGAAAAACAGGGAATCGGAGCCCGTAGAGTGCCCCGTTTCATCAGGAAGGGGGCATGAGAAGAACCCGAATGGGTTCTTCGAGGGCATATTTTGGAGGTACTCTCGCGGACTGTCAATGCTAAGAGAGGACAAGGAGAACTCATCAGAGTTCTTGGACTGCGCCCAGTCGGGGACAGCCGAAGGCTGTGGAGAAGATTTTCGTCAGAAAATCTTGGACTACGGCGGCGTTCCTCATGAAAGGAGATATGATAGTTTTGACAATTGTTTCAACAGGGAGATTTCTCCAGGGTAAAAAAACCGGTTATTTTTGCTGCACTGCGGGCCGATCTCCCCTGGAGCCTCCCTGCATGAGAAAGAATTCAGCGCCATTCAGCCAGCAGGTAGACTGCTCTGTGCGGGCCAGACTTACCGCTGACGTCAATGGTCTTGAGTTCCCGGATGGTGAAATACGGGGAGACAAGTTCCCGTATCTCGGACTCTGAGGAGAAATAGAGCGTTGTCCCGATCCGGGTCGTCCGGTATTTCCCGGTGCCTCCGAACTGGGGGTCGTCATCGCTGAAACAGACGGAAAAGTACGTTGCCCCCCGGCTCAGGATTTTATAAACATTCTTGATATAAGTCTCCCGGTCTTCCGGGAAGATATGGTGCAGGAATTCCCAGTCATAGGCAAAGTCGAACGTACCGCTCACTTCCTGCAGCCCGCCAAGGAGATCAGCGACAACAAACCTGCACCGGACTCCCCTTTTTTCTGCATGTTCTCTGGCAATGGTTATCGCTGTCGGAGAACTGTCGACACCGGTCACCTCAAACCCAAGACCTGCCAGGTAGATCGCATAGTTGCCGGCACCGCACCCGAGATCGGCAGTCCTGCAGGGCCGGACTTTCCCTTCCTGCACAAGTCTGACAAGCGCATCCGGCGGGGTCTCATTATTCCACGGGAGATTATCCAGCGGTATGGTCTGGTATATCCTGTCGACATCGGCATATTTCATGCACGCCACCTTGATGAAAGGATCAACCGGGATGAGGTTTCAATGTTTCCTAGGCTCCTGCCAGAAAGGCGATCTTCATTTTTTCACGTTTCACCGTAGTAAATCCTGACCTTGTCCTGACCTTGTATTGGTATACTGTTGGATACATCATCCGGAGATGCTCCTTCATGCAGGAGTCCTGAAACATTATAGTACCAAAAGATCCAATTTGTAAACTACATTTTACCTGTTCAGGAAGATGCCCGGATGATGCCGGGGGACAGTCCGATCTCATGGAAGAAAACAAAATCACAGGCAATGACATTGTTCCCTTCAGAAAAGGCATAGACTATAAGTGGATCGTGCTCTCGATTACGACCATCGAGATGTTCATGGTTTCGGTGAACGGGAGCATCACCCTCATATCGCTGCCCGCGATCTTCAATGGCATCAATATCGACCCGCTCACTTCGTTCCAGTACCTTATCTGGGTGCTGATGGGCTACAGCCTCGTCACCGCAACCTTGCTCCTCAGTTTCGGCCGGCTCTCGGACATGTACGGGAGGGTGAAACTCTACAATATCGGGTTTGCCATCTTCACGCTCGGATCCATCCTGCTTTTTCTCACGCCGGGCAAAGGTGACGCAGGCGCCATTGAGCTGATTTTGTTCCGCATCGTCCAGGCCGTGGGTGCGTCATTCACCTTCTCCAACAGCGCGGCAATACTCACCGATGCATTTCCACCCGATGAACGGGGCAAGGCGCTGGGACTGAACACGATGGCATTCCTGTCCGGCCAGTTCGTGGGCCTCATCCTCGGCGGGATCCTCGCGTTCTACAACTGGCGGTATGTATTCCTTGTCAGCGTGCCGGTCGGCCTCCTTGGCACGGTCTGGGCGTACCTGAAACTCAAGGAGACTACGCTGCCGAAGAAGGCCCGGAAGATCGATATCTGGGGCAACATCACTTTCGTCGGCGGGCTGACGATCCTCCTTGTCGGGATCACGTATGCCCTGCTCCCGTACAGGCATGACCCGATGGGGTGGGGGAACCCGTGGGTGATCGCAGCGCTTGCCATCGGCGCCCTCCTCCTGGTGGCATTCCCGATCATCGAGAGCCGTGTCGAGGACCCGATGTTCCGGCTGAGCCTTTTTAAGATCCGGGTATTCTCCCTCGCGAACACCGCCGGGTTCCTGAGCGCTCTCGCCCGGGGCGGCATGATGTTCCTCCTGATCATGCTGCTGCAGGGTATCTGGCTGCCGCTCCACGGGTACAGCTACGAGTCGACCCCGTTCTGGGCCGGGATCTTCATGCTGCCGCTCACTGCCGGGTTCGTGATCATGGGCCCCCTCTCGGGCTGGCTCTCGGACAAATACGGTTCACGGCTGTTCGCCACGTCCGGCCTGCTCCTCATTGCCCTCTCGTTCCTGATGCTCGCCTCGCTGCCCTATGATTTCGATTACCCGGTCTTTGCCCTTGCCCTCCTGATCATGGGACTCGGGAACGGCATGTTCGGTACACCGAATATCGCAGCGATCATGAACTCCGTGCCACCGGAGGAGCGCGGTGTCGCATCGGGCATGAGGTCGATGCTCCAGAACAGCGGGATGGTCATCTCCATGGCCCTCTTCTTCACCATCGTCATCGTCAGCCTGACGCACCTGTTCCCCCCGGAGCTTGCGACATCACTTACCAGCGCCGGGGCCCCGGGCCTGATCGTCCCGATGAGCGCAATTCCGCCGACAGGAGCGTTATTTGCCGCGTTCCTGGGATACAATCCTGTCAACGCGATCCTGGCAACAGTGCTCCCGGCGGTCGTTGCCACAATCAGCAATTCGACCATGACCACCCTGACCGGTATCACCTGGTTCCCGACAACGCTTGCGCATGCCTTCATGCCGTCGCTCAGGATCTCCTTCTACATTGGTGCCCTGCTCTCGATCATCGCCGCGATATTGGCCTCATTGACCGGGTCACGGTTCGTTCACGAGATCCATGGAAAGCAGGACGCAAAATCCGAACCCGTGGATGATCCCGTCCGGGATGGTGTGGAATAATATCCCGCCCGTTTGATCGGGGGTCCTAGAACTTCTGCCCTCAGATTCGCGCTGAAAAATGCCTTTTGATTGGGACTCCGGCATACCTGTTCCTGCAGGTCTCCCAAACCCCCCAGAATTTTTCTGTACCCTCCGGCGGAACCGGACTAGGTTTACCGTCACGTCAACCCTGTGTGCCGCTCTTTCATCCAGTCATGAAAGAAGACCTCTGCCTCGCCGCTCACGATCCCCCCGGCAATCTTCCCGGCGACGAATTCTGCTGAGTCCGGCGGGTACGGGCCGGTCGGTTCCCGTTCATCTTCGGGCACCGGGACCGCCCGGATAGTATTCTTCTCGAAACCGGTAAGGGTAATATACGGGTAAACGACGCTGACAACGATATTGTCAGCCTGCAGTTCCTCCCGGGCGGCAAGACTGATGCCGGCCAGGGCCCGCTTGGAGGATGAATACGGGCTCATGCCCGGCAGATTCATCAGTGCGGTCCCGGAACTGATGTTGAGGATCGTCCCCCCGCCCTGTGCCCTCATGATCGGGATCACCTGCTGTCAATGAAAATCCCGGAAGAAATGGGTATTGTATTTCAGGATGCGTTCCTCTGATGCTGTTCCTAAATCCCTTTCACCAGGTTCCGCCTCTGGATCACCTTAGCACACCCGATGAAGACTAGGATCACGAGCACGAGTACCAGCGAATCGACCCATGGCGGGTAGACCGCGTCGCCGTTCAGGCTTGCGTGGAAGAGGTCAACGAGGTACGTGAGCGGGGAGAGGGAGGTGAGGATCCATTCCCAGCCGGCCAGCTGGCTGAGCGGGACGAAGATGCCCGAGACGAAGATGAGCGGGAGCCGGACGAGGCTCGAGAGCATCATGATGTTCGACGGGTTGTCTGTTGTCGGTGAGGCGAGCAGGGTTCCGAGCGCTGCAAACGTGATCGACCCGAGCACGAGCGAGAGGGCGAGGAGCCCGATATGGGCGAGGGGGAGCCGGAGGAGCACCGCAGAGACCACGAAGACGATTGCTGTGATGCCAACGCCGAAGATCGCGCCGGCCATCAGGTCGCCGATAATGATGCTCTCAAGGATCACGGGGAGGGAGACGAGACGTTCGTAGGTCTTCTCCCGCTTCTCCCACGGGGTGATCAGGGGGCCGACCGAGGACGCGGTAAAGAAGAGCATCATCCCGAGGAACCCCGGGAAGAAGAGGACGATGTCGAGGTTCCGGCCTATGAAGAACGTGAAGAACATGATGAGGGGGAAAAGCAGGCCGAAGACCACCACCGGCCCCTTGAAGTAATAGATCCGCATGTTCTTCTCGGTGACGACCGCGATGCTGCGGAGAAAGACATTCCAGTCCATCTTACACGTCTCCGGTGAGCCGGACAAACGCCTCTTCGAGCGTAGGGTTCGAGGTCGCGATGGAGACGATGGTCAGGTGGTCCCGCTCCGAAGCGGAAGCAAGGTGTTTCACGGCCCGGTCCGGGTCGTCCGTGAAGACCCGCCACTTGTCCCCCCATGGCTCCGCCCGGGTGATCCCCGGGGCAGAAAACAGCCCGGGTCCCACCGGCTGGTCGAACGAGATCTCGACGTACCGGGAAGTGTCGAAGGTCTTCTTGAGTTTCTCCGGGCTGCCAGTCGCCACGATCTTCCCCTTGTTGATGATGCTGATCATCGAGCAGAGCGCGTTGGCCTCCTCGATGTTGTGCGTGGTGAGAAGGATCGTGCTGCCCTGCTCGCTCATGTGCCGGACCGTATCGATCACGAGCCGGCGGCTGTACACGTCCAGCCCCGTGGTCGGTTCATCGAGGATCAGGACCGGCGGCGAGTGGACGATGGCACACGCGATGCTGATCCGCTGGCGCATACCTTTCGAGAATGTCCGGACGATGTCGTTTCTCCGTTCCTCAAGCCCGAGCCGTGCGAGGATCTCCCCGGCACGGCGTTCGCGGCTCGCCCGGTCCATGCCAAAAAATTTTGCGGTGATGAGGATGTTCTGTTCCGCGGTGAGATCGCTGTACACAGTGCCGTTCTCTGGGATGACGCCCATCTTCAGCTTGGCGGTGAGCGGGTCTTTGTCCACATCCGTCCCAAGGACCTGCACCGTTCCGGTGTCCGGTATCAGCACACCGGTGATCATCCGGATTGTCGTGGTCTTCCCGGCGCCGTTCGGGCCGAGGAACCCGAAGATGCCGCCTTCCGGGATAGTGATACTGACATTGTCAACGGCGGTTACGGGCCCGAACGACTTGCGGAGATTTTTCGCTTCTATTGCCTCCATACGTGGTGTTCCGGAAGCAAGATTGCAGAGCAAAACCATATGAGGGTATCTATTATCATGCCCCACGGAACAACCATAGAAGGTTTGTGCAGGGTATCCGGGATTGATCGCTTCAGATGCATGGAGATGATGGGTACGGAACGGAGAGCCGGAACGCAGTATTTATATTCGTGCCAGGAAAACGCCCCGTATCCTCGCTGATGCGACGATTAATTCCCGGCCGCCAGGGCACCCCCCTATCGCGATAGCCCTCAGGTGGTTGGCGAAAATCTTTTGAAAAGAAGGGGAATAAAAAGAGGAGGTCATCCTCACAATCACCTGAAATTATACGCCAATGTATTGGAAAATAGGATCTCTCCAGAGCCCTGATCTCTTTAGTTAGAGGTCACGGTCCCCCGCCCCTCGTTAAGGGAGGCCCTGGCTTAAGGGGAGGGGGCTCGCTATGGTCTGTCATTCAAAGTAATTCAGGATCAAAAAATTGAGGGGAACTGAGATCCATCTCGCGCTCAAGGGTCGCGAGAAAACCGGCGAGGAACTCATGCCTCTCCCTGGCAATATCCCGAGCTGTTTCCGTGTGTATGAGGTCCTTTAATTTCAGCAGTTTGTCATGGAAATGTTCCACGGCGTCATTGACCGTCCCCCCGTGCTCTGCCGCCCGCATGAATGTCCGGCCTATTCCAACCGCGCCCATGGCATCCAGCTTGTCCGCATCGGCAAGTATCCGGGCTTCAGGAGTACCCGGCGTTTCCTTCGACCGAAAACGGTGGGTGCGGATTGCGTGGGTAATCGGGGGGATAAGATCTTCATCGTACCCGATGGATCGAAGGAACCGCTCCGCAATTTGCGCTCCTTCAGCTTCATGGGGAGTCCCTTTCTCCTTTTCGACCGGACGCCCGATATCATGGAGAAGTGCAGCAGGGAGCAGGATCCCCATGTCCGCATGTTCGCGGGCGCCGATTGTCTCACAGAGGCGGGTGACCCGTTCAACATGGTCGAGACCATGCGAACTTCCCTGACCAAGAACGCTTTTTACATACTCGTGGATCTTTTCTGTCTTCTCATTCATGCAGCCCGGATCTCCGGTCAGATCTTCGGCTGGCCGGTATAAATCCTCCTGCATTTAGCCTGCCCGTAGCTGCGCCTGCAGTATCTTTCATATGAAACCGGCTCACGGAAGCCAGTCACGGAAAACTGTGGCTCCCGGAAGGCCGGAAATTGCGCTGGTGTTCTGCCGTCACTCAGATCGCCTGGGCCAGACCTTCCGGCATTTGGCTTTGTCCGTCTTGAGCGCCCGGGAGGCGGCAGGCCCTGTTCCGGATTTTACAACCGTCACAAATATCCGGGAATATCTTTTCGTATTTGTCAGAATTCATCATGATGCATTTTGAAAGGAAGGAAAACGCATTTATTCCGACCGAGCGTGAGTGGACAGCGTGGATAGTATGGATGAAGAGAAGACAAGTCCGAATACCGCGATCGTCCTTTCTTACGTAGGCGGGGCGCTGATCCTGGTCGCGGGGATCATTACGCTCGGTATTGGAACGACGTTCATGTACGGGATGATGGGCAGGATGATGTACGGGTACGGAACGGGTCCCATCGGCCCGCTGATGGCGGGCGTGGGGATACTCGGGATCATCTTTGGGGCAATTGTGATCATCGGGGCCTATATGATTGGATCCAACCCTGTGCCCTCGCACACGAGCTGGGGAATTATTATCCTCCTGTTCTCTGCCATGAGTTTTATCAGCGGGGGAGGATTTTATATCGGAGGGGTGCTCGGAATTATCGGGGGTATCCTTGCCATAATCTGGAAACCTGCAACCGTGAACGAATCCCCGAAAATCCCGGATAATCCTCTGACATGAAACTGGCAGGGGTGAGGCAGATCAGAATGGAACTGATACGGCTGTACTCCAGTCACGCCCGCGGCCCTGCCCGGTGTCCCGGGAACGGTAAAAAAGGCGTCTTGCATTGACGGAAGACGAAACAATGACAGAACCTGCTTCAGTGATCATGCTGGAATTTGCCCGGATGACCGGGCTTGATCCGACCGGCGAGCACCCGAAACGTTATCTCTGGACAGATGCGTTTGCGGTCTGCAATTTTCTCTCGTTGTACCGAGAGACTGATAACCCGGAATGGATGGACCGTGCCCTGCGCCTCATCCATCAGGTACACCACCTCCTCGGAAAACACCGCAGCGATGACCTGCGGACAGGCTGGATCAGCGGTCTTTCATCTGCGGGAGGAGAGGTCCACCCGACAATCGGGGGCCTGCGGATTGGCAAGAGGCTGAACGAACGGAACTTTCACGAACCTTATGACGAACGGCTTGAGTGGGACCAGGACGGGCAGTACTTCCACTACCTGACCCGGTGGATGCATGCCCTTGCCTGCACCAGCCGGGTGACCGGGGACCCGAAGTACCTGCGGTGGGCGGTTGAACTTGCAGGTTCAGCGCATGCCCGCTTCACGTACTCCCCGGTGTCCGGTGGGAAAAAGAGGATGTACTGGAAGATGAGCATCGATCTTTCACGGCCGCTTGTTCCCTCCATGGGACAGCACGATCCCCTTGAGGGGTATGTCACTTACCGCGAGCTCCAGACAGCATCATCCGGGTGTCCGGGGCAGGATCAACCGACATTGCTTGCCTTCGAGATCGCCGAGATGGCGGACATCTGCCGGGGGACCTACCTGCCTACCGATGACCCGCTTGGAACCGGAGGGCTCATGATCGATGCTGCCCGGATCGGACAGATCATCATCGGGAATGGCTGCACCTTAGAAAATCTGCTCCTTTCCGTACTGGATGCAGTCATCCCTGGCATTGAGGCGTTTGAAAAAAGCCGCACTGTTCACCAGCCTGCCGGATACAGGCTTGCATTCCGCGAATTGGGCCTTTCGATCGGGCTGAAAGGAGCAGCGACGCTGGCCGGACTGATACTGGAAAACCCCGGGGATTTTGCTGCTGCTGGGGTAGTAGAACAGAAAATTGACAGGCTTGCAGCGTATCTTCCGCTTGCAGGTACGATCGAAAGGTTCTGGATGGACGAGAGAAACCAGGAACCTCCTGCCTGGACGGAACACCGTGAGATCAACCTGGTGATGCTGGCCACGAGCCTGCTTCCCGATGAATTTCTCCGGATTTAGGACGGGAAAAAATCCATGGACGAGTCCGGCATAATCCCCGTTTTCCGTGTTGTCATGATGACGGGCTGAATATACCATCTTCACGGAGATACGTATGCCTAGGGCACGTTTCGTGAATATCCTGCATTCGATCGCTGCCCGTTACCGGAACTGGTCAGGGATCCACATCTGGATACAGGAACGAAAGCTGAACACCGGGAATAACAACGGTAAAAAAGTTAGAACCGGGGTTTCCGGTGTTTCGGGAGGCAGTCACGACAGTATACCGGCCTGCCCTCTGTTGGCTTGAAGGGAACTTCGCACTCTTTTCCGCAGTCCGAACAGGTAGTTTTCGTCATTTCACGGGGTCCAAAGTCCCTGGTCCCTCTGTTTCCACCAAAATTATTTGATTCATACATAGTTTTTCTCAAACAGTTTTAAAAAACTGTGCGGCATTGTGGGCAGAGTATAATAATTGCCGGGTCGTGCAACAGTACACCATGAAAAGAGGGTATTAGAGATACCGGTTTTTCCGCAGCCAGTCCGCCTGCGGAGGCAGGTACCTGTAAAGGATGTCGCATTTCTCATCCTGGAAACTCCACGGGACGACGATGAGGATGTCGCCTTCCCGGATCCACGACCGTTTCTTGATCTTGCCTTTAATCCTTCCCATCCGTTCAACTCCGTCCTGGCATCGGACCCGGATATGGTTTGCTCCCAGCATCAGTCCGGCGCAGGCAAACTGTTCGCGGTTCTTCTTCTTTGGCAGGCGAACACGGACAACCGGCGCCCCGTCGGCGTCAAATTCTGTAACATCTTCTGAGCCAGGTTTTTTTGCGAAATTGCTAATTAAATACAACCCCCGAGATGTACACCAATGGTGCCCGGAACGATGAAAGTATGTATTGGGCAAAAAGCGTCGCACGGGTTTGTTCTATCTGTAAATCATGCGGAGTCTGTCTGATCCCTGTTCCGGCAGGGTTTCCCCGATGCAGTCCACACATCCGGACGAAGGATTCTATGACTGCCTCCTGCCACGCTGTGACTGAGCCCCGGGCACGGTTACTTAATTCATTATATACCATACTACTATGGTGACCCTATGTCAAAACGGGCAGTTGACATGGTTTTTCAGGCTACATATACCCTTACTGATCTCCGGGTCCTCCTTCGGGAGACGGCACCCCGTCATGAATTCAGTCCTGACCAGAAAGCCGAGGTACAGCGTCTCCTGGAAAACCTTGAGCGCCAGGTGACTTCCCTGAAACAGGAGATGCTGAGATGAGATGCGGGATGGGGATCGAGGCTCGCCAGGTCAACGAGCTCTTCATCAATATCGACCCGATCCAGGCCGGGGGGAAGCTCACGGCCGATGCAATGAAGGCGGTCATCGCGTACGGTGACGGCTACTCGGTCTGTGATAACTGCCGCAAGCCCAACCGTCTCGATTATATCAGCAAGCCCCCGATCGCCGCTTTCCACAAGGACCTCGCGGACTGGCTCAATATGGACGCTGTCAGGACCGTGCCCGGGGCCCGGCGCGGGTTCCAGGCGGTAGCCCAGACGTATGTGAGTAAAGGCGATCCTGTCCTGCTCACTTCCCTCTCCCATTATACCGAGTTCCTTGCTGTGGAAGAGTCAGGAGGTATCGCCCGGGAGATACCGGCTGATGAGCAGAAAATGATAACGGCCGACGCAGCCGCGGAGAAGATCGAAGACATCAGAAGGGAGACTGGCAAAGTTCCCGTTCTCGCCTTCATCGACCACGTGGACTACCAGTACGGCAACATGCACGACATCCGGGCGATTGCGAAGGTAACACACCAGTATGATATTCCGATCCTGTACAACGGTGCCTATACGGTTGGTATCCTGCCTGTCGATGGGAAAACCCTCGGTGTTGACTTTGTTGTTGGGTCCGGGCACAAGAGCATGGCGGCACCGGCCCCGTCCGGGGTGCTGGCAGCGACCGCTGAGCGGGCTGCAGAAGTCTTCCGGACCACGTCAATTGTCGGGGACGTGACCAATCGGAAATTCGGGATCAAGGAGCCCGAGATGATGGGCTGCACTCTGATGGGGGCGACACTTGTCGGCATGATGGCCTCGTTCCCCCACGTAAAAGAACGGGTAAAGCATTTCGACTGCGAACTGGAGAACAACCGGCGGGTTGTCGATGCGCTCCTCTCCATCGGGGGGACGCAGCTCCTCTCGGAATACCCGCGAAAACACACCATGACCCGGGTCGACACTACCGGATCTTTCGATACTGTCGCAGAAACGCACAAAAAACGCGGATATTATCTCTTATCTGCCCTCGAGGAAAAGGGGATCACCGGTGTCATCCCCGGCGCAACAAAAGTCTGGAAGTTCAACACGTACGGCACGACCCGCGTGCAGGCCGGGTATCTCGCGGATGCCTTCACCGCAATCGCGCGGGAGAACGGGCTATCAGTGAAGGAATAATTACTCTTTTAACCGGATATTTTTCAGGAATGTCCGATAGTGTCGTAAGATTTCATTCTTTGGTATTGGGCATCGCATTTGAAATTTAGATAAAAATAGTAGAGATAATGGCTTTGGAGAAATCATCGGCATTCGTTATAGACGCTCTTGGGGGAGACCGCTGTTCCCGAAGGGAAGAGCAGGCTGGAGAAGAACTCATCAGAGTTCTCCGAATTATGACACGGTCGGCCTCCGGAAATGGGTAAACGGAGCCCGCTACGGGCCCGGATGGGAGGTACTCAGAATTGCCCGTCAGGAAGCCATCCGGAGCTAGAAAATATGCAGAGACAGGCTAAAACCTGTCCCCCCT
>NZ_JBEKLH010000011.1:0-61022 GCF_050010295.1 Methanoregula sp.
GGAGGCACCATAGTATCCATCTCCGGCAGCGGTTTTACCGGAGTGACTGCTGTAAACTTTGGCCAACCAACAGCGACCTCGTATACGTTTAACAACGATACTTCCATCACCGCAACCAGCCCACCCAGTTCTAATACAGGTGCAGTTGACATCACGGTCGTCACACCCGGGGGCACATCTGCGACTTCAGCTGCCGACCGATTCACCTATGTGCTCCCGACTGTCACCGGCATCTCACCGCCAAACGGCACGACCCTTGGCGGCACCGTAGTATCCATCTCCGGCACCGCGTTTACCGGGGTGACTGCCGTAAAGTTTGGGTCCACTCCGGCAACCTCGTATACGTTTAACAACGATACTTCCATCACCGCGATCGCCCCGGCTGGTACCGGAACCATTGACATCACCGTCATCACGCCCGGTGGCACATCTGCAACTTCTGCTTCCGACCGATTCACCTATGTGCTCCCGCCTGTCACCGGCATCTCAACGGCCCCTCCAATCGTCACCGGCATTTCACCGGCAAACGGCACGATCCTTGGCGGCACCTCAGTATCCATCTCCGGCACCGCGTTTACCGGGGTGACTGCCGTAAAGTTTGGATCCACTCCGGCAACATCGTATACGTTTAACAACGATACTTCCATCACCACTATCGCCCCGGCAGGTAACGGGACCATTGACATCACCGTCATCACACCCGGCGGCACATCCGCGACTTCTGCTGCCGGCAAATTCACCTACGTGACCCCGGCCCAGCCGGTCGTCACCGGCATTTCACCGGCAAACGGCACGACCCTTGGCGGCACCTCAGTATCCATCTCCGGCAGCACGTTTACCGGGGTGACTGCCGTAAAGTTTGGATCCATACCAATGACCTTGTATTCGTTTAACAACGATACATCAATCACCGCGATCGCCCCGGCGGGTAACGGGACCGTTGACATCACCGTCATCGCACCCGTGGGCACATCCGCGACTTCTGCTGCCGACAAATTCACCTATATACCAGCCCCGGCTCCATCAATTGAAATAATTATTAATGGAACAGAATTGTCATGGACACTTAATCCTGCCACTACATTTACGGAAAATAATGTATTACACGTTGTTGTTAACAGTACGGCGCCTTGGACTGTCGCAGCCAGTGATGCAGATACCACTGATACGAATGGTTTTATGACAGACTGGACCGGGAGTGCATACGTAACATCGATTAAGCTCGCAAATGCATTACAGGTTAATGCAAATGGAGGAATTTATGTTACATTACCTACTGGCGGACCTATCGTAACCGGGACTGCAGGAACGTCACCGGTTACGTACCCCTTCGGATTCCAGCAGAAGGTATCCTATGCAGATCCGGTTCTTCGCAGCCCCAATGAGTATCGAATTGTTGTGACATTAATTGGGACAACGGTATAACTATTTCTCTCGTTTTCGTTTCCCGTCTCCAAAAAATCTGCTGTGTTGCATAAATCCGGGAACAGATCCACCCGGGCTCAGGTTTATCCGGTGGGTTCTGTTGCGTCTGCATTTGTATTGTAAAATTCTTTCGAAGTGAAAAATCCGCAATAACCGTAGATGCATCAAAACCGTAATTCCCTCTATCTATCACCATCCGGATCCGATTTCCGGGCCGGATTTTCCGGGCGATTCCATCGGTAGGTGACCCCCAAAATTTTGGATTTCAGGTCGTTCGTTTAATAGCAACTAAAAGCAGTCCTGGTGGATTATCCGCTAGGATTTTCTTTAACTCAAAATTTACATCGGAGAAAAATATGGATTTTTTCTGGGAAAAAACCGGCGCCGGATTCGGATCGCCAGACCGGGCAACGGCCTCTGCCCGGATCAAAAAGGGCGTTCCCGCATTCCGGAAAGGGTTCAGAGAAGACCGGTCAGCCAGGTCCCCATGTTGTGGACCCCGGTCGAGATGACATATCCCGGGTCGATATTGAGGACAGGGAATATGAAGATGAAATACAGGACCGTCCCGATAAGGCTGCCGAGATTCGCAAGCGCTGCTACGAGGACTACCTTGAAGAGGGGGATCTTTGCCATCTCGCCAAGCGACTCGGTCTCGTAGATCTTCCGGAAGTCCGAGAGGGGTGGTTTCCGCACGCGTGCTTCCACGTACGCAGCGATCCAGCCGGCGTGCAGCATCGGGTTGAGCGAGGTCATCCATGCGACAAAGAAGCAGGTGATGGCGGAGTACGGGTGCCCCCCGGCAAAGAGGGTGAAGACGGCGGCGAGCGTGCCGTGGATGATCACCCAGAAGAGGAATGCGTAGAGAAGGACGTTCCAGCCGACGCCGGAAAAGGCAATCGCGGCAAGCAGGAACGCGAAGAGGAAGGTGACGGCAAACCCGAATACTTTTGCCCACGGGAATGACTTCGGTTCCCGGGTCAGGGAATCGAAGGGGGGGAGCGTGGAGGGGTTCTCGATATACCCGGTGATCCCGTGCCGGTGCCCGGCACCGACGACAGCAAGGATCCTGCCTTCCGGCCTCTGCACCTTCAGGAGGACGAGCTGGTGGGCGATATACGCATCGCGTTCGTCGATAAGGGCCCGTGCCCCGTTCGGGGAAAATTTCCGGAATTCTTCCATCACGACGTCGATAACATTCTGCTGTTTGAGCGATTCGATATCGATCTCCTGGCCCCTGTCAACCTCGGCGATCGAGATAACGAGGGCCCAGAACATCTTTATCTTCTCGATGAACCCAAGGGAATTCCAGAAGCGGAGGAGCGTGACCCGGATATCGCGGTCGACAAGGCCGATGGCAATGCCCCTCTTCTCCGCTTCCTCGATTGCGGCTTTCATCTCGGCTCCGGGCTCGACCCCGACATCGAACCCGATCTTCCGCTGGAGATAGGCGAGCAGCCACTGGACGAGGAGCGAGTTGAAATTGCTGACCGCGAGGACATCGTTCACTGTCGGGTCGCGGCCCTGTTTTTTCAGTGCCGAGAACCGTGCAGGGTCGAGTTCGATAGCAACGACATCGGGCCTGAACTCCTCGATAGCCAGCCGGACTTCGTCAACACTCTGCTGCGAGACGTGGGCGGTCCCGACGATTTTTATCTCTGCCATGGAAGATCGTTTCTCTCTACTATTTGCCGTTCACCAAGATAAGGAGTGAGGTGGGAGGCACCCGCGGATTTTTACCGGAACGTATGCGAAAGACCGTTCTGACGACAACTTCATGGACGGCCTGCTTCCCGTTTCAACCCCCCGGGGAAGACAGGAGCGCACCGCTGCAGTGTGCCCGGGTCTCGTTATCTGATAACCGGAAGACTGCAATGGAATGGGTATCGTTCCAGTACTTCCGGACCTCCGGACACACGTATTAATCCGAGACCATCCAACTAGGTAATGGTTCATGAAACAGCCTCGGACAGACTATCCTGCATGGATCATCGCGGGCCTTTTAGCGCTCGCTGGCCTGGTCCTCTTCTGGCCGTTTGCCAGCATGGTCATTGTCGGGGCATCGGTAGCGGTTATACTCCTCCCGGTCCATCACCGGTTTTCCCGTTCTGTACAACCCTGGCTTTCCGCTGCTGTGCTCACCGCGGGGGTCTGTTCTGTCCTCCTGGCCATCCTCGCCACCATGGTATTCGTATTTTCAAAAAATTCGGCACCTCTCATGGCCATACTGGATACCATCCGCTTATGGCTTACAGACCCTTCGACAAACCCCCTGCTCGCTGTCGACCAGAAGATCTCTCCCTCAACGGCTTCCTTTTTCCGCTCACAGTTTATCTACTGGCTCTCTGTTGCCAGGGAATTTTTTGTCGATTTTGAATCCACGATCATCCTGAACGGGACCCGGATAGCCATCCAGTCGCTTCTTTTTTTCATCTCCGTCTTCTTCCTGCTGCTGTACGGGGAAAAACTCAAGGAGGAGGTATTTCTCCGGATCCCTTTCCTGTCCATCAGGAAGCATGATGCCCGGCTCAGCTCCGTAACGTTCGATACACTCCACGTCATTTATGTTGCACAGTTTTCCATTGCGGTGCTGACGTTCTTCATCTCCCTGCCGGTCTTTTATCTTCTGGGATATGGGAACATCCTCTTTTACTCTTTTTTTGCCGCATTTTGCGAACTGATCCCGGTCTTCGGTTCAACGGTTGCGTTCATTCTTATCGGCGCATATGCGCTGGCATTGGGAGATCTCCAGGGAGTACTCATCCTTTTCTTCCTCGGGTACATCGGTGTGGCTGCCCTGCCCGAAATTTTTATCCGCCCGGTACTGATGGGAAGGCGGGCCCATGTCCACCCGGTGGTCATGTTCACTGGTTTTATGGGGGGGATACTCACGATGGGGATTGCAGGGTTTGTCCTCGGCCCGTTGATCCTCGTCCTTCTCATCACCAGCTACCGGATTTACCGGGAAGAAAAATCCGTGACTGCGGGTATTCCCGGCTGAACCCTCCGGAACGATCACCGCCGGGGTGTCTTTGCTGCAATCAAGCGCCTTCACCCTCTGTGCAGTTCTACAAACTGCCTTCTGACAAGATCCATGGCGTGGTGATCCGGGTGGAGATGTGACGGGGATCCCGGCCCTGACCGGAATGAAAGCCGGAGATACTCTCTTATCGCACCTGCGCCAATATACCGGAGACACGGGGGCAGAGAGGCCCGGACATCGACGCCGGATCCGGGGCCGGTCGATGAAGCCAGTCCGGGATACCTCAACGCAGGGCGTGGATTGCCGAGCCAGGTCAAAGGCGACGGATTTAGGGTCCGTTCCCGCAGGGGTCCGCAGGTTCGAATCCTGCTCCACGCATTGTTTTTACGGTTCAGGAGCGGTCAGCCCGTTCCATTGAGCGAATGACACCTGAGCCGGCGGTGCAGGCATCAGGAGTCTGCTTGGTTTCCTGCCTTTCGGCCTGTCATACCGTTTTTTGTAACCGCCATGATTATACCCGGGCATGCGTCTGTTCTCCGGGATCCTGGAGCCTGCGCACGTCCCGGACGATGACATACAACAGGATGAAGAAGATCGCGAACTTGACGGTGTAAAATACAAAGGATACGGAATGGGTTTACCGTGGATTCGTGAAACGGGGGAAAAATTCAGTTCAGGTCAATTTCCTCTTCAGGATCATATTCGCTGAACAGCCCGTAATATTGTACGATAGCGACGATGAGGATGACAGGAATGCCAAGAGGAACAGAGATACCTGACGGGCCGTTGAGAGATATCCCGTACTGGAGGACAATTGCAAGGATCAACAGAACTGCTGTAGAGAAATTCAGGATGGCGGAAAACCTGATGTATGACGGTTCTCCTACAAGGTATGCGTAGATGGCCAGTATGGTAGCGATGACGATGATAGCTGCAGCAAGGGCCCATATCCCGGTTGACAGCGCACTTCTGCCGGACAATATACCGGATCCGACAAACCCGATCTCCCGTGACAGGAAAATAAAACCATTCCCCATGGAGGTGCTGGTATAGCGGAACAACAGCCACTGGATGCCGGATCCTATCCCGTCACCGATGACATAGATGTTCATGGGGACGAGAAAAAGAAAGATCTGGAGGATGAGCGGGATCCTGAAACGGGGCGTCATTTGTCTCTCAAGAATTTTATTGGATGGGTATTGAGGTTATCGAAACGAATGCCGGCTGACGTTACAATCCCGTATACTAAAATTTTTATAGAGAGGAAAAAAGAGAAAATATTGTTCTTGAACCGTTGCTGCACTGTTATTCCCCGGCAGCACAGTCCGGGAATTACTTCGGAATCACCACAGCAATTCTGTACAAGTGTGCTTCCCTCGGGTCTCCTTCCCATCCTTAAAGGACCGGTCTCTGGAGAGAACTACCCCCCTTATCATACATGATGAAATCATTGTCCCCTCAGAATCCCTGATGAAATACTACTGGCCCGATCCCGGAAAAACTCACAACCGCCCAGACGTTTGCAGCATTTGGGTGCTCTGCCGGTTTTTTGAACATCCGGGAATAAAGGCTAATTCAAGTGCCCATATATGGCTTAAAATAGGGAAAAAAGATTAGATATTCTGGTTGTAGATGACCTGCTGCGTGCCGTCATTGAAATACGCGACACCAACAACGTTGTTCTTTCCGGGGTTACTCGCGGTGAAAGATGTACTGCATCCGACACTTAAAATATTCGCACCGGTGTTCATTTGAGTAGGAATCCCGCCATCCACAGTCCAGTTGATGTTGATGACTGTGCCGGCATCCTGGCCGCCCTGGTACGTAACCGTAACGGATGTCGTACTCGTCCTTTGCGCTGTTGCCGCAATTACCTTGGTCTTCGAGATGTTCCCTGCCATTCCAAACACGAACGCGGCGATGACCGCCGCAAGGATCACCGTGATTGCGACCATCAGGATCACACCAATGACCGGTGATACTGCCTCTTCATTCTTTTTAGTAAACGCCATAGTTTCAAACACCTGAAAAATGCCCAACGATGGACATGACACTGTATGCGTGGATTATTTTCAATAATAGCATATAAATATTTCGATTTGAATTCCGATGCATTTGATTGCCGTATTATCAAAAATATCCTTTTGGATGAAGTCCCGATCCCTTCTGAAATATTATTTCATGCTTATATATCGACTCCTTGGGTGCGGTTCACGTGCCGGTCATCTTTTTCCAAAACCATTTGTACCGGGAAAAGAAAAAATTCTCCTGAACTACCATGAAAATAGCAGCGTTCCGCCATGTGCCCGATGAGCCGCTGGGATACCTCGAGACGGTCTTTGCCGGACGGGGCATACCCTTTGCATATCACGATCTCTTTGAGACCAACGAAGTCGTGCCCGGTGATGCGACCCATCTCATCTTTCTCGGGGGCCCGATGAGCGTGAACGACGAGCACGAGTACCCGTTTCTGAAAGAGGAGAAAGACCTGATCCGCACATCGGTCAGGAGGAAGCAGAAGGTCCTGGGCATATGCCTCGGGGCCCAGCTCATCGCATCGGCGTACGGCGCAAAAGTCTACCGGTTCGTCCCGGAGATCGGCTGGCGTTCCCTGAGAAAGGAGGATGGTGCACGCGGGGGATTTGAGCAGTTCCCTGCAATATTCCCCGTGTTCCAGCTCCATGGCGAGACGTTTGAAATCCCGTATGGAGGGAAGCTCCTTGCCTCCGGAGATGTGGTCAGGAACCAGGCATTCCGGATAAAGAATGCCCTCGGGCTGCAGTTCCACCTGGAACTGACGGAGAGTATGATAAACGACTGGTCCCGCGGCCTCTCCCGGCACCAGCAGAACAGGATACGCCGTGAAACACCCCGGTACCTGCCTGAAAGCAACCGGTTGTGCAGGCTGGTTGCCGGGGATTTTACCGGGCCGTAACCTGTTCTGCGAAATTATTCTTTTTCGGGTCAAGGAGGATCTCATTCGGAAGACCTGCAAGAGCGACAGCCCCCAGTGCCCCGATCACCCCGTTGCCTCCGTACGTCACAATGCCAAACCTCTCTGCAGTTGCCTCGGCAGTTGCGCGCCCGATGACCTGCTGCCTGACCATCCTGCCATAATCCCTCAGGCCTTCGGGAAGACCGAGCCCGGTCCTGATGGCTATCCCCCACTCGTTGGAGAGCGACTCGTCGGCAATAAACCGGCGAATCTTCTCGGGGAGCCGGGTGAAGGAGTCCGGTGTGACGGCAATCTCAATATAGCTGGCTGAATTCCCGGCAGTTTTGGTGTAAACGTCCGGGTTGAGCATCACGACATGGTGGCTTATGGGAATGACACCCTTCTGCCTGCTGACATAACTGAGGAGGGCCAGGGCCAGGGCAAACGTGGCCCCCCCGTCGCGGGTATCGGTGTCATCAATGCCGATGGTCACCTGCATCAGTGCCCGGGTCCAGACTTTTCCTTCGACGATCTGCGGCCCGTGCTCCGACTCGACCCGGACTACCCCTTCCGCCCGCGCCATCATATCCGAGAGGGAGTATGCAGGCCCGCCAATGCAGCGGATATGCTGGACAATTTTGCCGTCTTCCCGGTCCACTCCGCAGACACCGACCGCCGGGAGCGGTGACAGGCCTACGGAAATTTCATCCGAGCCGAGCCGGGCAGTCTCCCGGAGGAGTGTCCCGTCCCGCTGGACACATTCAATGACCCCTCCGGCAAGGGCATGATGATACCCGCAGAACGCCGCGCATGCACCGCTCATGCAGTCATGGTAGATCCCCACGCTGTCCCCGTCAACCGTGGTAAATATCCTCCGGCAGGTGCTGGAGGGCATCGCACTGATCGCTGCAAAACGGGCAGCGTTCCTCCCCCTCTTCCCGTCCTTTAGTAGGACGCACCCTTCCTGCACCAGGCGGTTTACCCAGTCCTGTGCGGTGCTCCGGGGTATTCCGGCTGCTTTCTGGATATCCGTGACCGTAAAAAACCCGCTTTCAAGCGTGTACTGGCGCATGAGCCGCAGGTAGGTGCGCCGGTGTTCAAGCACGCTGGACATAACGGTCGCGGATATAGAGGAGATCGCCGATGATGGCACTCGCCGTCTCGACAGACCCCGCGCCCCTTCCGATGAGCGTGATCTCCCTGGCCATATCGGTCTCAAGGGTCAGCGCGTTCAGGGTGCCGTCTACGACAAGCGGATGGTTTTTCCCGATGATGCGCGGAGAGACCCGCAGGATCTTTTTCCGGGGAATGGCTTCGGCGATCAGCCGTATGGTGCAGCCTTCATCCTCGGCCAGGCGGAGTGCATCTGCGGTCAGGAGGTCGATGCCGGTGCGGTCGACACCGTCCAGTTTCACCCCGTTGCCCCAGATCGTATTTGCAAGTATCACCAGTTTGATTGCCGCATCTATGCCCTGGACATCATAGGTCGGATCTGCTTCCGCATACCCCATCTCCCGGGCTTCCATGAGGGCCTGTTCATACGTGAGGCCTTCCGCAGCCATGCGGGTGAGGATGAAGTTGCAGGTACCGTTAAGAACACCGTACAGGGCAAGGATCTCGTTACCTGCAAGCCCGTCTTCCAGGGTGTGCATAATGGGGATCGCACCGGCTACCGTGGCTTCGTACCGGAGGGCGACACCGTTTTTGCGGGCCGCCATCCGAAGTTCATTCAGGAACAGGGAAATAGGACCTTTATTCGATGTGACGACATGTTTTTTCCGGGAGATGGCAGACCGGATATAGCCGGTCGCGGGTTCGCCGGAGAGCGCATCGGTCGGGGTCACTTCTATGAGCGCATCGTAGTCAGCTTTTTTGACTATGTCAGCCGAGGAAATTGTCTGGTCGCCACAGAAACCGCCTTCTTTCTTCCTTGCGAGGAGAGCCGGAATATCGACACCACCGCCATCGATGAGCCCGCTCCGGGAGTCGGCGATACCCGTGATGGTGATGCCGAGGTCTTTTTTTGCTATCATTCCGGCAACGCCCCTGCCAACCGAACCCAGCCCGATCAACGCAACCTTCATGAGATCTCCTCGAGCGGCTCAATGAGGAGCAGGGATTTCTGTTCCGAGACCCGCCTCAGAATGGCAATTGCAGCCTCCATGTCGTTCTTGCTTGCCGCCTTGATCGTGATCCTCGATGACGAACGTGCGTTGACTGCAGGCATGCTCATGGCGAGTTCGCTCACCTCGGCAAACCCGGTCGTATCGATCTGGTCGACGGTATCCGAGAGATCGGTGTGCATGAGGTGGCCGATCATGATGACCGTCCTTTTATAGAGGAGGCGTTCCTCGCCGATCCGCTGGATATGGACACCCTGTTCCTGGAGGAGGACAACAAGGTTTTCGAGCCTCCCTTCCGGCAGCTCGAGCACGATCTGGACATTGAGCATATCGCCGTCCAGATCCGGTTCGCGCTGGTGGATGACGGCGATTATGTTTCCTCCCACCTCAGATATAGGCTTGAGGGCAGCGACCAGCTGTCCAGGGGAATCCTTCATCTCGAGTTTCATGGAGACCTGCACGAAAACCACCTGTCATGTAGTAGATCGGCTTTCAAGATAAGCCTTCTATTTTGATAATGGATATACTGCCCGTTTGCCGGACGGTCAGGATTTTGCGAAAACAGGCATCAGCGGTCCCCTGCCGGAACGGTCGGGAGACCAGCCTGGCATTTACAGCTTGCGAAGTTTGTTGTCCACCTTCTCAAAGAAGTTCCGCTGCACATCAACAAACCGGGCGGGAAGGTCAGACCTCCTCACTTCAATGGTACTCGATGTTCCCAGTTCAATAGTCTGCTGCCCGTCTATCACCATGTTTGCGGGCTTGGTACTCTCAAGCCGTATCCGGAGGCTCCGGTCACTGCTTATGAGGTGGGGGCGGGACGAGAGCATGTACGGTGCCAGGGGGACGAGAAGAAAGCCCTGGATCCGGGGATCGACAATGGGCCCCCCGGCGCTCATCGCATAGGCGGTCGAACCGGTGGGCGTGCTGATCAACAGGCCATCGGCCCGGAACTCCTCGGCCGTCATCCCGTCAACATCGATCGAGAACCGCAGCATCTTTGCAGGCCGGGTCGTGACTATCAGGGCTTCATTCAACGCAACGCCGAGGCAGTCGCCGTCTTTTATCAGCGAGATTCTCATCCGCTCCTCGACGGTAAATCCTCCCGGAAGCTTCCGGACGAACTCGATGGCTTCAGATGGTTCGAGGTCTGCAAGGAACCCGACTTCCCCCCAGTTTATCCCAAGGACGGGTGCAGGCCGGTGCATCTCCTGGATCGTCCGCAGGATGGTGCCGTCCCCTCCGACGACAATGACTGCATCTGCATCCGTACTTGCAAGGGATCTTCCCCCGGTCCCCAGGGCAGCTGCCGTATCCTGGTCAAACAGGGCATCGCATCCTTCTTTTTTCAGGACAGACTGTATTTTTCCGGCAAATGCAAGCGCATCCCGGTTGTCAATCCGTGAAACGATGAGCACCTTCATGTCATCACCTCAGATATTCGACTACTTTGTGGTGGAGAACCCCGTTGGTAGCGACAATGCAGCGGCCGACCGTGACTTCATTGGGGAAGCGTATTGCCTTCCCGTTGAGATCCGTGACCTTGCCGCCCGCTTCTGTACAGACGAGCATGCCGGCTGCGGCATCCGTGACCCTCAGCGTCCCGCGGAGATCGATGAACCCGTCGATTCTCCCGCATCCTACGTAACAGAGTTCGAGCGCCGATGCCCCGAGAAGGCGCCAGCGCCGGATCTTCTGGCCGAGCTGCATCACCCGGGTCGGGTCAAATTTCCTGCCATAGACGCTCATGGCACAGGCATCGAGACTGGAGACGTCCGACACCCGGACAGGCTTGTTGTTACACCGCGCATATTTTCCTTTTTCCGCAGTGAACGTCTCTCCGCTTGAGAGGTTGCGGACGAACGCTTTCTTGATGACATTTCCATGGGCATAGGCGATGGAGAGCGCATAAAACGGGATCCCGGCCACGGCATTGAACGTACCATCGACTGGATCAAGAAACAGGGTTCCTTCATCACCGTCAAACTCCACTTTGCCTGCTTCTTCGCTGATGAGGAGCGAACAGAGGGGATTCTCCCGCAGGAAACCGATGACCTGGTCTTCCGCAACCTGGTCGATCACCTTCGTCGGGGTCAGGTCTGCACCGATCTTCAGCGTCTCCCCGCCCCGGGGGTTGCCGACGAGGTCCCGGATATTCTCTTCCACCAGTTCGGCCATCCGGTCACATGCAGAAAAAAAATCCATGGTCATGACATCCGCGGTTCGTTTATCAACGCTGTATTTATGTAATGCAATAGAGATAAATTACTAACGCGTTTACCATATGATGACATTTAAGGTGAGAACGGAATGAAAGAACAGACAGAGATCGGGAAGATCAAGGAAGGCCGCTATATCGTTATCGAGGATGAACCCTGCAAGGTGGTAGGGATTGCCACATCGAAACCCGGCAAGCATGGCGCAGCAAAAGCCCGTATTGACGCCGTGGGGATCTTTGACGGTGTCAAACGGTCCATCGTCCAGCCGGTCTCGGCAAAGACGTATATTCCGGTGGTCGAACGCAAGAGCGGGCAGGTCCTCTCAATTGCAGGGAATATGGCCCAGGTCATGGATATGAAAGATTATTCCAACTTCGAGATCGCCATTCCCGAAGACAAGAAGAACGTGATAGAGGTTGGAAAAGAGTTCATGTATATCGAATCCATGGGCAAGAAAAAATTTGATTAAGTTTTTTCAGATACCGGATCAAGTACCCTTTTTCAATCGCCAGTTATTCCTCATCCGGGGTTCATCACGTGAATATGCAGACAGATTACCTGACATCCGGGATCTTTTGTATACCCGTTCCCGCAAAAAAGGATGTAAAATCAGTATTTCCCGATATAGGTTGTCGGCACACGGATCTGAATGGAATAGGATTGCAGAGACTGTGCAGTGATGATGAAATAATAATCTCTCTGTCCTTCGAAAAACTTTTCAACCCACGGCCGCGGGTCGACTGCCGGGGGAGGGGTAGGTTGAACCTTGTATTTTATATTGGTTTGTACAACCGGCGTCCAAATCGCCGAGGTACCGACCGGTACGGCCTCGGTTGGATGTGGCACGCCAAGCCATAAATCCAGATTAATTCCTCCCGGAGGAGAGATTGTCCTGACGATGCGGTTTGGGTCATCCCCATCCATTACCTGGATGGTAAACTGGGGATTCAGGGTTGAATATGAACCGGATACCCCGCTATACGAGATTCCTGCACCCTGCGTCGGTGTAATCTGTACTGATTGAAGTACCTTGTCCGGGTATGGATTAACGGTATACCAGAGTTCCCAGTAAGGGAACGGGATATACATGATACTGGTCGTGCCGCTGTTCTGACCGGATATGTTGAGATAGGTGGTCATACTCGAATTTTGCGGTATATTTTCAACTCTTGTGCTATTGCGAATGGATCGGTTAAAAATAACTCCATAGGTTGAAGGACTGACAAATTTTCCCTGGATAACCGTTGAATTCCATGTCGGCGTCGGGGATGGTGTCGGGACGGTTGTAGAAGAGACGACCACCTGCCCGACCTGACTGTAATTCTGGAGCGGGACTGCCTGCGTGGACTGGGGGACCGGTGTGGTAGGCACAGGAAGTCCCATAGTGATAGGATGGCCGGTGGCTAATGGTTTGACAACAAGGGCAATGACCAGTATAATCACAAGCGCAATTATACCGTACGTAATGTCTTTTTTATCCATCAGATGTAAAGTAACCTATTCGTCTTCTCTACATAAATTCTTGTTTTACTATCCATTCTCTTATGTTTTGTTTAACGGTAATTAACTATTCAGTTCCTGACGTGTATAAAGGGGAAATCTTACATTACCTCCCTCTCTTTATTTTCAGATTTTAAAAAATATTGAATATACGCATGTTTTTAAATTTAATGGAAATCTGTGCCTGCTGGTGTCCACAGATACCGTCAGGTGAATTGTCAGCGTATTCAGAAACCAGACTGAAGAATTTATCGCCCCTGGGGCCGCGATCGTGCTGATCGCACCCGTTGTCGTCGCGGCGGGGTGCTTGTACCTGGTGCGCGGCGCCGGTCTCTTCACGACCCGGAAGAGTTAGGAAGTCGCGCACACGGGCAGAGGGCAGGCCTGCTCAGCCCCGGAGGGCGCCGGTAGCGTCGAGGGACCGGACTGGCGGATAATCCCATCAAAACCCGGAATTTCAACGTTGGGATTACTACTCCGGGGGATTGCAGCAGACTCTTGAAAGCTCGTCTTCACCATCCGTAACACACCTGGAAACGCCTGCCCCGGTTGCCACCGTTCATGGAGCTGCAGGTGCCGGGAGTGGAGGACCGTTACTGTGCTGAACCGGGCAGGAAATCCAAATTACCTCTTTGAAAATGGCGAACCGTTCCGGGGCAGTTCAGGAGGAATTAGCGGTGAGGTTTACAAAACGACCTGTCCGGCCTTGAAATCAGACCGGCTATCGGGTGCAGCCGGGGATCTCACGTACCGCCCCGGCAGAAATCCACGGGGTTACTACCCTATGAGAATTTTCTCTTCTTTCAGAACGTTAAATCAGGTATCGTGCTGTTATTGAACATTAATGGAATTCCGGTCATTCTGGTATACCAGATCACGGAATATGGGAATTTTTTTACAGCAAAATTTCTGGAATGAAATAATTATCCGAATTTTTTGTAGCAAACTATTTATGCAATAAGATTCTTTAATCACATGTAGACGTTAGATTGAGCTGGCGTCTATGAATTATAGAGGTGAATTTATGAAATCGTTCAGATCAGATGACGAGGGATTCACCGGCCTCGAGGCAGCGATTGTGCTGATCGCATTCGTTGTCGTTGCGGCTGTGTTCTCCTATGTAGTATTGGGTGCCGGGTTCTTCACGACCCAGAAGGCACAGCAGACCGTGCACACCAGCGTTGAACAGTCAAGTTCGACCCTGGAGATTGTCGGGAACGTATATGGTACAGGTACCGGCACTGGAGCTGTCGGCGACACCATTAAGTATGTCAACTTCAGCATGGGATTAGCTCCCGGCGGAACACCGATCGACTTCTCGAAAGTGGTCATGGTTTACAGCAATGCAAGCACCCTGGAAACATTGACGCCGCCGACTATGACCAGTGGGACGATACAGCAACCCTCTGGTGGAGATTGGGCAATTACAGAGATCCAGAATGCGCCGAACGGTAATGCCGCTACCGCTTCACCGCTGCTCCAGCCAAACGAGCAGTTCACCATCAGTTGCGAACCGACCAATCCAATTGTCGAAAACGATGTGTTTTCCATTGAGATCAGGCCGTCAGTCGGTGCAGCATTCAGTATTTCACGGACCGCTCCTGCCGCAATCAATGCGGTGAACGTCCTCTACTAACCTTTTTTTTTAATTTGTTCGTGGAATCCGGATTGCCCGGGTCCATCGTCCCCGCGAACACGCTCATGTCCGGGGATCGACATTGTGTCTTTGGGACATCTCCAGGTACAACCCGGACCCGTCTTTTGTCTCCTTCAGCGCCAGGCGCCGGCTCCCGGCGGGAGAGCGGCAGGCTTCTCGACAAGGTCGTGATAATCTCCAGAAATGCAACAGAGCTGATCTTTCCTGGAACCGATGTGCAACGACACGTACTATAACATGAGAGCACGGTAGCACCGGTTGGTCTGTACCTACCGTTCGTACGAAATCAGGAGGTCATTTCGCATAAATTTATATGCGATTATATCCTTGATCGCTGAGATACAACTCCGTTGACATTTGACACACAGGGGGATGACCTGTGGATTCTGTTCCAAGCTGCGAAGATGGTTTTACCGGTCTTGAGGCAGCGATCGTGCTGATCGCATTCGTTGTTGTTGCTGCTGGTTTCTCGTATGTAGTACTCGGTGCCGGGTTCTTCACTACCCAGAAATCACAGGCGACAGTGCACACCAGCGTTGGGCAGTCAAGTTCGACCCTGGAGATTGTCGGGAACGTGTATGGTACAGGTTCCGGCACCGGAGCTGTCGGTGACACGATTACGTATGTCAACTTCAGCATGGGATTAGCTCCCGGTGGAACACCGATCGACTTCTCAAAAGTGGTCATGGTTTACAGCAATGCGAGCACCCTGGAAACATTGACGCCGCATGATATGACCACTACGACGATAAACCAACCCAGTCAGGGCGGGTGGGCGATTACAGAGATCCAGAATCCGCCGAACGGTGATGCCAGTACCGCTTCACCGCTGCTCCAGCCGAACGAGCAGTTCACCATCAGCTGCGAACCGGCCAATCATATTGTCGAAAACGATCTGTTTTCCATTGAAGTCAGGCCGTCAGTCGGCGCAGCATTCAGTATTTCACGGACCGCACCTGCGGCAATCAATGCGGTAAACGTCCTCTACTAACCTTTTTTTTATTTGTCTGGTGACATCCCTTCATGAATGACGGACCGCCGGAAAATCCCGGGCACGCACGGTCAGATCTGGTAATGAACTCTCCCCGGTACCTCAGATCGAAACCTGTTTCAGTTATATATTCCTGACCTGATCCGGTTGAGGGGGGAAATGCATACTGCAGAGGAACAGGTACCTGAAACCTCTGAATATTCGCGATATTTTTTAGCTCCATCCCGATTTCCGCGTATTTCAGTACAAGAATGTTTATTAGTTAAAAATGTAATATAACGAATAGATACCTTATGGCGGTAAACCAGTCTCAGGTCGACCATATTATTACTGCCGCATCGGAAGATGATCCCGAGGTCAAGCTCCAGAATCTCGAGCGCGAGGTGGACCTCATCAAGACTTCCATCAAACGTCTTCTGATGGACATACGGGAAAGGATGAACGAGATGGAGAATCCCCTCTCCCTTACAGCATCGGGCAGTCCGGGAGCAGGGGCGGATTCTCTATCAGCAAATGCCGGCGAAGCCAAAAAATCGGCACTCGAGGCCCGTGAAGCTGCGCTCGATGCACGGGAATCCCAGATGGAGGCAGAACAGGCAAAGATGGAGACTGAGTCCAGGAACGAGACCCCGCCGGTAAAGGCAGAACCGGTCTCCCCGCAGGTCGCGCCAGCGGTCACACCGCCAGCGAACGAGGAAAGAAAGATGCTGGATGAGCAGATGTTTGCCGCCCTGAGATCCCAGATGGGGGCTCTGTCCAAGAATACCCCTGCAGTCCAGACCCCGGCAAGTGAAAAACTCCGGCTCCAGAAGGTGTACAAACTCTTCAAGTGGACCCACGAGTCGGTGAAAAAGTACGGGCACGACCGGCTCGAGATCATCCTCGAATCGTACCGGGTGATGGGCTACATCTCGAAAGAATCCTCCGATGAGATCCGGGAGATTTCCCGGCTTATGCCGGCCAATCTTGGCGAGGAGCACGAGGTGGGGCCCGACGAGTTTGTTGCCGAACTCTATTCCCTGAACCGCATTCTCGTGCCGAACGACACGTCTCTCGACCGGGACATGATCGAGGTCATGATGGAGCAGCGGCAGCAGAGCCCGGCGACAAAGAACGGGAGGCGCGAAGAGAAGATCGACCTCTCCGGCATTCCTGCACGGGATAAGAAGTCCAGCGAGAAAGAGAAAGACGAAGAGTGGATGAATCTTCCGGACAGGATCTAACCGATGTCTGCGGACACATTCACCACCGCGATTTTCCTGATAACTGCTGTCGTAGCAGCAGCGGTGCTCATCAACGCGATCTTCCCGGTCGTTTACCAGATGGCAGGAACTTTCTCATCATCCACGCATGCCTCGGACGTCCGGCTCCGTACCGATTTTGTTGTCGTAGCCACGTTTGCCAGTAGTTCCACGTATTCTGCACAGGTATTCATGAAGAATGTCGGCAGCCAGTCAATCTCGATAAATGAGATCGGGAGTTCGGATGTCATCTTTGGCCCGGTCGGGACTGTCAAACGGCTGGATCTGCTCATTAGTACCCCACCCCCGCCGGACGGAAAATGGACCTACACGCTTTCCGATCTCAACCGCAACAATTACTGGGACCCCGGTGAGACGCTCGAGATTGATGCGACGAATCAGAACCATGGGCAAGGGTGGGGGCCAGGAACCATGATGTACTTCCAGTTCATTCTCCCGAACGGTGTCTCGCGGTCGAGCCAGTTCACCTCGAGTTGATTGGCCATGGCCGTCGCTGAGATTATCGGAACTGCGATCGGTACAATGCTCATCATCATTGTCGCTTACCTCCTTGTCGGCAATGTGCTTAACACAGCGGAGGTGGTCTCGAACGCCCAGAAAGATATGACTCTCATTTCCGAGTCACGGCTCCACACCGATCTCAGAATCACCAATGTAACGGTCTCGGGAAATGCGATCAACCTCACCGTCAATAATACCGGTACGGAGACCATCTCTGATTTTGCCCACACCGACATCTTCGTGTACACCCTTGGGGGAGCCGGCTACACGGAATACCTGTATGACCCGGCCAACCAAGGGTCAGCACCTTCATGGGGCGGTTCCATCATCAACGACTACGTCCACCCCGGCGAACTCGATCCCGGAGAATCGATGTATGTGAACGTGTATGTTCCCGGGGCAACTCCGGTTAACTACGAAGTGGAGATTTGCACGAATAACGGGGTTTATGCTTCCAAGATTGTATATGGATAATCTATCTGCAGGAGATCCTTGTGGCTAACATTTCGGACCTGATGGGGGGCGAGGACCGGAAGATCATCTCCACCGGCAACAGCGAGCTGGACAAGAAGATAGCCGACGGCCTGCCGCTCGAATCGCTCACGCTCATCGAAGGGGAGAACGATACGGGAAAGAGCGTCCTCACCCAGCAGATCATCTGGGGCGCCATGAAACAGGGATTATCGGTCGATCTCTTTACCACGGAGAGCACCAGCAAGAGTTTCATCAAGCAGATGGAGTCGATGAGCCTGGATATCTCCGAATATTTTGCCTGGGGATACCTGAAAGTGTTCCCCCTGCACGTCGTCGGGTTCGAATGGAAAAAAGAGGAGATGGAAGGGATACTGGGCCACGTCATATCCCACATCCAGAAGAGCAAGTCGCAGGTCATCATTGTCGATTCACTCACCCTCTTTACGGAATATGCCAAGACCGACACAATCCTTACGTTCTTCACCAACTGCAAGTCCCTAGTTGACCATGGCAAGACGATCCTTGTCACGCTCCATACCTATGCGTTCGAGGAGGATACGCTCGTCCGGATCCGGTCCATCTGTGACGCACACCTCAACATGAAAAAAGCGCTGGTCGGCGATAAATATGTCATGGTGATGGAAGTCATCAAAGTGCGGGGTGCTCACAAGACCACTGGAAACCTTGTCAGTTTCGAAGTCCATCCCGGATATGGCATGAAGGTCATCCCGATGAGTTTCGCGAGGGTCTGATATGGGCACGCCGACCGTAGCCATAAACCTGCCCTTCAAGCCTGAGGTGGTGGACTCCAACATTGATTTTTATACGGATATCGAGTCCAGCGCCCTGTATAAAATGCTCCCGGCAAATGCCAAGGAGTACGTCAAGGCCAGCCCGCACCTTCTCGAATACCTCCATATATTCCCGGTAAATACGTACGGGATCCCGCTCTTCCTCTCCGAACTCAAGAAAGACCTCCGCACCATGAAGAGCCCGAACATCATCTACCCGGTGAACGAGACCACCTTTATCCATATCCTCCCCGACCCGGATGATGTCAGGAACTTCTACATCCCCATCGAACCGTCGTTCCTTCACAACGTGAACCAGATGCTCCCGGTCATCGAGACCAAGCTCATCGACCTCATCGACGGGCTCGAAGAGGACCCGATCAGCGACAAGGAACGGGCGGAAGTCATCAAGAAGATGCTGGCATCGGTTGCCGTGATCAAGCAGAAAAATATGGATATCTCCCAGTATATGGGTAGCGGGGCCGGCCAGCAGGATTTCAAGTCGAAGATCACGACCTTCCTGAGTACGGACTTCACTGCCAAGCAGAAGATGAAGGATACCAAGAAGAAGCACCAGGTCCCGCTTACCCCCGACGGGAAGGTGATCCTGACCAACGAGGAGTACCAGGCTATCGAGTACCTGCTCATCCGGGACAAGATCGATATGGGCGTGCTCAAACCCTTCCTCTCCGACCCCTATATCGAAGATATCTCCTGTGACGGAATCGGGCCGATCTTCATCGAACATAAGATCTTCAAAGGGTTAAAATCCGTCGTCGAATTCAAGGTATCGAGCGAACTGGACGAGTTCGTCGTCAAGATGGCGGAACGGATCAAACGCCCAATCACCTACAGGAGTCCCATTGTTGATGCCACACTGCTGGATGGTTCACGTATCAATATTGTCTACGGAACTGCCATCAGTCGCCATGGCAGCAACTTTTCCATCCGTAAGGTGAACGAGGTCCCCCTGAGCATCCTCAATATCGTGGAAAGCAACGGTATCGATTACCTGGCCGCGGCGTACATCTGGATCTGCGTCGAATACGGCATGTCGCTCTTCGTTTCCGGCGAGACAGCAAGCGGAAAAACCACGCTCCTGAATGCAATTACTGCATTCATCCCTCCTGAAAACAAGATTGTCACGATAGAAGACACACCCGAGCTGAATGTACCTCACCGGAACTGGATCCGGGAAGTGGCACTTGCAAAGGGAAAAGGTGAAGGAACGGGAGGTGCTTCGGCGGGGGGGGAAGTGACTATGTTCGATCTGCTCAAGGCAGCCCTGCGTCAGCGCCCCAACCAGATCCTTGTCGGTGAGATCCGTGGTGTCGAGGGGAGCGTGGCATTCGGCGCGATGCAGACAGGCCACCCGGTCATGAGCACCTTCCACGCGGCTTCCGTCGAGAAGCTGATCCAGCGCCTGTGCGGGGATCCCATCAATATCCCGAGGACCTATGTCGATAACCTCAACCTCGTGATCATCCAGAGCGCGGTGAAGCGCCCTGACGGCCAGCTGGTGCGCCGGATGATCAGCTGCAACGAACTGGTGGGTTTCAATCCGGAAACCCAGGGGTTCACTTTTGTCGAGATGTTCAGTTGGGAGCCGGTGACCGATACATTCACGTGGTCAGGAAAAGGCAGTTCCTATCTGCTGGAGAACAAGATTGCGACGATGCTGGGAATGCCGGACAGCAAGAAATCTGAAATTTACCTTGAAGTCGAGAAACGGGCAAAAATTCTTGAACGGCTCCATAAGGCCGGCTACACCAAGTTCTGGGACCTGTTCCACATGATGACCAAGATCAAGAAACAGGGTCTCCTGACCATCGGTTCCTGATATGGCTGATCCGGGACACGACCAGGACCAGAAGAAAGAAGGCAGGCACCTCCCCTTTGCAGCAATGGCGGAGAGCTTCAAGGAAAAACTTGGTCAGGTTACCGAAAACAAGAGAATGGGTGCCGACCTGCTCTTCATGAACACCTACATGGCATCCCTGGCCCTCGCCAATGCGTCACGCCCGGAAATTTTCTCTTTTGCTGCCAACAGGAAGGAGTACGTCTCTTCCAAGTACATCAGCAAAGTCGACACGTTTGTCAAGAAATGGAGTTACAGCTATTCCGAAGCACTCAGCATCGTTGCTGAAAGGACCAACAATACCATCCTCAAGAGCATGCTCAACCGGTACGCAAATGCGATCGACTCGGGTGTGCCGGACGATGATTTCCTTAAAAATGAGCTTGCAACCGTGCGGACGGTCTACCGGAGCCAGGTCGAGCAGGGACTCGAGCTCCTCAAAAAATGGGGGGACGCGTACATCGCCATGCTCCTTTCCGGGACCGTGATCTCAGTAACGATCATGATTTCCGTGGCGATTTATTCTCCCACGGGTATGGAATCAACCTTGGACATGGCCTATAGCATCGTACTCGTTATCTGCGTCTTTGGCAATGTGCTCATGTACCAGTCAGTGCCGGACGATTCGAAAACCCACGGCCTCGCGGACCGCTCCTCAAAGGAGCAGCAGACGATCCATGCCATGGAACGGGTCATCGTACCGCTGACCATTGCGGCATTTATCGTCCTGTCCCTCCTGGGCGTCAGTGCCGGGATGATCTTTCTCCTGATCGGGATCCTGATGGCCCCGCTGGGGATTATCGGTTTCATCGACGACTCCAACATAACCCTGCGCGACAATGACTTCTCCGTCTTCATCAGGAGTCTCGGGGCAGTCATGGGCGGCCAGGGGACAACGGCCGTGTATGCTCTTGGCACCATCGACAGGAAGTCCCTCACCGCTCTTGAACCGCTCGTAAACTCGGTCTATTCCAAGATGAACCTCGGCCTCGATCACAAGCAGATATGGGACAAATTCATCGGGGAATCGGGGAGCAACCTCATCTACAAATATCTCAATATTTACCTGGACACGGTTACTCTCGGGGGGCCACCGGAACCTATCGGGACCGTTGTCGGGTCGTCCATGCTCGAGCAGACCCTCCTGCGGGAGAAGAAAGATATGCATGCCCGGAGTTTTATCGTCTTACTGGTTCCCATGCACCTGGCGATGGCGGGGATCCTGGTCGCCCTCTACCGTATCATGGTCGTGCTCACGGGTTCCGTAGCAACCATGATGAAGCAGTTCCAGAACCAATCGGCAGTATCAGCGGGTTCGTCCCTGGGCGGGGGTGTCTCTGCAGGACAGGCCCTCGGCGGGCTCAACATGTTCTCGAATTTTCCGGAAGGGCAGATGGGGACATTTGTCGTCATTATCCTCTCGATAATCACGGCCTCCAATGTCATAGCGGCACGGATTGTGGGTGGTGGCGATCGGTATATGTATTATTTCTACATAGCAATATTCTGTACATTGACCGGTCTGGTGCTTCTGATCGCCCCTATCTTTGTCGGGATGTTCTTCAGCCCGCAGGCACTCCAGAATATGGCAGCACCGGGACAATAGGAGGAGTTCGCCCATGAAAGAGAATGTCCGCAGGATCATCATGTTTTGCACCATCCTTACCCTCGGGTTAATCCTGATCTTCTTCGATGTGACCCTGGTGCAGCTCCTTCTCATGATGGTCGTCATTGCTGTTGTCCTGCCGTTCCTGCTCGGGCTGGTCACGATAACCGAAATCCGTACTGCCTTGGGCAGATCGCGTTCAAAGGAACCGAAGAAGGGGGGCGCAACAAAACCGGAAATGAAAAAAACGGAGCCAAAAAAGCCCGGGATCATCCACCGCCTCAACGTCATGAAATTTTTCGAAAAACCTGAAAGTGCAGACCAGAAACGTCCCCTGAAGACAGAGAAAAAAGAGGCTGGAAAGGCACCCGGGCAGAAGGGTGGGATCGGAGCCCAGTTCGGTTCGTTCCTGTCATCCATAGGCTCTCTTGGCACGGTCCTCAGGCAGCGGAAAAGGCATGAGAAAAAAGTGGACGACATCAACCGGATGCTTGACAAGGCGGTCACGGAAAAAGTCCCGGTCCCGGCCCCTGCCGCCCCGCGCAGTGCTGGAGCGGCCCCCGGTGGAGGAGCCGGCGCGGCTGTCCCTGGTCCCTCGGGCGAAGAAGATCCTTTCCTCTCCCTTTCCAGCGATGAATTCGATGCCGGCCTCCTTGACGACCTCGGTGACATCAACGCCCCGGTTGCATCCCCTGAAGGTCCTGCGCCCGGTGAGGCTTCTGCCTCTTCCTCACCTGGTGCTGAACTGTCGATGCCATCGCTTGACCTGCCGACCGGGGGCGAGGGAGAACCCGGGGCACCTGCTCCGGGAGGCCTGGAAGAGTTCAATGGTCTGGACTCGGCAGAATCGCTCGATTCTGAATTCGGGGAACTCGATAACCTGAGTCTCGATGATGTGGACCTGGATGGAGACACGGGCGGGACAGGTCCGGTCAAAACGGTTACGCCCGATGATACCCAGGAAGGAAAGGTGTCAATGACAGCGGAGCCGGTGGTGACGGGAGAAACGGCCGTCAAGACCGCCTGGATACCTTCCGACGCCCCGAAAAATGCAGACCTTTCCGCAGACCAGGTCTCCACCCAGTCGGATATGGCCTCGTTTGCCGGGGGAGCGAGCGGTACTGACGAGGACCTGCTCAGTTCCATCTCATCCGATGTAAAACATGTAGAAAAGAAAGATGATCTCAGTCTTTTACGGGAACTCAAGGATTTCAGGGCGCCTGCCAGCGATATCGAGAGCGAACTGAGCGACATGTACACGAAACTGAATCCGGCGAACCCGCCCAAGGAAAAGACCGCATCTCCCACCAAAAAATAAAATAACCTCCGGAATACCATTGCTATCAATAACAAGTCTGTTTACCTCAGAATTGTGATCCCGTGTGAGGCCGCATGAAGGAAGTCCCGGCAAAAGTCGAGCATAATAACCAGTGGGTCGTTGTCAAGCTGGGTATCGGAGAGGACAGGATCGTCATCCCGGCACCGGTCAACAGGGAAGTCCTGTTCAAGACGGTTTCGGACGTCGCCGAGAGAAAAAATATTCTGATCGTTACTGCAAAAACCGAGACTGAAGCGGTCTACAAGATCCTTTCCGTAGACAAGGTTATCGAGGTACTGAAAAAACTCATACTCGGCTCCTGCAATGCGTACCGCCTCATGGCGTACTTTATGTCGCCCGCGATCCGGGGTGGGGTGCTCATCCAGAACGCCCAGTGGGAGAAAGGCAGCGTTGTTGTCGTCCATTCCGGTATCTGGTTTGTCAGCCCGGCAAAACAGGTCTGCGTCCCGGTCAACGACGTTGCCGCTATCGAGCTCACCAAACGGGATGTCCAGGGTAAACCCACGGACGTGGTAAGGATCGACCACCTTGAATCCGGTGAAGTTGTCTCAAGCCTCGTCCTCTGCCCCCTCTCCACGCTTCAGGTACTCTACAATTTCCTGAAAGAGACCACTAAGAGCATGGACATGAAAGGGACCGAGCTGGACGGCGTAGACCAGCAGGTAGCCATGCTCATCTACTCCGGCATGGACTCGCATGCCATCGAGAACATGCTCAACCTCCCGCACAAGCAGCTCGATGCCATTTACGACAAGATCATGAAACTGGGCCTTGCCGAAGTCGTCACGATACGCAGAGAGGTGCAGCTTACGACAAAAGGCGTACGGTATATTTCTGACGCCACAAAATCACAAACAAACTGAATAACCTTTAAATCGTATCCCAATACTGTTTTATATCTTGATCCCCCTATCTTTACTTTGATCGTCAATGGGAAAGATTCTAATCGTGGATGATACGCTCTTCATGAGAACTCTTCTTAAAAACATCCTCTTCACCGGCGGGCACACTATCGCCGGCGAAGCAGGTGATGGTGAGGAGGCAGTCGCTCGATACAAGGAACTCAAGCCCGATCTCGTGACCATGGATATCGTTATGCCAAAACAGAACGGTATTGAGGCTCTCAAGGCCATCAAACAGATCGATCCCGCTGCGAAGGTCATCATGTGCACGGCAGTCGGCCAGGAACAGATGGTGAAGCTGGCAATCAAGAGTGGTGCAAAGGGGTATATCGTCAAACCATTCCAGGCTCCCAAAGTGCTCGAAGAAGTAAAGAACGTTCTGACAACCTGATGTTATGACGAAGGTTCTGGTTGTAGATGATTCCGTATTCATGCGTACGGTAATCAGGGACATGATAGCAAAGGATCCGTCACTGGAAGTTGTCGGGACAGCGACAGATGGCCTGGACGCACTCAAGAAGATAGAATCTCTTTCCCCCGATGTCATGACACTGGATATCGAGATGCCCCGGATGTCAGGAATCGAACTCCTTGAAAAGATCGGAAAACAGCCATCCAGACCCCGGATTCTCATGCTCAGTTCACTTACGGAAAAAGATGCAGAGATGACCCGACGGGCAATCGAGCTTGGGGCTGATGATTTCATGCTCAAGCCGGCGGATCTTCCCCGCGTCCGGGACATTGGCGACGAACTGGTACGGAAGATCAAGCATATCCTCACCCTGCCGCCATTATCCTCAGAAGTCCGGCAAAAGAAACCTGCCCCCACTGCCCATGCTGAACCTGCGGAACGTGTCATCCTGATCGGGTCATCGGCCGGGGGCCCCCAGATGCTCGACGAACTGCTTGCAGACCTTCCCGCAGAACTTCCCGCTGGGGTTGTCGTGACCCAGCACATGCCGGTCGGGTTCACTGCGGCGCTCGCGGCCAGGTTCAACCGGATATCGTCCATGCCGGTGAAGGAATCCGAGAACGGGGATATTATAGAAAAAGGAAGGATCATCATCTCCAAAGCCGGGGTCCATACGATCATAACAAGGTTTGTCACGGACAAGGGATGCACAGCCGGTAAGATCGTCCACTCTTCAGCCCCTCCCGTCCACGGGGTCCGGCCTGCAGTGGACAAGACGCTGGTCTCGGCGGCTCAGGTCTTCGGCAAAAACAGCGTTGTCGCCGTCCTGAGCGGGATGGGGAACGATGCAGGAGAAGGGGCCCTTGCAGTAAAAAATGCCGGTGGTATAAGTTTCGTCTGCGATGAGAAGGACTGTCTTGTCTATGGGATGGCCCGGTCGGCTATCACGCACAATGCAGTAGACAAGGTGCTCCCGCTGAACCGGATGGCCAAGGAAATTTCACGTGCCGTGCTGAAAATGGAGGATACCTGTGTCTGAAATGGATGCGTACCGCACCCTTTTTGTTGCGGAATCGCGGGATAACCACGAGAATCTGGTGAAAAATCTCCTGATCATCGAGAAAGGTTCCGATGCGGAAGCGATAGGAGAGATCTTCCGGTCCATCCATACGCTCAAAGGTGCTTCCGCCTCGATGGGGTTCATGCAGCTGGAGCACCTCTGCCATACCATGGAGGACGTGTTCCAGCTTATCCGGAGCGGTGTTGCGGTCATGACCCCCGCCCTTACCAACCTCCTCCTGCGCTGCTCTGACATGATAGAGGAGATGCTCGACGATGTCGATGCCGGTGGCGATACATCATCCAAGAACCCGGATGAACTGGTCAGCTCGTTAAAATCATGGCTCGCAACTGAGGGTGGCGGGAAGGCAGCCAGGCCATCCGCAGCAGCAGCGAGCCCGTCAAACCGGGCAGCTGCGCCACCGGTCGGAGGACCGGTCGCATCTCCAATTCCAGGTGATACGCGCCCGATCTATGACCTCACCATCACCGTTGCCCCGGAATCCATGATGAAAGATGTCCGGGCGCTCATCGTTCTCAACAACCTCGAAGCTATCGGGACGATCATCCTGTCCATCCCATCGAAAGAGCTCGTGGATGAGGGCCAGTTCGATGGCATTCTCGTGGTGAAGATCGCCTGCGACGCTGGCGAGGACGCTCTCCGGACCGCAGCGACGGCTTCGGAGATCCAGTCCGTAGAGATCAAGGCCGGCGCGGTTGCTGAGATCATCCCGGCACCCTCTCCCGCACCGGGAGCCGAGACTGCCGAGAGAGGGCAGCCGGCAGCTTCTGACAAGAGCAGGGAAGTCAAGCACCTGAGAGTGGACATTACCCAGCTCGATCACATCATGAACCTCGTCGAGGACCTGGTGATCAACCGGGGCAGGCTCAAGCAGATTGCCGAGCGGCAGAAACTCAAGGAGATGGACGAAGCCCTCGGCATGGTCGATCGTTCGGTATCGGATCTCCAGAACCTGATGATGAATATCCGGATGATCCCTCTGAACCACATATTCAACCGCCTCCCCCGGGTAGTCAGGGATGTGGCCCAGTACGACGGGAAAGAAGTCGATTTCGTCATGGAAGGGGGAGAGACGGAACTCGACCGCAGCGTGATGGACGGGCTGAATGACCCCCTCCTCCACCTCATCAGGAATGCGGTCAACCACGGGATTGAGAACCCCGACGAGAGGGAAAAAGCCGGAAAACCCCGCAAAGGGTCTGTCAGGCTCAGCGCCCACCGGGACCGTGACAATGTCATCATCGAACTGATCGACGATGGTGCCGGGATCAATGTCGAGAAGGTCAGGAGAAAAGCCGTGGAAAAAGGGCTCATCACCCAGGAAGCTGCGGAAAGCCTGACCACCGACCAGGCGATCGACCTGCTTTTCCAGCCCGGTTTTTCCACTGCCGACAAAATTACGGATATCAGCGGAAGGGGGGTCGGCCTCGACGTTGTACGAAGGTCCATCGAATCACTCAAGGGGACCATCCGGGTAGAGACAACCCCCGGCAAGGGATCGCGGTTCGAGCTGCTGCTCCCGCCGACGATGGCAATTGTCGATGTCATGATCGTCAGGATCAACAGCCGGAGACTTGCCATTCCCATCAGCTCGATCGTTGAAGTTGCATCGTTCCGGAGGGATGCAACCCACCATATCGGGAAGAGCGAGACCATCCTCCTGCGGGAAGAAGTGATCCAGATCTTCCGGCTGGACGACATGGTCGGGATGTCGGATGCGTGTGAAATCCTGATTGTGGTCCAGTACCAGAAGAGGAAGGCCTGCATCCCGGTCGATATTGTTGAAGGAAAACAGGAGGTTGTCGTCAAACCGCTCAGTTCCCTGATCGGCAACACGCGGGGCATCAGCGGGGTTACCATACTTGGCGACGGGGATGTTGTCCCTGTCCTTGATGTGAATACGATGGTGTAGGAGTTGTTCATGAATTTATCGACGGTTCAGAAGGATGCAATTCAGGAATTGGGAAATATCGGGGCTGCCCACGCCGCAACCACCCTTTCCCAGATGCTGGGAAGTAGTGTCGAGATGAGCGTGCCAGGAATAACAATCGTGGATATCGCCCATCTTGGGGAGTATATGGGAGAAGAGTCAGCAGCCATGGTAGCGTTCGAACTCCAGGGCGATATCCCTCACGGGGGATTCATCATCTTTTACATCACCCGCGAATCAGCGATCCGCCTGACCAATACCATGCTGGGACTGACGGAGATGAACCGCCCGATGAACGAGATGGACCAGAGTGCCCTCCTTGAAGTGGGAAATATCATGGTATCTGCGTTTCTCGATGCAACGGCAGAACTCCTTGGGTTTGTCATGCTTCCCTCGCCACCTGCCCTCAGTATCGACATGGCCCATGCCGCGATGCAGACGCTTATCGCCCAGTCGACCGATGATATGGATGAAGTCATGCTCTTCTCCACCGAACTCGTCTGCTCAGAGCATAAGGTCGACAGCGACATCATCCTGATGCCGGAACACAAAACCCTGCAGAAGATCATCGTGCTCCTTGAAAACATGATGAAATCGACATGATCTGCCCTGAAAACCATGTCTGACCCGACCGCCGTAAACGCACAGATGGCGATGATAGGCATCGGAGAATATCGTGTCGGGTCATTCCAGATGGTGACCATCGGTCTGGGTTCATGCATCGGCCTGACTCTCTACGATGACCGGCTGAGGGTAGGTGCGATGGTCCATATCATGTTACCGGACAGCGCCGGGAGGAAGGACCGCCCCGGGAAATATGCTGATACCGCGATCCCGCTGTTGCTGCAGGAGCTCGGTGCTCTCGGTTGCAAGAACCGGAACATCGTTGCGAAGATGGCCGGGGGGGCGAGCATGTTTGAATATTTCGGTGCCAACCTCAATATCGGTGAACGGAATGCTGAAAAGGTACGGGAATTCCTCCTCAGGGAGCATATCAAGCTGGTCGCGGAGGATATCGGGGGCAAGGTCGGAAGATCGGTCACATTCATGCCGGCCCAGGAGGGGAAAGTCTCAGTCAGGAGAGCGGATGGTACGATCCGGGATATCTGAACTTGTTCTCTGCATCGTGCTCCGGTTCCTGGCACGCCCGGTTTCTGCTATAGCTTTTAATGATACCGGTATAGCCGGCTGAATCTTTGTTCCCGCTCCCTGCGACAGGGATTTTAAGCCCGGTCGCCGATTCCCTGATCCAGGCGATCAGAACCGTCCTTTCCGTTCCCGGTTTACAAATATGAGCGTCCGGCCGGGATCTCCCGGCAACTCAACCGGGTAAACACACGGCAGGATTGAGGCGGGGAGCCGGGTACAACTCTCATTTCCGGCTATGTTAAAACCCTATTTTTCTGATCATTTGCTTATATTCTGCTGCGGTTAGGAGGGTTACCCCCTCTCTCAGGTCGAAGAACATTCCGGTTCTTCTCAAGCCTGGTCTTCCCTTCGGGAATCTGAGAGGTTCATCAGAACCTCGAAGATGAGAAGAATTCAGAAGAATTTTTCGAACAGCAGTCTCCCCGAGAGCGATTGATGTTTCCCTGAGGATTTCAACAGATCCTCATTTCCTGTTTTTCAGTGCTTCCAGGCAGTATTGCTCGACCGAGTCCAGGAGCGTTTTTTTTGCCTTTTTACTCCTCGTCTCATCAGCGGATATGATATCACTTGCGATATACCGGAGGACGGTTGCATAGTACTGCATGCTCGGGAACTCCTTCTCAAAGTCTGCAATACATTTGGCAGCATCGTTCTGTTCACTGCTGAACAGGTCAAAGGCAAAATCGAACAGTGTGAGGATCTGGACCGGCATGCCTTTGGTGATCGCCAGTTTCCGGAAACTGTGATAGGTAATCTTCTTAGTGGTGAGGAGCGTTAGTTTGAGACCGAGGTAGATAGGTTCGAGATCGTCCGGGTACTGTTTCAGGAGCTGGTTGACGACGCCTGCAGCGCCGGGAGCATCGCGGTTCTCGAGCTTGTAATAGTACATCTCGCGCAGGAATTGGCTGTCAGTATAAAAACGTTCGGACCCGATATCCAGCAGGCGCTTGCGCATGACCGGATCTTTGGTAATTGCCGCATTCTTCAGACCGATCTCAACGAACCATCTCTCGTTCGGGAACCATTCCAGCCCGGTAAAGATCATCTGCCAGAAGATCTTCTCAAGGAACGACGGGTCATCGATCTCCAGCTGGCGGAGCTGGTTTACCGGCGGCTGTTCCCTGGCCAGTCTCATCATCAGTTCCCGTGCAAGGAGTTCCATCTCGCCGGGGCGGTGTTTTCTGGCAGCATCGTCACTGTCCTTGAACTCGCGCAGCGAGAGGAGATGATAGCAGTAGGCTACCGCGGTACCGAGTTTCGAGTCAAGGGTCGCGTACTCCTTGAGGAAGTCGAGGGCGTGCCCGTAGTCACCGCTCTTCAGCAGCTTGAGGCCGATGACGATCTTGACGCCGGTCTCTGCATCTTTCTTCTTCTTGAACCGCACCGCGTTGACCATCACCTTCCTGACATACTCAAAATCGCTGACATTTGCACTGGAATCGAGGACCTTGAAGGTAATGCTGTCGATGAACTCATCGTAGGCAACATCTGATATATGGGGGAAGGAGTTCTCGAGCGCGGATATGACATATCCGAAAAAGACCGGGAGGTTGGTGTCCACCTTGGCGGAGTTCCGTTCAATATAGCCGTAAAAGTCCTTCTTCAACAGGTGCAGCTTATCGTAGACAATGGCATCCGAAAGCTTCTCCTCCCGCATATAGTGAGAATGGCATGTTAAAATATTAAAAGGTATAATAAGCGGTTTTAGTTCTCGTCCTGAACATAATAATAGAATTCGCCCAGACCCTTCTGTTCCCGGTCAAGGAACGAGCCGGGCTTGTTGATCCGCGGGCGTCCGCTCTGGTCGCGCCGGAACGTTACGTCCAGCACCGCAAGGAACCGGTTCATGCCCTCGCGCATCCGGAACGGCCCCGCGGCAGTGCCGGCAATTCCCGGTTCCCCTTCAAACACCAGGATACGTTCACTGATCATATCGATAAGGTAGATGTCGTGGTCGATCACCATGATGCCGGCTTCCCTGCCCTCGGCATGGTGCTTGATCATCCTCGTCACCCTTACCCGCTGCTCCACGTCGAGGTGTGCGCTGGGTTCATCGAGAATGTACAGGTCGGCGTCCCGCGAGAGGCAGCCGGCGATCGTCACCCGCTGGAGTTCCCCGCCGCTCAGGGAGTCGACAGGCGACTGGAGGATGGGGGTCAGGGAGAGCGCATCGATGATCTCGTGCTGGTAGAGCGAGGAATCGAATTTTGTCGTGCAGCGGCGTAGGAACATCTCCACGCTGTCGGACGTATCGGCCTTGATGTACTGGGGCTTGTAGGAGATCCTCAACGAGGTCTCGATTGTCCCGGTCGTCGGGGTCTCGTCCCCGGCCAGGAGTTTGGCAAACGTGCTCTTGCCCATGCCGTTTGCCCCGACGACGCCCAGCACTTCGCCCGTCCTGACCGTACCCCCGGTGACCTCGAGGCGGAACGTATCGTACTGTTTGGACATCGGGGGTATGATGAAGAGGTCTTCGCGGTCGGAACCTTTCTCGTGCGCCCGCTTCTCGAAGACCACCTGGGTGTCCCGGAACCGGACATTCTCTTCGGCAAGGTAGCCTTCGAGGTACTGGTTGATGCCCACCCTGACCCCCTTGGGGCGGGTGATGATACCGAATACTGCCGGTTTGCCGTAGCCGACGTGGACGGTGTCCGCGAGCATATCGAGGATGGCGAGGTCGTGCTCGACAATGACGACCGGGCGGGACGCTGCAAGGTCGCGGATGAGTTTCGCGGCAGAGATCCGCTGGTAAATGTCCAGGAATGGCGTGATCTCATCGAGGAAGTAGAGGTCGGCTTCCCGGGCAAGGCAGGCTGCGATCGCCACCCGCTGGAGTTCCCCGCCGCTCAGGGCGCTGATCTCGTGGTCGAGGAGTGCATCGAGCTTGAGGGCCGGCAGGATGCCGGCAAGTGCGTCCCGTTCGTCCGTGGTCTTCAGGAGCGTCCTGACCGTCCCGGAGAAGACTTTCGGGATATAATCGATATACTGGGGCTTGCTTGCGATCTTCAGGGTCTTTTTCGATACGGTCTGGAGATAATCGAAGAGCTCGGTGCCGGTATACTGCCTGAGGATCTCATCCCATGCCACTTCGGTATCGAAATTTCCCAGGTTGGGGCGGAGCTGGCCGGACAGGATCTTGATGGCCGTGCTCTTGCCGATGCCATTGGCACCGAGGATACCGGTGACTTTCCCTTCCACCGGGATCGGAAGCCCGTAGAGCGCAAACCCGTTTCTGCCATAGCGGTGGGTGGGGTGCTCGAGTTCTTCGGGAAGGCTCACGATATCGATGGCATCGAACGGGCATTTCTTGATACAGATGCCGCACCCGACGCAGAGTTCCTCGGAGATGAGGGCTTTCCCGTCAGGTCCGATCACAACGGTCTCGTCCCCGGTCCGGACACGGGGACAGTAGAGGATGCATTCGGTACCGCATTTCCGGGCGTGACAGCGGTCTTTATGGACGATAGCAATTCTCATGGAAACCCCAGAAGAGGAATTACCGGGGGATGGCGGTCAGCAGGATCGTCCATGTCATGAACCAGAACGCGAATGTCATGAACCCCTGGTAGAACCAGTCTTTTGCGCCAAGCTTCGAGGTGCTCATGCCGGAGAGCATGAAGATGTGTTTCTGGAGGACAACGCCTACCAGCATGAGCATGAAGCCGAGAAAGCCGTCGTTCTGGAGCCCCGTTGTTCCCGGGATGCCACCGGCATAATAGGCAATGACCCCGGTCAGGATTCCCAGCAGCGATGCGATAAGCGTCCGCTTGATGCGGGCGATATGTTCGGCCTGCTTGTCAGCCTTCGTCTTTGCTTTTTTTGTCTGGACAGGCTTTTCTTCGATGGTATCTCCGCTCATCCCGCATCACCAGTAGTCTTATTTTTTAGTGCGCAAGCCATATGTAATTTGGTATAAACCACCATGGCATCCGAACAGGGCATGAGCGGGATCGACGTGATGGCAATGGCGTCCGAGTTGTCCACGAAGCTGCCGCTCTGGGTCGACAAGGTCTACCAGTTCGACACCCGCACGCTCGCAGTCCGGCTCAATGGCGGGAACAAGGCAAAGTACCAGCTGATCGTTGAAGCCGGCAGGCGGGCCCACCTGGTGAAGGATCTGCCGGAACCCCCGAAGAACCCCCCGCAGTTTGCCATGCTCCTGCGCAAGTACCTCTCCGGGGGAAAAGTGCTGGCCATCCGCCAGCACGGCCTCGAACGGATCCTCATCTTCGATATCGGGAAGGGCAGCCTCACGTACCACCTCATTATCGAACTGTTCGATGAGGGGAATGTCATCCTTGCTGACGATACGTACACTATCATAAAACCGCTCTGGCACCACCGGTTCAGGGACCGGGAGGTCGTCCCGAACGTCCCGTATGTCCTCGGCGGCACCGATCCCACCGGATCCCGTGAGAATCTTGCCGCGGCCCTCAAAAATGACGGCCGCGACCTTGTCCGGGCCCTCGCGACCGGCTGCATGCTCGGCGGGATGTACGCGGAATATATCTGCAGGAAGACCGGCATCGACAAGTCCGCTCCCGCGGTTTCCGCAGACCCGGACGCTATTTTTGCCGCGATACAGGACCTCTTCTCCCGGGTGCTGCACGACCGCTCACCCGTGATCTCGGCAAAGCACTGCGAGCCCGTCGATCTTGGGGAAGGGAACGATGTGCAGTCCTTTCCCACGTTCTCCGAAGCGCTCGAAGCATTCTTCCCTCTTACGAAAACCGAGAAAAAGTCAGCAGCCCGCCCGAAGATAGCAAAGGAAGACCGTATCCGCCTGCACCAGGAAGCAGCGGTAAAGAAATTTGACGCCACTATTCAAAAGAACGGGGAGATTGTCAACGCGATCTACGAGAACTATGCCTTCATCCGGCAGCTCATCACCGCTCTCGATATTGCGAGCAGGCAGCTGTCGTGGCAGGAGATCGAGAAGCACCTCAGGGACACCGTATCGGACGATGCGAAAAAGATCACGGCTTTTTACCCGGGCGAAGCGGCCGTGGAAGTCGATATCGGGAGACGGGTGAGGATCCATGTCCACGAGAGCGTGGAGCAGAACGCCGGGCGGTATCACGATCTCATAAAAAAATTCAAGAGGAAGAAAGCCGGGGCGCTCGCTGCCATGGCGACCGTCCACCCGAAGAAGAAGGTGCAGAAACGGGATTTTATTCCCCTGAAAAAACAGTGGTACCACCGCTTCCGCTGGTTTGTGACGAGCGACGGAGTCGTGGTCCTTGGCGGGCGCGATGCCTCCCAGAACGAGGAACTGGTCAAAAAATACCTGGCCGGGGGCGACCTCTTCGTGCATGCCGACATCCACGGTGCGAGTGTCGTCATCGTCAAGGGGAAGACGGAGCGGATGGACGAGGTCGCGCAGTTTGCGGCCTCCTATTCCGGTGCCTGGAGGAGCGGCCATGGATCGGCCGATGTCTACAGCGCCCTCCCCGCTCAGGTCAGCAAGACTCCCGAGTCCGGGGAGTATGTCTCCCGCGGGTCGTTCATCGTCCGGGGAGAACGGACCTACTACCGGGATGTTCCCCTGGCGGTCGGCATCGGGCTCATGCTTGAACCCCAGGCTGCGGTCATCGGTGGCCCGCCTTCCGCGATACGGGGAAGAACAGCGGCGTACGCGGAACTCACACCCGGGCAGTTTGAACCCAATGATGTGGCAAAAAAAGTCCTGAGGGAACTCAAAGGAAAACTGACAGAAGAAGACGGAAAAGCTCTCAGGGGCATCCTGAACACCGAACGGGTGGCTGCATTCGTGCCCCCGGGCGGTTCCGACATCGTGGGGCACCATGAAGGCTGAGTATGGCGAGATCCGGAGCAATTATGGCGAGATCCGGCTCCTGCCGGAGAGCATCGACGACCTCTGGCACCTCCGCCACCTCATCGGTCCCGGGGACCTTGTCTTCGCCACGAGCTTCCGGAGCGTGGACGCGGCCAGCGACAAGCTCCGCCCCGAGAAGGTGGAGAAACGCCCGGTCCGTCTCGGCCTGCGGGTGGAGCGTGAGGAGTTCTCGGAGCACGGGGTCAGGCTCCGGCTCTCGGGCCTCATCGAGCACGGTGCCGATGCCGGGGCGTACCACACGATCAACGTCGAGACCGGTTACGAGATCTCGGTCATAAAGCAGTGGCGCCCGATCGATCTCGAGCGGATCGCACGAGCGGTAAAGGCGTCGGTCCATGGCGTCGTCCATATCCTGACCCTCGAGGAGGGTGAGGCTGAACTCTTCCGTCTCCGGCAGTACGGGCCGGAGAGTGTCATGACCCTGGTGGCCGGCAGCAGCAAAGGTGCGGAGAGCGGGTCGCGGACCGCTCTGTTCGACCAGCTCCTCCCCCTCATCGCAGAGATCTCCGGCCCGCTCATCATCGCCGGGCCCGGGTTTGTCAAGGACGATTTTGTTCAGTTCACACGGAGCAAAAATTCCCCGGCAGCCGAGCGGGCAATCGTGGTCGAGACACGGCGCATCGGGCGCGGGGCGGTCCAGGATGTCATCGGGAACGGAGCCCTTGACCGGCTGATGGGCGACCTCCAGCTCTCCCGCGAAGTGAAGATGATGGATGAGGTGCTCCTGAGGATCTCGCGGGAAGGTGCAGTCGCCTACGGCCGCCGGGAAGTGGAAGAGGCTATCGGGTACGGCGCGGCAGAGCAGGTCCTGGTCGCTGACACCCTCCTGCGGGATCCCGTGATCACGCGGCTGATAGAAAAAGCCGAGGCGATGAAGGCGACCATCGTCGTGCTCTCGTCCGCGTTCGAACCCGGCGAGCGGCTTGCTGCGCTCGGGGGGATTGCCGCCCTTCTCCGCTACCGCCCGGGTACTTAGTCGGTGCGGCCGGGCCTGCGTGATTAATTTGGATAGAGTACCTTCCTAACCACTATCGTTTTTCAAAAGGTACAATAGAAAAAAATGGATGATCAGATAACGAGAATAATTTCAAAAAAGTGGGCTGTGGAGAAACAAACATGCATACAAATTCACACAGGATTCCCGAAAATCGTTCAGTTACGAGAACCTCCCGCCTCGGGGCCTCTCCGGGGACTGATTGGCTCATAAGAACCAAGAAGTCGAGAAGAATCCGCAAGGATTCTTCGACTTGCTCCATCATGTACGGGTGAAGCAGAGGAAGTTTGAAAAAACTTCCTCCTGCCGAATCTCATAAAAGATATGCGACGGCGGGGCAAGGAAGTTGAATTGCCGCAGGGGTGGTCGCGAGTAGGACATTCTCCAACAGAGAATTTTCTTCAGCCACCCTTCAGCCTTTGAAAAAAAATTCATGGTATCCTGATGTTTCAGCTGTGGATCGCAATCGCGTTACTCAGCGTGGCTGTTGTGCCGTCAGGATTGGTGACGACCACGTTCCAGGAGCCGCTGTAATTTTGCGGGATATCAAAGAATACAACGATCTGGGTGGAAGAGGCCGAGACGATAGCAAACTGTGGGATGGTCTGGGAACCGCTCGTCAGGCTGACGGTAGCACCGACAACGAAATTCGTCCCGGTTATCGTGTACGAGGTGTGACTTGGCGAGATCATAAAAGATTGACTTATACTTGTGATCGTCGGTCCGCCCGATGACGTGGTGGTGGTCGCGGTGGCCGAGGTGCTCTGATGAACGATGAACCCGTTGCTGTATTTACCGACATACCCGTTCGGGTTGGTGACGTACACGTCCCAGGCCCCGACGGTTGCGTTCGACGGGATGGCAAAGGTACAGGTGATGGTGCTGGAGGATACCACGGATACCCCGGTCGCCGAGATATTCTGGCCGGCGGAGTTTTTCAGTTGCACCGTTGCCCCGGAAATGAAGTTGTAGCCTGCCAGTGAAGTTATCGATACCGAGGTACCCGCATATCCGTAATACGGAGAGATGCTCTGTATCGTGGGGGCCGCGCCGGATGTGGTAGTCGTCGCCGTTGGTACGGTTGTCGGGAGGGGGGTATATATCGGGACCGTGGTCACCGGCACGGGAGTTGCTGTCGGAACGGGGGTGCCTATCGGCACCTGGGAGACGGGGATGTTCTTAATGTAATTCGTGTATATTTTCTCGAGTGTCGATCGGTCCATGGTTTCCGTACTGGAATCGGTGCGGTACCCCCAGCTCCCGTCGCTGTTGGGAAAAATAATCGCTCGTGCATACGTGTCAGTTCCTGCATCGTAGCTGACGATGAGGACTCCGCTCGTGGAACTCGATTTCGGGTTTTTGAGAATATCGCCGGCCTTGTACAGGGGCGAAGAAGACGCTGCGGTTGTCGCAGCACCGGAAACTCCTGCCTGGGATCCCGTGCCGGAGGAAGACTGGGAACCGGAGCATCCCGACAGGAAGACGGCCAGTACGAGAAGGAGGACCGCTAGGGTTGCGATGAGATGATTGTTGTTCATAATGAGTATTTCGAGCAGCCACTATAAAAAACCGGTATTTCAATGACGTTCGTGCATCTCCGGAACCCTGTTTTTTTTGGATTGCAGGGATATTCTCCGAAAGGATAGCGAATACCTGACCGGATCCGAAAAAAATGGGAAAAAAGGACTCAGGACAGTTATGCTGCTTCTTTCTTCTCCGGTCTCTTGTAGGTCTCGACAAGGGTGATCTCCGAGATCCCCGCGATCAGTTCGAAACCCTCGTGGAGTATCCGCCCGCGCCAGAGGAGCCAGCGGCGGTCATAGTTGATCCCGGGCGGGAGGGTGACGGTCGCCTTGTCGCCGTCGATCGTTACCTCCATCTCCCTGCCTGCATAGAGGCGGATGAGGCCTTTCAACTGGTCGAGAGGTTCGGTCACATCTTCCTCAATTTTGTACTGGTACGTGAGGGCCTGCCCGGCAAGGGCCGGGTTGAAGTCCACGATGACCCGCGAACCGATGACGTCGACGACCGTACCCTCGCCCTGCTCCTCGATCTTCACCGGCATGCCGCGGACCGGTTTCTCGGTAAACTTGCTCTTGGGGAATGACTGGATCTTCTTCGGGTCGCGCTCCCCGAATGCCTTCCCGGGCTGGACGGTGACTTCGCCTTCGGTACCGGCTTGCTTGCCAACGAGTTCTTCGTCGAGACCGGTGATGACGTGCTTCTGGCCGACACAGATCGTGACCGGGCCGTACACCGCATCCGGGCTGTGGATGCCTGCTTTTTTTGCCTCTTCCTCGTCAGTGGTATCAAAAACATTGCCATTGACGGTGCCCGTATAACTCAGCCTGATAAAATCTCCTTCTCGTATTGCCATGGTTCACCTGACTATAGTACGTGACTATATTAAATCGCAATAAAGACAGATAAACGTGTGGCACACCCATGCTCGAAGTGGAACTCAAGGTAAGGATACCCTCGCTCGATCCGGTTCGTGAAGATCTCACCAGAAAAAATGCACAATTCCGTGGCAGGGTTCATGAACACGATATCTATTATAACGCCCCCCACCGCGATTTCGCCCTGACCGATGAAGCCGTCCGGGTGCGGTACACGGACGACCGTGCGGTTGTCACGTACAAGGGACCGAAGATCAGGAAATACGGGCTTAAAGCGCGGGAGGAACTGAACTTCGCCGTGGAGTCCGGGGAAGCCTTCGAGACGATGCTCGCCCGGCTCGGGTTTACGAAGACGACCGAAGTGAACAAGTGGCGCGAGAACTACACCCTGGGTACTGCGTCGATCTCGCTCGATACGGTCGAGGAGCTCGGGACCTTTGCCGAGATTGAAGTGATCGCCCGGGACGAGAACGAGAACCCAACGGAAATGATCGGGAAGATCGCAAAAGAGATTGGGGTTGAGGGCGAGCCTATCCTCGCCTCGTACCTGGAACTGCTCCTCGCGAAGCGGAAGACGGGATAGCTCGAATGTTATCCGATTCGCTCATATTTTGGGGATATCGATTTTTCGGTAGTTGTAAATTTTCTGTGCTAGCCTTTATAAAATTCAATTCTCGGCAGATCTGATCGCCCCCTCTTGCGCCACCAGTCCCCCTTGGGGGACGGGGCGCATTGCGATGCCTCCCCGGGGAAACAGGTAATACGGCACTATCGCTACCGGGGGTGCCTCAGCGGCGGGGTTCGAGTGGTTCATCAGAACCACGAGAATGAGAAGAACTCGCAAGAGTTCTTCGAAGCATGTCCGATAGGTCGAAGAACCGTTCGGGTTCTTCTCCTGTCTCATCTCTGATGAGATTCGACACCCCCGAGAGCGTCATCATGAAAAGAGAAAAGTCAGTCAGAGATCGTGTAGAATTTAAAACGAATAGAGATTATTTGGCCGGTGGACTTTTCCGCCTCCCTGACCTTAACTGCTGATCATTCAGACCGTCAGCAGTTCAACCTTGATGTCCCGGGCCTCGGTGCCGAAGTGGAGCATGGCACAGTAGCCGTCCATTGCCGGGCCGGGGTTGATGATCTTGACTCCGTCGATGTCCATCACGCCCCGCTGGTCGTGGATGTGGGCGCAGCAGACCAGGTCGAAGGACTTTATATGCTTCCGGATGCTGTGGCTGCCGACGTGGTCGCCGTTCACCCTGTCGAGCGTCTCGAACGGGGGTGCATGGCAGAGGAGGACGTTGTGGACCGTCTTCTCCATCTTCCTCATCGCGCCGTGCAAAACGTCATCTATCTGCTTGTCGGTCAGCTCGAACGGCGTCCCGAAGGGTGTAGGGTTTGAACCCCCTACGCCAACAAGGGTCATCTTCCCGAGGTTGATCTGGGCGCCGTGCATGCACACCGTATCCGAGTGTTCGAGCGTATCGAGGATCTCACGCGGGTCGCAGTTGCCGGGCACTGCAAAACACGGCACGTCGATGCGCGAGAGCACGTCATCGACCGCGTCAACGGGACCCATATTGGTGATATCGCCTGCAATAAATACCGCTTCTGGACTCAACTCCAGAAATGAATCAATTTTACCGAATTGACCATGGAGATCTGCTATCAGAAGCACATCTTTCATGGTATATCATTTGAAGGGTGTCTAAAAAACCTTATCTCAGGATCGTTCCACGAACCCGTGAGCCTGCCCGATAATGCCAGTTTTCCGCAGAGTTTTTCCACATCCTTCAGGAGTGGACGCGCGGTTGTCCCGGCAAGCGGGGTCCCGGGCAGGGGGAGGAAGCGGTGGACATGGATCTTCCCGGACCGGGCCGTCCAGGCTATCAGATCGGCAGTCGCTCGCTGGTCTTCGTCAGTCTCAAAAGGGAGCCCGACAATGAAGTCCACGACCGGCTGGATACCGCAATCCCGGCAGAGCTCGACTGCGTGGACGACATCGCCGACCGAATGGCCCCGGCCGAGGAGGCCGAGGACCCGGTCGCTGCCGGACTGGGCCCCGAAGTGGAGCTTCGTATTGGCGCAGTATCGCTCTACCAGCGAGAGCGACTCGGAGCAGACAAATTCCGGGCGCACCTCGCTTGGGAACGTGCCGAAATAGATCTCGTGCCGGAGGGATTTGAGGAGATGCTCAATCTTGTCCCAGCGGGGATGGACCCCGTCGGACCCGTACGCAAACGCGTTGGGAGAGACGAACCGGGCCTGCCCGTACCGGTTCGCGTACCGGGCAACCTCATCGATGGAGCGGTGCCGCATGCAGTGGCCGAAGATCTGCGGGGTCTGGCAGTAGCCGCAGGAGAACGGGCAGCCCCGGGAGATCTCGACATAGCCTTTCATGCCGGAAAATGCCGGGTACGCGTTGAGGTTCACGCAGGTGTCGGCCTGCACTGCATGATCCCCGGTGACGACCCCCGGAATATGGCCGTCGCCCCCGTTTTCGAGGTCCCTGAGAAGGCGGGGGAGCGTATATTCCCCTTCGCCGGTGACGACATAACCGGCATACTCCGCCACTTCCCGGGGGCAGGCCGTGGCATGCGGCCCGCCCGCGATGGTGATGCAGCCGGCCCGGGCTATCTCGTCCCGGTACCAGGGTGCATTGATCGAGTTGAGGCTGTAGCAGGTGACATCCCCGGCCGGCGTATTGACAGGATTCAGCCGGATCCCGTCACGTTCACAGGCAGCGCTCAGGACCGCTTGGGAATTCCGGGCCGCGTGGATGACCCGCCAGTTGACCTGCATGATGAACGAAGGAGTGTATTTGGCAGATGAATAAAAAGAGTGCTCGTGGATTCCGGCATCTGTTAATGGACCGTGTACGGGCTGAGGACATCGGCGACTTTGTAGGTCACGCCGTTCATCATGGTCATGTACACGACAACCCGGTCGGTCTGTTTCGTGCCCTGGAGGATTACTTCGTCACCTTTTTTTGTCCCAATCGTTCTGGTAACGATCTGGCCATCTGCCCGATAGAGGGTTACATTAATAGCCGCTATCAGGTTCTGCTCCATGCCTCCATTAAAGATAACCGGGATAGTACCGTCGTACACTTTTTCCTGTACGGTCAGCGTCTCCGCGATGTTCGCCGGCATCGCATCGGTCGGTGAGGTGGTAAGGCTCCCCCCGGCCGGGGCTGATCCGGAAGCGGTGCCTGTCGGCGGCGATGACGTGCCTGCCGGGCCCGGTGAACCAGTACATCCGGCAAAAAGTATTGCTGCGCAGAGAAGTAATGTCAACGGCAGCGCAATGGTATCCTGCATACCAGAACCTGTGAGCCGGTGTTATATGATGCTTGCGCTTGGGGTTCCTGCCCATCTGAGAAACTTCGTGGATTGGATCACGGCGCGGTACGGAGCGGGACTTTTGAAACAATACCGGCAACCCATTTTTTATTATGATTGGATGGAGAGATCAGCTATGAAAAAGTCCTGTCTTGCTATAATTGTCATCTCGCTGGTCCTTCTGTTGGGGATAGCTCTCGCCGGATGCACACAATATCCAGGCAGTAGTCAGGCACAACCGACCGGAAATGCCGTAACACCTGCCCAGACCCCGGAGCAATCCGGCAGCGGAGGCTCGTCCTTATCGATTGCGTTCTCGACCCCGGACTCACATGCCCGGCAAAATAATAACCCTCCGCGGACGGGAGGATCGCCGAGGACGTATGTGGTAGCAATGACAGCAACCGATAACGGCACGGCAATTACTGCGACATACCGGGGTGGGCAGGATGCTGCATATCTTGTAGCGGTCACCCTGTCCATCAACGGTGCGGAGACCGGTGAGATGAGCATCCCCCCTGGGAGCGGACAGACCTCATTGCCCATCGGAACCCATGAAACGTTCCCGGTAACGGGTTCAGATAACCATCTTGTTGCAGTCGGGCATTTTAGCGATGGGGCAACAAAGGTGATTTTTGATCAGACTATCTGACATTTTTATCAGAACTATGATACGTTTCTCAAAGGTACCGGTGAGGATTGCATTCCTGAAACGACAATGATCCCGGTACCGGTATCCCCATCTCCTGAGAGTAAAAATACTGAAGAGGAACAGGGACGCCATAGGCTGGAGTGCCCTGATTGCGGCAAATTACCGGAGAGATTCTTCGGATCTTTCTTACCCCCTTTGCAGGTACCAGGTTTCATGATACCTCACCCGGTTACCGGAACCCGCCAGGGGGCATGTATCATTCGTCATTCAGCGGGCCGTCGTAGTCCAGCCCGCCACGGTCGCCGTCGACCGTGACCGGTACCCCGCTCTTCAGCCGGGTGAGCGGGACCCCGATCCGGTCGATCATGGGGATCCTGCCGATGATGGCGCCGGTAGCGATGATCGCTTCTGCCTCCGTGTTGACGATGGCAGCCGGGGCATGCCCGTTCCGGCTCAGGGCATAGAGGACATAGGAGCCGACCGTCGAGCCCTTGCCGTACGGGAACGCGAGGACGCGGCCGGCGATCCCGGTACCCTGGAGCGGGTGTCCTTTCTCGACAATGACTCCCGTCTCCGGGTCGACTCCCGACAGGAACGAGATCGGCACCGGACTGACGAGGAGCGGCCCGCTGCCTCTCCCCCGTGATATCCCTCTTCCGCTGATGTGCAAAATAACACCACATAAATGGTTGAAGATGAACATATAAGAGTGATATGGAAGAGACTGCCGTCAATACTACCGCCCCCTCACACGAGCTCAAGTACCAGATCCAGGTCAACGAGCTCGAGGCAGCACTCCTCGACCTGAAGGTGAAGGTCGACGAGCTCCAGAAAGAGAACGGCCAGCTCAAGCGCGAGAACAACCAGCTCAAGCGCATGCCGCTCTTCGTCGCCGTTGTCGTGGACATCCTGGAGAACGGCGAGATCTACCTCCGCCAGCAGGGGAACAACCAGGAATACCTGACCAATGCCCCCGAAGAGATCCGCCCGCTCTTAAAGCCCGGCGCCAAGGTCGCGGTCAATAATGCGCTCTCGATCGTGAAAGTGATCGGCAATATCTACGACTCGCGGGTCCGGGTGATGGAACTCGAGGAGTCGCCCGAGATCAGCTACGCCCAGATCGGCGGGCTCGCCAACGAGATCAAGGAAGTGCGCGAAGCGGTGGAATACCCGCTGACGAAACCGGAGATATTCCGGCGCGTCGGGGTCGAACCCCCGAAGGGCATCCTGCTCTACGGGGCCCCGGGGACCGGCAAGACCCTGATCGCAAAGGCCGTGGCGCACGAGGCGAAGGCCACCTTCATCCGGATGTCGGGCAGCGAGCTCGTCCACAAGTTCATCGGCGAGGGTGCCGGCCTTGTCCGCGAACTCTTCCAGCTTGCGCGGGAACGCGCCCCTGCCATCGTCTTCATCGACGAGATCGACGCGGTGGGCAGCATGCGGACCAATGACGGGACTTCCGGCAGCGCCGAGGTCCAGCGGACACTGATGCAGCTTCTCGCCGAGATGGACGGGTTCGACACCCGGGGGGACGTGCGGATCATGGCGGCCACGAACCGCGCCGACATGCTCGACCCGGCACTCCTGCGGCCCGGGCGGTTCGACCGCCTGATCGAGATCCCGCTGCCGGACCGGGATGCCCGGCTCCAGATCCTGAAGATCCATTCCCGGAAGATGCACCTCGAAGTGGTCGACATGGAAGAGATCGCACGCATGACCGAGAACGCCACCGGTGCCGAGCTGGAAGCGGTCTGCCGCGAGGCCGGCATGATGGCAGTGCGCAGGGAAGCCGAACTGATCGGGATGAAGGATTTCACCGAGGCGGTCCGCAAGGTGAAGAACGAGGCCGTGACCGACAACCGCATGTATACCTGACCGCCACTCCGCGGGCCAGGTATCCCGTTCTTGGGAGATACGGATGGACATCCTCTTGATCCAGCGGGACGGCATCGACCTCCACCATACCCTTTTTGCATCCGAGACGAGCCGGATGATCCTGCGGTTTTACCGGCCGAGGAAGAAGTCCTGCGGGGTCTCCATCTCCTGTGCAACGCTCGGGAGCGCCCTCTCGCTCGTCTCCGAACTGCGCTGGTACATCCGCCGCTACATGCGGGAGGCGCTCTTTGAGTGGGAGAACGGGATCTGGTTCACCCACCAGCTGGCGCAGGACGTCTATTACGAGCGGACGGCAGTCCTCGGCCCGTCGTGGTCTCACCGCAGGCTCTACGGTTTCCGGGAAGGGAAGCTGATCACCAACCTCGTCATGTCGCCCGGCTCCACGGTCGGGGAGTACCAGCAGGAGTACGCCGGGGTCGATGCCTCGGTCGAGGTCTGGTGCACGGAGGACGAGCTGGGGGAGCTGGTGGAGGTGGAGGAGGTGGCGGAGGGTGGGGAAGAGTAGATCCCGTGCTCCGGGCCATTCATAGCCCAAATCCCTGGTGAGGAAGATCTTCCGGAAATCCGGAGGAGGTGGAGGGATCTAGTTGAAAATAACTTATTTTATAAGTTTTGTGGATCTTTTGAAAAGAAAAGATTAAGCCTCAATTACACTCAATGGAAATTGGACCATGAAAAAAGCCTTCATAACGTATTCACATGAAGATTCATTATTTGTCGATAGGCTTGTAAAAGAACTGGAAACTCCATCGCTAAGTGTAACACTTGATAAAAAAATTCTGAAACCGGGGGACTCACTAATAATAAAAATTTTCGACGAAATTAGCAATTCTGATTTTTTACTTCCAATATTATCGGAAAATTCAATTAATTCGAATTGGGTTAAAAAGGAACTTCAAACAGCAATAGTCAAAGAAATTGATGAGGAGGATTTCAAGGTAATTCCTATAGTAAAAGAGGGGGAGAATTGGGAATCATTGAAAAAAATCCTCCCTCCAGGATTAAAAGAAGTACTTCGTGATAAATTCCTTGTGAGATTTGATTCAAAATCTTTTGAGGAATGCTTACCGGATCTAATTAAAGCACTAACTCCTGAAGAAGAATTTGCGCAAGTCCATTCAAAAATTCGAGCGTTGAGTGCAGATAATCCTTTTCGTAGAGTCCGAACAGAAAATTTTGAAAGCTTACAAATATTGGCTGATTCCTTTGCACGACCAGAACCGGGGCGTTATGATAAAATTATCGAAATTAAGCCAACTCGAATTGAAGGGGGCCGAGGCTCTGGGAAAACGATGATTTTGAAATCAATGATCGCCCAAGTCTGTGCCTATAGAATGAGAAAAAGGTCATTTAGAGAAACAAATCTTCCTTATTACGGTATATATTGTCGATTAACTCAGGGTTCTTTTGCAACGCAGGCGGGAAATATTCTCGACCATATCACTGAAAATCAAGCAAGTATTTTATTTTTAACCGAATTTAATTTTCAATTAATCAATTCATTAATTGATGAAATTTCCTCCTGTTCCGATAAGAACATATTGGACATATCCACGAAACTGGAAGTGGAATTGAGTCAAAATATTGGTAAACAAATCTATTCTGGGCAGGCAATAACCACGATAAATAGTTTTGTTGATTTGAAAGAGGCTATTCAAAAAGAACTGGGGATTCTCAATGATTATCTATCGAGAAAAATTCTTGGCGAAACCGGAAAATATCCTGGTGTATTTATTAGTAAAGATAAACTTCGAGCTGTATGTAGAACAATCATCAATACAATTTCTGATTTGAATGGTAAAACAATTTATTTCCTACTGGATGAATACGAAAATCTCATATCATTTCAAAAGGTTGTTGTGAATACCCTGGTTAAATGGTCAGAACAAGGATATTTCTCTATTAAAATTTCTTCTAAAAAAACCGGGTTTAAAAATCCACAAACATTGGAAAGACAAGAAATTGAGGAAGGTCATGATTATAATCGTATTGACCTTGATTATGATTTATCAAAAGCGACTCACCGTACATTTTATAAAAGGTTATTAATCGATATATGTCAAAGAACCTTGAAAAACGAAGGCTTTACAGAAACCTACATTGAAAAGATTCTTGAGACAAGATCTCCATTTTCTGGTCTCGAATCCGAGATTGAGGAGATGATTGATCAAATGCTTCAGATGCAGAAAAATGTGAATTTCTCTTCTTTAGACAAATCAGAACAAATTGAAATTAAAAAAAGACTTGAAATTGGAGCATTATATAGAGTTCTTGCGAAAAAGCATAAAAGACGACAATTTTCCGGTTTCGATGATTTGATGATATTATCTTCGGGAATTATCAGATATTTCCTAGAATTATGTGGAACATCTTATTATTTTGCTGTCCAGGATAATGTAGATGTAAAATCTGGTAAACCTATCAAAATTCAACATCAATCAGATGCTGTATACGCTTTATCCAGCTTTTATCTTTATAATATTCGTAAGAATCTTGTTCAATATGGGTCAGATATCCATCGACTAGTTATTGACCTAGGGGACATTTTCAGAGCAAAAACACTTAATCACCTAACTGAACCTGAGTCTGCTCGTATTTCAATTAGTGATCCTCAAAGTTTATCCGAAAAATCTCATGAGAAAATTACAAAAATATTAGATTTGGCAGAAATGCACAGTGTAATGCAAACATTTGTGGGGATTGGTGGGATTAGACCAAAACATGCCTCTAATGTACAACCAAAAGAATATATTTTAAATAGAATTTATTCGCCAGTCCTTCAATTTTCTCCAAAATATCGCTGGCGGACTTCATTCAGCATAGATGATCTTGAAGGATTAATTAATCCAGATGCTAGGGAATTAATTAAGGCAAAATTAATTCAAAAAGTATCCCCCGTGCCTAAGAAATCACGAAAAATTAAGTCACAGAAAACACTAACTTTTTAGAGCTCGTCCGGTGGTTAAATGAATAAAAAAATATTACAAGTTGAAGAAATTGATAATTTAAATGAAAATGAAGTATTTATTGGATGTTCAAGCTTTGAAGAGAGATGTTTAGGTACCATAAAAAGACTGAGTGCTAACTACAATTATTCGAAAGCATTTATTTTCATATATGATAAACCGGATCTGCGAAGAGAAGAACATACACAAAAAATTTCTGAAATTTTAAAGTCAAAAGGTTCTTTTGAGATAATCCCAGCATCAGAATCTGATCCCTTGCTCTCAATAAAAACTTTGATTCGAAAACTTAACAAAATTAAAATTGATTCAAAAAAAATTACAATTTCAATTGATATTACTACATTTACAAAAAAACATTTGACGCTCTTGCTCAATTATTTGGATAAAAACGATTTATTTAATTCGACAAGAATTTTTTATTCTGAACCAAAAGAATATACATCAAATTTATATTTACCGATGTCTTTTGGAATCCTTCCTATCTATACTATTACCGGATTCGTAACTACACAATCTTTGAATAAACAAAATCTCCTTGCAATTTTTTTGGGATACGAAGGGGATCGAGCTATGGCACTAGTAAATAATTTTGAACCTAACGAGACAATTTTATTTATTCCTGATCCACCATATCATCCTGAATGGAAGGGTCGTACAGAAGAGATGAATAAAAATTTAATTGAAATTATTGGAGCCGATAAAGTCGAATCGATCGACTCATTAAATCCCCATTTAATGTTAGAAAAATTGGAAAGATTATTTGGAAACCGTGGTAAATATGATCTCAGGAAATACCATTGTAGTATATCCCCATTAGGAACAAAACCGCAAGCATTGGGGCTTTATCTATTTTGGAGACAACATAAAGGTAAATTCTCAATCGTGTATGCACCTCCATGTCAACATAATGAAGCTTTTTATTCTAAAGGAATTGGCAGAACATGGCAGTTGATCTCTCCGGAATAAATCTCCAACGGGAATTAATTGATTTAAAAAATGCATTTCCCGAAATTCCTAAAAAAAATTATCTAACTCATGGTTTTGACAAATATCCAGCCAAAATGATTCCGCACATGGCAAAATTCTTAATTAAAAAAACGTCCAAGCCCAAACAAACTATTCTTGATCCTTTTTGTGGAAGTGGATCCGTGGTAATACAATCGGTAATTGAAGGGCGCAGTGCCATTGGGGTCGATTTAAACCCGCTAGCCGTGCTTCTTTCCCAGGCGAAGGCAACGCCAATGAACGTGGAACTGTTGAGAAGCCAATTACACCAATTATTAATAGAATTTAGTTCATGCAAGAATCCATATGAATATTCTTTCTTTAATGCGAACTATTGGTTTACACCGGCAACACTAAGAAAATTAGGGGCTATAAAAACAGTTCTTGATAATAACATTTTTTGTTTTAATACAGAGTATTCAACTTTTTGGAGAGCACTTTTTGTCTCAATAATTCGGGAGTGTTCTAAAGCAGATATTCGGGGACCGAAGCCATTTATCTCAAAACGGTCACAACAACATCGCATAGGAAAACATTTTGATCCCTTTAAAATTTTTTTTGCACAGGGACAAATTTGGATTAAATATGAGGAGGAGTATTTATTAAAATTAAAAAATCGAAAAATAATTTCAAATTATAAAATTTTACATGCAGATTCACGTAATTTATCGCAAATATTAAAAAATGAAAAAATTGATTCCATTATCACCTCACCCCCTTATTTAAACGCCCAAGATTATTATCGTTCATCGAAATTTCAATTATTTTTTTTAAATGAAATTTGCGATGGAGAAATGAAGAAACTATCACGAGATATAATTGGGAGCGATCGAATCTTACAATCGCATTTCAATCATAATTTGAAATTACCCTATCCTATGTCTGAAAGATATCGTTTAGAATTATTAGATATTAACAAGAAAAATTCAGTAATTTTCTCCAAATATATTCTTGACATGAAAAAAGTTATTCATGAATGCAATAATCTTTTAGAATCTGGATCTTTTTTCTCCATCGTAATTGGTGACAACAAAATAACGAATGTTGAAATTCCCACTCACGAATTAATTAATGAAATATCTGAAACTGAAGGATTTCATCTATTTTCAATATATTCTGACAAAATTAGGGATAGGAGATTGCCAATAATAAGAAATGGCCATAGTGGAATTATGAAAAATGAGAATTTATTGATTTTCAAAAAAACATGATGTCCGCTCATATGAATACTTCCTCACCGGATCCCAGCAGTTTCTCCACAATTCCCCTAGCTTTTTCAGCCCGCCCGGCAACCCCTGGATCGATCCGGAGGAACTTCGGGTCGATGAACTCATGGACCCGGCTCTCGTGCGAGCCGTCATACGCGATCCGCGAGGTCACGAAGAACCGGTAGAGTATACTTATTTCTTACGATGATTGCGTGGTGGTCGGATAATTCATTCTAAAAAATGAGTGCAGGTCCCGGAACCGAAATACTCTGCCACAGCCGATTGAGGTAAAACGCCAGAATAAACCTTTTCATCACGGAGTGAGTATTGGGAATTATTCAGCAGAAGACTGCTGGTAGGAGGTGAGATCGATGGGAAGAGGTGGTGGAGGCCATGGAGGCGGCCATGGGCACAGTTCAAACGATGACCGGTCCAATTCGATGAACCCGAACAACGATGCCTATCATGACGCGATGAACAATCATTCGGACCAGCTTAACCCGAACAATGAGAGGTACGAGGGGGATGATGACGATGATGATTGATTTTCTTTTTTATGCCGGGTAAATTCTTTCATCTCCTGCAACCAGAGATGAAATAAGCATGCCGGATTTCACCATATTCGAAGACCGCACGATCAAACACCTCATTGTCGGCATCATTGGGGGGCTGACTCTCGGAATGGTGCTGGACATTGTGCTGGTCGTTTTCAAGGGTTCGGCGTACGTGCCGGTCGTTTTTTTTCTTAGTTCTCATTGTGGTCCTCGCGGTGCTGGTGTGGTGGGCAAAGGGGTAGGAGTGAGGGGCGTAACAATTTAATATTCTGGGGAAGCCCACGCGGCTGGGGTGAAAGTCCCGTTGAGCGTCAGACCCTCACCGGTACCGTCGTTCACCGTCGATACCTTTTCCTTTCAGCCACCCCCACCACAACCAAAACCCCATCTCCTTGCCCGATCCTCTAACCAAACAGATCTACACAGGCCGGTTTTATCCCCCGTAAAAAGCCCGGTCTGGTAATCCGGGGCAGTATCAGCATTTCCCGAAAAACCCCCTCAAAAAAGGGCCGAAACAGGCCGGTCGCTTAAGTCCGGAAAAATGGAAAATAAGCCCTATACGAGCCCGGATTGGCCTTTTTCACCAAAATAGGGGGGTGAGACCCCCCTATGTCAAAAAAGGAGATCTCATTTCCCACTCTCCGACGATGATACGGGGCGGGACGGCGGGACCCCGGGCACCACTCCCTGTAGTACCGGGGTTCCGTCTGCCCGGATCTCGATGAGCCGGTCGTCGAGAATGCGGAAAAACTGCCAGGTCCCCCAAGGTGATAACAGCCAGAGTTCGCGGGCGGTAACTCCGGTCAGCGGCACCCTGTGGAGGTGCAGGACATCCTGTTTACATTCCGCGGCACAATCATCCGGGCACATGATGTGCGAACGGCACCGCCGGACCCGGACAAAGACCGTAAGGCCGGGGCAGAAGAGGATGAATTCAAGCCAGGATTCCCGGAGCAGGTCACGGTCCATCGCGGTCCCGCGTCCTGCCGCGTTCTTTCTCCGTTCCTGTGAATTTAAAAATGGAGCGCGTCGACCGGACCTTTGACCATTCAAACTAATTCATCGGTATATGCACTTTCGCTCCACGTCCAGCTATTCCTCATAATCTCATTCTATTGAATACTGACCAATGGATTGCCTCTATACCTCCTGTCTGGTAACTTGTCATCGTTGTCAGTACGAGTGGACATATATGGGATCACGGCTCGGCAGTCTGGAACGATCAAGGAAACCGGTTAAGGTTCAATGTCCAAGATGTCATAATCGGATTAAGTCGGATATAAAAAATGCCGTTTAATAACGTCTATATAAAAAATTTGCGACCCAATAATCCACAAATCAATTCCAGTCCCTATAGAAGACAAGATTGAAATAATGAAATTTTTAATTCTATCCGAAAAATATTGGTATTTAAAAGTAGGATATTCCGCTATGTCAAATGTAATTTTACCCGATTATATTTTTGGAATGCTCATTTTTATTTTATGGGGAACGCTCACAATATGTATTGGCCAGTTAATTAAAGATGCGGATGAAAATAAGAAAGATAGACCAAAAAAAATAAAGAATTTAATTTTTTATTATCGCCGGTCTGATTGGTTTTTAACATTTTTGGGCGCTATTATGTTGATTATTGCAATTTATTTCTTTGGGGGTATATCCAATCTAAATAAATTAGTTGCGAATTTGCCAACAAGTAGTGAAAAAGATACTTATTACGGGTTAGTCCTTTCATTCGAGGGATTAGCTATATCACTGGCTATAATTACTTTAAATTTTCTTAAGGACGTTCAAGACGAAGTATTAGCAAGAGTTAGACAAACAGAAATCACGAATCGGTTAGAGAATATTGAAAATGAGTTAAAAACATTGATTTCCTAAAGAACCACTATGGTGCCATTTCCCTAGCCGGGAGATATGAATAAACCGGCCATCCCCATAATCCCTGGTACCCGTCCACCGCCAGTAAAACAAGCATTAATACCTTAACGCAACAAAATTTGAGAAGATGTCCGAACCGAAACTTGCCGGCGGCCCGACCCAAGACGAGGTCATGGCAGTTGCTCTCTTCAAGCTGGGCCTGATCGGCAAAGAGACGGTCCTCGAGATCGGGTGCGGGACCGGCAAGGTCTCGGTTGCGCTCGCCCAGCGTGCGGGAAAGGTTTTCTCTCTCGACTTGCGACCGGAAGCGGTGGCCACGGCACGGCATACTGCGGACAGGGCAGGTGTGAACAATATCGAATTTTTCTGCAATGATGCCGTGGCGTTTCTTGGACAGGACACGGTCTATGACTGTGCCTTTGTCGGCGGTACCCGGCGGCTTCCGAAGATCCTTCCGCTGCTTGCCAAAAAGGTGAGGGGGGCGATTGTCATCAACGCCGTCCTCGTGAGCACGCTCGCGGAAGCGGTGTCGAAACTGCAGGAGCTGGGAATATTCGTTGAAGCCGTTCAGGTGCAGGTCGCCCGCTCGCACGGGATTGCCGGCAGCATCATGTTCAAACCCCTGGATCCCGTGTACGTGATCGTCGGACGGGGTGCTGCATGCTCGTAGGCCTCGGTCTCGGGCCGGGAAATCCCGAGCTCCTCACCCTCCGGGCCGTTCGTCTCCTGAAGGAAGCGGACGTTGTCTTCGTACCGGGCAGGATCGCCGCCGACCTCGTCGCCCCGTACCGCGAGGCCGTCCTCCTCACCTTCCCGATGACGGAGGATGAGGGGCGGATACGGACGTGCCTCGAGGAGAATGCGGAGAAGATCGCTCCCGTGGCTTTATCGGGTCTTGCCGTCTTCGGCATTCTCGGGGACCCGAACTTCTTCTCCACCTTCTCGCGCCTCTGTGCCGTGATCGCGGAGAAGCACCCCGGTATCGGCTTCAGGACCGAACCGGGCATCAGTTCCATCACAGCGTTCGCTGCCGCTGCCGGGGTTTCGGTCAACTCCGGGTTCTCCGTCTCGGACGGTACCGACGCCGGTTCACGGGTCGTATTGAAAGTGCGCAGGCCGCAGGAGATGGCGGCCGGGCTCCGGGCCGAGGGCTACCGCGATTTCGTGCTCGTGGAACGGATGTATTTCCCGGACATGAAGATCTACCGGAACGAGGACCTCCCGGCGGAAAGCGATTACATGAGCGTGATGTATGCCCGGAAATGACGACTGGAATGTCATCTGGTTCGTCGGGGCAGGCCCGGGCGACCCCGAACTCATCACGGTCCGGGGCAAGGCACTGCTCGACAGGGCCGATCTCCTTGTCTACGCGGGTTCCCTTGTCAACCCGGCCCTTGTCGCTGCAAGCCCGGCAGCGGAAAAGGTGGACAGCTGGGGCATGCAGCTCGATGCCATCGTCTCCCTCATGGCGGAGCGGGCGATGCAGGGAAAGACCGTTGTCCGCCTCCACTCCGGCGACCCTGCCCTCTACGGCTCGATCGTCGAGCAGATCGCGGAACTGGAACGCAGGGACCTGGCGGTCAGGATCGTCCCGGGGGTCTCCTCGGTCTTTGCCGCTGCTGCGGCGCTCGGTACTGAGTTCACGCCAAAAGGCGTCTCGGATACGCTGATCATCACGCGCCCTGCGGGAAAAACCCTTGAAACGGACTCCATCGCCGCCCTCTCGCAGTTCCCGGCCACGATGGCGTTCTTCCTGGGCAGCGGACATTTCGCGGAGATCACGGCGAAACTGAGCTGCCCCCGCGATATGCCGGCAGTCGTCGTCTACCATGCATCCTGGCCTGACCAGACGATCATCAGCGGAACGGTTGCCGATATTGCAGAGAAAGCACGGGACGCCGGCATCACCCGTTCCGCACTCCTCATCGTGGGGCGGGCGGTCCGGGGAACAGAATCCGGGTATGCCCGCTCTCACCTCTACTCATGACTGACACCGTGGTCATCGCACTCCCCCGCTTCCGGAAGGAAGCAGAACGGATTGGCGTATTCCTCGGTGCGGAAGTGCGGGAGTATACCCCGGAGATCTTTCCTGAACTGTTCCCGGAGGTACGGCGGATCGTTGCGGTCATGTCCATGGGGATTGTCGTGCGCAGGATCGCCCCGCTCCTCACGGACAAGTGGAACGACCCGGCCGTTGTTGTCGTCAGCCCGGATATGCGGTATGCGGTCCCCCTGCTGGGGGGCCACCACGGCGCCAACAGCCTTGCAAGGGAATTGTCCGGGCTCGGGCTCTGCCCGGTGATCACAACGGCGACCGAGGCGACCGGGCGCGATTCTGTCGAAGGTATCGCGGAGCGGGGCGGGTTCTCCGTCCTCAACCGGGACTCGACCCGGGCGGTGAATGCGGCCCTGCTCGATGCCGATGTCCCGGTCCATGCCGTCAGCGGGCCCGGGATTGTCATCGCCGCCCCCGGTGTATCGGTCCTTCTGAGGAAAGGCGAATACACGGTAGGTATCGGGTGCAGGAAAGGAATAACCTCCGGGGAAGTGGTGGACGCGGTCCGGGCAGCCCTTTTGGATTCGGGGATTTCCAAAACCGAGGTGCTCGTCTTTGCCACCACGGAAAAGAAGCTGGGCGAGACGGGTCTTGCGGAGGGGATCTCGGCCCTCTCTGGCAATTTAATATTCCTTGACGATGAAACAATAAACGCACAGCGGGGGGTCTCGAAATCCCGGGCCACGCGGATCGGGCTGCAGGGTGTGGCCGAACCCTGCGCACTGGCCATTGCAAGGAAGAAGGAACTCGTCATGGGAAAGAACGTATACGGGAGAGTTACGGTTGCCATCGCACGCTGAAGAACCCCGCGGCGGCCTCACCATCGTAGGGCTTGGCCCGGGACGGCGGGAATACATGACCGCGAGGGCTCTCAAGGCGATTGCCGCCGCCGAGTACGTGATCGGCAATGCCTCGTACCTGGAGCCGCTCGGGCCGCTGCTGGCAGGCAAGAACGTGATCCGGAGCTCGATGGGCAAGGAGGTGGAACGGGCACAGCAGGCCATCGACCTCGCCCGCTCCCATGCTGTTGCCATCGTCTCCGGGGGCGATGCCGGGGTCTATGGCATGGCGAGCATCGTGCTCGAGGTGCTTGAGAACAGCGGTGCTGCAGTCGATGTCGAGGTCATCCCGGGGGTGACGGCGGCGAATGCCGCAGCCTCCCGGGTCGGGTCTCCGCTCTCGGGGGATTTTGCCGTGATCAGCCTCTCGGACCTCCTCACGCCGCTGGAGGTGATCGAGCAGAGGCTCGACGCGGTCTTTTCTGTCGGCATCCCGGTAGTGCTCTATAACCCGAAGAGCCGGGGGCGGCCGCACAACTTCGCACTCGCGGTCAGTCATGCCCGGAAATACCTCGCCGCCTCAACGCCCGTAGCGATCGTCAAAAACGCGCTCCGGGACGGCGAGGAGATAATTATCACCACGCTCGGCGAGGCAGAGAAGTGTGAGGGGACCGTTGATATGCACAGCACCGTCATCATCGGAGGAAGCGAGAGCAGGATCTGGAGGAGGGGAGAGAATGTCAAAGGAATTATCACGCCACGGGGATACCACCGCAAATACGTATATTGATCCCGGCGCAGAGACGAAGGAAGCGTACGAGATCTCAAAAAAGTCACGCACCCTTGCCCGGGGAGTTATCGGCAATACGACTGACGAGGACCGCGTGAAGCAGCGGTGTTCCGTGGCAGTGGGCGATTTCGGCATGGCGGAGCTGATGCGGTTCCGGCACGACCCGGTCCCCGCTGCGCTCGGGGCACTCCGGCGCAGTGCACCGATCATCACCGATATCCGGATGGTCCAGGCGGGCATCCAGAAGAAGGGGCACGCCTGCCCCGTACTCTGCGCCCTGGACTCCGGGGCGGAGATCGCGTCGGAACGGGGGATCACCCGGAGTTCGGCCGGGTTCATCGCCCTCCGGAGACAGGTGGACGGCTCGATAATCGTCATCGGCAACGCGCCTTCGGCCCTCATCACGCTCTGCGCGATGATCCGGGAAGGTGTCAGGCCTGCGGTGGTCATCGGGGTTCCGGTGGGTTTTGTCAACGCGGCCGAGTCCAAGGAACTCCTCCGCACCATCGATATCCCGTCCATCTCGACCGAGGGGACGCGGGGGGGTACGCCGGTTGCCGTCGCAGCGATCAACGAGTGCGTCACCATCTTCATCGAGGGTAACGGAGATGCTGGACCCGGTCAGCGGCTTTGAATACCCGGAAGCCTGGGTGAGGAAGTGCCGGTCACCCGGCAGGCTCACGCTGGTGAAACAAGGCCTCGCAGTCCTGACCTCGTCCGGCACCGTCCTTGTCCGGGGTTTTACGACCGGCACGACCGCTGCCGGCGTGTCCAAGGCCGCAGTCCTTTCCCGGTCCGGGGACGTGAAATCAGTCCCGGTCCGGATCCCGTGCGGCCTCGTTGTCGATGTCCCGGCAGACGCACACGGCGGGCGGGCATCCGGCAGGAAATTCGGCGGGGATTACCCTTCGGATGTTACTGCTGGGATAGAATTCGTTGCCGAAGCAGTCCCGTATTCCCACGGGGTCCATCTCGTATTCGGCGAGGGGGTTGGCAGGTTCTCGCGGGATACCCCCCGGTACAAGAAGGGGGCCCCCGCCGTGAGCCCGCCGGCGCTCGAATGCCTGCACTCTTCGGTCCGGGAAGCACTCGATATCACCGGGCTTCCCGGAGTCCGGGTGACCCTTCATATTCCGGAAGGGCGGGACATTGCGCAGCAGACCCTGAACCCGCGTGTCGGCGTTGAAGGCGGGATCTCCATTCTCGGAACTACCGGGCTGGTCGAACCCTGGGACGACCACCTCACCGAGTCGGTGACCGAACGGGTTGCATCGGCAGAGCATCCCGTGCTGACCACCGGGCGCATCGGCCTGCGCTACGCACGCCTCCTCTTTCCGGACCGGGACGTGATCCTCATTGGCGGGAAGATCGGCGAGGCGCTTGCGGCGTCACGCGGAAAGGTCGTCCTCTGCGGGCTCCCGGCCCTCATCCTCCGGTATATCAGTCCCGGGATCCTTGACGGGACCGGTGCAACGACCGTGGAGGAACTCTCGGTAACGCCGGGCTTTGCAGCGATCGCTGAAACGACCCTTGCGGGCTTCCGGCAGCTTCGTCCCGATGTCAGGGTCATACTCGTAAACAGGAACGGTACGGTTATCGGGGAGAGTCCATGAAAATTATCGGTGTCGGTTGCGGCCCGGGGATGCTCACCGAGCAGGCAATCAAGGAACTCAGGAGAGCACGGATGGTATTCGGCTCCGAGCGGGCAATCGGGCTTGCCCGGGCATACCTGCCCGAGGGCTGTCAGATCAAGTCGATCGACGATTACAAGAACCTGTCCAGACTCCATAGCGACGCAGTGATACTTTCGACCGGGGATCCCATGCTCGCCGGGCTTGGGTACCTTTCCGGAGAGGTGATCCCTGGCATCTCGTCCCTCCAGCTCGCATCCGCCCGGCTCCATATCCCTCTCTCGCGGGTCTCCGTCGTCGTAGCCCATGGGAGGGGTCACGAGAAGGGCATGGCCGAGACCGTGGACGAGGTGAAGCGGGGAAAGATAGTCTTTCTCCTTGCCGACCCGAAGTTCAATGTCATGGAGCTGTATGCCCGGCTTGCAACTCTCACTCCTCCCATCCAGGTCGCACTCTGCGAGAACCTCGGGTATCCCGAGGAGAAGATCCTCGTCAAAACTATCCAGTCCCCTCCTGAACCTTCTACCGCTCTTTACTCGCTGTTCATCGGGAATTTTTGAACCATGGTGATGGAGCGGACCGCAGGCCGGCAGCACACCTTTTTTAGTCCATAACCCGATAATTCATGAAAGAAGGTTTGTTTCCATGGACAAGGCAACAAAAACGCAAATGAGTATCGTGTCATTTATCGTCGGTCTGATCCTGCTGTTTATACCATATTTAAAAAACTTCGATACCGTTTTTCCGGGGATTTCTCAGTATTTCAGCCTCATGTTCTACCTTGGATTGGTGCTGGTAGTTGTCGGGTATTACCTGAAATAACGCGCCCCCTCTGCCCCGTTATTTCTTTTTCTTCGCGTCCGCTGCTTCCGGTTCTCCCTCCGCTATCTTGATCTCGCACTGGCGGTCATCCGTGCACATCGTGCGCACGTACCGGGCTGAATATTTTTTGTTCAGGCCGGGGGTGCTCATCAGGACGAATGCCATGCAGCGGTGGAATACCTGCTCGCCGCTGCTGCCGGAATCGTATTCCTGGGAGAGGAAAGGGCACCGCTTCACGAGAATGACTGCCCCGTCCTTCGAGACGTCCAGCGTCTCGCCCCTGAACTCCGGGCCGAACAGGATGTTCATGACGACCCGCAGGGAATCCGCGAGTTCCAGGGCGTTACCAACCGGGAGCGCGAGGTTGTGGGCGATGGTAAACGCGGTGCGCGAAAGTTCCATCCAGACTTCCTGCTCGATCTCGTCGTAGCGTTCACCGACCACGCTCCGGAACGCCTGTTCGTAGAGTGCCGGGAGCCGTGCGGCAAAGTCCGCTGCGATGCGCCATTTTACCTCGTCGGGGATCTGACCAGTGTCCGTCATGTCCTCGTCACCCTTTCTGCTGATCTGCTGATCGATGTATGGTGAATACCCTCATATCAAATCTTGGTTAGTACCCGCTGGAGCCGGGCCGCCTGCCTTGGAAAAAGGAAGGGATTTAAGCGGGCATACCCGCTTCAACCAGTCCCGATGGGTAAGATCAGGTTCCGCTGGAAAGGGCCAGTATCTCTCCTTTTCTCCGGATGAACCCGTCCCGTTCGAGCCCGGCGAGGACCTTCAGGACCCGCTCTTTATCAGAGGAACAGTTCCCGGCAATCTCGTCCTGGGCCATCTCCCCCTTGGCGAGCAGCAGCCTGAGTACCATCCCCCTGACCTGCCGGTCCGACCCCTCGAACGCGGACTGCCGGGCATAGTGCCTGCGGCGGCGGTTCGGGTTGGGAACGACCTTTTTAAGGGCAGTACCAAGGTCCATCAGCGCCCAGTACCAGACGCGGGGGTTCTCCCGGTAAAGGGCCTGTTCGACGAGGGGAAGGATCTCGCTGTCGCTGACCTCCCCGGTTCCCGGAAAGAAGTGATGGATGAAGACCCGCCGGATATTGGTCTCGATGAAGACGACCGGCATGTTAAAGGCGAACGCGCAGATGGACGAGGCGGTTGCGTGGCCGATACCGGGGAAGCCGGAAAGAATGCCGGGATCGGCCGGAAGGACACCCCCATACCGGCTCATGACAATTTCTGCGCAATTGCGGAGTGCCAGGGCCCGCCGGTTATACCCCAGTCCCTGCCAGGCGGCAAGCACGTCCGGGATCGGTGCAGCGGCAAGGGAGGCAAAGTCAGGAAAAGCGAAGATGAATGCCGGGAACTTCGCCATGACCCGGTCGACCTGTGTCTGCTGGAGCATGATCTCCGAGACGAGAACCGGGTAGGGATCGGGGGTGCTCCGCCATGGCATCGTGCGGCCGTACTGCTCATAGTGCGAGAGGACGATGCGCTGGAACCCCGGAATACTGGGAATCGTACTGTCATTCCCTGAAAGATTGAATTTTGCAGTATCGGGCGTTGACTGACAATTGGCGACCGGAGTATTTTTTGGAGGATGGCGCATTTTCGTGTCTCAGGATATCCTCTGCCTGCATGATAACCGTTCAGGTCATGACATAATCTGAATAATCTGTTTTCTGTTTGGGCTCTGTCAAGTCTGAGGGAGGGGACATATATTTTTCGACGTAGTATTTGTCATAACTCCCGAAGACTTGACAGAATCCGGGGAAGATAACGATATGATATCAGAAGCCACTTGGCAGATCAAGAAGGAGCCAAGGGCCAAAACACGGGTTCTTTTCGATCCGCATGTATTCGCATTTGATTGCATATGACATTGACCAACCGGGACGCGCCCACAGGTCTTTAGGAGATCGGTAAGCTACATCAAGGCATGACCATATGGGCGCACGGAACATGGAGCAACGATATGTGGGTGCTTGGATAGAAAACGCCACGTCTTTCGCGCTGTCACCACGTCCACTGTATTTCTCCGTGTTTGTCCGTGTCTTTCCGTGGTCTGATCCGCACACAGATCAATACGGAAATTCACGTAAAATTTCATGTAAAAATCGGCATCGATTTACACATAGGATTTGCGCTCAAGTTTCTCAGTCTGATTTCTGTGCATTTCGATGGGATGACGCGCAGGATGTCTGGGCCAAGACCTGCATGGAGGCACCGATCCACACGCTGCCAATGCGAAAACGATATGGCCACATACCGTGTATGGTGTGCCTCATCTTCCAAGCAAGATGCCCGGCCATGATGAGAATAAGGCTCGCTGAAAAGAACGATAACAAAAAATGATAGGGGATGAAACCCCCCTCACTGATTCTATTTTTTTGCGTTCAGATCCATTTGCCTGCTAGCGGCGTGTCAGTGGGTAGGCCATAGTTGAAGGCTGTGACTGTTCCACCGCCATTCATGTTGCTGGACGCAAGGTAGAACGTACCGGTCGATGGCCGGAATACTCCTACGGTGTCATAACCCTGACCACTCCAGTCTCCTACTACCGGTATATCACCGGCCTGGCCAAAGGTGAAGGCAGTGACTGTTCCACCGCCATTCGTGTTGCTGGACGCAAGGTAGAACGTACCGGTTGAAGACCGGAATACTCCTACGGTAGTACCCTGACTGTTCGTCCATCTGCCTGCTATCGGGGTGTCAGTGGGTAGGCCGAAGTTGAAGGCGTTGACTGTTCCACCGCCATTCGTGTTGCTGGACGCAGGGTAGAACGTACCGGTTGAAGACCGGAATACTCCTACGGTAGTACCCTGACTGCTCCAGTCTCCTGCTAACGGGGTGTCAGTGGGTAGGCCATAGTTGAAGGCGTTGACTGTTCCACTGCCATTCGTGTTGCTGGACGCAAGGTAGAACGTACCGGTTGAAGACCGGAATACTCCTACGGTAGCACCCTGACCGCTCCAGTTTCCTCTTATCGGGGTGTCAGTGGGTAGGCCATAGTTGAAGGCGTTGACTGTTCCACCGCCATTCGTGTTGCTGGACGCAAG
>NZ_JBEKLH010000012.1:0-52493 GCF_050010295.1 Methanoregula sp.
AGGGGGGACAGGTTTTAGCCTGTCTCTGCATATTTTCTAGCTCCGGATGGCTTCCTGACGGGCAATTCTGAGTACCTCCCATCCGGGCCCGTAGCGGGCTCCGTTTACCCATTTCCGGAGGCTGACCGTGTCATAATTCGGAGAACTTGATGGGAATGCACAATCAACTGTGAATAATGGTAAAAATTATTTTATTGATAAACTTTTAAAAAATCTGGAAAAAATTTACTTTTCACTTAATAGTGAATAAATGAAAGTAAACTTTCATTTATATTATCAAAGTAAAGACGATCCTCCTTTCCTAGTCGTTTATACTATGAGGAATAAGGTTTTTTTCCTTCACTTTAATAATTTATATACCTTGCTCTCATGCAATGGTTTTATCGTATGATGAACATATAAGCATTGAATTAGTCAAATCATCAGTATTAAATGGGGTAGAATGACTTTAGAACCAACAACAGGAATTAATATCCTATTTAAAATTCTAGCCGGGCTTGAAACTAAATTAAAACAAGATGCATTAAAGGAAGACTTAGCAATTGCCCTAAAAACACCGTTAAAAAATATGAAAAAAGCAACTAATGAATTCATTTATGCTTTTTATTTAATGAGTGGAGCAAATATGGCAGGTTTTTTCATAGAACCTCTTGATCCTGAAAAAAGTGCTGCCGAAATTGTTATTCAATTTTTTAAAAGTTATGAAAAATTCGTAAATTCATGTAAAAATCTCGCTAAATATCTTAGCACTCATAAAGATGAATTTAAAGATTTACTCAGCCCTCACGATATTATAGCACTTGAATTGTTTATTGAATCATTCAAAAATGATAAATTTGATATAAAATTTTTATATGAACATGGAATTTTTAAAGAAATGGTTGTTGATGAATATGAAAGAGAGAAAAAATTTCCCTTTTTCCTTAGTTCAAAATTCAATGAAGAATTTGCTAAATCAACGTCTTTGTCAAATTTGTCTGAAATTTTGAAAGTTACTAATAATGATATAACAAATTTAGCAACGCAAATATTCTCTGAATTAGCACTGGAAAAAATTGTAGATAATAATGAAGATGAAGAATAATTTTTTAATAGATTACGGCCTTCCCGACAAAAAAGAACTGCCTGCCTGTGGCGGTAGTTCGACTTGTGGGGGCTGGGGGGCGTCCCCATCAAAAATGGATACGAAAATCACTATTTTTTCAGGTCTCCGCTTATTTTCTGGAACTGCTCGCCTGTTATATCCCTCTTCACGTACCCTTCTTTCAGGATTTCCATCGCAGTACTCCCCGAGCAGGAGTTTTCTGCCTGCCGGTCCCGCGGATGATGATGTACATGATCAGGAACAGGATTCCCGGCATTGGAATGAGCACGAGTATCCCCCAGAGCAGCTCGTTCATTCCCCGGCTGTTCCGTTACCCGTTCCGCAGCACTGCACCCGTGTCCGCCTGCCCGACAAGCGCCGCGTAGCGGGCAAGGACGCCCGTCAGGTTCTTCGCCGGTACGGCATGCGTTCTCTTTCGCTGTTCCATCTCTTCCGGTGTGACAACCAGATCGATACGGTCTTCGTAGAGGTCGATCAGGATCCGGTCCCCTTCCTTCACGAGCCCGAGGGGGCCACCTGCCGCCGCCTCCGGTGCCACGTGCCCGACACACGGGCCCCGCGTGCCCCCTGAGAACCTCCCGTCGGTCACGAGCGCCACGCGGGTATAGCCCTGCCCCATCAGCGCCGAGGTGGGGGAGAGCATCTCCGGCATGCCGGGGGCTCCCTTCGGGCCTTCGTACCGGATGACGACGACGTCGCCCTCTTTTATGCGCCGCTTCAGGATCGCATCCATCGCATCCTTCTCGCTGTTGAAGACGCGGGCGGGCCCCTCGTGCTTCCACATCTTCTCGGCGACCGCCCCGCACTTGATCACCGCCCCGTCCGGGGCAAGCGAGCCCCTCAGGATCTTCAGGCCCCCGGCAGCGTGCACCGGTGTATTCAATGGAGCGATCACCCGCTCATCTCTCACCGGGTGTTCACGGGCGATGGCCTTGACGGTCTTTCCTGAAACAGTCATGACGTCATCGAGTGATGCTGCCAGACGGTTCATGACCGCCGGGACGCCCCCGGCATAGTACAGGGCTTCCATGGAGTACGGGCCGCCGGGCTGCATGTTGCAGATATGCGGGGTGGTGCGGGCGATGTCACGGAACGTATCAAGCGTGATCGGGACTCCCGCTTCCTGCGCAACCGCCATGAGGTGAAGGACCGTGTTCGTCGAGCCGCCGAGCGCCATATCGACTTTGATGGCATTGGAAAAACTCTGGGCCGTAAGGATCCGGCGCGGCAGGGTCTGGGCCCTGACCAGCGGCACGATCCGCTCCCCGCTCTCGCGTGCAAGCCGGAGCTTTGCCGCATCCACTGCCGGGGTCGCTGCGCAGCCGGGAAGGGACATCCCCAGCGCTTCGGTCATGCACGCCATCGTGTTCGCCGTGTAGAGCCCTTGGCAGGACCCGCAGCCGGGCATTGCCGCACATTCCAGCTCGCAGAGCTCCGACTCGGTCATCTTCCCCGCCGCCTGTTTTCCCACACCTTCAAAGATATCGATGAGCGAGAGATCTTTGCCGCCGAGATGGCCGGAGAGCATCGGCCCGCCGGTCACGACGATCGTTGGGATGTTGAGCCGTGCAGCCGCCATGAGCATCCCGGGGACGATCTTGTCGCAGGTGCCGACGCAGGCCAGGCCGTCGAAACAGTGGGCCTGCGCCATCAGTTCGATGGAGTCGGCAATATTTTCCCGGGACGGGAGCGCGTTCCGCATCCCCTCGTGCCCCATCGCTATCCCGTCGCAGATCCCGATGACGCCGAATTCGAACGGGACGCCCCCGGCGGCGGCTATGCCTTCCCTCACTTTCTGCGCCAGCGTGCGGAGGTGAACGTGGCCGGGGACGATGTCGCTCCAGGCGTTCGCGATCCCGATGAACGGCAGGTCCATCTCGCGGTCGGTGACCCCCAGCGACCGCAGCAGCGCACGGTTGGGGGCCCGCTGGTTCCCCTTCTTTATCTCGTCGCTTCTCATAGTCCTTCATAGTACTTTCACCGGACCAGTATCTTAACTCCACTGGTTCCGGGTTGCGGCGACCAAAGGAATCTGAGAAGTTTTCAGACTTCGAGGTCCAACGAGCTTCATCAGAACCTCAAGGAGGAGAAGAACTCATCAGAGTTCTCCGAATTATGACACGGTCAGCCTCCGGAAATGGGTAAACGGAGCCCGATACGGGCCCGGATGGGAGGTACTCAGAATTGCCCGTCAGGAAGCCATCCGGATTTAGAAAATATGCAGAGACAGGCTAAAACCTGTCCCCCCTCGCTTTTCGCCTTCCAAATACACCCAAATAGCGTCTCATGTTTTCAGACGTAAAAATGACCGGAATTGCATGAGTTAATGTCTCATTTTCCGGAATTACTGTCTCTGTGTCCGGAAAAACAGGGAATCAGAGCCCGTAGAGTGCCCCTTTCATCAGGAAGGGGGCATGAGAAGAACCCTAACGGGTTCTTCGAGTGCGGCGGCGTTCATCGCAATCGTAAAAGGGGGACATCTTCCCGTGATATCCGAATAATACGATTTTCGCAAGGAACGTGACCTGATTACGGTTTCCCTTTCAACGACATTGCCTGTCACTTACTTCCTCGCGATCGTCACGTACCCCGAGTGGCAGACGCTCGTCGACGGGCGCGTCCCCCGCTTCGATCGTGTCATCTCCCGCTCGATCAGCTCGTGGGGGTGGACTTCGCAAAAGAGCCCGGACGCAGCGTCGACGACGATTGCCATCTGCTCGAGAAACGGGGTATAGCAGGCAAGGTATCCCCCGGACCGAAGCAGGGAATAGGCATGGGTCACGTGCTCCGGCTGGATCTGCATGTCGAGGTGGACCACATCATAGAGCCCTTCCGCCGCGAGGAAGTCGGCGGCAATCGCCTCGACATTTCCGAGTTTGGCATCGGTGATATTTTTCTGTGCCAGTGCCGAGAACTCCGGGCGGACCTCGTAGGTCTTCACGCTCTTGGCCACGCCACCGAAATAGATGGCCGCGATCCCGCTGCCGGTGCCGGCATCGAGAACGTCGTCGTTATGATTCATGCCGGTATACGCGATGACAAGCCCGATGTCCTTGGGCAGCATCGGTGCGCCCGAGCGCTTGCCATACGTGAAAAAATCGGTCGGCCGGGGGATGCGCACGGCAAACTTCGACCCGTTATGGGTGGTCAGGACGTCCCCTGCCGAAGCCCCGATGAGCGAGGCAAGGTCGAGCTGGCCTTTGTCGGTCGAGAGGGTGCCCGGCCCGGCCTTCACAAAAAATTCCCTGCCCTCTCCCACGAGAAGCACACGGTCGCCGGTCCCGATCATGACGGTGACAGGCGCATGATGGCTTCGGCGATATCGCCTTTCGTTGCGACAAGCGCTTCTTTCGCTTTCTCTTCGGATACGTTTGCCTGCGCCGCGACCATGGCGACGTCCTCTCTCGGGATCTGGGGTGCGGCCTCTTCGAACCGGGGCTGGCCGGTGATCTGGTAGGTGGTCTGGCCCTGCATGGTCATCGCGGACACTTCTGCAGAGTCAAAAATGTAATTCCCCTTCGGCGTTTTGATTATGATACTCTGCACGTCTTCAATCTGCTCGACATTCATGCCGAGCTTCTTCATCATCGCCTTCATCTGGCGCGGGTTGATATTTCCCGGAAGCATCTTTCTCACTCCCCTGCCGTACTCTTACCGCTACTCCGTAATTAAATGCAAGCATCTCCGCACCGGAAACGACGGCCGCACCGCAGGCCAAAAGCCGGTCCCCGCCCGCAACGACGAGCACGTCGTCACCCGCGCGGATGGTGGGGTCCGCTGCAACCACATGTTTTGCAAATGCGTTCTTCCCTTTTGCAACGAACTCCGCCACGTCGTCGCGGATGACGACCCGGTAGCCGGGAGCGGGCAGCAGGGACCGGAGGCGTTTTGCCCCTTCGATCCCGAGGGTCAGCCTCCCGTCGGATGCCCTGATGGTCGCGAGACGCGTCCCTTCATACAGCACCTGCCGCACCCGCCCGGTCGTCGAGAAGATGAAGGTGCACCCTTCCGGGAAGAGCCCCGTCCCAGCGAGACCGCCGAACTGGAAGTCAGCGATCGCCTGGACACGCCGCAGCGAACTGTTCTCCGAGTATCCGGTTGACACGTTCCACAAACTCCTTTTCCGCGGGCTTCGGGATGTATGCCCCGGCTGCGATCTTATGGCCCCCCCCGCCCCCGCCGTATTCGGCAGAGGCAGCGCTGAGCGCCAGCTGCAGGTCGATGCCCCTCTCCACGACCCGTTCCGTTGTCCGCATCGAGACCTTGGTGAGGTTCCTGTCCTCCGGGACCTCGCACATGATCAGGATGGGCTTCCTGCTGTTCAGTTTCGAGAGGGCCATCCCGGCCCCGATCCCGACGATGGTATCCGGGTACCGCCCGCCGACATGGAGCCACTGGAGGTTCTCGAGTTCCTTCACCCCGGTATCGATGATGAACTGGAGCAGGTCCCGGATGATAGCGCGGTGGTTGGTGAGCATATGCTCCGCGTCCCGGTAGGCAGTCCCCCGGTCCCCCCGGAGGATGGCGCTCCCGACCTGCGGTCTCGACCACCGACCGCAGGCATTGAGCATGGTCGCGTATTCCTGGGCGTTCCGCAGCGGAGTGCGGGGGAGTTCGTCCGGGAAGCCATAGGTCTCGGCGAGGAGGCGGTCGACCTTCTCGCCGTTTGCCATCAGCTGCTCGGCAAGCGCCGAGATGATCGTCCGCTTGTCCTCGACCGGGATCTCTTCCCAGACGAGCCAGCGCCCGTCGCTTGTCTGCTGACGGATGCCGAGCCTTCTCAGGAACTGGCGGGCGCCCTCAGGGTTATTGCTGATCCCTGTGATGAACGGGTCGTCGTTGTACGCGAGGGAGAGGTGGACAGGGCGGGTCGCCGTGCCATAGCAGTTGAGGTCCTTCTTCCGCACCTCGACCGACCGGTGCCGCACACCATCCTCGACGATGATCTCCCGGGCCGGGCCCACGAGCCCGCACTTCTCCCGGGCCATCATGTCGCCGACGTTACCTATGACCGCGAGCTTGGCAAGGTCGATATTGGCCGGGTCCAGCTCCTTTGCGATGAGGTAGCTCACGCCGGCGGCACTCATGCGGGAGTAACCGTACGGCAGGCAGTTGACCTGCGTGTACTGCCGTCCGCAGGGCTGGCTGACGTGGTGGTCTACGATCACGACCTCCCTCTCGGAGAGCCCCCTTTCCTCCAGCAGGTTCTGCTGCCCTGCCCCGAGGTCAGAGAAGACCTTGAGCGAGGAGTCGGACGGGACCTGCGGCATGGTGAGGGGCTCCAGCTGCCGGACAAAAACGGAGCGGACGCGGATCTCCTGCCGCGAGACGGCCTGCGACAGGATCGCCTCGCAGGCAATGCCGTCCGCATCGATGTGGGAGATGATGGTTATTTCCGGTGCGGCCGCGATCTGTTCTGCGGCTGCCTTGACATCATCGCAAAAACCCATTGTATATTATTGAGGAGTTCATACACATGAATTGTACTGGGTATGCGGCCTGAACAAGTGGATGGGTTTCTGGAGACCGGTGTCATCACCCTGGCCCGGATGCGTGCTGTCGATGCGAATGCCATAGCGCTCGGTGTGATCTCCCTCCAGATGATGGAGAGCGCCGGCCGGGCTCTCGCGGAATCGGTACTTGCCTACGGCCCCGAACGGGTGCTCGTCCTCTGCGGAAGAGGGAACAACGGCGGTGACGGGATGGTGGCGGCCCGCCATCTCCAGCATGCTGCGGGTACGGACGTCTGTTACCTCGATCTCGGACAGCAGAGCAGTGCCTGCGCCCATCAGCTGGCAGCACTTTCACATTGCCGCGTCCCGCTCCATCCATTCGGATGCCGGGATGATCTCCTTGGCCTGCAGCCCCTGTTTGACCGGGCTGATGTGATCGTCGACGCGCTCCTTGGGACCGGAAGTTCGGGCAAGGTGCAGGAGCCGCTTGCGACCTGCATCGCCATGGCAAACGCCTCGGCCGCCCGGGTTGTTGCTGCAGATGTCCCGACGCAGGGGATGCGTGCCGACCTGATCTGCGCCTTCCACCGGGCAAAAGTCGAAGGGTCGGAAGTCTTCGATATCGGCATCCCGGTCGAGGCAGAGTGCTGCACCGGGCCCGGGGACCTCACTCTCGTACCGAGGCGCGGGCCGAAAGCGCACAAGGGGGCAGGCGGGGAAGTGCTGGTCATCGGCGGCGGCCCGTACCAGGGAGCGCCCTACCTTGCCGGGCTCGGCGCACTCCGGGCCGGTGCCGATATCGTCCGGATCGCATCACCGGTCTTTGAACCGGTGCCGGACCTCATCTACGAGCGGCTCGAGGGAAATAAGGTAGGCAACGAGCATATCGAGCAGCTGGCCGCCCTTGCACGCCGGGCCGATGTCGTCGTACTCGGAAATGGCCTCGGCACGGAAAGCCACGCGGTGGTGCAGGCTCTGGCGCCCAGCTGCAAGAAGGCGGTCTTCGATGCCGACGCCCTCCGGCTCCCGCTTCCGGTGGCACAGGGAGAAACTATCTACACTCCGCATGCCGGCGAGTTCCAGCGGATCACTGGGACCCGGCTCCCGGACGACACCCCCGGTCGCGCCCGCGCTGCGAGAGGCTTGGGCATCTGCGGGACCATCCTCCTCAAGGGGCATATCGACATCATCACGGACGGGGAGCGGGTGCGGTTCAACCGCACCGGCGACCCCGGGATGACGGTCGGGGGGACGGGCGACGTGCTCGCCGGTATCTGCGGGGCGCTCCTCTGCACGCTCCCGGCGTTCGAGGCCGCGTGCATCGCGGCTTATGTCAATGGGCGGGCAGGTGAGGCGGTCGCCGCTGAACGCGGCGGCGGGCTCATCGCCTCGGACATCGTAGAAAAGATCCCCGCAGCGCTGTATGGAAAAAACCGGAATGGTACGTGAATGGCGGAGTTTACCCATATCCAGGATGACAGGGCACGGATGGTGGACATCAGCGGCAAGGGCGAGGTTGCCCGTGAGGCAACCGCCTCGGGCAGGATCCACCTCAGGCCGGAGACGCTCGCCGCCATCCGCGAAGGGACGGTGGTCAAGGGGAATGTGCTCGCAACGGCACGGGTTGCCGCTACGCTGGCGGTGAAGAATACCGCGACAATTATCCCGATGTGCCACCCCATCCCGATAAGTTCGATCACGGTCGATTTTTCCGAGGGGGACGGATATATTGAGGCGACCGTGGTCGTCAAGATGACCGGCAGGACCGGGGTCGAGATGGAGGCCCTGACCGGCGTGTCGATCGCTCTTCTGACGATATGGGATATGGTCAAGTCGGCCGAGAAGGATTCCCATGGACAATACCCGGTGACGCGGATTACCGATGTGCGGGTGGTGGAGAAGAGGAAGGGGAAGTGAGGATCTCCAATTTTACGTAAAAATGTCAATACAATTCTTTCTCAATCAACGATGGGGGTTGATACCCTCATACCCCCTATTGTGATGAACGCCGCCGCCCCCGGCGGGGCGCCCCCGCGGCGGATCAATGACCAAAAGCAATACGCAAAAACCGCCTAGCCCCGCCGTGCCTCGGAGAGGCCCTGAGGCGGGGAAGCCTCGCGACTTCTGAGATTTAAGACCATACCGCTTTTCAGATTGTATAATGACTTATTATTCGGTCTGGAATGACCTTCGATAATTTTTACTGCCCTCATCATTTAATACCCCTCCCATCGTATGTATACAGGCACACGGGATGCGTCCCGTTGAAAGGAATGTAGCCCTCTTTGGGCCGAACCTTAGGTGATCACCATGGTAAAATCGATGTACGCCTTCGTCAGGGAGGCATGGAAGAGACCTGAAAAGTCAGAGGTCGCAGAACTGCTTTGGAACCGTATGCAGGTATGGCGCCGCGAAGGGAGCGTCGTAAGGGTCGAGCGCCCCACCCGCATCGACCGTGCACGCTCGCTTGGCTACAAGGCCAAGCAGGGCATCGCCGTCGCACGGGTCCAGGTCCGCCGCGGCGGCCGCCGGGCGTCGCGGTACGTCCGGGCACGCCGCTCGGCCCGGATGGGCAAGAACCGGCTCACGGCCGGCAAGAGCATCCAGCGGATCGCAGAAGAGCGCGCGTCAAAGAAGTTCCCGAACATGGAAGTGCTCAACTCCTACTGGGTCGGGCAGGACGGGAAACTGAAATACTATGAAGTCATCCTCGTCGATGGCCATCACCCGTCGATCCGGAGCGACAAGAACCTCGCCTGGCTCGCAAACCCGACCCACCGCGGGCGTGCCGAGCGCGGCAAGACCTCGGCCGGTCTCAAGGGACGCGGTATGCTCTACCGCGGCAGGGGGACCGAGAAGACCCGCCCGAGCATCCGCTCCCACGCGAACCAGGGCAAATAATCTTATCCTTTTTTTGCGAAGTCTCCTGTATGAAGATCACCGATGCAGCTGTCTGGCCGTTTCCCTGCGGGGACTCTTCGGTGCGGCGGATGGCGCTCGAAGCGGCTGATCTTGGTTTCGACAGCCTCGTTGCTATCGATACCCCTGCCGCCGAGCTGTACGGCGTGTCTGTGCGTTCCGGCATGGTGATACGGGATGCCCCGGTCCGGGACGTCATCTCCCGGGTGAAGCGGGCAAAAGATTCCGGCAGTGTCGTCTCGGTGCAGTGCGGGGACAACGGTTTCAACCGCGCCGTGATCGGTCTCCAAGGGGTCCACATCCTTCGCGGCATCCATGCGGCAGACAGGACCGCGTTCGACCACGTGGCCGCGAAGATGGCCGCCGACAACCGGGTGGCAGTCGACCTCGACCTCTCCCCGCTCATCGCAGGGCGCGGAATCGTACGGCAGCGGGCCCTGGTCCGCTACCGCGACCTCCTCGTGCTGCAGCACCGGTTCGGGTTTCCGCTGACGGTTTCCACCCATGCCCGCTCCGTGCTCGGGATGCGTGCCGTGCGGGAGGTCTCCGGGCTCTGCTCGCTTCTCGGTATGGAACCCTCTGAGGTTGAGCAGGCACTTGCAGGTGCCGCTGCCGTCACTAGCGCCCCGGATTCTGCCGTGAAGGTGGTCTGATGGCAGTACGGCCCCCGACTCTGCGCGACAAGCGGCGGTACCTCCTTGTCCGTGTCGACCCCGCGGGGACACCGGTCGAACAGAAGGAGCTCTATTTTGCCATCTCCGATGCGATCACTTCGCTCTGGGGGGACGCAGCGGCCTCGCTCATCCAGCAGGCAGTAGTGGCAGCCGAAGGCCCGTACGTCATGGTCCGCTGCCTGCGCGGGACCGAGCGGGAACTGGCAGTAGCCCTTTCCACGGTTACGTCATGTCGTGACGTGAAGCTCGCCCTCCGGATCATCGCGGCTTCCGGTACCCTTGAGAGCCTTCGCGAGCGGATACGGAGCATCCCCCTCCCTCCTGCAGGAGATACCGTGCCCGGAGCGTGCAGGTTCGGCGGGAACGAGTTCGATATCGCGGATTGCTCCGTACAGAAGGTTGATGTGATTGAAAAGGGATTTAAAAATACAAACCGATTGTTCTTGACAAGAGAAGATCTGGAGGAATCATAATGCAACCACAATATCAGATGGGATATGACAGGGCCATCACGGTTTTTTCGCCGGATGGCAGGCTCTACCAGGTGGAGTATGCCCGTGAGGCCGTGAAACGAGGGACCACCGCTGTAGGCATCAAGGCAAAGGACGGCGTCGTCCTGATCGTGGACAAGCGCGTGAGCTCCAAGCTCCTCGAGCCCTCGTCCATTGAGAAGATCTTCAAGATTGACGAACATATCGGCGTAGCCTCGTCGGGTCTCGTCGGTGACGCCCGTGCGCTCGTGGACCGGGCGCGGGTGGAGTGCCAGATCAACCGGGTCTCGTACGACGAGCCGATCGAGGTCGAGGCGCTCTCCAAAAAACTCTGCGACCACATGCAGACCCTCACCCAGTACGGGGGCATCCGCCCGTACGGCACCGCCCTCCTCATCGCGGGTGTCAGCGACGGTGAGTGCCGGCTCTTTGAGACGGACCCCTCGGGCACCCTTCTTGAGTACAAGGCGACCGGTATCGGCATCGGTCGCCCGGCAGCCATGAAGGTCTTCGAAGAAGAATACAATCCCGAGTCCGAGACCAAGGACGTCATCCTTCTCGGCCTGAAAGCCCTTCACTCCGCAACCGAAGGCAAGTTCGATGTCGACACGGTCGAGATCGGTGTCATCGGGCGCGAGAAACCGGTCTTCCGGAAGATGAGCAGGGAAGAAGTCGCCACCTACGTAGGGCAGTTCAAGCAGTGATCCCGCATGATCCCGCTCGACTATGCCGTGATAGCCCGGCTCGAGAGTTTCGGGGAACGGTTCGAGATCCTCGTCGACCCACATATGGCGGCCCTGGTCAGGCAGGGCCAGAAGGTCGAGATCGAGGACGTGGTGGCAGCGCTGAATGTCTTTGGCAACGCTTCGCGCGGGACCCGTGCCTCGGACGAGTCGCTCACCAAGGTCTTCCATACCACGGACTTCGACACGGTCGCCCGGAAGATCATCGAGAAGGGCGAGATCCACCTGACTGCGGAGCAGCGCAAGCAGATGATCGAGGAGAAACGCAGGCAGGTCATCACGTTCATTGCCCGGAACGCGATCAACCCCCAGACCGGCCACCCCCACCCCCCGGCCCGGATAGAGATGGCCATGGAAGAGGCGCGGATCAATATCGATCCCTTCAAGCATCTCGACGAACAGGTCAAGGAGACGGTCAAGGCCCTCCGCCCGCTCCTCCCGATCCGGTTCGAGGAACTCCGGCTTGCGATCAAGATCCCTCCCGATTTTGCCGCCAAGGCGTACGGGGACATTGCGGCAGCTTCCACCATGGAGAAAGACGAGTGGCAGAAGGACGGCTCGTGGGTCTGCGTGGTCCGGATCCCGGCCGGCATCCAGGGAGAATTCTACGATCTGATCAACAAACTCTCCAAAGGCGAAGGACAGGTCAAAATCCTCAATCAAGTATATTAATTCAGAGGACAAATAAAAGAAGACAGATCGGTGGACATCCAGCATGGCAAGTTCAACTCATAAGGCAAAAGGAAAAGTGACCGGAAGTGCAGGGCGGTTTGGCTGCAGGTACGGACGGTTCGTGCGCAAGAGAGTATGTGATATCGAAAAGATCTCGCGATCACTCCACCGCTGCCCGAAGTGCGATATGGAATCGGTGGCGCGCAAAGGCACCGGTATCTGGGAATGCCGCAAGTGCGGGTACAAGTTCGCCGGCGGCGCGTACCAGCCCCAGACCCCGACCATGAAGATCGCCCAGCGGGCGATCGACCGCACCGTTGAAGAGATCAGGAAATAACCGGATACGACCATGGCAAGTACCTACAAGTGTGCACGGTGCAAGCAGAAAGTCGAGATCGATGTCAACGTACGGTGCCCCTACTGCGGGCACCGCATCCTGTTCAAGGAACGCGGCGCGGCGATCAAGGAACTGAAAGCACGGTAACGTGCACCTCCCGGGCATGGAACCTCGGGAACCATACGTATATCACCTTTTTTACCAATACTCCGGGGAGAGGGAACCCCATGGCTGATCATGAAGCGATCTTCCGGTTTACGACGGAACATGCCGGACGGATCTTCCGCTCGCTCGAACCGGAACTTGCCGATGAGGTCAACCCCCGCTCGCTGGTCAGCTGTTCACTCGAAAGCGGGGATGAGCTGGTTATCCGGATCAAAGCGCAGGACATCGCGTCCCTCCGGGCTGCGCTCAACATGTACCTCAGGCTCGTCAGCGTCGCTGACGAAATGCAGGAAGTCAGCAGGTGAAGGCAGTCCTGTCCCGGCGGGATGTCCGGGGCAATTGAGCCCCCATTTTACCCGGTGTAAAGGAATAACCCTTTTTATCCCCCGGAGTGATAGATGTACAGGAGTTTTCACTATGAACAACCTGTCCCCCAAAGTCCAGAACCAGCTCGGCATGCTCCAGCAGATCCAGCAGCAGCTCCAGACCATCCTCCAGCAGAAGGCCCAGTACGAGATGGCCGTCCACGAGGCAAAGCGTGCGCAGGAGGAGATCAGCGACGCTGCCGAGGACGCAGTCATGTACATGAGTGTCGGCACCGTGATGATGCAGAAGAAGAAGGAGGTCATCAACGCCAAGCTCACCGAGAAGGTCGAGACCCTCGAGCTGCGGATCAAGTCCCTCGAGAAGCAGGAGAAGATGCTCCAGGGCAAGTTCGAGCAGCTGCAGGCACAGATCAAGGCTGCAATCGAGAGCAAGGGCGCCCCGAGTGCGGCGTAAATCTTTTTTTGATTCGTTCCTATCGGAACTATTTTTTATAAATTGACGATATGTCGTCCTTTCATCGTTATTGCTAACAGGATATGATGTCGAAAATTGTGAGATGTGACAATACCTGTGAGGCCTCCCCGCCTCAGGGCCTCTCCGAGGACCGACGAAAGAGGTCGAGAAGTTCGCTAGAACTTCGAGGCACGGCGGGGCAAATTACCGGTTTTCTTTTTTCTTTTTGGAAAAGGGTAATTGATCCGCCGCGGGGAAGCAATCATTGCTTCAGCAAGGATAGATTGGAGAAGAATTCATCAGGATTCTTCGACTGCGCCCCACCGGGGGCGGCGGCGTTCATCCTTTCTGGAGGAATAGTAGCAGCAACTCTCTTACTCCCTTCTGAATAAGATAATTTTCACAGAAAATCTCTCTTTCAGAGCTAAAAACCAAAAACCATTACGTTTCCCACACCAGATCATTGATCATGCCTGCCTGCCCGGGGTTCATGGACGAAGACCCGGCGATGCGCCTCCTGGTCATCAAGATGGCTGCCGACCATGCCTCGCGGGCGCACCGGGGACAGTTCCGCAAGGACCGGAAGACCCCGTATATTACGCACCCTGCCCGTGTTGCAGGGCTCGTCGGGATGTTCCACGGCTCCCACGTGGCGGTGATCTCCGCGTGGCTCCATGATGTGTACGAGGACTGCATCCCGGAGTGGATTACGCAGACTGACGAGCTTATCGCCGGCTTCCCGCTTTCTGGAGATGAGCGGGCCGATATTTCCGCGATCGTCGAGGCCCTGACAAAGAAGAACACGATCAAGGGCAAGGCGGCCCGGCTCTCCGACAGCCTCGACCGGATCCTCGACGCACCCCCGGAGGCGACGCTCGTCAAACTCTGCGACCGGATCGACAACCTCCTCGACTCAGCGGACCGTAACGGGGGCTTCACGAAGCGCTACCTTGCCTCTACCGATGAGATCATCGGGAAACTTGAGGTGCGGGCTTCGCTCTATGGTTTCGATGCGGCGTTCCATACTCTCGTAACCATCCGGAACACGAAATTAAAAACAGAGTGAGATTTTCCGAGTCTCTACACCCGGTTGATCAGGTTGATCGCGTTGACCAGCGCCTCGACCGAGGAGAGGACGATATCGTCCCCGCTCCCGCTGGCATCGAAGATCTTGCCGTGCTCGTCCTCGACCGCGATAGTGACGTGACAGATCGCGTCGGACCCGCCGGAGATCGCCTCGATGTTGAACTCCTTGAGCTGGAGTTTCGAGGGCGTGATCCCGAGGATCGCGTTGAGTGCCGCATCGACCGGGCCGTTCCCTACCGCGGAGAAGACATGCTCTCTGCCGTTCACCATCGCCCGGACGCTTGCGGTGGGGATGGCGTGGTTGCCGGTCATGATTGCGATGTCCTGTAAGTCGAGCGTCTTGTTGTTCAGCTCGATGCCCATAATGCTCTCGGCGATCTCGTACAGGTCTGCATCGGTCACCCGCTTGCCCTTGTTCGCTACGGCCTTGACCTTCTCGACAATTGCGTCCAGCTGCGGGCCGGTAGGGTCAATGTGGACGTCGGCGAGCATCTGGTACACCGCATGCCGCCCTACGTGCTTGCCGAGCGTGAGCCTGCGGCGGTGGCCCACCATCTCCGGGGTCATAATGCCCGGCTCGAACGTGGCCGAATTCTTGATGACCCCGTGCGAGTGGATGCCGCTCTCGTGGGAGAAGACATTCTCGCCGACAACCGGCTGGATCGGCGGGATGCCGATGCCGGAGAAGCGGGAGACGAGCCGCGAGGTCTCGACGAGGCGTTCCTTCCTGATCCCGGTCCTGATCCGGTACATCGACTCCATGATCATCACGGTCTGGGCGAGGTCTGCGTTGCCGGCCCGCTCCCCGAGCCCGTTCACGGTCACCTGCACCTGCGAGGCGCCGGCTTCGACGGCCGCGATCGTGTTGGCGACCGCGAGGCCGAAGTCGTTGTGGCAGTGGACATCGATAGGGCACCTGACCTCCCTGTTGATCCGGGTGATGAGTGTCTTCATCGCGGAAGGGGAGATGACCCCTACCGTGTCCGGCACGTTGATGATCGTGGCCCCGGCATCGGCAGCGGTCTGGAAGACCTCGATCAGGTAGTCCCAGTCCGTCCGCGTCGCGTCCATGGCGGAGAACATGCAGAGATCGGAGTGCTTCCGGACATAGCCGATGATCTCGGCCGTGATCCCGAGCACTTCCTTCCGGCTCTTGTTGATCGTGTTCTCCCGCTGGATATCCGAGGTCGGGATGAAGACGTGCACCAGGTCGACATCGCAGTCGAGACAGGCGTCCACGTCGGCTTTCGTGGAGCGGGCAAGCCCGCAGATCACTGACTCAAGACCTAGCTTCTTGATGGCGGTCACCGTCTCTTTCTCGGCCTTCGAGGACGCAGGGAACCCTGCCTCGATTGCATGGACGCCGATATCGGAGAGCTGGCGTGCGATCTCAAGTTTCTGTTCAAAGGTGAATGCAATCCCCGGGGTCTGTTCTCCGTCCCGGAGCGTAGTATCAAAAACAGTCACATCTTCATGCGCCGAGCTATCGGTGAAGAAGACGATCCCCCGCAACATCCTTGCGAGCAGTCATACAAACAACATAAGCGTGCGGATTATATAAATAAGCGGGTTGAACGCGTAGAAACGCGTTCTGCCCGATTGCTGAAGATGCTTTGCGCATCTTCATGCTGAATCCTGCACCACTCACAGATCGGCGGTTTTTACGGTATGGAATCCACGGGCATTACGATACGTTTAATAGCAAACTTGCCTAACATTAGTAGCGCAGTGCCCCGCCTTAACTCAGCCTGGTAGAGTGCGCGGCTGTAGTATGGTTTGCCGATTCAGGCAACTGCGCGGCTACCGCGATGTCCCCGGTTCGAATCTGGGAGGCGGGATTACTGTACAAATGCCCAGGTAGTGTAGCGGCCTATCATGATTGCCTGTCACGCAATCGACTCGGATTCGAATTCCGACCTGGGCGTAATTCTTGTAGAGATTTTTCAGTGATCTGATGTGATTTCAATAATCATTTCTCTATTCTCTCAATTGTCCGCCTCAAGGTCGACTGACGAGTCTCCAGTGACACATAGTAAATTCAGTCCGGTTTTAATTCACCCTGATGACAATTTATTTCGCTTTCAATAGGGGTTCCCGGGCATGAGGGGATGGGGGGGTCCCCCCACATCAGCCTTAAGATGGGTAGCTACCCCTCCCGCAGCCCAAGGGGTACCCACCCCCCATCAGTTCCATCCATCCAGCCACCGTTTCCTTTGGGTGTCCGACGGTGACCCACAGAACGGAAATGATCGGGCAGGGGGGGTACCCACCCATTCCATGCCCGGAGGGGTACCCCCTCCCCTGCCCCTCATGGCACAAGAGGGGTATCCACCCCCTTTCGTCCGCATCCACATGACCTTCTGTTCGTTTGGAAATTCCGTCGGAAGGCCTGTTTTTACGGTCAGTGCCAGACAAGGGGGTACCCCCCCTTCCTTTTTTTCGAGGATGGGCCCCCCCTCCCTTCTCCATGCACAAGAGGGATACCTACCCCCCTTTTGTTATCAAATGGTGAACAAGGGTGGTCGGATCGCGTTAGAAGACCAATGGGAGGTGGTCCACCCGCAGATCTTCCCCCAATCGGGTATGGGTGTTGACTGGTTCCTCCCACCAGTTTTTCCTCGCCCGAAAGCGGGAACACTCTACCACGTGCGAAAAAAGAAACAGAGTATGGGGATTATAGCCTGCCACTCACGCCAGGGCCCACGCAGCCTGGTTGTCCTGGTCGAGCGCGATCACGAGCACCGCCTTTGTGAGATCGATGGTTGCCGGCACTTCGTAGATGAGGTATCCGGCCACTGCGTTACTGTCGCCCGGCAGGAGAGACCCGGCCACGCCGCCAGTCCCGATCGCGTAATCATACTGGGGGACGTAGATACTATTGACCGTGACATCAGAGCCGGCGACGGGACTGTAGGGATAATCCTTCCCGTCATAGTTCACGATGAACTGCTTGGGGGACGGGGCAGTAAGATCCATTGTCCCGGTATCGGTGAGCCGGACGTAGACGAAAAGGAAAGTGTTGCCTGCAGCAGGCTCCTGGGTGCTGTACCCGTTCTGGATGCCAAATGGTGCGCCGGCCTGCGACTGTTCGTGAGCACTGCCCCAGGAGGAGGTCGTATAGTTGTAATTCGACCGGACTTCTACCTTGTAAACGGTTGCCATGCCGGTCCGGGGTCCCATCCCGAACGTTGCCGGCTGGTTCAGGGCCAGGGCGCCGGGATAAGGTGTGGCCGTGGGTACTGGCGTTGCGACAGTTGAGGTCAGCGGCAGAGATGTCGGGACAGGCGTCGCAGGCGCCGCAGGCGCAGGTGATGAGCTGGTACATCCGGAGCAGAAGATCAGGGCAATGGTGATACAGAGGATTCCGAGTACGAGGACAGGTTTCATGGTGAGACGATCATTTTCTGCGTGTAAAATGATTTCGTTATATTGCAAAATACGTCAGATAGGGGGTTTTAATTACCGATGTGTGTATCGGTTCGATAAATTTTGGCGGCTGCCGCGAAATTTCCTGTCTGGATCCGTGAGTCGGGATAACTGAAAAGATGCCACGAGCCATGCCAACACAACCGTGAGAACATGGCACTCCTGTTCGGACCGTTACCGGCCTTCCGGGAAATCGCCGGAGCTCAAAGACCCGGAACGCATGAAAAAAGATATCAGCCGGCTGGTGACGGCAGGATCAGGAGGCGCCCCCGGGACGTGAGCCTGAGCACGATCTCGCTGCTGGACTTTCCCCCGTCAAGATATCGCTTGGAGAGGAGGACCCTGACGCCGGACCGGACACTGCTCTCGCTGTGGCCGGGATACAGCTTCTGGACAACCTGGTTGATGTGGCAGCTCTGTTTGTCTGCGACGGCCCGGAGGATGTCAAGATGTGTGGGAGTTGGCACAAAAACTTCAGGAGTTTCAAAGGAAATTGCTTTCATAGTGACTTCTTTCATACGGTGTCCTGGTGATAGTGAAAATACGAAGTGTCTCTGAGGGTTGAGAACAAATCACCGGAATATTATTTGTTGTATGAGATGAAGTAACCATGGATTAAAGAGCCCCCTTGCGTTCCCAAAAACCGGGGATATCTCCCAGGGTCTCCATGGGCGTGAGTATATCAAATATATAATTATTTAAAGGACGGGTTGAAAGTTGTTGGTACGTGGTATATCCAATGCTGGTCCTGTATGTAGACGATGAACCCGACCTTCTCGAGATCGGCAAGATCTTCCTTGAGCAGGGTGGCGAGTTCAGCGTCGACACGGTCACCTCAGCCCGCGAGGCGCTCGTCTCCCTGGGCAGGAAAACCTACGATGCCGTCATCTCCGATTACCAGATGCCAGAGATGAACGGCACCGAATTCTTAAAAATCGTCAGGACCGGAGGAAGTCTCATCCCGTTCATCATGCTGACCGGGCGGAGCCGCGAGGAGGTCGTGATCGAGGCCCTGAATTGCGGGGCAGACTTTTACCTCCAGAAGGGCGGCGACACGAAAGTCATGTTCGCCGAACTCATGCACGTGATCCGGAAGTCTGTCCTGATGCGGGAGGCACAGACTGCCCTAGCCGAGCAGGAGCAGCGGTTCCATGATCTCCAGAATGCCAATGACCTGATCCAGAGCGTTGCGCCGGACGGGCGCTTCCTCTATGTGAATAAAAAATGGCTGGACATCCTCGGGTACACGGTACAGGACCTCCCCGGGCTCCAGATCTTTGATATCATCCACAAGGACAGCTTGGATCACTGCCGGGAGATGTTCACCCGGGTGATCTCCGGAGAGAATGTCGGGATTGTGGACGCAGTATTCCAGGCCCGCGACGGGAGAAAAGTCTATGTCGAAGGGATTGCGAACTGCAAGATGACAGACGGGAAGCCCCAGTATACCCGTGGAATCTTCAAGGACATCACCGACCGCAAACGGGCAGAAGCGGCCTTAAAAGAGAGTGAAGCCCGGTACCGGAGCGTTGTCGAGGACCAGACCGAGTTCATCTCGCGGATCCTCCCGGACGGCACGCATGTCTTCGTCAACGACGCCTACTGCCGGTATTTCGGCAGGCAGCGCGAGGAGATCGTAGGCAGGAAATTTGCCTTGGAAATTCATGACGACGACAGGACGCTTGTCAGGAACCATCTTGCATCGCTGACCCGGGAACACCCGGTGGCCACGTTGACGTACCGTATCGCCATGCCCGACGGGCAGATCCGCTGGCAGCAGTGGTCCAACCGGGCACTGTTCGGGGAAGACGGCCAGGTCACCGAGTACCAGTCGGTAGGGCGGGATATTACCGATCTCAAGGAGACCGAAGAGGCGCTGGTCCGGCGGAGCGAGGACCTCCATGCCGCATACGAAGAGCTCACAGCTAGCGAGGAAGAACTCCGGCAGAACTATGACGAACTCAGTTCGAAAGAGCAGGCTCTGCGGGAGAGTGAGGAGACGTTCCGCGCCATGGTGGAACAATCCAGCGAGGGGATCATCATCGTCGATTTCCTGGGGATGCTCCTATTTACGAACCGGAGGGCCCTCGAGATCATCGAGTTACCCGGCGGCTTTGATCCTGCCGCGAGGATCAACGTCCTTGATTTCGTCGCCCCGGAAATGCGGCTGAACGCCATCCGCGATTTCATGCAGGTTGCTGCAGGGACTGACAGTTATCTCGTGAACTACCGCATCATCACCACGAACAAGAACGAGCGGTGGATCGAGTGCATTGGCAAAAAACTTACCTACAAAGGCGCAAGTGCCATGCTCCTTTCCCTGCGGGATATCACCGGGCGCATGCAGGACGAGGGGGCTTTGCGGGAGAGCGAAGAGCGGTACCGGACCCTGTACCGTGACACCCCTGCCATGTTCTTCACGCTGGATTCGGAGGGAACCGTGATCTCGGTCAACGGGTTCGGTGCAGGCCAGCTGGGCTATACGGTTGAGGAACTGAAAGGCATGCCGGTCCTCAATATCTTTTACCCGGAAGATCGTCCAGCCGTAGCTGAGCAGCTGAAAAAATGCCTGCAGTCGACCGGTCAGATCTTCAACTGGCAGTTCCGGAAGGTCAAAAAGGACGGGAGCGTCATCTGGGTGGAAGAATACGTCCGGGCGATGAACGGCCCGGACGGGAAGACCAGTATCCTTGTCGTCTGCGATGAGATCACCCGGCGGAAGAAGGCAGAACTGGACCTCGTCCGGAAGAACGAGGAGCTCAACGCGGCGAACGAGCACCTGACTACCCTCGAGGAAGAGCTCCGTGCCAATAACGATGCCCTTGTTGACAGCCAGCGGAAAGCGGAGGAGAGCGAAGAGCGGTACCGGACGCTGGTTGACCACGCGAAAGAGGCCATCTTCGTCATTCAGGACGAGAGGATATGTTTCACAAACGGGAATGCCGAAGAGATCAGCCAGTATACTCCGGAAGAACTTGCCGCGAAACCCTTCCTGGAGTTCATCCATCCGGATGACCGTGCAACGCTCCAGGACCAGCACCGCAGGCGTCTTGCCGGAGAGAAGCTGGAACACAACTACATCTTCCGGATACTTGCCAAGAACGGGGCAGTCCGCTGGATGGAGATCAATGTCAGCCTGATAACCTGGGAAGGCCGGCCGGCAGTCCTCGTCTTCCTGTCAGATGTCACCGAGCGGAAGCGGGCTGAGGAGGCCTTGTCACAGGCCAACCGGAAACTCAACCTTTTGTACAGCATCACCCGCCACGATATTCTCAACCAGCTCACCGTGCTCATCGGTTTCCTTGAATTGTCGGGGAGCTTTATCGACGATAAGGCGCGGCTCGCCGAGTTCGTGCAGAAAGAACTGAAAGCGGCCAGGACTATCAGGAACCAGATCGCGTTCACGAGGGATTACCAGAACATGGGGCTCAACGCGCCGGCCTGGCAGGACGTGGCCGCAAGCATCAGAATGGCCTCTGGGGCGCTCTCGCTCCGGAATGTGAAGGTCCAGGTGGACTGCGAAGGCCTTGAGGTGTATGCCGATCCCCTCCTTGAGAAGGTCTTTTACAACCTGATCGACAACGCAGTCAAGCACGGTCAGGAAGGGCTGGCCACGATCCGTATCTCATACCAGGAAACCGACGAGGGATTGATCATCGTGGTTGAGGACAACGGCACCGGGATCCCGCCTGAGATAAAAAAGCACCTGTTCGAGCGGGGCGTAGGGAAACATACCGGTCTTGGCCTCTACCTTGTCCGGGAGATCCTCAGTATCACCGGCATAACCATCCGGGAGAGCGGTGAGCCGGGCAAAGGGGCCCGGTTTGAGTTGGTTGTGCCCAGAGGGACCTACCGGCTGGAAACGGCAGGGCAGTAAGCGAATTTCAGGGGACCCCGGTGCTGCACGATGTCCGGCCGCTGTCCCCTCGTTTTCCAAAGGAACCTGCCGGTTGGCGCAGGTTTATATGATTGCGTGTGCTACCCGGCAACCGGCGAGATATATGGGCAGGATAACACAATTCAGCGCTGAGAACCTCATACCGGAAGCCGGCGTTGACCCCGGAAAGTGGAACCGGATCCCGTTGCCTGACGCTGTAGGGCGGGCGATCAAGGCCCTGCAGGGACACGGGTTCACCGTGACCCCGGTGGAAGACGGTGACCGGGCGCTGGCCGAATTGCAGACGATGATCCCACGGGGAGCTGAAGTGATGACCGGGTCATCGACCACGCTCATCGAGATCGGGTTTGAGGACCTGATCGCGGGAAAAAAGTGCGGCTGGAAAGACCTGCATACGGTTATCACTGCGGAAAATGATGATGCGAAACGGGCGGAGCTCCGGAGGAAATCCGTTACTGCTGACTACTTTGTATCGAGTGCCAGCGCGATCACGGAGAACGGCGAGATCTTCGGCTGCGACGCGAGCGGGAGCCGGGTCGGGGCATGGCCGTTTGCCGCCGGGCACGTCATCATCGTATCCGGGATCAACAAGATCGTCCCGACCGTTGACGATGCCATACGAAGGGTCAGGGAATATGTCTATCCTCTCGAGAACCGCCGGGCCCTCCATGCCTACGGTACTCCGAGCATGATCGGGAAATGCGTCATACTTGCCCAAGAGAAGGTGCCCGGACGGGTGACCGTCGTCCTCATCAGGGAATCTCTCGGGTACTAGGGAGGTAAGGCCGGGCCCTGTCCCGGACCTATCCCCGTTTGTACCCGAACTTACGGAGGAGGTCCGTGCGCCACGCGATCCCATCCGGCCCCTCGACGCCTTTCGGCTTCTCCCCGTCGATGACGCCCATTATGCCCCTCCCATGTGCAGACTCGGCGATTACGACTTCGGCAGGATTTGCAGTCGCACAGTAGATGGTACAGACCTCCTGGATATTCTTGATCGCATTCAGGACATTGATAGGATAGCAGTCCTTCAGGAAGAGGATGAACGAGTGCCCTGCACCGATCGCCCGGGCGTTGTCCCGGGCCAGGTCTTTGAGTTCCTCGTCATTGCCCTCGATCCGGATCAGGCAGTCGCCCGAGGACTCGCAGAAGGCAAGGCCAAACTTTGCCCCCGGGACCGATCCAGCTACCACTTCGTAGATGTCCTCGACCGTCTTGATGAAATGTGACTGGCCGAGGACGACGTTCACGTCCCCGGGTTTGCTGATCGTCACGGTTGAAAAGACAACGCTTCCGCTCATAAGTCTCACTTCACCGGAGAGATGGGGGCGGGAGGTGATAAAAGGTGGTCCGGATCAGGCCGGGAGAACCTACTGTCCTTCGCCTTCCCTTTTCCACCGGAGTGAACTGGTCAGTCCGTTTTTTCTGCTTCCTGCAAAGCGCCCCGTTTTTCCTTCCAGACTGACCAGTGTCGCCGGAGCTCCCCCGGGAGGGAGACCAGCCCCCGTGGCAGGAAGATGATCACGAGGATCAGCAGGACGCCGACGATGATGTAGCGCCCGAAGGTGAACCCGCCAAGCTTGAGCCCTTCCCACGTTGCCATGAGGACCAAGGTACCGATCACGGGCCCGGCAAGCGTCCCGAGGCCGCCGAAGATCACGTAGGTGACCGGCCAGAACGAGATGTCGACCCCGAATATCTCCGGAGTGATGTACCCGATGGAGTGGATCTCGAGTGCCCCGGCGACACCTGCGATATAGGCGCTGATGGCAAAGGCAAGGAGCCGGACCCGTACTGGGTCTACTCCTGCCGCCCGTGCCTCGGTCTCGTTCTCCCGGATGGCGGAGAAGGCGAGGCCGATCCGGGACCGCAGGATGAGATGGATAGCAAGGATACTGCCGATCGTGATGAGGAGGATAGCGTAATATTCGATCACCTGGTATCCCGGTATCGCGGGGCTCACCAGCCGCGGGGAGGCCATCCCGTCCCAGCCGCCGCTGATCGGGGCGAGGAGGCTGACCGTGATCGTCTGGACGATGATGGCAAAGCCGAAGGTGACCATGGCAAGGAACCATTCCCTCAGCCGGAAACAGGTGAGCCCGATAAGGACCCCGATGAATGCGGCTACGGCCGCGCCAAAAAAGATCGAGATGACCGGCGGGATGCCGCTTTTTATGGCAATCAGGGTCGAGGCATACGCCCCGATCCCGAAGAACGCTGCATGACCAAGCGAGCCCTGCCCGGAGTAGGCAAGGAGGTTCCATGCGGAGGAGAAGATGATGAAGATGAGCATGAGGGTGAGGATGTTGAGGAGGTAGAGGTCACCGGACAGGAAAGGAACGGCTGCCGCTATCGCGATAATGACAAGGGGGGTGTAACGGGCCAGGCAATCACAGCTGATTTTCATCCCGTCATTCCCCGGACTCTCCGAAAAGCCCTGTCGGTTTCACGATCAGCACGATAATCAGGATGATAAAGGAGATCGCATCCTTCCATACCCCTCCAAGGAAATACGCGGCGCCATTCTCTGCAATGCCATAGAGCAGGCCACCAACAATTGCGCCGGGGATGCTCCCCAGGCCGCCAAGGATGATGATGGCAAACGCCTTGACCGCGGGAATGGAGCCCATGTACGGGTTAAAGACCTGACCGCTCACCACCCAGAGCGTTCCTGCCGCTGCGGCAAGGGCGCAACCGATGGAAAAGCTCAGGATGTCCATCCGCTCGACATTGATCCCGACCAGCATCGCCCCTTTTCGGTTCTGGCTGGTGGCCCGCATCTGGCGGCCGGTCTCCGTCTTTCTTAAAAACAGGTACAGCAGGCAGAGGATCACGGCAGTAACCGTCATGATGATGAGGTAGTCGACGGGGACGTTGAGCGACCCCACCGGGACAGTTATCCCCTGGTACGGACTCCGGATACTCTGCCACTGGTCGCCCCAGATCATGGCGGCACTGTTCTGGAAGATGTAGATCAGGCCGATGGAGAGGAAGATCTCGTTGAGCTTGCTCGTGCCAAGGATTGGACGGAAGCAGAGCCGCTCCACGAGTGCACCAATGGCCATGAGCGCAATCATGGACAGGACGATGATGGCGTAGGGATTGAACCCGGTCGCGAAAAAGATGGTTGCCGTGATATATGCGCCGATCATGAGGAACTCTCCGTGCGCGAAATTGACGATCTTCATGACACCGAAGATCAGGTTCAGTCCCGTCGCGAGCAGGATGTAGATGCACCCTGCATATATCCCCCAGAATAGGATCTGGAGCAGAATCCCGAGGTCAACCATACCGATCACTAATCCGTCAGTCAGCAATAAAAAGAGGTGTGGTATGGATTACGCGCTGCCGGGGGAATACCAGGCAGGGAGCGTAAATCCTGTCACTTTCAGGTTGTCAGGCCAGACGATGTTCGGCCTGCACTCGCCGATCGTGGAATTGAAGGCCAACTGCTCCATCCACAGGTCGAACTGCGACTCGCGGAAGTCGCTCGAGAATGAGATCTTCCCGTCTTTCATGGCCTCGATGATCTGGGGCATGTTCAGGTTGACAAGGGCCTGCCTTACGGTGGCCTTGTCGGTCGTGCCCGCGTTCTCGATCGCCTTCGATGCTATGTAAACTCCCTCATACGTGGATGCGCCCATCATATCCGGGGACGTTCCGAACTTCGCAGTATAGCTGTTCTTGAAGGTGTTCTGGGCATCGGCGACCGCACCGGCCGGTGCGGTGTAGGGTGAGAAACGGCTCTCGATGATGGACCCTTCGCCGTACTGGCCAAGGTCCTTGTAGAACTGGGCATTGTCATTGTTCTCTACATTCAGGAATATCGTGTTCAGCCCGATATCCCTCCGCGCCTGCGTAATGAGCGGGGCGCCCTCGTTCGGGAATGCAGCGATGTACACTGCATCGGGATTTGCCGCCTTGATCGCGGTCAGGGGCGTCCGGAAGTCGCTCTCTCCCATCTTGAAGCTCTGCTGGGAGACGAGCAGGATGTTCAACTTGTTCTTGGTGATCGTTGCGTTCACCGCTGTCTGAACACCCTTGCCGAATGCGGTATCCTGGTAGATCAGAGCGAGGCGGAACGGGCGCGTGGCCGGGGCATTCAGCTTCTGGTTGACGGCTGGCCGGACCACCTGGTCGATAAACGTCGTAGTGTACTGCCCGTAGGTGTCGGTGGTGGGACAGTGGTGGAAGATGTAGCTGGTGTCGATGTCGGTCCGGTGGGTGATGATCGGGCTCGAAGCACCGGTCACGATATACGGGATCTTGTACTCGGCAACGGTCTGCTCGTACGACGAGGTGACCGCGCTCGAGTACCCTCCGACGAGGATGTCAACCTTATCACCGGTGATCAGCTGGTTTGCTGCCGTCTGGCCGCCCTGCTGGGTTGACTCGTCGTCGCCGACTACCAGTTGGATCGGGACTTTGGTTCCCTTGATATTGATACCGCCGTTTGCGTTGATCTCGGCAGCTGCGACCTGCGCGGACTGCCACATACTCGTCCCCACGTTGCTGGCCGGGCCGGTCAGTGACGCGATGACTCCGACTTTGACCGCGTTCTGCTGGGACTGCGCCTGTGGCGCAGCCTGCTGGGTGCAGCCTGCAATGAGGGCACCAAACACGACGAATGCGATGAAAAGAACTGTATATTTCATGTGCTGGTTCACGGATATTCCCCTGCTATGCCATAGCACGGCAAGTGAACGTCCGGGGTCAAATAATATAATCATTGCCTTTTTTACCTGATCCGGAATCTGTATCCTGCGCCTCCCGTTCCCGGCGTCTCCCCGAACGGGGCTGAACCTCCCGTGGGTAAATCCTGCATCTATTAATATCATGTCCGGCAACCTAATGCATGTCGATAATCAGCACAGGGTGGTACTACGCTCAACCTGACGGGAGTGACAAAACAGATAGGCGGGCTCTGCGCCGTCAGCGGTGTGGAACTGACTGTCGGGGAGGGCGAGATCGTCGGGCTGGTCGGCCCCAATGGTGCCGGTAAGACGACACTCCTGAATATCATCTCCGGTATCACCCCGCCAACCTCGGGCAGGGTGACATTCTGCAGCGAGGATATCACCGGCCTCAAAGCAGACCGGATCTGCAGGAAAGGAATCGCAAAGACATTCCAGATCGCGGAATCTTTTCCGAACCTCTCGGCCCGGGAGTGCGTCATGATCGGGGTACTCTTTGGCAACAGCCATCCGCCGGGAATGAAAGAGGCAGCGGGCGAGGCGGCCAAGATTCTCGGGTACGTGGGCCTGCCGGAGGAGAAATTTGATACGCTAAACCGGAACCTGAACGTCATCGAACTCAAACGGGTGCAGCTTGCCCGGGCGCTTGCCTCAAAACCCCGCCTCCTCCTCCTGGATGAGCTCATCACGGGGCTGAACCCCCGGGAGAGCAGCGAAGCGGTGGCCCTGATAAAAAAGATCCGTGACCAGGGGACTTCCGTCATGATCATAGAGCACATCATGAGCGTCATCATGGGGGTATCCGACCGGATTGTCGTGCTGGATCACGGGGAGAAGATTGCCGAGGGTAAACCCTATGAAGTGGTGAACAACCGGCAGGTCATTGATACTTACCTCGGCGATATGGAAATCTTCTGAGAGGTGATGTGGCGTTGCTGGAAATATCGGGCCTCAACGTCTTTCATGGCAACCTCCATGTAGTCTGGGACATGGACTTTCGTGTTGGAGAAAAGGAGATGGTGACGCTCATCGGCCCGAACGGTGCCGGCAAGACAACGACCGTGGAGACAATTGCCGGGCTGAACCGGAATGCCTCGGGCTCGGTCCGGTTTCTCGGTGAAGAGATCCTCGGGCTTCCGCCATACGAGATCTTTCATAAGGGAATAGCGCTCGTACCTGAGAAGCGGGAGATCTTCGCGAAAATGCCCGTTCTCGAGAACCTTCTCCTCGGTGCTTCAGGAAAAAGCGGGAGAGAGCTTTTCCTGCGCAAGGTATACGGGCTCTTTCCCATCCTCAGGGAGCGGGAACGGCAGAAGGCCGGTACCCTGAGCGGGGGAGAGCAGCAGATGCTGGTCATCGGCCGTGCACTCATGTCCGGGCCCCGGCTGCTGATCCTTGACGAACCCTCCACCGGCCTCTCGCCGCTCATCACCGGGCAGGTCTTCAGGGCGCTGGAGCAGCTCGGGCGGGAAGGGATGACCATCCTTCTTCTCGAGCAGAACGTGCGAAACGCGTTGGACATGTGCCAGCGGGGATATGTTCTCGAGAACGGGAGGATTGTCCTCTCCGGCGGGGCAAAGGAACTCTTACACGAGAACCATATCCAGAAGGCCTACCTTGGGATATAGTGCGGGAACAGGACCCGCCTTTCCAAGGCCCATTTTTCAAAATCCCGCCGGTCAGTCCACCCGGTAGCCTCTCTCCTGCAGGAACACTGCGATCCAGCGCTCGGCATCAGCATCCGGGCCGGGACGGAGCCGTTCCACCACCTCCCATACCTTCCTGAGTGCCGGGTTATCGGAATGAAGGGCGAGGGTCCCGGTCACGGTACCGACAGGTTTGCCCGAGGGGTCGGTCACCCGCATGACCGTACACCGGTAGAATTTGCACTGCGCCGGGCTGTCCCGGTGGATCGTGCAGCGGACCAGGTCCCCGTCCGGGCGGAGGAACCGGCAGGCGGACGGGTGGCGTTCCGGGAACGTCGTATCCGGGAAGAGGTGGCGCTTGTCCGGGTCGACCTCTGCCGTAAACGTGGTATCTGTCGAGACCGAGCAGCACTCGAACGTGAAGGGGCCGGTCTGGCGCTCGATCACGATATAATCGCCAAGGTACATGCAGCACGAACCGCACTGCCGGCAGGTGAAGACCATCGGAATGGTTCCTCTCAGTTACTATCCCTTCCCAAATACTAAAAACGTCGTTCCGGTAGGCCGGCATCACGGTATCCTGCCGGCCGCTTTCAGTGCGAGATCCTTGAGGGTTTCATAGTCGGTTGTAGTCCCGCCCATGGTGATCGTTTCGTACACGTTATTTTTGGCAAACAGGAGCGAATACGTGACATTTCTTTCAGGCGCATTTAGGTCGTTCTCCCGGAAAGCGATACTTTCGTCACCGGTGGTCGGAAACGGCACCTCATAGCGCATGGTCCCATCCGGCTGTGCAAGCATGGATTCCTTCTCTACTTCGTATACTGTATCGACCCGATCCGCGGGAAAGATGCTGATCAACTGGCGGACGAGGGTATTGTCACCTTTTGCCCGGTTCATGCGGTAGAACGATACTTCGTACCCCTGCTGCCAGGAAAGTTCGCGGAAGACTGGTCCTACCTGCTCATACGCAACAACGGAACGGTCCCTGAGAAGATAATCCCCGGGAAAGTCGGAGAGAGTGAGTGCAAGGTCTGAGATGGCAGGTGAAGTAGTCTGGACCGCGAACGCTGGTGTCGCTGCCGGCTGCTGGTGATACTGCGGCGCCGGCCCAAACAGGGTGGTTGTGCACCCCGTTGAAACGACAGAAAAGAGGACCAGCATCATCAGCGCAGCACACAGGAGGAATCTTTGCCTCATAGTGTATACCGGGGCACGGGAAATTTAAATTGTTGGTGGCTGAGCACCGTTCCCAAAAATCCAAGCACAAGCGCTTTATTCCCTGCAGCAGAAGATCAAGCAGGGGTGAAAGATTTTGCCAGTAACCAGTATAGCGATGCTCGACAAGGATCATCACATACACCTGATCCCTGCCGACCGTGTCCTCATGATGAGTATCGAGCACTCTGCGGTAAAAAGGACCGAGAACGAGCGTTTTGAAGTGGAATGCTTCATCAAATTGTCGGTGGAAGGGTTCCCCCATCCTCTCGAAGATGTGATCCGGTTTACCTTTGCCGGGACAAGGACCCCTAACCTGAAGATGATGGCGGAACTTACGTTTGTCCAGAACCACATCATCAAGTACGTGTTCGACCTGGGCCTTGCCGGTGACCTCTGCAATTGCATTCCCGATGACCCCGCTTCAAAGGAATGCGGGATCACCATCTCGTCAGAGATCAAGTCGCAGATGCAGGCTTCAGTCCAGCTCAGGGAAGTGCTTGCCCAAAACGGCGCACTGCCGGACTCTATAGAATTCCCAAAATGAAAGGTCACGAATTCTCTCTTTTTGGTGAATAACCAAAAGAATCGGGTGATCGAGAGGGGCATCCCCTTCTCTTTCGATAAATATCTTTTTCAAGGCACGGATACACCCTCTAGCGATGGAAGGAAGAACGTGGTATCATGGGCGACCCAGAATTCCGCAGTGGCGAAAAATCCTCATGAGGACGCAGGGGATCTTTGTCAAGTCTATTCCGTTTGAGGGAAGGTTGAAAGCGGCGAGAACGCAATCCGGGATCAGACCCTCACGCTCTCCATCGAGGCAAATCCCGGAGAGACCCGGCAGATGATTCTGACCTTCTCCCGCCAGGCAGGAGGGAACCGGGTCAGGGAACGCCATATTCTTCCTCCCGATGCTGACATCCGGAGGACCGGGAGCGGCGGAATGATCTTCCAGCGCCACGGTTACTGCTGTCGCCACAACAAGCCCTGTTGAGGGCGCCCCGATTCTTATTATTGCCGAGACACCACGCAGCCCGTCCCCCCGACCGGAGTTCAGGTGCATGTCACCTATATTGGCGGGTACAAAGGGACCTACGGCATGCTGGCGGATCTGCGGACCGTGCAGAGCTCCGGCGACAGGTACTTTGAGATAGTGAATGCAACCGGATGTATCCGGGACAGTTTCCAGATGCTGGACAGTTCAACAACGCATGTCTTTACCGTCGAGATCTACAAGGACGGCAAGCTGCTTATGCAGGGAAGCGTCAGCAAAAGGTATGGTACGGTGACCCTTTCAGCGGACGCCATAACGGGAGCGGTCCAGAGTGGTAATGGAACTGCCGGCATCACTGCTGCCATGACCACGGTTGCAGCGGCACAAACGATTACGAAAACATCCTGACCGGTTACCCGATACTCTTTTTTGAACCTGTTCTGATATAGATCTGATCTACTATGTCCCTATCCGACCCGTTCCCTCGCAATGTACCGTTCAGGCCGTCCCCGGCCCTTGTATCCTGGTTTATCCTCGACTTTGTCCTCTTTATGGTCTTTATTCTCGCTGTTGCGATCGTCCCGGCCCTGGTTGCAACTGGTCCTGATCATCTGCTCCTTGCCGCAGTTCTTGCCGGAATTCTCGGTATCACTGTTGTTTTTGCTTTCTGGACCCGCCTGTACTATGACAGCATGTGGTATGAACTCCACGATGACGAAATGCGCTGGAAACGGGGTGTATGGTTCCGCACGACCGGTATTGTGCCGTACAACCGGATCACAAATATCGATCTCAGGCAGGGGCCGGTCATGCGATGGCTGAAGATTTCGAGCATCTCGATCCAGACCGCCGGGTATTCGGGACAGGGATTGCCCGAGATCAGGATCGAGGCCATAGAGCATGCCGATGAACTCCGCGAGCTCATCCGTACGGCGGTCCGGCAGTGCAGTGCCCTTGGCGATGGCACTGGCCAAAAATCTCCAGCCCGGCAGGATGATGTGACAGCGGTAGGTTCGACGGCGACCAACCTCTTGATCATCAACGAGTTGAAAAAGATCCGTGTCCTGCTTGAAGAACAGCAGAAAAAATAAAACTGTTTTATTCCTTTTTATCATCACGTCGTATGGGAGCGCTGCCCTGTCGTCCCTTGTACCAGCGGTAGACGCCGTAGCCGATGCCCCCGATAATGATAAGTGGGAGCAGCGTTAAGAAAAGAACGATAATCGCGTCGACGATACCGAGGAAGCCGGAGATCCCTTCATTGATGGTGGAGACAAAATCATGTTCCGACTGGCTGCCAACTGGCTCGGGTTCCTGAAGGTTCACCGTGATAGTAGAGATGTCGATGCGGTTGTTGAGGTAGTTCAGCCTCCCGTTCAGCCGGTCCAGTTCGGTCTGTACCAGGTCGATCTGTTCCTGGACTTTGATAATGTCCTCGACCTTCTCGCTCTTTTTCATGATCTCATTGTACTGGGCGAGCTGGTTCTGGTACGATGTCTTCTGTGCCTGCAGGTCGACATACTCTTCAGTCACATCCTCTCCCTGAGTCGAGATTGAATTGACGGTGCCGACCGCCTTCACTCCGGAGACAGCAGCATCGAATACTGCCGCAGGAACACGGAGAACAACGGTACCGGAGACGCGGTTGTTGGAATCCTTCTGGACATTCGAAGAAGAGAGATAGCCGCCCTCGGCTGTCGCTATGGCTGTGAGTGAATCCACAGCAGCCGGGACGTCCTTCACTTCGACTGACAGGTAAGCGGTCCTGATAATTTTCGTGTCAGTACTGCCAGAACCGGTATTGGACCGGGATGGGGTCGGAACCGATGCAGGCATCGGAACAGCAGGGGCACCGGTGCTGCCGGACCAGACAATCCTCTCTTCTGAAAGACCACTCCCGGCAGAATCCGGGGAGACGGTCACAACTTCCTGTGAAGAGGACGACTTGACAAAATTTCCGGACGGGAGTCCCAGGCACCCTGCAGCTGCAATCACCGCGATGCAGACTATGAGGAATGCGATCACTTTGTAATTCATATACTGACCATGGCCGGAGAAATATAAAAACAAAGCGTAGACTGCGAATAAATTTGAAGTAATCGGGTATTTCCCGTTTTCCATCCGCATGGCTGCAGGCCGGTAGCTGAGGGATCACCGGATTACCTGACTCCACCTGTTTGAAGAAGCTTTTCATGAATACCTTTTTGATCCCAAACGCTCATATCCGGGCACCCCTTCCGCTGGATCGCGCTTATATAAGAAAACGGTGATACTTGATGGAGATACTATGACAGAAAAAAATGCACCTGAAAAACCGGAAGGCGGGGATGAGCTCGAGAAGATGGGGATCGATGGCCTGGTCAGGACCTTACGGGACAACACCGACCCGGAGGTAAGACTGTATGCCGCGTACCTTCTGGGGAAGGCGCGCAACCCGCGGGCCATTCAGCCCCTTATCGAGGCGCTTGCCGACTTTGACAAATCCGTGCGCGAACAGGCGACGCTTGCGCTGTCTGCAATCGGGAAGGCAGCGATCGAACCCCTCGCTGCCGCCATGAAAGAGCCCAGGTGGGAGACACGCTACCGGGCTGCGGAAGCGCTGGGAAGGATCGCGGATGAAAAAGCCGTCAAGCCGCTGATCCAGGGGCTGAAGGACAACCGGGAACATGTCAGGTACATGGCCGCAAAAGGACTCCGCGAACTGGGGGATTCCGATGCAATTGAACCGATGATCATCCTGCTGAAGGATGAAAACCGGTACGTCCGCATAATGGCGGTGCGGGCGCTCGATGCAATCGGGGGGGACCGGGCGACCGGTGCCCTCAGTGATGCCATGGAGATTGAACAGGACGAAAAGGTAAAAGAGGTAATTTCCGAAGCACTGAAATAATACGATCAGGAATATCTCTCTCTTTTTATCAGATATAAATTATTTTTCACGTTATAAAAGACCAAAAGATCTAGTATTTAATGCCTGAAATTCTATCAAAGGTACTCGAAAAATATGAGATATCGGGGATGTGACCGATGCTTTCCCGCACACCGGACATGCAGCTGATGGAAGCTGTGGAAAAGAACGATCTGAATTCGGTGAGGGCCGTCGTTGCGCAGGGGGCAGACCTCAATTACCGCGGACCCCATGGTGAGACCCCCCTGATCAAATCCATGATGTGTGACGATCCCCGGATCGCCCGGGTCCTCCTGGAATCAGGGGCTGATGCCAATGTCACTACTGCGAACGGGTACAGCCCGCTCACCTTTGCCTGCCTGCAGAACAATTTTGAAGCTGTCCGTGCGCTCCTGTCTTATAAGGCAAGTGTTTCCCACAAGACCGAGGAAGGCTGGACACCCCTCCTCGTGGCTTCCACCAACCCGTCGATCTTTTTTGACAACCTTGACCACGAGTTCTACAAAAAGCTCATCGAGATCATGTACAAATATTCCCGCTACCACCCGGATTACAATCCAGTCCGGATCATCAACATGCTCCTCTCTTCCGGTGCCAACCCAAACGAGTTCAACATGTTCGGTACGACAGCGCTGATGGCTGCCGCGAGCATGGCGAATTACCAGATCATCCAAATCCTTCTCGAACAGAATACTGCGATTGACCTCCGGGACACCGAAGGAAAAACGGCGCTGATGTATGCGGTTATCTCTACTGTCGGGGAACTGATAGAGAGCCTCATCCACCTGAGGCTCGTCGGGTCCTCGGTGACCCTGGCCGATTTCATGACGTCTCCTATGATAGCGAGGCTGAAACCGCAGTTCGAACCCCAGAAAGAGCTGTGCGTGAATCTCCTGATCGAGAATCGGGCTGACCTCGGGATCAGGGACAACAAAGGGATATCGGTCCTCACCCACGCGGCACGGATCGGCAACCTCAATATTGTCAGGAACCTTGCCGAGCACGGTGCCGGTGTCCAGGAAAAATCCCCCCGGGGGATAACCCCGCTGTACGCAGCAGCCATCAATGGCCATACGACGATTGTCGAGTTCCTGCTTGAGCAGGGTGCCGATATCGATGTGAAACTCAACGACGGTGAGACTCCTCTTATGGCCGCGGTATGGAACGGGCAGGTCGAGATGGTCGATCTCCTCCTGCGCAAAGGGGCAAATGTCCATGCAAAAAAAGTCACCCCGTACAAGTCCTCCGGAGATTCAAGTCTCGTCTGGGCGGTCCACCGCTACCGGACCGAGAAGGATGAAAATTACGACATCATATTCCAGCTTCTCGCTGATGCAGGAGCTGAATGGTCGTCGTAATTTCCCGTCATGGCCGGCCTGAATGCATGACTCGTATTCGGTATTTTCCCAGGACCGGACATGGCTGTGCCGGTTGTGGACGAGTGGCTCTGCTATGGGGGGCGGACCTCCCAGGAAGAATATCATGAGCCCGAAGGAAGTTCCTGAAAAAAAAGGCCAGTCGTTCTCAATGTACCTGCTGGTCTTCATGGTCGTTCTGGTAGTCTTTATTGTCGGCCTCCTTACGGCGAATTACTACTTTTATGCGAAAAACACGTTCGATCAGGAATCCGCGTATATGCAGGTCCAGACGGAGAAAAATGTCGAAGAGGCGATGCGCCTTACAGATACCGCGGCGAATATTCTCGACAACAGCATGAATGACCGGATGCTTGCCGGGCTCAACGAAGTGAATAATGAATACGAGCGCGTCGGCCGTAATCCTGCCCGGATGGACCTCGATTTGATCAAGACCAAGCTTGGCGAGGGTTTCGATATTTACGTAATCAATGAATCCGGGGTCATTGTCGAGACGACCTATGCACCGGAACTTGGCCAGGATTTTAGGCAGGTCCCGTATTTTTATAAATATCTGACAACAATCCGGTTGTCCGAGGGTTTCTTTCCGGACCGCGTAGTACACGAATTCCTCGGGTCCGGCCAGTTCAGGAAATATGCCTATATGCCGACAGCGGACCATCGCTACGTGCTCGAACTGGGACTCGCCAGCCCCTCGTTCGACCAGATGAATACGGAACTGGACGACCACAATAATATCGCGGGCATCATATTATCAGATCCTTATGCCGAACAATACCAGATTTTCAATACCATGGGGCGTAGCGTAGACAACAACAGCCTGCCGGATGATCAGGTTGAAGGATACCTCCAGCAGGTTATCCAGTCCCGCCAGGACCTGGTCGTTCCGGACCCGGAACATTCACGGACAACCCACTATTTGTTCATCGACCTTGAGAACGCGAAGTACGGATCCGATCCAAGCAGGATCGTCGAGATCTCCTATGATACAGGACTGATACAGGACGCCCTTGACCGTCTTTTGGTCTTCCACGTTCTTTTTGCGGTTGCTGCAATCGCCCTCGGTTGTGCCCTTGCGTTCCTCGTGTCCCGGCGCCTGACACGACCGATTGCCGGAATTGCCGAGGATGCAAACAAAATTGCCTGCGGGGACCTTGAACACCGGATCGGGACCCCGCAGATCCGTGAGTTCATTGTCCTCGAGCAGAGCATCAATATGATGGTGGACTCGCTCAAGGGTGCGATCAGGAACTTCAAGGACGGCGAGAAGTTCCAGAATGAGATGATTGACAATCTTCCGATTGCGGTTTTCATCAAACGAGCTGACACCGGGAGATATATTTACTGGAACAAGACTAGTGAGGAGCTGTTCCATGTTGCAGCAGCGCAGGCAATTGGAAAAACCGACCGCGACCTGTTTCCGGCAGAGGTTGTTTCCGCTATTGAGGATGAAGACCGACGGGTCTTGGTAAGCGGGAAAGATGGACAGAAACAGATTGTATCCCGTAAATACATGCGCGGGCGGATTATCCGGACCATCATTGTTCCGGTCTTTGATTCTGGAGGGGCACCCCAGTACATACTGGGGATATCGGAAGACATCAGCCCGGGGAATATCAACCTCAAGATGGACCTTCTCTTCAGCATCACCCGCCACGATATCCTGGAGAACCTTTCTGTAATCGTGAACCAGCTGGAGCGTGCCCAGCTCAAGAACACGCATGATGAGGTGCAGCAGCTCTTCGACAAGACTATAGGATCGATTGAGACCATCCGGAACCAGATCGCGTTCATGCGGGCACTCCAGGAAGTCGGCCTCATCTCTCCGAAATGGCAATCAGTCTCCCGGACGTTTTACGAGATGGCAGAACTGCTTCCTGGAAATAACCTGGATATCTCTGCAGATATGGAAAATATCGAGATTTTTGCAGACCCTCTCCTCCCCCGTGTCTTTTACAACCTCCTGGAACATTCCCTGAAGCGGGGAGGCACACGCCATGCAAAGATCCGCCTCTCTGCAGAAATGGACGACGATGCCCTCAGCCTGGTGTATCAGGATGAGAGCAACGGGTCCCCCGCGGAAGAAAAAGAGAAGATTTTCGATCCGGGATATACTACGGGTATTTCCCATGACCTCTTCCTGATCCGGGAGCTTCTCAGTTTCACCGGTATCAAAATAACCGAAACCGGAGAACCGGGAAAGGGTGAACGGTTTGAGATTCTCGTTCCTCCGGGAAGGTTCCGGTTCATTAAATGATTTTCCCGGTACAAATCCCCTCAGTGCAACGGAATTCGCGGCGGGGATGCAGACGTATTACAACTACATCCGACCTCATCAGGGCATTGGTGGATTGACACCCGCTGAGATGGCAAATATTCCAATCAATCTGATGGGGAACCGATGGGAAACGATGATCGGGCTGTCGGCAACAGAAAAATAAGTTTTTATTTCAATCTGATAAGTCCTCCCCACGCAACAGAATCCTCCTTTTCAACGTCGTCAAATCCTATATATTTTCCATATAAATAATCGTGGGGATCTAACCAATTAAGTATGGTTTTGATCTCGGTTCTATCTATTGGGTATGGACCCCGTCTGCCTCTTTTATAAGCAACTTCCAGATTCTCGTCGTCTAATAGGATAATAACGAAATCACATATTCTTCCATGAGATAATGGGTTTTGGAGTTTATCCTTGCTGAATAAGTGAAATATTACGGAAATCTCTTTTATATTATTCTTTAGTAACAGTGTTCTAAGGTCATTAAATTTAATTCCCTCACTCAAATAAGTCATATCTTGGGAAATCTTGTTCCATAGTGTATTTTTTGTTTTTAGATTAAAAATCGGCTCACATTGGAAATTTCTACTATACCCTGCTGGTAAAGAATTGGAAAATTCATCATTTCTTAGAAATATGATTAATTCTCCAACCTTCAGAATATTCTTGTCTTTCGGCTTAGATAGTATATTGAAAAGCAGATTTCTTCTATTCCTGATCGCTTCTATTAGTTGGGGTACTCTTAATTCAGATATTTCAGGAGAGATCAAGTGTTCTCTCAACCCCCATAATGATCTTTGAGGATATAACGGTTTTACTACGCTGAATGAAGATAAAATAGCAATATCATATGCACAACCGTTACCGGAATTATGTAAACGCAAATTTAGTTTGTTTCCTTCGAATGAACATTGGGAAATCTGAATGTCTGGTTGTTGTTGTAAGAGAAAAAGATTGAGCTCTTCTTTTAGAAATTTAAGTTGTTTATTTGATTGTCTTATATTTTTATATGAGAAGTACGCTAGTGCCAACGTTCCTATTGCCATAGCTATTGTGCCTATCGCCGCAGCAAAGTTTTCAATTAAATTTAAATCCATTAAATTGAAATGTCGCCCCTTATTCATGTTACTTTCGGATTTACAAACTATCTAAAAAGTCCCGCCATGCAACACCTTATCCAAAATCGTTCCAAGTCCAGACAACGCATCAGAACCAATGAGAACAAACCCTAAATATTTTCATACTAACATTACGTAAAGATGAACGAAACTGGCGAGGTTGCCCGCCTTCTCGACATTCTTGGGAATCGCAACCGGAGGCGGATCATTGAACTGCTTCGGCAGAAGCCCTGTTTTGTTACGGAGATATCCGATACCCTCATGCTCTCGCCAAAAGCGGTGATCGACCATCTCCAGATGATGGAGCGTGAAGCCATTCTCTCCTTCCAGATCGATGAACGCCGCCGGAAATACTATTACCTGGCAAATGACATCCTCATCGACGTCAGCCTCAAAGAAGTGCGTATCGTTTCCGCAGTCTCAAGCGAGGACGACGAAAAGAACGAGAGACTGAAAAACTCTGTCGCCATGCTCGGGCGCATGATCAAGGCACACGATAAGATCCTTGCGAACCTCGAACAGATCAACCATGATATCGAGATAAAGATCAGTGACATTGCCCTCAACCATAAGGATTTATTCAGGAGCGAACGAGAGATTACTGTAATCATAGCGCTCTCGCACGACTCCCTGACCCTTGCGGAGCTGAAGGATGTCACCGGCATTCCCAGTGACCCCCTTACGGATATACTCAAACGATTCGAGCATCAGGGGATTGTGAAAAGGGAGAAGGAACAATATATACTCCGAGGTGTTCATGCAGAATAACCCGAACGGTCCCTATGATGATGTGTTCAGCAACCTTGCAAAAATTGTCGAGGACATTGTCAGAAACATGCCGGAAAGCCAGCACGCGCGTATCGTTGGATACACAATCATTACCCGGCACCCGTCCGGAGGAGATCCTGAGATTTACCGGGCCGGCGCGCCGGAAGATGACGGGGAAATCCCGTACGAAGTGATGGAGTCTGAAGATCAGGTTTTCATTACTGCCACGATGCCTGCGGATCCCCGGAACATCCCGGTTGCCGATATCGATATTAACTGCGTGCGTATCTGTGTCGATGATCGCACCACAACAATAATGCTTGACCATCCCATTGACCGGATCCACAGCTATTACCGTCTTCATCGCGGTGTAATGGATATTTCCTTAAAAAAAGCGAAAAAGGTCTGATTTTTTTTATAAAACGGGTAAAAAATCGGTTTTGTAGAAATTATCAGTATTCGTTATAGACGCTCTTGGGGGGGGGGACACCACTTTCCGAATTATAAGTTAATTTATTGGAAAACAGGATTTCTACAGCGCCAAAAAATCCAAAAACGTTCCCTCAAAACCTTCCTCCGCTATCATGCAAGGAGGTACGCGAGTCTCCTGCTGCCCGGTCCATTTCACTACCACTTTTTCCGGGTTAAGTATGTATGGTTCCGGGCAGAGGTTACAGAGATCAATGCCCGGACCCGGCAGAAGACCCGGGACAGGAAAAATTATGCTCTGGCCGGAAGATCCGACGGGGTCCACTGGTTGATGGATTTTTTCCCAGGTTTCATCTCGTGGAACTGCCGGAGCGAGATGGTGATGTCCCGGGTGAAGGCAAAGTACCCGATCTGGGTAGTCCGGCAGAGCTTCATTGCCATGTCCATAAGGCCGCGGGGATCGGGACGGGCCTCGCCGAGCCAGATATGGAAGATATTGCCGCCGTCCACGATTGGGAAGAATACATGCTCAATCTCCATCCGCTTGGTGAGCGGGACATCCGCACCGGGTGCGACATGGGTACCGTTCGTATAATAGATCGGGAGGTCACGGCTCGTGCCGAGCCTCTCAAGTCCCTCCTGGAGGTCACCTTTGATCACCTTCTTTGCAAACTCATGGTAGCGGCGGTCGAGAAGGTCTGCGACGGCAAACCGCTGCCCGGTAGTCTCGGCCGGAGTCCGCGCAAGGGCGATGGTCATGTTGTTCTTCCTCGACAGTTCACGGCCATAGATCTCCATCTCGGTCATCGCGCGGATCGCAAGTCTGAACGCCTCTTTGGATTCGTGGAGCTGTTTGCCGGTATGGTGCTGTACCATCTCGTTAACACCGACGACACCGATAGTGTAGACTAGTCCTTCAAGGTCGACTGCAATCGCCCCGCGTTCGGCAGTGTTCGGGTCCTTTGGGCGCTGCATGGCAAACGGCATCCGGCTGTTGGCCCGGATCAGCTCCATCCAGCGGCGCTTGATCTTGAAGATCTCGACAGCCACATCCATCAGTTTTTTCAGTTCGGCAAAGAGACGTGCATCATCGCCATCGGCATTATACGCTGCCCGCGGGCAGTTTACCGAGACCACCTGCCACGACCCCATGGAAAAGTGCCGCCCGTCCTCAAAGACCAGTTTCCTGTCGAAATCGGAATCCTCGTCTGCCACGGCCGAAAACTGGTAGGCACAGCACTGGTAGCAGGAGATGCCTTTACCCGCCCCCCGGTACGCAGGGAGCTGGTTGTCATAATAGGGAGTGCCAAACTTGGACGCAAGTTCAAAGGTCATCAGGTAAAGTTCCTGATAGGTCGGGAGGTCAGGGTTATTCCTGTTGAACTCTTCTCGTTCTGTCATGAAATCCGGCTCGATGGAGATCTCAGGCTTGGGGAAGTTGAACGGCTTGCCCCAGTAGTCCCCTTCTAGCATCACTTCCATGATCGCCTTGAAAAGGAGTCTCACCTCCCGCTCGAATTCCCCATAGGTCCGTTTCGGCGCAGATTTCCCGTCCCAGACCTTTCCCTTGTACACGCAGGGTTTGTCCTGCCAGAGCGATGGGACACCGGGAGAGAGCTGGATCGAGGAGAAGACGAGCTGGCCGCCCCGGGCCACCATCATCTGTGTCATCTCGTAGACGAACATCTGCACCATCTGCTTGATCTCGTCGTAGGCCATTCCTTCGACGTAAGGTGCAAGAAACGTCAGGAAGTTGTAATACCCCTGTCCGCCGGCAAAATTGGTCTGGGCGGAGCCGAGGGCCTTGACCGCGTGGAGGATGGCGACTTCCGCACGTTTGGCTGGGCCTGCAACCGATGCCTTGGTCCCGTTTCCGTCCGGCATCAGCCCGTAATAGAAGAAATACCTCAGGTCCCAGTCCTGGCAGAACGGGCGGGTGCCGAAATATTCCAGGTCGTGGATGTGCATCTCGCCGGAGAGGTGGTGGTCGGCAAGGTCCGGAGGGAGCTGGAGAAGGTACTGCTCTTTTGAGATCTTGTCCGCCTTTTTCTTGTGGGACGTCTCGGCATTCTCCTGCAGGTTGGCGTTATCGTGGGCTTCGAATCCCCTGCCCACATCGATTTGGTGCGCGTCATAGACCGGGGTACCGACCCGAGTCGAGACGTTGCGGTACTGGATCATCCCTTTCTCGAGAAGAGTGATGTTTACAATCTCCCGGATAAGCGGGCCGGAAAGTGACTTCAGGCCCATGTTCTTTATTCTGGTCTCCACATCGAGCGCAATTTCCTGCGCAACTTCTTCCGTCGCCCCTTCGTAGCCGTAGAAAGTCTCGACGAGCCTGGTCTCTTCAACGATCTGGCGGACGATGCGATCGCGGTTCCATTCGATAATGTGTCCGTCTGTGGTCCTGACGAACGGGAGGGCCGGGACGGCAAGTCCGTCGAAGGTCAGCTGCTTGGTCTCCCGGCGTGCCATTATTCACCTGATATCAGCCTGGATATATGGTCTCCGTCCAGCTTGCCCGCTGGAAAAATGTCAGCGGAAGTGTAGAAGTCCGAACTCTTCTGGAGTACAGGGGCCTCGTTGACAAAGACCCCGTTTATCCGGAGTTCGGTCAGTGATTCGGCGGTCGAGAGATCGCGCTCCGTGAACGGGCACCCGCTCTTTTTCAGAAAACCCTTCAGAAGTTCGCAGTTCGGACAATGTTCCAGCGTATAGACAATGAGTTGCGGATTTTTCGGCACAAAAACACCCTTTACTCTGTTGTCTATCCATTTGGAAGTACGTGAATAAAAAAATCATGGTTTGTGCATCCATGGCTGGCTGCCCGTGGAGCGATTACCATTTGTAGAGGAATGAAATAATAGTACCATAATGGTCAGGGTGTTTGTCGCGCTGGAACTTTCCGGCGGGATCAGGGAACGGCTTGAACGTGCACAGGAGCAGCTCCGCGGGTGTTCCGCCCGCCTCACCTTCGTAGAGCCGAAGAACATCCATATCACGGTAAAATTCCTAGGAGAAGTCGATGAAAAGATCCTTCCTGCAGTCATGGACGCCCTGAAGAAGATTAACTTCCATACTTTCTCGGTCAATGCAGGGCGGGTGGAACTGAACAACCCAAGGCAGCCCCGGACGGTCTGGTGCGTTATCGATGATGCCGGACATGGCGGGGAGTTCCTCAGGCAGATCGAGGACGCCCTCGCCCCGTTCGGCTTTGAACGTGAAACCCGCAGGTATACCCCCCATGCAACCGTGGCGCGGGTGAAATCGCCAGACCCCTCCCTGGTATCAGAGATCCGTTGTATATACGATACTACCTATGGCAGCTGCACCATCAGTGGCATGAAACTCAAGAAGAGCACGCTCACCCCCCGGGGGCCTGTCTACGAAGACCTGCTGGAGGTTATATGGTGAAACGGCTTCCCCACGAAGAAGCAGTCCTGGCATCTCTGCGCCCGACCTGCAAGGAACGCGAGCATGTGCGCGATCTTGCACAGCAACTCCTGGCCGCCATCGAACGGAGCGGGAAAGCGAAGGGAATGGTTGTGGGTTCGGTAGCACGCGATACGTGGGTACGGGGTGACCGGGACCTCGACGTCTTCCTGCTCTTTGACCCAGGTCTTTCGCGTGAGCAGCTCGAGACGGAAGGTCTCACCCTCGCGAGGAGCATCGCGGCCTCTTTCACCGACCGGTTCCATGAGAAGTATGCCGAGCACCCGTACATCAGCGCCTCAATCGACAACGAGGATGTTGACCTTGTGCCCTGTTACGCTGTGGACAGCGCCACGAAGATCCAGAGTGCTGTCGACCGCACGCCGTTTCATACCCGGTATATCACTGAGAAGATCAACGGCCTGATCGATGACGTGCTGCTGCTCAAGCAGTTCACCAAAGCCGGCGGGATCTACGGTTCTGACCAGATGACCGAGGGGTTCTCCGGCTATCTCTGCGAGCTGCTGGTACTCCAGTACGGCGGCTTCACGCAACTCCTCGAAGCTGCCGCGGAATGGCGGCCACATATGATCATAGATCTCGAAAAGCATGGTGCTAAGGAGTTTGGCGAACCTCTTGTCGTGATTGATCCGGTCGACCCGAGACGGAACGTGGCAGCTGCCGTATCACTTGACCGGATGGTTGAATTCGTGGAGCTCGCCCGGGGGTATCTTGAGTCCCCCTCCGACCTGTTTTTTACGATCCCGGATGAACAGATGATCTCGGCCGGAGAGCTTGAAGCCCTGCTAGAACAGCGTGGGACGCATCTTTACGCGATCACGTTTGAAACACCACCCTACATCGAGGAAGTTGTTGTTCCGCAGCTGAAACGCAGTATGGTTACGATCCACGAACATCTCGAACGTAACGGGTTCTGCGTGCACCATGCCCATTTTGCCATGCAGCAGGAGAAGTGCATGCTGCTCTTCGAACTGATGGTCTCACAGTTGCCTCTCATCCGTGCCCATATCGGTCCACCGGTCTGGAACCGCATCAATGCGGAAAAATTCCGGTCAAAGCATATCACCTCGGCTCTGCCAGGCCCCTATATTGTGCAGGGAAGGTATGAGACCGAAATCCCCAGGGAATACACGAAAGCCAAGGACCTGCTCGTATCCCCCTCCCTTCTCCAGTTGAGCCTCGGGCGCCACGTGCGCCAGTCCCTGGAGAACAACTGGGAAGTATCGGAGGGAAGGAACTGCTGGAGCCCGGAATTCACTTCGTTTATTGCCGGGTTTTTCAGTCGGTGTTCCCCGCTCGTCCGGATCCAGCAGAAAAAATAACCGGGTTTTCCTGCATGCAGAGCTGCAGGATTGTGGGGACGATTCTCCGGAGTTTTTCTCACTCGGATACTCTGGTCCCGTTGATTTCACGGGAGATCCCGCAGATACCGGTGATAATGCCACTATCATCGAGTATCGGGACCTTCACAATATGGAATTTCCGCTTCTCCCCGTTGATTGGGAGGGTGTTCACCTGCCGGATGACCTCGCCCCGCAGGACGCGCTGGTCTTCAACGCGGAGTTCGGGCGCAATACCGGGACCGAAGAGATCCGTATCTGTCATGTTCAGCAGCTGGTCTGCAGTTTTTGAAAAGAGATGCTCCATGGTGGGGTTGACGAGTGTGTACCTGCTCTGTGCATCCTTGATGAAAATTGCATCTTCTGCAGATTCAAAGATCGCCCTGAACCTGCTCTCGCTCTCCCTGAGCCGGTCCTCCGTTCTCTTGAGGTCGGTGATGTCATGAAGAATTCCCTCCACACCCACGATTTTTCCCGAATCGTCAAAGCAAAACTGGCTGCTTGCCGAGACTACAACAGGTCTCCCATTCTTCGTTTTAAGAGTGGTAATATAATTCGTTACGGATCCTTTCTCTTCAAGCAATGCGACGAAGCGTTCTCTTTCATCAGGGTCCATATAAATATCCCGGGCTGTATTCAGGCCAATCATCTCGTCTGGCGAATCATAACCGGCAAGTTTTGCGCCGTGCGGGCTTATCATCAGGATGTTCCCGTCGAGGTCTGTCCGGTAGAACATATCCTGCATGTTCTCGATGATTGTACGGTATTTTTTTTCGCTGTCGGCTATTGCTTTCTCGTAGTTCTTCCGTTTTGTGATATCCCGGATGAGTACGAGCAGGCCGGTAACGTTTCCAGCGTCATCAAGCAGTGGACTAGCTATCAGTTCACCCCAGAACGGGGTCCCGTCATCCTTCCTCAGCAGGTATTCATATGTTTCTGGTCCGGAATCCCCGGAAAAATTCTTGGTAATTCTCTGCGTTGCCATCCGGCGGAAGGCCGGGTCCACAAAGTTCAGGGCAGAAACCCCGGTCATCATCTTCTCCCGAGGAATATCAAAAATATCGTATATCTTCGGAGATCCGAAGGTGATGAGCCCTGATTTATCGAGAATGGCAATACCATCTCCGGAGGCGCTTACAATAGCACGATAGATCTCTTCACTCTCCCGGAGGTTCTGCTCCAGCCACTTTCGTTCGGTGGTGACCATTGAAACAACGAGAGCGGCGGGTTCCCCGTCCCACAAAATCCGGCTGACCTGGTGGGACAGCAACTCTGTGACCGTGTCCCCGAGTTTCACGGAAGACTCAAACCGCACAACCTCACCTAGACTGAAAGCCCTGTCAAGTACCGATTGCAGGACCTGTTCCTGATCGGGCGCAAGAAATTCGTGAGCGGTGGTGCCGACCATATCAGACACTTTTTTGGGAGGATGCGATTTATTGAGGAACAACACGTTCCCTTTCCTGTCCAGAACGGATATGGTGGCGGGTGCTTTTGTGAGAATGGAGCGCCATTTCGCTTCGGTTTTTGCAATTTCGTCCTGCGCAGTCTTAAGCTCGGTGATATCATACAATGCACCCTGGATATAGAGGATGGTCCCGGTATTATCGCAGATATTGTGGATGATAGCATGGAGCCAGCGGATGCCACGGTCTTTCCTGACAATCCGGATAAGGGAATCAATAATGAATCCCGGAACAATACCGAGTTGTTTTACCTCTTTCTGGAACTCAGTTTCATCATCAGGATGAATGATGGAAATGACGGGAATTGCTCCAGAAAGAATATCTTCATGGGTATACCCGATAATATCCGGTATTTTACCCTCGAGAAACAGGCAAGTCCCATCCGTTTTCATCTGAAAAGCGATTCCCTCAAAATTCCGGACAAAATTCTGGAACTTTTCTTCAGTCGCGGAGAGTTCCCGTTTGATCGTATGGCTCTCAACCGCTTTTTGCACTTTATGGGCCAGTTCGGCAAACTGGGTCTTCGGGTCCCCGCCCTTCTGGACATAAAAATCTACACCGTGCTCGAATGCCTCTACTGCCACCTCCTCGCGCCCTTTGCCCGTGAAGATTAAAAATGGCAGATCCGGAATCTTATCACGGATAATTTTTAACAGAGCGAGCCCGTCGATATCAGCCATCTGGTAATCCGAAATGATGGCATCATAGGCCCCTGTACGCACTTTTTGCAGGGCTTCCTCCCCGCTCAGTGCAGTCTCAACAAGGAACAGCCCGGTACGTTCGAGAAACCGTCTGCATGCATCGAGCAACACCGGTTCGTCGTCGACATACAGTATCTTTATCATGGAGATATCTTCCTTATTTTCAGGGACAAGGGTGTATAACTACAATATACAATTATAAAAGTATATGAATCCCGTTACCTGCAAGAAAATGAGAGAACGAGGTTGATGCAAACCGGTTCAATGAAACTATTTTTGGGTGTTTTTCCTGATCTTGGCCTCAGCCAGTTTTACGATGGCAGCCATATCAGGAGAACCGGTGCGAGAGAGTTTCTTGTTCCGGATCGCGCTGTCGACGAATCCCTTACCGGTATGGGTACGAACGACAAGTGTGGTTGAACCGCCCGGGCTTCCGACAGCACCCGCAGAAATGTCCGAGAGGACCGCGGTAAGATCTATACAGAAATGGCAGCCTTTCCTGATACAGGTCTCCAGTTCAGCGAGCGGTACGACAAGCGTGCTGTTGTCCTGTTTGAGGACCTCGAGTTTGCCCTTCACATCAAGTTTCCGGATCTCGTGGGGTTCAAGCTTGTAATGTGTTCTTAATTTTCCCTGTACAAGCGCTGTATAATCGAAGGCCTCGGTACAGAACAGCCCGATGATGAGCCGGATCGACCGGGCGTAGGGCTTCAGGAGATCGTTGTCGCTCTCCCGCATCCGTGCAACAGCCTGTACGGCGCAGGGTACACCGATGACTGCAATCTTTTTGAACTTTCGTTCAACCACTGCGTGTTTCAGTGCGGCGAGGAGCGGTACCCACCAGCTGTACCTGCTGCCGGCCTGTTGCACGAGAACATCGGATTTTGTGATAATTACTGAAGCGGGTCTGAGGGTCCAGCGATCTTCGGTGACCGTGACAACGGCATCGATCAGTCCCTCATCGAGTGCGTTGGCAAGGATGGCGGTGACTGCACCGCCGCTCTGCCGGTGCGGAATGTCGATAGACGCTTTTGCGCTCACCAGTTCGAGGTATTTTCCAAGCGTTTCGGCAGGCTGGTCTCCAATGCGGGGGCAGACCGAGTAACATGCCCCGCAACTGACACTGTCAGTTGCCTGTTTGCAGTAGCCGTTGCTCTTTGGAGAAGTCACCATCTCCCCTTCTTCAAAATACAATGCATCCGCAGGGCAGACCGCCACGCATGCACCGCATCCCGAGCACCTGCCGGTATCCCAGACCTCGTTTTTCAAATCGAGATAACTCTTTGCTGCCATAGCCCTCACTCCCATGTATATTTGCTTGCAAACGGCCGTGCACTCGCGGCCGCAATGCGCGTGAATTCTGATGCGATCAGGGGAGCCGGGTCGATTCCATAGCATTTTGCAAAATCTTCAATGATCGGTTTTATCATCGCCCTCTGTTCGTCAGTGACTGGCATCTGTTTTGCACCAACACCGAGGCAGAGGCCGTCGACCTTCCCCCGAACAAAGATCTCCCCTCCATGGATACCGCTCCCGACTCCCTGTTCCGAGATTGGCGTGGCCCCCCCCAATCCCAGGACAATGAGGAGCCCTCCTGCCATGTATTCACCAAGGAATGCCCGGGCTGATCCGCCAACCACCACGATCGGGCGCTTCTCCATGTACTGTTTCATGTGGATACCCCCCCGGTACCCGATATTATCGCGTACATAAATGCATCCCCCCCTCATGCTGTGGGCTACCGCATCACCGGCACTGCCATGGATGATGACCCTGCCCTTGTCCATCGTATTTCCCGGTGCATGGTCTGCGTTGCCATGAACGATGATTGTTGGGCCGCTCATGAACATCGCAAGGTCCCCTCCCGGTACACCGTTCACGGTAATTTCGACCCCGTCCCCTCTCAGCCCGTCACCAATAAATCTCTGGCCGAGGACATTGTTGATTACAATCTTCGTTGCCCCTTCAGCAATGGCCTTCCGTACCCTCTGGTTCAGAGGGGTGTAATGCAGGTCTTTCGCATCAATAGTTACCGTGGTCACCTTCACGCCCCCATGGTCTTGACGTCAAGGACATTCAGGAGGCCCTCGTCCAGCATATACCCACGGAGACGATCGCGGTTTCCGCGCAGGCTCTCGATGCTGTTGATGCCCGCTGCACCCATAAGTTCCGCGAGTTCCAGCGTCCACCCGTGGATAAGATTCTCGACTTGGACTGAGTTGGTCTCCGGGTCGAGCCGTTTTGTCAGTTCAGGTTTCTGGGTGGCAATACCCCATGCGCACTGTCCTCGGTTGCAGGTCCCGCATACCCGGCATCCCATGGCTACGAGAGCGGATGTCCCGATATAAACCGCGTCGGCACCGAGGCAGATGACCTTTGCCACATCTGCGCTCTGCCGGATACCGCCGCTTGCGATGATCGAGACCTCGTTCCGTATCCCCTGCTGACGGAGCTTGGCATCCACACTGGCAACTGCTGCCTCGATCGGGATTCCCACATGGTCCCGGAAAACAACAGGTGCAGCTCCTGTACCCCCGCGGAACCCGTCAATGACAACTGCATCTGCAGACGAGCGTGCAATTCCGGCAGCTATTGCGGCCGCGTTGTGGACCGCTGCGATCTTTACGAAGACCGGCTTTTTCCATTCGGTCGCTTCCTTCAGGCTGCGGACGAGCTGCTTGAGGTCCTCTATGCTGTAAATATCGTGGTGGGGTGCCGGGCTGATAGCATCGCTGCCTTCAGGAATCATCCGCGTACAGGAAACGTCAGCACAGACTTTTTCTCCTGGGAGGTGCCCCCCAATACCCGGTTTTGCTCCCTGCCCAATCTTGATCTCGATGGCAGCACCGCGTTCAAGATAATTGATGTCGACCCCGAATCGTCCCGAGGCAACCTGGACGATGATATTTTTCTGGTAAGGGTAGAGGGATTCGTGAAGCCCTCCTTCCCCGGTTCCCATGAAGGTACCGATGCGGCTGACCGCTTTTGCCAGTGCCTGCTGGGCAGGCAGACTGATCGCGCCATAGCTCATGTGCCCGATCATTATCGGGGTCTCGATCTGGAGATTGGGGGAGAGCTTTGTAAGGAGGTCTGCATCACCGTTGGGATATTCCTTAAGGGAGAGCGCAATCGGTTTTTTTCCGATATAGGTGCGGAGCTCCATCGGCTCCCGGAGTGGATCGATGCTCGGATTGGTGACCTGGCAGGCATCAAGGAGGAGCCGGTCGAAGATCATGGGATATGGCAGGACATTTCCCATACCGGCAAGGATGATCTTACCGGTCTTGGCCTGGTTGAAGACCGCTTCCCGGATCTCCCTCGTCCAGACCGGGTGGCTCCGGTAGTCCGTGGGTTTTTCGTAGATGCTGATGGCGTCCCGGGGGCAGAAAGCCGTGCATCGGTGACAGGCAACACAATTGCGTGAATTAACCCGTATTTTATCTCCCTCCATCCGGTACACTCCGTACGAACAGTTCTCCACGCAACGCCCGCAGAGCATACAGAGCTCGGGATCGATTTCCACCTTGAACCTGAGGGGGATACTACCGATGGTCATGCAATGACCCTCCCAATCACCGGCTCGCCCGCCTTTGGCATGTGGACATCCCGGATGTGCGGTTCGATCCGGCGGATTGCCGCTTCTTCGCTGGAGATGTAGAGCCGGTCGCCGTGTTCCCCGGAGACAAGTGGTCGCAGCTTGATGCGATCGGTAAAACCTAAAAGGGCATGCTCGCTGGCAACGCAGATCGCAAACGGGCCGTTCATGAGCGCAGATCCATAGGTCAGCCGGATTGCCCGGTTCAACTCCTGTTCTTTTGCCGGCATCCGGTCGATCTCATTCCAGAATGGGGGTGCAAGTGCACGCACTGCCATCTTTTCTGAAAGCCCGTGTTTGCGCACGAGCAGGTCAACGAGATACGCAACTACTTCGGTATCGGTAAACATGGTGCACTTGTACCCGTAACTCTCGATATAGCGCTGGTTGGTGCCATAAGATGTGATCTCACCGTTGTGAACAACACTCCACCCGAGAAGATTGAACGGGTGTGCGCCGCCCCACCAGCCTGCGGTGTTGGTAGGGTAACGGTTGTGACCGAGCCAGAGATATCCTTTGTAGTCCTGGATGCGGTACAGGTCAGCCACTTCTTCCGGCCACCCGGATGCCTTGAATACCCCAAGATTCTTACCGGATGAAAAAATGAGGATACCGTTGGGTGCCGAGTTGACACTCATTACAATGTGCATGACGAGGTCGTCGGCTGATGTATCTCTTTCTGGCGCAAGTCCGGGGTCAGGTTTAAAAAAATATCTCCACGGTATGTGCACCTTTTTTATTCGTGAATCATACGTCGGGATCTCTTCATCGTGGATCACGCTGCCCCATCTCTCGAGCTCTTTATCGAGTACCGGTTTATTTTCCTGGACATCGTCAAAAAATACGTGAAGGGCATAGGAATCTGCAAAGTCCGGATAAATCCCGTAGGCTACATAGCCGGCCCCTTCGCCATTGCCACGCTCGTCCATCATGGCGAGCGAGTTCCGTATGCTGCTGCCATCCATGCACTGACGGCGTTTATCGATGACACCAATTATACCGCACATTGTAATCACAAATCGGAATGATCTATAGTACTAAAACGTCATGGAAATTGAATGTGAGCATTCTTTATTGAAGTTAGTTCAGAAAATATAAATGTGATTGGGTGGAACTTTTTTTCTTATGTCAACAGACGTATCCAAGTTGCTCAAAAAAATTGAGGCCGATGATGTAAAATTCGTCCGTCTTCAGTTTATAGATGTTCTGGGAATGCCGAAAAATGCGGCGGTACCCGTAGCGCAGGCTGAAAAATCACTAACCGAGGGGACATGGTTCGACGGCTCCTCCATCGATGGGTTTACTCGGATTGAAGAATCAGATATGCTTCTCAAGGCAGACCCGGCCTCGTACGCGGTTTTGCCATGGAGACCATCCGAAGGAAAAGTTGCGCGGTTTGTTTGTGATGTTTACACCTATGGCAACAAGCCGTTTGAAGGCGATCCCCGGTATGCCCTCAAAAAGACCATGGCGGAAGCCGCGAAGATGGGGTACACCTTCAATACCGGCCCCGAACTCGAATTTTTCCTGTTTAACCGTGTCGATGGAAAACCGACGACACAGTTCTCGGATACCGGGGCGTATTTCGATCTCGCGCCGAATGATGCTTCTGAGAATGTCAGAAGAGAGATCGTGCTCTCGCTGACCCAGATGGGGTTTGAGATCGAGATGTCCCACCACGAAGTCGCGGCGAGTCAGCACGAGATCAACTTCAAGTACACAGATGCCGTCACCACCGCCGACCGGGTCATCACCCAGAAGTTCGCGACAAAGGCGATCGCCCTGAAGTACGGCCTCCATGCATCGTTCATGGCAAAACCCGTTGCCGGAATCAACGGCAGTGGCATGCACACGCACTGCTCCCTGTCAAAAGGTGGCAAGAACGCCTTCTTCGACGCGGATTCGGAGAAAGGGCTCAGCCAGACCGCCCTTTACTACATCGGCGGTCTTCTGAAGCACGCAAAGGCGATTACACGCGTGGCAAATCCCACCATCAACTCGTACAAGCGCCTCGTCCCTGGCTACGAAGCTCCATGTTACATCTCATGGAGCACCACCAACCGCTCTGCCTTAATCCGGGTCCCCGCCGCCCGGGGCAACGGTACCCGCACAGAATTCCGGAGCCCTGATCCGATGTGCAACCCGTACCTGACGTTTGCCTGCATGCTGGCAGCAGGTCTCGATGGTATCAAGAACAAGATCATGCCACCGGATAGCACTGACGTCAACATCTACCATTTGAGCGACAAGGAGCGCAAGAAGATGAAGATTGAGATGCTGCCCGGAAGCCTCGCGGAGTCACAGGCATACCTTATGAAGGATAACGTGCTCTGCGATGCACTCGGCGGCCATATCGTAGAGAACCTCGCACGTATCTCAGAGGCGGAGACTGATGCGTTCCGTCTTGCAGTCCACCCGTGGGAACTCGACCGGTACCTGGCAACCTACTAATTATTAATTTTTTACCCAGCCATCAATTCCTCGACCTGTCGTACGGTATCGGTGGACGTGAGTATCATCAATGATTCTTGCTCACAATCCAGCTAAAAGATCACCGTGTTCACAGGAAATTTCTTTAAAATCTATACCCATAAATCATGGATAATTCTCACAGGTGATTTAAATGGCGTTGGATTCTGGAGCAACAGCATGGATCCTTGCCTCAACGGCGCTCGTGATGATCATGACGCCGGGGGTTGGATTATTTTACGGCGGCCTTGTACGAAAAAAGAACTTCATCGACATGATCACCCT
>NZ_JBEKLH010000013.1:0-48260 GCF_050010295.1 Methanoregula sp.
GATTTCTTAATTGTCTCCTTATCGTTACTGAACATAACAAAATAAGGAGACACCGTACCTTGGATCTTGTGGTCGAGCACGGTTCTTTTCTCTCGATGAAAACATTTCTACAGAGCAAAAAATCCGGTTCTGTAGAAAACCTCATTAACAGATCCGGATAACGATAGCGAGAATAATTTTCGAGAGGTTGTAGAGGATTAGTTTGATCTTGCAACTTCCCATCGGTACTACTTGTTTTAGATAGGTTTTCTACAGAGCCGAAATATTAATTATAGTGGTGAAGGAGCGATCTGAGGCTGGGGGATGAACTGGAACATGCTGGAGTGGAAGGAAGGGAGGGATTGTAAGAGTACGAAGGGTTCCGGGAATCCGGTGTGGGGGGTGGGATATAAGATGGCGAGGAAAGGGGCGAATTTGAAAATTGCATCTGCTAAAATTCAAATTCTTATATGCAATGAAAAGCATACGATATGGAAAAATTATTTCACAAGATATAATTAAATGCCCTCACACCAACATCCTCACCAGAGTATTCAATAATGGGAAGTCAAAGCAGACCAAGCTTAAAATCAACTGGACCTGGAAACGCTCACTATACCGATCGAGAGATCGGCCAAATTAAAATCGCCCTCGAATCACCGCCTACTGTAGCCGGCAAAGAAGTTTCTGTAAAAATCTTATTGAGTGCTCTTGCAGCAACGAATCCCTTCTTTGCAACAATTCTCTCTGCAATTAGCATTCTTGTAATTATTCAAAAAATCATTCATTATGCTGAAATTGCCGAAAGAGAGGGAACCGAAGCTGCTGTTTTTGCAATTATAAAAGATATCGCTGATGGTGCCATACGACAGTATATTACCGATGAGGCTATGGAGTTGCTCATAGAATCGGGAAGTATTTCACTTGAACTGAAGGAACAGATAGGAGAGATTGTCGGAGCGGTAGTAGATCAAAGCATTGATCAGGTAGAAGAGGCGTTTTTAAATGAGTGAGAAATTTAACACCGATTTCGAAAAAATACTCTACGTTGGTTTAGTAGATTACGCTGGAAAAACTCTTAATTCCGAAGAGATTGCTCCCTTATTCAAATTAAAATCTCCCGACGAACGAAAAGCAATAAAACGCGCAATTTTAAAAAAATTGGAAGAATCGGTCAAAAATGTTGGCAAAGACCTTACCGAAAAAAGCCTTGCCGACCCTAATATGATTGCACGCCATCAAAATGAAGTTCGAGATATAATTATAAAAATTTTCAGAGGAGAACATGAAAATAAATAAAATTGATAGAGAATTTGTCGAACAATATAAGCTGACCATCAACAGCCAGCAAATCAATGATTTTTTTAAATCAAATAATCCGAAGGATCAGATTCGAAATAAATTGCCTGCAAGATTAGATGATTTCGTTCGAATTATTCTGTATTTTAATTTCATTGATCGGAAAAAAAATATTTTCACAAAACGAGAATTGCCCCTAATCGAAATCCCTGTTTATGAAAGACATTTTTGGGACAATGAGAAAGAATCGCTTAATAAAATGTTATGGGCACTGTACCGAAGAGATTTTGAGTTAGATTTTGTCCAAGAGACTGCGAAAAAACCAAACACACAAATTCAGACGAAATTTTTTGACGATCAACGTGAGATTCTTCTTTTCTCCGAAGGATTGGATAGTGTTGCAGCTGCGACGGAATTTGAAGAAGCGACATTAGTACATGTAGTAAAATCCCGATTTACTGGGTCACATATCGATAAACTCAATGAGTTATTCCCAGGGCGAAAAATTGAAAAAATTACATTCATTCCAAGCAGTGGAAAGATAAGTAAACTACCGCCGGATACTGGTATCTCCAACTCAAGAGGTCTCATTTTTTTAGGTTTATCATCGATTCATCTCCATTTGAATAAATCAAACACGCTTATCTCCGGGGAAAATGGGTTGATGATGCGCAACCCCCCGTTATTCGAAGGATCAAAACCTACCAGAACAATGAATCCGGAGTTTGTTCGGTCCATGCAGGAATTATTAACACACATCTATGATGAGGAGATCCACATAAAAACACCTTATATCAATAAAACCAAGAAAGAAGTTCTTGAAATTGCCAGAGGTAATCTAAAAGAAAAATTCGATTTTGCAATCAGGGAAAGTCATTCCTGTTTCAGTCAACAACCTCAAGGGAATAAAACTAAGATGTGCGGACGCTGCTATGCTTGCATACTACGAACTATCTCAATACAAGCGTTGCAGGGATATGACAATTCGGAATATGAGGGATCGCCATTCTCAGAAGAATTCAAGGATGGCAAGGGAATAGTTAACGTGATGGATTTGATGCGATTTTCAAAAGGAGTATTGCAGAAGAAACTTCCTTATGCGGCGAAAAAAATTGTTGATAGTGATGAAGATCTATTCCGCCGGTTTGCTGAAGAAGTAGTTACAACTATCAGGAGGATACCGGAAAAATCTGATTATTTAATCGTGGAATCTAGAAGGCATTTTTTTTAATCGGCCTTAGTTGCCAAAACTCTAGGATAATAATATCAACAATCGGAAATCTTCAGCCAAATGCATTTAATTTATTATTGAAGAAGTCCGCTATTTTTGAATCGGGACATATTGATCCAAATTGACAACTGATACATTTTTTGGGCTTCGGATCCGCAGGATAATCTTCAATCTCATAAGAATGATTCATATTTTGAAAATCTTCAAGTATTTTATTCTTAATTTCATCAAGCTCATGTTCACCGAACGCATAAGGGCGCATTTTTCCAGTTTTTAAGTAGGCGAGTTCGCTTCGAATATCGCTCGCATTCTTTTGAAAATAATGCATTGCCCATAAGACGTATGTTCCTATCTGTAAATCACTCTCATATTCTTCATTATCAGCCCCAGTTTTCCAATCGGTTAAAACAATAAGACCTGTTTTAGTTTTACTTACATAATCAACCTTTACAACGACCTCAACGTCTCCGATTTTAAATTTATCAAAATCTTCATGTTTCAAATATTCTAAATCTTTAATTTGAGGCCAAATTACTTCAAAAAACATCTTAATTTTTTCTTTTCCGTCTTCAAGAATATAATTAAAAAACTCATTATCTATGGGCATTCCGTTAAAGTATTCGAGTATTGTATCAGAGGCGGTTTTCCTAAATTGATCTAATCGGTTAGAAAATTGTGCTTTTGTTCCAGCTTCGTTGAAATCACGACCGAGATGATACTGAGCGATTTGATTTTCTATTGCTTCATGAATTAATGAGCCTTGGAGAACATATTTCGAATTGACATCCTTTAATCGTTTCAGTTTATAAATATCAAAATTTGGTGATTCCACAAGAGCGGTCCCAATGTATCGATAATAAAAACTTCGTTTACAGAGATTCCACAATCGATGTTTGCTGAATGACCACGCATTATATTTGAAAAACCAATTTTCAAGTTTTGCCATAATCCTCAATCAATTTCGATTTAATATAATTAATTGCAACCATCCTGAAAAAGAATTTGGTTTTTTTATTTCTTCGCAATTGTTTCTAAATATCGCTTCCCGACAATAGGTATAACAGGAGCATGTTCCAAAAAACGTGTTAGATTTCGGTAAGGCGTCCCATTTGAACGACCTGAAAATATCTGCGCACCGGTGCGTTGATCACAATAGGTAATAGCCAGAAAATGTTTGGCCCTTGATAAAGAAACATATAACAAACGTCGTTCATCACCTTCTTTTTCCCCGTTTTCTTGTTTTCCGGGAATCGTTTCGTCCTCACAAGCTATAATAATAACCGCCTTTGAAGTCAGGCCTTTTGCTTTATGCATTGTCATCATATTGACTTTATCGGTAGCCAGTTCTTGCTCAATTCTTTGATTAATAGAAGATAACCCTGTCAAAAAGTCATTTATTGTTTCTGATTCCGTTTCTTTAATTAAATTTATACAATATTCAAGTATTTCTTTTCGATTTTCTTTATTTTCAATTATTTCATTCGCAAATTTTGTTAAAAATTCAATTAATTTTTCTTGATTCTTTTGATTATTTAATTCCTGAATGCTTGAAGAATATTTCCCAAAAATATTATTTATTTCTTTTACTGCATCGCAAATTCTCTGACCTACTTTTGGAATTAATAATGGATTTTCACATATCGAATTTGCAGCAGATATAAAATTATTGCCACTATGCTGAGCAAATTTATATATTGAAAATATTGACTGATAACCTATTCCGTGTTTTAACATCAACAATGTTCGAAAAGATAAATTGTCACTCGGATTTATCGAAAGACGTAAAAGCGCTAAAAGATATCTTCCGTCATCTGAATCCAAGGGAGTTTCGGATTCTTGAATTTTTATCGGAATCTCCTTTGACATCAATCTGTCACGGATTGTTTTCGAGAAGACTCCGTTCCTATCACCTCGCATTAATATCATGATATCATTGGGTTGATAGGCAAGTTTTCGAATAAGATATTCGCATATAGTCGCTATCCCGTTCGCTTCATCATTCTGATCTTCGAACCTAATGAGCCGAACTTCGCCATCTCCTGCACCGGGTTTCGGTTTGAATGGTTTTTCAATCCGGAAAGGATCCAATTTTGCAACAAATATTGCTAAATCAATAATTTCTTTGTCGCACCGGATACATGTTTCTAATGTAAGCTGCGTACAAGGGAGAAACTCTTTATCAAATCGTCTAATTCCCTCCGGATGAGCAAATCTGAAGCCATAAATGCTCTGATCATCATCCCCCGCACAATAGACTTGAACTCCTCGATCTTTAAATGAAGCAATAACTGCAAGATCACACCGATTCAGATCCTGATATTCATCGATTAACAAATTTGAATATGCAGCATCAAATTGAAAAGATCCCACTCGCTCTAAGGCTCGTTTTAATTGATAGACTAATTCGGATCGAAGTGTATATCCGAAGATTTTTCGATGCTGCTGCCAAGCCCCTAAAAATTTTGGATCAGCAAACTTCTTTTCCCAATCGGCATCGTCAGCTACAAGAGTTTGCCAATCCGCTGATAATAAAGAAAATTTTTCTTTAACGTCTTTTAATTTATAGCCTAAAATTATTTTTAAATCTTCAAAAATGATTTTTCGTTCCTCCCAATTATCGGCTATTCGGAGAGGTTTTGGAATCGTGTTTAAGTGATCGATATTATGTAATAATTGAGCTAAAGCAAATGAATGAAGTGTAGAAACTTGAGGAATTTTTTGATTCTCATCTAGCACTTCTATTATTCGTTTACGTAATTCATGAGCTGCTGCCCGAGTGAATGTCAGTGCTAAAATCCTATCAGGACTTATCTTCTTTTCGTTAATCAAAAATGCGACATGTCGTTGCAAAGTTAGAGTTTTACCAGTGCCAGGTCCCGCTAATAATCTGGCATGAGTGCCAATGTGCTTGGCAGCCTTTTTCTGTTCATCGGATAATCCTTCGTCCCATTTCATTCAATCATATCCTAACTGTTCAAAAGTAAATAAAATAAATTCCTATTTTAAATCCTATATTTATTCATATATTTGCATGTGGATAAAGATTCATAAGAATCTCAAAGGTGAAAGAACTGGAATTCTTATAAAGTAGATGTACAACAAGACCATTTTCACCGCCCTCCCCTCTCTTCTTATATTCCATAAAATTCCATACAGAAGTATAGATGACCCTCATCCACATCGCCGACACCCATCTCGGCCTCGCTGCCTTCAATAGACTTGATCCAGAGTCCGGGATGAATCTGCGGGAAAAACAGATCTACGACAACTTCCTGTCAGCGATAGATGTCATCATCCAGCAAAAACCCGACGTCCTCGTCCACGCCGGCGACCTCTTCGACACCGTAAAACCGAAGACCAAAGCCTATACGACAGTATTAGAAGCCCTCGAACGACTCCACGCGGCCGGCATCCCACTCGTCATCATCGCCGGGAACCACAGCATGGTCAAGACGCGGTACACGACCTCGCCATTCGAGGTCCTGACGTACCACAAGTCGCAGATCACAGCGGCCTACAAATTCCGGTACGAAAAGGTCGAGCTGCAAGACACGCTCTTCCACCTGATCCCGAACATGCTCCGGGTAGAAGATTACCGCACAGCATACGACCAGATAGAGCTTTCCGGCAAGCACAATAATGTGCTCGTGACCCACGGGCTCGCCACGCAGATCAAGGACAAACGATTAGCCACGGTCGCGGAGCACGAGCTGGACGGGACGATCCTCTCCGACCGCTTCGATTACATCGCGCTCGGCCACTACCACCGCCAGTGCCGGATCACGGACAATGCGTGGTACTCGGGCTCCACGGAGTACCTCACTTATGGCGAGATCGCGGACGAGAAGGGCGGGCTTCTCGTGGAACCGGGCAGGCACACGGTAACGCACCTCGAACTCCCGAAGACGCCGATGGCCGACCTCGGCACGGTGAAATGCGAAGGGGTGCACCCCGGGGATATCACGGCCGAGATCATTGCCCGGGTGACGCTGAAGAACCTGCCGGAGTACGCGATGGCGCAGGTGACGCTCGACGGGCTGTCACGTGAGCACGGGAAGGGGATCGACACGAGGGACCTCGCCGGCATCCGCGAGCACCTCCTCGACCTGAAGATCCGGGTGAAGACGGAGGAGGAGGACCGGCCGGTTCCGCTCCAGCAGGATATCCGGATGATCGACTACCTGCAGGAGTTCGGGGAGTTCATCGCGAAGCAGCACCTCTCCGCGAAGCAGAAGGCGTTCGTGGCCGCCCGCGGACACGAGGTGCTGCAGTCCGTGATGGATGAGCACCGGGGGATAACGGAATGATCTCCCAAAGCGTTTTTCCGGAAATGATAGAGATAGGAGGACTCCCCGCCTCAGGGCCCCTCGCGGGGCACGGCGGGGCAGATTACCGGGTCCGGAAAAATCTCATGGAAAAATCCGGTGTTGCTTTGAAGGGAGTATTCCTTATTTCGCAAACCGGTAATGAAGCAGCCGCGGGGCGCCCTTCGGGGCGGCGGCACCCCTCCCACTTGGGGGTATGGGGGCATCAGACCCCATCATTGTCTTGGGAGCACAATTTTTTTATCAAAAATAATACCGGAGACCCCTCATGATCCTCGACCGGCTGGTGCTGAAGAACTTCAAGCGGTTCCGGGACGAGGAGATCCGGTTCAAGGACGGCATCACCGGCATCCTCGGGAACAACGGCACGGGCAAGTCAAGCCTCGTGCAGGCGATCTTCTTCGCCCTCTACGGCGTGCAGGCTACCGGGATCGCCCCCGACTACATCGTCTCCTCGTTCGCATCCCCGAAGGAGAAGTGCGAGGTCAGGCTCGACTTCCGGATCGGGGGCGACAATTACACCGTCCTCCGCACGTTCAAAAAGGGGAAGACCGTCACCCACGATGCCAGTTTCCACAGGAACGGGAACCTGATGGCCACGGGCGTCAGCCAGGTGGAAGAGGAGGTGAAGCGGACGATCGGGATGGGCCCGGTGGACTTCAGGAACACCATCTACGCCGGCCAGAAGGACCTCCTCACGCTCCTCGAGAACACGCCGGGGAAGCGCAAGGAGTGGTTCCTCCGGGCGCTCGGGATCGATTACCTGAACGCCGGGAGCCAGAAGATCCTGAAGGAACAGATCGATGCAAAGACCAGCGAGCTTGCGGGGATGGAGGGAGAACTCAGGGCCCTTACCGGGCGCGTGAGTGCAGAAGATATCGGGGCCCTCCAGGCCTCGGTCGTCACGTCCCGGCAGACGATTGCAGACCAGAAACAGCAGCAGGCGGGGCTGCTGGCACAGAAGACCGCACTCGCTGCAGAGCTCCGGCAGTTCTCCGAGAAGATGACCGAGTGTTCCCGGCTCGTCGAACGGCAGCTCTCACTCTCGCTCGAGATCGGGGGACTGGAACAGCAGCAGGCACGCATCCGGGCCACGCTCTCCGCGCTCGCAGCGCAGGAGCACGAATACCGGGAACTGGAGCCAGGGATCGCGGCATATCCCGGGAAAAAAGAGCAGCTGGAGATGCTGCGGAGCCGGAAGACCCGGTTCGACCAGTGCCGGGCAGAGCAGCGGTTCACCGGGCAGCGCCGGGCAGACCTCACCGTGCAGACAGGCAGGACCCTGGCAAAGATCGCCGTCCTTGACGAGGATGCAAAAAAGATCGCCGCGCTCGCCCGCAGTATCAGGGAAGCGCTCTCCCTCGCCGCGGAGATACCGGATGGCGCCCTTGAAACCGTATTCTCCACGCTCCAGTCAGAGGTCCTCCACGCCACCGGCACGTGCGCCGCCCGGCAGGAACGGCTCATCGCAGAGGAGAGAAAACTCGCTTCCGACTGGGACAACATCAGAAATGCCGGTACCGACGGCACCTGCCCTCTCTGCCGGCAGAAGCTGGGCAGCCATTACCCAGGCATAGAACAGGAGTTCACGCACCAGCTCGAACAGATCCGGGACCGGGCCGTGGAAGTGTGCGGGGAACAGGAACGCCTCACAGCAGAGAAGAGCAGGATCGACGCACAGAAACCCGCGGTCAGCGAGCTCCGGAGCCTTGCCGAGAAGCAGAAGACAAAGGCGGCCATCGAGGCGGAACTTGCAGAGCTGCAGGAACAGGCGAAAATAAACGAGCTCGCACAGCAGGCCCTCGTGCTGCAGCTCCAGGAGAGCGGGTTCGATGAAGCAGAATTCGCACGGGCGGAAAAAGAGGTGGCTGCACTCGAAAAGGTCCAGGCCCGGTTCAACGAGCTCGGCAAAAAGATAGCAGAAGGAGCAGTGTTCCGGCAGCAGGTCTCGGAGCTCGGCGGGCAGATCGTAAAAAAGAAAGCGGACCTCGCTGAACTCACTGCGCTGATCGGCAGGTCGTCCTGCGACCCGGAGGACGGTACCCGGCTGGAAGCGGTGCTGGCCGGGACCGAGACAGCGCTGCGGAACGCTGAATCGGCAATAGCCCGGACAACCGAACGCCTCTCGCACGCAGAAGAGAAGATCGCGGATTACCGGAAGAGCGAGGCGGCGATCGCTCTTCTGGCACAGCAGATCACAGGGGTAAAGGACGAGATCGAGCTCCTGAAACTCACCCGCACGCTCATTGCGGAATATGTGGTCTACCTCATGCAGGTCGTGCGGAGCCGGCTCGAGGGCGAGGTGAGCCGGATCATCGGCGAGATCACGGGCGGCAGGTACGAGCAGGTGCTCCTCGACGAGGACTTCAACCTCCTCGTACGGGACGTGGACGACGACTACGCCATCGAGCGGTTCAGCGGGGGCGAGCAGGATGACATCGCGGTCGCCCTCCGGATCGCCCTCTCCCGCTACCTCGCCGAGCTCCACCAGGTGCACGAGAGCACGTTCCTGATCTTCGACGAGATCTTCGGGAGCCAGGACGAGGAGCGGAGGAACAACCTCCTTGTCGCCCTGCGGACGCAGGAGTCCCGCTTCCCGCAGATCCTCCTCATCTCCCACATCGCGGAGATCCAGGGCGAGTTCGCGAACACCCTCGTGGTCGAGATGGGTTCCGGCCTGGCGAGCACCGTGAGAGAGGTGGAGTGAAGCGGCCCTGAGTACGATTCGGACAGCCATGAAACCCGGACCAGACGAGAAGCAACCAACATTTTCCCTCACGCAAAAAGACGAGGCGATAGCGGCGCTGGTGAGAGAGACCGACAAAAAAATATTAGCCGTCTGGGCAATCGACTGCGCGGAGCGTGTCCTTCCCTTCTTTGAAGAAAAATTTCCGGATGACCCCCGCCCACGGAACGCCCTCGGGACGCTCCGGGCATGGATAGAGACCGGGGTATTCCACATGGCCGAGATACGCGGGGCTTCGCTCGCAGCCCATGCCGCTGCCCGGGACGCGGGAGAAGACACCGCCGCACGCTCAGCCGCACGCTCGGCCGGACAGGCGGTGGCAACGGCACATGTTCCCACGCATGCATTTGGTGCCGCAGCATATGCGCAACAGGCGGTCCGGCGGGCCGCCGACCCCGTTGAGGCCGATGCTGCCGTGGCCAGGGAACGGGACTGGCAGTACTGGCACTTACGTGAATTGAGGGGTCCGGGAGGACCCCGAAGTTGAGAAGCCATCGGCTGTGACCGGATACCGGAGAACTATCACCTGCCCGCACCGCCGGTCGGGAAAATAACTGCCCTCTCTGTCACCGATAGAGATATACAGGAGGGGAAAAATGTATAACCATGGAAGAGGGGATACGGGTCCTCTATGTCGATGACGAGTCAGATCTCCTCGAAATAGCCCGGCTCTTTCTCGAGAAGACCGGGAACTTCCAGGTCTTCACGTCGACATCGGCAAAAGATGCCCTGGACTCTCCCTCCATCCGGTCGTACGATCTCATCGTCTCTGATTACCAGATGCCGGACATGGACGGGATCGCTTTCCTGAAAGAAGTCCGGAAGCGGTACGGGGATCTCCCCTTCATCCTCTTCACCGGGAAAGGCCGCGAGGAGGTGGTGATCGAAGCGATCAACAACGGCGCCGACTTCTACCTCCAGAAAGGCGGGGATCCCGCGGCCCAGTTTGCCGAGCTCGCTCACAAGATCCGGCAGGCAGTCGCACGGAAGAAAAGCCAGGACGAGCTGAGAGCTGCATATGAACAGATCTCTGCCGCAGAGGAGGAACTGCGTGGCCAGTACGAGGAACTCGCGTTTGCACAAGCAAAAATCCTGGAAAGCCAGCAGCAGCTGGCCGGGATCACGGGCTCGGTGCCGGGCGTCGTTTACCAGTCCTGTACCCGGCCCGACGGCAGCATGGAGGCCTCGTTTGTCAGCAGCCGGGCCCCGGAAGTCTTCGGGATCAGCAATGATCCGGAGGGGTTCGTCGGACGGTTCACGGCACAGGTCGACCCCCGCGACCGGGACGCGTTCCTGCGATCGATCAAGGAGGTGATATCCTCGGGATCGTCCTGGGATTTCGAAGGCCGGTTCATCAAACCGGGCGGAGAAGTGATCTGGTTCCAGGGATTGTCCCGGCCGGTGAAGAAGGGGTCAGGGATCGTGTACAACGGTGTCCTGCTGGACATCACCGACCGGAAGCGGGCTGAAGAAGAGCTCCGCGAGAATGAGAGAAAACTGCGGGAAGCACAGGAGATGGCGCACCTGGGATTCTGGTCCTGGGACGTGAAGACGGGACACGTGGAATGGTCCGACGAGGTTTTCAGGATCTTCGGCCTCGATCCCGGCGGGTTCACTCCGCGGATTGATTCCATCATCGAACTGTCACCCTGGCCCGAGGAACGTCAGCGCGACAGGGAACTGATCAGGAAGGCGATCGAGTCCCGCAAGCCGGGTATGTTTGAACAACGGTTCCTTCGGCCGGATAAGAGCATTGGCTATAGTTGCTCAACCTTCCAGGGCAGGTACGACCAGTCCGGCAATCTCATTGCCATCATCGGGACGGTACTGGACATCACCGGCCAGAAGCAGGCGCAGGAAAAACTGCAGGAAAGCGAAGAGCGCAGCCGGAGGATCCTGGAGGAGGCACCGCTGCCGCTCGCCCTCGTCAGGAACGACGGGGTGGTGACCTTCGTCAACGACCGTTTCGTCAAGGTCTTCGGGTATACGCCTGAGGATATCCCGACCCTGGAAGCGTGGTGGCAGCGGGCGTACCCGGATCCGGACTACCGGCAGCGGGTCATTCAGCAGTGGGACGAAGCGGTCCGGCGTGCGGGCGAGGAACAATCGGATATCGCGCCTGCCGAATACCGGGTGACGTGCAGGAACGGGGAGGAGCGCATCATCGAGATCTCCGGCATCACCCTGAACGATGGTGTCCTGGCAACGTTTATCGACCACACCGAACGGAAACGGGCGGAGGAGGCTCTTGAAAAACGGCTCGTCGCCCTGACCCGCCCCCTGGAGGATACCGGTGTTGCTTTCGAGGATCTGTTCGACCTTAATGAGATCCAGCAGCTGCAGGATGAGTTTGCAAAAGCCACCGGGGTAGCTGTGCTCCTGACGCGCCCGGACGGCACGCCGATTACCCGGCCGAGCAACTTCTGCCGGTTGTGCAGCGAGATCGTGCGACGGACTCCTGCGGGACGGGAGAGGTGTTATAAGTCGGATTCGGAGCTCGGGAAGGTCCATGAAGGCGGGCCGTATATCCATGTCTGCCTGAGTGCCGGCCTTTGGGGGGCCGGGACGAATATCGTCCTAGGAGGCCGGCATATCGCCAACTGGCTCATCGGGCAGGTGAGGAACGAGACCCAGACAGAAGAGCATATGCGGGCCTATGCACGGGAGATCGGTGTCAACGAGGAGGATTTCATCAAAGCATTCTACGAAGTACCGGTGATGTCTTCCGAGCGGTTCAGTTCTGTGGCACAGTCGCTCTCGACCCTTGCAAACCAGCTCTCCAAGATTGCATACCAGAACGTCCAGCAGGCCCGCTTCATCGCCGAACGCAGATCGTTTGAGGATGCGCTTCGCGAGAAGACCGAGGAGCTGGACCAGTTCTTCACCGCGAGCCTCGACCTCTTCTGTATCGCCGGCACGGACGGGTATTTCCGGCGGCTGAACAAGGAGTGGGAGAAGGCGCTCGGGTATACTCTTGCCGACCTTGAGGGCCACAGGTTCCTCGACTTCGTACACCCGGACGACCAGATTCCGACGCTTGCTGCTGTCGCTGATCTCGCGGGCCAGAAGCAGGTCCTCAACTTCACGAACCGGTACCGGCACAAGGACGGGAGCTACCGGTGGATCGAGTGGCGATCCTTCCCGATCGGCGACCGGATCTTCGCTGCTGCCCGGGACATCACGGAACGGAAGCGGATGGAGGAGGCGCTGCGCGAGAGCGAGGAGCTTCTCCGGCTCTTTATCGAGCATGCACCTGCCGCTCTTGCCATGCTCGATAAGGAGTTGCGCTATATCGCAGCAAGCCGCCGTTGGATGACCGATTATCATCTCGGCGACCGGGATCTCCGCGGTCATTCCCATTACGAGATCTTTCCCGAGCTCACCGAAGAGATCAAGGATGTGCTCCGCCGCGGTCTTGCCGGGGAGATCACTTCTGCGAATGAGGACAAGTTCGAACGGCAGGATGGATCCGTCCAGTGGCTTGCATGGGAGGTGCGCCCATGGTACACCGCGGGTCATGATATCGGGGGCGTAATCATCTTTTCCGAAGACATTACCCGGCGGAAGAGAGCCGAGGAAACGCTGCGCGAGAGCGAGGCGCGGCTCGCCTCAATCCTCCACGGTTCGCCGGTCCTCCAGTTCGTTATCGACCATGACCACCGGATCCTCTCGTGGAACAAAGCGCTCGAGGAGTACAGCGGAATTCCAGCCGCGGATATCATAGGCACCGACCAGCAGTGGCGTGCGTTCTACCCCCACAAGCGGCCGGTGCTTGCCGATCTCCTTGTCGACAACAACACGGACGGCCTCTTCAAATGGTACGCGGGAAAACTCCAGCCGTCCCGGTATATCGATGGTGCGTACGAGGCAACGGACTTTTTCCCGGCAATGGGCGCTTCCGGTACCTGGCTCTCGTTCACGGCAGCGCCGCTCTGGAACGCGGACGGGGTACTCATTGGTGCGGTCGAGACACTCGAGGATGTTACCGAGCGAAAAGCAATGGAGCACGCGATCCGGGAAGCCAACCGGAAGCTCGGTCTCCTGAACAGCATCACCCGGCACGACGTCGTGAACCAGCTGACGGCCCTCCAGGGCTTCACCCGGATCGCCGCGATGGAGGAGCGCGACCCGGTCATCGCCGGGTACCTCGGGAAGATCGATGCCGGCTCGGCAACGATCCGCCGGCAGATCGAGTTCATGAAGACCTACCAGGAACTGGGGGTCCATACCCCGGGCTGGTTCCGGCTCGACGAGACCATCGCAAAGGCAGCGCGAAACGAGGTCGCCTGTTCCGGCACCTGCAGGGGAATCGAGGTCTTCGCAGACCCGATGCTGGAGAAGGTCTTCTTCAATCTGTTCGAGAACGCCATGCGGCACGGGAAGCGGGTGACGGAGATCGGGGTCCGCTGCGAACCGGCTCCCGACGGGCTGGTCATCATGGTGGAGGACAACGGCACCGGGATCCCCGCCGGGGAGAAAGAGCGGATCTTCGAGAAGGGGTACGGGGAAAATTCCGGGTTCGGCCTCTTCCTCGCACGGGAGATACTCTCCATCACCGGAATAACCATCCGGGAGAGCGGTGAGCCGGGCAGGGGGGCACGGTTCGAGATGACGGTACCGAAAGAGGCCTGGCGGAACTCCAGGGAGAGTACGGGATGACGGCCCATGACAGTCTCCCCCCTGGAGAGGTTCGAAGAACCTTTGAGATCTTCTCTCCCCCGACCTTCGAAGAACCCTGATGGGTTCTTCTCGTCCTCGCGGTTCCGATGAACCGTTTGGATTCTGACAAAGGTCCCGGATTCATAAGGCCCCGACAACGGTGAAACGAATGATCAGTTTCACCTCGTCCCCCACCCCCTTATATCCCATTACATGCCAACTAGAATTCAATGAAATGAAGGCCGAATACTCAGGACCGGTAAAGAAGGCGGCGTGATGGACAACCGTTCCTCGTACGAGGAGTCGGTGGTAAAGGCGCTCCGGAGGATCGCAGCCCACGTGCCGGACGATATCGTGCAGCAGTTCGCTGAAAAGAGCGGGATCCGGCGGGACGACATCTGCCTCATCGGACCCGGCCCATCCGGCACCGTGAGCGCCGTGGACGGATCGAACGCGACGGTGCTGGACGGCGGGAGCGTTACCCTTGCCGCGATCCGGGCAGCCCGGACCACCTTCAGCGGCAACGAGCGGGCCGGGCGGGCAGCAACCCCCCTAACACTCGTCACCATCGGTCCCGGGCACCGGAATACAGACTTCGACGAGCTCTTCCGGGAGTGTTTCGGCGACCTGCCGCACAAAGGCCTTGACAACGCCGACCCCGAGCGGGCCTCGGCAGTCCTCCGCGATACGCTGGAGTACTGGGTGGCGCAGCAGACTGCCGCCAGCCTGCCGGCAGGCTCGCTCCTGCTCCTTGACGGTGCGCTCCGGGTCTCAAGCCAGAACCACGGGCCGGTGCTGGCAGGGATTGTGAACACGGCAGCAGAACGCGGGGTGCTCCTTGCTGCCGTGGCCAAGCGGACCCGGGCGACGTGGGGCGGGGGACACCCGCTCCTTCCCGCGCTTGCCGGGCTTGCGGCAGAGTACCGCATCGCCGGCCCGTGGTGGACCCGGATCGACCCCCGCCTGATCGACCACACCGAGTACCGGCAGGGGCGGCACGGGGAGATCTTTGTCGCCTCTCTCCACCCGCGTGGCCGGCCGCTGAAGATGGAGCTCCCGAAGGGGACGGACGACCGGACCGCGGCAGCGACCATGCAGGCCCTCGCCGCCTGTGCGGGCGACGGGAGGATACCGGGATACCCCTACCCGCTCCTCGACGCCCACCGCACGGTCGAAATCACCGATGAGCTTGTCGACCAGATGCAGCAGGACCTGAGAGCCGGCTTTGTGAGGCAGGGGATCCTGCACCGGACATTTGAAGACCTGTTTGGAGATTTACATGATGAATTTGAACGATACTGAGAATGCAGACGCCACCAAGTTCCGGCTCATTGGCCGGAGCGTGCTTTCGTACCGGTTTATCATCCCGCATGCGGAGAACCTCTTTGTCGGCGACATCCTGAAGATCACCGATACCGCCAAGGGCTACTCTTTCTATGCCAAGGTCAGCGACCTTATCCACGAGAGCAACTTTGCCGACGAGAAGTGGGACACCCGCCCGTTCTCCGAGCACTTCTACGGGCTTGGCGAGGATGTCTTCCTGGGGGTCGAGGCAGTCCCGCTCGGGTTCGTTGACGGGAACGGGGTATTCCGGAAGCCCCGCACCGTCCCGACAAAATTCTCGCAGGTCACTATACCCGAAGCGGGTGACTTCGCGTTTCTGACGAAAGTGATGGGCGACATCGAGGTCGGCGTGATGCGGACCGGGCAGGGAGTCTTAAAAGACGTCCCGGTCAAGATCCACAGCAAAGTCCTGCCCCAGCACATGGGCGTCTTTGCCACCACCGGTATGGGCAAGTCCAACTTCATGAAGACCTTCTGCGCCTCGTGCATGAAGGTGCAGCAGTTCGGCCTCCTGATGGTCGACCCGCACGGCGAGTACGTCCGGGGAGGGCAGTCGAGCACCGGGGAGCGGACCCTCGGGCTCGTCCACTACACGGCCGGAAGGGACGGCCTCGCGGTCTTCACCATCAGCGATGCAGACCGGAAGAAGTACGGCCTTTCCAGCCTCTGGCTTGACTACGACGACTTCCGGATGACCGACCTTGCCCTCCTCTACGACCTCTCGCAGGCCCAGCGGGACGCAATCGAGTCGCTCGAGGAGTTTGAGGGCAAGGAGATCATCCCGTTCTTCCTGCAGGCGAACGTCGACACGCTCCCGGATGCCGTGAAGGCGGGCACGTACGCCGGCCCGTTCCCGGCCATTGCGGAGAAGCTGGCAGCATTCCACCCGGGCACGCTCGGGGTGATCCAGCGCCGGATCCGGAACATCGTGAGCGGCAACCGGAAGTTCTTCCGCGAGTCCGGCTCGTCCGTAACGGAGATCCTCCGGCACCTCCACGACAACAAGGTCGTCCTGATCGACATCCCCCGGATGGGCGAGCGGAGCGAACTCTTCGTCCTCTCGATGATCACGCGGAGGATCATGCAGGCCCACCGGAAGTCCGCGGAGGAGTTCGGGACGGAGACCGAACCGTTGGAGCAGAAGAAGGTGCTGATCACGATCGAGGAGGCGCAACGGGTGCTCAGCGCCGGCGGCTCCTCCACCCAGATCTTCCGCGAGTGCGCTATGGAAGGCCGCAAGTTCGGGGTCGGCCTCTGCGTCATCACCCAGCAGCCGAAGAACGTGGACCCCAAGGTGCTCGCCCAGATCAACACCTTCGTGGTGATGGGCCTCGGCGACCGGGGCGACCGGGAGATCATCATGGGCAGCGCCAAGCAGGACCTCTCGAAGATGGAGATCGAGATCCAGACTCTCGACCGGGGCGAGGCGATCATCTCCACAATCGGCATCCCGTTCCCGGTCAGCACGAGGATCCACTATTACGAGGACTACATCGCGGGGCTCAATACCGAGAGGAAGCGGGATATCAAAGAGGGACTCTCGTCCGGGTTCTCCTGAATTTTTCTCCCTGTTCATCCGCGGGACCGTTGGACAACAACAATTTTTAAGGCCGGAACGCCAAAACGAACGTATTACAGGAAGTGATTGAGATGGATTACGGTAAGATGCTGGGGGAAGCGTTCGGATACGCAAAAGAAGGTCTGGTAGGAAAATGGATGAAATGGGTGCTGCTGCTGGTGGCAACGATCCTGCTCGCCCTGCCGCTCCTTGGCTACGAGCTGAAGATCTACCGCGGGGAGAAACCGGCCCCGGAGGTCACCGGATGGGCGACGCTCTTCATCGACGGGATCAAGTACCTGATCATCTGCCTCATCTACGCGATCCCGGTCATCATCGTCGCGGTCATCACGATCTGGCCGCTGGTCATGGCCGCCATCGCGGGGAACCAGGCGGCGATCGCGGCAGGGATCGGGACGTTCCTCACCAGTATCGTGGTCCTCGCGATCATCGGGATCATCATCGCCCTCTTCGAGTTCATCGGCGTCGTCAGGTTCGCCCGGACGGGGAAGATGGGCGAGGCCTTCAACTTCAGTGCGATCATCGGGACCATCGGGAAGATCGGCTGGGTCTCCTACATCGTGGCCCTGATCATCATGATGGTCATCGTCGGGATCATCGAGATGATCTGCATGGCGATCCCCTTTGTCGGGGGGCTGATCCTCTTCATCCTCATACCGTTCATCGTCCTCTTCGAGGCGCGCTACCTCTGCCAGGTCTACGACAGCGCCGGGAATTAATTGTCGCAACAGCGAAGAGAGCCTGACGGTTCTCTTCTCGTGTTCCTTCGTCACACAGCGCGGGCTGATTAAAATCACGACGCCAGTTTCAGGGCGAAGTCCTTCAGGCGCAGGAGCCGGTCGCGGTCGGCGGGAGAACGGTCCCAGGCCGCGGCATACAGGTACAGGAGTGCGTTGTACAGGGCCAGGCAATATTCCTGCTCCCGGTCCTGCACCGGAAGATCGGTGTGCGCAAGCTTCGGGCACTGTCCCGGATCAAAGGTCAGGAATGTTTCCGGGAGATCGAGTGACTGTTCCGTGTATCCCGCCTGCTCGCTGACGACGGACAGGGCACGGGTCAGGACCCCAGCTTCCGGTACCTCCACAACATCCTTCCTCAGCAGGTCCGAGACGCGGCCGGCCTCCCGGTACTCGCCCATGGAGAATCGGCAAAAAACATCGGCCGCATGGTGCGCAGCTTCCGCTGAAAGGAACGGGAAGGAACCGGCCAGCCCGTCCACGTACTGCCGGAGGGGTCCGGCAAGCACGTCACCTTCAGGCCGGGCTGCCGGCACGGCGCCGAAGCGGTACTTCAGCCGGACCAGGAGAACTGTCAGACCTGCGGCAAAGAGGAGCTGGAGCACGATCCCGGGCAGGTAGTCAGACGGCACGACAAAGAAGATGATGGCATAGATCGGCGTTGTCAGCGAGACGATGTCTTTCTTCTGCCGGATCCAGGCAAGGTAGGCGAGAATACACGAACCCAGGACAGAACCGATCGCTGCATACTGGATGCCGAAATGAAGACCGAGGCTCCAGATGAAGATCCCGGCAAGCGTTCCCCCGAACGAGAGGACGGGGACCAGAAGTTCAAGGAATGGTGTCCCGGCACTCCCGGACCGCAGGGCGGTGTCAGTACGGGTCATGGCAGGGGATCCGGGACATCCCGGTCCCGGAGGAATGTGCATTCATACCTATACCTTCCCGCACCAGACCCGGGGTCAGGACTTCTCCCCCGATTTGGCTTTTTTATCCTGTTTCCGGATCGAGACGCAGTTGACCACCGGGTCGCCGACAACCATGTACCTGCGGATGACGGATCCAAGGACTTCGACGAGATCGTCCTTGCGGATATCTTCCGGGGGGCTCGTGAACATCTTCACCGGGATCTCCCCGGTGCGGTCCGCGACCATGAACTGGGGACGGTTCAGGAACTGGAAACGTACGCTCTCGACCACTCCTTCGATCTTCACGATCTTCCCAATCATCGACTCGTTGATCATCCGGATCCTTACCGGCCGTGCTTCCCGCTCATAGACCGGTTCAAGATCCGCATACTCTTTCCTGGTCATGTAGTTGAGGGCCATCGGCATGACAAGCAGCAGGACAAGCGCGGGAAGCATCCAGTAGAGCTGGGAACGGACAGCGGGACTGGAGAAAGATGCGACGACAATGAGGAGGGCGAAGAAAACAAACACCACAATGACGAGGATCGAGATCTTTACGTCAACATTTCCGATCTTCATGAAAAAGAGTGTTTGTGGTAAATCTACTTCAGTGCTGCGATCTCTTTCCGGAACGCAACCCAGTAGAGTACACCGACAAAGAACATCCCGCCGACGATATTACCGATGGTGACGACGATAAGGTTGCTCGTCCACATGTTGACCCAGTTCACCGTGGTTGCGGTATTCGTCAGGCCCGCGGTCAGGATGCCGGCAGGGATGAAGTACATGTTGGCAACCGAGTGCTCGAACCCGCTCGAGACGAAGGCCATGATCGGGAACCAGATGCCGAAGAACTTGCCGATCAGGTCATCGGCGCAGATGCCGAGCAGGATGGCCAGGTTGACGAGCCAGTTACAGGCGACTGCCTTGAGGAACGCAGACCACATGCCCATCATTCCCACGTAACTGGTCTTTGCAACCGCGATCGCTATCGCCCTCGTTCCGAACGCAGTGATCGTTGCGGTGGTTGCCCCGGTTGTGGCATCCATGCCAAAGGACACGAACGGCCCGTTTGCCATGATATATGCCCAGACAATCGATCCGATGAAGTTTCCGATATAGACCCAGACCCACAGGTTGATGACCTGCATCCAGCTCACCTTGTGCACGAACGCCGCCACCGGGGCAAGCATTGCGTCACCGGTGAAGAGTTCCGCACCTGTCAGGACGATGATGATAAGCCCAACAGGGAACGTGGCTCCCAGGATCAACTGTGCGAACCCGGCACTTGACACACCAAATGCCAGGCCGGGTACGTCCTTGATCGCCGCTGCACTCGCAGCAATATTGGTACTGCATACCGTTGCAAGCGCACCACCCATGGCGATAAAGGCGCCGGCCAGGAACCCGCGGAGGAGCATGTTCCATGCTGGCAGGCCTACCTTGTATTTTCCGGAGTCACCTGCTTTTGCGATGATTGCTACCGGAGGATGAAATGCCATTCTTTACACACCTCTGAAATGTCCACCTATACCAGCAACGTATTATATAACATCACGTATAGGCCAAAGTAACACTTTTTTGTGTGGTTATTAATAATTTTCGAATTGTTCGCCGGACGGTCAGTGATAATGCAGGAAAAATGAGGAGACCGTGCGGGGCAGGTCAAGTAAATTCCTTTGACTTTTGCCGGAATCTGGTATAAGGGTATAAAACCCTGCAAAACAGCCGGAAAACGTGTATCCTCCGGAATTCGTCCCGGTATATGCCCGACGCGCAACCCCGTAGCAAGCTGGAATCATCCGGCATTCCGGAAAAAACGGAACGGTTGCCACCCGTCTTCCGGCTGAGGTCCGGAAGGTTTTTCCCCAAGGTTCTGCGCTCCACGTCTCAAAAAAGAGGATATATACAGGATAATCCCCCTGATAAGATCAATGAAGTGTTCAGCGATCAGCGGCCCGGTCTTTGAACAGCACAACCGTGAGGGTCACATCGAGAGCCATGACCGCCTCCTCTCCATCCTCCGTCGCCTGCCGGAGAGCGTGCCGCTGGAAGATCCCGTAGCCGCAGCCTGCGGGGAGATCGAACGCGTCCACGATCCGGGATACCTTGCATGGCTGAGGGGCCAGTGCCTGCAGCATACGGATTACGATTATGTCCGGGACACCGTGTACTCCGGGGGATATCTCGAACAGAACACTTTCATCACCGGGTTCATCGACCAGAATACCTATATCAACCCTCACTCCTACGATGTGGCGACCTATGCGGCGGGATCCGCGGTCGCCGCGATGGAGCATGCGCTCGACGGGACGAGCTGTTTTGCCCTCGTCCGTCCTCCCGGCCACCATGCTGCCGCGGCCTGGGCAATGGGGTTCTGCCTCATGAACAATGTTGCGATCGCCGCTGCAAAAGCCTTAACCCTGGTCGACCGCGTCGCCATCATCGACTGGGACGTCCACCACGGCAACGGGACGCAGGATATTTTCTCTGGCAGCGACCGCGTCCTCTACTGCTCGGTCCACCAGTCCGGTCTCTTCCCGCATACCGGGGCGCCCGGAGAGACCGGCACCGGTGCCGGAAAGGGTTTTTCGGTGAATGCCCCCCTCCTGTCGGGCTCGGGCGGTGCTGATTATTCCTGCGTCTTTTCTGAAGTCTTCCTGCCATTGCTGGAACGGATGAAGCCGGATCTGGTGATGGTCTCTGCCGGCCAGGATACCCTCTCGGACGACCCGGTCGGGGGGATGAACCTTGTGCCGGAAGACCTCGGGCATCTTACCGCCCTGCTGCTCGATGCAACCTCGCAGCCGCTTGCCCTGGTACTGGAGGGGGGGTACGGCCCGTCCCACGGCGAGGCAGTACGGCATATTTTCCGGGCATTGCAGGGATCCCCCTGCAGGAAAGAGAGCGGGGACCCGTCCCGTCATACCTCTGAGCTTGTGTCACAACTCCGCAGCCTCCACCACCTGTAAGGTGGCAGGGAGAACAAACCGTTAAACAAAAAAAGTCACGCGGAGAAGAGTCTCTATGGACAGAACTACGCGGGCCGTCCTTGTTCTGGGGCCCATCCTCACCATCGTCTTCTTTTTTATCAATATCTATCTTGCCGGCTTCGTCTTCGTGATCTTCATCACCGTCCTGATGTCCCTGCTGATCATGCAGGATTCCACATCTCTTCCGGATCTTACTGCGGCACTCAGCGAGGACGCAAAAACACTCATCCTTACCAACGTGGGAAGCGCAGCTGCGCACCGGATCCACGTCACGCTCGTGCCAGCGGATAAGGAGTTCGAGCTCCCGTCCCTCGGGGCAGATGAGTCCCACAGACACCCGCTCGGAGGAATGATGACGGAACTGAAAGTGGTGATCCGGTTTGAGAATAACGAGGGGCGGGAATTTTCGCAGTCGTTCCTGCTCTCGGCGCTGGGCGGGAATTACGACCCCCTGAAGCCCCTGCTCCCCCTTTTCGGGTGGAAATGATCGCAGTTTTCCGGGAGTGTGCGACCCCGGGGTTTTAAATAGCAGCATTTTCATAGATCCGAACCAGCGGGATCACGATGGAACTGCAAAGGAGACTGGAACGGATATTCCGGGACGACCGGGCGTGGCTTCTTCTCCTGGCCCTTGCCACGGCAGTAAGCCTGACCGGTAACCTTTTCGGGCTGCTCTACCAGGTCACCATCGTCGCCCCCCACCTCCTGTATTTCCCCATCATCATCGCATCGTACCGCTTCCCGCGGAGGGGGGTTCTGTTCGCCTCCTGCATCGGCCTTGTCTATGTTGTCATGGTCTGCCTGGTCCCGCCCCCGGCAGCGGGCGGGATCATCCCGGCGGCAGCACGGTTCGTGGTCCTTGTCGCCATCGGCTGGGTAGTGGCGTACCTCTCCCTGAACCTGAAGGAACAGGAAGAGCGGTACCGCGGGCTGTTCGATCACTCCGAGGCCGGCTCCTTCCTCGTCCGGCTCGACGGCCCCGTCCCGATCATCGAGGACGCCAATTTCCGGGGGGCGGAGATCCTCGGCACCCGTGCCGCGGAGATGGCGGGAGAACCCTTCCGGACGTTCTGGGACGACCCCGGTAACCTGGAGGAGTTCATCAGCGGGATCCGGAAGGACGGGGCCCGGTATTCCCATGAGGCCCGGCTGGTCAGGAAGGACGGGGCGCATGTCGAGGGCATCCTCTCGGCCGGCGCGGTATCGGACTCGGAATTCATCGTGACCCTTGTCGACATCACGGACCGGAAACGCACCGAAGACGCGTTCCGGCAGGCCAACCGGGAGCTCAACCTCCTCTCGGGCGTCACAAGGAACGACCTGCTGGGCGTGACCGGGCGGCTGTCGGAGATGCTAAAATCAGGAAAAGAGCGATGCCAGAGCCCCGAGGCCCGGGACCTCGCAGGCAGGCTGTGGGAGCCGGTGCGGTATATCCGGCGGCGCCTCGAGTTGACGAAATACTACCAGGACCTTGGAGCGGAAGAGCCGGTCTGGCACCATGTCCGGGAGGTCATCCTGAACGAGGCTTCCCGGTCAGACCCCGGGACTGTCTCGCTCAGGGTCTGGACCGAACGGCTGGAGATCTACGCCGACCGGCTGCTGAAGAACGTCTTTTCCAACCTCCTCGACAACGCGGTGAGGCACGGGAAGGGTGCAACGGACATTGTCGTGACCTACCGGCTTGCGGGGGACGGGCTGGACCTGGTTGTCGAGGACAACGGCCCCGGCATCCCGGACACCGACAAGGAAGCGATCTTCGAGTACGGGTCGGAGAAGCACCCGGGCCTCGGCCTCTTCATCGACCGGGAGATCCTCGGGGTGACAGGGATCAGCATCACGGAGACCGGGGTACCGGGCAGCGGTGCGCGGTTTGAGATCCATATCCCCGCAGGAGCGTTCAGGATAGTATGACGGGTGAGGCAGGTGCACGGGAACTGGGAAGCGACGAGTTTGGGCTCGCCGAAAAACTCTGGGAGGACTACCACCAGACGAAAGGTGACCCGTCGATCGACCGGGTATTCGGGGTCTTCTCCGGCAATGCCCTTGTCAGCGTCGCCCGCTGCCGGCGCCACCCGGACGGGTACGAGGTCGACGGGGTCTTCACACCGGAAGACCGGAGGGGGCACGGGTACGCGAAGGCCGCGGTCGCCGCCCTTGTCGAGGCCTGCCACCATGATCTTCTCTACATGCACGCGGTCCTCGGGCTCGTCCCTTTTTACCAGGAATTCGGTTTTGAGCCGATCGACGAGAACGAGTTACCGCCCAGCATAAAAGCGCGGTTCGCATTCGCACTCGGGGAGATGGAAGGGTCCAACGTCCGCCCGATGAGGCGCGGACCGGGACTGAAGCTGGCGGAGTTCAGGGAACTGCTGGAAGGATCAGGCCGGAGAAGGAACTGAAAATAGGGACCGGTTCCAGGCACGATGGATCCTGGTAAAAAATAAAGTGATTATCAATAATCGGTCGCCGATGCAGTGATAATCTCATATTTTTTGTCTTTGGAAATCCATTTTCGGGTATCATGATTACCCCCTCTTGCGCCACCAGTCCCCCAAGGGGGACGGGGCGCATTGGGATGGCATCAGAACAGGTAATACCGCACTATCGCATCGGATAGGTCCCCATGACGCGATAGTCTCTCAGAAGATCGGCAGAAAAATCTCAAGAAAACCGGAGGATTAATGGACGGGGGTCAAGGGGATGCACCCCTTGGGATGATTGAGTAGTCAGCAGACTACGAAATCGAGAAGATGCTTCGCATCTTCGCTGCCTCCCCCTCCGGGGAGATTGCTGTTCCCGAAGGGAAGAGCAGGCTGGAGAAGAACCTAAAGGTTCTTCGATCTCCGAAGAGGTTCAACAGGACCTCGAGGATAAGAAGAACTCATCAGAGTTCTTCGACTTGAGAGAGGGGGTCACCCTCATAGCCTATTCATGCATTTTACAAAATATGAACACGAGCAGGTTTTCTATAGAGCAGAAAAGGAAAAAAAAAATTTAGTGTTTTTTAAGTGGGTTGAAGACGTTTTCGTAGATCATATCGCTGCCGGTGTTGTGCAGCCGCTCGCGCTCCACCTTCTCCTCTGCGTATGCGAGGATCGGGAGCTCCATCGAGATACCCGGGGTATGGCCGAACATCTTCTCGAGTTCCACCTGCTGGGCGTGCATGAAGAGTGCGTTCGGGATCTCCGCCGGGCAGAGTTCCTGGCACTGGCCGCAGTTCACGCAGGACGGGGCGATGTGGGCGAAGCGGATGAGGTGGAACATGAAGTTCGGGGGCACTTCGCCGGGAGTGACGTAGGACGGGTTCTTGGTGGTGCAGTCGACACAGTAGCAGATCGGGCAGGCCGAGATGCAGGAGTAGCACTTGATGCAGCGGGAGGTCTCGGCCATGATCTTTTTGAGCCGGTCCTTGCCCTCGCCGAGCGCCTCGAAATCTTTCTTGCGCCACTTGTCGCCGAGCTTCATCATTGCGCCCTCGACTTTGCCGCGGATGTCGAGGCCCTTCGGGTTTGCCGGCTCCGTTGCGAGGACGCCGGATTTTACTGCGCCGGAGAGGAGGTTTGCACCCTTCTCTGAGCAGACCTCCACGAACGTGGCCTTGCCGGCCTTCTCGCCGATGACACCCCAGTTCCCGCAGGCGAGGTCTGCCTGGCGGGGGACTTTCATCTTGCAGCGGCGGCAGTTGCTGCGCCGCCCGTAGCCGTGCTCTTCGAGCTCGTCCACGGAGATGCCCTTGTGGCCGCCCTCGTACTCGATGATGAACTGGCCCTTGTCGATCTCTTCCTTGTGGACCTTGTCCGGGTCTACGCCGTACTTGTCGGCGATCATCTTCCGGGCGAGGACCGGGCTGACCGAGCCACCGCAGTTGACCCCTATCATGACGACGTTGTCGAGGTTGATCTGCTTGCGCTTGGCCAGTTCGTAGAACGCCATCGCGTCGCAGCCCTTGACGGTGACACCGATCTTCATGGTCTCGGCGCCGTCGAGGTACTTCTTCACCAGTTTTGGCAGGAGGAGGGTACCGCAGTGGAGCGATCCTGCCGTCTTGGCGAGATCGGCCGCATTCCTGACAAGGGTCGGCTTTGCATCGTAGAGATCCTTGCCCCGGGAGATGACGAGCACCGCGTCGACAGCCTTGGACTCGAGCGCGTGCTTCCAGAGCGCGGTGACCGCGCCACCGAGCTCGGCCTTCTTCTTGATCTCCGCATCATTGGTCCATGCATACAGCATGTCGCCTTTCTTTGCCATGTTATGCTCCCTCCGTTACTTTCTCGACTTTGACCGCCGCAGCCGCAAAGGTTGCCGGCATGGAGACGACACCCTTCTTGATATCTGCGGTGACCCTGGCCTCGAGGACTGCGCTGCCGCCCTTGCCGCTCACCCTGACCGGATGGCCGCTCGTGATCCCGAGGGACTTTGCATCCTCCTTGTTGATGGAGACTGCCGGGTTGGGCCATTCGCGGACAATGGAGGCGGTGTTGACGGACAGGGTGCCCATGGGCCACTGGGCGGCGACCATGAACGGGAACTCTGCGCTGACTGCTTCGCCTGCCTTGAAGTCAACGGCGGCAAAGGCTGCCTTGCCATCCCCGGTCGCGAACTTGTCGGCATACAGGAATGCCGTGCCGAACGCCCCGCCTGCTGCCGGCCACTGGACGGCCTCGGGCTGCTCGAGCTTCGCGTAGGTGATCCCTGCATAGGCGGGGACTGCCTTTGCAATCTCGTTGAAGATCGCCTCTGCGTCCTTGAAGGCGAACTCCTTCTCGTGTCCCATGGCCCTGGCGAGTTCGGCAACGATCTGCCAGTCTGCCCTGGAGGACCCGACCGGCTCGACTGCCTTCCGCACTCTCTGGACACGGCGCTCGGCGTTGGTGACGGTGCCATCGCGCTCTGCAAAGGAGGCAGAGGGCAGGACAACGTTTGCCTTCGCTGCAGTCTCGGTCATGAAGAGGTCCTGGACAACGAGGAAGTCAAGCTTGCCGAGGGCGTCGGTGACATGGGCGCCTGCGGAGGCGATGTTCTCGCCGACTACGTAGAGCGCCTTGATCTTGCCGGCTGCTGCCGCGTCGATCATGGCCGGGACGGTCAGGCCGCCCTCGCCGGGGACTGCACCGACATCGGCTGCTCCCTGTGCATTGCTCTTGCCGCGGAGGAGGTTGACACCGGAACCGGCCTTGCCGACATTGCCCGTAACCATCTGGAGGTTTGCGACTGCCCGGATGAGGTCTCCCGAGCCTGCCCCTGCGGAAGTGACGACTGCCGCGGGTTGGGCTGCTGCAAAGATCTCGGCTGCCCTGGTGACGACGTCAGCGGATATACCGCAGATCTTGGCGACCGCGTCGGGGGTTGCGGAGGCTGCGGCTGCCCTGCACTTTTCGTAGTCCTTCGTCTTCCTGGCTATGAAGTCCTTGTCCTCCTTACCGGCTTTGACGATCGCGCTGATGATGCCGTTGACCAGTGCGACACCGGTGCCCGGGTTGCAGGCGATGTGAAGGTCGGCGATCTTTGCCGTTGCCGTGGTGCGGGCGTCGGCGACGATGATCTTTGCGCCGTTCTGCTGGGCGATGATCACCCTGCGGCCGGCAAGCGGGTTCTCCGCAAGCGGGTCGCTGCCCACGACAAGGATTGCCTTTGCCTCGCTCAGGTCGGCGAGGGAGTTGGTGGTTGCGCCGGCGCCGAAAGCGTCAGCGAGTCCCCTGACTGCGTCGGCATTGCAACGGCGGCCGCAGTAGTCGATATTGGCGGTCTTCAGCACGTTTGCCGCGAAGTTCTTCAAGACAAAAGAGTCCTCGTTGGTGTTCCGTGCGGAGGCGACAACCCCGATTGCGTCTCCCTTGACGGCCTTGAACGCGGCGGCGATCTCCTTATACGCGTCTTCCCAGCTGGCCTCGACAAACTTCCCGTCCTTCCTGATCAGGGGAGCGGTGAGACGCGCGGGGTTGTTGACAAACTCGAACGACTTGTTCCCGCGGATGCAGACCTTCCCTTCGTTGACCGGGTTGCGGTGCCAGGGGGAGATCCCGGCAACGATGCCGTCCCTGACGACAAGGTTGATCCCGCAGCCGTTGCCGCAATAGGGGCAGGTGCTTGGTACGTAATTGAAATCCATGTTCTGTCCTCAAACAAACAGGGTTCCACCTGATCGTATTTAATGTTACGTAAAACGTACATCAAATTGATGAATACCGGTGGGTATATGAGCTATGTACTATATTTCTTATAACAAGCCGGACGGGTAAACCTGTTTACATGCCGGCAAAAATGAAAGAACAGTCAGGTTCCCTGAGTGCCCACCATGAGACCCCCCCGCATCCCGCCGATGGTCAGAGATCTGGTACAGACCACCCTCTCCTCGTTTGACGGGATCGAATTCACCGGATTGTCCCGATGCCCGAAGTGCGGGGGACCGCTGCAGGGCTATGACACGAGACAGAAAAAATTTGCTGTGCTCAGGGAGCACGACCAGGAATACACCATTACCGTCCGCGTGAAAAGATTTACCTGCAAGACATGCAGCAGCCTCTGTTATGCCGATGAACCGTTTTATCCCGATACCCGCATCGGGTCACCGGTCGTTGATATTTTTTCCACGCTCTCGACCACGATGCCACCCAGCCGGGCTGCCCGGGTGATCGATGCCATGGGGATTGTCGTCGATCGCACGACCTGGCGGAATTACGCGGGACGGAATTTCGGGGATATCCCGACCGCGGACGTATTCGGGATGAGGCTCCCGTTCTCACTTCTCTCCCTCTCCACCCTCGCCGCCCGGATCCCGGAGGGGGGTCGCATCCCAGGGGCAGAAGCGCTCGCTGCCTGTGGTTTCCCATCCGCACAGGGGGCAAGTCCTGACCGTCCTCCTGCGGCCGAAAAAGGGCGCAAGCGGGATGAAGAGGAAGACGAAGAAGAACGGCAGGCCCAGGTACCAGAGGAGAACGGTGACCGCTAAGGAGCCTGCGAGCAGGAGGAGGCTCAGCTTCCAGGGTTTCATGGGAGTCCGGTGATGGAACGGTCGGGCGACGGGTTCATAGGCTTTTTTCCTTACAGTGTGTAGGTGAATTTCCAAATAAAAACAACCTGCCGAAGAGTAAGATAGGGTAGGATTGTTCCTTGCGAGGTCTCCCCGCCTCAGGGCCTCTCCGAGGACTGACGAAGGAGGTCGAGAAGGTCTCAAAGACCTTCGAGGCGCGGCGGGGCATGGAGGTTTACGGGATATCGCCTTTCTAGAAATCCATTTTTATTGAATGATTCGTTGATATTCTTCAAAGTTATGAGCATGACCCCCTCTCTCAAGTCGAAGAACCCTCCGGGTTCTTCTCCAGCCTGCTCTTCCCTTCGGGAACAGCAGTCTCCCCGGAAAATATCCCGTCCCTCACCGCGATCTCCCGTACGGCAAACGCCGGCAGGGCATCGGCGGCAGGGCCCAGTTCCTGCGTGAGGTCGGTGCCGCCCAGTTCGCGGGCAAAAATCGGGGCCCCGATGCCCGCGACAATAATCTCACGGGTACGGGAATCCTGCGCAACTTTTCTCACCTGGCCGCACACCAGCTCCCGCTGGATGTCCCAGAACTGCCGGGCGATCTCCATCGCACCCTCCGCACCAATCTCATCGAGGTCGGCACAGACCACCCGGGCAAGCCTCCGCAGCGATGCTGCAGGGGTCTTCTCCTTCCGGTCAGGCGTATCGCAGCTGTAGAGGGCGGCGGGTATATGGCCGAGGACGAGGTGGGCATCGGCGCCCGTCGCGAAATATTCCGTGCTGACCGGTGTCCAGACACCCGCAAGGTCCACGGACCGGAGGAGCGTGGCGATGTTCGTGCGGAGCATGCCGGTATACAGGAGATATCCCTTCTGGAGCCGCAGGAGATCGGTGAGGCCGTGCAGTTCCGGGAACCGCCCGAGGGGGATGATATCGGCCGTCGTGCTCCCGATGTCCAGCAGTACGGCGCCGGGGTGGCGTGTCCTGAGATAGTCCGCAGAAGCAAGCCAGTTGGCAGCAGCAAGGAAAGGGGATGCCCCCTCATGGAACCGGGAGTCCGTGCCATAGAACTTCGCCCGTGGAAATGCAGCCTTCACGGCACCCACGATGAATGAGATCCCCTGCGCCTTGTTCTCAAAACAGTCGGCAAGCTCCCCGCTCATCACGACAGCCGCAGGATCGGCCGGCTCCTGCACGTAGCGCAGGAGGCAGTCCGTGACGGGCGCCTCCTCCCAGAGGGGGCAGTAGTGGAGGTGGACGCCATTTTTGTCAACAACCTTGAGATTCGCGCCCCCGACATCGATCCCGATCACAGCTGCGTCACCTTCCCGTGCGTATCGAACCGGACGCTTCCCTTCAGGTGGACCCCAGCCGGCCCTTCGCCTTTCGAGGCTGAGATGAGGAGGTCGGCGATCTCCTCTTCCATGCAGGCGGCAATCCCCACGAGGCTCGTCGTGATCCGCGGATTCACGTCAACGACATAGACCTTGTCCGCGACCACGACATCGATCCCGCAATACCCCTGGCAGCCGAGCACCTCCGCTGCCTTTCTGGCCACGCCGGTAATCTCGTCTTCGCGGGCCGGGTGGACAGGCGTCTCCCCGCCACAGTACCGGAATGACCCGTCCCCGGCAATCCCGATGAGCTGCCGGTTGACCGCAAGGACAGCCGCGGGATTTCCCGTGAAGTAGAGGCAGGCGTCCCCGATGACACGGTTGGAGACGATGCTGACCGATAAGTGTTCTCCGTCAATGTACTCCTGGCAGAACTCTCCTTCGCCCGGTTCGCCGTCCGACAGCCTGACACCCTGCGAGCCGCAGCCCTTCACCGGTTTGATCACCCGCTTCCCGGTACCCGCATCGCCGGGGACCGGGATACCGTGGCTCCGCAGGACTTTTCCGGTCTGCACCTTATTCGCACAGAGAGCGGCCGTCATGAACCCGCAGCCGAGGTTGTGGGTGTGCTGCTCGAGGAGCATCGTGAACCCCGCGAGCATCCCGTCCGGTGCGATCACGAGCCCCATATCGCAGCCGGGAGCGAGGCGTTCGATCTCCGATGCAAAGTCACCGCTCCCGACAAGGACCGGTTCGTGGCCGCAGCGCGTGAAGCTCCGGGTAAGGACATCGAGCATTGCCCTGCCCTCGCGGGCCAGGGCGGGGTCATGGGCAGTGGTGTATTCGGCGAGCAGGACCTTCATCCCCCGTACATACGCTGTCCGTGAAAATTACCCTATCCGATCGGTGAACCATCGCAGGTTCCGCCCGATTTCACAACCGGCAGTAGGTACATGACCGGGACTGGTCGTTGGGTGAAATGCGGGGGAACTCCCTTGAGAGAAGACCGGAAAGGAATAAGAGGCAGGTCTCCGACTTTATGTGTGGAGAAGAAGCAAGGGACGATGCATATGAGACCTTCCATCCTGCTGACCAATGACGACGGCGTGAGCTCGATCGGGCTCTGGGCGGCGTACGAAGCCCTCGTTCCCATCGCGGACGTGACGGTCGTCGCCCCGGCCACCCAGCAGAGCGCAGTCGGCAGGTCGATCTCGATCTTCGAGCCGCTGCGGGCAAACCAGGTCGTGCTGAACGGGGTGCCTGCGTGGGCTGTGGCCGGCAAGCCGACCGATGCCGTTATCATCGGGCTGTATGCACTCAAACTCAACCCGACGATGGTTGTGAGCGGGATCAATATCGGAGAGAACCTCTCGTTCGAGTCCATCATGACATCCGGGACGGTCGGGGCGGCACTGGAAGCCTCGAACCAGGGGGTCAAGGGCATCGCCTTCTCGCTTCAGGTCGAGGACCAGGGCGACAAGTTCGACGACCCCCGCACGCACGGCCAGAGTTTCGATGCGGCAAAGAAGATCGTACGCGACGTCGTCGATCGCGTGCTCGCGCACGGGTTTCCTCCCGATGCGGACGTGATCAACGTGAACATCCCTTCGAAGGTGAGAGGCGGCTACGAGGTGACCCGCCTTGCCCGGAAGCTCTTCCACACCGGCGTGGAAAAACGGCTCGACCCCCGCGGCCGCCCGTATTTCTGGATCAACGGCCCCCTCTTCACCGACGCCGGGGAGGGGACCGATGTCCATTCCGTCAGGGAAGGCAACGTCTCGATAACCCCGGTCACCCTCGACTGCACGGCCCACAGGGCCCACGAGGACACCAGGAAGATCTTTTTATCCTGACGCCCGGGCCCTGCCCGGAATCACCAGTTTTAATTATTCCCGCACCGATACGTATCACTTGCATGGATGAGAAAGTGAGGGCCCTTACGGCGGCAAAGAGCGCGGCCGGCTATCATGCCGCGGATATGGTGGAAGACGGCATGGTGATCGGGCTTGGCACCGGTTCGACCGTGTATTACATGATCGAGCGGCTCTCGTCCCGGGTCCGGGAAGGGCTGAAGATATCGGGGGTCCCCACATCCTACCAGACCGCCATGCGTGCCCGTGAATATGCCATCCCGCTGACCACGCTCGATGACAACCCGGTCATCGATATCGCAATTGACGGCGCCGACGAGGTCGGCCCCGGCCTGAACCTGATCAAGGGGCGCGGGGCCGCCCACACGCGGGAGAAATGCGTGGCGGCTGCCGCATTCCGGTTCGTCGTCATCGTTGACGAGCAGAAAGTGGTTCCCCGGCTTGGTGCCCCGGTACCGGTGGAAGTGATCCCGTTTGCTGTCCGCCCGGTCATGACCCAGCTCAGGGGGTTCGGGTGCCGCCCGGTCATCCGCGAGGGGGTCAGAAAAGACGGCCCGGTCATAACGGACAACGGGAATTTTATCCTTGACTGCACGTTTGCAGAGATCGCACGGCCCGCTGAGCTCGAAGCGGCACTTGCTTCTGTGCCGGGAGTCGTGGAGAGCGGACTCTTCACCGGCTTTGCGGACAAGACCACCGTGATCGTCGGTGGCGAAAAAAAGTGCAGGATTGTTACTTCAGCGGATGTAGTCCCGTAACTTCTGGACCAGGGCGAGCTGGTTGTTTGCTTCCTTCTTCTTCTCTTTCTCGATGTTGTCCATGATCTCGTTGATGGGTTTGGCCAGCTCGTAAATCTTGACCGGGCGCCCCTTGCTCTCCGCCTTGCTCTCCCTGCTCGAGATCCAGTTCTGCTCGATCAGGTAGCGCATCGCGATGCTGACTTCCGGCTGGCGGAGGTCGGTCCCGCGTTCGATGGCGCGTGATGTCGCCTCGGATGTGTTTGCAAGGAATACCAGCACCTTTGCAACATTCCGTTTCGTTCCGATCTCGATGAGGAGATTTGCAAACTCCTCTTCCTTTTCAGTAAAATACATTACGTTCTCTGTTCTCATGCATCACATCCAGATTTTTTAAACTACCTAGTATATATTTATCTAAATGAGGATATATAGGCTCCGTTATTGTCAGGCAATGGCCGGTTGTTTATATATTATGAACCGGGGCAATATATGCAGTATCATAACAGTTAAATAAAAAATAAAATTGGACCTCCGGGACGTAAACCTGCCGGGGACGATGGTTACAGGAGACCAAGGCTGCGGAGGTCTGAGAGGATCTTGACGACCGCTTTCTTCGCGTCGTCCGGTTCCTTGCCACCGGTGATGATCAGTTTGCCGGACCCGAAGAGGAGCACCACGACTTTCGGGTTGTCCAGACGGTAGACGAGGCCCGGGAACTGTTCGGGCTCGTATTCGATCCGGTCGAGATTGAAGCCGACCGCGATCTTGTTCAGGTTTATCGCGGTGGCAAGGTCGGCCGAGGTGACGATGTTCTGGATCTTGTACTCCAGTTTCTTGGGGATGTCGATGCCCTGTTTCCGTAAGAGCCCGCCAAGGATGTTGAGCCCCTTGCTCAGGCTGTCGATGCTCTTTGCCCCGGTAAGCACCACTTTGCCCGACCCGAAAACAAGAGCCGCAATCTTGGGGTCCTGCATCCGGAGCACGACCCCCGGAAACCGCTTCTTGTTATATTCGGCGTCCTTGATCTTGGATGCGAGCGCGGGTAGATCCAGATAGTCGGTCACCTTTGCGGAAGCGACAATGTTCTCGATCTTGAGGGAGTCCTCTGGTCTGACCTTCATATTTATAAATGCCACAAAACAGTATTTAAAAAGATGGGTCTTGATCCGGCCTTATTCTTCAAGGGTCGAGATGTCGCCCGGGTCCATGCCCAGCTCCTGGGCCTTGAGCACCCGCCGCATGATCTTGCCGCTGCGGGTCTTGGGCAGGGACTGGACGAACTCGATCTCTGAGGGCATGGCAATGGGGCCGAGCGTTATCCGCACGTGGTAGAGCAACTCGTTTTTCAGCCGTTCGCTGGGAATGTGCCCGACCCGGAGGATCACAAACGCCTTGATGACATTTCCCTTCACAGGATCCGGTTTGCCGATGACCGCAGCCTCTGCGACAGCCTGGTGGGAGACGAGTGCACTCTCGACTTCGGCTGTCCCGATGTTGTGGCCCGCGACCACGATCAGGTCGTCGGCCCGACCGAGGACCATGATGTAGCCCTCCCTGTTCCTGACCGCAAGGTCGCCGACTGCATAGCACCCGGGGATCGTTGTCCAGTACTTCCTGTACCGGTCGTCGTCCTTGTACACTGTCCTGAGCATGGAAGGCCAGGGTTCCCGGATCACGAGAAAACCCCCGGTTCCGGGCGGGACAGAGTTCCCGTCTTTGTCCACGACATCGGCAACCACGCCGGGGACTGCCTTGCCCGCAAACCCAGGGTACATCGGTTCCCCGATCAGGGTTGTCACCATGTGCATGCCGGTCTCGGTCTGCCACCAGGTGTCCACGACCGGGCAGCGGCCCTTCCCGATGACGCGGTAGTACCACTCGAACGCCTCGGGGTTGAGTGGTTCGCCAACGGATCCGAGGATCCTCAGCGTGCTCAGGTTGTATTTACCCGGCCACTCCTCCCCGAGCTTCATGAACATCCGTATCGCTGTCGGCGCTGTGTAGAGGATCGTGACCCCGAACTCCTCGACCATCCGCCAGTAGACCCCGGGGTCGGGGAAATCGGGAGTGCTTTCGGTCATGATGATGGTCGCACCCACGGAAAGCGGGCCGTAGACCACGTAAGAGTGCCCGGTGATCCAGCCCGGATCCGCGGTACACCAGTAGACATCGGTGTCCTTGATGTCGAAGACGTTCTTTGTGGTGTAGTAGGTCCCGACCATGTACCCCCCGCACGTATGGACGATCCCTTTCGGAGCCCCGGTCGAGCCGCTGGTATACAGGATGAAGAGGGGGTCTTCCGCGTCCATGACCTCGGATTCGCAGTCAGCCCCGGCGCCCCGGATCATGTCGTAGAAGTCGACCTCCATCTCGCGGTGGATCTCGACCGGCTGGTGCTGCTCGCGCCGGAGAACGACGATGTGCTCGACGGTCTCGGCGTTGATGATCGCCTCCTCGATGATGTGCTTGAGCGGGATGGACTTGCCGCGCCGGAAGGTGACGTCGGCTGTGATGACAACCTTGGCTCCGGCTCCCGTGATCCTGCTGTTGAGCGCCGCTGCCCCGAACCCGCCGAAGACCACGCTGTGGACGGCGCCGATGCGGGCGCAGGCAAGCATCGATACGATCTGCTCCGGCACCATCGGCATGTAGATGCAGACCCGGTCGCCTTTGCCGACCCCGAGTTTTTTGAGGCCGTTTGCAACCCGCATCACCTCGCGGTAGAGCTGGCGGTAGGTGTAGATCCGCTCGGTGTCGTCCTCGCCTCTCCAGATGAGCGCCACCTTGTTGCGCCGTGAGTTCTGCATGTGGCGGTCGAGGCAGTTGTAGGTGATGTTGGTCTTGCCGTCGATGAACCAGCGGGCGTACGGGTAATTCCACTCCTTCACTTTGCGGTAGGGGGAGAACCAGTGGAGCTCCTGTGCAATCGTGTCCCAGAACCGTTCCGGGTCTTTAAGGAAATCCTGGTATGCTGTTGCATAGTCACCGACCCAGCTGTTCTGCTTGTAGGACGGGTCGGGCATGTAGTGCTTCTCGGTAAGTCTGACATCAAAGTCTTCGGCCATGCAAAACCCCGATTTACCATTATTAGTGATGAGTGGCGCAAATTAAGGGTTGCCATTTCCGCTGGCGAAACGAGCGGGAACCGTATAGTATAAAATGGGGGCAGTCATTTTGTGTGTACGGCATCCTGTTTTAACGGCATTTTTTGGTCTTCAATGACCGTTTGAAATTTTGGGAAGTATGATCCTGATACCATGGATCCCGTTCAGGCACAATTTTAAAACAAAAAAGGTATGGGAAAAAATTCAGTCGTATTGGCGCCAGGTGTGCCCGCATTCAGTGCAGCGGAAGAACCGCACTTCGCTTTCATCGGCTGCACGGAGCTGACGGAGCCACCAGATAGCAAGATTGTTCTCGCACTTGGGACACTTGATCTGGATGGTGGGCATGGTCTTTTCCTGCCCCTCCTCCTCAACAATCACAATCTCATTCTCACTGCGGCTTACCTTGCGCTTCATCTGGTCAGCGCCTTCAATCTTCCGGATATACCCGCATTTCCGGCACTTCAGCTGGCCTGCAGATGACATAAGCATGGTTTTACATTCAGGACAGAACATCGGTATAGTATGCGCGACCATAGGAGATTAAGCCTCGTCTTGTGCGTGTCAGGCTCACCCGGAGAGCCCGGCGCCTCCGGAAAGCAGTTATCCTGTCCCGGAACCCGTCCTGAACTCTGCCCGTTCAGAATCCTTTTTTTGGTATTGGGTGAATAAATTCTATAATGATCGAGTATCTGGTCCTGATATCCTGTATCGGGTTTCTTGCGTTCCTCATACCCGGTCCCCACCGTAAATATTCGGCCATCATCGGCTGGGTTTTTATCGTATTGTCTCTCTTTGCCGAACTGCCGTTCTATTTCAGCGAGAATAATTTCATGTACCCGGTCATAGCGGCACTCTCGGTACCGTTCCTCGTCATCACGGCCCAGTACCTTATGGCCGATGACGAGCGGGTCATGCACCTGTCGCGGGCTGCCGCGGTGGCGTTCATCATCTACGCCCCGTTCGAATATATTCCCGTACTCGGCGACTGGCTCATCGGGGCGGTCGTCGGGCAGATCGTCTGGCTGCTCAACCTCCTCCATTTCAGCGTGAACCTTGCAGACTGGAACATCATCTCCCGTAACGGTTTCCGCGTGGAGATTATCCTCGCCTGCACCGGCATCCAGAGCATCGCCATCCTTCTCGGGGTATCGGCTGCCGTGCCAACGACGTTCCGGCAGAAAATACTGGCCTTCCTCATCGTCGCCCCGACGATCTATTTCCTGAACCTGTTAAGGAACGTCTTTGTCATCATGGCGTACACGCAACAATGGTTCCCGTATTACCCGGACATCGCCAGCAACGGCGAACTGGGATACGAGAGTTTCTTCTGGGCGCACAATGTCATCGCAGAATTCCTCGCCCTCATCTGTCTCATCGTGATCGCCTACGGGCTGTTTACCATCATCCCGAACCTCGGGAAATTTGCCGAAGACCTCTACCAGCTCTATTACGGCGAGATCAGGAAAGCGTTCGGTAAAGGTACGTGATCCGCTGGAGTGCGGACAGGTTCGTGAAGACCGCGATGATGATGACCGCGGCCCAGATCAGGTTGAAGGCCCCGCCGAGGATCAGGACAAGGAGCGTCTCCGGCCTGCCGAAGAACCCGACCCCTTCGAGGGGGTCGTCGATCTTCCCCTCCACTTTTTCACGGTACCCGATCTCCGCGTAGACCACGGGCTTGATGAAGGTGTTCATCAGGGAGCCGATGATCGCAAATGCGACGACGGCAAAGTCGGCAGCGGGGGGGACCGGGAAAAATCCGCTCACGATCGGGATGCCGGCAAGCCCGACGCCGAGCAGGGCCAGCGCGTCCACGTACTTGTCAACGATCCAGTCAAAGACAGCCCCGAAATCGGTATGGGCGCCGGTCTTCCGGGCAACGCTCCCGTCCACGAGGTCCAGGACGGCGGAGAGCAGGAGGAAGAGAGCCCCCGTAAGAAACTGCCGCTGCCAGAAGAGAACCGCACATGCAATACCGGCAGCGAGTGCGAGCAGCGATATCTGGTTGGGCGTTATCCTGAGCCTGACAAAGACGTCTGCGACCGGCTCAAGATACCTGATAAACCGTGGCCGGAGTGCAGTAATATTCATAACTCAATTCATGGGTACATAAACCATTAATAGTTGCTCATCGGGCGCAGCGGGAGCACCGGGGATCTGCGCCGGGCGGTAGCCGCTATCGTCACGTTATTTATGTTCCCCGACCAATACAGGAGGCGAGAAGATCGGCAATGACAACTACACACGATCGCCCGCACGTGCTGATGATGTCGGAAATTACTGCGGACGGCAAGCTCACGCTCAAGAAAGGGGCATCCTCGAAGATCCTGATGAAATACATGGCACCCGAGACCGAGACCCTCCTGCACACCACCCGGGCCGAATACGATGCCATCATGGTCGGGGCCAACACGATCCGGATCGACAACTCGTTCCTCACGGTCCGGCTGGTGCCGGGGAAGAGCCCGCTCCGCGTCATCCCGTGCAGTATGGCTGATATCCCGCTCGATGCCAACGTGCTCGGGCCGGATGCGCCGACGGCAATCGCGGTCTGCGAAGCGGCCCCGCTGGAGCGGGTCGGAGCGATCAGGAAGAAAGGTGCCCACGTCATCGTTGCCGGAAAGACCCATGTCGAGCTCCCTCTGCTCCTGAAGATCCTCAGGGAAAAGTTCGGCGTGAAGAAGCTGATGATCGAAGGCGGGCCCACCCTGAACTGGCATATGCTGCACGACCGGCTCGTGGACGAGATCCGCCTCATCCACCTGCCGTTCATTGTCGGGGGTTCCGACACGCCATCGCTTGTCGGCGGGATGCACATCAACAGCGAAGACGAGATGATCCGGCTCAACCTGAAAAAATACTACATGTGCGGGAGCAACCTCGTCTCTGAATTTGATGTACTCTATGCCGGGGTATAACATGGACATGGATATCTGGCAACGTGCTGCAGGTCCTGCTCGCGTGGGACGCCGGCCGGCTATGAAATGGATTTTCGTCATCATCGTTTTCGTCATCGTCGTAACGGGAGCTGTCATCGCCGCCCTGTATCTCACCCACCCGGAACGAACCGGTGGCGTGACCGTAGTCCGGATGGAAGGGACCATGGTCACCGGGCTGGTGGATGATGGCACCTCGATCGGAAGCGAGGTGGTAGGCAACAACCTGAGGGCGGCAGCTGATGACCCGATGACTGAGGCAATCGTCCTGCGGGTCGACAGCCCCGGCGGTTCACCTGCAGCTGCTGAGGAGATCATCCGCGACCTCGAATACGCAAAGACGAAAAAACCGGTCGTGGTCTCGATGGGAGATATGGCAACTTCAGCTGCGTATTATGTAAGTGCCCATGCGGACAGGATCTACGCGGATCCTGATACGTTCACGGCCGGTGTAGGGGTGATCTGGAGGTTCTCCGATATCAGCCGCTGGATGGAGAACGAAGGCTACAACACGAGCGTGGTAGAATCGGGCAACATGAAGGACATGGGCTCGGATTCGCGCCCCATGACTGCTAACGAGCAGGAATACGCCAGGCAGATCGTTGACGAAAGCTTCAAAGCGTTCATCACCGATGTTACCACCCAGCGCGTGATCGCACGCTCAGATATTGAGGACGGCAGGGTGATCCGGGGCGCCGACGCGGTGAAACTCAATATTGTCGACGAGCTGGGCAACCTCAACGATGCCATTGACGGCGCCAAGAGACTTGCGGAATCGCGCCGTTGACCTTGTACCTTTCAGATCATCCGGACCGGGTCTGCCTTCATGAACTCGCGGCAGACCGTTGTCGCGTAGTGGCCGGGGGGCAGGGTGAATTTCAGCCGGACGCTGCTTCCCTCAAGGGCAGATTCGATCTCCGTTTTCAGCGCAATCGGCCGCCATGCGCCTTCGAACTTCGTGTGCACGAATGCTGAAGCGTGTCCGAAGTCCTCCGGGGTGATCGAATACTCTGCCAGGAGTTCCTCCATCACGCGCCCGCCTTCTGTTTTCGGATCCATCTTTTCTCTGCCGGGCATGAAGAGCGCAATGCTGCACCGTCCCCGCCGGATATGCAACGAGACCGCAGCAAGGTTTGATGTGGTAGCGGTATCAGTCCGCCCGTTGGCAAACAACAGCCGGTCTCCTGGTACGGGATCGCTGAGCCCGTATCCCTCGTCAAACCGGAGACTCAGGGCGCAGTTGAAGAGGTACGACTGGAACGCGGAGACGAACATCGAGAGCAGCTTGGGCGGCAGTTCCCGGAGTGCCCCGCTATAATCGCCGGCATGGACGTGCAGGTGATGGAGCATGGCACGTTCATAGTTCATCTGGACCGGGAGACTGCGGAGCGCCGGCGCGGGGTCGCGGCTCTGGTAAAATTCCGACCGGATCGCTTTCACCGTGTCGGTCTCGGCGGGATAGGCAAGCCCGATGTAGGTCAGGACGGCCTGCTCAAAGTCGCCCCGCAGGATCCATTTCCCCACCTTGTGCGTCACCGGACGGATGGCGCCGAAGCGCTGGAGGCCGTAATAGTTGGGTACGCCGTCCCTGACCGTTTCCGTAATTTCCTGGATACGTTCCCCGGGATCGGGCGTATCAGGTTCGCGGATCACAAGGTCAAACCGGTTTCCCTTCAGGTCGCCAAGCGACAGGGCCTCGTTCGCATTCCCGAATGGTTCAAGGAGGATGTCTTTCAGCCGTACACCTGCAACCTGCCCAGCCGTGACATTGTAGATCGAGATCCGCTGGCTGGTCACGGCGTTCCGGTCCTTCGTGCCCGCCCAGCCGATGCGCCGGTGGCTGATGCCCAGCCGTTTTGCTATCTCTTTTACTGCGTGCTGGAGCTCCCAGTTGGTCTTGGTGAGGGTGCAGATCAGGTACGGCCCGCTCGTCCCCCCTTTCTCCGGCAGGGGGATCTCCTCTACCCGGAAGTCCCCGGGCACCGACCGCAGTCTCCCGCCGATCCCCTCGGCATCGCTCGCGTAGTACCGCATGCCGAGCTCGCGTTCAAGGGGGTAGGGGCTCTGGTTCATAAAAGAGAGAGAGCACCGGTGATTTTGTCGAGATCCTCGCTCTTCGCAGGCCCGAGGCCGAGGGCCGTGATTGTACCTGGAGGGATCTCGGTCATTCCTGCGTCCTGGATGAGCGATGTGGAGATGCCGGATCGTTCTGCAATGACCTTGAGTTCGAAGAGTGTCCGCTCGTCATTTGCCTTGAGCACCACTTTCTTCTGCCCTTCGGAGAGCCACGCTTTCTGCAGGGCCTTGTCCGCGCCGTTGTACGCTCCGACGGAGGCGTGGCCGGCCTGGGCGCACCGTTTGCCGCAGCTCATCTTGATATCGTTCCTGATGATCAGGCACTGTTTGTAGCGGAATACGGGCTCGGGTACCATTCTTTTATTCTTGGTCGCTTCACGTCAAATATGTATAGCACGACGCCATGTTCCGAGAAACGTTCCGGATCATGGATCCGCATTACAATCGCCTGCGACCGGTTTCCTGCCAGAACAATACGCCTGGATGGCCGGCGGCCATGATGCAGATGCAGGAGAAAACCGCCGGTTCTTCCCGGCACATGGTATCCGGGCTCCCGTACACGAGTTGTATCACTCCATTGCACACAGATCCCATGAATTTATTCGCTGCCGCCCGCTAACTAACCTGAGATCAGATGAGCGACGAAAAACGGGATTTCAATGCCGTGGCAGCAACCTGGGACGAGAACCCGGGGCGGGTGAAGATGGCACAGGATGTCGCCCGGGCCATCCGCGAGACGATCGCGATCAGACCCGATATGGACGTACTCGACTTCGGCTGCGGGACCGGGCTCTTAACCCTCGAGCTCCAGCCCGAAGTCCGTTCTGCCATTGCGGTTGACAGTTCGCAGGGAATGCTGGAAATTCTCAACAGGAAGATCTCCAGCCTGGGCCTGAAGAACGTGAAGACCCGGCTCATGGATCCTGACCGCGGGGATCTGCTCGAGGGGCAGTATGACCTGGTTGTCAGCAGCATGACATTCCACCACATCCTGGACATCCGCCCGCTGCTCGGGCAGTTTTCCCGGATTCTCAAACCTTCCGGGCTTCTCTGTGTTGCGGACCTTGATCCGGACGGCGGAACATTCCACGACGACAATACCGGTGTCTTCCATGCCGGGTTCGACCGCTGCCTCCTGCGCAAACAACTGGAAGATGCAGGGTTTGAATCGGTCAGGAACCGGACCGCGGCAATTGTCCTGAAACCGGTGCCCGGCGGGGGGACGAGGGCGCTCACCGTCTTCCTGCTGACCGGGAAGAAACCGGAGTGAACGGCTGATCTGCTCCGGACGGGCCCAGGATGACCCCCTCACCCGGAAATTTCCGGCCCCGTCGACCGGTTTCACGGTTTTTTCAGGAGGGTGAAGACCTCGAGGTCTGCGGCCGCCTGAGCAAGTTCGCGGGCGCTTCGTTCGACCGCAGGGCGGTACCGGGCCCGGTTCTGCAGGATCTTCTGCCTGACCTGGTTCAGGGACTCGATCCCGAGCCGAAGTTCCCGCTCGACCGGGCGCATCTTCGGCTGGAAGCGGTGGATCAGGTTCTGGCGGTCCGCCGGGTCCAGCCCCTTGGAGGGATCAAACCTGAACCGCTCCTCCATCTGCGTGCGCCAGGACAGGAGTTCGTCCCGGTGAATATCGCCAAACTCGGTGATGCGCTGGAGGCTCCCCCGGTTGATGTCTGCCGCGGTCTCGATCCCAAACGACCTCAGCACCGCTTTCCGGTTTGCACCGATCCGGAGAAAGTTGTAGCTGTCGATGAAGCAGGTCCCGAGATACGCTGCAAGCTGCCGTTCCTTTGCCGTGTGCTGGAATGAGCCCCGGGCGACCGTATACTGTTTCTCAAGGGACGCGTACGTATTTCTGAGCACCTGAAGCTTCTGCAGCTTGGCGCGGTAGGCTTCATCGCCGGCATCTGAAGTCCACTTCTTGCGGATCAGGTCCCAGCGGTAGCGGGCACTTTCAAACGCCGTCCGCCGCCTTCTCTTCTCCGCTGCCTCTTTTCCCGGGAAGAGCAGTAGGAAGGCTGCAGCGACCGCGACTGCAGCGGTGACCCCGTAATCGGTGGATAGGCTGCTGGCGAGGACAAGCCCGCACCAGATCGCGAGCGCCAATCCTGTAACCATCCGGACTTTCGTGAAGAAAAACGATCGTTCCAGGTCCGGGGGCAGGGGGACCGGAGCGGGATGGGACTGGTCCGGGGAGATGACCGGGAGCTGACCGGGCGGCGGAAATGCAGTGACTTTCTTCCATTCGGCAACCAGGTCGAATTTGGAGACTGCATCCGGGCTCAGGAAGAGGAACGCCCCGGACTCCTGCTCGAGCCGGCACCATGGGCAGGAGGGGAGACCGGAGAGATACACGTGTCCCGAATCGGCACTGCACCGCTTCAGCTTCCGTTCCAGCGAGTCGAGCGCTGTCCACCACTCCCCTGCAGAGGGGCGGTCCCTCCCGTGGGACTGGCCGAACGCCTGCTCGAAGAGGCGAGCCACCTCCGGCGGGACGACAGCGAGACCCACCGAATTCGGCGGGGGCGACATCTGCCTTTTTGGTGCATCCCGGCTGAACGCGAAGCGGTACTCTGCGATCGCCCGTTCTATCGGCATGTCTTCCTTTCCGGAATAGACTCCGGCAAACGGGTGCCTGCCCATGAACAGGAGCTGGAAGATCAGGATGGCAAGGCCGAAATTGTCATGGTTCTTCGACCGCTCGATCCGGAAGTCTTTCGAGTTCTGGATCTCCGGCGGGGTGAACTGGGCCACCCCGACCTCGCAGTAATAGACGGTGCCGGAAGTCCGCACCTGGACCGAGTCGCAGTCGATGAGGGTTACGCAGGCATGGTTGCTGACCAGGATATTTCCTTCATTGACGTCCCCGATCACGTACCCGTAATGGTGCATCACGTCGAACGCGGCGGCGAGGTTCTTTGCAGCCCGGACCAGGAATTTCCAGTCAGCGGTCGGGAAGATGAGCTTCCGGTGCGTTGGCCCGTATACCTTGTGGACGGGCTCGCCGTCCGTCACCTTGGGCATCAGAAAACCGCAGACCGGCCCGTCAGGCCCGTCATAGACAAGGTCGACCGGCCAGGCGGAGATCTCCTCGAGTTCCTCGTTGCACCCCTGGACCATCAGCCGGAGTTTCTCCTGCTTCTGCATGCTGAGCGGCTTGTGGTAGATCTTTGCCACATGGCGCTGGCCCTGCCCGATATCGTACACATCGCCCTCCCCCCCGCTCCCGACCTTTTTCCCGGGCAGGATCCTCCTGCCATGGCAATCGAAGAACGAACGACCTTTTTCCTGCATTGGGATCACGGGACGTGGACGGCGAGGACCAGCGTTTTATCGTCATCAGTCCGCTCATTGACGTCGCTGCGGGACAGGAACCCATCGAGCTGGGCGGAAAGGTCCGGCAGCCGGTTTCCCGAATGGGCCCGTACCGCAGCGAACAGGGGGCGGAAAAAACCGTCGTGGGCAGCCTTTTTCGAGAACGAGAGGACGAGGCTCTGCAGGCCGTCCGTGAACAGCGCGACCTCTTCCGGCAGAAAATCCTTCCGGGATATCTCCAGGTGCTTCAGGAACGATTCATCCGTGACAAAAAAGGTGGTATTGGCATATTCCCCCTGGTCCGGCCAGAAAACGACCTGGTACTCATCGCGTTCCTTCACGACAATGGCCCCGTCCCCGATCTGGAAGCAGATCGCCTGCCCGTTGCCGATCACGCTGCCGATCAGGGTACAGGCATACTCCCGGACCGGTGCTCCCGATTCAGCGGCCTGTGCGACGATTGCCCCCCGGGCAGAGCAGACCCAGTCCCTGACATCCGCGTCCGTCATGGTGGGATGGATCTCCCCCGCCACCCTGATCGCCTTCATTATGGACTCATAAGCGGTGTCGCAGGCAGTCCTTGCCCCCTCCCCGCCACACCTCGTGCTCCCGGCCCCGTCTGCTACGAGACCGATGAAAAACTCCCGGTCCGAGATCTGGACTGCGCCGGCCCGGCAGTAGTCCTGGCCCGGTTCGTTCCGGTCCAGATGTGTTCTCCCGGTCACGGATGAAGCAGTGTATTTCCAGCTCATATCTCGCTCCAACCTGACGGTGGAGCGAGCAGAATTTTGTCCCCGGGGTTGCTGCGGGAGGCGGACTTCATGGAGTTCGAGAGCCACTGGAAGAACTCCCGGAACTTCAGGCCCTGAAGCCTGAGCGGTTCTCTCACCGAGATCTGCCGGAGCACCTTCATATCCGCGTTCTGGACGCCGATGGCAAAAAATGCGAAGGACTTTGTGTTCTCCCCTTCGCGGACCATTGACGCAGCATGCTGCCACTTGTCGGTTGGCGAGCCGTCAGTGATCAGGAAGATCCACGGGCGGTAGAAGGAGATGCCGTTTGAGCGGTACTCCTCCTTGCGCTTCCGGACGAGGTCGATCCCCATGGTTATTGCTTCGCCGAGCGGCGTGTCTCCTTCAGCAACGAGCGTCGGGTCGAGGAAAAAATCGGCGGTGCTGAAGTTGCTGATGATCCTGACGGGGCCAAAGGAGATGAGTGCCACCTCGACCCGTTTGACCGCGAGGGAATCGGACTGGAGCTCTTCGTAGAACGCGCGGATCCCGGCGTTCAGTTCCTCTATGGGACGCCCTGCCATGGAACCGGACGTGTCCAGCAACAGGAGGCAGGGGCAGCGGGGTTCGGGATTTTCTGCAAAGGTGACGGGCCCGAGGGGCTGCTGATCAAGGAGTATGGTATCGTTCAATTGTGTTCACCTCTCACTATCCGGAGCACGGGTAGTGGATAACGTTCATTAGATCTTTCCCGTATTTTTGGTTATACATTTGTATTGCGGAAAGGGATAGAGCGAACCCCTGGTACCGCAAATCCCTGCACAGTACTTGGTTGCCAGTCAACTGCCCTGCCGGGACCCTGCCCTGTTCCGGGCCGCTGGCCGCTATCGCCACGTTCATATATTCTCTTCAGGAATATTCCCGGTATGGAAACGGATGACCCGGCAGGCAGCAGTGACGGGACGATCATATGCGTTGAGAGCCTCGAACATGCTTACGGGGACTTCAGGGCAGTCGATGGTATCAGCTTCGCGGTAAGGAGAGGGGAGATCTTCTCGTTCCTCGGGCCGAACGGCGCGGGCAAGAGCACCGCGATCAACGTGCTCATCACGCTGCTCGCCCTGCAGAAGGGACGCGCGACAATCGCCGGGTATGACGTCACGAAAGAGCCGCAAAAGGTCCGGGAATCGATCGGCATTGTCTTCCAGGACATCACTCTCGACCGGGACATGACCGTCTGGGAACTGCTCGAGTTCCACGGAAGGCTCTATACCATGCCGGCCGGGGAGCGGCGGAAACGGATTGACGAACTCCTGAAACTGGTCCAGCTTGAATCGAAGCGCAATGAGCTCAGCAAGAGACTGAGCGGGGGGATGAAACGCAGGCTCGAGATCGCCCGCGGCCTGATGACCCGCCCGAAAGTCCTCTTCCTCGATGAACCGACCATCGGTCTCGACCCGCAGACCCGGATGCGCATGTGGGAGTACATCAAGGGTGTCAACCGCGAAGGGACCACCATCTTCCTCACGACCCATTACATGGACGAGGCAGACCAGCTCTCGGACCGGATCAGCATCATCGATCACGGGAAGATCATCATCACGGGGACATCCTGGGAACTGAAGAACACGCTCGGGCAGGATCTGATCTACCTCGAGACGGACAACGACAAGGCCGCCCTTGGACTCCTGAAGGATTTGCCACCTGTCAGGGACATCAAGGCCAAGACGCGGGGGTTCACCCTGATGGTGAACGAGGACGGGACGAAAGTGCTGCCCGGCATCATCGACACCCTCCGCAATGCCGGCATAGAGATCTCCACCATCAACCTGAAGAAGCCGTCCATGGACGACGTCTTCGTCTTCTATACCGGAAAAGAGATCCGGGACGAGGGGCAGGCTCCCGCACGCCCGAGGTTCATGCGGGCCGGGGGGCGGTGAGATGCAGTACGGGTTTACCACCATCTACTGGCGCGACATGATCCGCTTTGTCCGGTTCAAGACACTGCTGGTCTCCTCCCTCCTGCAGCCGGCGCTCTGGCTGGCCTTCTTCGGGATTGCCATGTCCAGTAACTTTGACCGGCTCCTGGCCGGGGTGCCGGTTCCCGCAGGAGTTCACGCGGTGGGCTACCTCACCTTCATGGGAGCGGGCATCATCGCGATGACCACGCTCTTCACCAGCCTCTTCGGCGGCATTGTCATCCTGTTTGACAAGAACTGGGGGCTCATGCGGGAGATCCTCGCAAGTCCGATGAACCGGAACCACATCATCTTCGGGATCGGGCTCTCCGGGGTGACCAAGTCCTTCATCCAGGCCATCATCATCATGGTTTTCGGCATCCTGATCGGAGCTGCATTCTTCTCCGGGTATACCGCCGTCCAGGTCGTTACCGGGGTCCTCGGCATCCTCGCGTTCGTTGGTATGTTCGCCCTCGGGTTCCTCTTTCTCTCGGCAGCGATCGCCATCTCGATGGAGAGTCCCGAGGGGCTCCAGGGAGTCATCACCCTCCTCACCATGCCGATATTCTTTGCCAGCAACGCGCTCTACCCGATCGACGCGTTCCCCGAGATCCTGAAAGTCATTTCAATTTATAACCCGATGACCCTGCTTATCACCGGCATCCGGTACTTTGCGATCGGCCCGGACTTTGTCGCACTCGGTAAACACTATGTGTTCACGCCCGCTGATATTCTGGTCTCGTTTGCCGGGCTCACAGTCTTCACCGGGATCACGTTCCTGCTGGCATGGTGGCGGTTCAAAAAAGCCGTCGTAACGTAAAACCTGAGAACAGAATTTTGAGCTCTGTTGAAATCCTCGGAGAAACATGCAATCGCTCTTGGGGGCGACGAACCTCACGGAACGTGAGGTGAGGCGGGAGAAGAATGCGAAGCGTTCTTCGATTATTCCCGAATCCGCAGTCGAAGAATTCTGGCGAATTCTTCTCCAATTAATCCTCGCTGTGTGACGAAGGAACACGAGAAGAGAGCCGTTAGGCTCTCTTCGCTGATGCGACGATTCATTCCCCGCCGCTCGGGCACCCCCTATATTGGGATAGTTCCTCAGAAGGTTGATGGAAAACCCGAAAAAAGGGGTCGAAGGTTTACTTTGTAAATCTTCTCCTTTTCGAAGTCTGAAGACCTCTCAGAGATTCAAGGGGATGCTCCCCTTGGGATGCCTCCCCCTCCGGGGGAGAGAGAGGGTCACCCTCCTGACCGCAGCAGAGTACAAGCAAATGATCAGAAAAATATGCTCTGTAGAAAACCTCTATCCAGACAAATTGTATAAACCTGTCAAGGTTAGCGAGAATGATCTTGCATGAAATTTCTTTCTTCTGAATCTGGAATATTCGTGATTTCAGGTCAGCTCCGA
>NZ_JBEKLH010000014.1:0-40699 GCF_050010295.1 Methanoregula sp.
CTTGCGTCCAGCAACACGAATGGCGGTGGAACAGTCAACGCCTTCAACTATGGCCTACCCACTGACACCCCGATAAGAGGAAACTGGAGCGGTCAGGGTGCTACCGTAGGAGTATTCCGGTCGTCAACCGGTACGTTCTACCTTGCGTCCAGCAACACGAATGGCGGTGGAACAGTCAACGCCTTCAACTATGGCCTACCCACTGACACCCCGATAGCAGGAGACTGGAGCGGTCAGGGTACTACCGTAGGAGTATTCCGGTCTTCAACCGGTACGTTCTACCTTGCGTCCAGCAACACGAATGGCGGTGGAACAGTCAACGCCTTCAACTATGGCCTACCCACTGACACCCCGATAGCAGGCAGATGGACGAACAGTCAGGGTACTACCGTAGGAGTATTCCGGTCGTCAACCGGTACGTTCTACCTTGCGTCCAGCAACACGAATGGCGGTGGAACAGTCACAGCCTTCACCTTTGGCTTGGCCGGTGACATACCGGTAGTAGGAGACTGGACTGGTCAGGGTTATGACACCGTAGGAGTATTCCGGCCATCGACCGGTACGTTCTACCTTGCGTCCAGCAACACGAATGGCGGTGGAACAGTCACAGCCTTCAACTATGGCCTACCCACTGACACCCCGTTAGCAGGCAAATGGATCTGAACGCAAAAAAATAGAATCAGTGAGGGGGGTTTCATCCCCTATCATTTTTTTAAAATTTTCCGCTTCTGGAGAAACGGGCATGAACCGGTCCGGTACACACCGGAACCATGAAAATCGTTAAATGTGTGAGGAGGGTTCCCCGCCTCAGGGTCTCTCCGAGGACTGAGTGGTTCGTCAGAACCACGAAGTGTGAGAAGTTCGCAAGAACTTCGAGCATGGTGGGGCAGGGAGAGAATGTACAGTTCTGAAATAATGTCTCATTCATCTTTTTTGTAACTATTCAGCCGTTCAATGAACGCTCGAAGAATTGGAATGATACGAAACCTCCCCGGGATCCTGACTAACCATGCTATCCAGTTCATTTTGGCCCGGGACCGGGAAAGTGCCAAGCACGCATTCAAGGAGTTCCTTTATCTGCATGATATCAAATACATTGTCGCCAAGGTGAAAAACCCCAGAACAAGGGGTAAATTGAACGGTTTTCTTGGTGAGGTTAAACGAAGAATCAGGAAATTGGGTTATCGATGAGATCGTTCATTGAAATAAGCACGATCAAACCTCACACGAGTCTCGATTACTATGAACCGTCTCACGTCTTCTGATACAGATTACCTCCGGTGAGGATCCGGGCCTATGCGCAGAAATGGTTATTTGTGTAATAGTAATTCGGGATATCACACCGGACCAATATTACTTTACCGACAATTATTCGTTCGGGGATAGAGTGACCTTCTCTGTCACCGATGTCATGATTGATGCTTCCTGATTAATTATCACCGGTGTGGTTGTCACCGATGTCATGATTGATGCGGCCTGGTTAATTACCTGCGTGGCCGGCACGGTCGTTCCTGTTGTTGCGGCCTGAGCCACGGTAACGGTGGGGATAGTTGCCGTCGTTGAAGATCCCGAACTGTTGAACCCCGGCAGAATGCTCTTTATGGATCCCGTTTTTGGCAGGACAACGGCGATTGCCACAACCGCTATAATGATGACAATAACGATACCAAGGACAAAAACCAGGTTCTTTCTGCTCCGGGGTTTTGGGAGGGGTATAGACCCGAGCTGTGGGGAGGAATGATCCTTTGGGGAGAAGAGAGCCGGGGGATAAACCTTTTTTGCGGCTGCGCTGCTGCAGGGATGGCCGCTGGTTGTGTCTCCTGTACTGCTGCAGGTTCCGGCGGGATTGCATCCTGGGGATCACGGGGAATTATTACGGATGAACGTTCGATGAGGGGATCTACAGACTGGATCTTTTGATCAATCAGCCGCTCTTTTTTTACGGTCTGCACAGGTGCGGCGGGCGTGGGAATGGCGACCGGGACCTGAGGCACGTCTCCCCCCCCCGGACGATAATCCGGGAGCCGCACCTGTTGCAGAACCCCGAACCATCCGGCACCCTCGTCCCGCATTTGGTGCAATACGTTCCCAGCGTTACAGAAGAGGACATGGTTGGCACCGCTGCAGGAGCGGCTGCCGGTACTGGGGGAGCCTGCCGCGATGCCGCCGAAGGTGATTCTACAATTTTTTTAACCGGCTGTGGCTTTGTAGCCTGCTCATAGGGTGCAGCGGGTGTCTGCGGTACCGCGGATCCGATAATTTTGAATCTGGGGGGGGGCACCGGGGCAGCCTTTTCTGCCGGGTCAATACCCGGAATAACCGTACTGACCTGCGCGAAGGAAGGGTCGATGTTCTCCTTTATCAATCGCACCCATTCGTTGCGTTCTTTTGCCCGGTTTCCACCACTTTCGCGGGAGAAAGTCAGCACCATCTGCCGCATCCCCGCGCTCCTGGTGACCACGGTAAGCGTGATCACCGTCTCGCGAATCGCATTCTCCCCGGCCTCCACGGTCTGGATCGTGGCAAGGGGGATCTCTTTTTGGGGCAGGATATTTTTTACTCTGTCGATAAGGACGATTCGTTTGTTAGTGAGGATTGCTTCAAACGAGATCGATTTTACATGGACCTTCGCGGTCCGGATAAGAATTCTCTCACCACCGTGTAGTTCTGGATCATCCATAGGTAACTTCCCCCCTTTATTCTTTCAACAGTGGGATGTTTGCCGAGAAAAATATATGAGGCTTTCGAAGAACGCCGATAGTTGAACAGTCTTGAAATAATTTTTCAAGGATCATTACGTAAGAGAATTTGAATGTATCATATTCCCATCAACCAAAAATTCTGATACTGATACCGAGGATAGCCTCGTGAGATAGTCTTTTCCAGAACGCGAGTCCGGAGATTCAATATTTTCGAAATCCAGACTGCCGTGAGGCCGGTTATTGTTCCGCTAGGCACCGAAGGTTCTGCCGAGCATTCGATCATCAGGTCAAAGGGAGGGATGGCCTCGAAATCTTCCGCATTTCTCACATCCCCATGGATGAATCGTATACCGGCCTCTTTAACCGGGTAAGATTCAGCTCGGAGCCTCTCCGTTTCAGATTATCAAACCAGATAACTGAGGAGGCAGGCAGATGATTTTTCAGGAAAATCGCAAGTTTTGACCCGACAAACCCGGCCCCCCGGTAATCAGAATCTTCATTTACGGAGCACTCGGAAGTAGTACGGTTCCTTGAGATCCACATTAAGATGGAAGATATCGATCCAGTTCTGGAGGAGTTCATTAAAAATGTAATCCAGATCTCTTTGTGGACCTTTCCAGTCAGGATAATCATTTTTGAACCTTGACATATTGCTGATCCACCAGAGATGGTCACTTTCACGTTCGGGAGCTTCTTCGAAATTGGCTTTTAACCCGGTTTTTGCTTCAATGGCCGCAATGGTCTCATAGATCGAGACAGAATTGGCACGCATGCCGCCGAGATTATAGGGTTTTCCGAATTTTCCGGTCTGTGATGGTCTGGGGTGGGTCACCCAGCGGTAAAGCACATCGGCTACATCGCTTGAATGAATATTGTCACGAACTCTGTATCCCCCACCATAGACAAACAATTTGTTCTGGAGCAGGATCTGTTTTGTGAAAAATCCCAAGAACCCGTGCATCTCAACTGCTTTCTGGTGAGACCCGATGAGGCATCCTCCCCGGAAGGTTGCCGTGGTCATCCCGTAATTTATCGCATATTCCTGGCAGTACATATCAGCGGCAGCTTTTGATACCCCAAACGGTGTATGGCCACACCCGTCAATCGGCAGGTATTCGTCAAAGGATTCAAATCCAGTATTCTCGAACCGCTTATAGATCTCGTTTTCAATAATTGTGTAATTGTAAAAATTGGGATAGTCCCCGTAGACTTTATTGGAGGACATATATGCAAACGGGATCTCCGGATTATATTTCCGGGTTAATTCAAGAAGGTTCAGGGTACCAAACGCATTGATCTGAAAATCTTCCATGGGGATCTCCAGTGAACGCGGGTGGGAAGGTTGGGCAGCCAAATGCACAATCGCATCTGCATTCTTGATCAACGGCGTAACGACCTCGTTATTTCTGATATCGGATTCAACGAATGTAAAATTCTTTTTATTTTTTAACGGATCAAGATTGCTATGGGTATCTGCATCTGCCCCAAACAATTTTGCCCGGGCGAAGTTGTCAACTCCGGTTACGTCCCAGCCTTCGTGAAGGAATTTTTCAACACATGCGCTGCCGATTAGTCCGCTTGAACCGGTAATTATTACATTTTTCATTGATTATTCACTTCTGAGAGGGCATTTATTTTTCGCAGAATTATATCTTATTTATCTTTCACGGATACAATAAAAGAGTATAGTATAGCGGAACTACAGGGTTCTGGAAGCATTTACCGGCTTTTTCATATATTTCAGTTTTGTATCTTTATCCACGCAATCGTTCTTACAAGCCCGGCCTCCAGCGAAGCCTTTGGTTCCCATCCTAGGATTTCTTTTGCCCGGGCAACGTCCGGCCGCCTTCGCAGGGGATCGTCTTCCGGCAGCAGGTGGAATGACAAGGACGACTCCGATCCCGTAAGTGCAATCACTTTTTTGGCGAGTTCGAGCACCATGATCTCATTCGTGTTCCCAATATTGATCACCTGCCCTTCAGCTGCATCAAGTGCCGCCAATCGGAGAAGCCCTTCGATCTGGTCGGTCACATAGGTAAAACTCCGGGTCTGGGAACCGTCGCCGAACACCGTGATGGGTTTGCCGGTCAGTGCCTGATCGATAAACCGGGGAATGACCCGGCCATAGATACCGTCGGTACGGATGCGGGGACCGTAGGTATTGAAGATCCGGGCAATGCGGGTATCGAGATGGTGCTGCCGCCGGTACGCCATCACGTATGCCTCCCCGCACCGCTTTGCCTCATCATAGCATCCCCTCGGGCCGACACAGTTAACATTGCCGTGGTAGGTCTCAGGTGTCGGGACAATGTCGGGATTCCCGTATACCTCGCTCGTGGATGTGTAGACGATCCGTGCCTGGTGCTTCTTTGCGATCCCCAGTGCTACCAGCACCCCCATTGTATTTGCCTTGAGGATCTGGATCGGGTAGTGCTCGAACTCAAACGGCGATGCACGGCTTGCCATGTGGAAGATATAGTCCAGGGGTGTTTCAACCGGAAGCGGTGTTGAAATATCGTGCTCGATAAACCGGAAGCGCTCGTGATCCATAAGGGATTGTATGTTTACTTTCTGTCCGCTGGCAAAGTTATCGACACAGGTGACGTATGCACCGGAGTTTATCAGGGCCTCGCACATCCAAGAGCCAAGGAATCCAGCACCTCCTGTGACAAGTATGTGCCGGTCTTCAAAGGATATATCACCGAGATTCCTGCGTATTACGTCGAGTTCTTCCTGCGGGTCAAATGTCATGAACGATCCCCCTTCAGGAGACGGAATAAAAAGGGTCTAAGTTCGCCGGCAAACTCTTCCCGTTCGAGCGTGAGCTCGATGCTGGACTTCATCCAGCCCAGTTTGTCGCCGATATCGTAGCGCCGGCAGTTGGTGACCAGCCCCAGGGGTTCATCGAGTCTGCGGAGCGCATCCGTGAGCTGGATCTCCCCGGCAACCCCCGGGGTTCCCTCACGCAGTAGGGGGAATATATCAGGTGTCAGGACATATCTCCCGATCGCGCCGAGGTTTGAAGGCGCATCCTCCGGCTCGGGTTTTTCCACGATGTCGTTTATTTCATAAACACCATCTTCAATCTTACGGCCATCAATGATCCCGTAATCCTTGATCTTGTTCCGCGCTACCGGTTCCACCGCAATGACCGGTCGGTGATAGCGGTCGAAGGCGTCCGTCATCTGGCGGGTACAGGGGCTCACGTTTTTTGGTGAGATGCAGATGGTATCGCCAAGCAACACGGCAAACGGTTCGCTGTCGCAGTGCCGCTCGGCAAGGAGTACGGCGTCCCCGAGCCCTTTCTGCTCCCGCTGGCGGATGAAGTGGATGTCTGGAAAATCCGAGAGCGACCTAAGGGCTTCCGTGAAGGGGTTTTTTTCATGGTTGCTTAACTTCGCTTCCAGCTCGAAGCACCGGTCGAAGTGATCCTCGATGGCACGCTTGTTGCGCCCGGTGACGATGAGGATATCGGTGATGCCGGATTGGATCGCTTCCTCCACCACGTACTGGATCACAGGTTTATCGACGACCGGAAGCATCTCCTTGGGCTGGGCTTTTGTCATGGGCAAAAATCTCGTACCCAGTCCGGCTGCGGGGATGACAACTCTCCTCACGATCGGTCCTTTTGTCATAGTTTCAAATCTCCGGAAGAGTGGATATTACCAGCATATTCCCTCTGTCGTATCACAGCATAAAATCCGCCGCCCTTCAATAATCACCCTCTGCGCCATAAGGTCAAATTCCTTGTCGAGCTGGGAAAACTCCGGCCACTCGGTCATCACGAGACATCCCTCTGCAGCGGTGAGTGCATCTTCGACCTTCACGCAGTACTCAATATCCGGAAATAATTTCCGCATTGACGGTATGGCCATGGGATCATAGGCTGCAACCCGCGCCCCCTTCTTTACGAGTGCCTCGATCACCGGAATTGCGCGGGAGTCCCGGATATCATCCGTATTATCCTTGAATGCCAGGCCAAGTACCGCGATCTTTTTCCCGTTCAGTGAGGGGACATGCCGCTCAAGGAGTTGTATCATCCGCTGCGGTTGCTGCTCATTTACTTCAATCACCGATCTGAGTAACTGGGGATCCTCTCCGCAGGATTCAGCAAGAGAGATCAGGGCGGACACATCCTTGGGGAAACAGCTCCCCCCAAAACCGGCCCCTGCGTTCAGGAACCGGGGGCCGATCCTCGGGTCAGGGCCGACCCCCTGCATAACCTCGTACACATCGATTCCCAGTCTTTTGCAGATGTTTCCGATCTCGTTGGAGAATGAGATCTTGGTGGCAAGGAATGCATTGGAAGCGTACTTGATCATCTCTGCCGCAGTCAGGCCAGTACGGAGGACCGGGGCCCGGATATCCGTGTATACTTCAGCGACCCGGTTGCCTGCACGCGAATCGCTGCTGCCGATCACGATGCGATCCGGGTGCAGGAAGTCCTCAACTGCCCGCCCCTCCCGGAGAAACTCGGGATTCATCGCAAATCCGATCTCCTTTTCGGTTTTTCCGGATTCCAGAAGAACTGCAGGCCGTACAATTTTATCAGTAGTGCCCGGGGGAACCGTGCTTTTTACAACGACAACACAATAGGTGGAGGTGTTTTTCAACGCTTCCCCGATCGAGGTGCTCGCGGATGCAATATACGCAAGGTTCGCGCTGCCATCCGGTTTTGGCGGAGTACCAACGCTGATAAAAACAATATCGGCGTCTGTCACAGGTTTATACCCGGTACTTGCACGGAGTCTTCTGGCGGTATTCTTTTTCAGCAGATCTTCCAGCCCGTTTTCATATATCGGGGGCTTTCCGTTATTGATCGCCCGCACTTTTTCAGGATCGATCTCGATTATTGTTACGTTATGTCCGAGTTCCGCAAAACACGTCCCGGTCACAAGACCGACGTAGCCCCCACCCACAACTGAAATTTTCATCGGATGCACCACAAAGGAACCAGATTATTCTGAGAGTAATTTTTGTTGTTGTACTATTTGGATAAATAACCATGAAAATATATCTCTCACCTCAACCGGTGGCAGAATAATCATTACAGAAATACTCCGGGTTGTTCTTGCGCCCAATTCCCCAAGCCCTGTGCGCGACTGACCGTCCCTCAGGAAGACCAAAGTATATCCGGAACAAAACTCGCCCCGATCATGGGGCTAATTTCTTGAGACTATATGGATGTATTTTCCCCAAAAAACCCCAAATGGAAGATGTCCGGATCATCGTCAAATCCGGATGTGTTACGAGGTTTTCCGGAAGGTGAATCCAGGAATCGGAGCCCTTTACGGGCTTAGTCAGGATACAGTCCCGGGCAGTCCTAAAAATAGAGCATGGAGATACCTGCACTCCTCACGACAAATCCGGCCTGAATCAGCCCCCGATTCCACGGTTCCAGATTCCGTCTCCAGGTTCCACAGGAAACGATGTCCACGCTCCTGAAAAATAGTGTTTTACATGCGTTTTTTCCCGGACAAATTGTTTTCCTGACTTTTTGACCCTGCAATTTAGCGGCCGTATAGCATCCCTGAAAAAAGGGAGGTATTTCAGATCGGTTCCCGGGACGATCGGCCACGGAAAGGCCTGTGGCCGCCGTTTTTTGAAAAATACTGGAAAATGCGGTATAATCGGGTATTTTTAGAATAGATGGATTATATCCTTTTCATGGAGGGCAGATGCACGATGGCCTTCAGGAATGTATTCATGAACGGAGTCGGACAGGAGATGGACTCCGTGCGATCTGGGAAATTTAAAGAGTATACATCTACTCAGTCCGGAGATCTTCATAGGATCGTTGCCACTACCACCAGGTTCCTGCCGGAGGTTTATCTGGTGGATTTTTTCCCGCCGAAAGCGGGAATTTTACACCGCCAGTGACAACTATCCCCGTGGATGATCTAAAAACACATCATCCAGATCCATCAATAGCATATAACCTCTCAATCTTTTTAGAAACTGAAAAATTGAGCGTACTTGCTTCTGGAAATATTGACCAAATCAAGGGAGTAAAACTCTTGGTAATGAAAATTCGGATTTCAACAGAGCCCTGTCTACGACATTTTTTTATCATATTGATGGATACAACCCTCCGAAATGGAAACTCATCATACCTTTTCTGACCTTTCCAAAAATAATGCCCTTCATCTGACAGAAAATACGTTTCCACGTCATCGGATAATTTATTTATTGTTGTGTCAAGCATGGGGAGTATATCGTGTTCATTGGCAATTATCCGAAGCTTAGTACTGTGCTCTTCCGCACCATTACCTGATAATACATAATCGATGCAATGGATCGAATAGCCTGAAGGCTTTAAAAGATCTCTAATCACGCTGAAAATTTTCGGGATCTGATAATCGGGAATATGCTAATACGGATATGGAATAATTACAATCAAATGATTTATTCTTTAGGGAATCGGCACATATTCAAAATAATTTTTTATTATCCTAATATCTGGATAACATTTTTTAAAATATTCAAATTCGGTGGGTCCATTTCCAGTGCCATCATAGGGATCGATTATTGTTACCTTATATTCCAACTTATTTAAAAAATCCGCTACTTTTGGCTCACCGGCTCCGATCTCCAACAATTTACTTCCTTCCGGTAAAATCCTAAGTATTGTTTTGACAAGCCAAGGTCTTTGAACGTTTTTTAAATCACCATTCAATGAACATAAATCCTTGAAATTCTCTACACTGTCACAAAAATCTTTGACGGTAGGATAGGACAGTTCGGTCACAGGATAGTTATCATATTTCGCAAATAAGTCACTGTTTTGATTTGACCCATTGTATCCGCTTAATGAAATTTCATTGTTTTTTGAGGATTCAGGATTGTTTTATAAAAAGCATCCAATTTTTTCGTATTTGTATCTAAATCAAACATTCTTAAAGCAAAAAGATGCCCCCCGTGAGATAATCGTTTATATAACTCTTTATCAGCAACAATCAATTTGATTTTATTTACAATATCCAAAGCATCCCCTTTCTCTAGTAAGAGTCCCTCTTGATAATCCTGAATAAACCGACCGACATTTGCTTTGGGAAGAATAATCGGTTTTTCCATGATAAAAAATTCCGGCAGTTTTGAGGGCAATCGGTACTCATTAAATCTGTCTGATTTTCCCGGTTGAACAAGGATATCAGCAATATTGAGCAACTCGGGTATTTTTTTATTCGGTAGAAAACCCAACTCTATTGAATGTCTGTGTGCCCATTCGGCATCGCCCCCTAAAAAATTAGTAAAATCTTTTCCCGCACGAATTAATTTGGTAGGGATCCCCTCCCTGTTTAATATTGCGACGGCAAGATAGAGACTCCTAACTTCTTTAGCATTGGCAAAATGAACATTCCCGGTATAACAAAGAACGAGTTCTTTTTTACTGATACCCCATTTTCTTTTCAGATCTTCATTCACCTGACTTGGTTCAAATCGCGAGCTATCCACCCCGGGCCACAAAATTAAATGTTTTTTATCGTGCGGAACGAAATCAATCAATTTATCCATTATCATGGTTACGCCGTCAGCAAGATTTATAAAATCCTTATAAAAAAAAGGATGAGATAGGGAATCCGGGACGCACGCATTCAATTTTTCAGGAGGATATGTCTTTAAAATGTCAATGGATATTCCTAATGCATTTTCCAGGAGTAATTCTTCGTTATCTTCCAAATGAATAATCAATTTACAATTAAATTTTTTCAATGAAAGTATACATTGTTTTCTTACAATTTCCCTGGGGGTCCATGCATGGATGATATCCGGTCCGTTTCCGTTTGGAAATAATTTCGTCTCATCCAAATCAGCATAATTTAATGGAATATATCGTATATCCCCACCCATAAAATTCTTCACTGATTCTTTATTAGAAGGTACAGCAATACAGCAATCGTTGCCTGTTTTTACTAAAGTATTCGCAAAATTATGTATCTGAATAGCACTGTTACTGGAAAAATCATGATAGGTGATAAATAAAATATTTGCCATCAAAGGGTCCCCTTTCCTTTAACAGTATATCCTGAACTCCTTTGGCCATATTTTATTAAATCAAAATTCTCGTTGTAATATTTATCGCCTTTTTCAATAATTTCGCTCCATTGATCCAAAAAGAGATTCCGGTCAATAAAATCATACTGGTTCTTGTTTCTGGTGGAAGATTCGTAGTGTGTAATTACCACGCGCGGATTAAAGATTATTCGATACCCCCGCGAAATAAATTTTAAACATAAATCAATATCTTGGTAAATGAGAGAGTAATGTTCATTAAACCCACCAACATCCCAGAATACTGATTTTTTAACCATCATACAAGCCGCCGTGACCGCAGAAACTTCCCGGGCACAGGTTAATGATCCAGCATACCCGTCGCAATCTACGGTAAAGCCCCTCATAATATGGTCTGCGGTTCCTCTGAATCCAAGAACCACCCCGGCATGCTGAACGGTGTTATTCGGGAATTTTAGGAGAGGACCCACTGCAGCTATATCCTCCTGTTCTGCATAGTACAACAAATTGTGAATCCAGTCCCCGGAAAGGATCTGGGTGTCGTTATTCAGGAAAATCAAGTAATCTCCGTTTGCATTCTTTGCACCAAGATTATTGATTTTAGAAAAATTGAATTCCTCAAAGTAAGAACTTTTTTTACAGGGATACGCATCGATAATTTTTTTTGCAGCCTGATCTGTTGTATTATTATCAATAAGAAGTACTTCAAAATGGGGATATGTCGTGAGTTCATAGATACTTTTTAAGCATCTTTCGATTAATTCGGGTTTATCCCTTGTGGGGATGATAATACTTACCAACGGGTAATCTGATCGTAAGAATGGCTTAATGACGACTCTGTGAGGTGTCAGCCCACGTTGAGCTGATGCAGGTAAATTCACTCTCTTTAAATGTGAATTTACAGCAATAACCTGTTTATCGCTAATATCTCCTTTGGAATCAGTATTCAAAGCGATACTCCCTTGCGTTTTCCTCCAATGATAAAGGATCTTGGGAATATGGTAAATCTTCTGAGTTTTTTCAGATAATCTTAACATAAATTCATAATCTTGAATATAATCAAATGTTTTATCAAATACTCCCACTTTTTCTGTAAGGGATTTTCGTATAATCAATAGATGACCCACATACATGACACCTCTGAAATACTCCGGTGACCAGTCGGGTTTATAGAATGGCTCACAAAAATCACCATCCTTTGTAATTTTGTCTTCATCACTGTAAATAATCTCAGCATCGATGTGTTGATTTAATAATTTTACAACTTCATAAAGAGCCAACGGTGCCAGTTCATCATCATGATCGAGGAATCCGATAAATTCCCCGGTTGCAAGGGATAACGTCTCATTAGAATTTTCAGAGATACCTTTGTTTTCTGTCAGGAATTTTATCTTGATACGTGGATTCTTTTTAGCATATTCTTCCAAAACCGGTTTTATATAACTTTTCGTTGAACCACCATCCACAATACAGAGTTCCCAGTTATCATAAACCTGATTAATGACAGAATCAATAGCAAAACGGAGCAATTTTTCATCGGTATTCCAAACTGGAGTAATGATGCTGATCGTGGGGCAATAGGAAAAATTTTGAGAACTTTTCTTTAACTGGTCTAAGTCACAAGGTACAGATTTATTTTGTTCAATCCTCTTCTGGCAATCACCCAATTCATTTTTTTTATGGAAATATCGGTCAACCGATTGATAAAATGCATGGTATCCGTCGTTTATGAGGATTTTTCCACCGGCTCTTCCAAGATCATAATATCTTCGTCTTCGCGTATACTGGGGGAGAATCCTCTCGACAACCTTGTTATGAAATTTCATCGTGAATTGCCAAACGATACTTTTGTCAATAGAAAAAATCTTCTGTTCAAGAGAGTGAATATGGGCAATTTGTTCCTGTAACTGCTGATCTTTCGTGGTTACAGCCTGCGTCAGGGATTGTACTTGCGTGTTGATTTCCTGTAACTGCTGATCTTTCGTGGTTACAGCCTGCGTCAGGGATTGTACTTGCGTGTTGATTTCCTGTAACTGCTGATCTTTCGTGGTTACAGCCTGCGTCAGGGATTGTACTTGCGTATTCGCTTCGTGAAGTTGAGCATCCCGATAAGATACTGATTGTTCAAGAGACTGAATTGATGCATTACATTCATGAATTTTACTGTTGAAAAGTGCTATTTCTGTATTTGATTTATCAATTAAGTAACTTTTTCGGATTTCATCTGTATCTAATTTATTATTAGATGCGAGTGCGACAAAATAAATTGGCATTTTTTCGACATCGTTTACAAAAGAAAATTGATGCCCCTCCAGTGTAATAACAAATTCACTGGAGAGATGCGTTGTCTTTCCCGATGCAGGATAAATTGAAGATCCGGAAAAAACTTTCTGACCAAATAAATAAACATTTAAAAAATTTTTTCTCAAAAGGTTATAAAATTCAGAGTGATACAATTCTTTTTGATGAAATGGATTATGAAAATTACGATCATCAGTATATGTTTGCTTATTCGGTGTCGAAATTATCAATAGACCGTCATCCTTTAATAAACGTTTAATCTCAAAAAAAAGGGTATCATGTTCTGTGATGTGTTCGATTGCCTCAAAGCACACAATCACATCAAATATTTTCTCTCCATCAATCGGTATGTTGAGTATTGATCCTTCTCTGAACTCAATATTTCCGTTTTTATAGGTGTTTGAAGCATGAGTTGCCACCTCATGATCTATTTCGACACCGATAACACATTGAGCACTCAGGGAAAGAAGGAATGTTCCATATCCCTCACCAGACGCAAGATCAAGAACTTTTTTACCTTTTGTATATTGCGATGCAAAGGCATAGCGATGCAGATGCTCATAATGTATTTCGGCACCGCATATTGAAGGATCAATATAGGGTAAATATCGTTCTCCGGTCCACTCAAGCATATGTAATACTCTTTTATCTGTTAAAATCCATAAAAGACAGATTTGAATTATTTATATTGCCATCCTCACATATTTCAATTTTCGCTTCTAAATCAATGAGACCCGTATATTTATCATGAATTACTTTTATCCAGAGATGATCTTCAAGACTGTCTAACATCTCAACATCTGTCGGTAAAAATACATCATCATCAGCATGCACAATAGCTATCGCAGGGGTGATGGAATAGATGCCTGCACCTAATTTTACCGGAAATTTAATAGTGAGTGATGAGATATCCCCTTTATTTTTAGGAGGGATATCTTTTTTCTCCCATCGAGTGTTGATCAAATAAATATCCTGATATTTACTGCGAATGGTACATCCAGCGGTAGTTTTACAATTAACCATGCTATTAAACTTGATAAAAAACCTTAAATACGCGATTTCACCAAAATGAAAGGTTGATCGGGGATTATTTTTCTCGTCAACTAATTCCACAAAAAAGATCTCTGCTTTCTTATTTCCAATCCTAGTTTTAATCGGTTTCCCCAATGATGCATTCTCAGATGCGGAACTCTGATTGAGATCACTAACCTGACTTGAGAGAGGTACTGTGGGCGATTTACAGGATTTTACTATCTTCCCCCATCCCCATGCTGCCCAGCAATAACTCAGATCATCCCCGGAACCCGAGGTACTGAACATCAGGGAAACCGTTTTTCCTGAAAATTTGTCCAGCGGGAGAATGAAATTGTGCCACCCCCGGTCCCCGATATTTCTCTTCGGCATGAGCAAACGGGAAAAGAGAGATTCTGCTGCCACCCCGTCAGACGCCACATCAATATCGAATTTTACCCCCTGCGGGATCTTTTCCCATGCCGACGGGAGAATGCCGATTGCAAAGGCAAGCGACGACCCCGGTTCAACAGAAACCGTGTATGTTATCTGCGAGGGCGGGTGCGCAAAGATTACGCGCCGGGGGACGGACTGAATCTCCACCATCTGTGCCTGGACGGGCACTCCTTTGGCACTTTCAATTTTTGCTCCGGAAAGATGCTGGATGAGATCGTACACGGTTTCGTATTCCTCGCCCGGAACCACTCCGTGTTCGATCAGGTTCCCCTCGCTGTACGTCCGCTCCCGCTCTGCGATGAGCGCATAGTACTTGTTCACAACGGTATTCGGATCCCCGCGCTCGATGATCCGCCCACCATCTAATAGCAGTGCTGACGTGCAGAGATTCCGGACCGCTTCGGTGTCGTGGCCGACATAGAGGATGGTCTTTCCCGCCTCCTGCATTTCCCGGATCTTCCGGAAACACCGGTGCTGGAAGATCGCGTCGCCGACCGCAAGCGCCTCGTCCACGATCAGGATATCGGCATCCACGTTCACCGCAACGGAGAACGCGAGCCGGACGATCATCCCGGAAGAGTACGTGCGCAGGGGCTGGTCGATGAAATCCCCCAGCTCAGAGAACCTCACGATCTCCGCATAACGCGCATCGACGTCCGCCTTTGACAACCCCATGATCGAGCCGTACATGTACACGTTGTCCCGGCCGGAAAATTCCGGGTGGAAACCGGATCCCAGTTCAAGAATGGCGGAGACTTTCCCTTCGATCTCAAACGACCCAGCACTGGGATAAAGCACACCCGCCAGGATACCAAGGAGCGTACTCTTCCCGGAACCATTCTGCCCAAGGATACCCAGAGTTTCCCCACGGGGGATTTCAAAAGAGATATCCTGCAGCGCCCAGAAATCGGTATGCCGGGTTATCCTGCCGGCACTCAGGTACTCCAGGAATCGCCCGCCCGGTGAGGGGAACAACTTGAACTTTTTCCCGAGCTGGTGGACAGAAATTGCATTCACAGCAGCTCACCAAACCCGCTTTTTGTCTTCCGGAAGAACCAGATGCTGACCACAAACAGTACAACGGAAAAGACAAGGAACGGCACGATAATCGAAAGTTCCGGAAATTTCCCGTAAAAGAGTGCGTCGCGATAGATCTCCAGCATATAATATGCGGGATTCCAGGTTACAATCCACTGGAAACCAGCCGGGATCAGGTTTACCGTATAAGCGATCGGGGTTGCCCAGAACCAGATCAAAAAGATCGCCCCAAGCATCTGAGGAATATCCCGGAAAAAGACAGCCCCGCTGGAGAGGAAAAATGCGAGCGAGAACGTGAACATCATCTGCAAGAGAATAGCAAGAGGCAGCAGGAGAATGAAGATCGTCGGCACACCTTTCAGGATTACAAAAAGCGCAAAGAAAATGCCAAGACTGATGAGAAGGTTCACGAATTCCGACAATGTCACATAGATGGGGAAAATTTCACTGGGGAAGGGAACTTTCTTGATATAGTTCTTGTTATCGATGATCGAACCGGCCGCCCTCATAACCGAATTCTGAAACGCCGTCCACGGCAGGAACCCCGCAGCAAAGTACAGGGCAAAGTCCCAGATATCAGTATCACCGGGGAGACGGACCTTTAAAAAAACCCCGAATACGAGGATATAAATGACAAGGGTAATGATAGGGTTAATCACCGACCAGTACAACCCAAGGAGCGACCCAACGTACTTCGAGGAGATATCGCGTTTGACAAAATTCCAGATAAGACCACGATAGGATACGATATTCAGCATAGATACCTTCCGTCACGGGTATTCTTTCATAACACTATATACATTGTATTATGAAATATTACGCTTCTTTGGCTTTCGTTCCAGAGGAATTTTTGCCCGGGGGGAGATCCATTTTTTGATCTTATCATCAGAGACAGCCATCATTATCGTCCTCCTTTTTTTCATCATTTTGTTAATACCTAATATCAGATCCATCTTTGATTTCAGTATGGTCAGAGATTTCCCCTGCATCACATAATATGGTATAATACTAATATTTCTTCCCACAATCCAGGGAAGATATGCAATCAGCATCTTTACCGGGAAATTTTTCACAACAGTCCATACCACGTTCCTGTTTCTGTAGTAGATGGATAGATCCGAATTGAATCCGGAAGTCCCACCGTGTTTATGTATGATTGTGGCAGTAGGAACATAGATGCACGTCCATCCTGAAAGCCTCGCCCGGAATGCAAGATCCACATCCTCCATATACGCAAAAAAGTCCTCGTCAAAGAGCCCGATCTGGTCGAGCATCGCTTTCCGGTAAAGGGCAGCACCTGCACACGCCCCAAAAACCTCTTCCTTGCGATCATACTGGCCGTGGTCCTCTTCAAATATCCCCCGATCCCAGGCCGCACCGCTGCGGGATATACAGATAGCGGTCGAATTGATACGTCCATCCGGAAAGACCATTTTGGATGCACACACGCCTACCCCGGGATCCTCCATCATGGGTTTTATTAGCTCGTCCAGACATCCGGCGGAGACCATCGTATCATTATTCAGGGTAAATATAAATTCTCCCTGCGCTTTCCGGATACCTGAATTGGCCCCTCCGGCAAACCCGAGATTCGATTTCTGCACAAATATTTTCACATCAGGGAATTTTTCCCGTACAAATTCAACACTCCCGTCCCGGGATGCATTATCAATAAGGATCACTTCAAACTTAGGGTAGGTCTCGCGAAAGAGTGAACTGAAACAGTCCGATAAAAATCTCTGTCCATTGAAATTAACGATAACAACACTGATCAAAGGGGGGTAAGACATACCCGGGTATTGTGATGGATTCATTGCCTGTATATCAGTCCGGGCTGGTATCATATCAAATGGTGTGCCGAACTACTGGTTCGCCCTGGCGCCGGATTGATCCTTGGAAACTGGTGAGCACTCTGATTGCCATCAGTATAAACCATGTGAAAACACATCAGGACAATACCCGGAGAGCCCGATACCTCCTGCAGATTAGAAATCCCCCTTTCCGGAAATTCCGGAAATACCGTCAATCACACCCTTGAGGTAATACTGGATCAGCCGGGTTTTTTTCTGCTGTGCAAGGTGAATTACATAGTAGGGAAAGCGGAGAAAAAATTCCGTTGCGAGAACATAGAAATAAGTACTGAGAGGAAAATGTTTTCCTGCCACGAGCAGCCAGTTCCGGGAAACATAGTAAAGGTACTGCTTGCTGAACATGACCAGTGACGCAGATATTTTGTGACGAACAATCGCCGTATCAACAACGAAAAGGCCATATCCTCTTTTTTTAGCCCGTATACACCAGTCGGTCTCCTCGTGCATTAAAAACAAGTCTTCATCAAACATTCCGATATCCCTGACCGCTGCGCCTCGCATGAGAAGTGCACACCCCACCAGTCCAAAAATCTTCACGGGATCGTGAAAGATAACCTTACTTCGTTCCTTATTTTTGAGGTAAAGGCGCGGATAGCCGAAATAAAATTCCGTCCCGGCAGACCAGATGTAATCATCCCGATCATTATATACCACGATAGGTTGGCATGCGGCACATAGTTCATTTTTTTCCATAACCCGCACGAGCTCAGTAAGAATATCTGTTTCAACGATAACATCATTATTCAGGATCAAAAGAAACTCAGCACCTCGCGCAATTGCTATCCGGATACCGATATTGTTTCCCCCGGCATATCCAAGATTTTCAGAATTTTTTTGAAACTCGACCTGGGGAAACTGTGACAGTATCTCCCGTGTAATCCCATGTGTTGGATCGTTGTCTACAAGAAGAACCCTGAAATTATCATACTGTAGGGATTGAACCGATTCCAGGGTCAATACCGTATCAGATATTCTGTTATAATGGAGGATGATGATATAAACCAATGGCCGTCGGGCTGTTTTTGGATCCGGTGAGATCAAGAATTCATCCATTGATTTTCATTCCTCCTTCTTTGGATTAATTCCTCCATTTCGGACAGGCAGGTTTTACCAGACATAATTCGCTCATGAATATCCTCTCTATCTGCAATAACGACAGGCTCCCGCAACAGAAACTGGTCGAATGCTTATTTGAAATAGTAAGCCCGGTTCCCAAATAAAACAGTATCTCTTACATGCATCCCAAAATTGTCGTTGCAGATCTCATCACAAAATGAACACTGTCGTGATGATGAGACTTTTTCATACGGTAACATGTACAACTTCAGCACAAGGGAAAAGGTTCATTAAATATTGGAGACAGGTTTAGACGGGGGGCACTCCCTTTTCCTGGCTATTCCGGTTCTGTTCCACGAGGATGCTCGCCCGGAGAAGACTGCCAAAGGTCCCGGCATCGCTCCAGTATCCATTCAAAAGGGCATACTGCATCATACCCTTCTCGATATATGCATTATTCACATCGGTGATCTCAAGCTCGCCCCGTCCTGAAGGTTTCAGGGTTCTGATGAAAGGGAAGACCTCCCGGTCATACAAGTACAGACCGGTCACGGCATAATTCGTTTTGGGGTGCTTCGGCTTCTCCTCGATCGAAACGACGCGGCCATGAGCGAGTTCGGCGACCCCGAACCGCTGGGCATCGGGGACTTCCTTTAAAAAGATCCTTGCTCCTTCCGTAAAGGAGGCGACGTCTGCGTGCACGTTGTCCTGGAAGATGTTGTCGCCAAGAATCACGGCTACTTCCTCCTCATCGGCCCAGTTTTCCGCAAGCCCGAGCGCTTCGGCGATCCCTCCCGCTTTCTCTTGGATCTCATAGGTCAGCCGTACCCCGAACTCTGCACCGGAGCCCAGAAGCTCAAGAAAGTGCCCGGCATGCCCGCGGCCGGAGACGATCATGATATCCGTGATACCAGCCTGGATCAGCGTACCGAGCGGATAGTAGATCATTGGCTTATCATAGACCGGCAACAGGTGCTTGTTGGTCACCTTCGTGAGCGGGAAGAGCCGGGATCCGGTCCCGCCCGCAAGAATGATTCCCTTCATATCAGGTTCTCTCCTTTGCATGGATATATTCCAAAACCGCCTCCCTCCAGTGCCGGAGGGGGAGAGTCTTTGTATTCACCAGAACGGAATATTCAGGACGTTTCGCTCTCCGGGGAAATTCTGCTGTTGTGCAGGGCACAGCGTTGGGGATGAAGGCACGCGCAAACTCGTACCAGCTGCACTGGCCTTCATTCGTGATATGGTAGATGCCCGGGGCCCGGGAGATAATGTCCGGCGTGGCACGCGCCAGATCGATCGTATACGTCGGTTTCCCGATCTGGTCGTTCACCACGCGGACTGCAGGCATCTGCCGGGAGAGCGACAGGATCGTGTCCACAAAATTTTTCCCATGGCCCCCGAAAAGCCACGAGGTTCGAATAATCCGGTAATTCTTGAGGTTTTTCTGAATTGAGACCTCCCCCAGCAGTTTCGATTCTCCGTACGCATTGATCGGATTCGGATGATCATCTTCCTGGTAATCCCTCCGTGTGCCATCAAAAACATAATCGGTACTGTAGTGGACAAGAAGTGCCCCCGCTTCAGAACATGCCGCAGCGATATACCCTGGAGCCCGGCCATTCACTTCCCGGGCAAGATCCTGATTCTCTTCACAGCCATCGACATCCGTGTACGCAGCCGCATTGATAACAGCAAACGGGCGTTCCCGGAGGATCACTTTTTTTACCGGGATCTCGTCCGTGATATCAACGTCAGGATGCCCGAGATGAATGGCATCGGGCAAAACCTCACTCAGGGCATGGCCAAGCATCCCGTTTGTGCCAAAAATTACCATTTTCCGGGAATTTATTTTTTTAATGGTCTCCACCACCATTCATTCCGGGAATACCATTCAACTGTTTCCCCGAGGGCATCATTAAAGGAGTAGCGGGGTGTCCAGCCCATCTTCCGTAGTTTCGAGCAATCAAGGGAATACCGGAAGTCATGGCCAGGACGATCGGTGACATACTGGATCATGGTCTCGTCTTGGTTGAGCAGCTGGAGGATCTTCTCGGTAATTTCGAGATTGGTCCTCTCATTTCCCCCACCGATATTATAGACCTCCCCGGGAACCCCCCGCTCAAGAAGAAACTCCACTGCCCGGCAATGATCGATTACATGGATCCAGTCCCGGACATTTTTCCCGGTGCCATAGACTGGTACTTTCTTCCCCTCCATGAGGTTGGTGACAAACAGAGGAATCAGTTTCTCCGGATACTGGTAGGGGCCGAAGTTGTTCGTGCACCGGGTGACGATGACCGGAAGATGATACGTCATAGAATAGGACAATGCCAGCAGATCCGATCCTGCCTTGCTTGCGGAATAAGGGCTGGACGGAGTGAGAATATCCTCTTCCCGGAATGAGTCTCCCGTCGTGCTCCCGTATACTTCATCGGTTGAGATATGGATGAACCGGGGGACGTCATGCAGGCGTGCGGCTTCAAGAAGGGTATGAGTTCCCAGGACGTTGGTCCTGACAAACACCGAAGCATCCAAAATAGACCGGTCCACGTGGCTCTCAGCAGCAAAATGCACGATCGCATCCACATCGAATCTGCTTAGTGTGGCCATGACGATATCCCGGTTACAGATATCCCCTCTGATAAAGGTATATCCCGGTTTGGCATCGACACCCCGCAGATTTTTGGGGTTCCCGGCATATGTCAGGAGATCAAAGTTGACAATCTCGCAGTCCGGATGAGAACTGAACATGTGCCGTATGAAATTGCTCCCGATAAAACCGGCGCCACCGGTGACAAGGAGTCTCATAAATTGCGCCTGCCGAAGCAGTTATCCATGGTTCAGTCCCGGCGCCAGTCCCCAGTCATAGGGAATATCCGGCGTATCCGGCGGAATACGGTATTCATCCGGTTCCGCATAATTGTACGGCAGGGTGGGGACACTCAGGAAATATGCGGTGTCCGTCCCGATCGCCTTGAACCCGTGGTAAACACCAGGGGGAACACTGATGAGGACCGGATTCTTCTCGCCAACAAAGAGCTCCATCAATGCCTCACGGGTTGCGGACTCCGTCCGAGCATCATAGAGCGCAACTTTCATCATTCCCCGTATACAGGTAAAATTATCGGTCTGTTTCATATGGTAGTGCCAGGCTTTCACTACACCGGGATATGCGGTTGTGAGGTATACCTGTCCGAATTTTTTGAAAAGCGGATCGTCGCACCGCAGGATCTCCATAAGCCAGCCCCGTTCATCAGGGATCACCCGCAGGTTTTTTAGCACGACGCCCTCTATGGACTTTCCCATGCAATATAATTGATCATGAGGGTATAAAAAATGCTCATCCATCAGGACGTTGTATTTCTGTCCGTTTCTGAAACATTACGACGAGGCGGTGACACTTTTTACCAGGTGCTGGATCTCTCTCTCAAACCTTGTTACAGTACATTCGTACGCTCGGGCGACACACGCGTCATGATACTGGTCAGGATTGATGGAGATCAAACGTACTGCATCGATAATACACTGTACATCCAGTTGAACGAGAATGCCGGTATCCGGTGTTATCGTCTTGCGATATCCCCCGGCATCCACAGCAATCACCGGTTTCCCACTTTCCGTTGCTTCGAGAGGGGTGAGTCCAAAGTCTTCAGCTTTTGCAGTACAACTAAACCCCTTGCAATATGCAAAAAGGTCGCACTATTCTGCGTCTGTTAGTTCTCCGAGGTACGCTATGTTCGGAGGTATAGCCACCTGAATTTTTTTTGGCATAGGTAGCTGAGTGATCCCCTAGTGCAAATCCTCCGGCAATAACCAGTTTTTGTTCATGCATAGCATGGAAACTCTCAATCTGTAATTCAATCTGTTTCTCCGGGTAAAGCCGGTTCACCGATAGCCAGAAGTCCCCATATTCATAAAAATAAAATTTTAAAGAGTCTACAGGGGAATAGATAATGTCTGATTCATGGATGTAAAATTGCCTGACTCTCATCTGGACATTACGTGAATTGCAACAATGTGATCGATATGGGAGACAGATCGCTGGTCAAGCACACGAAAAATTCGTGCATCTCCACGAAAAAAAATCTGTTTGTACAAGAGTAACGATCTTAAAAATTTTGCATAATTATCATAAAATGCCCTCACCGGGGTATGACAATACCACCGATTTGGGTGATGCCGCCGGGCAGCATTGTGCGCCCAGTTGCCGCTGAAAATAAAAAAATCAAAATCATGGGAAAAATTACAGAAATAAAACCTCATCGGGCAGAGATCTGCTTGAGCCCCGGGTATTTCAGGGTCTTTCCCAAGCTGATCACGCGGAACCGATGGATCAATTTTACGGATAGCATCGGTAGCGGTAGCGATAATATCAATATCAAGTGCCTTTGCCATTGCTATTACGACGTTCTCCCCCCAGTCGCGCCGAAATAATCATGGAATATTGCGATCTGCATTCGATTTTTTCCCATCCCTTTTAAGAAATTATTCACGGCGTCCCTTTATAGTTACCTCAAAGATGCTGAAAACATACCATCATAGAATAGAAGAGCAATTTCCGGGGGCAATTCGGGTTTTGAGATGCCGGGAAAACCGCATCATGCCAAATACCCTATATTTATTGTCTCACAAAAAAACCCATTAGAGACAACCAATGAATCGTCCATCCGGAACCGGATACCTGGTCGAAGTCTCGGTAATCCTACCTGCCCTTGACGAAGAGCTCAGCATCAGCGAATGCATAAAAAAAATCCAGACCGTCTTCCGCAGCAACAACATCAGCGGCGAGATCATCGTTGCCGACTCCTCGGCCGACCGGACACCGGAGATCGCGCAATCGCTGGGTGCGCGAATTATCCGGCCGGAAAAGGGCGGGTACGGCAACGCTTACCTGAGCGCGTTCCGGCACGCGCAGGGGCGCATCATCGTCATGGGCGATGCCGATGACACCTATGATTTCTCCGAGATCCCCCTGCTTCTGGATCCGATAAACAACGGCGCGGACTTTGTCATCGGGTCCCGGTTCAAGGGAACTATCCATGCAGGATCGATGTCCCCTCTGCACCGGTACATCGGCAACCCGCTCCTCACGTGGATGATCAATCACATCTTCCATACCCGTTTCACGGACACGCACAGCGGGTTCCGGGCGATCACCCGCGACGCGCTCGACCGGCTCAACCTGATGACCGGGGGCATGGAACTTGCCTCCGAGATGCTCGTGATGGCCTCCAAAGAAGGCCTGCGTATCGAAGAGGTCCCGGTCAGTTATCACCCCCGGGTTGCGCCGTCCAAATTGCACAGTTTTGCCGATGGCTGGCGCCACATCCGGTTTGTGCTCCTCATGAAACCCCTCCCGTTCCTTGCCATACCGGGCCTGCTCTTCTCGCTGGTCGGGCTCCTCCTGATGGCCTTCTTTGCTCTCGAGGGAAATGTCGAGTCCTCTCACCTCCACACGTTCATCGTCGGCGCCATCATGATCATGGGCGGTATGCAGGTGATCCTTACCGCTTTTTTGATGAAGTCCTACTCGGTCATCCACGGGTATGAGAAAAGAGCGGGTATCATCACGCTTGTCATGCAGTACAGCAGCCTGGAAAAATTCCTCGTCCTGGGCCTTATCCTTATTCTGGGTGGCGTGATTCTCGGCCTCAATATCCTGATCCAGTGGGTCGCTGTCGGGTTTGGGTTTCTCTCGGAGATTTCTACGGCGATTGTGTCATTGGTCCTGATCGTGAGCGGTATCCAGGTCTTTCTCTTTGCCATCTTCCAGAGCATGATGCTCCTGAACGAGAATAACGGCCATGCATAGGCAGGCAACCATGAAGATCGCCTTTGTCTCCGATGTCATCTACCCGTACGTGAAAGGCGGGGTGGAAAAACGGGTCTGGGAGGTGGCGGTGCGGCTGGCAAAGAGGGGCCACGAAGTCCATCTCTTCGGCATGAAATACTGGGAGGGGGATGATATCCTGATCCGCGACGGGGTGATCCTGCACGGGGTCTGCCCGTCACGTCCTCTCTATGCCGGGGGAAAAAGGACCGTGGAAGAAGCATGTAATTTCGGCCTCCGGCTCATCCCGCACCTGGGAAGGTACCGGTTCGATATCATCGACTGCCAGCAGTTTCCTTTTTTCTCCTGCTTCTCGGCAAAATTCCTGGCCATCATCAAAAGAACACCGCTCGTCATCACCTGGCACGAGGTCTGGGACGACTACTGGTACGATTACCTGGGATACCAAGGAGTGTTCGGTACGATTACCGAGCGGTTCGTTTCACGGATCATGTCCGATACCATCGCGGTATCGGAGACGACCGCGGGACGACTCCGGCGCCTGTCTCCCGGATTGCGTCCTGTCGTTATCCCCAACGGGATTGACCTCGCAGAGATCGCTACGGCCCGCCCCTCCGAAAAGAGATCCGATCTCATCTTTGCCGGGAGGCTGATCCGGGAGAAACACGTGGACCTCCTCATTGCGGCCACCGAGCTGCTCATGCCGCAGTTCCCCGATCTGAAGGTCCTTATTATCGGCGATGGGCCGGAACGCGATCGGATACAGTCGTTGATCCGGGCACGGGGGTTGGAGGGTTCTGTTACCCTGAAAAGGTTTTGTGAAGACCACCAGGAGCTTATCTCGCTCTTTCGGTCGTCCAAGGTCTTTATACTTCCTTCGACACGGGAAGGGTTTGGCATCACCGCGCTCGAAGCGCTCGCGTGCGGACTGCCCGTCGTGACAATCGACCACCCGGCAAACGCCGTCCGGGATCTCATCACGGAAAGAAACGGGTTTCTCTCGTCCCTTTCCACAGAGGACTGTGCAGAAAAGATCCGCGGGGCTCTCGGGCACCATAGGGAGATGCGCGAGGCCTGTATCGCAAATGCAGCGGCCTACGACTGGGATCGCATCGCAGCAGAGTGCGAGGAGTATTACCGATCGGTGATTACAAAGACAGGAGCGAAAGGACCGACTAACTAGCAGGGATCCGTAATCACAAAGGTAAGGGTTCCTCCAAAAAAGAGATGCTTAATCCGGTCCCCCCACCGAAATCGTAAAAGCAACAAGTAACAGCTGCCAAAAAGGATCCCTCATCGAACCCAGTTGCCCTGTATCACATCTTCTTCGGTCACGTTGACGTACCGATCTGTTCCGAGGAGATGGTACAGCCCGGTTGCCCTGACCTCGTAGGGTGAACCTGACGTAGAATACGGCACGGTAAACAGACCGTTCTCGCTTACCTGGCGGTAGACAAAGGTCCGTCCCGTGTTGGTGATGACAGGGAGCTCGATGATCCCGTCACCGGCTATCTGTGCCCCATTGACATACTCGAAAACCTTGACCGATTTTATACCGGGGAGCGTGACAGTACCCGACTCAGGAAATGCCATGACAGACGCATTGTCCGGTGATTCGTGGACGAGCCGGTAATGGTTCAGGGCCGGGACGGTCGCGACCGGCTCGTTCGGGAGACTGGAATAGAGGCCGGCATAGCCCGATGCGGAGAGCGTCTGGCCCTCCAGTATGAGCGTGAGATTCCCGGTTCCCGAGGAGATGTCGACCGGCGCATCGCCTGAGATCACCCTTGCGTACCCGTTTACATCTCCCGCGGACTCCCCCGCCGCAGGCACCTGCCGGATCACGTACCGGATATACTCTGCATTCGCAGGCAGGGTCATGGATCCGTCAAAGTTGTAGAGACGGGAGACCATAGTCTGGAAATACCCGTCTTTAAACCGGTGGACCTTGTCCAGGTTTTTGGTGTTGCCAGGCTCCGGGAGCATAAACCACGTGATGTAGGGCGAAATATCGGTCGAATCGCTCGCCCATGGGATGAGGTTCGTGAATTTGTCCACCGCGAGGGTTGAGTCGACGATAACGTACCGCCCGCCGAATCCTTCCAGGATCGCATCTGCCTGTGACTCGTTCTGCTCAAGGAAGAACGCGTCAGCGCCGTTCCTGCCGGCAAGGTTGTCCTGGAACGGATTGGTGATCGGGATCCGGTGCGCAAAGAATGTGATCCAGTGGCCGGCATCCCATGTTGCCAGGATCCCGTAGGAACTGTTGGGATACCTATACCCGGAAGATGGGTACTCGCCAAAATAACTGACTCCAGTAGCAGGCGTGGCATTTCCAAGCCATATGAGCGATTCGATCCAGTCAGGAGACAATTCGTGATCCGGCGTGTGAAGTCCCTGATCGAGATCCTTGTACATGGAAACACCCACAAGAACCACGGTAAGGAGAAGAACCAGTGCAACGCACAGGACCTTAAGCGTCCCCATGGCATCCCGCTCATCCCGGGAACGGGGGCTCCTCTTTTTCTTCCCTGAACGTTCGGGAGCACCCGCTGGTCTTCCCTGAGGGTCTTCTGCGCCTGAAGAAGCTGGAGGAGTCAGGACAATCAGGGATACAAGGGAAGAGATTTTTGCTTTCACGCCGGCATCCTGCCAGCGGAAGGGCTCCGTGATACAGATGGCACTGAGCAGGACAATATTGACCGTGCTGTAGTAGTCAAATCTCTGAAACTTGACGGTCAACAGCAGCATCACGACCGACCAGATCAAAAGAAAGATCCATTCGGCCTTCGGTTTTTTCAGGATAGAATATCCCAGCACCAGGAACCCGCCAACGGTAAGGAGAAGGGCAAGCCCTAAATAGTCCCACGCCAGCGGCAGGGTGAGAGGCTGTGTTTCAACAACACCCACAGAATACTGCATGGATCCAAATAAGAGTCCCAGTCCCTGAGCACTCAGATACTGGAACGGGGGATACAGTTCGATCACGGCAATCCCTGCCGCGCAGAGTGCGCCGATGCTGAATAAATAGGAGTACCTTTTCCCAATAAATATCGATGAGATACCCACGAGCAGCCCCGTCTCAGCGAGAACGGCGAGATGCGCATACACAAGGCCAGGGGAATACTGGGTGATTGAGAAACCGGTCTGTTTGAATCCAAAAAGGATCAGGAGCGATGCTGATACCAAAAGGGAGATTCCATTCAGGATCAGAAGGTCAAGGGAAGACCGGCCGGTCCAGTGATCAAGAATGCTCTGGATAAAGGTAAAGATACCTACGACGAGTAATACCAAGATAACCGTCTGTGAAGCAAGCAGTGCGCAAAAATAGATAACGCCTCCTCCGAGAGCAAGCAGAGCCGGAACATAAAATGTGCGGAGATCTTTTCTGTCCAGTCCGTATTTTCGTGTATACGCGAGGGAGGAAAGATATACCAGCAAAAATATCGTGCTGAAAAGAGATTCGGCAATGTGGTGGCCGATCAGGCCATAGGACGAAAGGAAGAAATAGTGGTAGGATATCACCGCAACAAGACCGGCAGCAACGATCCCGGCCTGCCAGTTCCAGATCGTCTTTCCCACGTAGTACACAACCGGGACCATGAGCGCGGCCATGAGCGGGGAGACCCAGCCTGCCGCTGAAACGATCGCGGCCTGGGATGTCGCCCCGCCGATCAGGCAGAAAAGTGCAGCGATAAAGGGGTAGAGCGGCCCCCAGTCGATAAATTTTCCGGTCGTGTACGCAGTCATAGGGTCAAACCAGTTGTACTGCGGGAAATGGTGCACCATCACCTCGATTTGTCGCAGGGTATACCATCCATCCGTGTCATAGGTATACAAAAAACCTGCATCCTTGATAAACAGCGCAGGAATGAGACGGAGAAGAAGAGCAATGGCCATAAAAAAAAGAATAACCGCCACTATCCAATAACGGGTATCCCATCTGATTTTTAATGAAAGCATAATCCATTCCCAGATTATTTTATGGTATCCATGGGTGTTTCACAAATATCAGAATATGTTCATTGTCTGGATTCTATATTCCTTCCGATTGGATCAAAGAATGGATAACCGGATTGTGCTGAACGGGCCGGAGAAAAAGGGAGATCTCGTTTGGCAAAGGTGTATCACGGGTGGTTCAATCAGTGATCCCCTTTTGTGCGGGCACCGGTTCTGTTCCTTTGTTGAGGGATTGGCAGAATTGTGGCACAGTGATCCCGATTTTTAGCTCAACCTGAATCTTTATTTATTTAGGACATCCTAAATATCTGGTACGATGGCGCAGGAACATACGGAAGAATACCTCGAGTCGATCTACGATCTTCAGAAGATGGACGGTTCAGCGAAGACGACCGCGATAGCAAAATGTCTCGATGTTGCTCCGGCAAGCGTTACCGAGTCCCTCCGGAACCTCGAGAGGAAAGGGCTCATCCAGTACGAGCCGTACCAGGGTGCAACCCTGACGGAAGCGGGCAGGACGATTGCGGAGAAGATCAAGCGCCGCCACCGCCTCCTCGAGGTATTCCTGACCGATGTCCTCAAGATCAACCGGGCGAAGGTGCACGACGAGGCGTGCAAGATGGAGCACACCATCTCAGAAGAGACCGAGTGTGCCCTCTGTAAGATGCTGGACGCGCCTTCGCGCTGCCCGCACGGGAGCCCGATCGGACCGTGCGACAAAGGTATCACGAATTGTACCGAGTGCCGGACCGAAGCAGAAGCAGGAGAGACCCTGGCAGCACGGGAGAGGAAGATCATCCCGATCACGGACCTCGGCCCCGAGGACAAGGGAAAGATCGCATTCATCCGGGGGGACTGCAGGATCGTCCAGCGCCTCTCCGATCTCGGGCTTACGCTCGGGACTACGGTATCCGTGACGCGGAAAGCCCCCATGAACGGGCCGGTTGAGGTGTTCGTCCGGCGGACAAAACTTGCCATCGACCACGCCATCGCCGAGAACATCTTTGTCGATGCGCCGCGGGCCGGGCGATCATGAGCGGATGCGGGGAGTGTAAGGCCTGCCCGCCAAAAGGCGAGACCAAGATAAAAGACGCCGAATATACGATCGCGCTCGCGGGCAACGCAAACGTCGGGAAGAGCGTGACCTTCAACCAGCTCACCGGTGTCGACCAGATCATCGGGAACTGGCCGGGGAAGACGGTCGAACGTGCGGAAGGTCTCCTCCAATACAAAGGGCACCGGATCCGGATCATCGACCTGCCTGGCATCTACTCCTTCTCAACCTACTCGATGGAGGAACTCGTCTCCCGGGACTTCATCGCCCTCGAGCGGCCGGATGCTGTCGTCAACGTCATCGATGCTTCGGCGCTGGAGCGGAATCTCTTCTTTACCATCCAGCTCCTCGAACTTGCCCCGCCGCTCCTCATTTCGGTCAACCAGATCGACCTCGCGGAGAAGAAGGGGATCACCATTGACACAGAGAAACTCGCCGAACTCCTGGGCGTCCCGGTCATCCCGACCGTCGCGATCAAGGGCAAGGGGATCGCCACGCTGACCGATGCGATCCTCGATCTCGCGCAGCGCCGCCCGACACCCCCTGTCCTCCGGTACGGAAAGGAGATCGAGGAACGGATCGAAAAACTCGTTCTCCTGCTGGGGCAGCTGACCATCCCTTACCCCGTACGGTTTACCGCCATCAAGCTCCTCGAACGCGACCCCTCAATGGTGAAGATCGTGAAGGAGCAGGCCCCGGCCATCGTCGGGACAGCTGAACAGCTCGCCGGAGAGATTGAGACAATGCACGGAGAATCGGTCTGCGTAGTGATGAGCGCGGAGCGGTACCAGGTCGCCGACCGGATCGCTGCAGATGTAATCACGATGCACTCCATGTCGGAGGGGCCGCAGAAAAAGTCCCTGACCGACCGGCTCGACCGTGTCGCCCTCCACCCATTTCTCGGATATCTCGCGGTCTTTCTCGTGATAGGGGGGTTGCTCGTATGGACCTTTGTCGTTGGTGCCCGTATTTCCGACTTCATCCAGACAATCCTTTCGCAGATCGCGCCATATGAACCGGTCATCACCGGCCCGGTCGCCGGCATCCTCTGGAACGGCGCGTTCTCGGGATTTGTCGCGGGAGTCACGCTGGTCATCCCGTACGTCCTGCCGTTCTATCTCCTCCTCGCGGTGATGGAGGACTCCGGCTACCTTACCCGGATCGCCGTGATGCTCGACCGGGGGATGCACAAGCTCGGGCTGCACGGCAAGGCAGTCATTCCCCTCATCCTTGGCTACGGGTGCAATGTCCCGGCCTGCTTCTCATGCCGGATCATGGAATCGCCCAAGCAGAAACTGCTCGCTGCGTTTCTGGTCACCCTCATCCCCTGTACGGCCCGGACGGTTGTCATCCTCGGCCTCGTCGGTAAATTCGTCAGCATCTGGTGGGCGCTCGCGCTCTATGCGTTTGATATCCTCCTGATAATCATTGTCGGGAGGATCGCCTTCAAAGTGGTGCCGGGCGAGTCGGTCGGGCTGATCATGGAGATGCCGGACTACCATGTCCCTTCAGCCTCAGTCGTCATAAAGCAGACATGGGCGCGGACAAAGTCGCTCATCTGGTTTGTCTTTCCCGCATACATCATCGGGAGCGCCGCGATCCAGGTCTTCTACGCGGTCGGCCTGCTCAACCCGGTCAACAATCTCCTCGCGCCCGTCACGGTCTTCTGGCTCGGCCTTCCCGTAATTGTCGGGATCACCCTCATCTTCGGCATTGTGAGAAAGGAACTCACCATCCTCACCCTCGCGGTGCTCTTCGGTTCGACCAACTTCGCGGCCTTCCTCACCCCGGTCCAGCTCATCGTCATCGCCCTTGTCTCAATGCTCTACATCCCGTGCATATCGGTGATACTGGTGCTGGCATCTGAGTTCGGGTGGAAACGGTCACTTGCGATCTCCTTCACTGAGATCGTACTGGCTATCGGGCTCGGCGGGATAGCGTTCCGGCTGCTGGGACTGTGGATGTGAGGTTCCGGGCGCGGAAGCACTACGTGCAAATTCAGGCACTCCATTTTCTCCGAGAACTGATGTTCTTGTGGCTCTGGAGAACCAGACATGAATAAGAATTCATCTAGGAACCATGAAAGTCATTCAGTTACGAGAGCTCCCCGTTCTACGTCTCCCGGAATTTTTTTCCTGATCCCGGCTTGTAACGGGCGTACCTGTCCTTTCTTCTTCTCCGGCGCTTCTGCCGATACATTTCTAATAGATTGGCATCGTAATGAGATGTCAGGAGAACGGGTTGGATGCGCACCTGACAGGAATTTACTCTGTAACTGATTCGAACGCACGTTTTCCGGTCGGCCCGCGGGTCCGGGAGTAGAGGATTGCCTGAGAGGATTACACAATGCCGGATACCATTCAATCCAGATTTGACGAAGGGCTTCTCTGTCTCCAGAACAGGGAGTACGATGAGGCAATCCAGAAGTTCAGGGAAGTCTTCGATCTGGACCCGGAAACCACCGGCATTCATCATTACCTTGGGCGTTCCCTGCTTGGAAAAAAACTGCATGCCGAGGCAATCGAAGAATTTTCCTGTGCGATCAAAAAAAATCCGCTCGATGGCAATTCAAGGTACTGGCTGGCGCTCGTCCTGATGGAACAGGACCGGTTTTGTGAGGCAGTACCGATTCTGTACGAGGCAATCCGGAGGGAACCGGGAATGCTGTACCATTTCTCGGAACAGATCCTCTCCATCTTCCAGAAAAAACGGTCATTTTCTGAAACACGGGAATTTTTCCGGCAGTGCACCGAAATTTTTGCCGGCCTTGAACCATCAGCCCGGAACGATGATGCATTTACGCTGTCCCGCGCGCACCCGTATAGTATCCTCGGCCAGATCTTTTTTGAGAAGGGATTGCTGAACGAGGCTGTGGAAAATTACCGCGAAGCACTGCGCATCTACCCGAAAAATCCCTCATTTCACTGGAAACTGGCAGATATCTATTTTATCTCCAATTTTGCCGACGAAGCAATATCGGAATACCGGGCTGCCCTGCGGCTCGATCCGGAAGATGCAGAAGTCCACAAAAAACTGGCAGATGCTTTTGTCATCAAAGGCCTGCTCGTTGATGCTTTCCATGAATACCGGGAGGCGGTGAAACTTGAACCGGATAATGCGGATTTTGCGAAGGCGTACTCGCGTTTCCGGACGATCCTCACTGACGATGAAAAACAGGGTAAAACGATTCGATCTCCAGGCATCGCCCATGACGGACTGCCGGAAAATAACGGTTCCCCGGGGAGTGAAGAGTTTCACCGTCTCGTCACGGAAGGCGAGAACGAGCTCGTTGAATACAAGACGAGCACGCTCTGGAGCAAATCTTTTACAAAAGCGGATATCTCAGCCAGTGAGTCGCGGGAAGTACACAAGTTCGGCAGGGAAACGTCCAAATTCATCGTTGCGAAAACCCTTGCGGGTTTCCTCAATACCGAAGGAGGGAACCTCATCATCGGCATAAAGGAGAACAAAAAGGGCATGAGAAACGAGATCGCCGGGATAGAAGCCGAGTATTCGAAACTGAAGGACCCGACAACAGATGGTTACCGCAGGATGATCGTCGACGAAGTCATACGAAAATACCTTCCGCCGGAAATTTTTCATAACATGAATGAATTCATCCGGATACAGTTCCCGAAAATTCAGGATACGACGCTTTGCTGGCTGGAGATAAAAAAGTCCGGTGAAGGGGTTTTTGTACGTGTCCAGGACGAGGAATACTTTTTTATCCGGGTCGATGCCGAGACCCGCCAGATCGCGGACAAGGCGCTCGTGGATTATTATAAACGGCACTTCCGCTAGTCATGCAAACTCGCGGGTCGTGTGAGGAACTATCGGTAGGGATCTCCCGGCCGGGAAAACAAGATCCGACATCTTTTCGTTCAGATAATCCAGTAAATGGAACCGGGACGAAAAACAACCATGAGAAGTTTACAGGCACATTTTTTTCGTGAGACGGTGACGCGTGCGAGGCAGGCCCGTGGGATCTTGAAACTATCATTGTGGTATTTCATTTTTCATATATGGCACAGCAAAAAGGATAGCAAAAAAAAAGTTTCTCCGGCAAAAAGGGCCGAAAGCCGGAGAGAACACTCGTCGATACCCAACCGGATCTGCTTGTCATCGCGCTTACCAACTATGCCGACTTCACCGCTACCTGTGAAACTGATCCTGAAGATGGCAAAAGATCCCTCCACGTGATGACCGGAAAACTGATCACCTCCTGCATGCCCGGGGCGCTCAAAACCGGATCGAGCTAAACATTGAAGGGGGATGCGCAATCCTCACAAGGGACCGGGGGCGTGAGGAAAAGGAGTGAACTCCCCGGGATAATCCTGCGGCAGCGGATGGGACACGGTATTCACGTACCGGGACTGGGAGACCTGTTGCCTTCACTTTCACATCATGTCCGGACGCTCTTAATATCAACGAATTGCCGTGATGTGATCATTGAAGCAGTATACGAGCCGCCTCATGATCTGCCACCCGCTGCACTCATCCACGGACGTACCTGGGAAGTCGTCTTTTGTCTCTCCAGCGCTATCCCGGCGTGCGGTGAGGAGGTTGTCCCCGGTGCCATGCAAAAATAACCCTGGACAGAGGAAAACCGGTGAGTTGTGCGTGGAGAAAATGTCCTGCGTTCGCCAGGGGGGACCCATTACCGTTCGATCAGGCGAATGGTATCATCGGTCTTTTTCGCCAGCCCGTCCATGCCCTGCAGCCGGGCCACATCTGAGATGGCCTCAAGCACATGCACGGACTCTTCAAGAAACGAAAGGATATCTGCAGGAAATACTTCGATACCATATTCATCCAGCAGAAACGCCGCGATCTGCCGGTGGTCCAGCCCGTTCTCGCGGAGCTCGATCACCTTACGGGCAAATTTTTTCTCGGGGCAACCGCATAGCGGGGATTCCCTGCAGTCGCAGCGCAGGAAATCATTGAAAAAAGCAAGGATCTGCTCCCTCACCGCGAAGTCAAGCGCATCGTAATTGAGCCGCGAGCAGAGGGTCTCAAGCATGTTTCCCGAGAACGCAAGCTCGGGAAGACGATAGCCGGCGAGGCGTTCAAGTTTTTTTGCGTGACGGAACCGTGCCCGGTCAGCAATCAATCGTCTTCTCCCGTCGACTCATCGAAGTTCTTCAGGGAGGTAATTGCATCGCTCATGCGTTCGCATTCGATGAGCCACTCGTCAAAGAGTGTCGGGTTCTCGAGGTCATCCTTCACGTACTTCCCGCAGCAGGCTGCACCGTCAATAACACTTGCTCCGATGCTTGCTGCCGATTCAAGTGCGGCTTCCATATCTTTTTCTATCTGATCCCGTCCCTTTTTCACGAGGGTCTTGATATCCTTGTCGAAACCTCCCTCAAGGTACTTCCGGCTCCCGGCAAAGAGCGCGAGCTTCGGGAGCTGGAGGATCTCGACGATCTCTTCAAGATCGCCTTCCGGCGCGGCCGACATGACAATCGCTTCCACCTGAGAGAGCTTGTCCAGCGTCTCTTCCCGGCCGAAGCGCTTGTTCTGGTAGAGTCTGATGATCTTCAGAACCTCAAGGGTGATATCAACAGAGAAACTGTCCAGCACCCGGAACCCCTCCGGGAGTTCCTCGCTCTTCGGGTCGATCTCGAAACTTGATTCCTGAAGTGTTTTCAGCCAGTTGTCCCAGCGCTCCTGGTTGTAAAAGATATAGAACAACCTGAGCGGTTCCTCTTCGGTTTTTTTGCTCGCCTTTTTCGCCATTTCAGTACACTATTCCCTCTCGTGATTAAAGGATTTTGTTGTCTGTGCTCGGAGAAATCCTATTTTATCGTGTAATTCGCTCATATTCACTGTTTATGAGAGTAATCGTCTCTCTCACGTCGAAGAACTCTGACGAGTTCTTCTGATGTCTCATCTCTTTTGAGATTCGACAAGTCGAAAAACTCTGACGAGTTCTTCTTATCCTCAAGGTCCTGATTGACCTCTTCGAAAATCGGAGAGGTTTCTCAAAACCTCGACGAAGAGAAGGGAGGCGTGAGCCGACCTTCGACCTAAACGAAAAACCTGCCGGTTCTTCTCCCGCCTGATCTTCCCTTCGAGAATCTGAAAGGTTCATCAGAACCTTGAGGATGAGAAGGGAGGCAAAAAGCCGACCTTCGAACAGCAGTCTCCTCTATGAGCGTCCACAACGAATATCGATGATTTTTACAAAGCCGTTGTCTGCACTATACTGTGGAAGAAGAACCCGGAAGAACCTGTCCCGGTGTCCTCCGGCCGGGACTGCCGCCAATGGTTATCTCCCTTGACTTTTATATACTACAGAGAACATGGCAGCAGCTGATAATTGCGGCGCGGGGGGAGTAAAAAACCCGGTTATGGTAAGGTATGGGGAGCTGTTCCTCAAAAGCGAACCGGTCAAATACCACTTTATCGGCATGCTCCTCCGCAACATCCGTCGTGCACTTTCCGCCCACGGGCTCTCTGCCCATTACGAGACCCCCCGCGGCCGCATACTCATCTTCGGTGACCAGCCGGAAAAAATTGCATGGATCGTTGCACGCGTATTCGGGGTTGTCGATGTCAGCATCTGCACCCGGACAGGCAGCAGTCCTGAAGACCTCACTGCTGCGGCAGTAACACTCGCTTCCAAACAGTTGACAGCTGGCATGAGTTTTGCCGTCAGGGCCAAACGCCAGCTGAAAACGGGGCTGACCAGCCAGGAACTGGGAACCCTGATCGGTTCCGCTATCTATGACCGGGTCCCCGGCCTCAGGGTCGACCTGAACTGCCCGGAGTATGAGATCTTTGTGGAAGTCCGTGATGTTGGCGGGCTGGTTTATGATTCCCGGATCAAAGCCCCCGGGGGGCTGCCATTGGGTACGCAGGGCCGGGTCCTCGTACTCCTGTCTGCGGGTATTGACTCCCCAGTCGCCTCGTGGCTTGCGATGAAAAGGGGGTGCGAGACCAGCCACCTGTACCTTGATGCCGGGCGGTGGGCGGGTTGTGACGTCACGCCTGCTGCAACCGAGAACCACCGCAGACTCTCCCTCTGGTGTCCCGGTTACGAACTTTCGATGATAATTGCCGACAGCGAACCGCTCTTTGACGAGATGCACAGGCTCCGGACTCCCGCACGCTACCGCTGTGTAATCTGCAAACGGTTCATGCACCGGGTCGCAGCACGCATGATGCAAAAGGAAGGGGCCCGGGCAATAGTCACCGGAGAGAACCTCGGGCAGGTCGCATCCCAGACCCTCGCCAACCTGTCCGTGATCTCCCAGGCGGTCGCCGTACCGGTCCTCCGTCCCCTTATTACCTATGACAAGGAAGAGACGATCTGGCTTGCCCGCAGGATCGGGACTTTTGATCCGCACCCGGGTGATCTTGTCTGCCGTGCAGCCCCCAGGATGCCGGCGACAGCTGCCATATTAGAAGAGATCCTGAAGTGCGAGCAGGCCATGGAGGTTGACAGGATTACCGAACAAACCTGTGAGTCTGTACGGTTTGTAAAAGCACAGAACGGCGTGATCACACCGACAGGATACCATACTGCGCTCTGACTGGAAATACCCTACGATTTTGTTTACCCGGTTCCGGCAGCGGATTGCGATGAGCAAAATGGAAAAACCGGGATATCTTGCCCTTTATGAATCCGGGGAGTTCGTGGAGCAGGCTGACCGTGCCTTCGCGCTGCTGACAAGCTGCACTGTCTGTCCCCATGAATGCAGGGTTGACCCACCCGCGCCTGGAGGGGGGGTCTTGCAGGACTAGGCTCCTCTCCGGTTATCACAGGTCCCGGCCCGAATTTTGGTGAAGAGCCCCCGCCAAGCATGCAGCCGGGGTGGGCGGAATTTTTCCGGATGCATCCCTCCGTCGCCATATCACACCTGGCGAATTCCGGGACGTGATCCTGAATGCAGGAAAGTACTGACCTCCACCAGGGTTTTTGACCGGCGGATATTCAGAGGAGATTTTTCACGCAGTCGATGACGGTTGTCAGTGCCTTGACCCGGGCATACCATTTGTCATCTGACTCGATGACCGTCCATGGGGCGATCTCCGTATTCGTCCGTGCCAGCATCTCGTCAATGGCCTCGTCGTACAGGTCCCACTTCTCCCGGTTCCTCCAGTCTTCTTCAGTAATTTTGTGGATCTTTTCAGGATCGTTTGCCCGCTGCTGGAACCGCCTGAGCTGCTCTTCCTTGCTGATCTCCAGCCAGAACTTGACGATGCCCCCCCCGCTGGAATGTACGTAATCGGCTTCCATGTCGTTGATTTCGTGATAGGCCTGCTGCCATTCGGCAGTTGAGCAGAAACCTTCGACCCGTTCGACAAGCACCCGCCCGTACCAGCTGCGGTCATAGATGGCGACATGCCCCGCTCTGGGATAGTGCCGGACGAATCTCCAGAGATAATGGTGGTCCTTCTCGGTCTCGTCCGGTGCAGCAATGGGGATCACATCATAGCCCAGTGGGTTCATGTAGCGGGCAATCCGCGTGATATTTCCGCCTTTTCCTGCTGCATCCCAGCCTTCATACATAATGATGAGCGGGATCTTCCGTTTGAAAATGAGGTAGTGCAATTCGAGCATCTCGATCTGGAGATTGCTGAGCGTCTGCTGGCATTCTTCTTTGGTACAGGTATTTTCAGGAACGGATATCCGCTTTACCGGGTTCTTTTTCGGGAGGACGGGTTCCCTCAGTCTCTCTTTCTTCGACTTGGAGTCGTTTACGGATTCGGTCCGTTTTTCAAGGGTTTTTACCAGTATTGAGTAAACTTTCAGGATCACATAGTTCCGATCAGTGGCTCCAATTACGTGCCAGGGAGCATATGGCGTATCTGTTTTCTCAAGGAACTGGTCGATATATGGGAGCGAGTCTTCATAATGATAGTGGATGTTCCAGGTAAGCGGGGTAACAAGCCATGCCGTGAGAGGGTTGCGTTCCCTCTCTTCCAGTCGCCGTTTCTGCTCCGCCTTGTCGATATGCAGGAAGAACTTGATGATGACTGCGCCGTTATCAGTCAGAGTCCGTTCAAAATTATTTATGGGACCGGATTTGCCTTCCAGGGATTTTTTCCAGCCGGATTTCTGCATCTCTGTTGTTATCGCCCTGCTGTACCAGCTCCGCGCAAAGAGCGCGATACGGCCCCGGGCGGGTGTCCGTATCCAGAAACTCCACATAAACGGACTCTCCTTCTCTTCTTCCGTAGGCCTCCCTGTGGCATGAAGGGTGAACCCGCGAGGGTCGAGTGACTGGATAATTGAGTGAGTCGACATGGTAATTCCCGCGGTATTCCACCCGTCAATAACGATAATCGTCGGGATTTTCCTGTCGCGAAGTATCCGCTGGAGAACTGACAGTCGCGCTTTCAGTCTGGGAAGAGCCTCATTGAACTCTTTATCGCTCACAGTCTTTGTCAGGTCAATTTTTTCCAGCATTGTAGCCTCATTACTCCTTAAAGTATGTCATTCAGTCCGGATAATCGAACCGTAGGGCACCACAGGTTATGAAATTACCTGAAGGTATATGCTTCCCGATCAGCCGGATTATTGGTTGGATGTTTATCTCTTGAAAATGAAAAATTCAAATACTAAAGAACACATTTTCCTTCCATTTTATGTAGTATCCCGTCGTACAAAAATTCCGGGAATTGTAGAAATGTTTTAACCGCACCTTCTCCGTGTGGTGACGAGAGGTGCGGGAATCAACATACTGACGGGAACAGGGAAGACACATGGTAGCGGATGGCAGTTCAACCATAGCTTGGCTTATCACAGCGACTGCGCTTGTGATGCTGATGACACCGGGCGTAGGATTTTTCTACGGCGGCCTTGTACGGAAAAAGAATTTCATATCGATGATCAGTCTCTCGTTCATCGCGTTTGCGCTTGTGAGCATCCAGTGGATCCTGGTCGGGTACACCTTTGCATTCGGTCAGGATGCAGGTGGCATCATCGGGAACCTCGGGAATCTCGGCCTGAACGGGGTGGGGATGACCACAGGGAATGCAGGGTACCCGCCATTGCTCTACATGATCTTCCAGCTGACTTTTGCTGCAGTTACTGTTGCAATTGTTACGTCGGGTCTCGCGGAACGTGTGAAACTGAGTTCCTTTATCATCTTTACGCTCCTCTGGACAACCTTCGTCTATGACCCGATCGCCCACTGGGTCTGGGGCGGCGGATGGCTTGCTTCGCTCGGGGCCATCGATTTTGCCGGGGGCATGGTCGTTCATATCAGTGCCGGTTTCGCTGCACTTGCCCTCGCTCTCGTGATCGGGAAACGTGCAGGATACGGGCAGTACTCCATGGAACCCCATAACATCCCGATGACCCTCCTCGGGGCGGGGCTGCTGTGGTTCGGCTGGTTCGGGTTCAACGGCGGCAGCGCCCTTGCAGCGAACGGGATGGCAGTCAATGCAATCGTCGTTACAAATACAGCGGCGGCGGCAGGCGCGCTTTCGTGGATGGTAGTGAGCTGGATCAACGGCAAGCCGAGTTCACTGGGGATGGTGACCGGGGCTGTAGCCGGGCTGGGTACCATCACTCCAATGGCCGGATACGTAACCCCTCTTACAGCAATCCTGATCGGGGCAATTGCCGGTATTCTTTGTTACAAGGCGATGCTCTGGCGGATCAAGAGCGGGATGGACGAAAGTCTCGATGCCTGGGCAGTGCACGGAGTGGGAGGTTTCTTCGGCACTGTCTGCACCGGGATCTTTGCAACCACAGCGGTCTGCAGTTATTCCGGTCTTCTTGAAGGGAATGTCCACCAGTTCACCGCAAACGTGATCGGTGCTGTGGTTGTCACCGTCTACGCATTTGTCGTGACCTACATCCTGGCAATCGGTATAGACCGGACGATAGGACTCCGTGTGAGTGAGGAGGAGGAGTATGTCGGCCTTGACCTCTCCCAGCATGGCGAAAGCTGCAGGTAGACCTAATCTTCCGGACCTATCCGGAAAACTTTTTAAAAAAATCGTATATTACGGGATCTGAGCTCATCATTATAAGATGAAAATATCTTGACTCTGGAGAAATCCTATTTTCAAATATATTTCTTATAATTTCAGATAGTCATGAGGAGACCCCCTTTCTCATATCGAAGAACTCTGATGAGTTCTCCTTGTCCTCTCCTAGCCTTGACAGTCCGCGAGAGTACCTCCAAAATACGCCCTCGAAGAACCCGTTCGGGTTCTTCTCATCCCCCCTTCCTGATGGAACGGGGCACTGTACGGGCTCCGATTCCCTGTTTTTCCGGACACAGAGACAGTAATTCCGGAAAATGAGACATTAATTCATGCAATTCCGGTCATTTTTACTTCTGAAAACATGAGACGCTATTTGGGTGTATTTGGAAGGCGAAAAGGGAGGGGGGACAGGTTTTAGCCTGTCTCTGCATATTTTCTAGCTCCGGATGGCTTCCTGACGGGCAATTCTGAGTACCTCCCATCCGGGCCCGTA
>NZ_JBEKLH010000015.1:0-41475 GCF_050010295.1 Methanoregula sp.
TCATCAAGACCTCACTCGGGTGGTTTGACGGGCGGTGTGTGCAAGGAGCAGGGACATATTCACCGTGCCATTTTGAGACACGATTACTACGGATTCCAGCTTCATGTGGGCGAGTTGCAGCCCACAATCCGAACTAAGGATGGGTTTAGGAGATTGCCTTCACCTTTCGGTGTCGATACCCATTGTCCCACCCATTGTAGCCCGCGTGTAGCCCGGACAATTCGGGGCATGCTGACCTACCGTTGCCCATTCCTTCCTCCTCTTTAGCAGAGGCGGTCCCAACAGTGTCCCCTCCATCCCGGAGGACGAGCTGGCAACTGTTGGCGTGGGTCTCGCTCGTTGCCTGACTTAACAGGATGCTTCACAGTACGAACTGACGACGGCCATGCACCTCCTCTCAGCTAGTCAAGTAGAGTCTTCAGCCCGACTATCATTCAGCTGTCTTGTCCGGTGAGTTTCCCGGCGTTGAGTCCGATTAAACCGCAGGCTCCACCCGTTGTGGTGCTCCCCCGCCAATTCCTTTAAGTTTCAGCCTTGCGACCGTACTTCCCAGGCGGCACGTTTCACGATTTCTCTTCGGCACCTCGGTGACTCGTGGTCACCGATACACCTAACGCGCATCGTTTACAGCTGGGACTACCCGGGTATCTAATCCGGTTTGCTCCCCCAGCTTTCGTCCCTCACTGTCGGAGCCGTTCTGGTGAGACGCCTTCGCCACAGGTGGTCCCCCAAGGATTACAGGATTTCACTCCTACCCCTGGAGTACCTCTCACCTCTCCCGGTCCCTAGTCTGCCAGTATCCCTGAGACGCCTTCCGGTTAAGCCGGAAGATTTCCCCAGAGACTTAACAGACCAGCTACGAACGCTTTAAGCCCAGTAATAGTGGCCACCACTCGAGCCGCCGGTATTACCGCGGCGGCTGGCACCGGTCTTGCCCGGCCCTTTCTTCACCTGTTATTTAAACAGATGGACAGCCCGATTTAACGGGCACTCGGAGTTCCCTTATCACGGTTTCCCGCATTGTAAAGTTTTCGCGCCTGCTGCGCCCCGTAGGGCCTGGATTCGTGTCTCAGAATCCATCTCCGGGCTCTTGCTCCCACAACCCGTACCGATTACAGGCTTGTTGGGCCGTTACCCCAACAACAACCTAATCGGCCGCAGACCCATCCTACGGCGGCGGACCTTTCGACTACAGAGCATTCCAGCTTCCATAGTCTATGGGGTATTATCCCCAGTTTCCCGGGGTTATCCCCCTCCGTAGGGTAGATTGTCCACGTGTTACTGAGCAGTATGCCGAGGTCTTGGAATTAGCGGTTACTAAACAAATTTCCGCATTGCCAGTATCAACGTCAGAACCAACACCGGTCATGCCGGGTATCGTTGGATCTCCATCAAAGAAAATTTGTGTTACGCTTCGTCGTGTTGTTTGATTGAACACGGGCTCATAACATATGTTTCAAGGCTATTTATACCTTGTTACCTGAGCCATTCCCGTCGGAACCAACGCCGTGAAAACCGGCTTAGTTGGTTCTTCATAAAGGATGCCTGATTGGGTGAACATCGTCGTGATTTTTCACGCGTTCACGGGCTTACAATGTAGGTTACAGGATTATTTATACCTTGTTGCCTATCTTGTATTTTCCGTCGGAGCCGGCACCGGTCCCTTGCGGGGCGGTCTTCGTCGGTTTGTCATCAGATTTTGCAGGACATATTATAGGAGAGCCGGACACTTAAACATTCTCTCTGGCGTCCCGCCGGTATCACCTGCCGGATCTATCGACCCGGAAATATACCCGGGCCGGATAGAGCAGGAATGGCTCCTGAACTTTTCTTTTGGGGTGATTTTGGGAGATTCCGTACATTTTTCCGGTCCGGCTGGTTGGCTCAGCCTGAGTTCCCGGAAATGGCTGATTGTTTCGAGAAATGCTCAGAGCGCGGAGCGGGAAAGATCCTTGTTCGATGGTACGCACGAAAGATGTGGTGGTTGGGAGTGGGGGCGGTGCCCGCAGGAGGGCAGGGTAACAGGCATCACTTGCTGTGGAAACATTAGCCAAATACTAGAGTCGGAATCCGGCTCTGCTGTTGTCGAAGGATTACGAGGATCACCGCCATAATCTGGCAGATAAAGAAAGTGATATGACGAGACCCGACAAGGAATATTATGAAGCCAGTCCAGTAGCAAGAAGGCGAAGTATCGTCGCCTTCTGCAATGCTGTTGAAAAAAAACTCAACAGGCTTCCGGAACCCGGAAAAATTGATTATTAATATGTTAACCCGACAGCTCAACTTTTGAGAGAAATGTTAAAAGATATCCAACGATTGTCCCTAATAGAAAAGTCAGTGAACCTCCGTCAAGCTTTCCACTTTGCACTAATTGAGAAGCTGACCAAATAATCGCACCAAGCAGCAATATAACAATTAAAATTCGAATAACAGAATATTTAAGCGTCGTTATTTGGGATTTAACCATCGCAGTCGCGGCGGAATCAATGATTTCTTTGGCCGCTTTTGCTAATTTCTCTACACCTTCCGGATTCTTTAAAGCATCCGACCAAAAGGAGGGACGATCATAAGCTTGCTCTTTGAGAGCAATTAACGCGTCATATTCTTGCCTGCTAATTGTAACTTTGTCATCCTCACAAGGCGTCGTCTCTCCTTCTTCAGGATGATCGGCAGTTTCGGACATAATACATCCATTATATTGGCACACGTTTAATTTTACCGTCCTGAAACCCCGGTACATCGATTTCCGGAACCCGGAAAATATCCATATTATAGAAATTTTACAAAAGACGAGTTATTACCACTAAATATTTACTATTTATAAATATAATAGTGAATCGTGAAATCTCAATTGGAAGTTAATTCAGAGGAGCAAGACGTTATAATACAACGTGTTTTAGGGAAAAATCCAGTTTTTTTTATTCTTGTCTCTTTACTTGGGTTATCAGCCGCCATCTATTCAATATATTCAACATATTCAGCAAACACCTTATCTCTCACAGAATTTATTTATTTTATTTTTTTGAATACACTATTAGACGTTCGCAATCCATGTTTATTATTATTAATTTTGATCTCGGTTTTTTTGTATTATAAATGGATGGGTTATGATTCGCCACTGAGATTGCTCGGAGTAAATTTCGCCTTTTTCGTATATATCGGATTTATTTTTTTAATATCTGCATCAGTTATGTTGTCCTTACCCCCTTCAGAACCTGGTGTTGTGAATGTAAATTCTACTTCGTTGACTGAAATTAACTTTCATTATTCAAATACAACAGATCCACACAATTTCACTCTAATATCATCATATAATTTTTCAAATATTACTAAAAGCGAAGGAGAGAATAACTTAATTAATAATAGTTCTTCCTCTGTAAATGAAGGTATAAAGAAATTAAATAGTGGAATATTTGGCAATGGGATAGGAATAATTGCAGTGGCATTAGCGTTAATTGGATTAGGCATATCAAGTTACGACAAAATTCAAACATCGAGAATGGAAGAGGAAATTTTATTACGTCAACAAAAAAAGGAATATCTCCTAAAAAAATACAAACCATCTCTCATCCCGGTCCAGATCAAAGCTCTTGGAATGATTTGGATATTAGGAGCAGTTGTGATTGATTTCATTCTTGGTTTGTCCATTGGTTATTTTAACTTTTTACCTTTCTTATCAGCAATTTCTTTAATGTTTTCCGGGGTTCTGATTGAAATTTTTGGATTAATATTGTTATTATATGCAATTTTAAAATCCAAAGAACACCCATTAGAATTAGAACCCTACACGTTTGACGAATTAATTCAAAAGATCAATGATGAGTCGAGATTAAAATAGGAATAAATTCTTCTATTTGGCACTATAGGAAGCACCGATAATGTTCACTCATTTTGGTTTAGAACCATATATTTGGACATCAGTTTTAGGAAATCTACAAATAAAGTTAGTACGAGAATCGAAGAAATGGTGGTGAAGGTGATGTTCCCGATATTTTGCTATTCTCTTTTTTTCAAAAAGCTTCCCTTCAATTTGACGAAATAACTTTCAGAATGGTAGAAGCGATTGCAATTCTAAAAGGGCTTTTTCCGGATAAAAATGGATTGGGCATCATTCTGATAACTGATTCAAGCCTGCATACCAGGTAGGACACTCATCTAATCCCAAGATCGGGGGTGCGTGCTAATTGATTGAGGGTCCCATTTTTTTGTGCCCGACCCCCCCCTCACAATTTTAGTTGTTACAAACCAGGTTCAGTGAATTATTACCGTCGTTATTTTCAGGAAAAACGCAGGTAAAAATCGTACCGGAAACAATGGGAGGTTGGAGGGGTCGGACAACTTTTTTCTACTTGAACGTCCCTTAAGGCGCGTACCATCCCCCACACTAATCCTGTCATGCGCCAAATTTTAACGACAGTAATCTGGAAGAACTTGAGGTATGGATAAACTATGAATGCGGTTGGGTGTGATACGATTTTTTGCTGTCAGACCCCCTCCTGCTCCCGTATAACCAACCACCAAGGATTTATCGGGACCTCTCATTTGTTAATTATGGAACGAACACCTGCCACTCCCCCCATTATCACTCCCGGATGGGATACCGGGCATCGCGGAATGAGACCAGTTCAATGCCGGGACTGCGGCTGTGCTCCGGCCAATTGAGGTATACCATGGCAGTTTTCAAGGAAAAAACCGGAACAAAAAGTGCCACCCGGCACCTGAAAAACCCGCTCCCGGATGCTACAGCGTTCGATGCCGTCGTCCAGTCGCTCGTCATGAAGAATCCGCTCGGGTGCACGTCCTATATGAAGGCGAAAAAGAACCATCGGCCGGTTGAGAGAGTGCGGGAGATGTATACCGCGAAATTCGTGTATAAGAATAATAACGGAAAGCGGATCGGCACTGGCCTGGACATGTACAACTCCATTGAAGGATACGAGAATGGTATTGCCGCCGTCATCTCGAACATGGCAAACCTCGCGGCGCATGGAGGGAAAGTCCGGCATATTCCGGATGCCGATCTCTTCTCCGTCACGCTGAAATGCCATGATCCGGAACTGGGGATGTACTTCCTGAGTATCGCCCGCGACCGGGTGACATTGTCATCCTATAGTGATGAAAGGATCCGGAAATGGGTCGAGATGTGGGCAGACGGAGTGCCAGCGTTGAAGTGATAAGAATCTCAAAAGAGGGTATTGGCTAAAGTCCGCAAACCCCTCATTTAACCCCATATTCTTTCATGATCCTTGATTCCGGAATGAGCCTTCCCCGTTTCACGTCTTCAAGGGCTTCTTCCAACCCTTGAATCGCTTCTTCGCTGAGAGGTTCATCATCAATTGCTAAAGATACAAGGCGGCCGATGACGTCGTTATACGATTCTTTCGGGTGGCATTTCAGCTCATCCAGCTGGCTTTTGATATCTTTCCGGATGTCAATCGTTGTCCCGGCCTGCATAGTAGTAGATTTTGCACCCAGAAAACATAAACCGGATTGTTCTGCCACATGAGAATTCAAGCAATCAGATGATGGAAGGGTATGGGAATTCGTTCTCATACCGGAGTACTACCTATAAAAAATCGAAAATCATACGATTTCCAGACAGGTTCGTGATTAATGCTCACCCTCCGCCCCATAACCAGCGACGACATCGCCATCATCCGGGGATGGCCTCCCTACCCTCAGGAATTCCGGGATCTCGACTACGCTCTCCGGGAGGGTGGCTGGCTCGATGAGTACCACCAAAAGACCGGCGCGGATATCCTCATTGCCGACGATGACGGGGAGATGACCGGTTTTTCGATCATCGCACGGGAACCCGGCGGCAGTGCGGAGTTCCGGATCGCGCTTCACCCGGAGAAACTTGGGCAGGGCATAGGAAAGACCATCGTGCACCTTTCCCTTGCATACGGGTTTTCCGATATCGCAACCACCACCATCCGGCTCATCGTAAGAAAGAATAACCCGCGTGCAAAAAGACTGTATGAGCAGCTGCATTTCCGGCAGACCGGTGGGTGCATGGAAGAGATCCAGGGAAAACCCGTGGAGTTCGATCGGATGGAAATTGACAGGAATACATTTTTTGAGGTGGATATGAGATGAAGGAAGCATTACTGGTTATCGACGTCCAGAACGAGTATTTCTCCGGGAAACTGCCGGTCACCTACCCGCAGGGGAGTCTGGTCAATATCCTGCAGGCCATGGATGCCGCACGCGCTGCGGAGGTCCCGGTTGTTGTCATCCAGCACGCCAGCCATGCACCGGACGCTGCAACGTTCCGGCACGGGACCTATGGCTGGGAACTCCATCCTGACGTGAAGAAACGGCCCCACGATCTGCTGATCGAGAAAACCCTGCCGGGGAGTTTCACCGGTACCGCCCTCGACACTTGGCTCAGGAATCGTGGCATCAGCTCGCTGACTATTGCCGGCTACATGACCCAGATGTGCTGCGACACGACCGCACGGCAGGCATTCCATAACGGGTACGGCGTAAAATTCCTTTCGGACGCGACCGGGACGCTGAACGTCACCAACCAGGCCGGGACGATCCGCGATGCCGACCTGCACCGTGCAGTTCTCGTGACCCAGCAGATGCGGTTTTCGCAGGTCATGACGACCGCGGAGTGGATCCGGTCATTGAATCTCGTATACAGTTAGCGGGCAGGGCAGAAAGAGAAATATCCCGGACAACGAATGAAGATTATGCACCGGAAACGAATCTGCCCTCCAGACCGTTTCCTCCTGATTACTATAGTTTTCCTGATCGGATGCTTTACCATAGCCGCTTTCCCGGCAGCGGCAGAATCGGACGGCAGTATCCGGATTTATTCGAATCCTCCCGGCAGCGGCGCATGCCTTGACAGCACCGATAGCTCCGGGAACTGCATAGCATTCGACAGCAGCGGGTTTACTGAATTCTACAATATCGCCGGGGGCAGTTCTCATACCGTTTCCGTCTTCCTTGACGGCTACCAGACTTTCACAACGACGGTCTATGTACCGGAGGGCCAGGAGGTTGAGGTACATGCCGAGCTGCAACCGATGCTGTCTGCAACAACCTCCCCCACCCAGACGCCGGCGACCACAACGACCCCGGATTTCCTGCAGGGCCTCATCACCGCGATCCGGAACCTCTTCTCCGGTGGCAGTTCCGGCAACACCAATAGCCAGTCTCAGGCCGGGAGTTCCGGGACCCCAGGAAGCGGGAGCGGAACCTTTTCCGGAACTGCGACTACCCTTCCGACGCCCGCAATCCCGGGAGAGGGGCCGAGGGTGATCGCCGCCTACTTCTATCTCTTCGACCCTGCCTACGATGCCGCGATCTCGGTGCAGGACCAGATCCCTTGGAAGAAGGTCAACCGCGTCTATATCGGTTTTGCCACGGTCCGGGACGGCGTACTGGCCGATTTACCGGCTGGCAGCTCGGCAGAAGAGACCGCACAGCGTGAGGTAAACGAGGCAAAGATCCGGAATGTCATCGCATTGTGCCGGCAGGGCAACCCGGAGGCCGAGATCTTCATCACATCCAATTTCGGGGAGGGCATGGACGACCAGTACCTCCAGGCGGCACAGGATCCCCGGAAATTCGCCGACAGCGTCGTTACTTACCTGAAGGAGTACGGCCTCGACGGCTACGACATGGACTGGGAGAGCCGTCAGATCGACGACTACGCCCCCCAGCTGACCTCGCTCCTCTCGACATGCCACGCCACCTTTGCAGCGGCAGGGAACAACCCGCACGGCCGGCCTTTCGGGCTGACCCACACGGTCTGGCCCGGGGTCGAGTCGGCGCAGACGGTTGCCGGCCTGAAAGACAGCGTAGACCAGATCAATATCATGTCGTACGGGCCCGGGGACACGTATGACCTCGCATCCTGTGCAGATACGTATTACCAGGCCGGATTCCCCTACGGGAAGATGATCGGGGGCGTAGAGAGCGAATCCGGGTATCCCGAGAGCGGCGGACCGGATACCCAGGCATCAGTGGCCGCGAAATGTGCCTACGTAAAGGAGAACAACCTGGCCGGCCTGTTCGAGTGGCGCATGGACAATGATATGCGGATAAACGATGGCCCGCCGACATTCCAGGTGACGGGATGGATGAGCGATTGCCTGGCGGGGTGATTCCAGATTATCATGATGGGGGTTGAGACCCCCATACCCCCGGTAGTGATGAACGCCGCCGCCCCCGCGGGGCGCCCCCCGCGGCGGTTCAACCTCCCAGCCCCGCCGTGCCTCGGAGAGGCCCTGAGGCGGGGAACTCTCACAAATAAAAAACGGGTCTCCCGTTTTTCGGGTTCCTGGAGTGAACTCAATAGTTTATGCCCGTTTCTACAGATTATCGAAAAAACCACTCATATTATTCCGCAGCAGACCCGTGGCTGGATTCCCCTTCCACCCGGCATATCTGCACAAAGATATCCCCGAAGAACTCCTCCTGCCGCAACGAGCACCGCCCGTCCAGCGCGAGGAACAGGAGCGGGATGTACACTTCGGGAATCCCCCACTCCATCTGCCGGCACAACTCCGCGAGGGTCATCTCCTCGTCGATCTCCAGCCCTTCGAGATATTCCGCGAGCCGCACCATGGACGACTCCTGGAACCCTTCTTCGTGGGCGATGCTGACGACATCGTCCGCATCGATCAGGAACGCCTCGCCCGGGTCCGCAGCCATCCGGCGCCGCCGGCGCTCTTCCTTTTCGATATTTTTCAGCTCGGTGATGAGCTCGAAGAGCGTGATCGGACTCTTGCGCATGTTCTTCCGGTCGAGGCGGCGCTGGATCTCGTGCTCAAGCCGCTCGATAGGGCCGAGCCTGCCGCCATAATCCATATCCTCCGGCAGGCCGCCCCCGAAGTCATCGCCGAACAGGTCGTCCCCGTCACCGTCGCCTTCGTCTTCAGGAGCTTCCACGACCACGAGCTGCTCCGATTTCAGCCGCACGAGGGTTGCGGCATAGAAGAGCGTCCGTCCCGAGAGCTGGAGGTTCAGCTCCCGCCGCCGCTCCAGCTCGTTGAGGAAGCGGTCGGTAACCTCGATGATATCGATGTTCCAGGGATCGATCTCGCCCCGCTCCGCCAAGCCGACAAGGATCTCGACCGGGTCCTCGACAATCCCTTCGGTCCGGGGGAGATCCGCAGTGCTCCCGCCCGCCGGGACCGCCCCGTCTGTCGGGCCGTGCTCCGGTTGAGGGGGAGCAGCCGGCGTACCCTGCTCGCCGTTTCCTGCATCACCGGTATGGAGATCCGGGTTATTCCCCTTCCCCGCTGCCGGAGGTTCATCCGCCGGCATTGGCCTTTACCCCGGTAACGAGCGTGCTCTTGTCGGACCGCAGGGTGACCCCCATGATCCGCTGTGCCGCCCCGATCATCGGCTTGCGAAGGGATACGATGACGAACTGGGAACTGGGGGAAAGTTCGGTCACCATCGATGCGATCCGCTCGACATTCGAGCCGTCGAGGGACATGTCCACCTCATCGAAGGCGTAGAACGGGGCCGGGATATAGCGCTGGATCGAGAAGATGAAGGCGAGCGTGGTGAGCGACTTCTCGCCACCGGAGAGGGAGGAGAGGAGGTGCACCTTCTTATCCCGCGGCTGGACCGCAAAGGTCATCCCGCCGGCGAACGGGTCCTCTTCGTTCTCGAGCACGAGGTGCCCGCTCCCGCTCGTGAGCCGGGCGAAGATCTCCCGGAAGTTCGCGTCAATAGCACGGAACGCCGTGGTGAACGCCTCGTACTTCATCTGCTCGAACTTCTCGATCCGCTCGATCAGGGTCTCACGCTCGCTCGAGAGGGTCTCCTTGCGTTCAGTCCGCTCCGTGACCTGCCGCTGTACCTTCTCGTACTCTTCGATCGCGAGCATGTTCACAGCGCCGATCTTCCTCAGGGCGCCGTCAGCCTCGGCAATCTTCCCCTCGATCTCCGGGAGCGTGAGGTTCGTGTCCATCTCCCCGACCTGCTGCCTGAGCATCCCGACTTCGATGCCGAGGGTCCGGGCACGCTCCTCGATCGCCCCCATCTGGACCGCGATCCGCTCCTTTTCTGCATCGAACTTCATGAGGTTCAGTTCGGAGTTCTGGATATTTTGGGAGACCTCGCCCCGCCTGGCCCGGAGCTCGTCAAGTTCTCCGGAGAACTCCTTCTGCTTCTCCTCAAGCGCAGCGATCTGCAACCTGTTGGCCGCGATCTGTTCGTTCGAAGCCGCAATGTCGGTATCGATCTGCCGGTTGCTCCCCTCGTACCGCTCCCGCTCCCCGCCCAGCTCCCCGAGCCGTGCCGAGAAGTGCTGGCGCTCGCGCTGGGCGTCGTTGATGTCGCCGTCCTTGTTCCGCAGGCGGCGTTCCGACTCCTCGATCTCCCGGCGCTTCTTCTCCATCTGCTCGGTCAGCGCCGGGATGTTGGTATCGTCGAGGCGCTTCTTGATCCTCTCGATCTCCGCGTTGATCCCGTTGATGACCTCCGTGGTCTTGTCGAGCTCTGCCTCGAGCTCCGCAAGCCCGGAGGCCCTGTTCCTCGTCTCCTCCTGCTGGCGTGCGACTGCCGCCTCGATCGTCTGCTTCTCGACCGTTATCGCTTCGAACCGGCGGGAGAACTCCCCGGTGAACATTTCGAAGCGGGCGACCTTCTGGTCGATCTCGTTCCGGGCCGCCCGTTTCTTATCCACCTCCTCGGTCTGGCGTTTTACTCCCGCCTCGATCGTAGATGCTTCTCCCTGCAGTTCCGAGAGGTGCGCCCGGATGCGGTGGATCTCGTCGTCGACCGCGGCACCGAACCCCCGCCCGCCCTGTTTCCTGGTTGCGCCACCGGTCATGGCACCGCTCTTCTCGAGGAGTTCGCCTTCCAGCGTCACCATCCGGTACTTGCCGATCAGCTTCCGTGCCCGCTCCAGCGTGTCGACAATAACCGTTGCACCGAGGACAACCCCGAACGCCCGGTCGTACTTCGGGTCGTACTCGAGCAGGTTCACGGCATAGTCGACGATACCCGGTTCCTTGATGGGGGGCAGGGCCGGGGGCCTGAGCTTGTTTAACGGGAGGAACGTGACTCTGCCCAGCCGCTCCTCCTTGAGGTACCGGATCGCGTCTGCCGCGATCTGGTCGTCGTCGCAGACCACGAACTGGAGCTTGTTGCCTGCGGCGATATTGAGCGCGGTCGAGTATTCTGCCGGGGCCTTCCCCAGCTCGGCGATGGTGCCGTGCACCCCATCCATGGCCGCGACCGCCTCGATCGCCCTGCCCCCGGACTCGCCCCGGGCCTGCTGGGCGGCCTCGAGCCGGATCGCGTCCTGCTCGTTCTCGCGGATCTCCGAGCGGAGGCGCTCGAGGGTCGTGCGCTGGGCAAAGAGGGAACCCTCCAGTTCCGAGAGGTTCCGGTCCAGCTCCTTCTTCTCGTCCAGCAGCCCGGCTACGCTCGTCTCGCTGTCCCGGAGCTGCGACTGTTTTGCCGTGTATTCCTCGTCCAGCTGCCGGAGCAGGGCGGTGAGGCGTTCGAGCTCGGTCGTGCGCATCCGGCTCTTCTCGATCAGCATGTCCTGCTGGTGGAGGATGGCCGAGCGCTGCCCCTTCTTCTCCTCTGCCTCCCTGAGGAGGGAGAAGAGCTTCTCGCGGGCTCCCTCGGTGTCCTCGCTGTGCTGCCTGAGCCCGGTCTCGATCTTTTCGAGCTGGGCCCGGGACGTGGCGACCTCCATCGCGATATTGGTCCGGTCGATGGTCAGCGTGCGGATCTGGTCGGTGCACTCGGCCACCCGGGCCTCCGCACGCTTGGTGTCCATGTACACCCGGTTGATGGCCTCGAGGTTCGTCTCCTTCTCCCTGCGCAGGCGCACGATGGTCTGCTCGGCGAGCTTGATCCCGCTCTTGGCTTCTTCAAGTTCTGCGATCAGCTTGAGATAGTCCGAACCGCTCTTTTTGTTGATGAGGTCGTCGATGTCCTTCAAATCCGCTTTCACGTAGGAGAGCTCGTTCTCTTCGAGGCCGCGGTCGGATGCGATGCGGGTGAGCTGGATCCTGTGCTCCTCGGCGGACTGCGTGAGGGTCCTGAGCTCCTTCTCCCGGTCATGGAGCTGGGCCGCGGAGCGGCAGTTCTGGAAATAGGAGAGCTCCTTCTGCCATTTCTGGTATTCGAGGGCATGTTCCCTCTCCCGCTTCAGCTCGTTCGCCCGCCGTGACAGTTCGATGAGGAGGAGCTCCTCGCGCTCGATCCGCTCCCTCACGATGTCGAGCTCGGCAAGCGACTGCTGCTTCTTGGTATCGAACTCGGATACCCCGGCGATCTCGTCGATGATCTTCCGGCGCTCGAAGTCGCTCATCTCCATGATGCGGGTGACGTCGCCCTGCATCACGACATTGTAGCCATGGGGCTTGATCCCGTGTTTTGCGAGGTGATCGACGATATCGCTCTGTTTGCAGAGCCGCTCGTTGAGATAGTTGTAGCTGTAATACCCGTTCCCGGTCCGCTTGATCCGCCGGCGGATCCTCGTCCCGTCCGAGAACTCGAGCGAGACCTCGGCGGTGTTCCTGCCGGAGTTCAGGTTGATGAGGTCCGTCAGTTTTTCCGCCCGCAGGTTGCGGGAACTCGACAGGGCAAGGACAAAGAGGATGGAATCGATGATGTTGCTTTTGCCTGAACCGTTGGGCCCCGATATGACAGTAAAGCCCTCTAAAAAGGGAATTTTTGTCTTTTTTGAAAAAGACTTGAAATTATCGATCTCCAGTCCCGTGATATGCAAAGATCCGGCTCCTTACTTCTTTGCAGGATCTGACTTGTCTTCTTCTGCGGCATAGATCAGGTCGCTCTGCTTGGCCTTGACAGACGTCCCCTTCTTGTTCCGCCCGTAGCCTGCCGATGCGACGATGTAGTTCTTGTCCCCGCGCCGGGGCTCCAGCTTCATGGTGCCGTCCGACTGCATGATCATGTCCATCGCGGGTTCAGCCGGTTCCGCGGGGACCTCGGGCTGGCGTGCGCTCTTGGGCCGGATCACCGTGCTCCCGCTTGCGGAAGGGCCTGCCGGAGGCGCAGCCGGGGATCCGGGCTGTGCGCCCTGGACGATCGGCCCGCGCCTGAGCTCCTGCCTGCTGCGCTCTTCGGTCTGCTTGGACAACTTCATGGCTATGGACTTGAGGTCGAGCAGCTCCTGGGTCAGCCCCTTGACAAGCGCTTCCATCTCCCGTACCTTCTTCTCGAGGGCTGCAATGCGGTCCTCGCTCCCTCCTGAACTTTCCAACATCGTAATCAGTCTCTCCTCTCCAAAGTTCGTGCTCACGACTCCACGTGATCTTTGCATCAGGCCGCACCCGGTTCCGGTTTTTACCGCCCCGGTGCGGCTTACTCCTTACTATTAATAGTAATGATCGCCTGATAAGGAAAAAAGGTTTGTGCTTGCGAGTGGTCTATAAAGACCACGAGCAGGAGAAGGGAGGCTTCAGCCGACCTTCGACCCGAAAAAGCCCGTAAGGGCTTTGATGACGAGAAGAATTGCGTAGCAATTCTTCGCTGTCCCGAAAGTCCGTCAGGACTTGAGGGTGGGAGTGGTTCATCAGAACCACGAGCACGAGAAGAATTCCTGCAGTACGTTCATTTCCGGGAAAATGCGGGGATCTGGTCGAAGAATCCTTACGGATTCTTCTCCTCCTCGCGGCCCTTACGGTCCGCTCGGATAAAGAAAACCTATTACCTGATCGGAACGAACCCTTCTCCATATGTCGTATCTGTCCAAAACGGATCCGGAAATAGCAGATATCATCGAAAAGGAGCGGCTCCGCCAGCTGAACGGCCTCGAGCTGATCGCTTCCGAGAATGTCGTCTCCCATGCAGTGCTCGAAGCCATGGGGTCGATCATGACCAACAAATATGCCGAGGGTTACCCGGGCAAACGCTATTACGGCGGCTGCGAGTTCCACGATATGGCAGAGAACCTCGCCCGCGACCGGCTGAAAAAGCTCTTCGGCGCCGAGCATGCCAACGTCCAGCCGCACTCGGGCACCCAGGCAAACATGGCGGTCTATTTTGCATTCATGAACCTGGGAGACACCCTGATGAGCATGAAGCTGACGCAGGGGGGCCACCTTTCTCACGGCTCCCCGGTCAGCTTTACGGGCAAGTTTTACAAGGTAGTCCAGTACAGTCTCGACCCGGAGACCGAGATGCTTGACTACGGGGCAGTCGAAGAGATGGCGCGCAGGGAGAAGCCGAAGATGCTCGTCTGCGGTGCGTCCGCATACCCGAGGACCATCGATTTCAAGGCGTTCCAGGAGATCGCGGACAGCGTCGGGGCATACTGCATGGCAGACATCGCCCACATCGCCGGGCTCTGCGCGACGGGCGTCCACCCCACCTCGGTCGGGGTCGTCAATTTCACCACCACCACGACCCACAAGACCCTCCGCGGCCCCCGCGGCGGCGCGATCATGTGCAACAGCGAGTATGCACCGGCGATCGACAAGGCGGTCTTCCCGGGCATGCAGGGCGGCCCGCTCATGCACACCATAACGGCAAAGGCCGTCTGTTTCGAGGAAGCCCTCAGGCCCTCGTTCACGGAATACAGTAAGCAGATCGTCAAGAATGCAAAGGTCCTCGCCGAAACCCTCCTGGCAAACGGCCTCCGCCTCGTCTCCGGTGGCACCGACAACCACCTCATGCTCCTCGACCTGACGGCCCAGGGCATCACCGGCCTGGAAGCCGAGACTGCGCTCGGCAGGGCCGGCATAACTGTGAACAAGAACACGATCCCAAACGAGACCAAGAGCCCGTTTGTCACGAGCGGCCTCCGGGTCGGGACCCCGGCGGTCACCTCGCGGGGCATGAAGGAGGCCGAGATGCGCCTGATAGGCACCTGGATCGCCTCGGTGGTAAAGGACATCCACAACGAGGCTGCCATAAAGGATATCCATGCCAGGGTCAGGGCACTTGCGGGCCGGTTCCCGCTCTACCCGGAATAACGAGCAGGAGGAATTCCCGATGGCCACGATCCTCGACGGCAAAAAGACTGCGGACCGGAAGCTTGCGGTCCTGAGGGAGAAGATCGAGGACTCCGCCCTCTCCCCCCACCTTGCCACGGTCATCGCCGGCACCGACCCCGCCTCCCTGATGTACGTGCGGATGAAGCACAAGGCCTGCGAGCAGGTCGGCATCACATCGGTGGGGATCACGCTTCCTGAAAACGCACCTACCAGGACTGTCGTGGATACGGTGTTGGAGCTGAACCGGGACGCGGACATCGACGGCATCCTCGTCCAGCTGCCGCTCCCGGCCCAGGTGGACTCCAGACGGGTGATTGCGGCAGTCCACCCCGGGAAAGACGTGGATGGGTTCCACCCGGAGAACCTCGGGCTCCTATTCTCCGGAAGGCCGAAATTCACTCCCTGCACACCAACAGGGATCATGGCCCTCCTTGCGGAGTACACTATCCCGGTCGCGGGTTCCCGGGCGGTCGTAGTGGGCCGGAGCATCGACGTCGGGCGGCCGATGTCGGCCTTGCTCACCAATGCCGATGCGACCGTGACCGTCTGCCACAGCAAAACCAGAAACCTTGAGGAAGAGATCAGGCGGGCTGATATCCTCGTCTCTGCGATCGGCAAAGCGCATTTCATCACTCCTGCAATGGTCAGGCCCGGGGCGGTCGTGGTCGATGTAGGTATCAACCACTTGGACGGTAAGCTGGTCGGTGACGTGGACTTTGAGGCGGTCAAAAAGATCGCCTCGGCGATCACCCCGGTGCCGGGCGGCGTCGGCCCCATGACGATCGCCACCCTGATGGAGAATACCTGCCGGGCGGCAAAGGAGCGGACATGCGATCGTGCGTTGTGAACAAACTCATCATCGGGGGCGACGCGCCGCCACGGGTCATGGGCGTCATCAACTGCAGCCCGGAGTCCTTCTACCACGACTCGTTCATCCCGACAACCGAGATCCACAAAACTGCGGTCGGGATGGTGGAGGCAGGAGCGGATCTCCTCGATGTCGGGGCCCGGAGCACCGCCCCCAATGCCCAGGCGATCAGCGGTGCCGAGGAGGCGAGCCGGATCGATGCGGCCCTGAAGGAACTGGACGGGACCGGGTTCACGATCTCTGTCGACACCATGAACCCATGGGTGCTGGACGCATGCCTGAAGCACGAGATCCACGCGGTGAACGACATCGCAGGTTTCTCCTCGAACGCTTATACCAAGCGTGTGGCGGACGCAGGACTGCCGGCCTTCGTGATGGCCACAGATTATACGCCGGGCGATGCTGTCGGCCCTGATGCCACGGAGAATACGCTCGGAACCGTCGTCGCCCGGTGCGAGTCCGCAGGGATCGACAACTACGTGCTCGACCCGGGTATCGGGATCTGGACGCCATTCCGCTCCTATGACGACAACTGGGAGCTCTGCCGGCACTTCGACCGTTTTACAAAATTCGACCGCCCGCTCCTTGCCGCAGTCTCCCGCAAGAGCTTCATCGGCAATCTCATGAACCGGGAGCCCGAGGAGCGGCTCGCAGGCAGTCTCGCGGTCACCATCTTCCTTCTCCAGAAAGGCGCCGCCATCGTACGGGCTCACGACGTGAAGGAGACCGTGGATGCCGTCAGGGTCTACAACCGGATGGTGAAGATGCCGTGAACGCCTCATTTGAGGTGTTCGGGCTTTCCACGGGGCTCATCCGCGATGGCGATCCCATTACAGCACGCGTTCTTGAAGCAGCGGAGCGTGCGTGCGGCGGGTTTGAGGAGGGAGACGTCCTCGTCCTTGCCGAGACAGCCGTTGCGACATCGGAGTCCAATATCATCGACCTCTCGGCAGTCACGCCCTCCGCGCGGGCGAAAAAACTCGGGGAGAAGTACCGCATGGACCCCCGCACCGTGGAAGTCGTCCTGCGGGAGAGCGATTCGGTTGTCGGGGGCATACCGGGGTTTCTCCTCTGCATGAAGGGAGGGACTCTCCTCCCGAATGCCGGGGTGGACGCCTCGAACGCCCCGCCCGGGTGCGTGACGCCCCTGCCGGCCGACCCGGACCTGAGTGCTGTCAGGATCCGGGCTGCGATAGAAGAGCAGTGCGGGGTACACGTGGGGGTCATCATCGCGGACAGCCGCACCCATGCGATGCGCCTCGGGTGCAGCGGCGTTGCCATAGGATCTGCCGGCATCCCCTCGGTCATCGATGACCGGGGCAGGAGCGACCTGTTCGGCCGGAAACTCGAAGTGACCAAACGGGCGGTCGCGGACAACATCGCGTCCGCCGCAGAACTGGTGATGGGCGAGGCGGACGAGTGCATGCCGGCAGCAGTCATCCGCGGGATCGGCCTTCCCATCGGCGATTATCTCGGCGTGGAGACCATCGATGCCGATGAGTGCCTGTTCATGGGCGTATTTGCCAAGAACCGGGTGCAGGAGTAAGGTTTTCTTACGGTTTTGTGGCGCGGGTTCTCCTCAGGGGGATCCAGGATTCCTTGGTTTTTCTGATTCGCTTGAAACACACATGAAAGGATCGAGTCCCCCCGGAACCTTAAAAATCGTTCAGTTATGAGGGCTCCCCGCCTCAGGGTCTCTCCGAGGAGTCAATCGTCGCGTCAGCGAGGATTGACTGGAGAAGAATCCGCAAGGATTCTTTGACTTGCTTCATCCTGTGCGGATGCAGCAGAGAAAGTTTGAAAAAAACTTGCCGAATCTCATGAAAGATAAGGCACGGCGGGGCAAGGAGGTTGGACCGCCGCGGGGCGAGTTGAAAATTCTCTTTCAGAGAATTTTCTCCAGCCAGTCCTGACCATCTGGTCACGGCTGGCTCCCCGTTGGGGGCAGCCGAAGGCTGTGAAGAAGATTGTCGCCAGAAAATCTTCGAATTCCGAAGAGGCCATCAGACCTCGAGGATGAGAAGAACTCATCAGAGTTCTTCGACCGCGGCGGCGTTCATCGCAATGATAAAAAGAGGGCTCATCTCGTGTGATATCTGAATAAGATGATTTTCATTGGAAATCCGATGAACATCAGCCTGAAAGCCGGTTTCGGGTAGCGTGCGGAAGCGGGGGTGCCATATTTCTCCTTCATGCAGGAAATGAACGCAGGCCCGGATACGGGCCACCCGTCGCATCGCATAAAGTATAATATCCGGCGTGTGGGTAATTCTATATCGGCTCGCCATTAAAACCGGAGGATTCTCTTATGGACCTGCTGCTTGCCAGTGTAAGTATTCTGACGCTCACCATTGCCCTCCTGTATATTGGCCAGCGCCTCAGAATTCCGAGCATTGTCAGCTTTCTTATCATCGGCATGCTGGTCGGGCCATATGGGTTTGGGCTCATCACCAACCAGAATGCCATCGACACTTTCGGCAATATCGGGATCTTGCTGCTCCTCTTCACGATCGGTCTTGAATTCTCGTTCCAGAAACTGCTGCGCTCGTGGCGGACGGTGATCATCGGCGGGATAGTCCAGGTCTGCACCACGATCGTTGCAATCACCCTCATCTCCGCGTACTTCGGCATGCTGTCCAACGAGGCCCTGATCTTCGGTTTCATCGTTTCCCTGTCGAGTACTGCCATCGTCATGAAGATCCTTCAGGAGAAAGGTGAGGTGGATACCCTCCATGGCCGTACTCTCCTTGGGATCCTGATATTCCAGGACCTTGCCATCATCCCGATGATACTTATCGCCCCCCTTCTCGTGGGAAGCGGGGGTCCCGATCTGAACGCGCTCCCCCTCCAGGCGGGAAAAGTCGCCCTTATCATCCTTATCATCATCATCATGGCCCGCTGGGTGATCCCTGCCTTCCTCTTCCGGGTTGCCCAGGAGAAGAACCGCGAGCTCTTCCTCCTCACCCTCGCCGGCATCTGTATCATCATCGCGTGGCTGATAAGCGAAGCCGGGCTCTCGTTCACGCTCGGGGCATTCATTGCCGGGCTCATTATCGGTGAGTCCGACTACAATATCGACGCACTGGGCCATATCATCCCGTTCCGTGACGTCTTTGCAAGCATCTTCTTCCTCTCTATAGGAATGCTTCTCAATACGCGGACCGTCTTTGTCAATTTCTATTATGTCGCCATGATCGTGGTCATCATAATCGCGGTAAAGATCCTGACCGGCGTGACCGCGGCAGCCATCCTCGGGATGCCGGCCAGGATCTGTGTCTTCACCGGTCTCGCGCTCTGCCAGATCGGAGAGTTCTCTTTTGTTCTTGCAAAGAACGGGCTCGATACTGCGCTCATACCGGAAGGGGTCTACCAGGTCTTCCTTGCCGGGGCTATCATCACCATGGCCCTGACGCCCTTTGCCATGAATGCCTCGCCGTGGGCGGTTGACCTCATGTACCGGATCGCGCCTGGCCTGATTTCCCGTGGTAGAGAGGAGCCGGAAGCGGAGCGGGAAGAGAAACTCTCCGATCACATCATCATTGCCGGCTACGGGATTACCGGTAAGAGCGTTGCACGGGCAGCCACGATTGCCGGCATTCCCTACATGGTCATTGAGCTGAACCCTGAGATCATCCGGCAGGAACGATCGACTTTCCGCCCCCATTTCATGTTCGGGGATGCAGTCCAGGCAGAAATACTGGAACATGCCGGCATCCGCCGTGCCCGGACACTCGTCATCGCGGTATCGGAGGATGAAGCCGTCCCGAGAATTATTCATACCGCACGACAGCTTGCGCCGGACCTGCATATTCTTGCACGGACACGGCGCGTGCGGAATGCCCGGCACCTGCTGGAACTGGGCGCAGACGAGATCATCTCGGAAGAGTTCGAGGCTGCGCTCGAGATCTTTTCCCGGGCACTCAGAAAGTACCAGCTTCCGGACGAAGAGATCGGCTATATCATCAAAAGGGTCAAAGAGCTGGGTACCACCCTGTTCACGAAGAGAGCCGATGGAGAGGCGCAGCTGGAAGACCCAAAGATCGTCTTCCACAATCGGCACGTGCACACATTCCGCATCGAACCCGGGTCTCGCGCTGAAGGAAAGACCATCAGAGAACTGGAACTCCCCACCCGTTTTGGCATCGCGGAGGTCGGGATTCGCAGCAAAGGAAAAACCACACGAGAGATCCAGCCTACACGTACGTTGCAGGCAGGAGAGGTCCTCATCACGTTTGTAACGGATGAGACAGCAGGGGATCTGGCCCCTCTCTTTGCGAAGAAAAAACAGTGATGGTGCACCGTTACGGGAATGATCCCCGCAGACCTGACCGGCCCCATATACATGTTCAGCCTGATGCCGTCCCGCCGTCAGAGCGGGGCGTTGCTTCCGGCATGATGTCGACCCTGATGAACTCCGGTTTTGTCATCAGCATGGGGATGTTCTTCACCATCATCGTTGTCGGCCTGACAAAAGAGTTCCCCCATGCACTCTCGGCCTCACTCACGGGCGCCGGTGCCGCCTCGCTCATCCCGTCGATGAGCGCGATCCCCCCGACCGGTGCACTCTTCGCCGCATTCCTCGGGTACAACCCGGTCCAGATGATCCTCGCAGGCCTGCCCGTCGCCGTGACCGCCGGGATTGGAGCTGCAACCATCGCCACCCTGACCGGGGCCACGTGGTTCCCGACAACGCTGGCCGGGGCCTTCATGCCCTCGCTCGCGCTCACCTTCTATGTCGGTGCAGCGCTCTCGGTACTATCCGCGGTCTTCTGCTTAATGAGGGGAGAGAGATACGTGCATGAACTCCATGGAACAGGTGCTGCCACCATCCCTGCCGGGACAGATCCGCAAGAGGTATCAGGAAAGAGCGAGAGATGATGGCGTACCGGGAGCGGGATCTGAAATGACAGCAGGACTTTTTGGAACGATCCTCGTTGCAACGGACGGATCGGAGAAGAACCGGGCAGCAGTGGAGGAAGCACTCCGGATCGGCAGGACCTCCGGGTCAGCCGTCCACGCGGTCTACGTGGCCGACACCCTCGAGTCGGCATCAGCGGACGTCGTCATCAGGGACACGTGGGAGCTGTTGCAGCGCGAGGGAGAGCAGGCGCTGGACCGGGTCCGGGGCATGGCAGGCGGTGTACAGCTCGAGACCGTGATCCTCGAGGGAAAACCTGCGGCAGAGATCGTGAAGTATGCCGGGGAGAAGGGGATCGACCTCATCGTGATCGGCACGCAGGGAAAGCGCGGGATCGAGCGTATCCTCCTCGGGAGTGTTGCGGAGAGCATCATCCGGGCCGCACCCTGCAAGATCCTCGTGGTAAAATAAGGAGGAGCGGACTGCCTATCTTCTCCGCCTCTTCGCAAACGCGATCTTATCCTCGAGAGCCTTCATCTTCCCGCCGATGAGGCCGGGCTGTGCACGGTCCTCCCTGAGCGACGCGATCTCTGCAAAGTCCCGGATCATGTCTGTCTTTTCCGGGTCGGTAAAATCTTCCCGGGATATCCGGTCCATGAACTCGGCTTCCCCGTCAACCGCCCTGTCGGGCCTCGGGTAGCACACGCGGAACTTTGAGCGGCAGTACCGGCACCGGGTATCGTAGCGCCCTGCATTCCGTTCTCCCCGGGTGAGGATCCTGAAGTTCAGGCCTTCACAGTCCGGGCATTTCCATTCGAGGGTAAGGGCTTTCAGCGTCCCTGCAGTATCGTGCCTGAAGAACCTGTCAAGCATCAGTGCCACTGCTTCATTCCGGATTACTCAACGGTTTGCTCCGGGAGCCTCATTAATCCTGTGTCAGAGGCAAAAGGGGATGATCTCTCCGATCCGGGATACGGTGTCCCACGCGGCCCGGGTGAACGGAGGGCGTGAGTTCAGTGATTTTCCCCGATATTTTCGAGAGCTTTCCTTGCGGCCGCCTGTTTTGCCAGATGGATGCTCTCGCCGCTCCCCTCGCCGAGGACTTCGTGGTTGAATACGACCTGACAGGTGAAGAACGGTTTATGGTCCGGGCCTTCCCTTGCCACTTCCCGGTATTCCGGAAGAACTCCGCCCTTTTTCTGGAAATGCTCCTGCAGGATGCCGACCGCGTTCTGGTCCGGTGCGGAAGTACTGATGGCATCCCCCATGATCGCGTTGATGAAGAAGGCGACCTCATCAATCCCGGCCTCGCAGTACAATGCACCGATAAACGCCTCGAACGCCCCGCCGGTCACGCGCTCCCCGTACGTCTTCTGCTCCGCGATGGATTCGGGGATGAGCCGGGCAAAGGTGTCGCCGTACTGGCGGGTCAGGCCACCAAGCGCCCGGTTTGATACCACGGAACTCAGGATCCGGGTCATCTCGCCCTCGCTGAGCACGGAATCCCGCTGGGTAAAAAGGGTCTGCGCGACGATCAGGTTCAGGACACGGTCGCCAAGGAACTCATAGCGGTGCCATTCCTCCTTTGTTATGTCCCACTGCTTCCTGCCCGGCACCCCATACGCGGCGTTGAACCGGGTGACAAAAGTACTGACTATGCGGGGGACATCGGGACGGGAAGAGCGGAGGAGTTCGATCAGCGAGAGTCGGGGCGGGTCACTCATGTGTTGCCATTCCGTCGAATATCCTGATAATCCTATCGTTTCCTGACAACGCCAACCCGCCCTTTCTCGACCGAGAGGGAAAAACCGAGCCCTTCAAGATATTCCCGGCTCTTTCCCGTACCGTGGATCAACAGCTCGGCAAGGTCCTCCACCTCGTCGATGTCCGTGTGGAGCCGGAACGAATCGATGACGTCGACCGAGAGGCCGGCTTCCTCAGCGATCTTCATGTGCTTTAAGAAACTGGTCCCGTAATAATCGACATGGAACTTCGTTGGTTCCCTGACGTAGATCACGTTGGTGCCGCCGCCGCGTCCCGGCACGATGGCCATATCCTTTTTCGTCGAGATAACCCGCCGTATCGACCCGGCATCGGCCAGCGGCAGGTCGGCCATGATGATCAGGCAGTCCGTGACCGACTGGGGGAGGATGGCATTCAGCGTCCCGTTCAGGTCGGTATCCAGGATGGTGACCTGGACGTCTTCGCTGTCGAAAAGCTCCGAACATACGAGGACCGGGCTGCACATGGCATCTTTTGCCGCGGCTTTCACATCCTCGAGCATCACCCGTGCAAACTGCTCCCGCTCTTCCTGACTGAGGACAGCGGAGAGACGGGTCTTCGGGTTTCTGGGTTTGAACGGGATGAGGGCCGGAGGACACATGGTATACCGAGGTATGCCGGCCGATAAAAAAAAGGTGCTGATATGGATGCAGCGGGCGGGGGATGGAGAAGATCGCGGTGATGACCGACTCCTGTCGTACTCCCGGTTCACGCCGCCATCTGCAGATCCCAGCCGTCCATCCGGAACATCCCCTCCGGTATGCGGATCTCGAACCGGGCGCCCTTTCCCGGCTCACCGCTCTCTTCGATGGTCATGCCGGTCACGGCAAGGACCTCGCGGACCAGGAAGAGCCCCCAGCCGGTCCCTTTCCCGTACCCGCGTTCGAAGATCTTCACTTTTTCTCCGGCGGGGATGCCGGCCCCATTGTCTTCCACGGTCATGACCGCGCCGGGCCCTTCTCTGCGGAGGGTGATGCGGATCTCGGTCGCACCGCTGCCGTACCGGAAGGTGTTGTCGATCAGGTTGGAGAGTGCCCTGCCAAGAAGGGGGTCGGCGTACACGGCAGCGTCACCGCTCTCGCAGGTTATCCGTATCGCAGTGGCGTCGAACTCTTCCCTGACGCGGGAGACGGTATTCTTCAGGTGCTGCCAGCGGGGGGGTTCCGTCGCGAGGTTCTGGTAGTCCTTGGCAAACTGGAACTGGCGGCGGATCTTGTCGATGGCCTGTCGCTCCTTCTCGAGGAACGATCTGACCTTAGGGTCCTCGACCATCATCGCCAGCAGTTCGTTGTATCCCAGAACTGCGGTCAGCTGGTTGAGGACATCGTGCCGGGTGATGCTCCCGACCAGCTGGAGTTTCTTCTGTAAGAACGCGATCTCTCCCATGAGCCGCGCATTCTCTGCCTCCGGCGTGACCGGCTGCCCGCTGCCCCCTCCCGCCGGATCCGCTTCCTGACTCCTGCGATCTCCCAAAGACGTACACCTCCCGGATACCGTGTGGCAGAACAACCTGTCCTGTCTGGAATGGTGAACGTTGATCCGCCTGGCTCTTTATGCTTGCTCTCTGCCCGTGCAGCGGCAGGCCTGCGGCCTGCACAGAGCATTAACTTTCAATAGATACAAAAGAGAACCTCTCTCCATGCACCGCCGCACGATCACCTTCTCGCGGAACGTATTTCTCCCCCTCACCACGGTCTGCAGGAACCGTTGCGGCTACTGCTGTTTCCGCACGCCGGTGCAGGAAGGCTGTATCCTGCCGCAGGAGGACGTCGAGCGGACGCTCCGGGCCGGGGCTGCGCTGGGGTGCACCGAGGCCCTCTTCACCTTTGGCGAACGCCCGGAAGACGAACCGGGTTTTTTGGAAATGCTCCGTCCGCTTGGCTATGCAACGATTCTTGATTACTGCGAGGCCATGTGCAGGAAAAGCATCGGGTACGGCGTCCTCCCGCACACCAATGCGGGCATCCTGACGTTCGGGGAACTCGAGCGGCTGCGTGAGGTGAACGCGAGCATGGGCCTGATGCTCGAGACCACCGCGGCGATACCGGCGCACGCGACATCAACGGGAAAGGACCCGGCAACCCGCCTGGCCATGATCGAAGATGCGGGAAAGCTCCGGATACCGTTCACGACCGGCCTTCTCCTCGGGATCGGGGAGACGATGGCAGACCGGGAGGACTCGCTCCTCGCGATCCGGGACCTCCACAAACGGTACGGCCATATCCAGGAAGTGATCCTCCAGAACTTCTGCCCGAAGCCGGGAACCCCGCTTGAGGGGGCACCCGTGCCGCGGACCGATGAGATCTGTGCAACGATCCGCCTGGCGCGGGATATTCTCCAGCCGGAGATTGCGATCCAGATCCCGCCGAACCTCACCGACGCGTCCCTGCTCATCTCCTGCGGGGTCGACGACCTTGGGGGCGTCTCCCCGCTCACCATCGATTACGTGAACCCCGAGCACCCGTGGCCTGCACTGGAAGAGCTGAAAACGATCGCGGGCGGTGCAGAACTCAGGGAACGGCTCTGCATCTATCCCCGGTACATCGAACGCGGCTGGTACCCTGCGGATTTGCAACCCCTAATAAACCGGCTCGGACAAACAGTTAAAGCAAGGAGAAGTGGACGGTGAAGCAGAAGGGACTCCTCTATACCGGCAAGGCGAAATCGGTCTACCGGACGGATGTGAAGGGAAGACTGATCGTTGAGTTCCGGGACGACATCACCGCGTTTGACGGCGGGAAGAAGGACGTCCTGGTGAACAAGGGCAGCTACAATGCAGAGGTCTCGGCCTTCATCTTCGGGTACCTGGAAAAGAACGGCGTGAAGACGCATTTTGTCACCATGCTCGATTCAAAAAGGATGGTCGTGCGCGAACTCAGCATGATCCCTCTCGAGGTCATCGTGCGGAACGTGGCTGCCGGGTCCATTGTCCGGAACTACCCGTTCGTGGAGGGGACAAAACTCAACCCCCCGGTCATCGTGATCGACTACAAGGACGATTCGCGGCACGACCCGATGCTCAACGACGACCTGATCGTGGCGCTCAGGCTCGCGACCCGGCACGAGCTTGAGAAGATCAAAAAGACCGCGCTCGGGATCAACCGGCTGCTCGTAAAACTCCTTGCGTTGCAGGGGATCACCCTTGTGGACTTCAAGATGGAGTTCGGGAGGGCGGGCAGGACGATCTACCTCGGCGACGAGATCAGCATGGACTCGATGCGCCTCTGGGACAGGAAGACCGGTGAGTCGCTGGACAAGGACGTGTACCGATTCAGCAAGGGGGACGTAATGGCCACCTACGACCGGGTGGCCGGCAGGATCACAAAAAAGATGGTCGTAAAGGCCAAACCTGCAAAGGCAGAGCCGGAGCGGACACCAAGACGCTGAGGCGACAGTCATGGGGTGGCAGGGGTCGGAGCCAGAGCTTCCCGGACTGCCCAAGCGGATCTCCCGCTCTCCCTCCGTTCAATCGCAAAGAATAATGATAAAGATGCGCAATCTATCCACACGAAAGACCTGATCGGGTACCATGTCAGATGTTAATTCAGAGGAAGCGGATATGCTCAAGTGGGCAAAGGCCTATGCGCACAAGCACGGCTGGTCCCTCAACACCGAAGAGAAACAGCTCTCTACCGTGATACGGGGGCTTGTGCGGAACAAGACCAAGTTCGGGAGACCCTACTGCCCCTGCCGGCTCCGCAGCGGTGACGAGGAGAAGGACAGGAAGATCGAGTGCCCGTGTATCTACCACAAGGACGAGATCGGAAAGACGGGACACTGCCACTGCAACCTCTATTTCAAAGAGCCGGAGCCCTGAGGGTTTCCGTTTTCCTTCCTTTGTATGACCGGTCATTCGCTCTGTTCCCCGGCTCCGTCCTCCGGCCTTGGCCCGGTTACCAGTAAAGAACCCTTTGTCCTTATTCTCGGAAGTTTCCCCAGTATCCTGTCCCTTGAAAGGCAGGAGTATTATGGGAATCCCAAAAACCGGTTCTGGGCGGTCATGGAAGAACTCTTCGCCGTCCCGGCCGGTCTCCCCTATCCCGGCCGGATTGCTCTTCTGGCACAGTACGGGATTGCGCTCTGGGACGTGATCCGGACCTGTGAACGGGCGGGCAGCGCAGACCGCCGGATCCGGAACCCCCTGCCCAATGATATCGGAAGGTTTGTCCTGGCTCACCCGACCCTGCGGCTCGTAGCGCTGAACGGGAGCACTGCCGGGCGGTACTATGAGCGGTTCAACGAGATCCCGGGCGTGCCATCCGTGGTTCTTCCCTCGACGAGCCCGGCCAATGCACGGCTCCCGTTCGCGGAGAAAGTGAGACGGTGGGAGGCCGTAAAAATCCGGGCTACCGCCGAGCAGGAATAAAAAACCGTTACCGTTCCATCCGGAACCTGAGGAAGATCACATGGTAGATGGCATAGAACCCGACGAGCACTGCTGCCGTGTAGCCGGCGATCGCGATATAGGATATCTCTTTGGGCAGCACGAACTGCGATGACTGGAGGACCAGCGATGAGCCGACTACCAGCGAAGCTACGACAAGGCCGATCATGATCTTGTCGCTCGCCTTGTCCAGTGCCATCTGCAGTTTCTGGAGGTCGGTGTCCACGATCTCGAGCTTGAAGGTCCCGGTCGAGAGCCGCCGGAGCATCAGGTTGACATTGCGGGGCAGGTCCAGGATGGCGTCCGCTGCCTCGAGGAGGGACATGGACGCCCGCTTTACGTAGCCCGCGGAGAGGGTATTGGCATCGGCGAGCCTGGAAAGGTACGGGGTGACCTCGGTGCCGAAGTTGAACTTCGGGTCGAGGCGGACACCGATGTCCAGCACCATCATGAAGACCTTGAGTAGGAGCATCAGGTTCATCGGCACCTTGAGCTGGTACCGCCGCATCGTCTCGGTGAGTTCGTTGACCACCAGCCGGAAGTTGAGCTGGGAGACGCCTTCCCCGCCTCCCCCGCTGAAATCGTGCATCATGAGATAGAGGTCGTCCCGGAGTCCTTCCCGATCCGCTTCCGCGATCACGATGCCGAACCCCTCGAGGGACCGCAGCATCAGTTCGATATCGTCGTTCACGAGGGCAAAGAGGAGGTTGATGAAGTTCTGGCGTTTCTCCGGGCGGAGGACGCCGACTATCCCGAAGTCGAGGAAGACGATGTCCCCTGCAGCGGTGACCAGCAGGTTGCCCGGGTGGGGGTCGCCATGAAAGAACCCGTCCTCGAAGATCATCTTGAGGTACGCGTGGAACCCCCGGACGCCAATCTCGTGCGGCTTGTGACCCATCGCCATGATCGACTCGGGGTCGTCGATCCGTACCCCCTCGATAAACTCCATGACGAGCACACGGGAGGAGGAATATTCCCAGTATATCTTCGGGAAACGGATGCCCGGGACGTCCCGGAAGTTGCGCGCCATGCGGTCGGCATTGCGGCCGTCACGGGCGAAATCGAGTTCTTTGACGATCTGGTGGGAAAAGTCCTCGACCATGCCGACAGGGTTGTAGACCCGGGTCTCGGGAAAGACCGTCTCGATGCGCTCGGCCATCGACTGAAGGATGCCGATGTCGGTCTCGATGAGCTCTTCTATCCCCGGCCGCTGGACCTTCACGGCGACCCGGGTCCCGTCCTTCAGGACGGCGCGGTGGACCTGCCCGATCGATGCGGATGCGACCGGGGTCTCTTCAAACTCGGCAAACCAGTCGTCGAGGCTCACGCAGCTCTGTTCGATGACCGCGCGTATTTCAGAGAACGTGACGGGTTTTGCATGGTCCTGCAGTTTCTTGAGCTGGTCGATCATCTCCGGCGGCAGCAGTTCGGTCCTCGTGCTCATGATCTGCCCGAACTTCACGAATGTCGGGCCGAGTTCCTCGAGTGTCAGCCGTATCCGCTCGTAGATGGTCGAGGTCTCGGGCGTCTTCCCTGCCGTCGGGAGCCGGAATCTCGCACGACCGGGGAATAACTTCTCAAGACCTATGCCGAAACCATACTTACTCAGCACGTCTACGATCTGCGCATACCGCATGATACGGGTGACCATGGGTACACCTTGGATGTCGTGATACTTAATGCGTCCTTTTCTCCGCAGTAACCGTGGAGGTCAGGCGGAGAAAACAGGCCGGAAAAGAGGATGGTTGATTCATGGGACTATGCTGCCCAGGTCGTCATCCATCCGAACGCTCAGGTCCAGAGGTTCGACCGTAACCGGGGGATTGGTGGTAACGATCGGGACGGGTTGTACCGAACAGCAGCTGGAGGTATCCGTGGCCGGCAGCCATACTCCCGGGCACGTCAGCCCCGGTGTCACGATGACTCCTCCCTGCATGGCGCAGGTCTGGTTCACGGAAGATGCAACCGGAGGAGCGGCTGTCGGTTGCCGCATGGGAAAATTCCCGGTCATGGGTACAGTTTGTACCGGGGTGGCCTGCACGGTCTGGACAGCTGCCGGAGGAGCGGTTGTCGCCGTTGTCCCGGGCCCGGATCCGGGGCCGGGGATCGACGTGCACCCGGCGGCTGCCAGGCTGCAGACGATAAGGATGGCCGCAAGAAGGCACAGGCCGGATCGATCCTCCATCATACTATCCCCCCCATCTGGACGGTCATGTTATCCAGCTGTACCGCCATGGTGCCGAGCGAGGCCGAGAGGTCCGGGGGCAGGTCGGCACTGTGTTCCAGGTCGCGGTAGGCTCCTGCCAGGTCTGTCAGGTCCTTTTTTACCAGTCTGAGGGGGGTTTTTGCCGACTCGAAGTTTCCGTTGTTCTGTAATGCCCTCGCAGATGCAAGGTCTTTTTTGGTCTGTGCAAGGATGCTGTCAGCCGGGCTGATATCGAGCAGGATGACCGTAAGGTTGTAATTGATCGTATCTGCCCTGGCCACCGCCCGGTAGCCCTGGTCGATGAGAAAACCGGTTGTGGTATCGTCGCTGACCTGCCCCTGCACGTCATCGACCTGCTGCCCGAACTGCTGTGACATCGAAAGAATTTCGCTGTTCATGGACTGGATCTTGAGCTCATTTCTTGACCCAAGGGCCGCAACCACGTCGGGACGGCGGAACGAGATGAGATCAAGACTCCTCTGTGCACCGGTGGTATCGTACCCTTCATTCTTCAGCGTGTCCAGGGCCTGCTGCCCCTGCAGGATCCAGGCATCGAAATCACCCATAAGGGTTGTTTTCCGGGTATTCCAGTAGTTGTCCTCTTTGGCGGCAATGTACGGGTTTTTGTTCTTTGCACCGGAGATCTGCTTGTTCAGCGTGTCCCAATCCCCCTGCCCCTTTGTCATCCGGGCTATGGTCTCGTTCCGGAACTGGCTGGTGTTGGACTGCAGGTCAGCGGTAATTGTGTCGAGACTCGCCGGATCCGTGGCGGAGGGGATAAGGGATTCCTCGTTCCGGAAACCGGCCAGAAACCCAGCCATGTTGCTCGTGTCCGTGCCGAAGAGCGTCATGCAGTACGTGATGGCAGTGTTCATCTCCACATCGGTCTGGAGCGCAGTCCACTCGAGATGAGCCTGCCGGATGGCTGTTGTGCTGTCGGAAGGAGGAGCGCCCGCGCCGGCGGCACTGGCAGGTATGAAGAGAAGGGATGCGATGACGAGGGCAATGAACAGCGGAATGCAGCTCCGTCGTGATACCATTATCGGTTACCCCGGAAATCGCCGTGCGCACCTGCCATGTAAAAGTCCGTCTCCATCCTGATCACTCGTAAAATGAATTATTTTTCAATTAATATCAAGATTTGCAGGTTTTTTTCAGTCCTGCGGGAACCGGGGCATCCCATGCGGGTCAGTCTTTCCGGAATACCACGATCCGGTTGGTATTGGTGCCGCAGGTGTTGTTCTCCACCCCCCAGATATTCGAGGTCTTGGTGAATACCTGCTGGTTGATCAGCACGCACTCGCAGGAGAACCCGGAATCGGTGCCGAGGGGGACGACATGCTCCTCCAGCCGGATCGTCTTCTTTCGTACTTCACCCACCTCGAATGCAACGTGCCCCCCGGGGCGGGTAACCCGGAAGAGTTCGGCAAAGACCCTGCCCATGGCCGAGGTCCACTCGTCAACGGTCCTTGCCATGGTTATCCTCCTGCCGATCGCTTCCCCGTCAAGCCCGTTGAACCAGCAGCGGAGCCAGTTGTCCTCGCGGTACTGCACGATGTCGAGAAACGGTGGCGAGGTCACGGTCAGCTGCACGATCTCATCAAGGATCTCCCGGGTTTTTCCAGCATCTTCCACGAGGAGCATTGCCTGCCTGCCGGCACGTGTCAGGCTCTTCTCCTCCCCAGGAAGGAGCGTCCGGAGGAGACTTTTGGTCTTGTTCAGGATTATCCTGCAGGTGTCCCGGTACTCGGGGGCCTGGCCGCGTTTCTCGTTTATCTTCTGCTGGCTCCGGGGCGAGACTGCCTGATTGGGCGGGAGGGTATAGACAGAGAAGAAGCCCTTTGAATGCCCGGTCAGCCGGTTGGTCGCCACCATCGCGATCCAGCGGTCGATCATGTCGTCCGGTGCGATACGTTTCCTGCCGAGGAGGTACTCCCGCAGGGCTACGATCTCCTGTGCGGTATCCGGGTGGTAGAACATGGAGAGGTCGATATCGGAACTGCCCCCCTCCCGGGGGATCGAGAGGAGACGCTTTTCTACTGCCGCAATTTCGGGCGGGAAGAACCGCGGCTCGGTCATGATCCGTGAAAGGGGGTTTGCGTCATTCGCAATGACATTGCGTCCCATGAGGCCCGCTTCAATGACGGTCGTCCCCCGCCCGCTGAAGGGGTCGTAGACCACGTCCCCTTTCCGGGTCAGGAGACCGATGAAGAACCGGGGGAGCTGCGGCTTGAAACACGCACGGTAGGAGATCTCGTGGATCGATCCTGCCTGCCGCTGCCGGGATGTCCAGAACTCCCCGGTAAACTTTCTGAACGTATCCGATCCTATCCGTACTTCCTCGCTCTGCGTGGGAAGTCCCTCGGGATGCGTATTCATGCGCAGGAACCCGGGGAGGCCTTCGTCGCCAGGTGTGCGGGATCTGGTCGCCATACCTCAGGGTACGTTGGCGAGCGAAGGTATAATCCCGTACGGTCCGTTCCCGCCGCACCGACAGCCTGACATGCCGGGTGATGTACATTGAGTGCTGAGGAACAGAGATGATGCCGTCATCGCCGCCCGGTCCCGGTTCTCCCGGAACCGGGCAGGAGTTCATGGAGAGGACGAAATACCGATCTATCGGGAAGAGCGACCAGCAGAAGGGGGTGCCCCAGCCGCTGCTCGAGGTCCCGCCGGAACCGGACCGGCCGTGTATCGAACTCAGGCGACCGGAACTGCTTGAGATCCCCCCGCTCGATCTCAGGACCGCCATCGAACGTCGCCGCAGTGTCCGGGCGTATCTCCACGAACCCGTGGCCCTCGACGAACTTTCCTTCCTCCTCTGGTGCACGCAGGGGGTGAAACAGACATTTGGCTCGCAGGCCACCTTCCGCACGGTCCCCTCGGCGGGCGCCCGCCATGCTTTCGAGACCTTCCTGCTGGCAAACGACGTGGAAGGCCTGGAACCCGGGCTGTACCGCTACCTGGCGCTCTCCCACCGCCTCCAGCAGCGGGATACGGACCCCGCCCTCGCCCGCCGGGTCGCATCCGCCTGCTTCGACCAGCAGTTCATCCTGCGGAGCGGGGTGGTCTTCCTCTGGACAGCGGTCCCGTACCGCATGACATGGCGTTACGGCGAACGGGGATACCGGGACCTGCACCTCGACGCCGGGCACGTCTGCCAGAACCTCTACCTAGCGGCCGAATCGGTGGGCTGCGGGGTTTGCGCCATCGCGGCATTCGACGACGACGTTATGAACGGGCTGCTCGGGATTGATGGAACGGATCAGTTCCTCATCTATCTCGCAACCGTGGGAAAAAAGGAGGAGGGGATCCCGGTTGCCGTCTAGGAGGTATGGGCGCCTACGGCATCGAACGCCGGGGGATACCGGACCACGCCTCCGATATCATCGAGGGCGCCGGGCTTCAGCGACAGTGCCATGAATGCATCGTCCGGACAGGGGAACGGGGCCGTGATCCTTGAATCCTTTGCAGCGGTAAAGCCGAAGCGGGGATAGTATCCTGGGTGGCCGACCACGATTACGATGCGGTGGCCGAGACGTCTGCACTCGCCGAGCCCTGCTTCAATAAGGGCTGCGCCGATACCCATGCACTGGTAATCCTGGTGGACCCCGAGCGGGGCAAGCGCAAGAGCGGCTGTCTCAACCGTGCCGGAGACAATGGCGACAGGACAGAACAGGATATGCCCGACAATCCTGTCGCCATGCACGGCAACAAGGGAGAGATCCGGGTTGATATTGCCATCGTCCCGCAGGGCATTCACGAGCCGTGATTCCCCGTCCTGCCCGAATGCCTGGAGAAGGACCTCGGATATGGCGGAGGCATCCTCCGGGAGTTCCTGGCGGATGAAAAAGGAATCCATCCTGTTCTTTTGGACGGCTGAGGTGATAAGGCAGTGTTCCGTCCCGTCCCGCTCCTCACCAGCCTGGACGGTGCAGCGTACTGGATCGCAGGTTTCACCGCGGTCCACATCGTGACGGCAGCGATCTTCATGGCCAGATTGGGGTGGATCGCCCGTGCGGGTATCATAGCAGGACTGGTCCTGATCCTGTACGCGAATTCGGTCATCCTGAAAGAGCGGACGCCGGATGCGGCGCTCCGGGTGCTCCCCTGCTTCCATGCCGCGATGGTGCTGTACGCGGGCGGAATTGTACTCGGGGCGCTCGTGTAAGAGATTCCCTTTACATTTTTATTCCCCGCTCCCCCAAAAAGATGCTATGAAAGTCCTCGCGTTCAACGGAAGCCCCCGGAAAACATGGAACACCGCTACGCTCCTCGTCCATGCACTGAAAGGTGCTGAATCCGAAGGGGCCAGAACAGAACTTTTCCATCTTTACGATCTGGATTACAAGGGCTGCACCAGCTGCTTCTCCTGCAAGCGGATCGGCGGGGAATGGTATGGCCATTGCGCAGTGAAGGATGACCTCACGCCGGTATTCAGGAAAGTGGAAGCAGCCGACGCGATCCTCATCGGCTCCCCCATCTATTACGGGATTACAACCGGAGAGACGCGGTCTTTCCTCGAACGCCTGATGTTCCCGTACTCGGTCTACGACCCCCAGCGGTCCACGCTGTTTGGCAGAAAGATCAGGACCGGCTTCATCTACACGGCGGGTGCCCCCGAGGAGGCAGTGAAGGAGAGGGGGTTCGACCGGAACGCCCAGGGTACCGAGCAGGCGATGGAGAGGATCTTCGGGTCGTGCGAGACGCTCTTTGTCACCGATACCTGCCAGTTCGACGATTATTCCCGGTATGTCTCCACGGCATTCGACCCGGAGGAGAAGAAGAAGCGGCGGGACGAGCAGTTCCCCGTAGACTGCAGAAAGGCATACGAGCTGGGGGCGAGGCTGGTCCGCAGGGCGCCATGAATCCCGATATTTCAGCGGACCCGGCCCGTCTCAGGATGGATGATATCCAGGGCATGCTCGTGAAGACCTACTGGAGCCCGGGTATTACGAAGAACGAGGTTGCACAGGGCATCCGCAACTCCGCGCTCGTGGTCGGGGCGTATGATACCAGCGGGCGGCAGGTCGGGTTCTGCCGGGTCATCTCCGACAAGACCCGGTTCGCGTACCTCCTTGACGTGATCGTTGCGGAGGACTGCCGCCACCGGGGAATCGGGCAGGCCATGGTCAGGTTTGCGATGGCGCACCCGGACCTCAGGAACGTGTACCAGTGGCTGCTGAAGACGAGCGATGCCCACGGCGTCTACGGGAAGTGCGGGTTTGCTCCTATCGAGGATCCGGAACGCTGGATGGGGCGGATGCAGCCGCGGCCGGAGAGAGGGGAGTGGGAAGGGTAGAGTTTCAGCCAGGGTTGTTACGGTCGGGTAAATTATTCGTTGCGATTGCCCTGCGCGCAAAACGCCTCGTCGGGTTTTGCGCTACCCGGTACGTTGTCAACTCCCAAGACAGGTAATACAGCTCCATCATAATGCGCAGGGGAGGGCCGGGGAGGGGACAGGCACTGTCCCCTCCCTTAATACCTTTAAATCCTCAACAGCCGCTCGTTCTCCCGCAGCCATGTCCTGCGCCGCTCGTAGTCCGGCAGGATCTCCCGCACCTTGTTCCAGAACTTCTTCGAATGGTCCGGCTGGCTGATGTGCACGAGCTCGTGGACCACCACGTAATCGACGATCTCTGGCGGGGCCTGGATAAGGCGCCAGCTGAAGTTGAGCCCGCCCTTGTGGGTGCACGACCCCCAGCGCTGCCGGGCATCGGTGATCCGGATTGACGCCGGCACATGCCCGGTGGTCATGGAGAACCACATGCACCGCGCCCGGATCTCCTTTGCTGCCTCGTCCATGTACCAGCGCCTGAGCCGCTGTCGGATCTCGGGTACGAGACTGCGGGAGACGTTGAGCCGGTCCATCCGTTCGATGGTGCCGTCCTCGTTTTCAGCAATATGCAGGGGATACGATCTCCCGAGGAACAGGAACAGTTCGCCCTCCTTATATTCGTGCACTGAGGCGGACGGTCGCTTCTTCATCTCCTCCAGTTTCCGCTGGATCCACGCGTGCTTCTCCCGGATCATCTCCTCGATATGCACGGCCGGGGTGCGCAGGGGGGCCCGGACGATCAGGGTGGCATCATGGGTCACTTCGAGCGCGATGGTCCTGCGGCGCGAGCGGATGAGTTTTTCAATCCGGATTTCGTGCATGGTCACGTATACGGTATTGGCCACCGGGAAAGAAAAGAATGCTGCCGGAGTTCCTTCGTCAGCGAATGGAAGACCCGCTGGTGCCATCGCTGATGACTTTGCCGTCCTTCAGCCGGACGATGCGGTGGAAATAGTCCTTGTGCCAGTCCTCGTGGGAGACCATGACGATAGTCTGGTGCATCTCCTCGTTGATCTCGCGGAACAGGTCAAGCACCAACCGGGAGTTCTCCGTGTCGAGGTTCGCGCACGGCTCATCGGCAAACAGGATGTCGGGCCTGTTCACCATCGCCCGGGCGATCGAGACCCGCTGCTGCTGGCCGCCCGAGAGTTCTCTCGGGAGGTGGTCCTGCCGGTCGAGCAGGCCGATCTTCCTGAGGATGTCGATGCTTGCCTCATGGTACTGCTCTTCGGTCCGGTCCTTCCGGAGCATTGCCGGCAGCGAGACATTTTCCATTACCGTGAGATCGGGGACCAGCGCGAAGTCCTGGAAGACGTACCCGAGCTTGTAGAGCCGGAACATGGTCTTCTCGTAATCGGTGAGGGTGTCAACATCGGTCCCGTCAATCACGATCCTGCCGGAGGTGGGTTCGTCCAGAAGTCCCAGCATGTGCAGGAGGGTCGTCTTACCACTGCCGCTTGCCCCCATGATGCCGAGGAACTCGCCTTTCCCTATGTCCAGCGTCACGCCGTCCAGCGCCCGCACCTCGACACTCCCCATCCGGTAGATTTTCGTCAGATCCTGGATCTCGATCATGGCATCAGGCCCTCATGGCAGTCTGGATATCCTCGCGCGACACCTGGTAGGCAGGGACGTAGCCGGCAACGACCGCTGCGACGAAGAGGATCAGGGAGTTCATGAGGATGTCCATGGGTGTCAGGTACAGGGTTGCCGACCATGCGGGAGTCACGACAGGGTGAATTGCCATGTACACTGCGAGCAGTATGGTGAGAAAGATCCCGAGGATAATCCCGAGTATGGCGAGGATGATGACCTGGAAACCATAGTTGTGCATGATGACCTCCTTGTCCACGCCGATTGCCTTGAGGATCCCGATCTGCCGGCGGCTGTTGAGGGTCTTGATCGTGATGACGATGAAGAGGACGACCGTCGTGATGATAATGCTCACGATGAGTGAGACCAGGTTGATGATCGCAAAACTCTGGAACGCCGTTCCCAGGCTCTTGGAGAGCAGGTCGGATGTGGTCTGGACCTTGTCCGCCACCCCGTACTGGATCAGCTCATTCTTGATGAAGGTCTCGGAGTAGCCGGGTTTTGCCTTGACCGTGATATCCGCCGCATGATCAAGTGGCTTGCCAATGACCTGCTCCATATCAGTCCAGGATACGTATGCGGCACTGTCAGCCTGGCTCCAGCCGGTGGAGTAAATACCCTTCACCCGGTAATTCCTCGTGTAGCCGTTTGCGTACTCGACCGTGACCGAGTCCCCGACCCGGACCCCGCCGAGCGAGGGCTGGAACTCGTCCTCCTCCCGGATAGTTGGATCGCCTGCCACGGGCTTCCCGATGATGATCTCGCCTGTGTCACTGTTACCAATGTAATCACCGGCGATTATTTTCGTGTAGAGAGGGGAGACATACTTCTCGTCATCGGGCATGATCGCCCGCACCGAGACCCCGAGAATACGCTTGCGGTACGTGAAGGTCGCCCCCTCGGTATAATGGGGAGTGGCCCGTTCCACGCCGGGCAATCCGTTGATGAGGGCGAGCGTTGCACCAAGATTGTTGACATACTGGTCGCCCGACTCGGGGCTGACCAGTACGTTCCCAACCTCGTAGTCCACGAGCTGCTTCGTTATGCTCTGCTCGATCCCGTTGAAGAGGGAGGGCAGGAAGATCATGTTGGTGAAGCACATCCCGATGATCAGGACGGTCAGGATCACGCTCGACCTGCTTCCCCGCTGGAGCGACCGCAGGGCAAGGAGGAACGCGACCTTCAGTTCTTTTTTACCCATGGGAAGGTTCCGTCCCCTTTCTTTGAGGGCAGGTACCAGTACCGGTAGGCGAGGAATCCGAGGATACCAAGGACGATGAGCGCGAGGATGATATTCCCGGACCTGTCAGCCGGCGGCACCCGCATGTTCATCTGCCTTGTGAGCGTGTGGGCACCCATGTCGTCCACATAGGAGACCGTCAGGTTGTACGGGTAGTCGCCCCCTTTCATGCCCTCGAGAAGGAAGAGCGCCGGGGCATCGTTGCCCGGCGTGATCTTGCCGATGAATGCCTCTTTTGTCCCTTCGGCCGGCAGGTCGACCTTTGCAGAGACCTGCTTTGCATCGCCGGTACCGGTATTCTCTATCCGGATCGTGAGGTCGAACGGGTCGTTCTCGGTGAGCCGGGGGGGACTGGTGTCAACCGATACGAAACCCAGCTCCGCCTTGCCTTTCAGCATCATGTCGATATCTGCAGTCTGGATGGTGGGGGTTCCGTCAATCGTGGTGTAGCCGATCGTCACCGGGACCTGTACAAGGCCGGGATTTGCCGTTTTGTCGGTGAGCAGGACGAGATTGAGGGTCTTCTGCCCGCCGGGGCCGATCGTACCGAGATGGTAAAGATCGCTCGTTTTCGGGGCCACGGTTCCGCTTACATTGGCTATGCTGAGGGTAACATCATCCGCCAGGAACTGGCCCGCGTTGGTGACCGTAAGGTTCACCGGAGCCTCATCACCGGGATTGACATCGCCGGTGAGTGAACTGTCCAGGATCAGGATCGCCTTTTTCTGGATGCCGATTGCGGTATCGACGTTGACAGGGATCGGGTATTTCGTGCTCCTCCCGCCGTCTGTATCGATCCAGACTTCAGGAAAGTATATCCCGCTTTTGTCCGGGGACTCTATCGAGAAGGTGATGGGGATCGACTGGCCGGGGCCGATCTCCCCCACCTGGGAAAAATCCTTCGTCAGGACATCGATTCCGTTGCCTTCAAGGTGGACATTCTGGATATTGACATTGATGTCCGTGGTTTTTACGGTCTGGAAGGTGTTCGTGGTTATCGGCCCCGAGCTCTCGCTCACCGAGGCACTCGATGCCGTATTTTCTATCGTTATGGTGATCGTCCCGAGAGTGTCGGGCATGAGCACCGAGGGGCTCACCTTGTAATCGGAGATCGTGACGGTCGGTGCATCTGCAGATACCGGCAGGATGCACACGGCAAGGATTGCGAGCACCATGATCCCGGATATGAGGAGTGCCTTCCGCGGGAGGTGATCGTCCTCCCGACCCGGTCTGTTTCCATCTGGTGATGACATCGGTTTTGTCATGAACATTCTCCGCGCCGGCCTTGACCGGGAGTTGGTTGGTATAAGGTGAAATACCCAAAGGTATTAAACTTACCATGGGTAATGTATCCATACTATAAGTATAGCGTAAAAGCGCAGCGGTTTTTTATCATCCGCGCGGGAAGGTGAACACCCTGCCGAGAATACTGCCGGGATACCGGGATGAAGTCAGGAAGAAGATCGTGACCTCAGCCCACAGCCTCTTTCTCCGGAAAGGTTACCACGGGACCACGATGGAGGAGATTGCCGACAGCCTTGGCGTGACCAAGCCGGCGCTGTACCAGTACTTTCCCGGCAAGGAGGACCTGTTCGCGGCGGTTGCCGAGCACAGCCGAGAGGAAATGGCGGCGATCCTCAGGCGGTCGTATAACAAAAAGGATCTCAGGACAGGAAGTGCCATACTTTTCGATTCCCTCGTGGGGTACATCCCCCAGTTCAATGGCATGTACGCGGAGCTGATGCTCCTTGCGGTTCATAACACCGAAATCCAGAAGATCCTTGCACGCGACAGGGCCGAGGACCTCCGGGTCATCGAGCAGTTCGTCGCAGGCCAGCAGGAGAACGGGCTCGTCTCGGGAAGGCTCAATGCCCGGACGCTCGCGGTTGCCTGCGATGCCCTGATCAACGGCCTCCTCATGGACATCATGATGGGCATGGACACGGAGGAGGCCAGGGGCATCTGGCTGGATGCTGTCACAAGACTCGTACGGGTGGAGTGATCCCCCTCCGGTAACCACATTTTTTTGACCTGAAAATTCAGGACTGCAAAACCTGTCTTCAGTATCGCACTGGAGCGGACACGAACTGTTCAGCGGTTGTTCACGGATCAGTACGATCATTTCCGGGCAGATGCTTCGCTGGTCGGAACGATACAAACGATACTTCCGGGAATCTTGGCCTCAAGCGACCCTTTCAGGGAATCGGTGAACACCTGTACCTCTCCCATCCTCTGCTCCGGGTCGAACCCGAGGAAGATCTCGATGTAGATAGTACTCCCGGACCGGCGCGAGCGGACGCCATGGAAATCATGGTACTTGTGGAACGAGGAGCTCAGTTCCCGGAGGATGACAAGCTGGAGCTCTTCCTCAAGGGTCTGGTCGAAGAGATCCGGGAGGGAGGAGGAGATCTCCCGGTACCCCGCGAGCAGCAGGAACCCGATGATGATAAACGAGAATGCCGGATCGATATACTCCGCCCAGCTGTACTGGACGAGGAGAACCGACAGTACCAGCGTAATGAGGATCAACACGTCGGAGAAGGTCTTGGCCCGCCGGAGCCGCCACTGGGCCTCCATGATGGGGGTGGGATCCTTCTGCGCACGCCGGTAGTTTTTCTGCCAGTGGTACGAGTCCGCGATGCTGGCAAGGACCATGAGGGGGATACCGATAAAGGCGGCATCCATATCGAAACGTTCGGGAACAAGAAGCCTCCGGACGGTGAAGATGATGAGGATACAGAGAGATACGAACATCACGCCACCGGTGATGATCCTCGTGAGGGTCTCGAATTTTCCCATCCCGTAATCGTACGTGAACTTCCCGCCCCGGGTCACCCTCCGTATGATCAGGAGGGCAAAGGAGGTGGCCAGGATCTCGTTCGCGCACTTGATGGCATCGGCAAACAGGGTGGCAGACCCGGAGAGGATGACCGCTGCGATCTCCGGTACCAGGATGATGATGTCAAGGCAGAGCCCGGTAAAGACCAGCTGCTCCCGGGATTCTTCGGTACCTCCTTTTCGCTGATCGATCTTTTCGCCGGACATGTATATTGGTAAATGTATGACGGGAATGGTAAAAAAACTACAGTGAGACAGATCTATCTCAACGGAAAGAGCCGCATTGAGCTAAACTAATGAGGAACTCTACCAACCGGGGGGACACAAGAGGGAGACGAAAATTGAGAAGACGGGATAAAAGATTCGGCAGAAACAGACAAGAACAACGCTCGGACCCGAATCAGGAAACTTAATTAAAAACTGCGATGGTTTCCCGCCTCAGGGCCTCTCCGAGGAGTCAATCATCGCGTCAGCGAGGATTGACTGGAGAAGAATCCATAAGGATTCTTCGACTTGCCGAATCTCTTGAAAGATGAGGCACGGCGGGGCCGGAATGAATCCTGGCATCCCGTCCAGTAGAGGGTTGCGTTAGAATCGTTATATATCGCGTAACGAAATCCCAATTCGTGGACAGCCGGGGGTTGTCCCGAAAAGAAAGGACGGGTTCACCAGGCGACGAACTTCGTTGAACCCTGTCCCACCCGTAGGCACAGGATTATTATCGTACATTCTTATGAGGATTTTCCCGTGCCCGGGTTGACAGCAAGGGAAGTGATAGCATAGACTCCACATACGGAAAGCAGAACGAAATTGACGATATCCGGCAGGATATCGTCCTGGTTAACGAAGAAGAGCGGCTATTTACACTGACCGGGATGTACTCCGGAAGACGGAGGCGGGCACAGGATGCCGAAGAGTAAATCCGTGACTGAAGGTAGTATTCCGCTCTATCTCCTGCCCCGGGCAATCGCCCGGCAGATCGCCCGGATCGGGGACTCGGTGTACCGCATCAGCGTGAAACGGACGCACTGGCATCATTACAACATATCCGTCAGGACAAAATCCCTGCCAAAGGAGCTTGCCCCGGCACGGGTTACGAGACTGGATGGTGACAGGGATTCCGTCACGGGACACCGGCATAGTACCCGCGAGCCGGGCCCGGGGTGCGATGCATGACACGCGGGCCGCTACCGACAGAGGCGATCAGGCAGGCGATAAAGAACGCGGCAGGACGCGGGACCGTGATGGACCGTGACCTGCTCCGGGAATCCTGGCTTGAATTCCTCCTCTTCTGCCACGGCCTTACGGTCTTTGTCCGGGTCCGGCGGTGCCGTTCGCACCTCATGAGTCCGGAGGATTGTGCCGCGGAATGTAAACAGGATATCCTGCATCTCCGCAGGGTGCCACTGAC
>NZ_JBEKLH010000016.1:0-5044 GCF_050010295.1 Methanoregula sp.
GAGCTGACCTGAAATCACGAATATTCCAGATTCAGAAGAAAGAAATTTCATGCAAGATCATTCTCGCTAACCTTGACAGGTTTATACAATTTGTCTGGATAGAGGTTTTCTACAGAGCAAATTTTTTCTGATAGTTTGATGTAATGCGAAAAGATCCGCTCTCCCCATCTCCGTGCCGAAGCGTCATAGCTTACGCAATCGTTTTTGGAATCGAACACGCCGTTGTTATAGAATAATGAGATGGAAAAATAGGAGTCCGAGACAACAAAGGAGAACTTGATGTCATGCTTTTGCACATACAGATTAGCCTTGTCGCATTTCAGCCATTCCTCTAGGAGATCACGGTATTTCTCCTTCACGACCTTGAACACACCTTGCGTCAGGATGAGGTGGGACTCAACACCCTTTTTCGCAAGGTTCAGGAAGAAATTCGGGTACCGCGGGTGGACCGTATGGGATATGCCCTTGATGACTTTCGAGTTCGAAATATTTTTCAAAAAGATGTTAATATCAAAAATTTCCTCATCCGAATTTTCAATGATCTGGTAGTTCCCGAGTTCTCGGATATGGAGGAGAATGTCATGGGGCAGTACTTCGATATTATGTTCGTTCCAGAATTTTTTATGCTTATCAAACACTTCCATTGTCCTGATCAGGGGCTCCATGTGCGCAGTAAGCACCCTTCCCATGGGTGTTAAGGAAAATTTCCTGCCATCTCGTTCAATAAGGTACTCTTCTTCGAGAATTTTTACCTGCGGAAGCATGCCTGTAGAAGTGACCCTGAGGGTCTGTTTGATTTCATCCCATTCCTTTGGCCCGCTGTTCAGAAGTATCAGGAGATTCCGTCGTTTGTCGGAAGCTGAAATGACATTCAGGAGATCGCTCATTCTTTCACCGGGTGTTATGATAACCTCATTGTCATATGAGAAAAAACCTCCTGAAATGCGATTACGGGACCTGCCCTTGTACGGTGAGCCGGACATCGACCAGATGGCATCCGCCCTTGGCCTTGAATGTCCTGGAACAACGGTTCTTCATTGCTATCATCACGGGGGATTATAAAATTCCTCGCGCATACCAATCGGATTGTGATGGTGATCCCTATCCTTTCAGTCTGACGCATGGAAAAACCGGGATAATACCGTCTGGACCCGGATTAGGCAACGGTCATGTGGCAAAGGAAACAGACCGGCGATAAAATGATCGAGAACAAAGATTTCAATTATAATATAAAAGTTGTGTATAATTTTAATAATGTTAAAATTTTTAATGATGTTATAATCGTACATTCAGATAACAATATACTAGAACTGGTCTGATAATTGGTTGGTGTGTGGATCTGTACCAGCATAGCATCACATCCACAACGGGTCACACACTCCGCAGCTGGTGCCGTCTACCGGGTGGCCAGCTGCATTTTCATCCATAACAATGAATGGGAACAAGACGATCATCGGTCTCGGGTATTGGCCTGCATATCAGGAATCTCCGGCGGAACCCCTTTCGTACTACGGTTCACAGGAAATTGCAGGAACCATTGTTGAGGTATATGAGTATGAGTATAATGTGCTCATTCCCGCCTCATTGGATATCACTGGACCTGGTGAAACAAGTGCGGAAATTATCATGCGTGATCCGGTATGAAGAATCAGGTTATCGGTATGACTGCATCCATCGAACCAGAAAAGAGCACAATTGGCAAAATTACCGCGTCCGGAGAGATCATTGACGCATCAAGAGAGATTCTCCAGGCTGTGAGCCGGATAATCCAGATCTCTCCTGTCCCCCAGTTTCTGATAGACCAGGACCACCATGTGATCTGCTGGAATGGAGCCCTTGAAAAGGTAACCGGCATAAAAGCAGAGGATATTGTCGGGACCTCCGAGCAGTGGAAGGCTTTCTATCCGGTACAACGGCCGTGCCTTGCCGATCTCCTTGTTGACGAGAATTACAGGGAGCTAGGGGCTTGGTACCCTGACAAATATTCCCCATCTAATCGTGAAGAAGATGCCTACGAAGCCACGGATTTCTTCCCTCAGATTAACGGCGGCAAATGGCTGCATTTCGCCGCAACTGCAATCAAGAACCGGGACGGTGCCGTTATCGGGACTGTTGAGACCGTGGAAGAGGTTACCGGGCGGAATCATGCGGAACCGCCATTTGAGGAGGTTGGTGCGGTCCTCCACAGTTTCGATGGTAATACTGACATTATATGGGGGATAGCCGAGATCGTGGAAAATATCATTACTGACATATCGGACAGTCCAACTACCGCTGATACATGGAAAAAGCAAGAAATAAAAAAATTTGCCAGAACTGTTCCGTTTACGGACACGTTTTCGGAAGACAATCTCCTATGGATCGAACGCGTGAAAGAGAGCCACCATATCGATAAGCCGGTCACATTTGAATATGTAAAACGGTCCCTCGAGGGAGAACGCTGCCTTTCCTCAACGGTCTGCTATCTCGGGACATCGACACGCGGACACCAGCGGTTTGCCTATATGGTCCACGACACCACCGGTCAGAAATGGGCAGAACATGCGCTCAAACTCTCCAACCGGAAACTGCATCTCATGAATATCATTGCTTGGCATGAGATACAGAACAAGGTTACCGGAATCCGCGGGTTTGTTGAACTTTCAAAAGATCTGGCTGCAGATGAGGACACCCGGTTCTATATTGAAAAAGAAGAGGAGATTCTCAAGCAGATCCACGGGCTGATCCAGTGCTCGATCGAATACCAGCAGATCGGTATGAAGCCTCACCACTGGGAAAATGTCAGGAATACCATCAGTACAGTCATCGCTATAATGGAGGTGGATTCTCTCCAGATGGATCTTGACGTTGGCTCCCTGGAACTGTTCTGCGATCCGATCCTTGGAAGGATGTTCTCACTCCTGATTGAAAACACGATAAAAAATCTCCATACCTCCCCAAAAATCCACATCTGGTACAAAGAAACCACTGAAGGTCTGACCCTCTTCTATCAGGACAACAGTGCCGGTATTCCATTGACTCAGAAAGAGAGCCTGTCAGCTGGCACTATCATCAAGGCCGAGGACTTTTTTATGGCATTTGTACATGACATCCTCGAATTTTCCGGTATGGGAATCAAGGAGACCGGGGAACAGGGAGGGGGAGTATGTTTCGAGATATCTGTCCCCGGAGACCGGTACCGGTTCGGTGACAACAGCAGGCATGAAGATTAGTAAGGATCTTTTCTGGCAGTAAATTTGGGAAACGGGTCGGAATTTCAGCCACGGACCCCGTTGCAGGGAGCTGCCTCAATAAGGCGCGGCATGGACAATGCCGGATACTGGTACTACGAGAGATTCAAGAGCAGGTGGTGAATGTGACGTGGCATGCCGATCAGAAAAAACACCGGAACTGTATCGGAAGGCATCTCATGATGACGTCAGGTTACCCGGTTCTTCTGTACGTACGCTTATCACACCGACTACGGGACAGATGAAGATTTTACCGTCGCCTTGGCGCCCGCTCTGGTTGGCGTTGATGAGCAGCTGGACGATGGAGCGGACATCTTCATCAGCTGCAGCGATCATCAGCATCCGTTGGGGAATAAACCCCAGCTCATATTCCTTCTCTTCGGGCTTGTCCAACCCGCTGACTGGACACCGCTTGTGCAGTGGATGGATACCTAAATTCCGTTGTGCGGTACCTTCAGGGTCAGGTACGCGGATCGTATCTTTCTGCTGTCCACGGCCTGTGACATGAAGATATGTTACTCGTTTAATACCTGCGGCTGCAAGAGCATGTTTTGTCTTTTCGACAGCTTCGTCCCGGATTACTGCGATAACCTGTTTCATGGACCCGGGGCCCCAATCGTTTTCAAAGTGGCGCGGATCGTGAATGATTCATCGACATAGGTCACAAAGATCTTCCCCTCGTCAATCGTCCCCTCATCTGTGCTTGTCGAACTGACGGTCCTGGCTTCGTTTCTGATGATTATCACCGCTTTCGCCACTTCATTGTCTGGAAGTACTATCATCAGGATCTCTTTTGGGATCTCTGAATAATGGACAGGCTGATCAGTGATTCCCAGTTCTTTCCCATACCCGGTCACGGGAAGCCGAGTCATCGCACTCATGCCGGCCTTTTCCATCGCATCGATCACCCGCTGGGAAGATCCCGGCCTGATGACTGCCCAGATCATCTTCATGGACTCACCCGCTGAGTTCCTCTATTGGTCGTACCACCGTTGCCACATTTAGTTGTACGGGATCGCATAGTTATGCTCAAAAAATTGCCGGGCCTATTGAAAGGGAGCCGGTCGTTTGTTTCTAGTTGGACATTTTTGTGGATATCCCCCTGCCCTATCTGACCGGCTGGGGGGTTATGAAACCCCGGCCGGAAAGGGAGAAATTTTATTCGGTTTTTCTTTTCAGATCGAGGCTACACCTCCGTCTCTCCGGTCCTGATCCTGATCGCCTTCTCAACAGGGATGACAAAGATCTTCCCGTCTCCGATTTTTCCGGTACGGGCCGATTCGGTGATGATGGCAACCACTGAATCTACATCTTTCTCTTTGATTACGATCTCGATCTGGATTTTGGGCAGGATATCAACGGTCATCAGGCCTCCCCGGTACTCAAGGGATATTCCTTTCTGTTCGCCCCGTCCCCGGACTTCCGTGATGGTCATGCTGATGAAGCTTTTTTCTTCAAGCGCTTTTTTAATGAACTCAAATCGTTCAGGTTTAATGATTGCTTTTACCAGTTTCATTCCTAATCCCTCCTTATCCGCAGCGCTCCCCGTGCTGCGAGATGTCAAGGCCGACATACTCTTCTTCTTCCGTCACCCGCAATCCAATCGTCTTGTCAACGATGAGTGCGAGGATGTATGTTACGACAAATGCGTAGACCAAGGCAGCACCGGCGCCAACTACCTGGGCAATGAATTGGTGGACATTTCCTTCCAGAAGCCCCGAAGCTCCATTGACCGCTGCTGCCGCGAAGATGCCGGTTGCGAGTGCGCCCCAGAGGCCGCCCATGCCGTGGACTGCCCAGGCATCAAGGCTTTC
>NZ_JBEKLH010000017.1:0-3486 GCF_050010295.1 Methanoregula sp.
GGACTCAGCTTCGATCAGTAAGACCACGACGGAGAAACCTCATGAAAACTCCTGGACAAAAGCTTGTTCAACTATCGTCAGCGTTTGCCGTGCTGGCCTTGAACTTGTTTATCATTCAATCAACTAAAGCTGGTATTTGGACCGAAACCGGCGCGATGACCACCACACGTGTTTATCATACGGCTACCTTGCTGCCCAATGGTGAAGTCCTGGTCGCGGGGGGATACCCCGGCGGCATATCGTATCTTGCCAGCGCGGAGCTGTACGATCCGGCCACCGGGACATGGACGGCGACCGCCAGCCTGGCCCACGCACGCGGTTCTCACACGGCTACCTTGCTGCCCAATGGCAAAGTGCTGATCGCGGGGGGCTATGGCAACAGCGGCTATCTTTCCAGTGCGGAACTGTACGATCCGAGAACCGGGACTTGGACGAACACAGGCGCGCTGACCACTGCACACGATTATCACACAGCAACCTTACTGCCCAATGACAAAGTGTTGGTCGCTGGAGGCGCTGGCAATAGTGGCAACAGCATTTCCACCACGGAGCTGTACGATCCAACCATGGGGACATGGACAGCGACTGGGGCGTTGACCACGATACGCGTTGCGCATACGGCAAGCTTGCAGCCCAACGGGAAAGTGCTGGTCGCGGGGGGCAATAGCACAGACGGCAGTATCGCTCTTTTCAGCGCGGAGTTGTACGACCCAGCCACCGGCAGGTGGACGGCGACCGATGCGATGATCACCGGTCACTCGCAGCACACGGCAACCTTGCTGCCCAATGGCAAAGTGCTGATCGCGGGGGGCTTTGGATCAGGCGGCATCGTATATCTTTCCAGCGCAGAGTTGTACGATTGGTCTATCTGGACTATCACGACTACTCAGTCTCCGATCAACGCCGGTCTTACTACCGGCAGTGGCGGCTACACCAATGGTTCGTCCGGCGCTGTCAGCGCAACGGCGGCTGCGGGCTATTATTTTGTAGAATGGACAGAGAATGGAAACTTCGTCAGCGGTTCATCCGACTATAATTTCGTTATCTCTGATAATCGCGTCCTTGTTGCGAATTTTTCTGCGGATGCAATACCCCCCACGGTTTCAATCTCCTATCCAGCTTCTGCGAAAACTTACACGAACGCGCAGACCGTGACGATCATGGCTACCGCGTCTGACAACGTTGGGGTGACGAGCGTCGAATTCTATGACGGCGGGACACTTAAAGGCGCTGACATGACGGCACCCTACACGTATGACTGGTCGTTTACGGCGGCTGACAACGGAACACACACTTGGACGGCTCGCGCCTACGACGCTGCCCGAAACGTTTCGACCTCCAGCCGGGTTACGCTCACGGTGAGCATTGACATCACGCCGCCAACCGTTGCTATCTCCAAACCCACCAACGGGGCGAATCTCACCACGTCGTCAACCACCGTGTCTGGCACGGCAAGCGATCCGGGTTCGTCTGCCAGCGGTGTTGCAGCCGTGGAAGTGCGTCTCAACGGGGGCAGTTGGGCGAACGCCACTGGCACCGCAAGTTGGACGCGCAGCGTTGCGCTGTCGCCTTGTTCCAACACCATCGAGGCACGAAGCCGAGACAAGGCAGGGAATTACTCGACCATCGCCTCAAACTTTGTCACCTATACGCCGCCCAACACGGCGCCGAACACGCCCGCTAATGTTTCTCCGCCCAACGGGGCCGCAGGAGTGCCGATCACGCCCACGCTAGAAGCGAGCGCGTTCAGCGATCCAGACCCAGCTTGCCTCGGCGACATCCACGCTGCGAGTCAGTGGCAAGTGCTAAGTGCGGGCGGACGCATCGTCGCGGACAGCGGCACGGACACAGTCAACAAAGTGAGTTGGGTGCTGCCGACCAACAAATTGTACTACGGCAGTAACTACCAATGGCATGTTCGATACCGGGACAGCCGCAACGCTTGGAGCAGCTACTCGACACAGACGCACTTCACCAACGGCGGCCCTTTCCTCAGCGCTTCGGTGCGAGGCACGAACATGGTGTTACAGTGGCCGACGAACTCCCTTGCTTTTGCGTTGCAGTGGTCAACGAGTGTGGGCACCGCGAATTGGAGCAACGCCATACCCGCGCCCCTGATTGTGAGCGGGCAATATACCGTCACCAACAATATTGCCAACAGGATGCGGCTCTATCGGCTGAAGAAGTAGCATCAGCGATGTCAATTCCGATGCCGGGAGTGCAAGTCATCCTTGACCGTCGGACGAAGCGTCAAACCGTAGATTGGATGACCAGTTGTCCGCATGGTTGGTCCGCCCGCGTGGGTTTGCGTTGGTGTTGTCCGCGGTCCGAGCGATGAAGCTTCAAATTAGCGCCTTTGGTTGTGCCAATTATAGGAGTGTCCTCCTGGCGGTCCCCACAATCCATCACGTGTTAGATCGCGCCCGCTGATGTGTACGACTTGCGAGAACAAGGGGGCATTCTGGCGGCGCCGCTCGCAAGCGGCTCGCAGGCGCGCGGCGTCACACTCGTTCGTGATGAGCACGTAACCGAAGTCCCGACTGGCGGACTCGAGGCGCTCGTATGCCTGGGTGTCCGAGAACAATGGGCGTTCGGTGTTTTTTTGCAACATTTATGGCTCCCCCGGAGCTTCGGGCGGCTGGTTCAACCGGCGAGGCAGATCGCGGGCACCATGCAGGAGACGAACTGCTTGGAGGCAATCACCCTCCACACGATAAAAGAGGAGCAATTTCTTGAAGGGGCGTTCTACGCGATAGGAGCGAAGACCGCGGAGTTTTGGGCTGCGGAAATGCCGGATTCTCCCGAGATCAGGCCGGTTTGAAAGATTACGGAGTGAATCGTCCAGCGCCGATTGGAATCGCCACGCGACCTCCCCTCCTGCCTTCTCTGCATACCACGCGAATTGGATCTGGAAATCAGCAATAAAGAACGAGGCTCGCTGAATGGCGAGGCTCATTGCTCTGGTTTCTGCCCGAGAACCCGCCTCCCGATGGCTTGCATCTCTTCGGCCGAGTACGGCGAAAACGGCCCGTCTATCGCTTTGAGCAACTCGGCCTCCAATTCGGGGCTGTCTTTCTCCAGGTCCAAAGGCACGTGCGGCTCCAGGGCTACCTGCTTGTCGCCGTCAGTTAGCACGATCAACTCGCCTTGGCAGGCTTCGGCAATCAGTTCTCGAAGGCGTGGTTGGGCTTCTCGCACGGTAATTGCTTTCATGCCGCCAGCCTAAACCTCAGGACAGGGCGGCGCAAGCACCACAATGAGTAAAGAGCCGGGGCGATCAGATTTAAGCCATTCCAGTCCGCTCACTGGGCCGCAGCACTCGTTTCGCAGGCAATGCACGCTACAGAGAGCGCATCGTAACGGAGGTCAGTATTTGCACCACAAGTGCCTCCACCGCAGAAGTTCAAGCGCTAGACATGGTAGATTCTCGGGGGTGCCTCCGGAGCCTCGCCGGAGCCTCGCCGGACACTCGCCGTAGCACCTCTG